>NZ_AUCB01000014.1 GCF_000429545.1 Arenibacter certesii DSM 19833
CACGGTGTTTTTACTCACCGACAGGGTCCTGGCAATGGTTTTAAATCCTTTTCCCTGGCAGTGCAGGCGAAGTATTTGTTTTACTTGACTCATTGGTTTTGATTTTCCGGCCATTGGTTATCTTTTTGATGGTATTCATCAAATAAACCAAAACCAGAAAGAAAATAGCTAGGGGGGTCAGCATGCTCCCAAATAAATCATCCAGAGGGGTCAACATGCTCCAGAATAATTTAAAAATCTAGCTATCTTATTTTTCAAAGGGGGGTCAGCATCCGCCAGAACGGCAGTTACTTATTGATTAGGCTTTAGAGGGGTCAGCATGCTCCAGTATATCCAATATAGATTTATGAGGGTTGCGTTTACTTTCAATTTACCAATATATTATCTAGAATTTGCTTTTTATCTACTTCTATCCACACTTTTATTATATTTCTGTCTTGTCCAAAAGACACCTTTTAGCTTTTTTTGTACATCTAGATGTGCTATTTTGATTATGTTTTACACATTCGAATGTACAAAAAGGATATTATTATCGTTTTTGCATGCCTAAACCTATAGGAATTGGGTATCAACACTATTAAACTCCTTATCATCAATTCCAAATGCTTCCTTATAAAAACCGTTCCAATTTTCTACATAATAATAACCATAGATGCTTTTTTCCATATCTGAAAAATGAATTAATTGGCTCTCTATAGCGGAGGTTTTAAACAGTGAGAATACAAATTTGGAGAGTATGGATTGTATCCGTTTGAGTTGTATTCTTTTTTCCAAGAATCCATTTTTGCAATATATCAAATCAATATACAAGTCAAATACCTCTTCACCACATATCTTATAATTCACATCTGGCAAAACTTCAAAAGAGGATAAAAACCGCAAATCGCTTGTAGTAAAGATTTCTTCATTGTTATCGATTGTTTCGCCCTTTACAGCTATGGAAATTTTCATTGGAATAAAACAACCCAAATTCTCCTGTTCAATAAGCTTGAATTGCTTCTGTACGGATTCAAATTTTAACTTATCGATATATTGAAGATAATCATAGAATCCTTTTCTATGTTCTTCAAGGTTAGAACTATTTTTGTATGCGATAACCTTATCATAGAGCAAATCGAAATCTTTGCTTTCCAAAATATGTTGTTGCTCTTTTTTTGAAAGATTTCTCGTCACTTGTAAACGGTAGTCCTCGCCGTAGATTAGTGCCTCTTTGTCGTAATTGAACAGAAACAGTTGGCAGTTTTCTTTGCCCACGTTACGGTTGATCCTTCCTGCCAATTGTTCATCGCTGTCCAAAAGCGATTTGTCCTTAAAACCAAGATCCATATCTATATCTACCCCTGCTTCCACCACCTGTGTTGTAATCAGTAAAATTCTTTTATTACGATTCTCTTTTCGTTTTAAAAAGTTGATGATATGTCGTCGTCGATGTTCCAATATTGTGCCTGATAGCACAAAAACCTCTTCGAAAAAACCATGATTTATTTTTTGGATTTCGTTATAAAATTCGGTGGAAGATTTTTTAAAAATGAATTCTATGATGGTATAAACGCTATCTTTTGGTTTTACCTGCCCATAGTCACATAATGAATATTTTTTGGATTCTTTGAGTAATATTTCGGCTAATTCGGTCAAATGAATCTTTTTTTCCGCAAGTTCAAAATTAAAGGAGACCCTATCCTTAAAGTTGGTATTTTGGAAATAATCTGAACGAGCATTTGGCAACAGATAAACAAAGTTAGCTGTATCTGCTTCAACATTAAGACGATGTAGTTTTGGCAAAGTAGCCGACATGATCACAAACCTGATATTATATGATTTGGCATACTTTTGAACCAAATAAATAACCTTGTCCCAGTGTTGAGGGGCGTAGGTCTGTAATTCATCAATAACCACGACAGAATTAGCCAACCGGTGCAATATGTAGTTTTGTTCTTTAGCATTGGTCTTCAAAATCTCAAAAAACTTGATGTGAGATAGTAAACTGAACGGATAGTTCAAAAACAAATGGTTGATGTAGTTTTTACGGTTTTGACCATAATCGTCATCTTCATCCTCCTCTTTTCCAAAGTCAGCTTTTGAATGTAATGCGACAATTTCATCTTCTCCTAATCCAAGGTTTTCTTTGATGCTTTTGTAGGTTTGGTCGATTAAGGTGGTAAATGGAAAAACGTAATAAACTTTATTCAAATAGGGATTTAGCTTCAGTAATTCTAAGGTGACCAGCATAGAAATGTTCGTTTTGCCACCGCCCGTAGGTGCCTCGATATAAAATAGTTTTTCTTCATGGTTCAACCGTATGTTTCGTATTGCTTCGGTTGCCATTTGCTGGCGCAGAAGGTTAAGGTTTTCGTTGCTTTTTCTGGATGGTTTTTTCAAACTTAGAACCGCTAGCTGCTGATAGGTTTTTTCGTTGAAGTTTCGTTTTGTTTCCTGTTCATCAAGCCAATCGTTTGTGCTTACTTTTACAAAAATTTCGTCGATTCGTTCTTTGCTCAATACTCCAAAATCTGTAATTGATGATTTGTTCATATATTCGTTGGTAGCCAAATAATCCGAGGCGGTCAAAAGGGAAAAGTTCAATCGTATCAATTGGTACAAATGAAATGACCTGGCGTAATCGCTAAATGCAATTCTTGGAAGTGCTTTTTCAAGGCCTAGCAAAATTCGTGATACAATTTTTGAATTACATTCTTTTTTAAAAAGAGAAAGATAAACCTCTAATTTATCTGCCAATAGATTTTCCCTGACCAATTTTGATAGAAAATCATCGTCTAAATATTTACCATGATGTTTATAGATGGGATATGAAAACATCAATATATAAGACATTGCAATGACCTGTTCTTTTCCCTTGAATAAAATCAAGGCTTCATCGATTTTATGACTAAGAAAAATAAACGAACTCAAGGTAGAGTGTTGTGTTCCAATCGTATTCCCAGAATTCTCCTTACCCCAAAAAAAAGAATTGTTCATCTTTTCAGGACTCGCCTGAAAATTCTCGTTGACTTTCCCGTGGTCATGGTAACAAATACAGTGAACGAATACTTTCTTTAAATAGCTTGCCAGTTGGTTAGAATTAACGCTAAAGGATGCCAAATAATCAAAAATAAGGCCGTCTATCGGCTCGTCCAGATTATGAATTTTCACTGTGGCTTCAAAATAATCTTTTACCAAGTCCAAATGCTCCGCCAAGGTCTCCGGTTTTTTCGACGAATTTCTGTTTGGGGTATGTGCATAATAGACGTCTGCATTTAATAATTGCTTTTCAATACTTTCGTTTTCCCTATAATCCGCCAATATGTTCGAAATACTATTAATGAAGTTGCACATAACGATTTTCGGTGGTCAGATGATATAGGTTTTGCAATGTGTGGGCGTTCTTTATCTCGTAATTGCTAAAAACCATTTCTTCCAATTGGTATTGCATTAAATCTAGGTTAAAGCCCACGGGCAAACGCTCAAAATACATAAACGGATTTTCATCAGATTCCCATTCGCTTAGAAAATCAACTTCGGCTACTTCACTATTTTTTGTGATGTTTTGATTTTTCACGAATAAGGAAAGGATAGGAACACTTTTATGTCTATTTAGCTCGGCAAGGGTATAGTTGTACTTCAAAACCGATTGTTTGTCCCACCACGCCGTAAATTCGTTTTTACCAAAATACGGAATGAACTCAGAGTTTCCAGTTTCCAAATTACGCAACAAACGACGCTGTGTTTCGATCGCCTCATCTATTAAGAGATATACCCGATATTTCGGTGAAATCAATGTAAGTTCTTCGGTCAAAAAATTAGTGCCTTTATTGGCATAGCCTACCGTATTGGAATATTTAATAGGTGTTTTTGAAAAATTACCATTATCATGATCTAAGGGCGAAATGCCAATTTTCAAGTCTGCCAGTTTCTCATAATACTCCGGTAACTCTCCTTTTTTTCGATACCCTGCAAGTCCAATAATTGCCCCTAAAATACCTAGCAAGGCAGGTTTATGTATCATATTATACGATACATTCAGAGTATTGTTAGTTTCGGGTTTTCTAAAAAAGCCAAAATTACTTTGCAAATCAAATGATATAAGTTGCATAGATTTTTTTAAATAGTTTGGAAATTTACATTTTCTGGCAGGTTGATAACATTGGTAACTGCTTTGTGATAATAAATTTCCAAGGTCTCGATCTCTTGCTTTACAGCATCATCTTTGAGGTATGTCGCAATCTTTCGTAAATCTATGGTGCCATCTTTGGCTACATCTACAAATTCAATAAACGATGGCATTACAAGTTTTGAGCCTTCCTTAAGTTTGACCCAAAAAAGCATTTCGTTTTCAGTTCCTGCCTTAGCGGCACTATCGTAAAAGCTTGCACCTTTTCTGAGACCTTCCTTTAGTTTATCTATATCCGATTGTGTAAGTCCTTTCGCATCAACTCTTTCTGTATCTTCCTCAATGTTTTTTGGGTTGATAGAAAAATGGTGAACATAATGACCCTCCTCCAATTTGGACTGTGTGCCAAGGGTGGTCATGGTACTCTCTTTGCTCTTTTCGCCAGGGTTTCTAAATGGAGACATAATTTGTTCGGAATAAATAACATCTTCGGGAAAACGATTTAACCCAGGGGTTATTTGACAAGTTCCATGAATGGAAATATTAGTGGCTCCAGCGTAGGTTCCTCCGAACAATTTCACGTCCAAAACGGAAAGAATGTTTTTAAGAAGTTCTTTTCTTAACTCGTTGCCTTTCTTTGTGATTTTTCCAAAATTCTTTTCATAAGTTTCGTCCAACGTTCTTGGCGACATATCATCTGTCAACGACTTGAAGTAAAATACGTTCTCTTGTAAAGCATGTTTCCAATAGTAACGAATAGAATATTTAAGAGCCTTATCTGTTGCGTAAATCTTGCCGTTTGGCAACTTTCTCGGCTGACCCGAAAAGTCTGCATTGTAGTTGGAATTAATGGATTTAATCATTGCAAATCCGTACACGCGGTTATTGAATTGTTGTGCCATTTTTAATCGTTTTTATTATTGTTGGAATATAATTGATTGTCTGAAAAAAGACCGGATAATAATTCTGGATGTAAATTCTTTACGTTTTCTTCGGTATTGTGCGCCAATACAAAAGCCGCAACTTTACTAAAGTTTCTAGAAAATTTTTCATGTTTATAGCGTTCCAAATCTTTAGTAATCGTTAGCTGAAACTCTCTGCAATTACTTTTTTGCAGATAGGGTTCCAGTAAGCGCAAGCTATTGTCTTCAGATTTGCTTTTATTTATCAAATAATAGATGACCTGGCCAGCAGCAAAGGCGAAATCATTATCTGTTGCTAATGCCGTTTCTGCGGTTTCTTCGATGAGTGTAGCAACAAAGTTTTGATGCTCTTTTAATTTATTTGCCATGGTATTGTTTGTTTTAGTGTTGGACTTATGAAAATAATTGTGCAGGCTGTACCATATATTTAATTTATTTTTTATTCCATGCTCACTTGAGTTATGTAAGTCATCTTTAATACCATTAAAAACAAGTTCGTCAAACTGCTTTCCGTGAATTGTAGCCCTATTGGATTTATAGACATAGTCATAAATCGCTTTTCGGTACTTGCAAAAAGAGAGAAAGGTAAAATCGCGGCTTGCATAATCTTCCTTCTTGAAATCCGAAAAATAATCGACCTTATGGTATTTGTTCCGCACTAGATATTTTAGGACTTTTTCCTCTAAATGAAATATATCCGTTATAATAGGATAGTGTTTTGGTTTGCCATCTTCATATAAATTGAAAAGGTTTTCAATATGAAGCCACTTGTTCGTGCCGCCCACTTCAAATTGAAATTGGGAGACAAAATCAAAATCGTTGAAAACGATGCCGTTTTGGGTATTTGACCAGTTTAGGAGGTAGTAATTTCTAAAATCATCTTTATATACATTGTATAATTCTTTAACAATTTCAGTAAACGAAATACGCTTTTCCGAATACGCGGCAATCACTTTCTTTTTGAATTCCTCATTAAAAATAAAGATTGGCAGAGGGTTGGGCAAGTTTTTTCTAGGGAGTACATTGCTAAATTCATATAGAGCTTTCGCCTCTAAGTTGGAAATGCGCCCCGTGATATCAAAGGTCGCTGTCTGGTGCATCAAAAATGGCATATTTGCGTTGTACCCGTTCTGAAAGTCATTGGTACCATAAATCAACCCCTCTTCATTTGGATCAGTGTTGTACTTATCTGTATTGAAAAGTTTATCGCCCAAATATTTACCATGGGTGGTTTTATAGGTTTCAAGAGGAAAATCCAAATAGAACAATATATAGTCACTATCCGTTAAAGGCTGGAAGTGGGTCATTTGGGTTTGAGCATCGGTTATTTGCTGTTTTAACGAATCCTTTTCTGTTTTATCACTCACACTCTTCTGGCGTTCTTTTAGTGCTTCTACCTTATTGGATAAAATCTGAAATTGAGCATCTCTTTGATTTTTAATATCGTTCAAAACAATTTCCCAGGATTTGTTCAAGAAAAAAGTTTGGAAGTTCAAAGAGGCTTTTTTGAGGATCTCGTCTTCGGTCAACATGCTTTCTGCCTTGTCAAAATAATCACTAAAGCGTTCTTGTATTTGAGGTTTTCCTTTATCCAAATTTGACTTATATTTAACCCCACCTTGTATGTGTTCCTTTTTAAAAGCAACGCAGATAGGAGAACAAGATTGAATTGCTTTCATGGGCAAATCAAAACATTTGTTGGTGTTCACACACCAAGCATTTTCTTGAAGTCGTTTGCACTTTTCAAGAACGGCACTCAATTCATCCTTTAACTTTTTCGAGTAAAATCCGAATTGAATATTTTCGGATTTAATATTCAAATTTCCTTTATCATCGACTTGTAAAAGAATATGAAGTCCTTCTTTTGGCATCGCTCCGAGACTTTTAAAGTTGTCGGGCAGGCTGTTGGTAAAATTTATTAATTCTTTAAGCATGTAAAAATCTATTTTTCATTTCCATAATTTCCTTTCTCAATTTCTCTTTTCTTGGGCGAGAATGGAAAGAGGTGCGAACTATGCCAACCAAAATTCCTTTGGATCACCCAAAGCAAATTCAAAAACGACGATGATTCGTTCATCTTTAACTTTTACCATATTTGCGGTTTCGGAGAACCCTCAAGTTTTATTCTAAAAATAATTGCCATAGTTTAAAAAGCGTCAGTTTTATATTCTGTACTTTTTTCTATTTCTACAGCTTCCAAGAAGCCGCACCCTAGGCTGTTGTGAACCCCACAACCTGCATTTTGGAGCAGTTGCAATGCCATTTTGCTTCCCGTTGCCACTACTTCAAAGCCATAATAACCTTTAATCCTTGTCTGCGCTTTGGTGTTCGCCTTGACAACGATTAAACGGCTCTTTGGTTTTTCTATTTTAAAAATGGGGGTGATACACATACTATCTTGCTCTATTTGGGTTTGCTGTAGCTTAGCAGCTTTGCATTTTTCTTTCCAGTTATGTAACATCAGGGCATCCCAGTCGCGGTGCTCGGGTGACAGAAATTCGTAATTTCCCTTCGTATTTTTTTTTCCGCAGATCAGCATCGAACTAAGTCCAAAACAGACTGTTGAAATTAATCTCTCAGGTAAATTAAAAGACGGTAATGAGGTAATTTGTTCCACCAAAAAGGTGGCCTTGCTTTTTTTGTCGGCTAAGGTTATTTGCCTTTCCTTAAAAAGTCCTTTTACAAAGTTTTGAGCCGTTTCGGGCAAATGGAATGACACTGATACTTTTGCCGGAGAGGACAGTTTCATACGATCGCCGGTCAACTTGAATCTTGCCCTGAGGTCAGAAAAGGTAAATAGCTTGAAGTTTTTAAGTCCATTATCCACTTTATGGCCTTCTTCGTGCAAAAACGTGGCATATTCAGCATCAGCTTCCGCCAATACCTTATAAATTGCCGCACTTAAGGGGTACTGGTAATTAATCGGGATAACCTCATTATTAGAGGTTGGTGTCAGGATAATGGAAAAGCGCATTCGATTCATGTAAGTGTTCAAGTTGAAAAATACGACTTCTTTTAATATTAAAATAGGCCAAAAGTGGGATTTTGTTATTTATTGCTTTGTAGGTAAGCATACTGATGAATAAAACTAAGAGCTTTTGCAATTTGTACCGGACGTAATTCTTAAACGGTATATAGGTTCATTGTTAGTGCCTTTTAAGAAATTGAAGGAGCCTAAAAGTACTTAAACACGATAACTGCAAGCCCCTGCGGAAGTCGAAAAACTCTTCAGCTCTAATCCTTCCTCGGCGGACACGCTATGCCGGTCCACAAGGGTGACCCTAAGTTCCGGTTTTCTCGACCCCCTCGACCCTTCGAAAGTGCATGCGGCGAAGGGCCGCTTGACTTTTCTTCTACCTACCCACAAAACCTGGTAAATCCCTATCCATATTTTGAGCTATAACATTGAAAATGTATAAAGGCCTAAATTCTTTTAATTATCTGGAAATCAGTTTTTTGGAAAAATGAATAAGTTAATCGAAAATACCGCCAATTGGTTGGTCGCCTAGAACGTGATAAAAGACAAAATCCATCAGAACATACATGCTTTTATGAGACGAGGAAATTATGGACTGATTGTAGGTGCTGTCGTTTTTGGAACTATTGCGGTTCTTTCATCGATTAATCTTTACAAAGATTATGGTAAACTTTGGCTTGGACTTACAACAATTAAGTAGAAAATTAGATAAGAGTCATGCTACTATTCTTTGATTATACAATACTATTTCCTCTATAGTCTTAAACCCTATAGAGGAGTCTATTCTCCTTCTGTTATACCAGGTTTCTATCTATTGGAAGACAGTTAAGCTCGGCTTCTTACCTTAGGCTATAGCTATGTGCATAGATCCATTCTACCTTTAGGCTCTTAAAAAATGATTCAGCTACTGCATTGTCCAAACAATTACCTTTTCTGCTCATACTTTGTCTTATCGACCCATTATTTCTTTTTCGGGATATCGGTAAAGGTGGAACTGGCGTATTGAGCTCCCCTATCCGAATGGAATATAAGTTCCTCTGTGATATTATTCAATTTAATGGCCATATTCCATGCAGGGACTATAGATACGCCGGTACTTAAAGTTTGGCCCATCAATCATCCGAAGACCTTCCGGTGGAACAGATCTATAATTACCGTTATATACATCCAGCCTTGTTTGGTCTTTATATAGGTTATATCCGACACCCAAACATGGTTCCGACTAGAGACGGTAAAGTCCTGATCTAATAAATTGGGTGAAATTGGATAGTTGTGCTTGCTGTGAGTCGTGGTTTGAAATTTACACTTTTTCTTGGCATACAGGTTATTCGCCGTCATTATACTAACTACCCTAGGTCTTGAGATGCGATATCCCCTTTTCTGGAGCTCCGCCCTGATCCTCGGTGCCCCGTAACTCCATAGCTATCCTCATAAACATCTCGGATGGCAGATGATATAGCCTCGTTATCCGTCTCTCTTTTGAAAGGAGACTTTCGCAACCAGTCGTAATACCCGCTTTTACTTTCCTTGAACTTTTCGCACATCTTCCCAATTGGAAATTTAAATTTATGGGGTTTTATAAACCTATATTTTTCCTGTCGCTCTAGGAGAAGATGGCTTTTTCCTTTTTTAAGATACCCCTTTCTAGTTCGGCATTCCTCAACTTCTTCTTCAATTCTGCAATTTCCCGTTGCTCGTCCGTTAATTTAGGGTTTCCCTTTCCTGGAAAACTAATTTCCCCAAGATCCTTGGACTCCCTGCGCCAGCGCCTTAATAGCGATGAAGGTTTGTCCAGTTCCCGGTATCTTTCAACAACGCTTCCTCTGGCATAGCTTAGTTCAACTGCTTTTTGCTTAAACTCTACGGTGTAATTCCTTTTTACTCTTGACATTTTACAAGGTTAAATTAAATGGCAAATATGCTCTTACCCTTGTGTCCAGTCAAATATAGTTAGTCTAATCTCGAGGGGGTGACCCACTTAAACTGCTGGGCCTATGCCCGAAGGTAATTATTAATAAAGAGCGTGCGGAAAAAAGCATGACCTTTATCCAGAAACTCTATGCCGTTGAAACCGATGCCAGGGAAAGGAAACTGACTCCCCGGGAGAGAATGGCCCTAAGACTGAAGGAGTCTTTACCGGTAATCGATGAATTTGGGAGATGGATGTTTGATCATGTGAAGCACCAGATAATCCCTCCCAAGAGTCCCATAGGAGACGCCTTCCGCTATACCATGGATCGTTGGGACCAGCTCAGCGCCTATCTTTATGACAGGATACTGGAGATCGATAATAATCCAGTGGAGAATATCACGCCCATCAACCACAAGGATATCTGGGACTTTTATCAACAGAATTATTAAAAACTTAAAAAAGCATAAAACTAATACAGGAGGAAGAGCTTAGAAGAATTAATCTGCCTTGCAAGACGTGGTTCGTGGGATAGATACTTACTCTGGATATTTCCCTTAATAAGGTAAACACCTATATGAAGTTCTTTAAATGGGGTGAATACTCCTCAAAAGAATTGCTTTTCTTTGATAATCCGTATCTGGAAGTGTTTTTACCTTTCTATACCACTGTTGAAAGTGAGCTTTATAAAGAATTAATGCTTTATTTTGAGGAGTTCAACATCAACTGAATATAGACTTTTGCATAGCATATTTGTCGCTGTTTGCGTTTTCAAAACGATGATATTGCTAAATTGGCTGGTCATGGCTAGAGCCGTCATCTAATCTTTAAAATTAAAAACATCCTTATTGATTTTTTTCAAAAATTGTATTTTGTAGTGAGTTTTTTTGCAATATTTTTTTCAATCATGTAGCGGAGTGTGAATACCTACAAAACCAATTTAAACAGCATCTTATGAGAAGAGTTAATAAAGAGGATGAAATCACTTACCATGAATTTATAGAAGCCTTGGCAATTGTAAAGCAGTTCCGGAGGCAAGTTTCCGAACTCTTTAGAGAAACGGAAGGTGAGGTGGGTTCATTACCGAAATTCATTGGAGTCAATAAGGACACTAAAATTTACCGACTGCCCTTATCTACCCGCGCAATGAACGTTTTAGAAGCAATGGATGGCATAGATGTGTTGGAAGGATCTACCGAAGATCTAGCGAGGATATCTTTAGGGGATTTTTTAACAACTCCACATGCTGGACACAAAACTATTGACGAGTTCCAAGAGCTTTGCATGTTTGTAAATATTCCAATGCAAAGGTAGTTGAAATTAGGAGGCTTTCTTAATTTGGTGAAACTTCTATTAAAACAAAAGAAGTTGACTTTTTATGTTAGTCGTATTACGTTTTGTAAGCTTGGTCTAGTATTTTTAAAGTATTGATCTAATATTCTTGCGGTAAAATAGTTATGCGGATAATACTTTATAAAACTTTCAATATCCGCTATGGAATTTATATTTGCCTCTTTATCAATGAATCCGAAACCTTGATAAATTCCATTTTTTACCAGAACAAGGCTTTCTTCGAATGCAGAGCGACCTCTCAATTTTAAAATATAACTTGGTCGTTGCGCAAAAATATAATCCAGCGCTTTATGAACTCGTTGATTATAAGATTGTTTATCTTCCTTACCCTCACAAATTCCCTTACAAAAAATAGGGTCATTACATTTATTAGAAGTTCGTTCTATACCTGCATATCTATTACATAAATTAAACTTTTGCTGTACCTCCTTAACTTTTTGCAAAACCGAGGTTCTGTTGTAATAGAATTCATTTTGATTATCGGAATACGATTTCTGAACCAGTTGAATTCTCAGAACCCCTTTGGAATCCATTTTGGAGGTAATAATATAGGGGTCAATAATTTCTTTTTGAAGTGTATTATACTTTGGCTTAAGGGAATGTATATAATGAGCTTCCAAAAGTAGAGCGATAACTTCACTTCCCGTTTCTTCAAAATCAATACTCGTGGTCTGTCGGCATAATTCCAGTTCAAATTTCAACCTGCTGGTAAAATGACTTCTAACCCGTTTAGAAATATTCTTAGCTTTTCCTATATAAATTGTTTGGTCATTATAATCTTTAAAAAAATAAACCCCTGGTGATTTTGGTAGGTGACTGAAGTCAATTTCATTCCCGTCAGAACGTTCATTTTCCATGCTACTTAAAACGGGATTGTTATCGGAGCTAATGGTATTTAATGTGTCCAATATTTTCTCCATTGCCAAACAAATGTCCCTTAAGGAATGTAAGGGCTGTTGTATTTTTAAGAGCTCCATAGCATTGTACAAGCTAAAAGGAGTGGTGGACTTTAAATAATTTTTATAAGCTTTTTCTAGTATGATGTTTGCACTCCCCGCTGGGTAACCTATTTCTCTAAAAGCCTTTTTAAAAATGGAGCAGGAAAACTGGTCTATGAAAACAGTATGAGTATTTTCAATTATCTCAATAATTTCGGGAGCAATATCACTTAATGTTGGGGCGGATCTTATTTTTGAATAATCTAAGTTAAGCGCTGCTCTTTCTGACTTAGATAAATGAGGCACCACTTTTACAAAGCTCTCAAATTCCGAAATAATAGTCCCATCTTCAATGGTAAGAATCGCTAGCCCCAGCAATTTTGAAATTTTTAAATTGTTGCTTGAGCAGATTATTGAAATAAAAGATAACCTCATTCACATAGATTTTGTTGGAAAAAATACAAAATTATGGAATATTTCCATAAACAGGATATTGTTTTTTATCTTTATACCGAAAACATATTATTTTGGAGCAATACAATAAGGAGCAAAAAGAAGCTATTAATTTTAAGGGAAAGCACCTTTTACTCTTGGCCGGCGCTGGTACTGGAAAAACGAAAACAATCGTAGGGAGAGCTGCACATTTGATAGAGAGTGGGGTATTGGCGGAGAAAATCCAAATCTTGACTTTTACTAAAAGGTCTGCAAGTGAAATTGTAGAACGAGTAAAGGCTGTAATTCCCGAAAAAAATGCCCAGGCTTTAAATGGTTCTACATTTCATAGTTGGTGTAATCAGTTAATCACAAATTTCCCGAATCTATTTGGTGCGGCTAATTTTACGCTCATAGATGCCGATGATCAATTGTCTTTAATGAAAATGGCATGTGGTAATAAGAATACCGGTTACGGGAAAGTACGAATAAAGCCCCAAAAAATCCTAGATCTATTTTCATTCGCACGAAATACTCGGATAAACCTGACAGCGGCTATTAGGATGCAATTATTTAAAGGTAAGGTAGATTCAGAAACGGATGAAGAGATTGAAGAGGTACGGCCAGTCTTAGAGTTATTGATAAGAGAATATCAAAAATTAAAGATTGAGCAGAAATATTTAGATTATGACGATCTCCTTTTGGTGGTAGGAAATAGGTTGAACAAAGATGAGGAAGCACGAAAAATCCTTTCAAAAGCCTACGAGCATATCTTGGTAGATGAGATGCAGGATACTAATCCGTTACAATGGTTTTTATTGGCACCTTTTGAGAATATAGCTAAGCTATTTTGTGTGGGGGATGATGCACAGTCTATTTATTCATTTAGGGGGGCGGATTTTAAAAATGTACATTCTTTTAAAGAGCGTGTTGTAAATTCTGAGATAAAGAAATTGGATAAAAACTATCGTTCTACCCAAGAAATTTTGGATCTCTCCAATTGGCTGTTAGAGAAGTCTCCCATCATATACAATAAGAAACTTAGCTCCCATCGTGGTGCTGGCAAAAAACCAGTAATTTTAAATGCCACCAACCAATTTGAGGAAGCCAACTATATTGCAGAGAAAATACTCAAAGATTTTAGAGATGGAGGTAAGCGCTTTTCTGATTTTTTAATTCTTAGCCGTTCACAATATTATACGAAACCGTTACAGGCTGTATTTCTTCAGAAGAAGATTCCTTATGAAACCTATGGAGGTAGAAAGTTTTTGGAAGCTGCCCATATAAAGGATGTCGTTGCAATTTTCCGTGTCATTAATAATCCATTGGATCAAATTGCGTGGATGCGTTATCTAACATTTGTACATGGGATAGGGGAGGTGCGTGCTAGTAATTATTTACACAAGATATTGAGTATTGATCCGGAAGACATTACAGGTGATTTTCTAAGCAGTATAATTCCCGGGCCTGAGGGAGAAAAGATTAAATCTTATTATGATGCCGTTTCTAGTAATAAACACAATGTAAAACAGGCAGTATCTAAGCTTTACGAAGAGATGGAATTTGACCTGGCATTAAAATATCCAAAGGATTGGATAGAAAAAAGAAAAGGAGATTTTCCTGTGCTCGAAATGTTAGCAGCGCATTATTCTACTCTTGGAGAATTTATTACCGAAGGTATTTTAGATAATTCTACTGGTCTTGGTGGTACCCATATGTTAGAAGGTTCCAAGATTAAGACCACCGAAAAAAGGGATCATGTAATAATATCTACCGTACATTCTGCGAAAGGTTTAGAGGCAGATGTTTGTTTTGTTTTGAATGTTTCTCCCAAGACCTATCCATCTTCCTATAGCTTGGGAAGCAATGAAGAAATTGAAGAAGAGAGGCGAGTGCTTTATGTGGCATTAACCAGGGCTAAAAATGAACTAATTATCACTAGAACCACTGATTCTTTAAATGCATACCATAGTGATACGGATAGGGTAGATGAAAATATGGATATCAATAGTGCTTATTTTTTAGAGGAATTGCCAGAAAATTTGGTGGTGCAAGAAACACCACAAGGAGGATATAGAAAACCAAGGGATACCGAAAAACCAAATAATATAGACTTAGATTTTGGCTTCGATTTTAGTTAGTGCATTGCGTTTTATAGTTTAAATTCTTGCGATAAGAATTATAGTTCTGATTAAGCGCTTTTATTTACGCTTATTTTTAAGGCGAGGTATATACATCAGGAAACTCTTAATTTATCTGAGAATTATTTTGCTTGAATTCGATAAGTGATTGCATTTCTATACTATGATTTTTATATCCTTCCCAATCACCACCATTACCACTTGTTAATATCTTTATACATGGAATATATCCAATAAATTGGATATATTCCATATTTTTGTTCAATGAATAAGTCAATTTTGCATTTGGATCTAGATACCTTTTTTGTTTCCGTAGAACGGTTGCTACATAATGAATTATTTAAAAAGCTTGTATTAGTAGGTGGAACAGGAAGTAGGGGCGTAGTGGCTGCTTGTAGTTATGAGGCAAGAGGATTTGGTGTCCGTTCTGGTATGTCCATGCAGATGGCAAAACAATTATGTCCAGAAGCAGTTGTCATTAGGGGTAACGCTAGTACCTATATGAAATACTCCACCTTAGTAACGGATATAATTCGCGATACAGTTCCGCTGTTCGAAAAAACAAGTGTAGATGAGTTTTATGTGGATTTAACGGGAATGGATAGGTTTTTCGGGAATTATAAGTTCGCCATAGAGCTACGAAAACGTATTATAAAAGAGTCTGGCCTACCTATCTCATTTGGATTGTCACAAAACAAAATTGTTAGTAAAGTAGCCACAGGAGAAGCGAAACCCAACAATCAGTTGAAAATTGATTACGGATATGAAAAAGATTTTTTGGCGCCCTTAGCAATTAGAAAGATTCCTATGATAGGGAAGGCTTCTGCCCAAACGCTGATTCATATGGGAATAGATCGTGTAAAGTTGATACAAGAAATGCCCGTAGAAATGCTGGTAAATGTATTAGGGAAAAATGGACACACTATATGGAACCGTGCCAATGGTATAGATAATTGTCCAGTAATCCCTTATAGCGAACGAAAATCAATAAGCAGTGAAAGAACCTTTAATTTGGATACCATAGATGTTCAAAAACTGCGTGATACTATTACCGCCATGGTGGAAACCTTATCCTATCAATTGAGATTGGGCAATAAAATGACAGGAGGCGTAGCTATAAAAATTCGATATTCTGATTTCCAGACCTATAATAAGCAGATACGGATTCCATATACAAGTGCTGATCATATATTGTTGCCTGCGGTAATGGAACTATTCAATAAATTATATGAGCGTAGAATTTTAGTCCGATTGATAGGGGTAAAATTTTCCCACCTGGTTGGTGGTCATTATCAAATTAATCTCTTTGATGATAATGAAAAAACGCTAAACCTCTATAAATCATTGGATAAAATACGCAATCGTTTTGGCGCCGGTAGTGTTGTGAAAGCTTCAACCTTAGATGTGAAATCTGTTGTTTCAGGTAGAAATCCTTTTGATGGGGAACCTCCAGTACTCTTAGCACATAGAAATCAGTAATGTATATAAATTGTCATTCATACTATTCCTTACGATACGGTGTACTTTCGGTTTCCCAATTACTGGAGCTTGCGAAGGTAAATGGTCTCCCTGAGATGGCATTAACGGATATTAATAGTACTTCTGCGTGTTTAGAATTTATAAAAGAAGCACCTAAGCAAGGAGTAAAACCTATAGTGGGTACGGATGTTCGTAATGGGAATGACCGATGTTATGTATTGCTGGCAAAGAACAATCAGGGCTTTTTGGAAATCAACCAATTTTTGACCAAACGGCTACACCAAGGTGCTGCTTTTCCAGATGTGCCTCCGTCATTTAAGAATGTAATTAGTATTATTCCCTTTGAGAAAGTCCTAGAATATGAAATGGAGAGTTTTGCTCCCGACTGGTATATTGGAATTTCTGTGGCGGACCTTAATAAGCTGAAGTTTTCACGTCTGAAGAAATTTACGGATAACTTAGTTCTTCTACAGCCCGTTACATTCTGTAATCAGAACCATTTTAACATACATAGACTTTTAAGATGTATAGATTTAAACATTGTCTTAAGTAAGCTGCCAGAATCCGAACAGGGAAGTAAAAAAGATTTCATGTACTCCCTTAATCATCTAGGTGATTCATTTGAAGGTTTTGAAGGTATACTGGATAATACGAAACGATTGATGGGAGAATGTTCCATCATTTTTAATTTTGATGAGGCGCGGGAAAATCAGAATCAAATAACCTATCTCGATTCTCGTGAAGAGGATTATAATTTACTACTTTCCCTAGTAAATGAACGTAAACATAACAGATATAAGGTTTTAAATAAGCAAATTAATGACCGTATAAAGCGAGAGATGGATGCAATACAACAGATGGATTTCGTCTCTTATTTTCTTATCAATTATGATATTCTGCAATATGCGATAAAAAACGATTACCCATATATAGGTAGGGGGAGTGGTGCTAATAGCGTAGTGGCCTATATACTGGGCATCACTAATGTAGACCCCATAGAATTGGATCTATATTTTGAACGATTTATCAATTTATATCGTTCTTCTCCTCCCGACTTTGATATCGATTTTTCTTGGAAAGACAGGGACGATGTTACCCGATACATTTTTGAACGCTTCCCCCATACCGCCCTAATGGGCACTTATGTTACGTTTCAATATCGTGCCGTAATTCGTGAATTGGGCAAGGTATTTGGTTTGCCGAAAGCGGAGTTAGATGACTTCTTAAATGGTTTTAAAAGCAATACTAAAAATGACCATTATTTTAATCTTGTTACAAAGTATGCAAAATTAATTCATAATTTTCCTAATTACCTGAGTGTGCATTCGGGTGGAATTGTAATCACTAAACAGCCAGTACAGGCCTATTGTGCTACTTTTATGCCTCCAAAAGGTTTTCAGACCTTACAGATAGATATGCACATAGCTGAGGCTGTAGGGATTTTCAAATTTGATATTCTGGCACAACGGGGGCTTTCTAAAATTAAAGATGCCGTAGCCCTTGTGAGGGAAAATCAGCCAAACGCAGATTTACATGATCTTAATGATATAGCACATTTTAAAAACGACCCTGCAATAAATGAATTATTAAAAACAGGGGATTGCATGGGCGTATTTTATGTTGAATCCCCCGCTATGCGCACTTTAATGACGCGATTACAAACGCAAGATTATCTAGGTCTTGTTGCTGCTAGTTCCATTATAAGGCCAGGAGTAACTAATGGTGGGATGAAAAATGCTTATATAGAAAGACATCGTTTTCCTAAAAAAAGATCAGAGGCCCATCCGGTACTTTTAGAGATTATGCAGGATACGTATGGTGTAATGGTCTATCAAGAAGACGTGCTGAAGGTGGCGCATTATTTTGCTGGACTCAGCCTGGCGGAAGCCGATGTATTACGGAGGGGGATGAGTGGAAAAGGGCGAAGCAAGGAACAATTTGATGCCTTGGAAAAAAAGTTTTATGAAAACTGTAAAGATAAAGGTTATCAGCCTAAGGTGATCGAGGAGGTTTGGGATCAGATAAAAGCCTTTGCAGGATATGCATTTGCAAAAGGGCATTCTGCATCCTATGCAGTGGAAAGCTATCAAAGTTTGTATCTGAAAAAATATTTCCCCTTAGAATTTATGACGGCTGTCCTTAATAACGGGGGCGGTTTTTATAACTTGGATACCTATATTAATGAAATAATACGCTGCGGGGGATTGGTAGAAAATCCGTGTATTAAAAACAGTGACCACGGAAATTGCATTAAAGGTAAAACTGTTTATTTAGGATTTGGAATGATTAAGAATCTTGAACATAGAAGTGTTCAACGCCTACTAACAGAGCGCCAGCTGTACGGGGATTTTAAAGATTTCAATGATTTTTTGGACCGGTGTAAAATTGGTTTGGAGCAGCTTATGTTATTGATCCGAATAAACGCATTCAGGCAATTTGAACCCAATAAGCAAAGATTGATGTGGAGCGCGCATATGGATGAAAATGCACATAAAAGCAAAATTGCACAACCGCAATTATTTAAAGCGAAAAGATTAAATTACAACTTGCCAGTTCTAAGAGGTAATTCAATTATCGATGCCTACGATAATTTGGAATTAATGGGATTTCCCATGCAAAATATGTTTTCGTTAATCCAACCTGGAAAATATCCCTTGACATTGGAAAAGGACTTAAAGTTTAATGTGGGAAAAAGAATTACCATCTTAGGAAAACTAGTTACGTCTAAAACTACCAAAACATCAATAGGGGATTATATGGCATTTTCTACATTTCTAGATTCAGAAGGAGTATGTTTTGACAGCGTTCAGTTTCCCAAAATTAAGGCTAAATACGCGCTAAATGGGATGGGAATTTATTGGATTAAAGGCATAGTTACAGAGGATTTGGGATACTTTGCATTAACTACAGAGGAGATGTATAAAGTACCCGTTATTCCTGATCCTAGATATTCTGAAGAACAAAAGACACAAAAGAATATTTAATTTTTTATAGTAAAATGAGGGGCTAAGAATACTTTCTATAAGAAAACGCTTGTCAAGAAATACAAAATTTAATTTTACTGTAAAGCTGAATTTACATTGTTACATGATCTCATTATTAATTAATAAGTATTGTTAATGAGTTGATAATGAGATCTTGTTTTGAGCTTAAATTGATGTTTTATAGTGATTATGCAAAATATTTTTTATATCTTTTTATCAAGAAAAACACCAATTACACGGCTTTAAAAGATATCATGATTATAAATTCAAGATTCTTACAGCTGTTATGTAAGACCCGTTGAAAAATCGTTACAGGTCTTATTTTAATCAGTTTTAGTCGATTTTCATTCTCTCCCATATTATTTTAAACGGTGGATTGATGAGATAAATGCTTTGAATATATTAGTCTTAAATTCAATTGATTGCCATATATAAACCGTCGTTACAACCATTATCCATCAGGAAATTTTTAAGGTATTTTGGTAGGGTGAAACAGAATATTGAAAATGTTTGGAACTATAACATTTCCGAATTATCGTCAGCTCGATCAAATGGATTGCGGTCCCACATGTCTAAAAATCATTGCTAAACATTACGGTAAAGATTTAAATCTAGAATATTTAAGAGAAATATCTTCTTTGACTAATGGAGGAGTATCATTGAGTGCTTTATCCCAGGCTATGGATGTAATAGGTATAAGCTCAATTGGGATTAAATCCAATATGGGTGAGCTAGTAAATGATATTCCGCTACCTGCTGTTGCCCACTGGGGCAACAGTCATTTCCTAGTAGTTTATAAAACAACTAAGAGGTCTATTTATGTATCAGATCCTGCAGTAGGGCTAGTGAAATACAGGCGTAATGAATTTATGGAAAAGTGGGCAGCTAAAAATGGAATGGGTATTCTTTTGTTGGCCGAACCCACCCGCATATTTAAGGAACTAGATGATAATGAAGGATCCAGTAGTAACATATCGTTTTTGTATAACTACTTGTTGCCTTTCAAGGATTATATGGGGCAATTATGTTTAGGAGTTTTTCTTGCTGCTATCATTCAAATCTTACTTCCTTTCTTAACCCAGAGCCTTGTTGATTATGGTATTGACTATGAAGACCTCAATTTTATTCACCTAATAGTGATAGCTCAGGTTTTTCTTTTTT
Organism: Arenibacter certesii DSM 19833; assembly: GCF_000429545.1. GTDB lineage: Bacteria > Bacteroidota > Bacteroidia > Flavobacteriales > Flavobacteriaceae > Arenibacter > Arenibacter certesii. The sequence goes on from NZ_AUCB01000014.1 coordinate 20,406, forward strand.
TAACGCGTATTGCGTCAGAAGTTATACGGGATTGGTTATTGATGCACATGTCTACCCAAATAAATATTTCCATGATATCTGATTTTTTGGATAAATTACTCTTGTTACCTATCGCTTTTTTTGAATCCAAATCTACAGGAGATTTTATGCAACGGATATATGATCACCAACGCATAGAAGATTTTTTAGGAGGACGCTCACTATCTATTGCTTTCGACCTGTTTAGTATTTTAATATTTGCATTGGTTCTAGGGTATTTCAGCACAGAAATTTTAATGATTTTTTTGACTGGAACTATACTTTTTATGGGGTGGACATTACTTTTTTTAAAACGAAAAGCCTTCTTGGATCATCAGCTTTTTAATTTGAATCGTAAAGAACAATCCTTATTACTTCAAATGATTACTGCAATCCGAGAAAAAAGATTAAATGGATCGGAACGACGTCGTAAATTAGAATGGAAGAATGTTCAAATAAATTTATATCGCCTAAAGTCTACTTTTTTGCGTACAGATCAGATACAGTTAAAAGGAGGTTCTCTTTTTAATGAAATGACCAATATATTTATAATTTTTTGGTCTGCTAAAGCAGTAGTGTATGGTGATATTTCGTTAGGTGCTATGTTGGCCATCCAATTCATTGTGGGAAGCCTTTCTGTTCCAATTTCCAACATCTTGGATTTTATTGTCGGGATACAACGTGCTGGACTTTCCTTAAAACGGCTCTCTGAAATACATTCTAAGGAACAGGAAGATAACATAAATGTTCAACGCAATGATATGGAGTTTGGGGATATCAAAATATCTAATCTAAATTTTAGATATGGAGAAATCACTAAAAACAATGTATTGGAAAACATTAATATAATTATTCCTCAAAATAAGATTACCGCAATAGTTGGTCCTAGCGGTTCTGGAAAGACCACCTTATTAAAAATTCTACTAAAAATTTATACTCCTAGTAAGGGTAAAATAGTTTTAGGAAGTGAGGAATTAGAATATATAAATGCCAAAATGTGGAGAGCGAGATGCGGCGTTGTTCTCCAAGATAGTGTGTTATTTAATGATACCCTTGAACGAAATATAACAGAATCAAACTCTAATGAACCCACTAATAGGAGCTGGTTACGAGAGGCTGTGGAAATGGTGAATCTTACGGAGTTAGTTGATAGGCTTCCAATGGGGTACAATACACGAATAGGGGAGTGGGGAAACATTCTTAGTGGGGGTGAAAAACAGCGATTATTGATCGCAAGAGTTATTTATAAAAATCCTCAGTACCTTTTCTTTGATGAAGCTACCAGTGCACTGGACGCTAAAAATGAATTGTCGATAACTCAAAAATTAACTTCCTTTTATTCTGGAAAAACCGTAATTAAAGTAGCTCATAGATTGTCCACAATCCGAAATGCAGATCAGATAATAGTGATGGATAAAGGTAAAATCGTTGAGCAAGGTAACCATCAAGTTTTGGTGAATCATAAAGGACTTTATTATGACTTAATCTTAAACCAACTATAAGCGCAATGAAAGACAAGGATATATGGCTTTATGATGAAAGTGCTTATATAAAAAGAAAACCGACATGGATGCTAAGATGGGGTGTGATATTGTTATTTGGGTTTTTCGTTATGGTTTTGGTGTTTGCTTCATTTTTTAGTTACAACGAGAACTTAAATGCTTCTCTGGTATTAACTACCGAAACTCCACCTGCACATATTATGTCTAAGCATACCGGTAGAATTCTAGATATTAATAATCTGCATAATGATACTGTTATTTCAGGAGATATTTTGGCGGTAATGGAAAGTACTGGAAACCTACAAGATATTATGTCACTAAAAAATAAGTTGACTTTAAATACCACTTTGCTATCAGATTTAACGATTCTCAATAAACACTACCCCAGTAATTTAGAATTGGGGAATAAAATTAGACCTATTTATAATGGTTTTTTAGATGCATATAGAAACCTAATATTATATCATAATCTAAATGATAAAGAGTTAAAAGAAGTAGACTTAAAACGCCAATATGTAGGGAAGAATCTTACCATACAAAATACGAAGAATGAGATTTTAATACTTCAACGTAATCTTGAAATAAATAAAACTGATTATGATCGTTATGTGGAGTTGTTTGAAAAAGGTGTAGTATCCTTAAAGGAATTGGAAAGAGTAGAGAAGGGGTATTTAAGTATTCAAAGACAGTATTCCAATGTAACTAAAGAGTTATACGAGTTAAACACTGAACTTTTCAAGATTAAGAATAATGATTTGTTATTTAAGAACTCTGGGATAAGAAATAAAAATGCCCATGCCTCTACGTTAGAGTTTGAAAAGCAAAAGCTATTGGCGTTTTTAAAGGAGTGGGAAGAGATGTTCGTTCTAAAAAGCCCTATCTCTGGTCGCATTTCCTATTCCAACATTTGGGCAAAGCATCAAAATTTAAAGAAGGGACAAGTAATATTTACAGTTGTTCCAATTGGAAATCAAAAGCTCCTGGGGAGGTGCCGTGTGCCTATTCGTAACTCGGGTAAAATTAGGCATGGACAGCGTGTTATTATAAAGCTAGATAATTATCCTTACCGGGAATGGGGCGCTCTCAATGGTACCGTAAAAACTATTTCAGAGGTTCCATATCCGGGAGATAATGGAGGTTATGATGTTTTAGTAGAAGTTGAGGATCTAATTACTACCTATGGGAAGACATTAGTTTTTAAACAAGAAATGCAGGGGAATGCAAAAATTGTACTAGCTAAAGTATCACTTTTAAAACGTGTATTTTATCAATTTCGGGAAATATGGGAATTTGAAGAGTAGTGGGATGTTATTCAATTAAATATCGCGTTAAGGCAATAAGGCTTATAAGTAGGGCCTCATTTCTCTGTTTTGTAATAGTGAGCGGTGTTGCACAGAAAGTTGAACCTTTAACAGATAGTTTAAGATTTAATTTTGAAAAGTTCCTTCATCAAGATTATGAGTTTATAATGGACCAAGAGGATGAAGCATATGAGAGTAGCGATTATAATAAACTTAGAAAACTAACCGATATACATATCCATAAAGCTAAGCTAGAGGACAATGCCTTAGAGATGGTTAATGGGTATTATTATAGAACAATTATTGAAGAGCCTAAAATGGCTATTGCGTATTCGGACTCTATCATTTCAGCGACTAAAGATAGTAATCACCCAGAGCACCCAACATTCGGCTATATTCTTAAGGCTATAATTTACTATGATATGGCTGATTATCAGCAAGCGTTAGAGAATTATATCGTTGCATATAATCTGGCCGTAGAAAAGAAGAATTTAACAGATCAATTTACGAGCTCTATGGCTATAGCTGCTATAAGAAATTTGAATGGGCAACCGCACGCAGCAGCAGATATTTATACGAGATCATTAAAGCTATTGCAAAAGGAGAAAGATTATAAAAATAGATACGATAGGGATTATTTAATGTTGATGTACAATCTTTCTCTTGCACATTTAAGGTTATCCCAAATGGATTCTGCACGGTACTATTTGAATAAAGGTATAATTAAAGCTATTTCGGTAAATGATACAGTAGAATACCGTGATTTAGTATTAGTTGGTGCTCAGTTAGATTATTATGAAAATAAGTTTCAGAGCGCCAAGGATACCCTTATGAAATATACCGATGACTTAGAGGAGAATAATAAAGCCACCAAGTATTATTATTTAGGTAAAATTGCTCAAAATTCCGGGGACAACTCTTTGGCCATTGACTACTTTAAGCAGATAGATTTAATTGTAGAGAAAACAAAAAGACCATTTGAAAATATTAAAGACGTTTACCAGCAATTGGTTTTGCATTATGGACTCCAAGGAGATCAGGAACGAGAAATAGAATCAATTGAAAAATTAATCTTTTATGATAGCTTAATTTCTACGGAAAATAAAGGGGTCATAAAACAGGCGATTGTTGCTTATGATATTCCATATCTTAAATTTCAAAAAAAGAAAGTAGAGGAAGAGCTCAAATCTAAAAGTATATGGATAGTAATTTTTGGTGTTATAGCAGGTATTGGTTTACTAATAGCATTTTACTTCTACATAAGAGCTCGGAAAACTAAAATGAAAGTAAAACAAATGTTGGATGGCTCCATTCCGTTTAAAAAATCCAACAGAGGGGTGGGAACTCATCCTGAGTCCGTACCTGAAGGGATTCGAAATGAAGTGTTGATGAAATTAGAGACATTTGAGAAGTCAGACCTCTATTTACAAAAAGATTTGGATATGGCTCTGTTGGCCCAAGAGATGGATACTAATACTTCCTATTTATCAACTATTATTAATCACTATAAACAAAAGAGTTTTCCTAGGTACATTAAAGATTTAAAAATTTCTAAAGCAATAGAAAGGCTTTCTAATGATCCAGATCTATTAAAATATAACTATCAAGGGTTAGCAGAAACTTTTGGATTTAAAACCGGAGAATCATTTTCTAAGGCATTCTATTATCGGACTGGAATATATCCTTCCAAATTATTAAAAGAACTAAAGAGTAGAGAAAATGCCCGTCATTTATAAATGACGACCTAATTGTCAATGGAGGTTTTAGCAATTAATGCTAAATTATACTATTAAGAATATCGCAAACCTTAAATAGATACGATCATGAAGAAAAAAATGGAAGAGTTTAAAAGTAGAGCTTTAAAGGACCTGACCAAAATAAAAGGTGGAGGTGATGATGGACCCATTGATAGGGATAAGATAAAAAGGCCAAAACGAAGACGTAGAGAATAATCAGGTTAAAAAGTTCAATCATTTGGAGTTGATTTTGATTAAATACGGATTATCATTATGGTAAAAAACATAATCTTAGTGTGTGGTGCACTTATCACTCTTATATCTTGTAATCAATATAAGACAAAAGATGTGTGGACCTATCCAAAACTAGACCCTAGTCCTAAAATTAAAGAATATTTCGGGACTAAGGTTTTAGATGATTACCATCAATTATCGAATTTACAAGATACAGCAGTTCAGGATTGGTTTAATGCGCAAGATTCGTTGGCAGAAGCTTACTTTTTGAATAATGAACTTTTAGAACAATATAGAGATCGTTTTTACGGCCTGCAAAACAGAATTGTAGGTGATGTTAGTATGGTGAGAATCAGTGAATCAGGTAGTTATTTCTATTTGAAATATGATGAGCTGAAAGAAGCTGATGTATTATTTTATAAGAAAAATTTTTCTGAGCAAGAGATGGAAATTTATGATCCTTCTAAAAGGTACCCTGATAATCCAATCATTTCTTATCTAGCGCCTTCTTATGACGGAAAGAAGATAGCTATTGGCTTTGATTCTATGGAAGACTTTACTACCAAAGTGATTATTTATGACTTAGAGGAGAAAACTATTTTAAAAGAAGAAATTTCAAATATCAATCCAGACTTTGGGGGAATTGAATGGTTGCCAGATAGTTCAGGGTTTATATATCTGTATTTTCCTAACATAGATCTAACCAAACCTAATTATAAGCAAAACTCCTATTCTGTAATCCATTTTCTAGGGGATAATCCCAATAGAAGAACAGCGATATTTGGTAAGGAAGAATCCTATAAGATTACTTCGGATTCTTATCCAAAGATAAAGACTGGTTCCAGTTTAGATAACTATATTATTGCATATGCTGCAAAATCTGGAGATTTTTATGATAGTTTTATAGCTAATACTATTGATGTCCTTTCAGATATTCCCAATTGGAAACCTTTTTTTACTACTACCGAAAGGATATATTATAATCAAGGCGAAATTAGAGGTAAGCACTTTATTTACAGAAGGGCTACTCCCGATGGAAATGAAATTTGCCAAGTTGATATCGAGGATGCTAACTTTTCTAATCCATTGATTCTAGCGAAAGGAAGTCGGGAAAATCCTATAACTAAATTTGAAGTAACTAAGGATTATATATACTTTGTTAAAGAAAAATATGGAGTTGAAATATCATTATTTAAAATTGATGAAAATAATAATGAGGGTCAGCTTACTCTTCCATTTGTTCCTGGTTATGCTTCCTTTTTTGGGGAGTCTATAACGCATAATGATATTGGCCTGGGTTTGGATGGTTGGACTTCTGATTATGTAAGATATTGTATTGACTCTATAGGTAATATAGCTAAGGAGGGGTTATATAAAACAGCATCAATTCCCGACTATGAAAATTTAGTCTATAAGCAAGTAATGGTAGTTTCACATGATGGAGAAGAAGTGCCACTTTCTTTAATTTATCGAAATGATTTGGAGTGGGACTCCAATAATGAGGTTTTTATAAATGTTTACGGCGCTTATGGTGTAAGTATGAATCCCTTTTTTTCTCCCATATTTTTGGATTGGGTAGAACAAGGAGGGATACTCGCTTTCCCACATGTACGAGGGGGAGGTGAAAAAGGAAGGGAATGGCACCTGCAAGGAATGAAGGGCCTAAAAAGCAATTCATGGAAAGATCTAATCTCGTGTACAGAATACCTTATTGAAAACGGATATGCTAAAAATGGATTATTGTCCTTATATACCAATAGTGCGGGGGGAATTACTGGAGGAATGGCTGTTAATGAACGTCCAGAACTATTTTCATCCTTTATAGCTGAGGTGCCTAGAATGCACCCGTTGGGCCTTGAATCCTCAACTAGTAGTAGCAGTACTAGCTATATGGAATATGGTACAATAAAAGATAGTCTAGAATTTCTTGGACTTTTAAAGATGGACCCCTATTTAAATCTTAAATCAGATACCGAATATCCAGCAACTTTAATAATGCCTAGCAGCAGTGATGACCGTATCCCTCTATGGGATAGCGCAAAATATATTGCTAAACTTCAGGCTAATAACACTGCTAATACTCCTGCTTTGATGGATATAGATTATGAATCAGGACATGAGAACTCAGCGGGTTACGACGCGGAGATTGAAACCTATGCACGTATCTTTAGCTTCGCAAAAACGAATATGCAGCACTAGAATTATCATATATTAATATTAACCTCCATTTATATACAATTCTCTCCAATCATTTGGTCGTCATTTATAAACGGCACCCATCATTTATAAATGACTTCCTATCAGATTTTTTATTCTTTCTTTTTCTAATGATATTTAGAATGGCAACAAAAATGGATGGTTTTAAATTGAAAAAAACGGTTCATTGGAAAGAAAGAAAATGAATTGGTTAATATCACATGAAGAAATTGAATCAGAATTAATTCAGATAGAGCAATCGTTCCTAAATACGATTGTAGCTTACAATAAAGCCATTTCTTATTGTCAACTTATTTTGGAGCAATATCGCTCAGTAGTTGTATCCAATGGTTTCCCTGATGAAGTATCTGAAATTCAATTTTTTAAAATAGAAAAACCATTTCTTTTTGGTCAACTTTTACGGTATATACATCAGTTGAATTTTGAACTCGAATATGCGAAAATTGCTTATGATGCTAACGAGAGGATTATTCCCCAAAAGATTCTAGAAGTAAACACCTACCTGTTCAATCATAGAGACATAGTGCTTTATGTTGAACTAGGAAATGATAGTTTAGATCAACAGTATTTTTTACGAAAAAATAGGGGATTTTGTATTTCTCCCAGTTCTAATGGATTTAGTTTTGACCCAGACTTTAGTTCCTCCCATGATGTGCTTCTAGCTAACATATTTGGTTATCAGGGTTTTCTTCAATTTTTACAACAGAAATTAGGTTCTGCTAGTCTCAATCCAGATTTTACCATTCCTCAAATTAACTGGACAAAATCTAAGACTGCCCTTATCGAATTAGGGTTCGCCTTGTTCTATAGCGGTGTTATAAATCATGGAAATGCTAGTTTGAAATCTATAATGCAATTTTTGGAAGAGGTAACAGGGATGGATTTGGGAAATTATCATCATACCGCAATCCGGATCAGAAACCGTTCCAACCCCACAAAATTCATGGATAAACTTAGAGATTCCTTACAGGATTGGGTGGCCGATCTTGACGATTAAAAAAATGTAGAGTCAATGTCAATTGACATTTTATACTTTGCGTAGGAATCAACCAAATTATGCCAATTTCCACCTTGATTTAGGTTTTTATTCTACAATATTCTTCTAATTTAATGCAATTTTCAGTTTTGTCAATGGAATGTCAATTGGCTGTTTATTCCAAAACTCTTTTTCATTTTTGTGTTGTAATCATAGACTAATGCAATTCTGCTGGTCTCACTAAAATTAAAGAGATGAATTATATTAGACATTTAAATTCCATTTTAGCCCTGTTCACCAAGGATCAAAGATTGAATCCTACTCACATTAGTACTTATATCGCTTTGTTCCAACTGTGGAATATTAATCGTTTTACTGATACTTTCTATTTGAACCGAGAGGAAGTAATGCGCATTGCGAAGGTAGGCTCAAAGAACACTTATCATCGCTGTCTTAAGGAATTGGATCGTTGGAAATATATCCGGTATTTACCATCTCATAATCCGTACAAAGGAAGTCGGGTACACATGCTCAATTTTGATAGATCTAGTGGTACTAGTTCTAAGACAACCGATAGTTCAGGTGGAGACCAAGTAATGGGACAAGCATTAGTACCTACTATAAACATTAATAAACAAAATAAAAACATTAATAAACTTAAGCTACCCAAAAGTGAAAATGAAGTTTTAATTTTTTTTAAAAAAGAAAAATGGCCTGCTATAGAAGGGAAAAAATTTTATAACCATTACACTTCAATAAGTTGGAAATTGGGAGGAAAAATCATGATAGAGGATTGGCATTCTACCGCCAGGAATTGGATGTTAAAAGCCGATGAAATAAATAAAGAAAATGTGGCTAATGGACCATCCCAAAAACGAGACAACCTAAAAGTAACTAAAAATAAGGATTATGGACAACCCCTCTAAAATAATTGAGAATGGTATTGAATATTCCCTTGGGGTATTTGACGGTCATGAGGTGTTCTATGATTTTGATAAGATTCTTATCTACCTGAACGCGAAAGGGAAACTGCTTTTTGGAAATCAGTTTAAAATTTACGACCAAGACCGAGATATCGTATTTAAACTCTGCAATTATTTTATTAAAGATAGGGCGTATTGTGAAAAAGAGCATATTGATATTCAAAAGGGAGTGATGCTGACTGGCCCTGTGGGCTGTGGTAAGACAAGTTTGATGAAGCTGATACGCTATATTGTCCCAATGCAACGTCCATATGTGGTAATCCCATCACGAAACATAACTTTTAGTTTCAATTATTTAGGCTATAAAACCATTGAGGACTTTGGGAACAGTAAATCCTACTGTTTTGATGACCTTGGGATAGAACCAATGGGTCGCTATTATGGCCATGACTGCAACGTATTGGGCGAGGTATTACTTTCCCGATACGAATTGTTCCTAGAGACTAAGGGAAAGGTAAAGACTTATGCCACAACCAACCTGAATGCTGGGGAATTGGAAGAAGTTTACGGGAATCGGGTCCGCAGCCGTATGCGCGACCTTTTTAACCTGATCGCATTTGATAAGAAAACAAACGATAAACGCAAGTAATTATGAAAATTACCACTTTTAATATTCAAAACCTTTTCCATAGGGATCGGAGCAATTCTAAAAAAGCCTTCGGGAAATGTATGTCCGATTGGGTAAAAGAACTCGATGATCTTTTAATTAAAAATACTTCAAACAGCTCGAATTCCGAGCGCATTCAAGAGTTAACCTTTTTGCTAGGGTTCGATAAGACCTTCCACCAGCCCTATGCTGTAATGCGCCGACGGGCGGGATTTCTTTTTTTAAAGGGTAAGAATTACTCTAAGGAGCTGGCTGCCAATGAAATTACTGATTGGAATGGCTGGGTATCCCTCCAGACCGTTCCCATTCAAAGACTGGCCACAGTAAATAAAGCGAAGGTAATCGCCGATATGGATCCTGATATATTATTACTGCAGGAGATTGAAGACAGAGCCTCCCTGGAAGAGTTTAATCAGGAGATTTTACCGGAAATGGGTTGTAGTCCATTTGATCAAATATTCGTGGTGCAAGGAAATGATGCCCGTGGATTGGAAATGGCGATCCTCACCAAGAGAGGTTTTAAACTGGAATCCATTCGAAGCCATATCTACGATAACCACGGACGTTGGAATCGGCTCTTTAATAGAGATTTGTTGGAATACGAGATTATCACCCCGTCCGGCAGTAATTGCCACCTTATTTCTGCTTATTTTCAGGAACGTACGGCAGAGATAGATAAAAGCGATTTAATTCGAAAGAAGCAGGCTAAAAAAGTTGCAGAAGTTTATCAAAAATTACAAGAGAAAGGGATTTCCAATATTGTCGTCGCTGGAACTTTAAACGATGTCCCTTACAGCGATTGCCTCACTCCACTGCTTCGTGGGACTGAACTAACCGATATAGTCAAACATCCCTCTTTCAATGTAGATATAGATCAGGGAAAAGATGCCACTTATTTTCGTATGGGAGCCTACCGAATGGGGGTGAACATAAAGCAAAAAGATTATCTCCTGCTATCTCCAGAACTATTTAAAAAAGTTAATGTAGGGGGACTTAATCGTAAAGCCCTTTGGCCCGCCATGAAACCCATGTGGTCTGTTTATTCCACGGTTTATGACAAAACACTGCAGGCTAGTGAGCACCCTGCATTGTGGGCAGACATTAGAATTTAAATTTTTTAAAATTTTTAATGACAACTTGAAACCCTAAAGCTACAGTAATTAGGACTTCTTTAATATTCTGGAATACGGCGGTAAATATTTCTTTCATCTTTTTATGTTTAGGAGATTAATGTCCGATGTAATTTTAAATTAAGATTCTAGATTGTTGCTACGGGTTAATTTCAATCATTTTGTAATGGTTTAGACTCTGAAGGATCGTCAATGCTATCGCATGGATATTTACTTCTTTGTCCATGTACATGGCTTCATCTCGATTGGATAAATACCCCAACTCCATCAAAACAGAAGGCACATGTTCGCTCGTTTCCCTGAGTACTTTAAAGTTGGCAAACTTAACACCGCGACCTATATAGCCTAGATCCTTACTCAGGGCTTCCTGAAGGGAATAGGCCAGGTAGATAGCTTCCTTAGTATTTTGACCATTGCTTTTAGAGACATAGGCCTCAATCCCCTTGGCATTAGGGTTTTCAGAATGATTGCAATGCAAGGATATAAATAGATCAGCATTTAGTTTTTTTACCAGTTTTGCCCTATCGCCTAAGGAAATCAAGGTGTCGGTACTTCTAGTGAGATATATTTCAAAAGCATTATTAGGGAAGTATCGATTGTAGTAGACCATCTTTTTGGCAATTTTAAATACCACATCCTTTTCCACTATCCTATTTTCTCCAGTAGTACCAGAATCGATTCCGCCATGTCCTGGGTCAATGATAATTACCTTTTTCTTGTGTAGTATTATTTGAGGATATAAGGTGAAAGGATACCCGAAAATTAGAATTGTGATTAAAAATGAGAATGTAAGGTTAGGTCTGAACATTGATTCTTGTTTTTAAACAATATGCAATGTTTTCCTTCTATTCTTGATGATTGTTTAAAGTTTAACAGGTTTTTGAGTTAAAGTTTAGGGATTTTTCATATTGAGCCACATTATGCAATAGATTTCATAAAGTTTAGTCGACATAGGCTGTGTAGATGGCTAGCTACTTAGGGAATTAATAACTAAAAACAACCAGTTATGAAAAAATCACTTTATATGTTAACAGTAATACTGCTCATGATAACTCCCGCTTTTGGACAGATTGGTGGAATCGAAGATTCTGTAAACGATGTTTCAGATACCATTAGAACCATCTTCCCAATAATTCTAGGAGTAATTTTTCTAGTGGGATTTTTATTTAACGCAGGACATTTCTTTGGGGAGAATTCCGATCTCAAAAAGGGAATTACTCGTGTACTTGTCTTTGTACTAATTGCGGGAGCAGTTGTAGGAATATTTACTTACCTGATTACGATTGTAGTTTAAAAATCTGGATGTTAGAATTTTATCAAAAGAAGTATGAAAAAATTTGATGTGTATAGAAACATAAGAAAACGGGCAGTCATATTTGGTCTTCCAATATCACTATTTGCTTTGATAATGGTTTCCATAATAGTTTCTCTCTTGGTCATTATTTTTTCTTTCAGTTTTAGGTTGATCATAGTTGCTTTGATTTTCAATATCCTTCTATACATCACCTTGATCCGTGTGGCCAATAATTTTCGGTTTCAGCCAATTATAAAAATATTCCCAGATATCATTAGTAATAAAAGAAACTCCGGTATAGATTATGAAGAAGATTAACCTGTCAGCATATCGCCCTATTACAGATATTCAGGATAATATCATCTTTGCCAATAATGGTAATGTAGTGTTGTGCTATGAGGGATTATTGCCAGAGATTCACTCTCTTTCCGAAAAAGATTATGAGGATATACATGGAGAATGGTTCCAGGCACTAAAATCCTTGCCTACTGGATGCGTTGTGCATAAACAGGACATCTATCTCAAGAAATCCTATTCTTCCAATAAATTACCTAATAAAACCTTCTTGGAAAAGGTGACCCATGATTATTTTAAAGGTCGTGAATATATGGAGCACCGTAGTCTTTTGTTTTTTACCCTAACTAAAAATAAGGCTTTGAACAATTCAAAGTATGTAAATCCTTTCCGAAAAATTTCCAAGGACTTGCTACAACAGTTGGATGATCAAGCGAGTGGTTTTATTGCTGTGGTTAGAGATTCAATTTCGTATATCAATAATAGTCGAAAAATGGAATTCGTTCCACTTAAACCTAATGAGATTGAAGATTTAACCACCGATTATTTTAATGGGTTCAGTGAAGGATTTGATACTGATATTCTCCTAGATAAATCCCATGTGACTATTGGCGAAAACTCCTTTGATGTCTTGGCCGTAAATAACGAGCTCTGTTTCGGTGATTATGTGCAGAGCAGTAAGAACAACGAGCAGTTTACTTCCAATGAATTTGTTTTCCATCAGGGTTTTATTGATGGTCTTGGTTTGAGCCTTAATGAAAATCATATCGTGAACCAGATTCTCTACTTGGACGATAAGCAGAAGTGGCGCAAGTTGCTGGATTACAAAGTTGAGGAGTTGAGCAAAAGCTCCAATTTTGGTTCCCAGAACAAGGTTGTCCTTGGGAAAATTCAGCATATTTTGGGACAGATTAATTCAGATGATAGTTCACGGGTCATCCGTGGCCATTTGAACATTATCTTTTGGGCCAAGGAGGCTAGGGAATTGAGGAAAATAACTTCCAAGGTAAAAACAACGTTTAAGGAACTGGATATCATTCCCTATTATCCAAGGGGGGAGGAACGCAAAAATTATATACTGAACAGCTACTGTTGCTTTTCGTCCAATTTTTCCAATGCCGATCTGTATGTAACAGATTTGAAACATGCGCTCTGTCTGTTTTTAAATAGTACTAATTATAAATCTGATGAAACAGGAATCATCTTTAACGACCGATCTTACAATATTCCGGTAATTAAAGATGTCTGGGATGACCATAAAATACGTATCAAGGCACGGAACTTTGCGATATTCGCACCAACCGGTGAGGGTAAATCGTTCTTGGCAAATAATATCCTACGTCAATATTTTGAAAGTGGGGTCCGTTTGGTCATCATTGATTTAGGTGGTTCTTACACCAAATTTGCCAAGTTGTACCCTGGTAAGTATACAATCTTGCGATATGAGAGCGGGAAGAGTTTAGGTATTAACCCCTTTTACATTAGCGATAAAAAGGACCTTTTGCCAGAACATTTGGAGGATTTGTCGGTGTTTCTTTTTGAACTCTTCGGGGCTGACAGGAAGGTTACGAAGGCACAATCGGTTTCGGTCAAAAAGATATTGCTGTACTATTATGATACTATTTCCAAAGGTCACTCTTTAGATAGCTTCTATAGGTTTATCGAGGATAACAAGCACGAACTCTTGGGTAAGTTAAATATCCATCCAGATTATTTTAACGTTAATAATTTCCTTCACATCATGTCCGAATATGTGGGTAATGGGCTCTATAGCTTCCTTTTTGAAATGAGCCAGGACCAATCCTACAAATTAGAAGATAAGCGGTTAATCGTTTTTGAACTGGACGAGGTAAGGGACAATAAGGAAATCCTTTCCGTAATGCTCAAGCTGATTAAGACTGCCATCCAGCGTACAATATGGAAGAATCGTTCTGAAAAAGGGATTATTCTTTTTGATGAGTTTGCTAAACAATTGAAGTTCGACAACGTACTGGAAAGTGTAGAGTTCTATTATCAGGCAATACGAAAGCAGAATGGTGCTATCGGTATAATTCTGCAGACTATCAATCAGCTTCCGAACAACTCAATCTCTGCTAGTCTATTGGAAAACACCCAAGTCATTTATAGTCTAAATAATGAGAAAGGGTATGATGACTTGGTTAAACGGCTTAATCTAACCGACCACGACCTGAACCAGTTAAAATCAATAAAGAACAATTTTACAGGACCCCATAAATACACCGAAATGTTCATCAAGATAGGGAAAGAGAGCAACATATTTCGCCTCGAGGTTCCTAAAGAGGTATATGCCGCCTACCTCACTGATGGGTTGGAGAATGATGAAATAATGCAGCTATACGAGCAGCATCAGGATATGGAAAAAGCAATTATTGGATACACTTCTAAAAACTAAGATAATGAGAAAAGCTTTGATACTATTCTACATGGCGATGCTACTAATTGGTTTTAATGCGACTGCCCAGGGCTTGCCCGTTTATGACAACACTAATTTCATCAGTTTGGTAAAACAGCTATTGGAATCTGGTAAGCAGACGGCCAACCTTCTTAAGACCGTCAATTTTTTAAAGGAACAAAAAGAGAACTTAGAAAAAGTGAATGGGGTAGTTCGGGATTTGAGAGCGGTTCGTGAGATTGGAAGGAACAATCAACGGTTAATTGATGTGATGCAAAATGATTTAAAGGACATTCTAAATTCCCCCTATATCAAACCAGGTGAAGTAGCAAGGGTAACGGAGTCTTTTAACAGTATTGTCGAAAACTCCTTGGAGACCATGGATTTCATAGAGCAAATCCTGTCAAATGATTATTTGAGAATGAGCGATTCCGAACGAACTGAAATTCTCAAAGAAAAGGAAGTGCAGTCCAAAGTAATGGTAACAGACATTCACTACAAAACCAAACGCTATAATGACATCATATCATTTAGGACTATGCAGGATAAAGTAAATAACAGGAGAACCAATTATTAGGCTATGAACTCAAATATTATTTTAGGGATAGGGTTGGAATACATAGACGCCGTCTTCCAAACCATACAGAACAGTGATTTTTCTCAGTATACAATTGCAGGGATAAAAGTACTTGCCGTGTTATTCTTTTTAATAAATATCCTTAAAAAATATAATGAAGGTATCGCGGACAGGTACGGCTATACTTGGGGATTAAGTCCAGGAGAACTGGCCAAGAATTTTGTAGTGGTAATCTTAGTTATTTTTTCTACTCAGATACTTGGTTTTTTCGACGGGATTTTAACCGCAGTAGAAAGCCAATACCGAAATACTGCTCCAGCGTTATTACCCTTACAAATGCAAGATTTCCCCCTTGAAGAGGACATAAATCTTTTAGATTCAGCAAAGATGGCTATGGTTCTATTATATGAAGCTTTGATTACACCGATGTATAGCTTTAGAATACTCGCTTTTGTCATAAGCCTATTTCTTTGGATTTTAGATTTATTCATCTATCCGTTGTTCCTAGCAGAACGTTATTTTCTATTGGGAATTATGCAAGCATTTTTTCCACTGATTATCAGTTTAGCGGTGTTTGAAAAATTCCGATCCATGGCATACAACTTTTTTAAGTTATATGCTGCAGTCTACATGTTGGTCCCAGCTTTCTTTTTGGTCAATGTATTTATTAACGCAATTTATACGGAGATCAATACCACTTTTTGGGTTAACCTCTTTGGGACCAATCTAGGGAATTCTCTATTTGCTCCAATTGTAGATTTAGGGTCTATTGGTTTTATCGTATTTCTCAAGTTTAAATTGTACAGACGCGCTACTTCGTTCACATTAAGATTATTCACCTAATGAAAACGCCTTATAAAGACATATACTCCGTTCTTAAGATCAATCGATTTATCGTGCTCGCTATAGTCGTTTGCACTACAATCTCGAGCGTATTTTCCGTGTGGATGGCATTCCACATCAACAATAAATCAATGAACAGTACATTCGCCATAAATACGGATGGATCTATTATTCCTTTAAAGTTGATGGCTCAAAAAGAGAATTTTAAAGTTGAAGTTCTTGCACACTTGGAATTGTTCCACACCTATTTCTACAATATTGATGCAAGTAATTATAAGAGCAATTTAGAGAAAGCATTATGGGTAGGGGATAGCTCGGTGGATAATCTGTATCGCCAGAAGAAAGCCGATGGCGTTTACAACCGGCTATTACAATATTCTCTTATACAGAAGGTGTTGAGCATCGATTCTCAAATTCAGGAAGAGAATGGTGTTTATAGTTTTAGGACCACCACAATTTTCGAGATCAATAGGGGCACGATCGTCGACACTTATGAGTTGGTTTCTACTGGAAACCTGATCAACGTGGACAGGAACTTTCCGAACAACCCCCATGGTTTGTTAATCACTAACTTTTTTGAAAATAGTTTAAGGAAGTTAAGCGAGAGCCCATAGTGACACATATCAAAACCAATAGAAATGAAAATAGAAAAAAACAAAATTGTATTTGCCTCGGTTCTCACGATGATATTAGCATTCTTAATTTCCTATTCCCTACTGATTATGGGCGAAGGAGAGGAGGATAATATGAACCTAAAACAGACAATGGTTCCTCAACTGGCAGGAGAACAAAAAGAGTACGATTCAAAATTGGATGCAATAAACGATCTAAAAGAAGTTCGTGAAACCAACTCTCCCAGCATATATGATGAAAAACTAATAGATTCCCTTGGCAACTATGATCCCCATTTACCGGAAAAGGAAAAGGAACGGATTGTGGACAGTATCTATGCCGCAGGAAGGATTAGATATTCAGAAAAGACCACTCCACGTGGTGGACGTAATAAAGTTACAATTAACGAACCTGTTGAAAAGGATTCAACAGAATATATAAATGATCAAAAACTAAAAGCCAAAGAAATGGGATTGGAACACCAGCTCTTTTATGCTTCGGATCCTCTAGAAAATGATTCTTCAATCCCTGGCAAACCGGAGACAATAATTTATGCGGTTGTAGATGGGGATCAAGTGGTTCAGGTAAATTCCCGTTTACGGATGCGATTGGCCCAAACAACGACCATAAATAGTAAAGAAATCCCTATGCATACCCCGGTTTTCGGTTTTATAAAATTTCGACCGAACCGTGCCTTGATCGAAATTGAAAACATCGGTCATCAGCCCACTAACTTAAAGGCTTATGATCTTCAGGATGGGAGCGAGGGGATTTATGTAGAAAACAGTTTTAGGGAAGAAGCAACCAATGAGGTACTAGACGATATTATTGAAGACATTAATATCCCTAGCGTGCCTCAATTGAGTGGTGTGACCAAGGTGCTTCGGCGTAAGAACAAAAACATAAAGGTTACTGTGCTGAATAATTATAAACTAATTCTAAAGCCCAAACCCTAATATTGGAGGGGCATTTAAAACCTAATCTCATGAAAAACTATGCTATAATTTTTGCCTGTCTATTTATTTCTGCTTTACGAATTTGTACAGCACAGACGCCAGAACAACCGCAAATAGCACTTGACACTATATATGCTAACGATAAAAAAAATGTGGCTCTATTCTTCCCTGAGGCAATTCGACAAGGAATTACTGGTTCCAATAACTACATTTTTACCTATAACAGGGAACGGGAACAATATTATGGTTTGCTACAGGCAACCCCGGGGGAAGAGAGCAACTTGCTCGTAGTCAGTTCAAACGGTTCAATTTTTTCGTATATTGTAAAGTATAAAAAGGAGCTTATCAAACTCAATTATTTCATAACTGACTCTAGTAGCATTGGTAAGGAAAATGAAATTGGCACTGTAGTTTCAAACAGGGCTCAATTTTTGGATACGATTGACAACCAGGTTTCCTATTACCAAAACTTTTGTAAATACATTCTTCAGCATAAGCAGAAAATGGGAAGGATTAAAAAGCGGAACCAAGGAATTGTTTTAAGTTTGGATAATATTGTCTTTAACAAGGAAGAACTTTATTTCGTATTCAAGTTATTAAACAACTCTTCTTTAGATTATGATTTAAATTTTTTGACCCTATCACTTGAAACGAGGCAAAAGGGGAAAAGAAAATCATTGCAAAAATTAATTAAAGAGCCCGTTTTTAAATTTAATTTACCAAATAGAGTTGTAAAAGGAGGGAAGGTAAGGTTGGTTTATGTTGTCCCTAAATTTTCATTGAGCAATGATCGCAGGATGACCTTTAACCTAAATGAAAAGAACGGGGAACGGGACATAGAATTGAAGGTATCACACCGATTTATTAATAATCCAAATTGAACTAGTATGAAAGCATTGATTATACCTTTGATGGCACTCTTGCTGACTAGCTGTACTACTAAGCAGGATTTTTCTCATACCGAAACAGCAAAAATCGTTGTAGAAAGTTTTTACCATGGCGATAAAATAACCTTAGAAAAACATACCACCCCTGAAAGTTATACCAACTTTATTAGCCTGCAAGGAATGTTTGTTGAGGATGAAAATTCAGCTTCCGATTTTAAGGTAATTGATGAATTTGTAGAAGGGAGTGTAGCTTGGGTTAAGTATTCCACTGCTTATGATGAAAAGCCGGGCATATTTAAGTTAGTAAAAGAAGATGAGCAATGGAAGGTTACAGAAAGAAGGCCTAGGGAAAAGGTGCCTTTTTAAGAGGGATAAGCACTATTTTGTTTTTTATTCATAAGTTCGGAAATCACCTAGGTCAATCTTAAAGGTACCTCCTTCGTATTTAATTGTTGGTGAATCATTTTTATCCTCTCTAGTATTAACGAATAGTAATAGTGAGATTATTATTCGCAGTTTTTCAACCTTCACAAATCGAAAATTTCTTGCGTATTCCCTTTTTATAAAATAATTGTAATCAGGCAATCTTCGCTAAAACCAATATGAATCATCGTATTAAGATGATTGATCAAAAAATACCAATGGATTGAATATTATTCTTACAGTTATTTCCATATTCAACAGATTATTCCTACATTTTGTCTTTCAAATTTTTTTAAAACCCTGTGGAATATAATTATAATTTTTTTACGGAAAGCTTTAACTGATTGTACAATGCATTTGCCAATTGTATTTGCCTAATAGCAGATCATAAATAATCATAATATAAAATTTTAAAATTTATATAATCATTTGTTTGTAAGCCCGTTGAAAACTATTCTTGTTGGTTCCAGATAGGGTGAAAATAAAAGTACATAAAAGGTGTCATGAAATACCTATCTTATTTTTTACTTAATCATATCATTGGAAACCTTATAAATAGATGAAGAAGTACATTAAACCTTATTTATAAATCTATGATAATAATCTCCTAAAATCTCTCTCTGTAATGGAAAATAGCTCAGCTTACGACTATGCTATACTTATTGATGATGATCGTATAATAAATTTGGTTAATGAGCATACGATAAAGAAAAATAAGATTTCAAAAAAAGTTAGGACATATTTAAATCCCCTTCTAGCGCTACAGGATCTAGATTCAATCCTGATAGAGGCGGAGAATAAAATTCTTATACTATTAGATTTAAATATGCCGGAAATCACTGGCTTTGAATTTTTAAAAAGAATTTCATGTATGACCAACAAAGTAGCAGTTTTAGATATTCTAATTGTTTCCTCTTCAATAGACCAAAATGATATTGAAAAAAGTCTTAATAATCCACTTGTGCGGGATTATATTATTAAACCACTCACTATAGACAAACTTAATAATATTATACATAATCCATATTAAGATCTCAATATGATTATGCCAGTTAAAAAATCTGATAAACCTGTATCCAAGATATTTCGCTGACCTCAGATATTCAGCGTACAATGAAACTCTTAAAATCCATAGCTCTTATTCAATTTTGAAACCATCCTTTAAAAATATTCGAAAATCCATAATCACTAGTTTTACCTTAGCCTTCATTTTTGCTATTTCTCTGGTTGTTGGAATAAATTTCACCATGAATCATGAAGCGTATGATATAAGTATTATAAGAGATGTAAGTAATCAAAAATCTCTCACTCAAGAATTAGTTAATCAAATATTCTTGACGCAGATACATAAGCAGACTAAAGATGGATTACCCGAAATAATTGATCGTTGGAACAAAGTTCACAAGTCTTTCGAGTCGGAAGATTTTAACCTTAAAAGATCTCTACCTAATAATTTTAGGGTAGATAGCATTCTTAAGAATATTACAATCTATAAAAATAGGATCTATCAACTTACAGATAAAAAGGACTTAAATTCTTTAAACAATCATGATCTTCAATTAATTGCAGGCTGGCAAATACAATATATAAATGGATTGGATATTTTAATTAAAACTTTAGAGAATGAATTTGTGTTAAGACTTTCAAAGTTAAAATACATTATTTCGCTTCTAACTTTTCTTTTCATATTATTCATCTGGTCACTTTATAAATTATATGTTAAGGGTATAATTGAATCGGTAAAAATGATATTTGAAGATAAGGAAATACAAACCGAAATTATGGAGGCTATTTTAGAAAGTACCAAACATCAGATTTGGAGTGTTAATAAATACTATAAATTAATTTCATTTAACTCATCATTCTCAAATTACATAACTCGATTCTTTGGAGTAGTTCCCAAATTAGGTGATTCAATATATGAATTAGGTTTGGATTTTAAAGATCAGCAAAAAACTAGAAATTATATAGATGAAGCAATATCCGGGAACAGATTTATAATTCACATGGAAAAAGAGATTCAAGATAAAACCTTTAATTATGAGGTTTCTTTTAATCCAATTATAGATAAAAATAATCAAGTTACTGGTTGTAGTGTATATCAGAGCGAAGTTACCCAGCGGATTAGAACTTTAAACAAATTGAAATCAAGTGAAAGCTCACTAAGGGAGGCTCAAAGACTAGCTAATATTGGAAGTTGGGAGTGGGACATCAATAATGACAAAATAATATGGTCTGAACACCTTTATCAGATATTTAACCAGAATCCAAAAAAATTTGAACCTTCATTTGATAATTTTATTTTACAAACTCATCCAGAGGATAGGAATCTTATCGAAAATAATTTCAGGGAGTATTTTAATAACCAAGAATATATTGATTTTATAAGCAGAGTGGTTTTAAAAGACGGAAGAATTAGACATATGCGTCATTTAGGAAAACTCCAGTATAATCAGGATAAATTAGTCAGGATAACTGGGACAACACAAGATATTACATTCATGGAAATATCTAAACTGCAAATTCTTCATCAATATAAGGAGCTACAAAACTTTGTTTATCTGGTTTCCCATAACATAAGAGGTCCTATTTCTACATTATTAAGCCTATTACTTCTATATGATGAAAACACTGATAGAAGCAAAGAAGAAATTGTTGATTTAATAAAAATTACTGTCGAGAAATTGGATTCGACTATACAAGAAATAAACCATTCTCTAACCTTAAAAAATATATCTGAAAGCGATATGGAAAAAGTTGACCTAAAAAAAATAGCTGAAGATGTATTAGAATTGCTTTCACATGATTTAAATAATCATAACGCTATAATCAATATAAACTTCAAGAATGCCAAATATGTGTTTGGTTTTAGGAGTTATTATATTAATATTTTTTATAATTTAATTTTGAATTCCTTGAAGTATAAGTCAAAAAACAAGCCACTCCAGATCAATTTAAGTTCTGAACCAATTTCCGGTGAAAGAGTGGAGGTAATGGTTTCTGATAACGGGATAGGTATGAATTTAACAACAGCCAATGTGAAAAATAGAATCTTTGAGATGTATGGTAGATTAAGTGGTAGTACTAGTGGTAAAGGTCTAGGGCTATATTTAGCAAAAACTCAAGTGGAAGCAATGAATGGTTCAATTGACGTTGATAGTGAATTAGGTAAAGGCAGCACTTTTACGCTAAACCTGTTGGCAAAACAATAGATAAAAAATGGATAATTAATTCTGTTAAGTGGATGTGCGATTTATTTTCAGATAGAATGTAAATTAATTTTGGTAGCTAATTCCCGACTTTGGCGCCTGTAGTTAGTCACTTGACAGAGTGTGACTATATCAATTGAACGAGGGGGGTTAAATTCAATATTTAATTTTACTTGCGTATAGATTCATTTCCGATGTTGAGTTGAATATCTTCTATACAATTCCTCGTCGAAACCTCGTTGTCATGCTTATTTCGGTTTTGAAATTTGTTGTTCCCAACAGTAGATTACATCACCTTATTGGCCAAATATTTTTGAACTTCGTAAACATCTATACTTTTATTGAATTTCTTACTAACACTAGGTGTGTCCTCACTAGAAATCCAAATTTTAAGTTCTGCATCCAGATCAAATGTTCCTGAAGTTTCTAGGGAGAAACGGGATATATTTTTATAGGGTAACGATTTATACTCGATTTTGCTTCCTGTTAAACCTTGAATATCTACTAAAATCAATCTTTTATTAGTAAACATAAATACATCCCTGAATAATGTGAATCCAAGTTCAACTTCTTCATTATCTATAAGCAACTTAGCGTACTTTTGATTTAGTTTTTCGGAAGATACTTCACTGGCATTTCCTAGTATTTTATTTAATAGACCCATTATAACTATCCTATATTTGAATTATTTAATTTTGATTTTGTTCCGCGGTATGTTATTCTTCTTATATACTAGTATTATATTTAAAATTTTGACTTTAACCAATAGGTAAAGGCTCTGGAAAATCACATGGAACCTCAATCTGTTGTTCAGGTAATAATCCTCCTCCGATATAATCAATTCTTGTGCACTCCTCTTCCTTTTCGCAACTAACCATGGTAAAAAGTATTGTTAAAATACACCAAAGATTTAGTTTATTTATAATCATACAACTTGAATTAATAGTTAAACCTTTGTCGATTGAAGTCACCTATTAATGCATCTGTTACAATCTATGCTTTTTTGCGAGCAATTCAATCAAATCTAATTTTTTGTAATGTAAAATATTTTCTTTACTAGGTTTTCAATATTACGCCTATTTATAGATCCAATGTATATTAAGTTGCCAAGGATGGCAGTTTATCTATCCGACTTAAAGCCATCTTCAAGCATATTGTTTATTACTTGTAAGTTAGCGGAAAAGATTACAATTGCGAGAATATTATTAATGGAATACAAAATGGGAATTCTACGGAAAGTCCGAATTATACCAATAAGAGCCCAGACCAATATTGGGTAATTTTAAATATAAATACTACTCAAGGAATTTATAAATAAGAATATTACCATCATAATAAATAGGACAGTATAAACCCAAAAATATATTCTAAAACTATTTTTAAATAAAAAGCCACCAAGTTTTTTAGCTTTGACAAAATAAACTCCTTTCATTTAGAATAATTTTTAATTTAATTTATCCAAAATACTTATTGCTTAGTATCAGATCACAAGGAAATGAAGATCGCCATGTAACTGGATTTATGTCATTTCTATTCGAGCTATAATACAGAAAGAACGAGTTAGAATAACAACGACACACTTAAGTGAACATAATTAACCATTGCAATTTAAAGTAGAGGCCAATGTCTTAATTGGCCACTACAAATTCCGACCTCCTATTTCTTAGATGGTTCTCTTCGTTACAAGTCACACCATTAGAACAATGGTTCGTCAATTGTATTTCTCCAAAACCGTTTGCGACCAACCGTTCTGATTCAATTCCTTTCTTAACTAGATAAGCTTTTGTTGATACTGCTCTTCGCTTAGATAATGCTAAATTATAGGCATCACTCCCTCTACTATCTGTATGAGAGCGAATATTTATCTTTAGGTCTGAATAATCTTCCAGCACAACAATTAACTTTTCTAACTTAATTTTTGCAGCATCAGTAATGTCAGATTTATCAAAATCAAAGAATATATTCTGAATATTCAGCGTCTTTGCAATATCAACACCCGGAGCTAGCTTCAATCTATTTCTTCGCAAATTAAAATCGATCGTTTGCACTGTTTTATCCGCTACACTTACCTCTTCATGAGTATCATAATTCTCTTTGGAGGCTCTTAAGCGATACACAGAATAGGAATCTGTTTCTATTTCATAATAGCCCTTATTGTTGGTATAAGTGGAATCATAAATCTCTCCATCCTCTTTAAAAACCTTGATCATAGCATTCGTAATAGGCCCACCATTCTCAATATCGGTCACATGTCCATTTATTTTCGCTTTATAAGGATCTACTATAGGCTTTAATTCTTTTAGGCTATAAATATTATCATTTATAAATTGGTTTGGCTTGCCTAACGCTGATAAATTGTTATCATCTGATGAGATTGATTGGCTCCTATTACTACTAAAAAAACCTTTTTGTGTTTCCGAATTTATCCCAAAATCGAAATCATCAGCATAAGAATTTATTGGCTTACCTAAATTCAGTAAATTTTGGAACCCAGAATCTTCAATTTTAATATAAAAAATGTCCAATCCACCTAAACCAAAATGACCATCAGAGGAAAAATAAAGCTCATTGGTATCTGATACAAATGGAAAAGTTTCTTTGCCAGGTGTATTAATTTTAGAACCTAGATTCTTTGCCTCACCAATTTCTCCATTTTCATCTATTGAAGCCATATAAATGTCAGATTGCCCATAACCTCCTGGCCTATCCGATGTGAAATAAAGAGTGGTCCCTAGCGTATTTAAGGCAGGGTGTGCGGTTGAATATGCATCATTATTAATAGATAAATCTTCAATATTAGTCCATTTACCATCGCCAAAATGAGCCCGGTAAATTTTTAGGTGCTCATCATTATCTTTCCATTTAGGATTATTATTACTACGTGTAAAGTACATTGTTTTACCATCTCGAGTAATAACTGGTGAGGACTCATGATACATTCCATTAATATCACCCGCCAACAAACCTGGCTCGCCTATTACTTCATTCTCATCATTGATTTCAACCTGATAAAGATTAAGAAAGGACATGCCATCCCATGAACTCCTACGGTTAAAAAAAGCACCATTAGCTCGGTTAGATGCAAAGAACAACTTCCTATTAAAAACTGTTTTCCCAAACTCAGTATTATCGGTGTTTGTTCCTTCAAGCCTCTTTATTTCATAACGATCTGAATTGCTTTCTATTAACGCTAAATAATCTTTAGCCGTTAACTTTTTTCCCTCTAATTTTTTCCTGGATAGTTCTACATACTTGTCATAATAGGCTTCAGATTTTTCCACTAAGCCCGTTGCTTTTAAGCTTTGCGCATAACGCAAAAGAATTTCTGCTTCTGGCTGATGATCTTTTAGTTTAAAGATTTTTTCGTACCAGATCAACGCTTCATCATATTTTGCATTAAAGTAATAGGAGTTAGCAATTTTGGAAAAAAGTTCTTGCGATTCATAGCCTCGCTCAACAACTTTAAGATACACGCTTAATGCATTAAGATAACCGTAATTTGAATAAGCAACATCCGCTTTTCTTATGTGACGAGCTTGAGATAAGGCTGTACCACTAATCATCAAAAGCATGTAAAAGAACAATATGTGATGTTTATTTATATTCATTTTATTCAACTTAAGGAATTAAAAGAAACGGGGATTAACTTTATTTCTTCTACGTGTCCCCAATTCAAAACGCAAAAATATTTCATGCGAGCCATCATTATAATTACTTAGTTCTGTTGTTTCGTAATCATATGAATAACCTATCATGATATTATCATTGACTTGAAAACCTGCTAGGGCACTTACCGCAGCATCCCATCTATAGGCCGCTCCAAGTGTTATACGTTCTCGGAAAAGAAAATTGGCAGACACATCTACACTGATAGGTGCTCCTACAACCCCTTTTGTTAAGATAGCTGGCTTAAACTTAAAATCATAATTAAGATCAAAAACATAGCCTGCAGTTAGGTAAACATGCATTTTTTCAGTAGCTGTAGAAACTTTAACATCGTCATAATATTCAGTTTCCAGCATATTAGGTGAAGACAAGCCCACGTACCATTTATTTGCATGCAGATATAAACCAGCGCCTACTATTGGTGATACTATACTTCTGTTCACTAAATTTTGATCATTGGGATCATATATCATCAACTTATCAACGTCTATATCAAGCATGTTTACACCCCCTTTTAGACCAAAAGACAACCGCATGCCATAACGATTGAGCCTTAAGGTATAGGAGAAATCCGCAGTTATTGTATTTTCTGCAGAAGGTCCTATTTTATCACTTATTACACCTAATCCTAATCCTACAGGACCTAATCCTATTGGCGTACTAAGGGAGAAACTTAGCGTTTCAGGCGCACCATCTAAACCTACCCACTGATTGCGATAGGTTGCCATTGCGGTTAATGAACCACGATTTCCTGCATAAGCTGGGTTAAAACTAATGGTATTATACATGTATTGCGTATACTGCGAATCTTGCTGTGCGTTGACTACACTGCTTATCAGCACGATAAGAAAACCACATATATTTAATATATATTTTTTCATAACTGTTGTTTAGTTTCCGGAAAGATAAAGGTAGCCTGCTTGCTTGTGGTGATTCACACCTTCGTTAGTATTGTAGTCATAATTGATCACATAAAAATAGGTGCCTGAGGGCAATTGCTTATCATCATTTATAGTAACTCTTCCTTCAGAATAGCCTCTAAAAACATTCCCCCCATAACCGTAATTGTTAGATTCATAAACCTTTATTCCCCACCTATTAAAAATTTGAACTTTTAAGTTTTGGGCACATGTATTATCCGTTCTTTCTATGCGGAAGTAATCATTAATACCATCATTATTGGGGGTAACTGCATTATAAACAAGAATTTCACAAGGCGAATTAATGTTAGATTTAATTCTCGCTAAAGTGAAAACACCAAATTTGTTGACAGATGTACTTACAGTCTTATCATTTAAATCAACCACACCACCTTCATCAATCCACTTATTAGCTTCCTCATCCCAGCGCACAATATGAATTCTTTCTTCCTGTGGCGCCGCTATAACTTCCTCTTGAGATGTTTCCTCTCTCCACGAGAGGCTTATCATAATATTTTCCTCCGTACTAGCTATTGGCTCCAGAGTCCAGTATTCCTTATTATTAATTTGAGCAACTATATCTGACCGAAGATGATGAGGAAATAGAAAATTTGAATTTTCTAAAAAATATTTAGCCTTATAATTCTTTGGCGTTTCTAAGGCAGACAATCCTGCAAAACGATAATAGCCACCATCACCTATGGGAAAATTAAAATCTTTATCTCCTGTTTTTTCAACTCCACCATCTACATGACTAAAGTCTGATGTATTAACATGATTTGCATTCGCTCTAAAAATAAATGCTCCTCCAAAATTATCACTATCAACAATGCCATTATTAAAACTGACTAATCCATCTGCATTAATTTCATTATAAAGTTGAAAAGGGGTAGCTTCACTAGTATTTTGAAAAAGAATATTACTAAAGTAAAGTGGTTCGGCACCCAGAATCTTTTGCTTCTTAATCCCTGTAAATATAACCAGACCAGATGCGTCAATATAATCTAAAACTCCATCATTTTTCAGATCACCATGCAAATAGACCTCTCCATCATTTACAAAGGTTGCAGTCGGTTCATTAAAGAAGTCAGACATTACACTCACCAATGTATTAGGAAAAACATATACTTCTCCTTTATTATGCATATCGCCATTTTGAGCCATTGCAGAGCTACTAAGCAATATTAATAAGTATAGATAGCGCATATATTGGTTATTAGGATTTAATAATGAATAAAACTTCCAATTCAATTTATTTTATTTTACAACAAATATTACTGTAATATAAGAGTATGGCCCAGCAGCATTTATCACCTCATAGCTCATCTCGCCAATATTACTAATGCTCACATTACTGATAACAGCATCATCATAATCCGTTACATAATAATGTAGATCATCTGCCATAGGAAGATGTGGTATTGCAGCAGGTGCATCCGGATTTTTCACAAAAACACCTGTATTTTGCCCTGTAAACTGGTTCTTATATTCAGTATATAAATTCTTTGTTTTAATGCCATTTGTCGAAGTATCAAATAAGATGGTTGGCATATAGAAAAACTTTGGCATAGCCGCTTTCACTTCTACTTCATAGGTGGTATGCTTAGGATTATTTGGGTCTACTTGTATAGTAACATTAACATATTCATCTACACCAACCACTTCATAGGTAAGCTGGTTATTGGTTAACCACTCCTCTAATTTAATGGTTACATATTCTGTACCATTGAAATATTGAAAAACCATATCTCCACCAACTTCTTTATAAATCACATTTCCGTCTACTTCAGTAGAAATATTCTTAATTATTTGCTCGATACTAATATCGCCTCCTTGGTAAGTAATTGTTTGATTTAAGATATGCTCAAAATTAGCCGCCACATCATCAGCAACTTCAATGGCAATAACCCCAGAGGCATCATTTGGCATAGTTGATATATCGGTATTAACAGAATTAGCTAACCAATTCTTGATGGCATTTTCTGAGAAGTAGTAATACACCGTTGGCGAAGTAATTTTACCATCAGCATCATATAACGCTTCAACTCTTCGAACGAAAGTATTGGTCTCAGCATTCTGAACTAAATCTTCTAAGCTGATTTGAGTTTCAACACCAGAATCGTTTATATAGAAAAAGTTATTCCCATCATACTTAACGTTAGCGTAACTATCTCCTTGTGGCATTAAGCGCTTCCACTTCGTCTCAAACCAATAGTAATAACCTGGCGCTACACCATTGGCATCAGTAGGATTAAACACCAGTAAGCTATTTACATTTCCACCATCTATAGAAGTGGCATCGGTTAAACCTTGAAGTTCAACCTGCGGAATCAAAATCCCTTTATCAGCAGCTTCAATATGAAGTTGTGTAGATTGATTTGGGTTTGGTGTACCGATTCCAGTTTGTGCAATTGCACATAATCCAGATAACGCGAGTGTAAGGGTTAAAATTATATTTCTCATATATATATGTTTTTTATGGCTTGAAACCATGCTCTAGGCTTAGTTTAAGTTTTTAGTTTCTTAATTTATTAGTGATATTCGGGTTGTTAATAAGTTTGCTACTTCCATCAATCTTAAGTAACATTCCCTCTTCTATTGCTTTACATCCTTTATTAGATTCTAAAGAAAGTCTAATTTGTATTTCCTTATTTCTAATATCTACAACAGAACCATCCGGTAAGGTTACTTCTCCAAAAGAAGGAATCGTAAACTTAATTGTACCATCTGTTTCCTCCTGAGCAAAAGGTATAGCTATCCATTCCCCGAACACCTTTGGGTTCTCCATCTCCCAAACTACATTTCGCACCGCTGAGTTGCCCCAGTCAACCATAGGCTTTACCGATAAAGTATCTCCAGCAGAGGCAGTAATATTTGTTTCAAAAATGGATTCCGTTCCATCTATTAATACCTCTTCTAGCATTGGGGTATCATTAACAATCACTTTAATATCTTGTCTTTCACCTATAGTACAGCCATTTCTAATAGCTTGGACGTAGAGTATATGGATACCCCCGGTTAACCCGATTGGCATTTCAAATTGGAATTCACCAACTGTCTGCCATTTATCCAATCCCGTTTCAGTAGTATATATCTCGTAAATGGTACATGCATTTACTGGGTTCAGTACAAGATTCTCACCCACACACAGTTCTATAGGGCCTTCTGGGATATTGATATTTGGAGTTAAACTTACATCGTATATTTTTGTAAAATCTCCCAATACTCCTACCACACTTCCATAGGAAATTTTTACCCTATCGTATGGTTCATCATATGGAGCAACAACTATCTTGTGTTTATCGCCGTACCCTAAACCTAGGAGTTTCAATTCCAATAGTCCAGAGGTATAGTCTAATTCAGGCCCTACGGGCTGATCACCTAAATAGCGTTGTATTTTATACCCTTTAATAAGTTCTAAGCTCAATATTGGATTACCAGGTATTTCGGTCACGATGTGCAATTCATCGCCTGACATGGACTGCTGCTTAAATACTACTGATAAAGTCGCACGGTTTGCCACTGCTACTCCTCTAGATATCATAGCATACGTATCAAGGTCATTGTCTACGGCATTCCATGGATTTACCACAGAAGCAGTGGCACTAGCGACCCCTAGACCTATGTCTTCGACACCATGAAGTACATCCAAGACGTCTTTATTGGTGTCTGTAGCTATTGGTGCGCATTCTAAAGCTCCAGATTTTGAGTAATAGGCTCCATATACCTTTGAAATCTGAGCAACTCCGATCAATGATCCTTGTGAAATTCTAACCCCTTTATATGGTTTAGGACCAGAACTAGTTGAAGGAACAAAAGTAAATTCCAATACGTTATCGGCTACTAATAAGTCTAGCAAACCTCCGGCCACGGTTTTAATAACCCCAATCGCATTTCCATTCTCATGTAGTCCTACCACAGAAAGACCTCCAGCAAGCATTAGTCCACTGTATTCTTTACCTAGTTTTACTGTGACCGGAGTTCCTGCAGGTACTACATGGTCAAATTCAATATTCTGCCAAGTTGTGCCAATTCCTAATAACCCTAAACCAGTAGTAATGGTAGAATGTGTTTTCGGATTTCCATCAACCGCGTTTTCTGTTTTACTGACTCCACCAGTTATAATGGAACCCCAACCACCATCTTCTGTAGCATACACGCGTTGCAAGGTAGGTGGACAAGAATCCTTGTCGAAAACAGTTACGATAAAGCTTTCTACAACGGTACATCCATCTAATTTAGCTATTACCGTGTACGTGTAAACTCCTGGTGTACTTAATTGTTGCTGTTCCCTTCCGTTTATGGTGTTGTTCTCGTAATTATACCATTGTAGAGTAGCGTTTGAGTTATTCGAGGTAACGGAAGGCAAAAGGAAAGGCATATCTTTTACCACCGAGAAAGCTTGACTACCATTAATGGTCAGTTCAGGTGTCAGGTTTACGGTAATTGTATGTTCGGTTGCAGTACCTATTGTATTCGGACAAACACTATCTCCTTCAACCGTCACGTATAACGTATGGGTACCCACTAAATCTGAACTTGCTATTACATTAAACGCTTCTCCTTCATGTACTAGGTTGGTTAAATCTTGGTCTGTGTACCATTTAAAAACTGCATTGGTAATTACTGGGGCAGCAGGGCTTAAAGATGCACTAAAAGTTACCTCTGTATTTTGACATACCTCTGAAGGCGCATCAAGCACTATGTCGTCTGCCACAGCAATCGGCAAAACAGATACTTCTACTTTTGCCGCGGCACCTGTGAAGCAATATCCTACATCTTCTATTGTAACATAAAAAGTTGTTGATGATGTTGGACTAACGGTGATATTTTGGCCTACTTGTGGTGTGTCTGTTAAGTCACTATTTTCATACCACTTAAACACCGGATTATCCAATAATGGTGCGGTAGCACTCAAATTTGCAGAAAGCGTAACTGGAGTCCCAGGACAAAATACTTCTGTTGTATCCGAGGTTAATTCGATTGCCGATGCATCTATTTCAATGCAAGCGCTGGCCATTTCAAATTCAACTTCCTTATTTACTAAGGTATTATCAGGAGTAGTAAACTCAACCATTACTTTATTCCCTATTATATCCGAAGCTGGAATGTCTACAACACTTGTCACTACGATAATTACAGCTTTGGCTCCTACGTTTAGTTTTGGAATTGTAAAATCGATTTCATTACCATTTACAGTACCTCCACCATTATCCACAATAGTTACTTCTGATGGAACAATGTTCTGTAAAACATCTCTAACGGATACATTAATTAAATCATTATTCCCTGTGTTATCAATAGTAATGGTATAGGTAATATTATCTCCTACTTCCGCTTGATTGCTATTCACTCCGTCACTTTCTCCAGTTTTGCCAACAGTAAAATCATATACTGCATCTACCGGAATATCAGTTCCAGGAACCGTATTGGTATTAGGCGCTGCTGGGTTGGTATTATCCAAAGGTGGGTATGTTTGCTGCCCTGGATGGTTAGCATCTTGCTTAACAATTGCAATGTTACTCAGTTTCTGAACGCTGGTTAAATCTTCCTCTACCAACACCTTAAAAGAAACGCTTGCAACGGTGCCAGCGGCTATATCAACATTGTCAAAACGAACTGTATTAGTATTGGCATCGTACACACCTCCAGAATTAGCAACATATGTAGTGTGCTCTGGAAGCCCATCTTCTACGATAAAATCAATCATATCATTGGTTCCTTTGTTCTCTATATGAACAGTATAGGTTACTTCTTCCCCTCCTTTTACCGAAGTTATGTTTTGATCCTCATTTACTTTATACGACTTCCATGCTAAATAGGAGTCTGCACATCGTTCTACATCATACAGTTGCAATGGAGGAAATACAGAAGCTTGAACTAAGGTTTTTATTCCTACGCTAATTCTATCAAAAGATTTACCAGGCTGGAGAGGTAACTCCACCAAATCACCATTGTTAAGCAAATTCAATACATTCACCCCATTCACAATGCCATTTTGGAAGTCAACTTTTGCTACTTCGTTATTTCCTAAATAGGCTTTGATTTCTAAGCCACCTATTAGGTCCAGGTCTACACCACCACCCGCGGTTTTAAATTTGATTATCGCAACCTCATCTGCATTGGAAACTGAGTTGAAATAAATCCATTGTTTGGTAGAAGCTCCAATCCCTAATGTTCCATTGCTAATTTCTGAATAATTGGTTGTGTTATCATCGATAGCATAAGACATATTGGTTACGCCTGCTTCACCAAGATCATTAACACTTAGACTAAGTCCTTCATATTCGTAAGAGGTGGCAAATGGCCCAAGGCATGGATCTGTAACCATGTCTGTACACATCCCATACACATTCATTATATTGGGTTGCGCTAGTAACCCTAGCGCACTATTGGTAGCATCTGTAACACGAACAGATTGATAGTCAGCAATAGGGGTTACTGCTATATAATATCTACCTGCAGCATCTTGCACCACACGGATTGAACCATTGCCACCAGCAGAAGCTTGATTGCTACTTGCTGTATGAATAATGTCTCTATTCACATTTTTAACGTCTACTCTAAAAAAATGATCGCCTAAAATTAGGTTGTCTAATAATCCAGAGACAACATTTCCAAGACTTCCACCTACTAATCTATCTAAAATAGTTTCTTCGAAATCTATACGGATATAAGAAGTAGTTCCAGCGGGCATGGGTTGGTCGTATCCCATCTCTACAAAGCCTTCATATTTATTTCCCAGGCCAAAAAGAATACCTGCACCTGATTTTAAAGTTGCATAACTATCAAAATCATCATCAAATAAATTTTGAACATTGTCTGCGTTTTGGGCGTCAATTAAGGTTGTAGAACAAGAAGGCTCTTCAAAAGGGAATGGCGTGGGCGTCAACGGACAAGCATCACCATACCGCTCTACGCTATATAAGCGTAATGGTTCAGCAGCAACGTTTACGCTTGCTATAGACTCTGCCCCAATATCTACTCGGTCAAAAGTACCGCCAGGCTCATACTCCAACTCAACAATTCCTCCAGATCCAAATAGAGCCAATAAATCTAAGTTATTGATTAATCCACTTTCTAAAGTTTTATCATTCCCAACTTGCGTATTCCCATTAAAGAATTTAATTTGATACCTTCCTAATACATCCAAGCTTAATGCAGAAGATGGTTCTAAAGCAATTTTGATTTTAACTTTGTCACCAGCTTGTGAAGGCTGACTAAAGTAAACTGTTTGATACACATGAGCTAATAAACCAGCCAACCCTAAATTAATCTCTGAATAGTCAGAGGAATTTTCGTTTATTGCCCGGTAGGCGTTTGTTACGCCTACGCTGGAAATATTTCCAACGTTCAATCCAACACCACCCCCTCTATAGGAAGTAAAATTAGCTGGGAAACAAGGATCTGTTCCAGTTTCAAAACAAGCATTGTATACATCTAAAGATGCTTTTTTACCTGTAGCCAATAAAGCACCTACGTGATTTGTAATTCGTACACGGTTGTAAGCTGCATTTGGTGTAATCGCAATATAGTAACGCCCAATATTATCTTGCACTAAGGTAACCACACCATTAGAGGTGCCTTCAAAAGCATCTGAACTAATAGCGGTTAGAACATTTGTATTATCATTTTTAGCTTCTACTTCAAAATACTGATTCCCTAATAACAAATTATTAGCTAAATCTCCAACTAACTTTCCTAGACTCCCACCTAGCAATCTATTTAATACATCTTCATCGTAATTAATACGCACATAGGTAGTTTTATTAGCAGGAACGGTTTGGCCAAGATCCATTTCTATAAATCCGGCTGTTGGTTCACTTACCAATAAGTTTCCTGAATCGGCAAATAAGGTTGCAAAGGATTCATTATTGCCATCCACTGCACGCTGTGCAAAGTCTACATTATCAAAAGCTATTAAACCATTTGCACAAGTAGGATCTTCAAATGGATTTTTTGTTGGTGCAGGTTGAGCAGTTATTTCTGGGTTAGCACAACTAGCAGCGTCATTATAACGTTGTACGTCGTAGATTTTAACGCCATTCCCTAATACATTTACTCCAACCGGAGAGTTTAATTTAATGGCTATTCGATCAAAAGATTTTCCAGGGGCAAAAGTTAAAGTAACTGGATTTCCATTATCCAATAGACCTAAGGCATTGGTATTATTTAGTAAGCTACTTTGTAATGAGCGTCTACTTACTATTATATTATCGTCATAAAAGACAATCTCTATAGCTCCTAACAAATCGGTATTTACCAAACCTCCAGAACCTAAAGCAAGTTTAATATTTGCAGTAGTTGTTTCTGCAGAAGTAGTAGGAAAGTAAAAATACTGTGAAAGCGATTTTGCGACATTCACATCTAAGACAGAAGAAGACTTTAATCGTGAAAAAGTATTTAAATTGTTATCAATGGCATCCCCAAGATGCTGGTCGTTTAAATCGGCAACCTCTAATCCTATTCCACCACTTCCATCAAACGAAGTAGCAAACGGACGACCACAGTCACCGCCATTACTTTCATAATAAAAAGCATTGTAAATATTTAAAGTCTTTTCATTTCCAACTCCTAATAGCGAACCAATCTGATTAGAAATGTGAAGTCTATCATAATCGCTAGCTGGACGGATGGCGAGGTAGTTATTTCCTGCTCTGTCCTGCATTAGTTTTACACGATCTGTTCCAAATCCTAATGTGCTTGAATGAGATAATATAGAATTATTGCCCATTCTGGCACCAATAACAATTTCTTGATTTCCAGCTATAACTGCCCCGAGTACGCCTCCTAAAACATTTCCTAGACTCCCACCAAGTAGCGCTTTAAAAAGATTAGAGTCGCCTTCCATGCGCACATAAGACCAAGTGTCTGCAGGTAGAGTTTGAGCAAATTTCAGTTCTATGACACCTTTATAAGATCCTAAACCTGCAAGAAGACCTGGAGAAGCTAAAAGTCTAGCATAACTATAATCATCTGCGAGGACATTTTTGGAGTTTTCAACAGTGGGTGCATAGCAACTGCCTAAACCTAAAGAACCACAACCCAATAGAGAAGTCATTTTATCATTTGGGCTTGTATATGTCACCTCATTGGCCATCACCTTCGTCTGCGCAAAACTTTGTTCTGGCATCCCTGCTATTAGAAAGTACAATAGCCCCAGACCCCAAATTGTTTTATTATAGAAAAATAAATTATGTAAAGATCTCTTCATTGTAAAGTGGTTTCTAACTTTTGGCTTTTTTTTCCTTCTTTTTTCCTTCAAGTTTGACACAACTGTAACCTTACGAGTTAATATTTATAACTGCTCTCTGCATAATAGCGGAGAGCAGTTGTATTTAATTACTCTTAAAATTTATGGGGTTACAGTAAAAGTTATAATCACTTCATATAATCCCTCTGACAACACCTGATAGTGATTCCCTAACCCTATATTAAAATTCACATTGTTACTTGAAATCGTATGATCTGTAGTTGATTTTGTAACCAAGTTACCCCCTTGGAACAATGAAATGGAGACTACTCCGGATGGAGCTTGCGGCAAAGTGACACCGGAAGTTATAGCAGTATGCGCACCAATTGTAGTGGTAGTTTTATATGCAGCCACCTTCTTTCCATCTATACTATCCCCGGTATAGATCAATGTATTCTCTACATACTTATTACCTAATACATTTTTCAACTCCTGAACTTGAGTAGAGTTGTCGATTAGGTTTTGAATTAAAGTTTTAGAAACATCTATTAGTTGTGGATCACCATTAACATCATAGTAATGCAATACGCCCGTATAATTATTAGAATCTATTGTTACATCACCGAAAAGCACATTTCCACCAGCATTAAGAATATCAGTAATTGCATTTTTTATCGACACATTATTCTCGATCGAGTGAAGCATGTCTTCTGTTAGGTTTAAATAATTTATATTACCACCTTCTGCTTCGTATTTATAAAGGATTTGTCCAGCTTCTGTAGGAGTTGTTTCTACTGTTGAATTAACATAGCTAGGCGTTTCACCATTAGTATTAATTACTGCCCGTGCAATTGATGTTTGAGTTTCAGATGCCTTAACTAGCTCTTCCAGATTTATTGTGACATAACCACTACCTTCAACGAAGTGTTGAAAAACCCATTCGCCTGAATTTATTTCTGTATAAATTACATTACCACTTACTTCTGTTGAAATCATTTGAATAATTTCTTCTACTGTGTAATTGGTCCCACCATAATTTGTTTCTTGGTTTAATATATACTCAAAGTTCTCAACCACATCACCAATGACGGAAATCGCCACAACCCCAGGTGCGGTAACTTCCATAGCATCCAAATCGCCTCCTGGATTTAAAGCTAACCAAGTTTTAATTGCCTCCTCCGAGAAATAATAGTAAGTTGCATCTACTTTTTTGATAAATGTATTACTCTCTAAATCCTGAACCACTTGATCTAGGTTTATAGTAATATAACCACTACCATCATAATACTGAAATACCATTTCCCCACCAACGTCGGTATAAATAACGTTTCCATCAATTTCAGAAGAAATATTCTGAATAATTTGCTCTATAGTTATTTGTTCCCCTTCGTAAGTAATCGTTTGATTTAATATATGTTCGAAATTAAATGCCACGTCATTAGCAACATTTATTGCCACAACGCCATCAGCATCATTCGGTATATTTGCAATAGTATTGGCAGGATCAAGATCTAACCATATTTTAATTGCTTCTTCCGAGAAATAATAATAAATGGTAGGGGAGGTAACGGTACCATCATTTTCAATTATTGCATCTATTTTTTTTATAAAAGTTTTTGTTTCAAAATTTTGTACAAATTCTCCTAAGGATATGGTTTCATACTGCTCTGTGGAAGCATTATAATACTGAAAAACCATTTCACCACCAACTTCCGTATAGATCACATTCCCATCTACTTGAGAAGAAATACTTTGAATAACTTTTTCAATTGTTAGCTGTTTTCCTTTATAGGTAATTGTTTGATCTAAAATATATTCAAAGTTTGCAACAACATCACCGACTACGTTTATTGCCAAAACTCCTGGCTCATTGACAGGCATATCAACCATAGGATCCAGTCCATTATTTGCAGGATTCGACAACCAATTTTTAATTGCTATCTCAGAAAAGTAATGATAAGTACTTGGCAAAACTCCATTATCCTCGACTCGTATAAAGGTATTTGTTTCAAACCCGGAAATTAATGTGCCTAAGTCAACCAGCGTTTTAACATATTCTTCTGCAACATTGTCATAAGTTACCACAGAGAAGGACTTTCCATCCCACACCACAGTAGAATGATCTTCTGTTATAATTGGATTTCCGTTCTCATCTATATTGTTTGGATTGCTTGGGGCTATATAGTTGATAAGATTGTTAATTGACCCGAGAGTAGTATTAAAAGTATTTCCTAAATTAGCAATAGCCTTATCTAATTCCTCTCTGCTTACAATACGTTGCCATTGGTTGTTCTGCCAATAGTAAAAACCAGGCGAAACAGAATTTATAGCCTCTAAATCAGCGGACTGCGTGGTGTTGTAAACCAATATACTTTCTTCTTCGTCTCCAACGATAGGAGCATATACAGTTGTATTTGACAAACTCACCCTAGGTATTAAAACCCCTTTATCAATAGCCACAACATCCAGCAAAGTTGCGTTACTCGGGGTTGGTGTCCCTATCCCCACCTGTGCATTAACTTTATTAGCCATTGCTAATATTATGGTAACAGCAATAATTGTAATTTTCCTCATAAATGTATTATTAATTAAAAACGGTTAGATATAATTTATTTTATTAAACACTTTTGGCAAAAAAATACATTCATACAATAAAGATTATTTCTTACACGTTTTGAAGGTATATATTGTCAATTAACAAGTTCAAAATTGCAACAATGATTTTAATTGGAAGCGAATATGTCTTTATAGAATGCGTAATTCATTGGGATGTTTGCTCCATGAATTACGTAATTCATGTACCATTGCTGTAGCGTGTAATTGAATGTGGGTCAGTTTATTGCATCTTTTGTGTCGGGTATGACTTAAACTAGAGTTGTAAATCGAATTAATAGGAAATTGGAAATATGGACAATGAATTTTTTGTCCTGAGGTTATAATAATGAATTGATTACACCATAACAATGTGTATCTTTTATGCTCGAAAAATATGTGCTAAATTTCTTTAGCAGATATCATAAAGCATAAAATTTGCAGG
The DNA here is from genome assembly GCF_000429545.1 of Arenibacter certesii DSM 19833. Classification (GTDB taxonomy): domain Bacteria; phylum Bacteroidota; class Bacteroidia; order Flavobacteriales; family Flavobacteriaceae; genus Arenibacter; species Arenibacter certesii. The sequence goes on from NZ_AUCB01000014.1 coordinate 59,434, forward strand.
CACTGAATGTCGACGTTTAACAGATTAAGGTTTAAAATAGAATTTATGGATTTTATTGAAATTTCTATCCATAAATAACATGTAGGAAGGATAGTTTCTGAAGTTAAGTTTTAATTGTTTGAACTGTTTACAGAACAAATATTGGAGATATCACATAATTTCTATACTGGCCCAATTTTTGGATTTAAAGATTTAGATTTATTATAGACAGAGGCTCAGTGATTTAATTAAAATGCTAAGAGTTATAGTTATAATCCGTAGGTTAGGAACCTAATTTTAATCAATTGTAGTTTACTAGTTTCACGGTTTATTTAAATATTCCATAAATACGGAAGGGGCTTTTCCTGTGACCTTTTTAAAAGTAACTGAAAATCTAGTATGGGAGGAAAATCCACAGACGTTGGCTAGATAGCTTATTTTATACTGTAAATAATCGGGATTACTTTTCATGCAATCTATAATATAATTAATTCTTAATTCGTTGATATAACTTGCGAAATCTTTTTGTTTTTGGTTTTTAATAATATATGACAGATATCGTGTGTTTATTTCAAATTGAGCGGCAAGTTTTGTTAGCGACATTCCCTTATCTAGAAAATCTTGAGTTTTTTCGAACCTATCTAATTTTTTTAATAAATTACTTTCAGTTTCCTTAGGCATATAATTCCCCGTTTCAATAATCTCTCCTTTTCTTTTTTTGGGTGGTATTTTAATCGATACTAAAAAACTCTTAATGTAAATTAGTTTTTGTTTTTTCCGAAATAGAAAAATAATTATTCCGACTGAAATTGGCAGTAGAGCTGCTGCCAATAAAAGCTTAATTTTTTTCTATAGATAAGCTGCATTCCCTCTTGTCTTTTTTCTAATTTAATCAGCAATTCATTTGTAATTTTTTTTCGATTCTCTGCTTCCAGTTTAGATAATTTCTCACTCTTTTCGCTGTAGTATATATAATTGTCAATGTCTTTTATAGTTTTATAATACTCTTGAAATGCTTTGTAACTTTCCATTTTAAGATTATAATAATTAGAGGTTTCAGCAATATTCAGCGTATTTTCTAAATTAACAAGTGCACACTCATAATCCCCCATTTTCATGTAGGCTACACCTAAACCATTAAATATAAAACCTCTTAAGGAACTATTAGAATATTGCGATCTTTGAAGTTGATGTTTTGCTTTTTGATAATAGAAAAAAGCTGAGTCTACTTTTTGTAATTGTAAGAAATTTTTTCCAATTAACATGTTAGTCTTCGCTAAATGAAACATAATGGTACTATCTTTCGCTACAGAATTAAAAAAATATATCCCAAGTTGTAAATGAGCGATAGATTCATTAAATGCCCCGGCATCCATTGCATAATATGCCAATTCTTGCTGTAGGTTACCCTGGAATTTAAAGGACTCATTTTTACAAGTTATCTTCTTACCAGCCTTAATAGCTTTGTTTAATGCTTTTTTTCCTGTCCATAATGTTCCACTTTCACGAGAAAGACTAGAAAGTAATCCATTTATATGAGCTTTGTACAGATGATTTTCCGTTTTAGAAACTATATTATTTGCTTGTTCTATAACTTTAATGGCTTCAAGTTTCAAACCTTGTTGTCCTAAGATATAAGCTCTAAGTCCTAATCCTTTTGCCTTCTCTAGGTCGTTACTTGTAATCTGTTCTAAATATTTAGTAGCTATTAATGCCTTTGATGGTTGTGAAGGCAATAATTCTTTTGTTATATTGTGGTACAAACTATCATATACAGCATTTTGAGAAAAACATTGTACTCCGGTAAAATATAAAATCAAAATAGTGTTCCTCATCAATAACTAGCAATTAATATTCTTATGTAGTGGAGAATTCTTTAAGAAATGTTAAATGTACCATTTAAAGTAGGAATTTAACTACATAACTTCTTGATTTTTTTTCACTATCTTTAAAAATGTTTCAAAAATTTTATATTCTTAAAATCGATGGAATCAGCCCTATATATTATTTTACCATTTAGGGGACATTTTTAAAAATCAATTAGTGAAAGATTTTTTAATAAATTTTTATTTTCCGCACATTGCATTTTTTCCATATACAATAACGTCTTGAAAAATGCCGTCTAAGGTGAATTTGGGGAAAGGTGTATTAAATTGATAGTGTTAAATACCAAATAGATCTATAACATTTTTTAAATCCTTTAGAAGCTAATTGAAAACTTCATTAAATCTCACTTAAAAATGGACTTAGCCTCATTATAAATCCTCTCAAAATTAGCTTCCAGATCAGCTATGGAAAATGCTTTGGAAGGTTCAGGTAGCCCTCTCTGTATCTTTTGTAATTTAAATTGCACTTTTTTATCTTTTCCATCAGCATAGGTTACGAATTCTCCCTGCTTTAGCCTAAAGAATGAATTAGCCCTAATCTTTGAGATTTCCCGTTCCCCAGTTATTTCTTTAGTGTCAAAGTTAAGATTATGGCCTCGGCTAATTGATTTTGTTGGGTCTTTAATAATTTCAAAGAAACGTTCGTAGTATTGAGCAGTGTCCGGATCATTGACCTTACCAAAGAACTGATAGGACAAGTTGGATAAGATAGCCCTGCTGGCCTTATCGCCGTACATCATATCGTTCTGTATCTTATCCTGCATTACATAGACGGTAGCGATGTCGTAACTCCGCAGCGTGGCCGGAATTCGGTGCATATTCAATAGTTTTATGGTAGGTGCTTCTTCCATCAATAGAAAAGAAGGTTCTGAATGTCTAATACTCATCTGTTTAGTTATGGTGTGGATAATTGTGGCAATTATGGGGGAGTAGGAGGTTTCATATCTAGGGTTGTTAACCACTGAAATAACGGAAGGATTATCTTTATGGTTAATGTTAAGTGGCACTTCATCTGCGGACAGGGCCATAAATATTCTTGGGGTACTTATTCTTTTTAATGCATTACTAAGTGTGCCTTTCACTCCTGCTGTTTGCCTATCAGAATCCATTCCACTAATAAAAGCATCTGCCATTCCCTTTGAGATTGTATTGGATTTTAAAAATCTTATTAGACTTTCTGTATCCAGATAATGATAAATGGCGATTACATGAGGTAAAGTACAATATTTGGGATAGGAGGATTTAAGTCTCCAGATTAATCCACCTATTAAACCTTCTGCTGCATCGTGGAAAAACTTGGTTGCGCCAACAGAAACGGAATCTTTCTGTTCCAAAAGGTTTTCTATCAAAACCCTTGAAACTTCGTTTACACTTTCTGGACTCTCCAAATATCTGGGTGCTATGGGATTCACACGGTGAATGATTTTATCAAAGGAGATTATTTTAAAAGTCATTTTTGAATCCGTGAATAGGGGATAGGCCATTTCGGTAATCTCAAAATCTTTATAATCATGAATAACCCCACAAAACCCATACTTTTTAAAGTGTTGTAAAAATCCATAGACCACACTTTCCGTCTTTCCACTTCCGGCAGATCCGATAATGGAAACTCCCCGTTTGATATTATTGATTTTAAATCTCCCATTAGCAGTTTTAAAACTGACTTGGTATTTGTTAAGAATAGCGTTCGATGTATCCGTTTCATGCAGAAAAACATACAATACGGTATTGATTAGGAGTAGGGGACAGGCTAGAAACAAAATCTCTTGGGCCCACTGCATTAACTGGGTGACCTGGACCAACATCCAAAATACAAAAAGGGTGTTAAGGGCAAACGCATACTTTGTAATCTTGAACAGTATATAGAATAAAATGCTGGCCAATCCGATGGGCATAATTATCATAAAAGGATCCACTACTTCCATATCTATTAATTAAATTCCTATAGAACTCGATTTGATGGCTACTTCTAATCCTTGTCGAAGTTTATTGAATACTTTCAAGGCTACTTGGGCTTTATTAAACGGAATACTGCCCATTATTGGAAGGCCTGATTCTCGCAACAATTTAAAGGCAATGGTCTTTTCGTTAGTAGGTAATCTCATTAAGGAATTAAAGTACATTCTTGGATTATTGATAAACTCCTTTCGGGAACTGTACTTTTCTGTAAAGCTTCTTTGATACCCAAAGGTCCTATCAAAGGTCTTTTCAGCCTTGTCAAAAAAAAGGTCTCTATTGAAACCTCTTCTAACTATCTGTCCATTTAACTCTATATCAGATGCTTTGTACTTGCTCCCTGGAGACAAACTGAAAGAATTGGATGCATCTTTTCTACTCATTACGATATGTATGTGGCTTTGACTCCCAGCTTTAACCATATCTTGTACAATCCGTTGCCCATTTTGTTGGTGAGGTGCCTGTCGTTCTAATTTTTTTATTCGTCGTTCCATTTTTTTTATATTTCCCTTTAGGGTACCGTTTTCCATTTTTTCAATATTGTGTTTTAGTTGAAGTATTTTGGTTGCATAAGGTTGATTCTCTCGGATTTGTTTATCCGTTCCTTTAAACGTCCGTTGATGTTCAATTTTGGCATAGTACTTTATATCATCTATAGACACAGGCCGTCCATTTATTTCCCGATTAAAGGATGCCACATAATCTTTCATCAGTTCTCGAGTGTATCGTTTCAGATCGAGATTTGGATTATCCAATGCTTTAAGTTCGTATTTGGAAGGGTTAATTGTGATGGAATAAAACCTTGGTTCGGATTTTTCTAGCTTTGCAGTATTGTCATCGATTTCCCTTACAACTTCTTCCGCAGAAATTTGATCATGATACTGATTGAAAAAATATTCCATGTTTTCGTTTCCTTCTTCCATACCTTGATTTTCTTTTCCCAGGTAATCCACAAAATCAGCTGAACTTGGGGAATAGGTGCTTCCTAGTTTTTGGGCTGTAATAGTGATATACATAATATTCATTTTATTGATTTGGATTTTTACGTTCGTGAAACTTTGGTTGAACCTCCTCAATCTCTTTTTTTTCTAAAATTAAAGGCCTTTTTGTTGGCTCCTCCATTTCAAATAACGAATGTATCATGGCCAGTGTGGGTTTGGTCTGGTTCTTTTCCATATCACGTAAAATGGCAATGATTGCACTTATACGTTTTTTAAAAACCTGTTCAAGGGTTCTACCGGTAGGTCCAAGAATTTGTTTTGGGGAGATTTCATTATATAAGAAAAAATCTAGAATGGTCGCCATGGCTTCTGTATGGGACTTGAAATGAGTGCGCGAAAACGACTGGAAGCGCTTTGCGGTTTTACGCTTAATTCTGATTGTTATAAAGGAGTCCATTTTTTTAGATTTTAAGAACATTTGACGCAAATTCATCCCTGTTTATGGGCTGTTTGAGGGCATTTGACGCAAATCGCAAAATCTCAAATTCCTCAACCATTTTTAAGTATCTAGTTATTAGATGTTTAGCAGTGATTGTAAATATGTAACGTGGCTTTGCCCGTTACCCTCTTGCTTCTCCTTTTTGTCCGCCACGCGGACAAACTTTCGAACCATTCAATAGTAATTTAATGGCTCCTTTCGAATACGGAAAGCAGAATGGATTATTTAAGATTTAAAAAAGTAAAACTCTCTTGAATCAGTATTAAAATGATAAAATCTTTGCGAATACTTCAATACGTTAGTGAAAAATGCCCTTGAGAGGTCAAGGACATTATCAGTTGAATCGGTCGTAAATTTCCTTTTCAATAATACACTTTATGGATTAATTACAATTGGCAGAAAAGTGTATTTTATCTTCCAATCTAATCTGTATGATTGGCGTACGGATATTAATCTCGAACTCTAATATTCACTCGGTAGCATCAACGTATTGTTTACATAAAACAAGCGAAGTTCGTTTAATGGAAAATCTGTCACTCGGTAGCTATGGGATTGAAGGATATTGTCATTGCCATCCCCATAGATAACTTCTGCTTCATAGCCAGTATAATCTTGTTTTTCTTGGGATAGCCTTTTAAAGTCTATGGTAATAAACCTGCTTTGTTTCATTAAGCTTTTGGCCATAATCGAAGCATCGGTGATCAGCCAATAGCATTCTGCAACATTGGCAAGATATTTTATTCCTTCGGTATATCTGGTATCTGTCAATGGGATATGGTATAGCATTTCCGAACCGTGAAAATGTTGCAATCCCCTTAAAATTTCATTGATTTGCGCTCTCATTGTGATTTTGTTTTAGAGGTTGATAATGAAGAAAAGGACGCAACTTTCTGCACATACGCCCTCTTTAATACATTCTAACCGGCATCATTGCCGTTCTTGGTTCCCAACAACAGGATTTCCCTTGCTTCTACTTCGGTGATGTACCGTTGGATTCCGTCGTCCGTTGTGTATGTACGGGTCTTTAATTTCCCTACCACACCAATTCCTGCCCTTTACCGGCATACTTCTCAATGATCTCGGCGGTCTTTCCCCAGGCCACGATGGAATGCCATTCTGTATTCTGGGTTTTTTCACCTTTTTCATTTTTGAAAAATTCATTGGTGGCGAGCGAAAAACGGGCTATTTTTCTCCCGTTTTCCAAAATGGTTACTTTTGGGTCTTCCCCAAGGTTCCCGATTAACTGAACATGATTTCTGATAGTACTCATAATACAAGATTTAAAGTCTGCCTTGTCGGCAGACAGGATTAATAACTATTTACTTGAAACCGGCCTGAACATATTGTTGGGCTGGTCTTCGGATAGTTTGCGTTTATATTTTTTTAATTGATTTACTTATTATATCCAGAGCGTTTTCCTTTTTTTGTCTTTTTAACTTTGGTTCTGCGAGTTTGTTGATGATTTCGTAAGATTTCATAAGATTCGTTTTAGATCTACTTCCCATAGAGCCGTTGCTGTTACCTTTTTTTGTTGCTTTCGGAGGTTCAATATTCAGGCTATGTAAGGCGTATAAGAAGTGGAACGGAGGGAAACGGTTTATGCCGCCGTCCTAGAATGAATGTTGTTGTTTTGCTGTCAAAAAAAGGTAGGGTCAGTGGCGGTTCGGGAAGTGTGTGTTAAAGCTCTTGTGAACTAGGAAAATTTTGGAACCGGGACCAATTGCAAAAATGCATTTCCGATCAGGCGGACTCCGTTTCTGGTTTCGACTTGGAGTGAAGTGTGCTTCCCGGCAGAGCGGGAAGGGCTAACGGAACGGAAAGAGGAAAATGGGGACGGTGTCCAAGACTTTCGTAGAGAAGCTCTTTGCCCGTAATGGAGTGCAACGCAATGAAGTGGCAATGTGCTGAACGGGATGTGGAAGCGGATTGTTATTCTGAGGAGGATTATAAGCGGACTTAAATGTAAAGATAGAGTTTGAATACTTGCCTGTTGCTTTCACCATATTAAAGCTATCAATACTTTTTTTTGATATTCACTCATAAAGAACGCTAAATCATTCGAGTAAGTTGCAATCGTAGGACATATAGCCTATATTTTGTAGTTATTTTTAGAAAATACAGAAAGATGACATCGATTAAATTAGGGTTGTAATAAATTCACTCGTATTAGATTCAATATATCTTAATGTGGAATAATTATAAAATTCATAATCTATAAGCCTAAGCTGTTTAGTCTAGACGACTTATTAGCGGGAGTGAAATTTTATTAAGTCATTTTAATATTATTAGGATGGATATTAATGTAAAACAATGAATTTCAAGTTTGAAGTAGTGAAATAAAATGTTTCCTTAAATGTAAATTGATTGGATTCATATTAGAGAGGATAAGTTGATTAAACTAAATAATTACAGAACCGTATTTTATAATTTAAAACACCATTTGGATAATCATATAATTTATTTAAATCAGATACTTTTTTGCACAACCAACTAATTAAAAAAAATATGAGATATCAGAGAGTAAAGTCTTTTATACTATTGTATATAACAAGCTTATTTTTAAGTGCTCAAAATGGAAATAAAGATTACACAGACAATCCAGGCAACAATAGAGGGCCTAACATTATCTTTATCTATGTAGATGATTTAGGATATGGCGATTTAGGCAGCTTTTGGCAAAATCAAATTTCTGGAGATAGAAAAATGGTTACCCCTTATTTGGATGCAATGGCAAATGAAGGAGCTATGATGACCCACCATTATACGGCGGCCCTGTCTGTGCTCCTGCTAGAGCTTCCTTGATTGAGGGACCACACCAAGGTCATTTTAGTGTTAGGGACAATCAGTTTGATGCACCTATTAAAGAAGGATTGACTATGCCTGCAATGCTTCGGAAGTCGGGAATAGGACTATGCACGTTGGTAAAGCAGGACTTGCTGGGAGGCGCGGATCTACTGAACCTGATCCTAAATCTTTGGAGGCTCATTCTTTAAAAAGAGTGTTTCATCAATTTTATGGTTATTTATATCATATTCAAGGGCATCAGCATTATCCTCAAAATGGAACTACTCCACAAAGGGCCTATTTTACTAATGGTTATGACAATATCTTAGAGAATACAGAATTAATCTTATTCTACAGACGTTTTTACCGCAAAATCTAAGAAATGGATCATTGAACATGTATCTACTCGACCGGATCAGCCATTTATTTTGTACTTAGCATATGATGCTCCCCATGCAGCTTTACAAATACCTACACAAGAATATCCAAAAGGAGGAGGTATTAACGGTGGTTTACAATGGACAGGTCAATCGTCCACCACCCCTTCGATAAATACGGCTTCTGGCACAAGAGATTCTTATATTCATCCAGGTTATGTTAACAAAGACTGGAGTGAAGGAGATAAGAGGCACGCTAGTATGATACGAAGATTATATAATGCTGCTGGAGATATTATACAGCTTTTAAAATATTTAGATATAGATGAGGAAACATTAATTATTTTTACATCTGACAATGGCCCTCATCATAAAGTTGGTAGTGGAGGCCAATTTGCGCAAAATCCTGAATTATTCCAGTCTTACGCAAATTTAAACGGAATTAAACGGGACATATGGGAAGGTGGAATCAGAATACCAACCATATGTAGGTACCGTGTGATAATTCCTGAAAGCTCTATTGTTACATATCCTTCAGGACAATGGGATTGGCTAGCTACCTTTGCCGATGTAGCTAAAGCTGCAATTCCTGTGTATACAGATGGTGTTTCCTTAATGCCATTCCTAACACAACAAAGCGATAATAAAATAAACGACAAGCGATATCTTTACGGGGAATATTTTAACAACTCTGAAACACCTTCCTACGCTGATTTTGAAATTTCAAAAAGAGGACGGAAAAGAGGGCAAATGCAATTTATTCGTATCGGAGATTATAAGGGGGTTCGTTATAATATTGAAAGTCATAATAGTACACCATATGAAATATACAATGTAGTTACGGACGAAAGAGAGCGTGTAAACTTAGCGTCGTCAATGCCCGAACTGCATCAAGAAAGGGTAGAAAAGAATATTCAAATGACTTATCTTTTCAAGACTATACATCTCCCAGGGCAAAAAAACGATGAGAATAAGATTGACCCCTTGTCAGGAGGTTTTTTCCTAAAAGGATTGGAATAAATTGATAAACCATTATCGTATCAAAGAAATAGAAACGCTAATAAATAATTGTAAAGCAGGAAAGTTTGGCTACATTAATATAATAAAAAATTAAAATCGAGTCGATCATTTACACTTATAACTTGAAAATTTTAAGTATAGTCAATTAAAGTGCTTATGCTAAATTAGTTTAGTTAGTGGGCTTTTATGGTCCTATATATTGTTTCATTAGTTTACTATGCATGTACATCTACTTTTTCAATACCTCCAAGGTTTGCTTGGAAGTTTGATAAAGGTTTATTACTTTTCGTGGTGATATCAGTATTGTGCAATAGATTATTAATCAACTTTGCTCTAGAAATACCCATCGAATGAATTTTCTCCAATTCAGAATTTAGGTTATAGGAATGGCCTTGTTCCCTTAGATAACAATTGAGTAGTTGGACAAAAAATACCGTGTGCTCTTAAGCAAAGAAGTTTATTTCCTTATGTAAATCACTGGTTTTCATTGAAAAGTATGTCATACAGGTGCTAGCCTTAGGAGTATTACAAATTTAGCCCTATTTTTTCAATGCAATGATCTAGTGTCAATTTACTCGCATCGTCACATATATTTTTTTTTTTAATTTAGTAAACTCGGAAATTCTCAATTTAACTCAGCATCAGGTGAAAAATTCATATAGACTAATTTCTTGTAAAAACCATAAACATTTTTACTTAAAATTGTATGTTATCTTTTATTAGAGACCAATCAAGTATCTACTATGATCTAAGAGTAATGGAACCATGAAGATTTTTTAGTGATATTTATATATTTTGCAAAATGAACTAATATGAATTACAACGCCCTAATGAATATCTGCTTCAATTAATGTGTCGTAATACTCTGGACTAAATGCAAAAAACTTAAGTGAGAATCTTTCATTTCTGTCTGGACCGTTATTCATATGAATCACCTGTTCATTTTCATCGAAGGGCTCTGATTCCCCTACTAGGACAAAACCTTTAAGTTTTGGATTCCAATCAATATGGCAGTATCCCCAACCGGCGTTAGTGGTTAGAAATTTGGTGGTGAATTTTTCCGCATTAGAAGTGTTTGAAATAGCTATAGTAGCTTCTTCCCGATCACCACTAAAATTACTGGCTACGGCAATCCTTCCCTTAAAAGGCCCTTCTGGCACTGCAACGGCCCCTTGGTGACATCTTCTGGCCTTATGATTTTTTCGGGTTTGGCCAATAAAAGTTGGATTTCCCTTGAGGTCAAATAACATTTCGTTCTTATAACCAGTTTTACTTTGTCTCCTTGAGACTACATATATAGTCCTATCTTCCAATAGTGCCCAAGAAATTTCGTTGAGCTCTCCCATATACTCTGGATATTCTAGGGAATCATAGAATATATCCCAAGATTTGCCTCCATCCATAGTAATTAGAAATTTTACGGGATCAACATAAAAAGGTACAATGTAGGCATCTTCTTTTTTACCTTTCCATTCCATATCTGGAATAAATAGCGCATTGGTAGATGGGGATTGGTTGGGGGCAATAGTATCTATCTTTGAAGTAAGAAGTTTGGTCATCTCATTCATTGATTCTGGTTGGGACCACGTTTTGCCCAGATCCGTGCTAATGGTTCTGTAAACACCCTTGTATTTATTTGCATGGGGATGCGAACTATGACCGCCTGAAAAATAGCAATGGATCTCATCGCCCCATTGTACCATGGATGTATAGGCAACTACCCCATTAATATCCTGCATCAAGATCTGGTCGTCTATCCAGGTTTTGCCACCGTCTAAGCTTCTTGTCATTACCAATGTAAGACCAGGAGGGGCATCATTGGCGCCTTTAATTTGAAAATGATAGGAAGCTACCAATACTCCATTATCTAGTGCAATTACACGTGGTTCTTTGGTTTGGTAGGCACCAAATTTAGTTCCTTCATATCGGGGGTCTCCTTTAGAAATATCAGAAGGCAAAAAACGCATTCCTTTATAAACTAAGGAGTCGTTAATAATTTTACCGGTAATATATTCATGGCCAGTGTACTTTTTGTCCAAGTTTTTAATATCCCCTCCTGCCATTTGGGTATGTGAAAAATGTACGAAAATTGTATCCAAAGTTGAGGTGATAAAATCACCTGTATTATTTTTTGCAGTTACTTTTATAATATTTGGACCATACCAATCCGCTAAAAAAATATTTTTATTGGAAGAAAAGAATCTATTTAAATTTTTTTGGTTTAATAATTTTGCATCGCCTTGGGCTTCTATGATTTCGTATTGGTAGGTTAGGTTGTCTTTCGAACCATGGACCTTAGCTTCCATTTGAACTTGGAACTTTTGAATTACCATATCATTGGGAAGCATATGATCGGGATGGGTTTTGAAATAGTTATCAGGTTTTATAATTGTTTTATCCAATGACAAGGTGGCTGTATTTGGATCTTCAATCCATTCTAAATTGAATTTTGCTAATTGAATTTTTGCCCGATCCCCGTTAAAATCGTATTCTGCTAACATACCTATTTTTCCCTCAGGTAAAATGGCCAAGGAAGAATAGTCAAACTTCCCGTTGTACAATGGTTTTTGAACTGGCCAAGTCTCTCCATCATCATAACTTAAAGCAATTATAGCTTTTCCTCTTTTATTACCATCCAACCTGCCTGTAACCCCTACATGGATCAATACTCCGGGATTGTTGCCATTTTTAAATCGATATCGCAATAAGGGTGACATACTGCCAGTATCGATTAATTCTGGATGTGCTGATAATCTACTCCATGTTTTTCCTCCATTATAACTCTTGGATATCAGTCGATGACCTTTATCTCTAATGGAAGCCATTATCGCTCCATCTTCCAGCTCTACCATCTGAATTTCATTACCTCCAGAATTCCCGTCGGTTGATGCTGGCATGGTCTTCCCATGTTTCCAACTATTACCATGGTCATCGGAGTACAGGGCGTAGTTTCCAGAAGTTTTTTTGCCATTCTTTAAAATGGTTTCAGACATCGGGATAATAATTCGGTCTTTAAATTTTCCATTTTTAAGGGTGATGCCCACTCCCGGTCCACTTATAGCGTGTAAACTGTGTTTGTTTGATTTAGCAATATGGGTAATTTCTTCAGGAGTAGACCAGCTTAACCCTTCATCCTTACTTTTCACCATAAATACTTTTTCTATGGCATTACCTTCCAATCCCGGCTCCACTTGTTTTACCCCATGCGATCGGTTGCTACTATGTCTTTTCTCGGGAAAATAAATATAGGTTAAAATAATTGTACCGTTTGCTGCTTGTACCAGTACAGGGTTCATCACCACATTATCACCAGCCTCAACAATCACCCTGGGAGAAGACCACGTAACTCCACTATCTGTACTTAGCTTTAAGACGAGGTCATTTTTGGCATGATCGTGATTCATGTCTTTACGGCCTTCCATAAGAGCTAGTGTGGTCCCCTTTTTTGTTACCAAGATAGAAGGAATACGATAATTGTGATATCCCATATTGTCGTTCTGCGAATCAAATACCGTGCTGATTTCAAAAATGGGGAGTTCTATTGATGATGTACTGTGCTGACTCCATATAGATGTATAGCTAAAATAAAAAATGAAAATCAATCCATTTAAAATGTAATCTTTCATGTTTGTATAAATTAATAAGATAGTGATAAAACTAAATTCACAATGTATGGTGCAATGACGGCAGTCATTAGCCCATTAATACACATGGCCAGTCCACCATAAGCTATAGGTTGTTTTCCTTTATCCAGCGATCTGGCGGTGCCAATACTATGGGCGACGGTTCCTAGGGCCCCCACTATGGCGTTTTTGTTCCTAATTCCCGAAGCACGTAAAATAGCAGGATCAAGTGCATTTCCAAAGATGCCTGATGCTATTGCTATACTAGCAGATATATATGGAACTCCAACAATTTTTTTGGCCATTTCCAAAGCTATTAGGGGATGGTGATAGATTTTGGGGCTATAGACCTTATAATTGGTTAAAAAGCACCTAAAGCGGTAGCTATTGCACAGACAGAAATGCTACTTATGATTCCCCCGATACGAACGGTAGATACAAAAGGCATTATATTTCATTTTATCTGCTTATATTTCTCATAAAAGAGAACACCTAGGGCTATCGCTGTAGGGCCTAATAGAAATCCTAGGTATTACCCACCAACATTATAGACATCAAAAATGATTTCAAAAATGACCAGTAAGAAATTCTTCCTAAATTAGAGCCATAAATTATGATTATATCTTTTATTCATATCCAGGAGTTTGCTCTACTTTAGGATCATTAATCATAGTGGTTAAGTCAATGGGCCATAGTAATTTATGTCTCTCGTCAGCATTTAATACTGGATACCTTTCAGGCTCTCCTAACTCTCGATAATTACAATCTGCCGAGAAAGCTAAGGGTTGACCATTAGCATCCTGCATACGTACTAGGTCATGCCAACGTTTACCTTCAGTTATAAATTCTTTATCACGTTCACGAAGAATTGCTTTTTCATTATCTTCAAATGTACTATCTGTGTATTTAAAATCTGAATAATTATCTTTGTAAGCACGTTCGCGCACTTGATTAATCCATGGTGCTACAGCATTTCCTAAAGTATTCTCAATTTCAGCCATCATTAATAAGGCTTCAGCGTAACGGTACAAATGTATATCGCCTTCATAAATACGTTGATTTGTAGAATTAAGGATGCCAAAGTTTTTAATGGTTACAATACCCTGAAATACTGAGTCAGCCTTTGCATAGAAATCAACAAAGGTAGCATCCCGACGAGTATCTTCTTTATCAAATACATCCCAAATTTCCCATTTATACTCATGGCGTAAAAGACCTGTACCTCTTTTGTCTAAAATATCTTCAGTCACCAGTTCACCATTTCTATCGCGAATAAGACCATATATTTGGTTATCCGCCATTATAAACTCGCTCATAAAGTTAGTAGATTCACCTTCCTTAAAACGTAAAGAGAAGATTACTTCTTTGTTATTCTTTTCTGTGAATACTTTCGAGAAGTCATCCATTAAAGAGAAATTACCAACTATATTTTCTAAAGTTGATTTTGCAATTTTTAAGTCATCTTTATTAGCAGGATGGTCTCCTGTAGTTACTTTTGCAGACCACATATATATGTCAGTTTTGAGCATTTGGGTTGCAGCTAAAGACCACATGCTATGATCTCCTTTCAAGTATCTGCCTTCAAACAATTCTTCTGATTTATTTACATCCTCTTTAATAAACTTCAAAGTCTGTGCAGGGGTAGAGCGCGGTGTATATAAATTTACGGGATCTATTGTTCCCTCTAATAGGGTAGGTGTAGAGATTAATGGTACCCCACCATATGTTTTATACAGCCAGAAGTATTGTAATGCACGCAAGCCGTGAGCTTGAGCTAAATAGTATTTCCTATCCGCATCAGAAAGAAAATCACATTCCTCTGTCACTTTTTGAATAAACAAGTTGATATCTAAAATTCGAGGATATGAACCGTCCCACGAACTAATTCCTGTTTTATCTTTGGTAAAATCATTATCCTTTATTGGTGATGGCCAATTTAAGGAAGTTCCGAAATTTCCTGATGAGGGAATAAGTGTGCCTCCACGAGCTTCACCTAATTTAAAGGCAAATTGATAGGCGCCCCGTAAACTGGCATGCATTCCTATTACATAACCCCTAACTTGAGCTTCATTTTGCCAAAAATTACCGCTACCATAGCTATCTTCTGGTGCTAAGTCTAAAGTAGATTCACAAGAGAAAATAGCGCACAGCATGACTATTGCAAGGCTTTGATATAGATATTTTTTTATTGTTTTCATTGTTTAAGAGATTTTTTAGATGAATTAGAATGTAATACTTGCGCCAAAAATCACACTAATTGGTAATGGATATCCACCATTTGAATTGCTTTTATACATTTCAGGCGTATGAATACCTTTTGCAGAAGTCAAGTAACCTAAGTTCTGACCGCTTACAGACAAAGTGATATCTTGGACATTTATTTTAGATAGAATAACTTCTGGTAGTTGATATGATAGAGCTAATTCTTTAAATCCTAAATAAGTTCCATTTTTATAAAACATTGAAGAATTACGAAAATAATTATTCTTACCTAAATTGTCAGCGCGTGTCATAACTGGCAATGTATTACTTTGATTTTCTGATGTCCAAGCATCTTTCATCTTATTTAAAGTGTTAAATGTGCCTTGGCCACCAGCTATAATCCATTTTTCGCGTTCATTAAACAGTGTATGACCAATAGCATAATTCATACGTGCTGTAAAAGTTAGACCCTTCCATGATAAAGCCGAGCTGATACCACCAGATAAATCTGGATTTCTGTTGCCCTGATACACTAAATCATATCTATCTATTATACCATCACCATTTACATCTTGCCATATAGCATCACCTGGCTGAATAGGCCAACCGTTCCTCTTCTCTATGTCAGATAATGCTTCCCACGCATCAGGTCCATATAGTTTCTTTCCACCAATTTCATCTATTAAATCACCAGGGATTTCATCATAATTTTGATAGACGCCTTGGAAGTTGAATGCATACATATCACCTGGACGTTGACCTTCTTGATAGCCCCCTACCCATAACAATTCTGTTGTGTTTTCAGGATCCCAAATTTGCTGTCCACCTTGACGGTTGTTTTGGTTTTCATTATCAGGAAGTTTAGTCACTTTATTTTGTGCAAATGCACCATTTATATTGATATTCCAACTAATGTCAGCATTTTGAATCACCTTAAAGCCTAAATCAAATTCTAAGCCTAAGTTCTGGATTTCTCCATTGTTAGTACGGAGTGAGTTCATGCCTGAGGATGCAGGCAAACTGATATTGGTGAATTTATCTTGAGTACGACGATTATAATATGAAAAATTAGAATTAATACGATTAGATAAAAAACTCAAATCTAAACCTACTTCAAACGTATGTGATTTTTCCCAAACTAAATAAGGATTTGGTAAAGCACCCAAACTATAACCAATGTTTCCATCATATTTATTTGTACCATAGCTACCTTGTAGTTCATAAAGGCCAATATCAGAAACGTTTCCATTCACACCATAGCTGGTACGAACTTTCGCAAATGAAATAATATCGTTAACAGACTCCATGAAATCTTCTTTGCTAAACACCCAGCCTGCAGACACTCCCGGGAAAACACCCCAACGGTTGGACCCAATCAATTTGGAATAACCATCTTTTCGTAATACAGTAGATAATAAATATTTAGATTGATAATCATAATTTGCACGACCAAAAAAAGATAAAATGCGTTCTTCATTATGGTATGAATCAATAGAGCGTTTTCCTTCTTCTGATGACGTATATCCTAAATCTTGAAAATCATCTGTTGGAGCACCACTACCTGAAGCGCTGAATCCATACTGACGCTTTGAGAAATATTCTGTGCCCGCCATGGCATTTATAAAGTGATCTTTAATTTGCCTTTTATATGTAATTAAACCTGTGTACGTTTTAGATAATCTTCGACCGTAACTATTACTTGTATTACGTGCTGAATTAATATTACCTGGTCTAGTTAAAAAATCCTTATTAAAACTTTCTGCAAATGTATCGAAGAAGTACAGGTTAGCAGAAGCTTTAGCTTTCAAGCCGTCAATAATATCAAATTCCAAAGTTTGATTGATGTCAAATTGATTACGTTTATTATCACGATGAAATTTTTCAATTTGAAATTTTTGATTTCCATCACCAGAATTCATTCCTAAAATGGGGTCTCCGGCATCATTATATCCACGCATGGTGGGAGGTGCGCCAAGCACCCGGCCAAAGTAATTTGATTCGTTGGTTTGTGTAGCAGGAAGTCCATTCCAACTTTCATCTGCGAATTTAAAACTCGAAATCGACTTCAACCATTCTTTGATTTTATAATCTCCGTTAAACGTGAAATTTAAACGTTTATAATAATTTCCAGGTGCCTGACCATCGTCATTATTGAAACCTAAGCTAGAATAGTAACTTCCCTTATCATTACCGCCAGAGATATTAAGGGCATAATCTTGAGTATAAGAAGGAGATTTGATATTGACACTTTTCATGTCAAAATCATAAAATATTAATTTATCTCCGTAAATAGGATCAGTCATGGTTTGCCAGCCTTGATCTAATAAAAAGGCTAATTCTGGTGTGTACTTCATAGTACTCCAAACTGCTGTAGTGTGCTCATTTCCATTCAAAGGATTACCATTAGCATCAAAATAAGCATTACCTGTACCGAAAGGAGTAGCACCTGCTAAATCTTTATCATTAAGCCATCCTCGAGGATTTCCATTAGGATCTAGATAGCTATTACCTGCGTTATGGACTGCTTTGCGGAAATAATGCAAGTAATCACGCGCATTCATAAAATTGTAAGGGTTATTATGCGTATTTATTGATAATTTAGACTTTACATTAATCGTTGCTTTTCCTTTCGCTCCCGTTTTTGTGGTAATAAGAACCACTCCATTATTGGCACGTGCACCATAAATAGCCGTAGATCCAGCATCTTTCATTACTTCGATGGACTCAATGTCTTCTGGATTGATGCCATGCATGTTTTCACGTAGTGTGCCATCTACAATGTAAAGAGGTGATCCTGTTCCATTAAAGTTGGTGCCCCCACGAAGAATAATTTGCGGGCTACTCGTTGGAGACCCTGAAGCGGTCACCACTTCTAGGCCAGACACTGTTCCTGCTAGGGCTTTTGCGGGATTAGAATAAGCGCCATACAAGTAAACTTTGTCATCTACTTTAGAGATAGAGCTAGTTAATTTTGAACGTAATTGTGTTCCACCATAAGCAGTTACCACAACTTCATCTAATAATTCAAGATTCTCTTGTAAGGTGATTTCAAAGTAAGATTTATTAGCAACGGAAATGGATTGTTTTTCGTAGCCAACATAAGTGATTTCTAATGTGGCTTTTGAATTTACCGTTATGGTAAACTTCCCGTCAAAATCAGTCATTACACCATTGATTGTTCCAGTCTCTATTACTGAGGCGCCAACCATTTCCTGCCCTTGTGAATCGTATACAAATCCACTGACTTTTTTTTGTTGAGCTGATAAACTCAAACAGGAAAAAAAGATTAGAGCATACATTACTAATTCTTTAATCATAGAAAAAAGTATTTAAAAAGTTAATCATTAAATTAAAATTTGGTTATTTAATAGGTGTGCGTAGTTTACGAACTATAGATCAGATTTCATATAAATGTATTATGTTTAACATAATCCAAACATAGTATTATTTTTTAATATTGCAAATGAAATACTTGAAAATTTATTATTTTAAAGTATTTATCTCCTTAGAGTTTTCATTTTCATAGTGTTGTGTTAATAATCGCTATCATTCTGTTGTGAAAATCATTTTTCATAGGGTTAGTATTCGGCTGGTTAAAATATTTATACAAGTAATCCTGAAGATGGCATACTTGATTTTAAATTGTCATTAATCGGCTTTCTATCTTCGATATCGTTTGGTGTGTTTTCAGGGAAATTGTATCATTAGTTGCTAGATGATATATAGGACTGAATAGCGTATTAGTAGAATGAGATAGGTTCGGGGCTGTAGTGTGTATTTTGGAGGTTAGTAATGTGGACATTTCATTCATTGATTCTGATTGGGTATAATCCTCTTCGTTTTTTGGACAGAAAATTAAGTTGTAATTTAAACTTGTCAAATATGAAGAGACCTAGAGGAAAATTCAGTTCTTCATTCAACGCTAAAGTGGCCATTGAGGCGATAAACGAACAAAGTAGCCTGCAAGAGGTTGCGGCAAAATTCGTACTGCATCCCAACCAGATTTCAAACTGGAAACGCGAGCTATTGGAAAATGCAGATCTGGTCTGTGGCCCAAAAGCAGAAAAAGAAAATCTAGAACCCGAGACCGGCCCTCTCTACAGCAAGATTGGCCAGTTGCAGGTGGAGAATGATTTTTTAATGAAATCCTTGGGCAAATGCGCACTACCGAGAGAAGGCAAGTGGTATTGAAGTCTCAATCAAGGCTAAGTTTTCGTAGAGCAATGCAGTCTCCTGAACATCCATCTTTCGTGGCTATACTAGAAGCCAAGAACGAGAGTCCTTTGAACCTTACGCTTATGACGATAATAGATGAGTATTTTATGGAGTATCCCTATTAAGGAGTGGAAGCTATGACCGATTATCTAAACCTTGACCTTGGGTATTGCGTAATTGTAAAAAGGACTAGACGGCTGTAAAGTCCTATGGAACTTCAAACCATTTTTAAATAGCCCAGGACTACGGTCAGGGGCCTTAAGCTATAAATATTCTTATCTGCTAAAGGATCTATAAATAATGCGCCCCAACCAGGTCTGGCAGACCGATATCACCTATGTACTTATGGCGAGAGGCTTTATGTTCATAAATGCGATAATCAATATGTACAGTAGAAAGATACTTATGGAGTATCTCAAATTCAATTGACATGGAATGGTGTATAGTACTACTAGAAGATAATATTGCCAGATACGGGGCACAGGAGATATATAATTCCGATCAAGGGGTAGCAATATACCAATATCAATACATCGACGTGCTCAAAGAACATAACACCCAGATATCAAAGGATGGAAAGGGAAGGGCTATGGACAACATTTACATCGAACGTTTCTGGAAGTCCCTCAAATTTGAAAAGATTTACCTTGACCCTCCCAACGGGGGATTGGACCTGCATCTAACGGTAAGGGGGTGTATCAAGCTCTACAATGCCAAATAAGACATACGGAAATATGAAAAGTGCTGCTATATCAAAGATATAGCTATAAAAAAATAGTAACATAAATAACTAAGGTATAAATTTACCTTGTCTTATGGAGGGGGTAATTTTGGGGCTAAGGGCTACCATGATCCTTGCGAATGCTAATTTTAACACCTTTGTGCTTATTAGCGTGTGGATGTGCTCTATGGCCAGCTGCAAGGTGGCAATGAATCTCATCGCCCCATTGAACCATGGAGGTATAGGCAACTACCCCTTTTATATCCTGCATCAGGATCTGATCGTCTATCCATGTTTTTCCACCGTCTAAACTTCTTGTCAGCACCAATGTAAGTCCAGGGGGGGGGCATCATTGGCGCCTTTAACTTGATAATGATATGAGGCGACCAAAACACCGTTTTTTAGCGCAAGTACACGTGGTTCCTTAGTTTGGTAGGCTCCATACCTAGTGCCTTCATAACGGGAATCTCCTTTAGAGATATCGGAAGGTGAAAAACGCATTCCTTTATAGGCTAAAGTGTCATTTATAATTTTTCCAGTTATATATTCTTTCCCGCTGTACTTCCTATCTAAGTTTTTAATATCTCCACCGGCCATTTGGGTATGGGAAAAATGTACAAAAACGGTATCCAAAAGTGAGGCAACAAACTCACCTTTGTTGTTTTTCGCAGTCACTTTAATCAGATTTGGGCCATACCAATCGGCTAGAAAAACATTTTCGTTGGAGGAGGAGAATTTACCTAGGTTGCTTTGGTTTAACAGTCGAGCTTCTCCTTGACCCTCTATCAATTCGTATTGATAGGTTAAGTTGTCAGGTGAACCATGGGCTTTAGCTTCCATTTGTACTTGGAATTTCTGTATTACCATATTATCAGGAAGTTTATGATCTGGGTGCGTTTTAAAAAAGTTACGTGGTTTTATTACTTTTTTATCCAATGATAATGTGGTAGCATTTGGATCTTCGATCCATTCTAAATTGAATTTTACCAATTGAATTTTTGCCCGATCCCCGTTAAAATCGTATTCAGCCAACATACCAATTGTTCCGTCAGGTAAAATGGCTAAGGAAGAATAGTCAAATTTCCCTTTGTACAATGCCTTTTGAACAGGCCAAGTCTCTCCGTCATCATAACTCAAGGCAATTACAGCTTTCCCTCTTTTATTGCCATCCAACCTGCCTGTAACGCCAACATGGATCAATACTCCGGGAATGTTGCTATTTTTAAATCGATATCGCAATAAGGGTGACATACTGCCAGTATCGATTAATTCTGGATGTGCTGATAATCTACTCCATGTTTTTCCTTCATTATAACTCTTGGATATCAGTCGATGACCTTTATCTCTAATGGAAGCCATGACCACTCCTTCTTCCAGTTCTACCATTTGAATTTCATTGCCCCCAGATTTTCCATGAACGGAGGCTGGCATGGATTTCCCGTGTTTCCAGCTATTTCCATGATCATCGGAGTACAGCGCGTAGTTGTTGGAAGTTTTCTTTCCATTTCGTAAACATGTTTCGGACATCGGGATGATAATTCGGTCTTTGAACTTCCCATGCTCTAGTCTAATACCTACTCCAGGGCCACTTATAGCGTGTAGGCTATGCTTGTTGGATTTTGCAATATGGGTAATTTCTTCAGGGGTGGACCAGCTTAGCCCTTCATCCTTACTTTTAACCATAAATACTTTTTCTATGGCATCACCTTCCAATCCTGGTTCCACTTGTTTTACCCCATGCGATCGGTTGCTGCTATGTCTTTTCTCAGGAAAATATATATAAGTTAAAATAATGGTGCCGTTTGCTGCTTGTACCAGCACAGGATTCATCACCACATTGTCACCTTCCGAAACGATAACTTTGGGTGAAGACCATGAATTTCCACTATCCGTACTTCGTTTGAGAACAATGTCGTTTTTTGCATGATCGTGGTTCAAGTCTTCACGACCTTCCATAATTGCAAGAGTAGTCCCCTTTTTGGTAACTAGGAGAGACGGGATTCTATAATTGTGATATCCCATATTATCAGTCTGTGGATCAAACACAGTGCTGACTTTGAAAAGTAGGGATTGTTTTGATGCTGAGCTTTGTTGTCCCCAAAGTGAGCCGTGGCCTAAATAGAGTAGGAGAATTAGTCCCCATAAAATAGTTTTTTTCATTATCAATTGTTTTAGTTACATAGTCATATGACTAGGTTTACGATGTGTGGCGTAATGATTGCAGTCAATAGCCCGTTTATACACATGGCCAACCCGGCATAGGCCCCCGGTAGTTTTCCTTCTTCCAATGCTCTTGCGGTGCCGATACCATGGGCAGCGGTTCCTAAAGCAGCTCCTATCGCATTTTTGTTCTTAATTCCTAAAGCGCGTAAAATTACAGGGCCGAATGCATTTCCAAAGATTCCTACTGCTATTACTATACCGGCGGATATGTAGGGTACACCGCCAATTATTTTAGTGATTTCCAAAGCTATTGGGGTGGTGACGGATTTAGGGGCAATTGACCTTATAATTGGTTCGGAAGCACCTAATGTAATAGCTATGGTACAAACCGAAATAACACTCATTATCCCTCCAATAACAACGGCAGATACAAATGGTATTATATTTTCTCTTATTTTATCGTATTTCTCATAAAATAGAACTCCTAGGGCTACGACCGTAGGCCCTAATAGAAATCCAAGATATTGCCCGCCAACATTATACGCCTCAAAATCAATTTTAAAAAGGACCAAAAAGCACATTATGAATACTACAGAAAGCAAGACCGGATTAAAGAGAACAAACTTCCATTTACCGCCGATTATCTGTGACAATTGAAATGCCGCTAGGGTAATGAAAATTCCAAAAAGTGGTTGTAGGTAGATCTCATTCATCCTTCCCAAATTTTTGTAATATGATACCAGTTATGTATAGTGTCAGTATAGTGCTTACAACTGTGCTGACAACAATTGCTAGCCAATGAATCTTTAGAATGTCATAAAAGGTCATAAGGCCTACCCCATAAGGCACGAAAAATAGTACCATATACTTTATAAACTGATCAGAAGCGGGTTTTACATCATTCAATTTTATCAATTTTAATTTTAGCGCTATGAATATTACTACCATTCCCACAATGTTTCCTGCAAAAGGAACATTACATAGGAACACTAATACTTCCCCGAGAACTAGGAATAAGAATATATATAAAACTCCCTTAAGCATTTTTATTTTTCCGAATCATTTTAGATGAATATCTGCCATATAGGAATAATATAGAATTGTATCATACGCTAGAGGTTGATTTTCATGATTATGTTAAATTTCGAACATTGCCGATCCTAGTTTCCATTTTTAACATAGTAGGTTGATCTCAAGCTATAACCCATCTTAATGTCATACATAATGCAATCTTACGTAAAGTATTTGAATTTTCCTAAAAATTTAAGATAGATGTAATTAGCAAGGTCATGTTATTAATGAGTTTCATTTTTGGCCTATAATAGCTTAAATATAAAAGCACCCTCCAGAATCTTTTTTGTAGATCTATTAAAATCATATACTTAACAGGTCTTTTTATGAGCATGGATACGGTTTAGCATATTAATAATTTAAACACCCCATTTATGTTGCTGTTTTATTTAAGTTTTGATGCTCCAGTAGAATTTACTGTAAAAGATTTAACAGTAAAAAAGTTCTTAAAATTTGGTTAAAAAATATTTTATGTTTAATATTGGCTTATGTAATACATAACAACTAGCTAAAATGAAACGAAAAATCAAATTTTTAAATGGGGTGCTCACTTTAGCGGCTATTTTGCTGTTCTCAGGGGTTCATGGGCAAGAGAAAACAATTACGGGGACTATCACGGATGATTCTGATCAACCTCTTCCAGGAGCCAACGTTTTGGTGAAGAATACTACCAATGGTGTGCAAAGTGATTTTGATGGTAATTTTTCCATCAGTGCAACATCGGCAGATGTTTTGGTCTTCAGTTATATCGGTTTTTCCAAAAAAGAAATTACGGTAGGGAGCCAATCCGTTATCAACATTACCCTTAAGGAAGATGCGTCCCAATTGGATGAGGTTGTGGTAGTGGGGTATGGGTCTCAATCTAGGGAAACACTAACTTCGTCTATATCGAAATTAGACACGAAAGTCTTGGAGAACGTACCGTTTGCTAATGCAACACAAGCTTTGCAAGGGTCCATTGCGGGAATTAGGGCCCAACAAACGTCTGGGCAACCAGGTGCAGGAACGCGAATTATTATTCGTGGTGGTACCTCTATCAATAACCCTGATGGTGCAGGACCATTATATATTATTGATGGTGTAATAAGGAGTAATATGGACGACCTTAACTCGGCTGACATAGCTTCGGTGCAGGTCCTAAAAGATGCTGCTGCAGCATCTATTTATGGATCTCGAGCTTCTAATGGGGTAATTATTGTTACTACCAAGACTGGTAAGGGGGAGCCTAAAATCAGCTACAATATGACCACGGGTATATCGCAGATCGGGAAGACCTATGATTTGGTTTCTGCAAGAGACTATATTTATTATGGGAGATTGGGCCTTGCAGCCACGGGAGAGAAACATCCCGAACGTCTTTCTAGGTTAGACTTGCCAGTAGGTGCAGGAATAGGAAACGATTTGACGAACAATACTAGTTTTACAACACAATACTTACAGCCTGGGGTTAATGATCATAAATTGAATGAAGGTTGGGAGAGTATGCCAGATCCATTAAACCCTAGCAAAACAATTATTTTTCAAGGTACTGATTGGCAGGAAAAATTATTTAAAACTGGTTTAACCTCCAATCATCATCTTTCCTTTTCAGGAAGCACAGAAGATGCGGAATATGATGTAAGTGTAGGGTATCTTAAAAGTGAAGGAGTGGCGCTCAGGACTGATTATGAGCGATATACTGCAAAAATGTATGGAGGTTTCAATATAAGGGATAACTTTAAGGTATGGGGTCGTGTTAACTACAGTACCGCAAATAATAATCAAGTTTTTAGTTCCAATCAGATTTTTCAACGCTCGTTAGGCTTGCCTCCAACGGCTAAGTTTGCTTTTGAGGATGGTACGTTAGCTCCAGGTCAAAATAGGGGTATAGGTAATCCTGTATATCACTTAGGTAGATTTGATAAGGAGCGCCGAGACTATAGATTGTCACTTTCTATCGGTGTGGATTATCAAATTTTTTCGGATTTAACATTCTCCCCGTTCTTTTCCTATTCTCAAGAGCAGGATTTGGATAATGCATTCCAGAAATCATATTTTAATTCGGCAACGTCATTTAATGACTCTAGAAATGCAAGTGCTGATTTTGAGCAGGATATAACTACACAGTTGGAAGGTGTTTTTACATATGCCAAAATTATAAAGAACGACCATTCTTTAAATGTGAAGGGCGGTTTTTCTAGGGTGAGTAGAGAGGCTTATATTTTAGGAGCCGATGGCAGGGGTGCGTCTTCTGATCTGATACCAACTTTGAACGCTTCTGCAGAACCTACAAACGTTACTAGTTCCTTTTCTTCTAGGAATATCATTGGATTTTTCGGGCGGGTTAATTATGACTATAAGAGAAAATACCTCTTAACGGCCAGTATCAGACATGATGGGGCATCTAATCTAGGAGCCGATTTCAAATGGGGAACTTTTCCAGGTATTTCTGCTGGATGGAACGTGCACAGGGAGGATTTTTGGGGAGATAATGCCAATGCTTTTAGTTCTTTGAAATTTAGGGCTAGTTACGGGATCACAGGTAATATAGGGGAACTTGAAGATTATAAGTACCAAGGAGTTTATGGGGTTGGAAGCAAGTATAATGGAAAAGCAGCGGTACTTAATAGCTCTCTTTCTAATGATGCACTTCAGTGGGAGCAAACTGAAGCTATTGGTGCAGGTTTCGACTTAGGTCTTTTTAACAATAGGGTAACTTTATTGTTCGATTATTACAATCGGGACACTCATAATTTGATAACCAGTTTTACTTTGCCAAAAGTGACGGGATTTTCAAGTATCCTGACCAATTTGGGCGATTTAAACAATGAAGGAGTGGAATTGGAGCTAAATGCCCGTATTATTGAAAACGATAATTTTGGGTGGGTCTCCGCGCTTAATCTATCACATAATAAAAATACTATATCCAAATTACCTGAAAACAGCAATGACAATAATAGGATTGGTGGTTATGAGGTGGCTGACCCAGTAAATGGGGGGACAAGATGGGTTGCTGGATTACAAGAGGGTCAGACAATGGGGCAACTTTATACTTATGAAGTTATGGGCGTTTATGCAACCACTGCGGAAGCTGAGGCAGGACCCATTGATGAATTGGTTGCTGGATCTGACAAACGTAAGCAAGGTGGTGACATCATTTTTAAGGATGTAAATAACGATGGTATTATCAATACCTTGGATAGGGTGTATGTTGGTAATGAATTTCCGGATTGGACCGGTGGGTTTGCCAATACGTTCAATTATAAAAACCTTAGTCTTACAGTACGTACCGATTTCTCTATTGGTCATACTATTGTGAATCAAATGCACGGTGTGTATTTAGGACAATGGCAAGGCGATATAGGCATAACGAAAGAAGTATTGAGGTCATGGGAAAATGAAGGAGACGTTACGGACATTCCCCGATACTACTGGGCGGATCAATTGGCACAAAATAATAACTTTAGGACTGGAGGAGGTCAAAGTCAGGCAATGAACTCAGATTTCTATGAAAAAGGGGACTATTTGGCCTTAAGGGAGATTACATTGAGTTATACTTTGCCAATCACGCCAGGAATTGCAAAACTGGGTATATCTAATCTTAGATTATATGCTACGGGAAGTAATTTGGGTTATATCACCAATTATAGGGGATTATTGCCTGAAGACGGTGGAATTGATAATGGTAGATATCCAAATCCACAAACCTTTTTATTAGGATTAAATGTATCATTATAATGGAGAACAGCAAAAACAAAAACATAAATATTATGAAAACATATAGAATAATAGCAATGTTGGTACTCCCATTTATTTTGGTGGCTACATCATGCGAAAAAGACCTGAACCTGACTCCTGAAAGTGTTATAGGTGCCAATTCTTATTGGAAAAATCAAGGAGATGTGGAGTCTTATGTGAACGGGATGTATGTAAGGTTCCGATCAGATGCCAATGATAATTTATTTTCATGGGGAGAAGCTCGATCAGAAGTTTTGAGCTACGGCTTACAAGCATCTGAGGGCAGGGAAAGATATTTTGAGAATACTTTAGATCAAGATGCTGCCGGACCGGATTGGAAGAATCTGTATACAGTAATTCACGATGCAAATTTAATATTGAAATATGCGCCAGCTATTGATTTTGATTCTGAAACCAAGAAAAATATTGCCTTAGCTCAAGCACATGCCATGAGAGCGTATTGTTATTTTATTATTGCTAAGGTATGGGGAGATGCTCCAGTGAATACAGAACCTACCGAGGGTTTTGATCCAGTGAACAGTTTTAAGGCACGTAATAATGTTACTGAGGTAATAAGCTTAGTTAAATCTGATATAGAAGCAGCGCTAGGGTTGTTTTCAAACAACACATTTTCTAACGGAAGATCTCAGTGGTCTAAACCTGCAGTAAATGCACTTAAGGGAGATGTCTATTTATGGACTGGAAAGCTAATGGGAGGTGGTACTTCTGATATCACAACGGCCTTGACGTCATTAGAAAGTGTTCGAACTGCTGATGTGGATTTACTTGCTAATTACGATGATATTTTTAGATATAACAATAAAGAGAACAAAGAAATTATTATGGCTATCCATTATGAGGATTTAGAATCTGGTAATAATTTTAATGATGGCATTTATATCCGTGGAGACCAAATTCCATCCAATGGCGACCCTGCTGCTAAAGCTTTATTGGGAGAAGGTGGTGGATTGAATAGGTGGGCGCCGTCAGAAGTGTTCAGGAATCAATGGACCGATGATGATACCCGTAAAAATGCAACTTATGTTTTAATGAACACAGAAAATCCTAATAGCCCAGGTGTTTATGATCAGTTTTATGCCTCTGCAGTGATAAAGTATAGAGGATTTGTGGATGCAGGGACCAGGAAATATATGGATGATATTGTCCTATACCGATATGCAGATGTACTTTTAATGATTGCTGAAGCCAAAAACGCCTTGAGCCAAGATCCAACAGCAGAAATGACCCTTATAAGACAAAGGGCTTATGGAGCAAACTATCCGGGTCATGAATTTGTCAGTGGAACACCAGAAGCCAATGATGCAGCGATTTTGCAAGAGCGTTTGTTCGAATTGTCTTTCGAGGGTAAAAGATGGTATGATTTATTAAGATTTGGTAAGGCCTTTGAATTGGTGCCAACTTTGGTAGGAGAGCCGGAACATAAAAAGCTATTCCCAATATCGCAAGAAACTATAAGTTTAAATGGGTTGATCGAACAAAATCCAGGCTATTAAGAGGTCTGTTTGAATAGTTGTGTTAGTTAGTTTGAAAGGGAAGGTGTAGTTGCCTTCCCTTTTTTTTAGTTTAATAATCCTTAAAAAGCACTTAATGCAATTCCATTTAAAAATATTGTGTATTATTAGTTATTTGTTAGCACCAATGCTCGGTGCACAATCGATAAATCCACCAAACATTGTAATTATTGTTGCTGATGATTTAGGGTATGGAGATGTGGGAAGTTATGGCCACAAGTTCATAAAAACACCTAATATCGACAAGTTGGCCGAAGAGGGCATAAAAATGACTGACTGTTATGCCTCATCCCCGATGTGTTCCCCATCTAGAGCGGGGTTGTTAACAGGAAGAGCACCTTACAGAACAGGTGTTTATGATTGGATTGCTCCTGATTCAACAATGTATCTCCCAAAAGAAGAAGTTACCATAGCATCCCTTTTGAAAACAAAAGGATATCAAACAGCAAGTATTGGTAAGTGGCATTTGAATGGAAAATTTAATGTTCCAGATCAACCACAACCAGACGATCATGGATTTGATTATTGGTTTGGTTGTCAATATAGCCTAAAACATCTTGATCCTGAAGGATTCTTTAGAAATGGAGAAGCTGTAACAACAAACGGCTATGCAGCTGATATTGTTGCAGATGAAGCAATAGATTGGTTGGAACAACATAGGGATCCAGGCTTACCATTTTTTCAGTATATTGGATTTCTAGAGCCTCATGAACCTATATTTTCTCCACTCAGTTTAACAGAAGAATATAAGGAGCACGGGAAGAAGGCTGAATATTATGCAAATGTTGCCAACTTAGATCAGGCCGTTGGACGAATAATTAAAAAACTGGATGAATTAAACTTATCAGAAAATACATTGGTATTTTTTACGTCAGACCATGGCCCGGCCCAATACACTCCAAACGGTTATTTTAATAAATCCCATGGTTCTGCGGGTCCATATAAAGGTTACAAACGCCATATGTTTGAAGGTGGCCTAAGAGTCCCAGGTATATTTAGGTGGAAGGGAACCATTGCTCCTAGACAAATCAATGAAACGCCTATTTCAAACACCGATCTTTTGCCTACACTCTCCAAGTTAGCAGAAATTAAATTACCTAAGAGTTTAGTACTTGATGGAACGGACATAGGTCCGATTTTTTATAATGAAAAGATTAATAGAAAGAAAGCTTTGCATTGGCACTTTTATGACCCCTGGGGAGGGCCGCAATCTTTACTAAGAGAAGGCGATTTTATTTTAGGCGCCCAGTGGAATGTAGGGGATTTTCATAAAAATGGAAGGTTCCAGCCAAAGGAGGTAGCGATCATAAAAAGTGCAAAACTCACAGATTTTAAATTATATAATATTAAAAATGACCTTCATCAGGAAAAAGATATTTCAGAAATGGAACCTAGAGTTTTTAAAAAATTAAAAAAAGCGTTGATTGCTTCGCACAAGGATGTGATGCTTGAAGCTCCTTATATTCATAACCAATAGTGATAAGTCTATGAAAATCTCAGTAATTAAATTAATAACCAATAGTGATAAGTCTATGAAAATCTCAGTAATTAAATTAATAACCTTTTCTGTATTTTCTTTGTTTTTGTTAGGGTGTAATTCATCAAAGAAATTAGAAATAAACAGACCGAATATTTTGTTGATCGTGTCAGAGGATAATGGTCCAGACCTCGGTTGCTACGGTGTTAAAGAGGTAAGCACGCCAAACCTGGATAATTTGGCGCGGGAAGGGGTGTTATTCGAGCGAGCTTTTGTTCCTTATAGTGTATGTAGTCCTTCCAGAGCGGTCATTTTTACTGGATTATATCCGCATCAAAACGGACAGATAGGCTTGGCGACACACAAGTTCACAATGTACAATAACATTAAAACCATACCGAAATATTTGAATGAGGCGGGGTATTCCACGGGTATCATCGGTAAGCTTCATGTAAACCCCGAAAAGGAATTTCCTTTTGATTTTAACGCAATTCCAGGGAGTAATTTCGGGAAGAAGGATCTTAAGAAATATGCAGAGGAAGCATCTAATTTCATTAAAGGTTCGGATAAGCCCTTCTTTCTAATGGTGAATTATCCCGATGCCCATTTCCCTTTGCAAAAACAAGTTGAAGGGATGCCCAAAAATCCTATGGATGGTGCCGATTTAGAGGGTTCATTGCCATTTGTAGGGGCTGATAGTGAACGCTTAAGGGAGTATACTGCTAATTATTATAACAGTATGAACAGACTGGATGAATCTGTAGGGATGCTGCTGAAAGAGCTTCAGGATTCAGGGAAAGCAGATAACACCATAATCATCTATTTGGGTGATCATGGAGCTCAATTCTCACGAGGGAAATGTAGTAACTATGAGGCGGGGTTACGTATACCCCTGATCATTAAAGATCCTACCGTAAAGGGAAAGGGTGTTCGACAAAACGAATTGGTAAATTCGATCGATCTGCTTCCTACCTTCTTGGATATAGCCAAAGTCCATTCCCCAAAAACTCTTCCAGGAAAGTCATTATTGCCTTTATTGGAAGGAGCTCATATGAAAAACTATAGGGAATATGTTTTCGCTGGGGGTAACGGCTCCACAAGTCTATTGTATTATCCGCGAAGAAGCGTTAGGGGTGATAGATATAAACTAATATTAAACATGCTGCATGGAAAGGAAAATCCACATTATGCCTTTTATGAAACACATGTAAATGGTCATTTTGATGCTGGGACAGAAGAGGCGGAAATTAATAATGCATCAACAGAGATAATTAATGCCTATAAAATATGGAAAAATCCACCAAAATATGAGTTGTACGATTTGCAAAACGACCCCTACGAATTCAATAACCTTTCAGAAGATATGGAGTATCAAGGTATTTTGGGCCGAATGATTGCTGCCTTGGAAACTTGGCAGGCCGAAACTAATGATCCCTTGGCCGATCCCATAAAATTCGCAAGATTTAATAAGGAAATTGATTCCATAAATAAACATTTTCCAAACCATTCTTATTCCAAGAATAAGGATTTTAAATGGGGTTATCCAGAATATTTCATTCCAAATTGAGATTAAAGTACCTGCTCCTTTAACAGTGTTGCTAGACCTTTTAAGCTTATCACACCTTCTTTAGCATTTTTTGCTGACGAAGGTGAAGGTCTGGAGGCTGTTATTTTTATAAAGCACTTTATTTTTAATGAAGGAGGAAGATTATAAGTGACAGTCCAATAATTATATTTGAAGACTCTGATTTAAGGCTATATTATTGATCGATATTTTTAAAATCCCGGCAGTTCTTACACCAGGGCTTATTTCTCCACCTGGGATAAAAATGGCATTATCCCAATACAATGCATTGGTTACAATTTGTGGGTTTTTAGGCAATGTTCCCAATTTAATCCAACTATCTTTTTCTGTATTATAAGACCACAAAATTCTTGAGAAGGTAGTGCTCCTTAAAAGTGAGATACTCTCATTTTCTAAGGTTTTTATTTTTTCTAGCAGAATTACTTTGTTACCATAATTGTTACTTTTTATCACTTCAATTTCTTGTTCCAATTCTTGTTTCTGGGCCAGAGGTTGATTTTCACCACCTGCACCTCCAAAAATTATTATGTTGGTCTTCTCTATTGGTAATACAGGGGCTGCAGCGATAAACCCATCTGGAAATAAAGGTGTGTTATTATTGGGAACGTCTTTCATTTGTGTCCACTTTCGGTTTATTATGTCAAACTCATATACATCGGACAACATTTTTGTGTTTGGATACTGCTCACGGTTAAAATAGACGCCGCTCATGACATATAAATGAATATTGGCACCTTTGTATTGGCCTGTTACAATAGCTTGGTTTCTGCCTGGACCAGGAAATCCTACCAAGGATTCCCATTTTTGATTTTCCGGTGTTAAGTTGAGATCTAAGGTAAAAATATGACTAGTAGCTTCTCCTCCTAAAGAGGTTTGCCCCCCAACTACATAAACTACATCATTTATTACGCAAGCGGACATATTACACAAGGGGATAGGGAGAAAGGGCATTTTCTTTAAACATACCTGCTTTGTAGACTTGTCCCATTGCAAAAGAAACACGCTATTGACTACATTCTTCCCGTTTTCCCCACCTATGCATAGGACACCTAATTTTGTTGTAACAGATGCTCCGTAGGCTAGCGGTTCAGGCAATTGTAGGATTAAATCAGCAGCCCATTTGTAGGTCACATCCCCTTTCGGCTTCTTGAGAACAAATATGGAGTTGTACCATTTTTTTTTTCCGCCCTCCCAAAGCTCTTTATTAGGGAAATTTGCTCCTCCTGCCACTAGCATGACACCATTGTGGATTCCAGTATAGCAGCCGTTAAGGCCTTTTTCAACGGGAATATTTGCTACTATATCGGCTATCATTGGCAATTGTTTTTTCCGGTGGGATTTATTTGTAGTTTGATTTATTATCTTATGTCCTGATATAATTAGTAGATTATTGCTTTTTGTCCTTAAAGATTAAACTGAATATATAACCGAAAATAAAACAGGAACCGACTCCTATCAGTGAGTACATCAGAAAATTTATAGGTGTATAAACACTAACATACCATAATAAAATAGCACTTAGCACTAAACCTATCATAGTTCCTGTAGAATTGGCACGCTTGGTAAGCATCCCCAATAAGAACATCCCTCCCAATCCTCCAGTAAACAATCCTAAAAACCTATAAAATTGGTCCCACAGGGATTTAATATTGGAGTTTGCCATCCATAAAGCCAACAAGACTCCGAATATCCCTATAAAAACTGTTGTTATTCTAGCGACCCTAAGAAGTTTTATATCCGGTATATTAGGGTTATAGCGTTTGTACAAATCGTTGCAAAAGGCTGTGGAAACTGAATTTAGACTGCTGCTGATACTGGACATTGCTGCAGAAAAGATCCCTGCAATCAATAATCCCGATACGCCCATTGGAAGTTCTTTTACAATGTACCATGGAAATAGAGAATCATTATTGGAAATGGCAGGAGAGAGTTTTTCAGGCATTTCGGAGTAAAAAATAAACAATAATGTTCCTATCCCGAAAAAAATGATTGTGGCCGGTAGCGTAAGAATGGCATTGGTGTAAAGTGTCTTTTGGGAGTCCTTTACATTACTGCTGGTCAAAAATCGTTGCACCACTGTTTGATCGGTTCCTTGGGTGACCATTGCAGAGGCCAAACCTCCTAAAAAGACTACCCAAAACGTGGATTCCGTAAAATTAAAGTCGAAATTTATTATATTGAACTTTTCCTTTTCAGAAGCATAGGTTATTATTTCGCTGATAGAAGAATCCGTATGCATAAGAATCCAGACTATTGCGACTATACTTCCGCCCATTAGTACAATAACTTGCAGCACATCCGTCCATATTACTGCTTCGATACCACCAAAAGTAGTATATAGAACACATAATAGTCCCATTAATAAGATACACGTTTCAACGGAGATGCCTGTAACTATCGAAATTGCCAATGAAGGCAACAAAAGCACAATTCCTATTCTTCCTAATTGAAAAATTATAAAAGAAATACTGCCAAATGCCCGGGCTAAATAATTGAATCTTTTCTCTAAATATTCGTATGCAGTTGAAATATGTAATTGATTAAAAAATGGTATAAAAATAAATGCTATAAGTGGGGTAATTGCAATAGCGGCTATATTTAGCATAAAGAAGGACCAGTCCGTTGTGAAAGATTTCGCCGGTATGGCCATAAAAGTTATTGCACTCAATAGGGTTCCAAAGACACTTAATCCGGATGCCCACCATGGAATTCTACCGCCACCTGAAAAATAATCATCCGTTGACTTCTGTTTTCGCGCGAAAAATACGCCTATGAATAGGGAAATCAACAGGTATAGAATTAACACAACATAATTAAGGAAACCAAAAACATGGGTCGCCTCTGCGTCTTGAAATTTAAATACGTTTGGAGTTCTGATTCCGGGGGAAACTTCACCTGAAACGAGTAAAAAACTGTCCTCAAGCTTAATGCCTAATGTGGTGACAGGTAATTTAATGTCCAAGGAATCAAATACAAACCATTTACTAGTCATCGCGTTATAAGCAAGGACCTCACTACTGAAACCTGGGTGATTTAAGAGTATTTCATTTTTTATTTCGGTTAAATGTTGTGCGATACTATCATTTTTTGCCATCTTAATTTCTATAGCCAGCGATTCCAATTGCTTGAACAATACCTCATCTGATCCGCCGTATACAAGAATATGCATTGATCCAGATGGCTCTGCCGAGGCACCCATGATTACTTTCTTGGAGCCATTAAGCATTATTTCGCCTTCATTTTTCCATTCTTGCTTTGCTAGGTCGTAGGAAAGAAAATTGGTAAAATGGGTTGAAACCTGATCTTTTTTCTGATTTCTTCCCCCAATGACGAAAATACTTTTGGATTTAGAGGTTTCTTGGACCGCCATGGAATGTACGGCGCGTGGTTCTCCTGGGAAGTCGTTTAGTTTTTCCCAATGATCTTTATTCTCTAAGTGTATTCGATAAAAGGAATTAGAGCTAGACTTTTCGTTCATTCCCCCAGCAACATAAACAAATCCTTCGGCCAATACTGCATTAGTGTAGGCCAAAGGTTCGGGCAAATTTGGAAAGTGTTCCAATTCAATTTCTTTCTTTGATGGATTAAAAGAAATAAGTATAACTTGGTCACTCACTAGCTCCTTATTATTACCTCCAATGAGCAATACACCCTTTGTGGTGGAAACTGAGGCGCCATATGCCAGGGGTCTGGGCAGGGTTTTCTGAGAGAGGGTCCATTTTCCATTCTCTAACCAATATATAGAATCGTACCATTCTTTTTGCCCGCCTTTCCATGGCATTCCGTTAGGAAAGTTTGCCCCGCCTGCTGCTATCACAATATTATTCTGTACACCTCCCATCATACCAGCGTATCCCAAGGAAACTTCTGAATTACCCATAGAGGGTAGGTCCGACTCATAGGAAACTTTGATGTTGTTGGAGTTCTGTGAGAACATGAAAGGGTAAAAGAGCAGAAAGGCTACTAAGGAGAGTATGAATTTATAAATTTTCATATATAATATTTAATGATATTTTTTACTTACAAGACTATAGTTTAAATGTTATGTAAGACATATGTATTTTTATTTTGAACTGTTCATAGCCAACCCAGTAAAGTTAGTATGGTTTTTGAACTTTATTGCAACCATTGGAAAATTCATAAGCACTATTTTATATTATGAATACGCTCAATTTGCTCCAAACTTTTCCAACATTGATACATCGCCCTAGGTACGTGAAAACATCCCTTCCATTTACCGCCTTTAAGGCTGTTCAATGGTTTTCCTTGTCTATTTAGATATCCAAACCACTCTCCATTCTCAGGGTCGGAGAAATTGCTCCAAGCATATTCGTGTACCTTTTGGAACCATTGCCACGTTTCTTCATTCTGGGTATGTTCGTAGGCTTTTGACAGTGCAACTAAGGTTTCTAAATGTACCCACCATAACTTTTGGTCCCATTCCAGTTGTTGCATGGGTTTGTTCATGGCGTCCATAAAATAAAAAATGCCTCCATATTCTTTGTCCCAGCTGTATTCTAAAATATTAATGATAATCTGCGTTGCTTTTTTTATGAGAACATTATCATTATTTCTGACTCCTATATCGATCATAAACCACATGGCTTCAATTCCATGGCCGGGATTTAATAATCTTCCATTAAAGCTATCTTCAAGCTTACCGTCCGGTGTTACAAATTCATATATAATACCAGAATCTTTTTGGCAAAACACCTCCATCACCTCATTTACACTAAAATTGATGGTTTTTTCCACTTCCTCTGCATCCAACACATCTTCAAGTTCCAAAACTAAATTAGATAGTATCATGGGAAGGGCAAAGCCTTTTAGTGGGCGGGTATCTGTATTTTTCTCATAACCGCCCTTTGGGTTATCCTTTTTTCTTAGAATATTGTAATACGTTTTTTTTGCTAGGGATTTTATTTCTTCATCTCCCGTGGCCGTTGCATATTGACTGAAAGCCATTGCAGCAAAACAGTCGGAAAAAATATTATAGGGTTGTACTAGAGGCTTACCTGACTTGGTAACGGCAAAATAGAAATTCCCGTCCTTGTCCATCCCATGATTTCTAATAAAATCTATTCCCAATTTTGAGATTTCTAACCATTTACTGTTTTTTTCCACCTTGTTATAGAGCATGGAGTACGTCCAAGCTTGTCTGCCTTGTAACCAAATAAATTTATCCGTATCATAAATGCTACCTTTAAGGTCCAAGCAAGTAAAATAACCGCCATTTTCATTGTCTAGGGAATGCTTTTCCCAAAAAGGGAGTATATCATTGAAAAGCGTATTTTTATAGATTTCCGAATATTTCATAATAAAAAATATATGTTATACATAATGCTAATTTAGAGGTTTTTTATTATATTAGTGAACATTTTTACGTAAAAATGATCTACTTTAAAATTCATTGTTAAATAACGGATAACAATATTACTTTTGTTGTTTGGTTAATTTAGTCCATAATTGAATATTTGCATTAAGCTTATGAAAACACGCACAAAAATTGAGCCCATTGAAACATCGTCATTGGTAGATAAGGTAGAGGTCCGATTGCTGGAGTATATTAAACAAAACAAGCTTAAAGCTGGAGATCCAATACCGAAAGAGCTTGATTTTGCACAATCCTTAGGGGTAAGTAGGACTGTGATTAGGGAAGCAATATTGAGATTAAGAACTTTTGGTATTATTGAATCTAAAAAGCATAGGGGAATGATTCTTACGAACCCTGATATTATGAACAATTTTCAGCGTATGTTAGATCCTACCCTTCTGGCGTCCGATACCCTCAAGAATTTATTTGAATTTCGCCTAATTATGGAAATGGGAATGGCCGACTTTCTTTTTGAACACAAAACGGCTAAAGATATGTTGGAATTGGAAGAAATTGTGGTATTGGAAGAAGAGACCCATTTCAATAAAGCGGTCTTCTCGTTGGACAAGGAAATTGCATTCCATGGTAAACTCTATGAAATGTCAAACAATGATACTTTAAAGAAATTTCAGGATCTTCTTCTTCCTGTTTTTGAATTTGTTTATATGAATCATTCGGACTTATTGTCAAAGGAATATGAATATTCCAGTGGACAGTTTGTTACACATCGAATGTTGTTGGATAATTTAAAGGTGGGTACGCCAGAGACTTTCAGGACAGCTATGAGAAGACACCTTGAACCACATTTTGATAGAATATTTAGAAAATAATTTAATTCTTTATACCGATTGAACTAACCAATCAATAATTTTGCGAATAATAATTTCTGCTCTCTGCTTCTTGTAATTTCTAGGGTCATCACCAAAAATTCCAAAAAGCACATTATCTGGGTCACGTCTATGGTCCCCTTTACTATTTCCGTTAGGATCATTTGAAGGGAAAATTTCTTTCGAAGGTAAATTTTGCAATTTCACTAACTCTGGATGTATTTCTGCTAAAACTGAAGTCTCAAAAATTGCACCATGGTCGGCTTCCATCTCTACGGTTGGACAATCGCTAATGGAGAATATGGACAAATCTAAAGATTTCCGAATAATTAGCCAGTCTTGTTTTAAGGTGTCTAATGCTTGTAATTGTTTTAAAGAAAAGTGGCCTGTAAAAATGACAACCTTTTGTACGCCGCTCGCTTCCAAACGGACCAAGGTAGTTTTTATTATTTTTAAGAATACGAGTTCTTCTTCTATAAGTATTGTATATGGGTGATGCCATATACTCCCGGACATGCCGTAATAGAAAGGAGGCATGACAAGTCCCCCGCTTTTATGTGCCACTTGTAAGCATATCCCATGAGAAGTTAAGCTATCTAGTCCAATAGGTAAATGTAATCCATGCCATTCAATAGCTCCCAATGGAATGAATACCAATGATTTTTGGTGTATAGCCTTGTCAATTTCCAAGGGATTCAACCTTTCAATTTGTAAATGTTTTAGAGAATTGGTTGCCATATATTTTTTAATTGTAAAATTCGTGTTTCCACCTATAAGGTCTTAACATTTCAACAAGTTCACTATCAAATTTTTTTCCGTCAGAAATGGCCAGATTAAGGTCCACCTCGCGTTTGTTGCGCATACCTGGAATAACCACTGCCACTTCTTTTGGATATAAGGAATACCTTAAGGCCGCTTCGGCCAGTGTGGGGTAATATGGATTGCATAGTTTCTTTAAGTCTTCTACCCTTTGTAAAGTTTCCTTAAATCTATTGTCTCTATACATTAAACGTCGCTTGTCGTTTTTGTCCCATTCCATAATTGTATTATCAGTCCAAGTACCTGTCAATGCACCGGAATCCAATGGTACTCTTGTGATGATGGCTGTTCCTGTTTTTGAACTTTCAGGAAATAATAAGTCAGCGGGTTCTTGTTCAAACATATTGAACAAGACTTGTATGCTGTCTACTAATCCTTTTTTCGCCAATTCCAAACCCTGCTCAGGCCTAATATCGGCTAGTGATACCCCAATCTTATCTATTTTGCCTTCTTTTTTAAGGGTAGTTAGCGTATTGAGCCATTCAAGATTTGTAATTCCATCCTCAAACCATAGGTGAAGTTGTATCAAATCTAGCCGTTCTGTTCCTAACCTTTTTAAGCTTCCTTCTATAATTTCTCGGATATACCAACTTGGATAGCAATCTTTAATAGAAGGATTATTATCTAGGTTTAAGGATTTACTTTTATCCATTATTGGGGTGATCTTGGTAGCCACATATATCTTCCCTGAACTCCATTTATCGAGTGCTTTTCCTATAACTTTTTCACTATGGCCATTTCCGTAGGCAAAGGCCGTGTCTACAAAATTCACCCCATTTTCAAAGGCATACAAAAGAGTCTCTATGGAATTTTTGTCGTCCACTTTTCCCCAGGTGCCTCCC
This sequence comes from Arenibacter certesii DSM 19833, assembly GCF_000429545.1. GTDB lineage: Bacteria > Bacteroidota > Bacteroidia > Flavobacteriales > Flavobacteriaceae > Arenibacter > Arenibacter certesii. The sequence goes on from NZ_AUCB01000014.1 coordinate 99,044, forward strand.
AATTGCCAACCACCGAAGCCTATTTCACTTACCTTCCAACCCGACCTTCCAAATGTTCTATACTCCATACGCTTATTAAAAATTAAACAAATTGACTTTTAAATTTTTTTATCCTTGGCTAATTCTATTGCTAAATTCTTGGCATACTCTACATGAGCTGCTTTATTCTCTTGTGCTTTCTCAGCGTAGTAAATGAATCCCATGGCCTTTCTGGAACGTTCGCTTTGGTTGCCGTCGGCCCTATGGATAGTCAATGAATGATGGACAAGTAAATCGCCAGCCTGTGTTGGGAAAAAAACTTCATTTTCTAGGTCATTTGTGCAACCAAAATCCGTTATTCCCTGTGAAAATCCTAAGGTGCCCGTTCTGCCATGACTACGGATGCCATATCTATGAGACCCTTTTACATATCTAACACAGCCGTTTTCCTGGTCTACCGGTTCCAATGCCATCCACATTGTAACAGCTTCATTTGGGGAGAGCATAAAATAATAGCCGTCTTGATGAGGAGGGGTAGGTTGTCCAATCTTTGCTGGCTTATTGAAATACTGTATATTTTTGCCCACAACATTGTCGTCCAAAAGGATGGATGCCAATTTTTGAAAGCGACTGCCAAACATCATATCAAAAAAGAAAGGGTCATATGCAAACAGCTGCTGTAATTGCTTAAGGGTATCTTTATTAGTAATATCCTCATAATACACTTGCTTGGTGGGCATATCTTGGACCTTGGTAGCAATAAATTCTTGGATTTTTTTATTGACCATGTCAATTTCATCTTGCTGAAGGAATTTGGGGAATAGAATATATCCGTCCCTTAAGAAATCTTGTCTTAGTTTGTTACAAAAGACTTTATCATTTAAATCATCCATACGTTTCATAAAGTTGTGATTAAAATTATACGTACAAAATTGGGTAGATTAAGAGCATTATACTACAACAATATGATAGGATACTGCTACTATATTAACTTAAGTGGCGTGAGTATTAGTTTTTTTGTGTTATTTTTGTGGTACTATGAAGCCATTATATCAAAAGATAGAAATTCATAAGGAACGCCTTTTTGTTATTAAAAATAATAAGGTTCCAAAATTTGATGGCCTCTTTCATTTCCATCCCGAATTCGAGCTTACCTACATACATCAGGGAAGCGGGCGAAGCTTTGTTGGTGATCGGATGGTTACATTTAGTCGCGGAGATCTCTTCTTTTTAGGACCTAACCTTCCTCATTCATGGGAAAGTACATATTCAGTTCGCCAACCTTCCCAATCTTTGGTGATACAATTGAACAGTGCTTTGTGGAAAGGAGAATGGTTGGAAGGAGAAGAGCTTAGCGAGTTGAAGCTGCTTTTTAAAAAATCCTTGCGAGGTCTTAAATTTATAGGCAATAACAATTTTGCTATTGCTGAGAAGATGTTTCAAATTTCAAAGGGTTCTAAACCCATGCAAAACGTCATAGATATTTTATCCATTTTTGAGTCATTGGGGAGAAGTCAATCTTATGAATATATTGCTAGCCCTGCTTATTTGCCGGGCTACAGGGAAAATGATTACGTGAAAATCAATTTGATCTATAACTTCGTTCATTTAAATTTTAATAGAGAGATTTCATTGACTGAGGTAGCTAGCCTTGTAAATATGACTAATCAGGGATTTTGTAGGTATTTCAAGAAAATTACAAGACGGACGTTTTTTGTATATTTAAACGAGTACCGTACGGGCTGTGCTTGTAAGCTTTTGAGTGAAGGTCAGTTTAATATCACCGAAGTAGGTTTTAGAAGTGGTTTTCAGAGTATTTCCAACTTTAATAAACAATTTAAAGTGGTGGTCGGCTGCAGTCCTCGAGAGTATATAAAACAACTAGGATAAAAAAAAACTGGCCTTGTAGTGGTTGATAGCCATCTTACAAGTCCAGTTTGTAATTGTTTAATTCTATTCAAATATGGTATTTAAGATTTTGCTTTCCGTTTTGAAGAAGGTTTTTTCCATTTATCCTCACCTTCAGTTAGCCATTTTAAAGAGAAACTTATAAAAGGATTCTCCTTATAACCATCTTTTTCAAAAAACAATCCGATGTCCCCATTCTCTAAAACGGTCAAAGAGGAATAGGCTGAACCACCAGTGTAGATAGTTTTACCTTCAGACCAAGTTTTACCTTCATCATAGCTTATACGAACTGTCATATTTTCTCTTCCTTTTGCCATCTTTGCATTCGAAAAGAGTAATCTATTTTTTTTAAACCCTTGCTCAATGGAGGTGTACCTTATTATGCTGCCATTACAACCAGGATCTATTAGTCCTGGTTCTGGGGAAGAAGTCCATGTTTTTCCTTCGTCGCTAGAAATATGAGTATAACGCATACCACTTTTATTAACCCTAGAATTGATCATCCAGCGTCCATCGACTAATTCTACTACTTTAGATTCATTGGCAGGTTGTATAGGGGTGTCAATTAAATACCAAGATTTTCCATGGTCATCACTTGCAAAGAGGTGTAGGCCACTATTGAGATTTACCATAGTATGCAATAATTTCCCAGACTTGGTCTGAATTCCACGCCCAGACGTTATGAATTTAAAATCAGTTCGCCAATCCACTTTAGCTATCTGATCTGTAATGTCTTGCGGTTTACTCCAGGTTTTTCCATTGTCCGAGCTTTTTACGACATGAAAGTAATAGATATCACGCTCTTTATCCAAATCCATATAATTGTAAAACATAAATATCTCTTTGGTCGTCTCATCAACAATCATTGAGGGATCGGATACCGATTGCCCAAATGGTAAATCCACTACTGTTTCTATTGGTGTCCATGTGTTACCATTATCACTACTTCTTCTTATTACGATATTGATATCCTTGCTCCATTTAAGATCGCCACAGGAAGGCACTCTTTCATCTATGGCCGCAATGACATCTCCATTAGGGGCGGTTACAATTGCTGGTATTCTGTAACAGGCTACCCCTTCCGCCATGGATGAATTGAATAAGTCTTGATGCACCTTAACGCCTTCGGCAATTTGATGTGCCTTGTTTTGGGCCAATGCGAAAGACCCGGTAATTAAAAATAGTCCAATAATAGCTTTTTTCATGTTTTATAATTTAATTGCTTAATATTCATATTTTTTGTTATTCATAAATATCCTCTAAATCTGTTTCATGAAGTTCTTCCAAAAACACACCTATGTTCTTTACGGAATGTTTAAAAAATATCTTTCCCTTTTCTTTGTTGGCATGTTTAGGGTTGCCAACACCCGTATCCTCGGTTACTTTGGTCCATTTGCGTTGTGCCTTGACCCATCCTTGTTTAAGTCCTTTTAATTTAAAGGATTTGGCTGTTCCTGGTCCCGCTTCAGAAAGTGGTAAGACCAATTCAGGGTTCAAGTGCATCATTGCTGCGGTTTCTAATTCGCCAGCATGATCCCCAGGTTCCTTAAAATAAGCTTTGGAATCCAGACTGCCCCACCAATTTAGAGCACACACAAACACTTTAGGGAACTGTAAGCTTAACTCTCTGATAATCTGTTTAAAATCGTTTCCCCCGTGGCCATTTACAATAACTAATTTGTTTATCCCGTGCGTGTCCAATACCTGTACCGTATCCTTTAAAATAGCGTACTGGGTACTCGGATTCATGTTTATGCATAGTTTTACATCCATTTGCCCTGTGTTTACGCCAAATGGAATAGTTGGTAGGACCACCACCTTTGCTCCATTTTCCCAAGCCAATTTCGCACTTTCTACTGCTGCATTCTCAGACAAGATGTTGTCTGTGGCGTAAGGTAAATGGTAGTTGTGTGCTTCAGTAGCCCCCCAAGGTAATACCGCTACGGTGTATTCTATTTCCTTTACCGATTTCCAATTATTTTCTGCTAAAACGTAAGGTCTTATCTTATTCTTCATAGGTACTATTTTGCATTTCCAATTCCGTGTCAATCGAACGGGACCAAGTTAATAACCCTTCTAACAACTTTTGTTTATAATCTGGTAGTTGTTCAGAGAGATCCTTGCTTTCCTGAACATCCGTGGATAGGTCGTACAATTGATAAGACTTGCCATTATCCATAGATATAAGTTTATAATTTTGGTCTAAATAGGCCCATTGTTCGGCATTCAGCGTTTTTTCCTGGTTCAATCTAGAGGGAAGGGGGGACCTAAATCCAATGGGGCGTTCTCTTTGTGTTTTATCGCCCATTAAAATTGATAAGACATCTTCTCCGTCTATATGTGCCTGTCCTTTCCAATCTACACCGCTTATTTCCAATAAAGTAGGAAAGAAATCGCTCGTTACCATTGGTGTGTTTATTGAAGCAGGAGATTTAAATTTCGCAGGCCATTCTACAATGGAGGGTACTATTATTCCTCCTTCCAATAATTCCGACTTTTTTCCTCTATAAGGCCCCGCAGAGTTTAGATCGTGTACATAGGAAGGACCATTGTCACTACAGAACCAAATGATGGTATTTTCGCTGATACCCATTATTTTCAATTCCGCCCTTAACCGACCTATTTGATCGTCCATAGCGGATATTCCGCCATACCAATGCTGTTCTTCGGTGGTTAGGTCCTCGTATAGTTCTCGATGCTTATTACCTGCTACCACCGGGGTATGAACATTATGAAACCAAATTAGGGATAGGAAATTTTCTTGTGTTTCCGTTTTTTCTTTTATGAATTCCAATGCCTTGTCCATTACAAGTTCGGCATCGTCACCCCCTGGATTACTGTCTAAAAATTGACCAGGACCGGTCCAATAGACGTCCCTCCACTTATGTCCTCCAGTTTCTTGTCCTTGGCCTACAGCCTCCGTTTGAATCATTTTATAATCTTCTTCGCCATAGTTTCCTCCAACATGATAATATGGATTGTAAGTGGGCATCATGGATTCTGTAGAAAATGAGACATCAAAACCGTTTTCCCAAGGTGGGGAGTATGTAGTTATGGGGCCAGGGAAATAACTCTGTTTAAAACTCTTGCTCAATCCGCCCACATGCCATTTGCCAAAATGGCCAGTAGCATATCCCTTTGTTTTTAGCATTTCAGCGATGGTCACTTCATTTGGATGAATAAAGCCGTCTCCGGCCCAAGGTATCCTTACCCTATATGGATGTCTACCCGTAAGAGCACTGGCTCTTGTAGGGGAACATACCGGAGCAGCAGCATAAAACCTGTTCAATTTTAGACCTTCAGCTGCCATTTGATCTAAATGAGGTGTTTTTACCGTTTTATTGCCGTTGTAAGCGACATCGCCCCAACCTAAATCATCGGCCATTACCAATATGATATTTGGTAACTCCTCTGGTTGTTTAGGTTCATTTTCAGTTGCGGTTTTACAGGAATTGAACCCAAAAACCAATATAAATATGAAGGATGCTATTCGTAATATTTTCATCTTAAAACAACTCGTTTATGTTTACCTTTTCAAAGTACAGTTCTTTATTCCCTTCGTACAGAATTCCGATATGATTTTCATCTATTACGGTCATACAGGAATAGCCGTAGCAGGAATCCTCGTAAAGTTCCAATTGATTTTCTGTTGGCCACGTAAGTCCTTGATCAAAACTTGTTTTTATGGTCATGTTTGCCCTACGCTTTTCATTATTAGGGTTGAAAAAGAAAAGTAGCTTCCCCTTTTTTGAATGATCAAAACTGATCAAACTGGCCATACACACTGGTTCTATAAGGGCCTTTCGTGAAGAAACATGATCTTCCCAAGTTTGTCCTAAATCCTTTGTAATGGCAACTGCCCTGGAGCCTCCACGATTATCACGCATATTTAGCATTAAGCTTTCATCATCCAATTGCACCACCTGCGCTTCCGTAGTATTTGATCTCGCACCTGTGCCAATTTTCCACGTAAGTCCTGTATCTTTACTATAGATAATGGTGGAGTGTGGCATCCTATCCTTATCTTTAAATTGGGCAGGAAATACTAATGTTCCGTCCTTAAGGGTAATTCCTTTTCCAGGTCCTTGCAATAATAATTGCCATTCTGGCTTTTTTATTTGTGAGGTGATATTTATAGGGTCGGACCATGTAAGCCCGTCGTCTTCGCTTTTTACTAAAACAAACTGACTTGTTTCTTCAGGGGAAATCCCTGGTTTGGAGGCGTGCCAATTACGCTCTCCTGGATGTCCGTGAGCCCATACGGCTGCAACCCATATTGTTCCAGTATTTCTATCTACAAGAATTGAAGGGTCGCCAATGCCATTCTCGTTTTGTGGTTTACCTCCATATTCACCCATATCCATGATTACTTTCATAGGTTCCCAGGTAGTCCCGCCGTCCGTACTTCGGCTCATACCAACATCTGCGTCCGCCTGAAGATCGACACTGCCTTCGTAACGATTATCGTAAACTGTAATTAAAGTTCCGTTATTGGTAGTTGCCATGCCCGGAATTCGATACGTATCAACATTGTCCTGATTGTGCTGTCTTAATGCAACACCTATTCTTTGTGCGGTTTGGATGCCTGTAACAGTTGGTTTAAGGACTTGCCCATTGGACAAGGTGATAGAAACACTGTTTGCGCTAATTTTATTGGTCAAATTAACGCTATCCTTTAATGCCATTGACAACCAAAAATAATTGTCCCCTGCTTGCAAAGGTTGATGGCCATCAATTTGAACCTTGAAATTGATTTCGTCGCTACTTCCAAACTTGGTTCCCGTTTCAAATCGAGGTTCTTTAAATGATGAATATATGTCTATATTGGTGATGTTTTTCAAATCAGTTGTTCCTACCAAATTAAAATCCATAGAAGTAACAACAATGTCGGACACATTTTTTGGGATGGTCAATTTCATTTGGACAACCTTGTTCTTATCTTTTAAGGTAAGTACAGGAAGCACCGGTTGACTAGCTTCATAGGAAAAATCCGAAACCTCCAAATTCTTTTTTTCTCCACAAGCCAATAGAACTATTGCCATAATGGAATAGACCACAAATAAATTAACTTTGTTTTTCATGATTATAAATTTACTACTGTTCAATGATTTGATAATTAATTGTACTGTAATTACTCCTATTTGATGTAAGGGGCTACTATTTTTTTCCATTTCCGGTATCCCTTAATGTTCAAGTGCAATCCGTCTGCTGTGTATTTTGGTTTTAATGCTCCCTTGGAATTCCTGAATTTTTTATGAAGATCTATAAAAGCTACATTCATTTTTTTAGAAAGCGCTTTTAATTCCCAATTCACAGAGACGATCAATTCTTGATTTTTCTTATGTCCAGAAAATTTATCGCCCACAGCCGGATTTACCGGAAGGATACTTTGCAAAAATACTTTCGTGGTCTCCGATTCATTTTTTATTTCAAGCAATATTGATGTCACGTGGTCGATCACATACGATTCTGTCTTCCCCCTTGCAAGATCATTGGTCCCGATAAGCAGGAATATTTTGGTCGGTTGGGAGGAGGTAACTTCCGATAATCGATTAAGGATTCCCGCCGTTACATCTCCACTTATGCCTCTATTCAATACATTTTTATTAGGAAACATCGCTCCCCAATCACCACCTTCGGTAATACTGTTCCCTAAAAAGATTATTTCATCTTCGGTGTCGGGGGTCGCTTCAAATTGATTCTTACGTTGATAGTAATGGTCAGAATACTTTTGACAATTAGCCGAAAATACCATTGCGAAAAATCCAAAAAATATTATTAGCTTATATGTCAATTTTATTTTTTTTATCCTTTATATAATGCCAGCAGAATTAATCTACCATCCCTAAGTTTGAAAATGTTGATGCAGGGAACCCATGCTTATTAATTAAGTTTCCATTTGTATAGGAGCTATATCCGTACCTAACATATCTGGGATTCTTAATCTGTTCGCTCCAAATCCTTAATACGTTGTTATCAATTTGGGCTTCTGCTTTTACAAACACTTTATCCGTGCCGGCAATTTCAATATCTAGGACAGCCTTCCCGTCACTGGTCCGTAAGCCCTCCGTATGTGAAAAATGTACCTCCAGAACATTATTCCTCACATTCACAAAATCTAACATAGGTCCTGAGTACGGAACATTAATTCCATAGTTTTTTGCCAAGGCGATATTGGACAAACGCTTGCCCAAGATCCACTTTTCTTTGGGATGCACATCTGTAGGATGGCCCACATCCGAGGACACTGCCATTCCGGTATTGGGAATGGACAACAATCTCCGTTGAGAATCTCTAAAGATGCCCCAATTTGGTCTTTCAATGCTACTCAATTGGACAAAGTTAAAAGCAAGATCGGGGTTGTTCCAATGATTGCGCCAATCGGCAACTAGCATTTTAAACAATTTGGAATGTAATTCCTCCCGCTCCGCGTTTGATTCTCCTTGATACCAAAGCACTCCCTTTATGGGAAAATCTTTTATTGGATAAATACCCGCATCAAACAACATGGTTGGATCAAAGGGATGTCTGGCTTTAATTCCAAAGTCCTTCATGTTGCTTAAGTTTTTTGCTTTTCGCTCGGATACCCATGGTTGAACTAAGGGATTTAGGTGGGTGTCATTTAATAAACCAATGGTTTCATGGGTTGTCTCCATAGCTTCCCTACTTATCCAGCTTTGGGTCGTAGCCCCACCCACCGCATTGCACACTATACCTATGGGCACTTTCAATTCTTTTTGAAGGTTATAGGCAAAGGAATATGCAATAGCGGAAAAATTTTCCATTATTGAATCAGGGTTATTACTCCAACCGGATGACCTAAAATAATCCTTGGCATTACAATTTAACAACTCTTCTTTTGAAAAAGTATGGTTTGACGGGTGGGCTTTCCCATCCATTGAAAATAGAAAGATATTAGAATTTGTGGAGTCTTTTAAAATGGTAGATCCGTGTAGCTCCTTACTTAGCGTAAAATCCATGTTAGACTGTCCGGACGCCAGCCAGACTTCCCCTATATAGACTTTAGGTATACTTATTTCCCCCGATTTCTTGGACTTTATGGAAAGCTGATAAGGTCCGCCAGCTTCTTTTGCAGGATATGTTACCTTCCATTGACCGTGCTGCGATACTTTTGTTCGTAATGTCTCCCCATTAAAACGTACCGTTATATCGTCAAGAGCGTTAGCTGTACCATTAATTACCAAGGGAACATTTCTTTGGAATACCATATTCTCCCCATACAACAAGGGTAGTTTCAATCCACCGTAATTTCCGCTAATAAAATGATATATTTTATTGGCGATAATGGTAGCGCCTTCCTTTGCAGGATGAAGGTCGTCTGCATAGTATTCGGGGAAACGGTATAAGGGGTCTTGCAGATCGACAATAGGCACTCCCGCCTGCTTCCCTATAGTGTCGATTTTCGCTTGAATTTCCTGATAATTTTCCCGCATCCCTTCTTCAAACCAGTGATGACCAGAAAAAGAAGGAGACATTTTACAGATAATAACTTCAGGTGAAGAAGGAAGATTTCTATACTCTTGAATTAGGTCTAAATAATCAGAGATAAACTCTTCCTTATGCGCTGGCCAATTATTATTCCCTTGATCATTAAGACCAAGATGAATAACTACTAGATTGGGTTGAAAAGACTTGGACTCCTCAAATATAGGATTATCCCAATAGGGCTTATGACCCTGTTTTAGTGCCGTTGCCCCTGGATAACCAAAATTGGCAACTTCATAATCATTGCCCAATAATTCCTGCAATTGCTCAGGATAAGCATTTCGCTCCCTTTCCTCTACCCGTGTACCATAGGTAACACTATTTCCCACGCAGGCGACCTTTAACTTCTGACTCTGCATAGAAAAAGTAACTAGAAGAATAAGCAAATAAACAATTCTCAACATAATACCGTTAAAATAATTCATCTTCAATAAGGGGCGAACTCTAAACCAATCAGGAAATTTAAAGTTGTTATACTTTTCCTAAGTAACTCGTTACCTCCAACGCATCCAATTCAGTTTTGGCCTCCTCTATTTGAGCATCGGTAAGTGTAGTATGTGGAAATCTACTTGGCCCAAGATCTACGCCCAATGCTTTCATAAATGACTTTGCCGCGCCGTTAAATCCGCCTTTGGCATTTAACACATCAACAAATTTCATGGATTTTTGCTGAAGATCTGCGGCCAATTTATGATCGTTGTTATTAAAAGCCTCTACTATTGCCAGGTACAACGGAGCCAAGTGATTATAGGTACTCCCTACCCAACCATCTGCGCCAAAAGGCAGACTGGAAAGAAAAACTTCATCAAATCCAAATAGGATATTGGCGGAACCATTGTTAAATTCCTTGGAGTACTTATAGTCTATAAGATTATTATTGGTAAACTTAATACCTGCCAAGTTTGGAATCTGAGGGGTGGCCAGTTCCAGAAATTCGACCATATTGAAATTTGCCCCTGTCAATACAGGAATATGGTAATAGAAAAATGGGATATTAGGGGCACATGCTGCAATTTCCTTACAATACTCCACCAATTTATGGATATTGGACAGTCTAAAGTAATAAGGCGCTAGAGCAGCTATACCGTCTACCTTATCTGCAGCATGCCTGGCCAATTCCTTGGCCTCGTCTAGGCTGGTATGCCCCACATGATCAATTACAAATAGTTCGGACGTTTTATTCTCACCCCAAGCACTCGTAATCTGTTTCCTTTCGGCTATTGACAAAGAAGCAAAATCACCTGTGGATCCGTTTATAAATGCGCCTTTAACCCCATTTCCTTTTAAGAATTCCGCATACTTTGGAATTACCCCTAAATTTAGCGAAGTGTCCTGATGCATGGGTGCATAGGTCGCTGCTATAAGTCCTTTCATATTTATTAGCATTATGTATTACATAAAGCGAAAATAGTGTATTTATTAAGAATACGCAACAAAATATTTATAATTTTGTCAATCCTTTAGAAGGTGACCAATAAGGAACTTTGTCAGCGCCATATTTGGGAATGATTTATTGAGTTTTAGAATTTATTTATTATAGTATGTAGTTCATATTAATAATAACGACAATAAAGTTATTGTTATGTCAAAATTGATTTAAACCCATCAAAAGCTAATTTTTAACCTATACATTTTCGGATAGATTTGAATTACATTCATATAGACATTTAGGAGGAAGGAAACGTATTAATTTCTGGATATGACAAATTTCATCAGTACGGTTCAAAACGTTTTGTTCCCTAAATAAAAATAAATAACTTAACCTGTGTTATTTCATGTTGCGGTATGCTTTTATGATCTTGCTTGAGGGTCTTTAATTGTAGGAAATATTTGATTTATTTTGGCCATTTCAGAACTTCTCCTTATAATTGTATTATGTGCGACATAGAATTGCTGATTCAGAGGATTCTACACGCAAGCTTAAATTTTAATTTTGACGATGGAACTCAATAGAAGAAAGTTTATTAAATTATCTGCAGGTGCTGGATTGGCAGCTACTGTCTGGCCTCCTCTTGTTCAAAAAGCATTGGCAGTAGTAGCCCACAACGCTACTCAGTCTATCCATGATGTGGAACATATTGTCATTCTTATGCAAGAGAATCGTTCCTTTGATCATTATTTTGGAACTTTGAAAGGTGTACGTGGTTTTGGAGATCGCTTCCCGATTCCCTTGGAAAGTGGCCAACGAGCATTTTATCAATCAGACGGACAAAAAATTGTTCCACCCTATCGTGCGGACAGGAAATCCTCTAATGCAGCTCTGATTAAAGGCACCCCACATGATATAGCAGACATGCAGGCTGCATGGAATCAAGGAAAGTATGGTTTATGGCCCCTCTTCAAGACTCCTTTTTCCATGGCTTACTATACTAGGGAGGAAATACCCTTCCAATATGCACTTGCAGAAGCTTTTACAATTTCGGACGCCCATCATTGCTCTATTGCTACGGGTACTGATCCTAATCGGATCATGTTCTGGTCTGGATCTAATTTTGACCCTGAATTACGGGCCGCGGGTATAAACTGCACAGATAAAGATTCGGAACCTGTTAATCTTCGGTGTTGGATAAAGGGTACTATGCCCGATCCGGGATATACATATCAGGGGGATTCCTTTAAATGGGCTACTATTCCGGATGTTCTGGAAAAAGAAGGAGTCAGTTGGCGCATTTATCAAGATCCAAATAATAATTGGACAGGAGCTATGCATGGCGGACTAGCATTTGAGAGTTTCCGAACTGCCAAACCTGGAACCTCAATATACGAGAACGGTATGCGGCATTGGTCTATGCAAGATTTGAAGGATGATGTGAAAAATAATACACTTCCCCAAGTAACTTGGATATTACCTTCAAAGGACGATTCTGAGCATCCAGGTGCCCCATCCAGTCCATATCGTGGTGCCGATTTTACACAGAAGGTTTTGGATGCGCTCACATCCAATCCCGAGGTTTGGAGTAAGACCGTATTCTTTTTGACCTTTGATGAGAACGATGGCCTTTTTGATCACGTCCCTGCGCCGGCAGTTCCGTCGTATAATTTGGACAATACTTTGGCGGGAAAGTCAACTCTAGATTTGGCGGGTATGTATTTTCACAATGATAAAGATCCTTTCGACTTTTCTTCAGAATCCCAAAAAGGCTTTAAAAACAAAATCAAATATCATGATCCCCGTGATACAATTTCCGGTAATATACGTCCATGGGGACTAGGCCCGCGGGTGCCGTTGTATATAATTTCACCATGGACCAGGGGTGGATGGGTGGATTCCCAAGTAGCCGATCATACTTCTGTGGGGCAGTTCCTTGAAAAGCGCTTTGGGATAGAGATTCCAGCGATTAGCCCATGGCACCGATCTATCTGTAGTGATTTGGTTTCAGCCTTTGACTTTGTGAAACCAAACGACCCCGTATTTCCTGCACTGCCTGAAACAGCCAATTTTGCAACTTTGGATGCGGCCTCAAAAAAATTACCTATCGCTGCTCCGCCACCAGTACCATCACCCCTTTATCAGGAAAGAGGAACCCGGTATTCGAGGGCACTTCCCTATCGGCTGAACGTACGACTAAACAAGCTGCTAAAGAGTCAGGAAATTAAGTTGGTTTTTGAAAATGAAGGTGATGCAGGAGTGGTATACCATGTCTATGACCTAAAACATTTAGACCGAATTCCTATGCGCTATACGGTAGAGTCGGGTAAATCGCTGGACGACATCTGGGACGTAACACAGGATAAGGGAAACTATGATCTTGAGGTTTATGGTCCTAATGGATACTTCCATAAATTTATGGGAAATATAAATAATTCGGGAGAACCTCAAATCTCTTTGAAGTATGATAATAGAAGGGGTGGGATTATAGTTAACTTATATAACCCGGATAATTTCACGATTTTGGCCATGATAACTTCAAATGCTTACAATTATGGAGGGCCATGGCCATTCAGAATAGCACAAGGGAAAACAAAGAAGAAGAGCTGGCTGTTAAAAGACAGTGGCAATTGGTACGATTTTTCGGTAACTACGGAGAAAGGATATTTACACAGATTTGCGGGTAGGGTAGAAACCGGCTTAGACAGTGTTAGTGATCCGGCTATGGCGACGGAAATTTAACTGGTACGTTAATTGTCAATAGAATATTTATTTTGGATTAAATTTGACAAGTTTGATTAATTTGCTATTCTAGCGATATACAGAATTTGTTTTTTTAGATTATTAATCTAGTCTCGCTTTCTTACGGTAATTAAGTGGTGAAATCCCGTTGGATTTTAAAAATTGTTTGTAAAAATTTGATTTACTCTGATAACCACAATTATAGGCTATTTCAGAAATATCCTTATTTGATTCAATAATCATTTTTTTCGCTTCGTCAATCCTTATTTCATTTACAAACTCGGAAAAAGTTCGATTCATTTTAGATTTAAAATAATTGCAAAATGCCGAAACCGTAAGATTGCCAATTTCTTTTGCTACATAATCTAGGTTAATTTCTGTTGAATAGTTCAGTGCTACAAACTGACAAATGGCATTGATTCTGTTACAGTCTTTATTGTTGAAATTAGCAGTATATCCCTCTATGTTTAGAAATTCCTTCTCGTTGGTTTTTTGTATTTGGTCTAAAATTGTAAGTAGGGAGAGGACTCTTTCAAAGGTATTTAACTCAAAAAGTTCATCTATCTTTTTGGCAATTTGTTTTTGTGACTTTCCCATTATTAAGACACCTCGTTGGGCGTCTTTCATCAATTGATCTAAATGGGTAAATCCAGTTTTATTGAAAAATGTTTGACCAAGAAAATTCTCGTCGAACTGAATAACGATTGCACTTCTTTTCCCTTTGCTGTCTGGGGAGTCGAACCAAGAGTGAGGTGTGTTTTTACCTAATAGAACCAGATCACCGGCTTGGTAACTACTAATATTATTACCCACAAATCGTCTGCCGTTGCTCTCCAGAATATAGGTAAGCTCTATCTCTGGGTGAAAATGATATGGCGCATCAAAACGTGGTAATTCTAATTTGTTTAATAAAAAAGGGGTCTCATGGGATGGAGTCAATTTCTGAAATACAGGCTTCATAGTATATGGAAAATTCTATTTTAAGCAAAGGGAATAAACGTCCAGTTAATTTTGATTATTCAAAGACGGACTATATAGTCATCAAATTTATCGCAAATTTTCGAATTAAACCATGAGATTAGCAATATAGTTGAATAATTGCTCAATGTAGGAAACCAAATACAGAGGGCTATTTAAGATCTTTGACCGAATAATTTGAATAAATAACAGTAATGAAAAAGTTTGACAATAGTTCGTATTTGGGGTATAAGGGGCTGCCTCCTTTTGCCGATTTATTAAGTGTCGAAGATGCCTTGGAGAAAGGGCAAACTACTGAAGAAAGTGTTGATCAGTTAAAAAGATATCACTGGGCCTTAAAACGATTATCGCGTATTTTCACGAATAGAATTACCGCTATGCCAATTTATGAATTGAAAATGGCCTTTGGACTTCATGCCCATTTATGTGCAGAGCATGTTAATTCTGTCCATGAAAGGGTACGTGAAATGAGAGAGCCTCCATATGGGCTGGATTCTACTCCAGATGAATACCTTGATTTGTTATTAGATGAAATCCAATGCGCACCATCAACCGAAGCTTTGGTTTTAGGTCTGTATGAGAAGGTTATCCCTGCATTGGTTAGAGGACTTGAAAATAGTTTAGAACAAATTAATAAACTTTTTGAACACCCAACTTATAGGGTTCTGAGGTTTGCTTTATTGGAAATTATGGACATTCAAAATTATGGTAAAAAGACATTGGAGAGTTTGATAAAAGAAACACACAAGAATGAATTATTACCTTGGTTGATTTTCTTAGACCAATGTTTAGAAGCAAGTGGAGATCTAGATGGAACAAAGACTAGAGTAAATCATGAGTTATCACCCTATTTCTCGAAAACTCCTTATAAATACGACCCTATACCACAGCGCGATGAACGGTTCATTGATAAATACAACATGGGGGTCAATGCAGAAGCATTTTTATTAGATACAGAGCAACCACATTTCCCTAAGCTAATAATGCTGTATTTTAAAAGGTTACGCGAGATAGATGTGCCGGAAATGATGGCAAGTATAATAGAAGAAACCAAAGATAAACCATGGAGCTATTACAAAGATATGATTCGCCAGTTATGGGATGAATCTAGACACGCCATGATGGGGGAACTTGGTTTTATATCTTTGGGAATCGATTGGACCAAAATTCCCATTACCTGGAATTGGTCCTATCAATTAAATACCAAATGTACTCCTAAAGAGCGTCATGCCATTTTGTTCTTTATAGAACAAGGATTGATGCCTGCTAAAACAGGAAAACAATATGAATGGGAAGTTGCGTTGGCAACGGAAAATCAGTTGGCAAAATTGATTCAAGATTACGACTGGGCAGATGAAGTGTTACATGCCAAAATAGGAAGGGAATGGATTGTACCCGAAATAGGGGGGCAAAAACAAACCATGGAATTCGGTAGCTGTGCCTGGGACAAGGCTTATGAAGATTGGGGGAAATGGAAGGAGGAGGGCCTGACAGAGCACCAAAATTGGTGGCCAAAAGTATACTCGGATACCTGTGGAAAAATGGGTGTTGTACCTGACCCAAAAGTTTTAGCATATAATGTGAGTTATGAAGATGCCCGTGCAGATCAAAAAATGCTTAAAAAATACTAGGTCCAATGCTTAAAAAATATAAATTATTTAAAAAGGTTCAGGAGAGCGAACTTGTCTCCTCATTGTACTTATGTTCGGAAAACAATGAGTCCTTAGCCCCTTTTAAACCTGGGCAACATCTCTTGTTTAAAATTAAACCAGAAGGACAAGGACACTATATTCAACGGTTTTACAGCTTTTCTGAAGCACCTGGAAAAGATTACTATAGAATATCCGTAAAAAAGGAATTGACTCTCGATAATTCGGAAAAGATACCTTCAGGTAAGGCCTCAACCTTACTTCATGAGTACATTCAGGAAGGAGATATCTTGGAAGCTAAAGGTCCTATGGGCGATTTTTTCTTAAATTCCAATGAGCAAACTCCAATTGTGCTTGTTGCAGGCGGTATTGGGATTACTCCATTGCTCAGTATGGTCAATGCCATAGTGGAATCTGAAAGCAATCAGAATGTCATATTTTTTTTGGGCGTCACTAATAGTACCGATCATATCTTTAAGGCCCATTTAGAAAACCTAAATAAAGAAAACAATAATATTCAGATCTTTATTTGTTATTCCAATCCCTTGCGCTCGGATAAATTGGGGTTGGATTATGATTATTTTGGTTTTGTCGACTATGATTATATGAAAAGTAAACTTAGCCATGGCTCCTATGATTTTTATGTCTGTGGTCCTCCTATGATGATGAACTATATAACTGGATCATTGCGTTTGGAAGGGGTATCCGATAATCGTATTTATACGGAATCGTTTGGTCCAGCAAGCGTAGCCTATTCTGTTATGTCGGATGAGGGCTCTAAAGAGGAATCAACAGCCGTTACATTTAGTGTCTCGGGGAAAACAGTGGAGTGGGCTCCAGAATATAACTCGATTGTAGAACTAGCCGAGGCCCATGATATTAATATTGATGTTGGTTGTCTCTTCGGGGATTGTGGTACATGTTTAACCGAAATAGTTGCTGGGGAGGTAAACTATAATCATGCAACTATGATTCAGCCAGACCCTGGTACATGCTTGCCCTGTAGTTGCAAACCCAAAGGGGCATTGGAATTGAAAATTTAAATAACCTCAAATGAAAGAGTTAATAAACCAGTATAAAAATGGATTGCTCGAAGAAGTTATTCCGTTCTGGTCCAGATATTCGTTAGACAAAGTTCATGGTGGCTATTTAACATCATTAGATCGTAAAGGAAATGTATTTGATACCGATAAATATGCCTGGCCCATAGGTAGGCAAGTCTGGACCTACAGCAAACTGTACAACGAAGTTGAAAAAAAACCTGAATGGTTGGCAATAGCCAAGTTGGGAGCTGAGTTTTTAGTAGAAAATGGCATGGACGAGGATGGAAAATTTTATTTTTCCTTTGATCAACAAGGTAACGCCTTGAAAAAACCATCCAACATCTATTCTGATTGCTTTGCCGCTTTGGGTTTTTCTCAATATTACAAAGCATCTAGAAATGCCAAGTATAAAACTTTGGCTAGAGAGGTTTATGACCGGATTGAAAAAAGATGGAGTAACCCAAAACATGTTTTTAATAAGGAAACAGGTTTCCGTCCGATGAACTGTATGGGGAAACTTATGCTGGACGCTAATATGGCACTGGAAATGGAAGGTGTTTTGGATGATGAAACGATCGTCAGTTTAAAAAGCAATAGTATCCATAAGTTGCTAACGCATCATTATGATGAAACATTAGAATTATTTTTTGAAAATGTGGCACCAGATGGGAGTCATCCGGATACAGTAGATGGAAGATTGATCGTACCAGGTCATGCTGTCGAATCCATGTGGATGGTCATGGATTTGGCAGCTCAAACAAATGATATTAATACCATTGAAAAAGCTACAGATATTACCATTAAAATGCTATCCTACAGCTGGGATGATCAGTTTGGAGGTATCTACTATTTTATGGACTGGAAAAACAAGCCTATGCAATGGAAATTGGATTGGGACCAAAAATTGTGGTGGGTCCATAACGAAGCCCTTATTGCTTTATTGAAAGCGTTTCACCACACAAAAAGAGCCGATGTGTGGTCCTGGTTTGAAAAAGTACATACTTACACTTGGAAATATTTTCCGGATCCAGAATTTGGGGAATGGTATGGTTATTTAAATAGGAGGGGTGAGGTGTTATTGGACTTGAAAGGGAGTTTTAAAGGTTGCTACCACTTGCCTAGGTCTCTATATGAATGCTGGAAAACATTAGAAAAAATAGAACATGACTATGATAAAAGCTAAAGCTATAATTGCTAACGGCAAAGGAACATTTTCCTTGGAGGATATTGAAGTTGGACTGCCGCAAAATGATGAAGTCCTTGTGGAGATAAAAGCTGCAGGAGTATGCCATACTGATTACGATTCTTATACCAAATGGGGACAACAAATGATCATGGGACACGAAGGTGCCGGAGTTGTTTTGGCTGTTGGAAATAATGTAAAAACCACCAAACCTGGAGATCAGGTGATTTTAAACTGGGCGATTCCTTGTGGGAGTTGTTTTCAATGTAAGAATGGAAGTGAAAGTATTTGCGAGTTACAGTCTCCAGTTACAGGACAAGGTAAACCTAATATGGGGCACGTGTCTTTAGAAAGTACCCTTTATAAAAACAAGGGGGTTCAGCGTTCTTTTAACTTAGGTACAATGTCCACCCACACCATTGTTAAAGAGGCTGCCGTGTTTCCAACACCTAATATAATCCCTTTAGAGGTAGCTAGTATAATGGGCTGTGGTGTGATGACCGGTGTTGGTTCTGTCATAAATGTAGCCAAAGTCACAAAGGGTTCAACTGTTGTGGTCTTGGGAACTGGGGGTGTAGGCTTAAATGTAATTCAAGGAGCACGAATATCTGGAGCGGCGAAGATTATTGCAATTGATATTAATGAGGAGCGGTTGAAAATGAGTACAGCTTACGGTGCCACTCATACTATTATAGCCGAAAAAATGGATGTTGGATTGTTGAATTCGGCCATTCAGGTGAAGAAGCTAACTGAAAATAGGGGAGCGGACTATTCCTTTGAATGTACTGGTGTGCCGTCTTTGGGTGCTGCACCATTAGCTATGATTCGAAATGGAGGCATGGCTGTACAGGTAAGTGGGATCGAAGAGGAAATTAAATTTGATATGAACTTGTTTGAGTGGGATAAAATCTATATTAATCCGTTATATGGTAAATGCAGACCTAATAGAGATTTTCCTATGCTTTTGGATTATTATAAAAAGGGATCGTTGTTGCTGGATAAAATGATAACACAAACCTATACTCCTAATAATTTAGAAAATGCTTTTAGTGATATGCTTTCAGGTAAAAATGCCAAGGGTGTAATTTTATTTTAGTGAAAAATATACCATATGATTATTAGAGAAATAAGTGTTTCCGATCCTAAACACGAGGTTGAGAACTTAAGGTATTTAACGGTTCAAAGTTCTTATCTAAAAGGGAGGGCAGATATCACTGTCTTTGTTCCACCAGGAAATGAGCAGATTTCGGATTTGCCAGTAGCAATATTACTACATGGGGTATATGCTAGCCATTGGGCATGGACTAGACATATGAATGTCCATAATATAGCCCTTGATCTTATCGTGAAAAAAGTGTTGCCACCTATGGTCCTTGTAATGCCCTCTGATGGTTTATGGGGGGAAGGGAGTGGTTATCTTGCTCATTCTGGTTTTGATTTTGAAAAATGGATAGCCGAGGACGTCATAGAAGCTGTAAGGCGGGTAATAGGGCAAGTTGGCGATAAATCTAAATGGTTTATGGCCGGACTGTCGATGGGTGGCTATGGAGCCTTGCGTATTGGTGCAAAATATCCTTATGTTTTTACTGCCTTTTCTGGCCATTCTTCAATTACAAATTTTGAAGGATTGGAATTGTTTGTTGACGATGTGAATCCTTATCGCAAGAATAATGGGGATGAGTCTGTAATAGGCTGCTTACTAAAAAATAAGGATAAGCTGCTTTCTTTTCGCTTTGACTGTGGGGTTGATGATCCCTTAATAGCGCATAATAGAAAGTTACATAATGGTTTAGAGGACCATGGTATAAAACATATTTATGAAGAGTTTAAAGGAGGGCATACCACGCAATATTGGAAAGAACATATTGTTAGGTCATTGAAGTTTTTTGCATCTCGATTATAATTACACAGGCTAATTTATTAGGGTGTATAATAGAATCGAATTTATTTGTAATACAGAAATATTTTATTATTTTTATATGTTAAACATAATACATTTATACTGTGATTAGTAAATTCATGACACTTGCTGCACTTTCACTAATGCTTGGTGCATGTAAAAATAGAATTGAGCCAAAAGAAGAAAGGCCCAACATTATAGTTATTATGGCAGATGATATGGGTTTTTCGGATTTAAGTTCTTATGGTGGAGAGATCGAGACCCCGAATATTGATGATTTGGGAAATAACGGGTTAAAGTTTACGCAATTTTATAATGCTGGGAGATGTGTGCCTAGTAGGGCAAGTTTGCTAACAGGGCTATATGCTCATAAAACTGGGCTAGGGTATATGACAGCCCAAGATTATGGGAAACCGGGTTACCGTGCTGATCTTAACAACGAATGCGTAACTATCGCCGAGGTATTAAAACAGGCTGGTTATGGTACTTATATGGTTGGTAAATGGCATTTAAATCATAACTTTAAACCAGAGGAATCCAAGCATAACTGGCCTCTTCAAAGAGGCTTCGATCAATTTTATGGGACACTTATTGCCGCAGGGAGCTATTGGGATCCTTTAACTTTGGTGGAAGGGAATTCCTATGTGGAGCCCTATGATGATTTCTATTATACTGAAGCCATAACTAAAAAATCTATAGAATATATCAGTACTCATGATACTGGTAAGCCTTTTTTTCTTTACATGGCCTATACCGCCCCCCATTGGCCGTTACATGCACGAAAGCAAGCTATTGCAAAGCATAAAGGGAAATTTGAAAAAGGCTGGGATAAACTAAGACAAGATCGTTATAAAAATTTAGTAAACCAAGGTATCATCGATCCTTCATGGGAACTTCCAGAGATTGATGAACAAAATGTGGCTTGGGACAAAGCGGAGCATAAACTTTGGGAACAATCTAGGATGGAAGCCTATGCGGGTACCATCGAGCATTTAGACCAAGGGGTGGGGGAATTGGTAGCTGCTCTAAAAAATCAAGGTAAATTAGATAATACTATAATATTTTTCCTTTCGGATAATGGAGGTGATAAAACGGAGCATATCAATGGGATGATCGGGAATTCTGGTAAGCCATGGAGTATAATGAATTATGTTCCCTTATACACAAAAGAAGGTGATATTATTGTGTCCGGTGATTATCCTGGTGTTGCCTTGGGGCCTGAAAATACTTATGGGGGATATGGTTTAAAGTGGGCTAATCTAAGTAATACACCGTTTAAAAAATTTAAAACCTACATGCATGAGGGAGGTATTGCCACACCTTTCATTGTGCATTGGCCAAAAGGAATCCGTACTAAAAACGAATTAAGAAAACAGCCAGCACATATTATAGATATCATGGCAACAAGTTTGGAATTGGCTGAAACAGACTATCCGACATCGTTCAATAATAACGAGGTTAAACCTTTGGATGGTAAAAGTTTACTTCCGATTATCTATAAAGATGAAAAGATAAGGGATACATTATTTTGGGAGCATCAAGGCAACAAAGCGGTCAGATTGGGGGATTGGAAGTTAGTCTCTATTTTGGAAAGAGGGGAATGGGAACTATATAACCTAAAGGATGACAGAACAGAAATAAACGATCTAGCTAATACCTTTCCAGAAAAAGTGAAAAAAATGGAATCTATTTATAATACGTGGGCATTAAAATCCAATGTTTTGCCATGGGAAGAATTGGAGATACAGGTAGTAGCTGGGGACAAAAGTCCACTGACCAGGACTAGGGAAGAAGCAGATGAAGCACATAAGGAAGTTCAGAAGTATTTGAAATCCATAGAGAAATAATGGGTTAATAAGTTGGTTTGTTTTCTTTTTGAATATACCTCCATTGGCAAACTAAAAAAGTTCAAATACTTATATTAAGGTAAATCTTAAGTTTTTGTTCATAATCAAGGCATCAGTGATTAGCCAATAGTATTCTACACTATTAGTATACATTGTATTCTTTAGGTATATCTGGCACCCGTTAAAGGGATATTGTGAAGCATGAAAAGTCTGGTAGTGGAACTAAAAACAAAATAAATTCCAATCAGGCGGTCTCCGTTTGAAATTTCCTCTTGAAGAAAAGTGTGCTTCGTGGCATTCCGGGAAGGGCTAATGAAACGGAAAGATGAGAATGCGAACTGTGTCCATGACTTTTGTAGTGAAGCTCTTTGCCCGTAATGGAGTGTTACGCAATGAAGTGACAATGTACTGATCGGGGTAGTATCCTCGATTTTATTATTTTATGGGAATTTGTATGGCTGTTTTAATGATTAGATTTTTATGTTTAATTCGGTGCCTCATTGCACTCTCAGTAATACTTTAACACTAATCCCTCCTAAAGTAGAAGAGCACTTGCTGCATCTAGTACAGAACTATCCATATCCTTTAAATATGCTTGTGTAACTGCTAAATTTTGATGGCCAAGTGATTCACTTATGATATCGGTTGCTACCCCTTTTTGTTTAAGGCAATTGGCAAAACTATGTCGGGCAACATAACTTGTCAAAGGTTTATCAATTTTACAATGAAATGCAATTTCCTTTAAATCCCCATTGAACTTTTTAAGTATTTTGTTTTTCCGGTTTTCGACTTGACTAGGGGAAAGGTTGTCACTTAACAGTATTGGGAATACATATTTCGTACCTATGGTGTTTTTTCTATAGTGATTTAGGATTTTCTCTATTGGCGGAAGAATTTTAATTTGGAAATTGCCCTTTGTTTTTGAACGGACATAATGGATATGGTCATTTTTCACATTGTCCCATGTTAGTTTCATAATATCGGCAAAGTTCATTCCCCGGGTGTAAAAGCTGAAGACAAAATAATTATGACTATCGAACAGTTCAGGATATTGGTCAATATTCAAATCAATTATAGTTTTTATTTCTTCAATACTTAAGGCTTTCTTAGCTCCTTTACCTTTTAATTTGGAAATTTTATATTTATTGAAAGGATAATTATCACCTGCAACTAAATCCCTTTGAATAGCTGTATTGTAAAGTGTTCTTAGCGCCCGCATCTTAACACTAATTCCTCCGTCGGTACCACCACGGGATCTTAAATCTGCTTCATATTTGGAAAGCAGTGAGACATTTAATTCCTCAAAGGATAAACGTTTCTTTTTTATGAAATTTCTAAAAGATGTAAAACTGTTTCTGTGCATTCGCGCGTTCCCCGTTCTTCCAGCAGTAATCAGTTCAGATATTAATTCTTGCCAGAATTCAAGAAGATCTTTGCTTAAGGGATTCATGGACACTCTATAAGCTTTCTCAAAATCCAACAAAGTAAAGTTGTCATTTTTGAGTTTTAACTGTGAATATATGTCGAGAGCACGGTCTTTAAACTTTAAAAGCAGTCGATTACTTTGAATATGCCTTTCACTATTTTTGAATTGGCCAGAATTATAATCCCAATCGTTTTCGTGGCAGTTAAAAATGGTTTTGAAATATTTTGATTTACGGTTTATAGTTATCCTAAGGTAAACTGGATAAGTACCATTCACTTTCGCTTTTTTTCTCAAAACTATTTGTATACTAGCCATAATTCTCACTAATTAGGTACAACAATTAAACAAAATGAGTACAAGGTTGTAATGGTATAGGTGCAAAAGGAGGTACAACATGGGTACAACAATTGTCCTTTAAAGATACATTAAATGCTGATTAATGAAAAACATTAAATCATAAATAACTGATATTCAACCAAATGAAGATAAATGTTGTTAAAGGAAAACTTATTTTGCCTTTCTTCTAAACAGGCGGTCGAAGGTTCGAATCCTTCTGCCATCACTACAATAAAAACAGGAGGTCGTCTAAAAACTATTTAGGCGACCTTTTATTTTTTGGTTTTTCTGATATTATTTTGAACTTGGTTTGTTAATTAGGTGATTAGTGGCCAGTTAAAATGAGTCAAAGCGATTCTTACATCGCTAAACTCACTTTTTTAAGGTTGTGCGCCATTGCAATTAGACCTATTTCTGTTTCTACTTTATCCAGACCTCTTAACATAAACCTTCTAAAGTCCATATTGTGTTTTATGTTGCCAAATACTGCCTCCACATCCCAACATCTTTGTTTTCTGTGAGCAATACCTTCTGGACTTAGTAA
>NZ_AUCB01000015.1 GCF_000429545.1 Arenibacter certesii DSM 19833
AATGGAACGACAAGTACTCCTATGCCATAAAGAGCTGGAGGGACAACTGGGAAGAGCTCACGGTATTCTTTGAGTTCCCCATAGAGATCAGGAAAATAATCTATACTACGAACCTTATCGAGAACCTGAACGGGAAGATAAGAAAGTATACCAAGAACAAACTTTCCTTCCCTACGGACGATGCGGTGATGAAATCCGTATATTTGGCAGTGAGGGAAGCGACCAAAAAATGGTCCATGCCAGTAAGGAACTGGGGAATCATCCTAAATCAGTTCCTGACGATATATGAAAAAAGGGTCAGACTTTAGATAAAAGTCAAACCCCTGTTATTTTAAACTTACACAGTTTACGGGATAGTGTCAAAAAATCCCGTGAATACTATCTTCACGGGATTTGTTCTGTTTAGGTTATATGAAAAACAAACCTATTCTTAAATATGCCAAAGTAGAATTACCTACAATTTAAAGGTCATAACCGGAGTTTTGGAACGGTTGGCAATATCTTCGCCTATACTGCCCATAAAAAAATGGTTAATTCCTTTTCTACCGTGGGTGGGCAGGCCTATAATATCGGCACTTCTACTTTCTCCAAAAGATAATATCCCTCTTTCTACAGAATAATCATTAAATATCTCTACCTCCAAACTGGCTTTAGCCTTGTGTAAAAACAGATTTATCTTTTTAAATGCATCCTTTGTGCTTAAGAAATTGTCTCCAGGAGTATTAACATACACCATTATCATCTCTGCTGCCAACTTATCCGTTAACGCTTTCGCCTTATGGAACGCGGGGAGGTTCTCCAGCCCAAAGTCACATGCAAAAACAAATCTTCTTACCTCAAAATCCACAATCTCATCTTTAATCACCAGTACTGGAACATGGGCATTCCTCACCATTTTCTCCGCATTGGATCCCACAAATACGCCTTTTATTCCAGACGTTCCATGGGAACCCATAATTATTAAATCGGCTTGGTGTTTTTCTGCAATGGCATTTACCTCGCTATATACCTTATGCCGTTTTACAATGGGGGTTACCTTTACCCCGTTTAAGTACGGCTTATCTAGAAATTCCCCGAATTTCATTTCGGCATACCTCATTAAGAAAACAGCCTGTTGCTGAACAACATCTTCATTACTGGTCATCCACGAATCGGACATTTCTAACATGTGTAGTACAAAAATCTCTGATCCAAATTTCTTAGCTATGGATGCCGCTGTTTTAAGGGCAACTTCAGAAGTTTCAGAAAAATCAACCGGTACAATAATTTTTTTCATAATGGCATATTTTTAAAATTTACTAATCCTATATTTTTATGATATCTCTTAGGGCTTCCCTAAATCGTCATGGAAAATAATCTAGTTTCCGGTGCTTTCCTGTGTAATAACAAATCAAAAGCCATACAAATATTCCGCACAAATGGCCTCCCCTTCTCGGTAACCACAATTTGGTTATCCTCTATTTTAACGAGCCCATCTTTCTCCATTTCAATTAATCTTTCCCGAACCTGAGGCTGTTCTGGAAATACCTGCTCCTTAATTTCCATGGCAGTATTAAATCTACACATTAAATCTAAGATATGCTTACGAATCATCTTATCTTCCTCCGTTAAGATATGTCCCTTAAAGATGGGGATGATATTATTTTCTATTAGATGGTCGTATTCCTCTATATTTTTTACGTTTTGAGCAAAACTATCCCAGCTATCGCTGATACTAGAAACTCCCAACCCAATCATCACCTGGGTTTTAGAAGCGGTATAGCCCATAAAATTTCTATGAAGGCTCCCCTTCTCCATGGCTTTGTACAAGCTATCGGAAGTTAATGCAAAGTGGTCCATACCAATCTCGCAATACCCCACTTCCGCCAGCAGTTCTTTCCCTGTCTCATATTGATTCCGTTTTTCATCTGCCGTAGGCAGATCGGCATCTTGGAAGCCCCGTTGACCGTTTCCTTTTAACCAAGGCACATGGGCATAACTATAAAATGCCAAACGATCTGGCATTAATTCCTTGGTTCGCATAATAGTCTCCTCTACATGGGCCTGCGTCTGAAAAGGCAATCCAAATATAATATCGTGACCTACGGAAGTGTACCCTATTTCCCTAGCCCATTCCGTAACGTTTTTTACATTCTCGAAAGGCTGTATCCTATGAATTGCAATCTGCACCTTCATATTATAATCTTGCACCCCATAGCTTACCCGCCTAAAACCAACATCATATAACGCCTGCAGATGCTCCTTGGTCGTGTTATTGGGATGTCCCTCAAAACTAAACTCATAATTATCAGCTCTCTCGGCAGTCCTAAATATCCCCTTTATTAATCGGGTTAGATTTTCGGGCGAGAAAAATGTTGGGGTCCCCCCTCCCAAATGAAGTTCTTTGATCTTTGGTTTTTCCGGTAGTAAATCACAATAAAGTTGCCATTCCTTTAAGACATTGCTTATATATGGATTTTCTACTTCATGCCTTTTGGTAATCCGCTTATGGCACCCACAAAAAGTACATAGACTTTCACAAAAGGGCAAATGGATATAAAGACTAATTCCTTCGGATTCATTGCTCTTTATAAAACTATTGATTAGTGTAGATTTCCACTGCTTTCCCGAAAAGCTTCCTAAGTCCCAATAGGGAACAGTAGGATAACTAGTGTAACGAGGTCCTGGTATATTGTATTTCTGAATTAAATTCGCCATTGCTCAATAATTATGAATGATTTATCAAAATTACCATCCTATCCTCACTTAAAATATGATGCTTATCAGGTTTATCCATCTCAGGCCCTCCATAGAAGCAAAAAGATTCAGTTTCCAAAAATTTAGATCAGAATTGAACGTCATAAAAGGGGTTTTGCTGCTGAAATTTCGTATATAAACTTTTCCCCTCTTCGATTTATATTATAATCCATATTTTTGCAGTCTTAAAAACAACTGATTATGACATTACTTTTAATGGCCGCGGGAAGTGGCAGCCGATACGGGAAACTTAAACAATTTGATGACTTGGGGCCAAAAGGCGAGTTCCTAATGGAATTTAGTATCTATGATGCCATAAAAAATGGCTTTGAGCATATTGTTGCCATAACAAAAAAAGAAAATGTAGATTTCCTAAAAGAACATCTTTCTCAGAGATTACCTAAAAACATTAAGATAGATGTCCTTGCACAAGAATTAAGCGACCTTCCTGAAGGAGTAACTTATACTGGAGAGCGCGCAAAACCATGGGGAACCGCACATGCCGTGTGGACAGCCAGAAATGTAATTGATGGTCCATTTGCTATTATAAATGCAGATGATTATTACGGTCAAAACGCCTTTAAAAGTGCAGCTGATTTTATAAAATCTAATAAGAGTGAATCTACTTACGGATTGGTGGCTTATACGCTAAAAAATACATTATCAGAACACGGTTCGGTATCCAGAGGCGTTTGTAATTCAGAAAACAATAAACTGACTTCCATTCACGAGTATATCCAAATAGAGAAAACCGGGGATACTATTAAAGATTTGGATAGTGGAACCGAATTTACCGGTGAAGAACTGGCTAGTATGAACTTTTGGGTTTGTCAACCTTCCATATTCCCTTTTATCACAGGATATCTAACAGATTTTATAGAGAATAATGACAATATAGCTAAAGGAGAAATATACCTTCCCTTCGCTATTAAGGAAATGATAGATCAAGAACTTGTTGATGTCGATGTACTTCCATCTAAAAGTCAGTGGTTTGGCGTTACTTATGCAAGCGACAAAGATACTGCCGTTGCCGAATTAGAGAGAATGACAGACAAAAATGAATATCCTTCCCCAGTATGGGAGACCCTCTAGAACTTTTAATTGATGATCGCAGACAAGGCTAGCATGCTCAACAAAATATTGGGCAATTTTAAAATAGACCAAAAAACCTATCAATTTCAAGAAATAACCCAAGGATATATCAATGATACCTATCTGGTACTAGACCAGAGCGGTCCACTGTACATTCTACAGCGGGTAAACCGGAATGTCTTTAAGGATATAAAGGGGTTGATGGGAAATATTGCAAGCGCCTTTAATTTCCTCATTGATACGGAATATACCCCTATTGCCCTGATAAGGACCCAAGAGGATGCCACCTATTTTGAGGAAGAAGAGAAGGGGTATTGGAGATTAATGACCTATATTGATAACACCACCGCCTATGATAATGCCACCAACGTTAGCATAGCTCATGAGGCCGGTAAGGTGGTTGGTAAGTTCCATCAACTCCTAGCCAAAGCGCCTTTAGAGAATTATGTGGATACTATTCCACAGTTTCATGATCTTTCTCTGCGGGAAGCTCAGTTTAATGACTCTTTAGAAACTGCACATCCCGAGAAACTAGAAATTTCTAAATCCGCTATAGCTTTCGCTAAAGCTACCTTGGAGAAATTAAAAGTAATTAACAACTCCAAATTACCCTTGCGTGTCTGTCATAACGACACAAAGTTAAACAACATCCTTTTTTCCAAGGAAAGTAATAAGGCCTTGTGCCTAATTGATTTGGATACCGTGATGAAGGGATACTTTTATTATGATTTTGGCGATGCTATACGAACTGTTGCCAACCAGGCCATTGAAGATGAGCAGGATCATAGTAAAATTACTTTTAAGCGTCCACTGTTTGAAGCATTTGTTGATGGTCTAGAGGCAAATGGTCCCTTCTTGTATCAGGAAGAGCTGGACACCCTGGCTTGGGGCGCCGTTTTTATGCCCTTTATCCACGGACTTAGAGCGCTTACAGATTACCTGAACAATAATATATATTACAAGGTATCCTATGAAAATCAAAACCTGGATCGCTGCCTTAGTTTGTTCCATTTTACAAATATGGCATTGCAGGAGATAGATTTTATGGAAACAGTGATCAAGCAAAAGCTAACACCATTAAGTAAGTCATAATCAATCCTTACTGGTCTAACCTTTTTTTGGTTGAATCGCGCATAACTAAACTTGTTTTGATAGTTAGGGTGGAGAAATCCCTATTGGAATTATCTTCCATCCTTTCTATCAATATATTTGCCGCAGCTTCCCCAATATAGGTTCCATGCTGACTTACAGAGGTAAGCGCAGGGGTTACGTAACGTGATAATTTGCCGTTGGTAAAACCAATAATAGAGATATCCTCTGGCACCTTGTAGCCTTTATTCTTCACTATTCTTAAAACCTCCACCGCGGTCATCTCGTCCAGTGCCATTATCGCATCTACCTTTTTATAATTCAATAAAAAAGATATCCTAAGTTCCAAGTCGTCCTTCTTATCAAGACGCACCACCAATTTGTCGTCATAGGGAATATTGGCTTCATCCAACGCCTTTTTATATCCTTCTACTCGGAGTCTACCCACACTAGAATGATCAATTGCTGTAACCACTGCTACGGTAGAGCACCCTGTGCTTAAAAAATAATTAGTAGTCTTATATCCGGCTTCATAATCGTCTACCACCACCTTATCACATGCCACCTCATTGGAAACCCTATCGAACATTACTAAGGGAATCCGCTCATCAACCAAATTTTGAAAATGGTCCATTTTATTTTTAAACTGCGTTTCCTCTGCCATGGATATGATGATGCCATCTACCGTATTACCCCCTAAAAACTCCAAGGTTTTCACCTCTTTATCATAAGACTCGTCACTGATACAACTCAACAGATTATATCCTTTTTCATTAGCCACTTTTTCTATTCCTGAAAAGACTTGAGTGAAAAAATAATTTAGGATATTGGGCACTACTACTCCAATAGTCTTTGTTTTCTTCTGCCGTAAATTTAAAGCTAGTTTATTGGGCCTGTATTTATTTTCTTTGGCGTATTGCTGAATCTTCCCCTTTAGATCATCACTTATTTCATGACTATCATTTATGGCCTTGGAAACTGTAGATACAGAAACATTAAATACCTGGGCTATCTTTTTTAAGGTTATTTTCTTCATAGTCCTACAATATAGCCCTAATTAAAATTAACACTAATCATAGATATCATATAGATTATGGTACGGATTCAATCCCTCCATCTTCGCTATGGCGAAGCCACCTCCCTTTGGCCAAAGGGAGGTGGCAAGGTCCATAATAATTTTAAGTACTAATCTTTATATATGCTGGTTGATGATGTTTTCAAACAATTCTTGCTTTCCACTGACTAACGGTAATTCCCCATTCTCCTGGGCAATTTGGTACAAGTCGGTAAGGCTGAGTTTCCCATTCTCAAAATCCTTGCCTTTGCCAGAATCAAAAGAACTGTATCGCTCTTGGCGCAACTTATCATAAGCAGAGGATGAAATAATTTTATCTGCTGTTAACAAGGCCCGTGCAAAAGTGTCTGCGCCTCCAATATGTGCATGGAAAACATCATCTAAATCAGTGGAGTTTCTTCTTATCTTGGCATCAAAATTTACGCCCCCACCTTGTAGTCCGCCTGCCTTTAAAAACACTAGCATGGCCTCTGTAGTTTCTTGGATATTATTTGGAAACTGATCGGTATCCCATCCATTTTGATAATCTCCCCTGTTAGCATCTATACTCCCTAACATCCCCGCTTTGGCAGCCACTGCCAACTCGTGCTGAAAAGTGTGCTGGGCCAAGGTAGCGTGATTGACCTCAACATTAATTTTAAAATCTTTCTCCAATCCATATTCTCGCAAGAATCCTATTGCAGTGGCGGTATCAAAATCGTATTGGTGCTTAGTGGGCTCCATGGGCTTGGGCTCTATAAAGAAAGTGCCTTTAAAACCCTGGGAACGAGCATAATCCCTAGCCATCCCTAAAAACTGGGCCATATGATCCAATTCCCTTCCCATATCCGTATTTAATAGGGACATATATCCTTCTCTTCCGCCCCAGAAAACATAATTCTCACCATCTAGGGCAATAGTGGCGTCCAACGCCAATTTTATCTGCCCGCCTGCTCTTGCCACCACATTAAATTCTGGATTAGTAGCAGCCCCGTTCATATACCTAGGGTTGGAAAAACAATTGGCTGTTCCCCAAAGCAGTTTAATACCCGAAGCGGCTTTCTTTTCCTTAATATAATCGGTAATGGCACGCAATCGTTTTTCGGATTCTGCAAAAGTGGCCCCTTCCTGAATTAGATCGAAATCGTGAAAACAGAAGTAGTCAAATCCCATTTTACTGATAAATTCAAAAGCCGCATCCGCTTTATCCTTAGCGGCCTGTAACGGATCAGCTGCTTGGTCCCACTCAAAACTTTGCGTTCCAGGCCCAAAGGGATCGCCCCCTTGTCCGCAGAAGGTATGCCAATAGGCAATAGCAAATTTAAAATGTTCGCGCATGGTTTTCCCTGCAACTACCTGCTCTGGATTATAGTATTTAAACGCCAAGGGATTATCAGACTCCTTACCTTCAAATTTAATTTCCCCAATACCCTTAAAATATTCCTTGTTTCCGATCAATGCCATTTTCTTATTTTTTGCTGTTAATAATTAACTCCAATTCTTTTTTCCACTTCTCAAACGCGCTTCTGTAACCCGATGTATCCCCACTTGGTTTAAATGTGTGTACGTGGTCATTATTAGTGATATAGGTGCTTAATTTTTCAAATCCGCCCTCGTAAATTCCAGCAGCACGTGCCGCTCCTATTGCACCAGTGGTATTATAGATCTCAATTTCCTGATCTATTAAACTTGCCAAGGTGTTGGAAAATATTTCCGATCGAAATAAATTATCATTCCCAGCACGCATGGTTTGAATGCTAATTCCGTCAGATTTTAATATTTCCATCCCGTAGGCAAACGAAAATGCAATACCTTCTAAAGCAGCTCTACAAATATGCCCTTTATGGTGATTATTTAGGTTTACATTCAGTAATCTAGACCCTACATCCATGTTGTTCAACATTCTTTCCGCGCCATTACCAAAGGGAATTAAACAGACCCCATCCGCTCCTACTGGAATTTCATTTGCTAGCGCATTCATTTCTTCATAGGATCCCACACCCAAATTTTTCAATAACCATCTGTATTGTATCCCTGCTCCATTAATATTCAATAATTTGCCAATCCTAGGTGTTTCCTTGCTGTAGTTAACATGGGCAAAGTTATTTACGCGAGTACTTTCCTTACCAGAAAGATTATCCGTAACCGCATACACCACACCAGATGTTCCCCCTGTGGCCGCCACTTCCCCAGGGTTAAATACATTGAGCGACAAGGCATTGTTAGGCTGGTCTCCTGCCCTGTAGAAGATGGGGGTTCCTTGGGCCAACCCACTTTCCTTGGCTCCTTGAGCATCTACTCTAGATTGTAAACCAAAGGTATCTACTAGGTCCGGAATAAAAGATTCTAAAAGACCATAATGCTCCAGCACTAAGTTAGCTACCGAATCTTCCTTAAAATCCCATAGGATTCCTTCCGACAAACCAGAAATAGTAGTATTCATCACATTGGAAAAGCAATAGGCAATATAATCTCCGGGAAGCATAAGTTTATGGGCCTTTTGGAAAACATTCGCTTCATTTTCTTTCACCCATTTTAGTTTTGAAGCGGTAAAATTAGCGGGGGAGTTTAGTAAGTGCGACTTACATTTTTCTTCTCCTATTGTAGCATACGCTTCCCTACCTATCACTACCGCCCTGCTATCGCACCAAATAATGGCATTACGGACAGGATTACCCTCTTTATCCAACAATACCAAGCCGTGCATTTGATACGCAATACCTATCCCCTTAATTTGATCTGGGTGGATATTAAACTTTTCCTTAATTTCCTTAATTCCCTTACATACATACCTCCACCAATCTTTTGGATCCTGCTCTGCCCATCCGTTTTTTAGAGCAATCATATCCATTTCAGACTCTGGCTCCTGCACTAACCCAACTAATTTGCCAGTAGCTATTTCAACTAAAGCTACTTTTATTGATGAACTCCCAATATCCAATCCCAAATAATACATACTCCACTTATTATAAAGGACAACGTCCTAATTTGAAACAGCCATAGAGGCCTCTCTCAAATATATTAAAATATAGGTCAATGACTACTATATACCCGAATGGGAAAAAGTAAGCGAAGTAAATTTGCTTGTTCCAAGAAATAAAAAATAATCACAAAAAGCTGTAAATCAGCCAACTACAACCAATCTTGTTCAAAATAAAATTTTCGAAAACGGTTTCGTAAAATATTTAAAAAGGAGTTCCACTTTACTTGGTATTCACGGATCCATAAAGCTAAAAGAAAGTAGCTGCGTTTATTCCTTTTTTTTGATCAGTCCTTTGGTGAATTCATTTAGCGTTTCCACCTTTTCCTCAAAATCTCCTTTAATTGTTTTTCGGAATTCGCTAAGATTTTTCACTAGGTCATCTATATTTTCTGGGATTACATCCTCAAAAAACTGCCGTAAACGCTTAGCTGTTGTTGGAGATTTTCCATTGGTAGAAATAGCCACTTTTACATTTCCTTTGGTAACTATACTCCCCATATAAAAATCACAGAAGGGAGGGTTATCCGCAACGTTCACCAGTATCTGTCGGGCCCTACAATCATGGTACACCCGCTGATTAACTTCAGTATTATCCGTTGCAGCAATCACCATATGGCGCCCTTCCAAATATCTACTATGGTAAGCATCTTTAATAATTTTAACGTGATGCTCTTTGGCAAGTGCTAAGGTATCTTCCAAATAATGAATTGCAATCATTTCTACCGTTGCCTTTGGGCTCGATTTCAACAAAAAGGTCAGTTTTTCTAACCCTACATTTCCACCGCCAATAATAAGTATATTAAGTTGGGAAACTTTTAAAAAAATA
This sequence comes from Arenibacter certesii DSM 19833, assembly GCF_000429545.1. Lineage (GTDB taxonomy): Bacteria > Bacteroidota > Bacteroidia > Flavobacteriales > Flavobacteriaceae > Arenibacter > Arenibacter certesii. The sequence continues at coordinate 9,781 of NZ_AUCB01000015.1, forward strand.
GGGTACAATTCATTCCTTTCCATAACACTGCAATGAGTTAAAATATAGATGTTCTGTTTAGAATTATAAATGGGATGGCTATTTCACAAACCTCAACATCAAATCCCTTTTATGGCATTAGTCGATAACTTTATAAACGCAATGCAACCCCTATACTTACATTCGCCACTCCAAACCCTAATTCAGTAAAGGCTCCAAAATTTTCTGTAAAGTACCATCTACCACCCACAAATGCACTTATAGCGAGCTCGTTTCCATACGTACCGGCCGCATAGTACGTATTATCATAGGACAACATATTGTATGCAAGCATGACACCTCCGTATACATCCAAATTGTCTATTTCCAAACCATTATAATGATATGCACCCCGTACTCCTAAAATAGTATAGTTCCATTTATCATTATTGTCAAATCTATATGATTTATGACCTAGATAACCTCCTAAGCTAACCACTCCCGGACCAGGAACATCCCACATCCCATATTCGTAACTAGCGCTAATGGAGGGTTTTTGGCTAAGGGATCCTACGGTATTAAAACTACCTCCTAGCCCAAATCCGACATTTACGACACTGGTTCCTTGGTTAAACTCTTGCCCAATAGCAAATGAGGTCAAAAAAAAGGCTATAACTACATAAAAAAATGACTTCTTCATTATTCTCTTCTAAGATTAATATCCAGCATTCGCTGGCTTTTCGGAGCGAAGATAATGAATAATTAGGTCGATGGTATTACATCCTATATTCATTTCAGCACTAAAATAGTGCAAGGCGGGTTTAAAAATAACCTGTAGAAAAACGTGATTTTCAATTGTAGTTGGCCGAAAATACGCTTCTATCCTTCTAGAGAAAGACCAAAGTAAAAACGGCAGTCCACAACACTTCTGCCTGTGAAACCGCCGTTTTAATACTAAAACATGACAACTAATGGATTCTTATTCCCTTATTTGCCCATTTCCGTACACGTAGTACTTATTGGTCACCAATTGCTCCAAGCCCAATGGCCCTCTATGATGTAATTTATCAGTACTAATCGCTAATTCTGCTCCAACACCCATTTGTCCCCCATCAGTAAACCTTGTGGAGGCGTTGTGGTATACCGCAGCACTATCCACTTGGTCCATAAATTCGCCGGCCGTATTCTCATCCTTGGACATGATAGTTGCAGAATGCCCTCCAGAATATTTGTTGATGCGATCAATGGCATCGTCCAAACTTTCTACTGGAGAAACCACACATTTCATAGCCAAGAACTCTTCATACCAGATGGATTCATCCACAACCCTCTCATTGTCTTTAAGTACTTTAGCAGCATCATTATCTACCAAGACGGAAACTCCTTGAGAGGAAAGCACCTCATTCAATTCCTTCATTTTATTAGGATAATCCTCTATATTGGCATTGATGAGGATTTTATCCAATGCATTACATGCCGAGATCTTATCGGTCTTAGCGTTGATGATTACTTTTAGACTTTGCGCCCAATCTGCTGTTTCGTCTACGTAAATAAAGTTGTTTCCACGACCACTTACCAAGACTGCACATTTAGCATGCTCCTTAACAAAGGCGATTAAACGTTCACCACCACGGGGAACAATTAAATCTAGCTTCTCGGTAGGGTTCCTAAGAAACTCTTGTGTTTCCTCACGGTTCATATGGAGTAACTTAATCCAGTCAGTGCCCAATCCGTTTTCTTTTAAAGCTTGGTGCCAACATGCTTCCAAGGCTATATTACTGTTAATAGCTTCTTTACCCCCTTTCAACAAAATTTTATTATTGGCCTTAAACGCAAGAACCGCTGCTTCTATAGTAACATCTGGTCTAGATTCATAGATGATCATAATGGTCCCAAAGGGAGCTGTTTTATTCTGAATCTTAAGCCCATTTTCTAGTTTTCTCTCCGATTTTATTTTCCCTACAGGGTCCTCCTGATTGAGGATTTCATCTATAGCCCCAATCATTCCATCTACTTTCTTTTCGTCTACAATGAGTCTATCGTACATTGCTCTATCGGATTCATCAAAGAGATCTAGATCTTTTTTATTCGCAGCTATAATCTCCTTTTTATTACGGTCCAAAATCTGCATCATGGACTGCAGTACTTTGTTCTTTATATCTGTATTTAATAGTTTCATATTTAAATTTTATCTTCTATTCTACTTCTTATCTTATTACTTATACGGTTACCTTGGTTCCAACACTTTTTCCTTCTACAATATCCAGGATCACCCGTTTACTTTTCCCATTTGCTATAAAGGTCGGAATATTTTTTGAGGCGGTCTGCTTTGCTATATTTATTTTAGAGCCCATACCTCCTCTTCCTTCAGCTTCACCTTTAACGATGGTCTTCACATACTTTTCTACGTTCTCATCTACACTTACATTTTTTATAACCTCGGTCCCTTTTTCATCGGGATGACCTGTGTAAAGTCCGTCTGTATCCGTCAATATAATCAGCTTATCGGCATTTATTAGTTCCGCTACAAGACTGGCCAATTCATCGTTATCGGAAAACATAGATTTAGTAAGTGAAACGGCATCATCTTCATTTGCGATAGGCACAACTCCCTCAGACATTAAACCTTCATAACAATTCACCATATTATCTCTGTGGCTCCCAGGATTAAAATCTCTTTTAGTCGCTAATACCTGGGCGCATTTCATTCCATAATCTTGAAAAATATTATAGTAATGACGCATCATTCGGGGTTGACCTATAGCTGAATAAACCTGACGCCGAGTTGCCTTATCTGTAATCTGGCTTTCTCCCATTACTTCCATTCCCGCTATTACGGAACCAGAAGATACCAAAACGGTCATAATATTACGTTCGTATAATTCTGCAATCTGTTGCACCAAATGATCAAGAACAGGCTTCACTATCCTATTGTCCTTATTGGTCATTACATTGGTACCTACTTTTATAACTACTCTTTCTTTATACATATCTTACTTTTCTTTACCTAGCTCAACTGCTCTGTTAAATGCAGAATATGCTGCTTCCTTTATAAGTTCCTTTACATTATTATCTTCCATAGAGTCCAAAGCTGCCCTTGTTGTGCCCCCTTTAGAAGCTACTCTATCCATCCACGAATTAGGAGAAAGATCGGACTGGTTAAACAAATCTACCGCCCCTTCAAAGGTCTTGCTTACTAAAACCTTGCTATCATTAGCGGTAAAGCCCATTTTTAAGGCTGCCTCCATCATACTTTGCATAAAGTAAAACACATATGCAGGACCACTACCGGATATTCCAGTAGAGGCATCAATAAACTTTTCGGTACTCACAAAAATGGATTTCCCTGTTGTATCCAATAAACTTTCAATGGTCAACAGCTCTATTCTAGACACTTCCGTAGACGCTGTGTACGAAGTTACCCCCTTGCCTATCTGTGCTGGCAAGTTAGGCATTGCCCTAACAATCTTCTGAATCCCCAAAGCCTCCTGCATAGTTCCTATGGTAACACCTGCCATAATGGAGATTATTATTTGATCCTCACTTAAAAAGGTTTTAATTTTCTTAAAAAGACCTTCGCAATGGTATGGTTTTACAGCAATGAAGATTAAATCTGCCTTAGGAAGGGCCTCCTCCAAATTGTCGTAAACATCAAAATGTGAAATCTTTTTTAAGGAGGTGGTCTTTTCAGAGGAATTGTCGAAGATCATTAACTTCTTCTTTAAAAGATTTGATTTCGACATAGACTCTGCATAGGTTAATCCCATGTTACCCGCTCCAATTACTAATACTCTCATGTAAAATTTTTAGTTAATACTTAATTTACACTACCATAATGCGCAAAAACAATGCGAAACCCCCTATTAAACAATAGAGTTTATCTGTTGCTAATAAATTATCATAGTAAAAGCTTATAGTCATCGTGCATCAACCACTATAGCTAAGATAAGGAGTTTGGATATATATAAAAGATTTGGTCAGATACCCTTCTAATGCCATTTTTCACCTGACAAAATGCGATAAAGGCGGAAAGCACTTATCATCAAATCACAATTTGGCACACACCTCTTGTTTTGACTTTTGATATATGAGATTTAAGTGTTACAAATTAGGCATACCAATGTATTCCTATTCCATTTTAAGAAGCTAAAACTATTACTCGTTGGGTATCGATTGGATTTAATCACCCATAAGTAAGTTTAACCTTATCCTTCTCTCAAAAAATATTTTATTGTTAATCGATTAGGGTATGGGCTGATAGCAGCCTATTCTATCAATCCAAATGCTCTTGGCAACCATAGGGATAACTCCGGAAAATAGGTGAGTAGCATTAAAACACCTGCCATCGCCCCCAACAGGGGCAATAATGGCTTTATTACTTTGGTCACCGGTACTTTGGCCACTCCACTACCAACAAATAGTAAAGTTCCTACAGGTGGAGTACATACCCCAATACAAAGATTTAGCACTATAACCATTCCAAATTGCACTGGATGCATCCCTAATGCCATTACCACAGGCAGAAAAATTGGAGTGAAAATAAGTACCGCTGGAGTCATATCCATAAAGGTGCCTACTACCAATAAGGTTATATTGATAAAAAGCAGAACCAATAACGGATTTTTCACAGATTCTAATAAGAATCCCGTTAAGGATTGGGGAATAGATTCAAATGAAAACAACCAGGACATAGCCATGGAAGTAGCTATTAGAAACATAACTATAGCTGTGGTCTTGGCACTTCGCAATATAACTGGCCTAAAATCGGAAAACTTTAACTCTCTATTTACAAAACCAAGTAATATAGCATATACTACCGCAATGGCGGCTGCTTCTGTAGCCGTGAAAATTCCCGCTACAATACCGCCCACCACAATAACCAAAAGGGTTAAACTTAATAGGGCATGCTTAAAATCTTGGAACAGCTTTTTAAAACTGACTCGTTTCTCTTTTGGTAATCCTTTTCTTAAGGCATAAACATAGACAACACCCATGATAGCCAACCCTACCAAAATACCAGGAATATAACCAGCAATAAATAGAGCTGCTACTGAAGCGGTCCCGCCACTGGCCAATGCAAAAATGATTAAAACATTGCTAGGCGGAATCAATAGTCCGGTAGTAGAGGAACTAATATTAACGGCAGCACTAAACTCCCTTGGGTAACCGTCTTTTTCCATTTTATCTGTTAACGTACTTCCTATAGCAGAGGCAGCAGCAATGGCAGATCCCGAAATTGCTCCAAATAACATGGCAGAAATAATATTTACATAGGCTAAACCTCCAGGCAAACTTCCTATTAAGGATTTAGCAAATTCAATTAACCGATTCGCAATCCCTCCCCTATTCATAATTTCCCCCGCCAAAATAAAAAACGGAATAGCCAAAAGAGAAAAATTATCTATACCTATTGTCATTCTTTGACTCACCGTAGTAGTCGCCGGCAGATAGGAAATATTAACCAATAAGGTTATGGTTGTAGAAATTCCAATGGCATAGGCCACAGGCACCCCATAGGCCAATAGTCCCAGAAAACTAACGAACAATACAAAAATACTTATAGTTTCAATGCTCATTGCTATTGGGGTTAAAGGTTATTTTGATATGATATATGGAAAAGAATATAATGATGAGACCACAAAGAGGCACTATAGCGTAGACATAGCCTAAAGGCACTAACAAAGCTGGTGACAACTGCCCTAATTTTAGGGTGATATACACCAAATTCCCACCGCCGATAACCATAACCACCAAGGCGAATATGGCCATTATGACTTGAATAACCCTATGTCTTTTAAACTGCTTTTTGGGAGGGAGTTTGGCCAGTAGAAAATCCATGGAAAGATGCCCTTCTTTTTGGCCGTTTATATAAGCAGCACCCAAAACCGTTAACCAGATTAGGGAAAAACGTGCAAATTCTTCCGTGAAAGAACTAGATTGTCCTACCACATACCTAGAAACTACCTGCCATACCACATCTAATACCAACAAACTAAATATAAGTACAAGCATTCCTTCAATGATCTTATTTAATGTATTATATATGGTTTGCATTAGTAGTCGTTAATTTGATCGATTATTTTTTTCATAGTTGGGTCTTTCAATAACGCTTCCATGATCGGTTTGGTTTTAGCTATAAACGGACTTTTATCCGGGTTATAGATTTTTACATTGGCCTTTTTCAAGACTTCCATATTTTCTTTAACCGTTTCGCTCCAAAATACCTTTTGTTTTGCAACGCTCTCATCAGCAGCGGCCTGGAGCCATTCTTTTTCTTCTTCATTTAAAGTGTCCCAAAACTTTGTACCAACTACCACAACATCAGGAGTCATGGTATGCTCATCTACGGTATAAAACTTACAAATCTCATAGTGGTTAGAGGTTACAAAAGAAGGTACATTATTCTCAGCTCCATCCACTACCCGTTGCTGTAACGCTGTGTATAGTTCCCCGTAAGCCATAGGCGTGGCAGACCCTCCTAGATCATTCACCATGTTTACGGCCATTTGATCGTTCATTACCCTAATCTTTTTACCTTTTAAATCTTCCGGTGTCTTTATAAACCCATCCAAGGTGTAAAAACTCCTAGCGCCAGCATCATAGAAACAAAGTCCCCGTAGCAGGTACTCACTACCGCCCTCTAAAATTTTCTTGCCTACCTCCCCTTCCAAAACACCAAACATATGTTTAGAATCCCTAAACAAATAAGGAATTCCCAACACCTTATATTCTGGTGCAAAACTAGACATGGAGGCAGCACTTACCTTGGTCATAGCAACACTTCCTATTTGTAAAAGCTCTAACATCTCCCTTTCCGATCCCAATTGGCCATCTGGAAAGATTTTAATCTGTAATTTTCCTCCAGACTTCTCGTTAAGTATCTCTTGCATGGATAGAATTCCCTTATGTACAGGATGCGTAATAGGTAAGGAATGCGCAAATAACAATGTTTTATGTGAGGTATTCTCGGAACAAGACATAATAAAAAGGCAAACTACAGCCCCTATTAATCCACACAATTTAAGTTTTACGATTTTAAATTCCCACATATTTTTTATATTACGTTGCTAAAGATAACATCCTTAGCCTTTTAATTCTATAAAAACACTAAAACCCTTTTTTTAGAAGAGCTAGCCCCTTTAAAAAACTGATAATATTTTCCTCCCCTTCAATTACAGTTTTATTTGAAATTTAATTACACCTCACCATCTGTCAACAACACCTCTCTAAGTCCCATTTCCAAACCATATAGCTGCGCCATTCCGATTCCACGACCTACAAGGGAGTACCCAGGATAAAAATCATCCATTCTTTTTTTATCATCCAATAATACGTGGCCGTGATCTGGTCTAACTGGTATGGCCACTTCACCAATTCCGCTTAGGTACCTTCTTTGCTGCTCTTTAATAAGTGCCCTCATAATCTTCCCCATAGGTATAGAACCATCCAAATGGGCTGCTTCATAAAATTGACCACCTGCTTCACGGGTGACGTTTCTTAGATGTAAAAAGTGAATTTTTGGTCCAAAATCCTCAATAATTTTCAACAAATCGTTAGAATCGGTTGCCCCTAAAGAACCAGAACAAAAAGTTAGTCCGTTACTGGGCGATGAAACACAATTCAAAATAAATTTTAAGTCTTCATAGGTAGAAGCGATTCTTGGAATCCCAAAAACAGAGAACGGAGGATCATCTGGATGTAACGCCATTTTTATGCCCAATTTTTCTGCCTCTGGGATTATAGCTTTTAAAAAATAAGCCAAATTATCCTTTAATTCATTTTTATTTATTCCACTTACCTCTTCCAAAGTAGACTTAAATAAAGAGATTGGAATTGCTTTTTTAGAGCCGGGCATTCCGGCTAAAATAGAATTTTTTAGCAAGGACAATTCCTGAGTTTCTAAACCGTTAAAATAGACCTCAGCGGCATTACATACTTCCTCACTGTACATCTCTTTGGCATTTTCACGTTTTAAGATAAATAGATCAAAGGCCGCAATAGCAATGGGATCGTACAATAAGCTTATAGCCCCATTGGGAAGCTTATAACTTAAATTAGTACGTGTCCAATCTATAAGTTGCATAAAATTATAGCAGACAATCTTAATTTCTTGAGCAGCTAAATGCTCAAGAGTTTCTATATAGTTCTGAATGTATTTATCTCTTTCCGGCAACCCAAATTTAATGGCCTTATGAATATTTACACTTTCTACCACCGCCCATTTCAGTCCATGGGACGCTATCTCGCTTTTAATGGCTTGGATTGTTTCGATAGGCCAAACTTCCCCCACTGGAATATTATGGCAGGCGGTTACCACTCCTTCGGCTCCAAGTTCTCGGATATCTTGCAAAGACACCCCAAAATCAGGACCGAACCATCGCAATGTTTTTTTCAGATATTCCATAGATTACACCCCGGAGAAGGAACTAAAACCACCATCAATATCATATACGGTACCCGTAACAAAGGAAGAAGCATCACTAAGTAGATAATGGACCATTCCATTAAGTTCCGAGGCATCTCCAAAGCGACCCATAGGTGTATTGCCAATTATTTTATTGCCCCTATCTGTGAAGGAACCGTCCTCGTTAGTTAAGAGGCGTCTATTTTGATTTCCAATAAAAAATCCTGGAGCGATAGCATTTACTCGGATCTTATCACTAAACTTAGAAGAAAGCTCGTTCGCCATCCATTTGGTAAATATATCTACACCTGCTTTGGCCAATGAATATCCTAGTACCCTGGAGATTGTCTGTTTGGCAGCCATGGAAGATATGTTTATAATGGATCCATGACCTTGGTCGGCCATGATCTTACTGAGCACTATTGTAGGCATAACCGTTCCCATAAGGTTAATATCGACTACTTTTTGTGTATCCCCAATTTCTATATCGTAGATAGTTTGATCAGGTTTTAAAGTGGCTCCTGGTATATTACCACCTGCAAGATTTATTAACCCGTCTAATTTCCCAAACTGGGATAGAATCTTATCCCGCAAATCGGTCAATTCTTTTTCGCTCATCACATCAACAACAAAATAATGGGCATTATCGGAACCTTGACTATTCAATTCCTTACATTTTTCTTCCAATTTATCTTGGGACCGACCTAATAATATCACTTTTGCCCCATTCTCTACCAAGTAGGTAGAAATGGATCCTCCTAAAGTTCCCGTTCCTCCGGATAACGCATAAATCTTATCTTTTATATTAAATAAATGACTCATTGAATGTTGTTTTAGTTTGCTATTCCATATCTAAATGGAAAATAATTTTTTCTTAAAGTTAATTCCTATTCTAGAGCTATAGACACCTATTTATCCTTTGCCATTTTATACCCTTCTATAGTGGTGTAATATTTTGCCAACATATTAGGTACTTCCCATTTTGGCAGCTGATCTTCTTTTAAATAGCGCAAATAATTTTGGGTCACCTGGGCGAAATGAGCCTCATGCCCAATTTTAAATTTTTGAGGAATGTTGATCCTCCAATACCCATCGCTTATTTTTTCCGATGTAGTTCCTGGATATAAAACTGCAATATTCCCCTGTAAAGCTGCTGTAATGTCTGACTCAATATCTCCTTTTTCTTTTTGTTTGATATATAATGTTGGCTTATAATCTTCTTCTTCTCCCTGCTTTATTATAAGATCACTCTTTGTTCCTCTCATGATACTATAATGCGTATCCCCGGTACCTTCGGGAGCCTGGTAATTCCATATCACTGAAACTTTGGCATATTTCCCTTTAATCTTATAAATCATCTCCCCATTGCAATACACCTTCAACTTATCTCCCGCGATATCCTTTTTAAGGTAATCGGGAAATGAATCCAAACCTGTAACCTTACTAAACTCTTCCAATGACAGATCTGTAGCCCATCGTTTAGCACTGATCATTTCAATATCCGACTGGTTTATTATCTGTTCAGGAAAAAGCTCCCATTGCACCAGATCTACCAAATGGGTAGTTACGTCCACAATTCCCTCCCCCTCCTCATTAACATCAAAAAACCAGGCAGGCCTTACCAAAGGCTCTCCTGATACATATTTAAAAAAGTGATGCACACTTTCCTTGCTAATAGCGGGCTCCTCACTACTCCCTTCCTTTATCTCTCCAAACACATTAGGCACGGCAGACAATAGACGTTGCATATCTGTAGTTACCTCAAAGCGTTCAGTCATGATATCATAGATCAATACTCCTTTTTCTTCTGCTATTTTAAAAGCTTCCTCCAATTTTTGAAATCCCTCCGGATTTATAACTAAGGGTTTATCGGCATATACATTTATACCCGCTTTTACTGCTTCAAGGATATAGTCTATTTTTTGGGAATTTTTTCCTGCTACTATCATTACATTCCCCGGTCTTTTGGCAATCATCTGTTCCAAATAGTCCTTCCCAAAAGAAGTTGCTACCTTCCAATGTGTAGGTGACTCAACTCTTGAATTATAAGATTCAATTTTATTTAGAAAGTCTTTTACCTCTGGCCCTTCAGGTGCAAAAACATAAATGGTAGAATCTACTTCCGGATACATGGTCTTTTGAACCAACGCTGCATGAAAATGCCCTGGATCTAAGGTCATTAAGGTTATTTGCGCATCCTCCTTCTGATTGTTTTTCATTTTTTTTGAACTTTCGGAACACGAGATACATAAAGAAAGTAAAAGTATGGTGGTTATTTTATTCATTATCATCCACTTATTAACGACTCTAATTTAACATTTTATTGATTAATAGCCTTCTAAATCAATGGGCTCTACTATCTTTCATTTTACTTAACCCACTAACAGTTATTCTATTGACCGTCTATCACAGAACGATCAATCGATTCTAAAATAGTTTAAAGTCCCTAAACCTTAACATAATTGGTACCATAAGGTGCTCTTTGCTCTCTTTGCAGTAACGCATTGGCTTCATCATCATTGATAAACATTTCTTTTTCATTGTCCCATTCCAGTTTTCTATCAAATTGCATGGCGATGTCACTGATTAAACAGATTACGCAGGCTTTATGTCCTTTTTCAACTGGTGAAATTGGAGCTTTTCTAGACTTGATACAATCCAGCCAATTCCCGTGTTGGTCGTCTATTTTATATAAATGAGTTTCGTTCGCGCCAATCACCGATTCTAAAATCTTTGGATCGGATGCGTTTAAAGCCTTACTGCTCTTTTCTTTATCCACAGGGTCTGATGCGGAGGCCTGATATGATCCACGAGATACAAATATCCAACCATCTTCACCAATATATTTTATCCCATTAGGATATCCACCACTGGTATAGACCGTAATATCATTGTCGTATTGATGTTTTACAAAAAAATCGCCGTGAACATTCCAGAGACCCGATTTTGGAAATTCTGCCAAGGCCTCTACAGAAATAGGACCGGAAAGTTCCGTATTCATTCCCCATGCTGCTGAATCGTAATGGTGTTGTCCCCAACCAGTAATCATCCCTGCTCCATAGCTTCTAAGTCTAAGCCATCCAGGGCGACCATAACCCTGTTGTGGGTGCACGCCGATCTCTGTATAAGGCACTTCTGGCGTTGACCCCAACCACATGTCAAAATTTAAATTGTTAGGAACTGGCATTGCAGCGGCTTCTGGTCCTGAAGGGTCTCCAGGGAGTCCAACTTTCACAGTATGCAATTTCCCAATCCTACCATTCCTAACCAATTCTGCAGCAATCCTAAATTGCGGCATTGCCCTTTGTTGGGTCCCCACTTGAAGAATAGCTCCTGTTTTCTGTATTACTTCTCGTAGCTGCTGTCCCTCTCTAACCGTTAGAGATGTAGGTTTTTGTAGGTAGATATCCTTCCCTGCCAAAGCGGCCTCCATTGCGGGTTGGGAATGCCAATGATCAGGAGTACTTATCACTACGGCATCTATGTCCTTGTTAAGGAGCATTTCACGATAATCATCATAAACCTTGGTATTCACATAGTTGTCTTTCCCTGTTTTCTCTTTGTAGAATTTATCTACCAACACTTTGGCATCGGCAGCTCTATTGGCATCTACATCACACACCCCTACAAAACGAGTCTGATCATAACGGATGGTATCACGGATATCATGGTCCCGTGCTATTCTTCCACAACCAATCTGCCCTATATTTATCATGTTACTCGGAGCATTTTTCCCGAATACACTAGCCGGCACAATTGTTGGGAAGGCTATTGCAGCAGCAGTACCCAACGATGTTTTTTTAATAAAATTTCTTCTTTGCATCTGTATTTATAATTTAGTTTTAGTTAGTTTAATTTGTGGCGGATTCGCAAAGGATTGCCAATACCCTTCTGCTTCTTCTTTGGTCAGTTTCCCTTCAAAGACCACCATTCTATATTTTAACTGATATTCTTTATTGGGTTCTATCTGCCATTCTTCATGACGAATAGGAGAAAACTCAAAAAACATATCACCTCTACCCCCGTTACCATCAATAGGCCAAACCCGCATTGGTTCTGGGTGCGCCTTATTTTCCGGATAGCTTAAAAATAAAATACCATTGGTTCCGTTGCCATCAGCAGTTTCCCCGGATACCATACACCAACGTGCATTGGTCCCGTCCGCTGTAAGTCGGTCATTGCCCTCTGAAGTAAGTACGGTGCAATTGTCCTTATGCCAACGTTCCGTAAAACGCATCCCTAATCCACCACCATAACGATAAGCTTCAAATAGAATCCCGGATTGCAGAGGCGTATTAAAAGTTGTAGTATAATCTACCATATATCGATCAGGCCTACCTAAATCCCACACCTTAACCTGCAGATCCTCGTTCAAGGCAATGCGTTTATCATCTTCGGTAGCTTTTAAGTTAATGTGCTCTTGATGCGCATTGAAGCCACCGTAAACTGCTCCTGAAAAAGCATTATTAAATTCTTTAAAATGCACGGTCCCTTGACCATCCCCTAAATTCCAAAAATCTACCTGCTCCCCCTCTATCTGTGTGCGCGTCCAGGGCCCCCATATACCATAATGGTGGTAATGGTCTTCTGGTTGAATTCTAGTAAGGGTATCCCCGGATGGGGAAAGCAAAGGGTGAATATATCCTGATTTTCCAAAGAGGGAATCTATTCCTTTTGGAGCATAGGTCATTCCGTATCTATAGGTAAGCACTGGCACGGATTCTTTTTCTAATTTAAGATCTCCATTACTTTGGCTCATGGTTATTCCCGAAAGGTCCCCGTTCCTAGCCTCGCCTTTTTCAAGTTTATAGTTCCCCGTGTTTTCTGGTGAATGTACAAACCACAATTTATTCTGACTTGAATCAATCTGAACAGGAATTTTCATTTTCTCATAGGATAGCATCAGTTCTCCGGGGTTATCCAAATTAACATTGTCAAAATTTTCCAATTCCACTTCTATAGGCAAGGCTTGGACTATCCTATCATTATCGGCTACTGTAAAAAGGTATCCTCCGTTATCATTACAGGATAGGGCAATAATCATAAAACAACCAAGGAAGATATATTTCATTTGTTTAGGTTTGTGTGATCGAATTTAAGAAAAAGCCGTTAATTATTGTTGCTCCGGAATAGTTGTCAGCGGCGGAATATTATTTTCCGCTCCTGGATATCCTATATTTTGGTTTATTATTCCTTGGGTATTAGCATTGATTGCGGAGGCGGGAATAGGCCAAAGTACGTGATATGGACTCATTGTATACTCATCACCGTGAATTGTTTTCACTCCTTTATTATAAAAATCTGTAACCTCCATAATTCTATCATACCAAAAATTACTGGTGGAGAAATTATCCAAAGTATAGGTTTTACCATTATATGCTGTTTTTCCTGTTTTCGCAAAAATGTAAGCAATACGCGTCAGTTCTGTTTTCCTTCCCTCTTCGTAATACAATTCCCGAGCACGCTCATCCAAAATATAGGAAATGTTTACATCTGCAGCAGTAATCTCATCGGCCTCTGCTCTTCTTCTCACCACATTAATATCTTCTGCAGCAGCCCCTAAATTACCTTTCCAGAAGTACGCCTCAGCCCGCAGCAAATACGTCTCAGCTATCCGGTAAACGTACCAATCACCATGACCTCCCTGCGGTTTAACATTAAGAGGGTCTGGAACAAAAAACTTATAATGCGGAAAGCCATACCAATTTCTGATTGTATCTGAACAAAGTGCGGTGCCATCGGGCAAATACAACTCTAAATTCTTTCCATAATATGAATTTCCGGAGCTTTGCAAACTAGGGGCATTGTAAACCAAATCTTCCATATCGTACCAGTTACCCACCTTATGACGTTGATCGTTATTTGAATTTTTCCAAATGGCCTTGGTACTATAATGTGTACCTCTATTTCTACCAATTCCCCGGCCTATTGTAGTAACTTGATCTATATGAATTCCTGGAGTATCAGACATGCCATTCTGACCGTCTGGGGTATTGATAAAACGCCACCATAAAGGCACTGCTTGCCTTTGAATACTTGTGCCGCCATTATAGTCGCCATTGTCCTCATAGCCTAACCTATCTACCACAATCAATATTCCCTCTGTATTCCCCGGGATACTTTTGTTCTCTACTCGGTGCAAATCCCAAGTAACATCTTTCTCCGGCTTAGCGGCGTCAATACCAAATCTATTAGTGACAAGAGAATGTGTACCTCCATTTATTATTTGTGTGGATGAGGCTATAGCCGCGTCAAAGTCGCCCAAAGCAAGATTAACTTTGGTTAATAGATGCAATACCGCATCCTTATTGACATCCCCGTTATTGGCTACTGCATTTACCATGGGAACTGCCATATTTAAATCTTCTTGCATTTTTCTTAAAATAGTTTCCCTGCTGGTGGATACAAAATTTAATCGAGGGGTTGTAATCTCCTCCAGTATCAGCGGGATATCTCCAAATTGTTGTGTTAACCTATAATACCTATATGCCCTGTGAAAAATGGCACGCCCTAAAATATCATTTTTCTGGGCATCACTTTCAAATTCAGCATCATCCAATCTTCCAATTATAGTATTTGCATATTTAATGCCTTTATAGAATTCCTCCCAAAACCAACCAATTCTATTTGCGTCCGCACTATTGAGTCTGGCATCGGGCAAAATCAATAAATTTAAGTCCTGGGCAGGACCTGATTTATCAGTTGTACCTTCTACAGCGACTTCAGAAAAGATATTCTCCGTAATCATAGGTGCACCATCTCCGTAGAATTCGGCTCTTAAGTTTCTCATGGCCTGAGACAAAAGACTGTTTAATCCCTCTGGTGTATTCAGGGCATTACTCGGTGTAAAAAAAGATTGCGGTTCTGCATCCAAAAATTCTTCCTCACAACCAATAAAGGTCATGGAAACAATAATGGCAAAGCCCATGAAGACTTTTCGAAAGTTATATATTATATTTCTCATCGCTAAAATTTTATTATTAAAGACTTAAATCTATTCCGAATGTGAAAAACCTCGGCGTAGGTAAACTTGGATCGGTTGACCCATTGGAATTTCTTCCATCTATATTGGTAGGCTCTGGATCATAAAAGTCCCAATGTGGTGCATAAACCGCAATATTCCTAGCATTTGCATAAACCCGTAAGCTCTGCAGGGACAACTTTTCTAGAATTGGTTTTGGAAATCTATACGCCACAGTAATATTACTTAACCTAATAAAAGAAGCATCTCTCCAAATAGCAAAATTGGAACCACCATCGCTTGAAAACAATCTGGCATAATCGTTTATTGGATTATCAGGTGTCCAGTAAGGAGTTTGAACAGAATTAGTCCTATCTATAAACCCATTTCTGTTTTTAGCTTCATTAAAAACTCTTTTTTGACCCCAATTGGAATATACCTCAAAGGAAAAATCAATATTCTTTAGCAGCGTAAATTTATTGGACATTGCCCAACTGAATCGCGGTGACCTATGCCCTTGGAAAACGTTATCATCCACGGTAAAATCCCCACTATTATCTACGTCTCTTATTTTCCAGTCACCTGGGAAAACACCATACTCTGCAGCTTGCGCAGCTTCATTGATTTGCCAAATTCCAATTGCTTCCTGTCCCCAAATAACGTCGGAGGCTTGTCCTATAAAACGCTGATTTGTAATATCATCCAACTCCTTCCCATCTTCACCAATATCGCCATATAGTTTCCTTATTTTATTTCTGTTCAATGAGAAATTAAAACTGGTGTTCCATACAAAATTTTCCCTATTGTAATTTTGGGTCGTTAATGTAAATTCTAGACCTTTATTTTCTATTTCCCCAAGATTTGTTACTACATTATTAAAACCAATAATATTTGGCAATTGTCTCGTAACAATTAAATCGTTGGTGATATTTTGATACGCTTCAATAGAACCTTCAAAAACGCCGTTAGCCAAACTAAAGTCCAATCCAAGATTGGTCGCTTTTGTTCGCTCCCATCTCAACTCCGTGTTTTCTTGGGTCTGATTATCAAATGTTGGGACAGTAATAACATTTCCTCCAGCGTCAACATTTAAATATTTGTCAGCACCAAGTCGCGATAAAGCGGTAAACCTACCAATATCCCTATTTCCATTTTCTCCATAAGACAATCTAAATTTTAAGAAATCCACAAATTCGGAATTAAAGAAAGATTCATTGGAAATGGTCCAAGCTGCAGCTACCGAAGGGAAATATGCTCTTTTATTATTGGCGCCAAAAGCAGAGTAACCATCCCTACGAGTGGTTAAAGTTAAGAGATAGCGGGAATCATAATTATAATTTAACCTTGTCATTATGGCATCACCTGTACTTGTTACATCTTCACTGTCCACTGTTTGCACAGTGCCAAGCTCCAATGCACTATACCCCAGTGCATCGCTAGGCTCAAAGGTATTTGCCTTAGCACGGGTAAAGTAACTCTGGTACTTCTCGCCATATACTAGTAACATTACATTAAAAGAATGCTTATCTATCGACTTTTCCCAACGTAGAATGTTATCTAATTGCCATTCATTTATTTTGGTCGTTTGCCTTTCAGCCGAACCTACTACATTTGCGGGACTGGAGGCAGAAGCGTGGTTGTAATATTCTTGAAACTCCAAACGATTGGTGTATCCTATTTCATAAGAAAACCCCAAAGGCAACTCTAATTTTGCATAAACTCTGGAATTAAAGGTATGATCTAAGTCTATCCGATCGTTAAATTTTTGGCCTAAAAATGCGTTAACAGCACCCGCACCATTATCATCCTGTGGACTTAAGCGGATATTGCCCTTATCATCAAATTCTGAACCCCATGGTGAAGACCTTTCAATTTGAATACGGTCTGCTGCAATGAAACCTTCATCGCGTTTCGCAAACTGGGTATTCATTCCAACGGTTAACCAATCTGTAATTTTGGCATCTAAGTTTAATCGCGATCGTAAAGCCTCAAATTTTTCCCCATTAACAATACCTTCATTAGAGGTTCGCCCAATAGACCAATAGTAGTTTAACCCTCCGTTCCGCCCAGAGATACTAGTATTTATATCATTACGAAAACCAGTCTGCATTATCCTGTCGTACCAGTTAATACTTTTCCCCTCTAAATAATTCTGTATTTCCACATCTTGAAATCCAATTCTATTCAGCCAGGCCCTAGTGGGATCACCCGCAGAACCGTCATAGGCTAACCACTGATCCAAGGTTACACCAGATGGCAAATTGTTAGGATTATTATATCTTCCTGGATTATCTATCGTATTCTGGGGATTTATACTTTTAAAAACCTCAGTTCTCCAACTTGCATATCCCTGAGCATCATAAGGTCTTTCCTTATAGGCATCCGTTGCCAACCCCACACTCGTATTTATGTTAATGGTTGGTTTATCACTAGTACCTCTTTTTGTGGTTACCAAAATTACCCCACTAGCTCCCCTTGCTCCATAAACCGCCGCAGAACTTGCATCTTTCATTACGTCAAGCTTATCAATATCCGATGGCGCTATATCGGATAAATCTCCATTATAAATCATCCCGTCCACTACAATTAATGGACTGGAACCGGCAGAAAGGCTGTTGTTACCACGTATCCTAATCTGACTTGTACCTTTTGGAGAGGAAGACAACCCTATACTCAGTCCAGCTACATTACCGCGCAACACATCAGTTACAGAGTTAGTGGACTGATCGGAGAGTGTAGCCGCATCCACCTGTGAAATGGCGCCAGTAAGATCCTTCTTTCTTACTGCACCATATCCCACTAAAACAACCTCATCCAAGGTAGATGCGGTAGAATGCATAATAACCTTAATCTCAGATTTGCCATTTATTGGTATTTCTTGGGTTTCGAAGCCTATATAACTAATAGTTAAAGTGGCATTTCTATTTGCCACCTCAAAGCTAAAATTACCATCAAAATCAGCTACTACACCATTGGAAGTGTTATTTTCAATAATTGATGCTCCTGAAAGAGGCACACCAGATTCATCCACTACAGAACCTGAAACCATAAAACCATCTTGCCCTAAAACGGACATTGAAAATAGTGTACACAGCAGTGTCGTAATAATTAGGGGCCTGCACCTAACTTTTTTTAATAAATTTCTCATATATAAATGTTTAAAGTTGGTTGGTTATTGATATGTAGTTAGTCCATGATGGGTCAAATCATACTTGCATACTAAACAAATCTAATTAATCGCACCCTAATACGCAACCGATTGCTCACAATAACTTATATAATTTAACCAATAAATCAATTATTACTAATAAAAATGGCGATGTATTCGCATATTACAATATATTTTCCTTAAAATTTACTCACAACTTTATTAAATACATATAATTGCGTAATATTGTTTCGGGGATTATGCAACAAAAACCACATGAGTAAAAAAATTACGATTTATGATTTAGCTAAAACTCTTGGCGTTTCGGCTGGTACCATAAGTAGAAGCCTAAACGACCATCCATCCATTAGCCAAAAAACAAAGGATCGGGTAGTTGCCAAAGCAAATGAACTTGGCTATAAGACCAATAAATTTGCCGCCAACCTCAGCAAGCAGCAGACCAATACCATAGGCGTAATTGTGCCTAGATTAAACTCCAACTTTATGTCCACTATACTAGCTGGGATAGAGAAAATAGTAAACGAGGCCGGCTATAATTTAATTATAAACCAATCCTTGGAATCCATGGAAAAAGAGAAATTAAATGCCAAGACCCTTTTTAATAATAGTGTTGATGCCTTAATCGTATCACTAGCATACGACACATCTAGTTTTGACCATTTTACTCCTTTTATCCAACATAAAGTCCCGCTGCTTTTTTTAGACAGAGTGCACAATCTACCCAATTGCGCAACTTTAATCATAAACAATAGGCTAGCCGGATATGAGGCAACGGAACATTTAATCCAACAAGGCTGTAAGAACCTCCTTTATGTGGGTGGCAACCAAAAAAGAAATGTATATTCAGACCGATTTAAAGGCTTTAAAGACGCTCTTGCCAATTACGAATTAGTGTTTAAAGAAGCTAATATTTTAGAATCTGACCTCAACCCAACTTCTATTGGTGAGGTAATTAATCACATAAAAAAATCAGCAAAACAAATTGATGGGGTTTTTGTAGCTAACGATACGCTTGCTGCACACCTTATAAAAAATTTAATCATAGAAGGCTATAATATTCCAGAAGACCTTAAAATAATCGGCTTTAATAACGATCCAGTTTCAGAATTAGTTACCCCTAGCCTTAGCACCATAGACTACCCTGGATATGAGATGGGAGTTTTGGCAGGCCAAAGTGTTATAAGTCATTTAAATGGTAGCATCAATTTTCAATCTGCCAACACTATCACGCTAAGACACCAATTAATAATACGAGAATCTACTCAAAAACAATAAATACCAATTATGAAAAAAACAATCTTAACTAGCTTAACCCTTCTTTTTATCGGCTCACTATGGGCGCAAAGCTTGGAGTCTTTTCCTATAACCGACCAATGGCTAGCCAATATAGAACGTATGGCTCCTACCGCTCCCCGCGTTAAAGCAAGTACAAAAAAAGTGCTTGTCTTTTCACAACATACCGGCTTTTATCATTGGACTACCCCACACAACAATGAAATGCTAAAAATTTTAGCAAATAAAACAGGCGCCTTTGAGATTACCATTGCATACGACATTGATAGCTTTGACAAAAGAAACCTTAAAAAATATGATGCCATCGTCCTAAACAATTCCAATCCTGCCGGTCCTAAGCGCGATTTGTTCTGGGACCTTTTAAAAAAGAACAGTAGCCTTTCCGAGCCAGTGATAGCAAAATTGGCGGCTGATTACGAGAAAAACCTAATAGATTTTGTAGCAAAAGGAGGTGGACTAATGATTCTACATGGAGCAATCACAGTTCAGAACAACTCTGAAGAATTTAGCGCAATGACAGGAGGAAGTTTTGATTATCACCCCAAACAACAGGAAATGCACCTAAAAGAAGTAGACCCCAACCACGTATTGGTACAAGCTTTCAAAGGAAAGGGATTTATCCACGAAGACGAACCTTATTTTTTTAAGAATGCCTATTTTGATTATAACTTTCGACCGCTTTTATATATAGAAGCAGATAAATTGGAAGATGTAAGACATGAAGTAAAACATAATAAAGTATATGTTTCTTGGATAAAGCGACATGGAAAGGGAAGGGTATTTTATAGCTCTCCTTCCCATAATGCGCAGAGCATGGACAATCCCGAACTACTCCAATTCTTTCTGGATGGCCTGCAATATGTTGTTGGAGACCTAAAAGCTGATGACAGCCCAATTGGCAAACCTTGATGATTTAACTAAAAATAGCTATTTCAAAAAAAATGCGCATCTAATTTGGATGCGCATTTTTTATACTACCCTAACATACAGTGCCCTATTAGAGACCACAGTAGTTAGGTCTATTTATTAAATTCGAAATAGGACTTTGCATTATAATAAGAGATATCCGAAACAATCTTGCCCAGCCACTTTTCATCCGCAGGCAATTCGCCGTTTACCACATCCTTGGCAATAAGATTACACAATATCCTTCTAAAATATTCGTGTCTAGTGAACGATAAGAAGCTGCGTGAATCGGTTAACATCCCCACAAAACAGCTTAGCAGCCCCATGTTAGACAAGGTATTCATTTGGTCTTCCATGCCGTCTTTTTGGTCCAAAAACCACCAGCCCGATCCAAATTGCACTTTTCCCTTTACGGATCCATCGTTAAAATTACCTATCATGGTTGCAATAACCGGATTATCGGCAGGATTAAGATTATAAATGATGGTCTTCCCCAATTGATCAGTACTATCCAAAGCATTTAAAAATCCACTTAAAGCCCTCGCTTGGGAAAAATCCCCAATGGAATCAAACCCAGTATCGGGCCCCAATTTTGTTAAGAGTCTTTTATTATTATCACGAATGGCCCCGAGATGAAACTGTTGCACCCATCCCATTTTATGATATGTTCTTCCTAAGAATAACAATACCTGGGCTTTAAAATAATGCACCTCTTCTTGAGAAATAGTTTGTGCATTCTTAACCTTTAGAAAAATATCTTTTAAATTATAGCTTCCTTCTTTAAAGAAGTACAATTGTTCCAAACCGTGGTCTGCCAATCTGCAGCCATGATCATGAAAATATTGAATCCTATTATCCAAAACAGATAGCAAATCCTCATAGCTATTAATCGCTATCCCAGAAGCTTCAGTCAACTGCTCCAAGTACTGCAAAAAAGCTTTTCCTCCTTCTATTGCAAAAGCCTTATCCGGTCTAAAGGTAGGATAGACCTTTGGTGAAACTCCCTGCTCCTGAATACTTTTATGGTATTCCAAGGTAGCTATTGGTTCATCCGTAGTGCAAAGCGACTCTACCTGCTGTTGTTGCAATAAGCCTTGTGTGAAATGGGATTTATTTACTAATTGCGCATTGGTTTTTTCATAAATACCTTCTGCTGTATTAGGTCCCAACAATTCCTGGACACCAAAATACCGCTTCAACTCCAGATGTGTCCAATGATACAATGGATTTCTAACCGTAAAAGGAACGGTAGCGGCCCAATGCACAAATTTCTCCTTGTCAGAAGCGCTTCCTGTAATATATTTTTCATCTACACCTATTGTACGCATGGCCCTCCATTTATAGTGATCACCAGCCAACCACGCCTCACTTATAGTCTGAAACTGATGATTATCCGCTATTTCCTTAGGCGACAAATGGTTGTGATAATCTATAATAGGTAAGTCTTTGGCATAATCGTGATATAGTCTTTTAGCGAAATCACTCTGCAATAAAAAATCATCATCCAAAAAATTCTTCATTTCATAAGGGCGTTAAATGTGTTTTATACTATCTTATAATACGCTATCTCATAACTATCTTGCAGAACAGCAGTAGATCTATCAATATTTTGCTAATGATCAGCATCGATCAAATCTCTTAATTCTGCCTCCGTAAACTCCATACCACTTTTTGATTTTTGGTCACGAAGTGATTTTATGTTAGAAGCCTTCAAAGATCTAGGCCTATTAGAAAAAGCATTGGTTACGTACGAAATCATATCTGCAATATCCTGATCAGAAATATCCCGATTGTTAACTAGGCCAGGCATTTGATGCCCCTCATCATAGGTTTCACCATTTATTAATAATGGTCCTTTTAGACCATGTAGCATTATTAATCCCAATTGCTCCAAATGCGTAGAAATATATTCGGAACCCAATAAAGGAGGTGCTAATCCGGCAATACCCTCCCCACTAGGAGAGTGGCAAGAAGCACATATTTGCCTAAAAAGGGTTGCTCCCTTGGTTCTAGAATCCGTTTGCGGTAATTTTTTAGAATAAATAAAATTAGGCTTGTCATTAATTTTCCGCTCCCTTGTCACAGCTATCATTGAACTCATATCCGACTCCTCATTAACACCTTTCTCCCCTAAATAAACCTCTAATGGATCTATCACAGCTTCGGCACCACTTATTATAGCTTCATGAACTATTTTATTTTCCTGGTATTTTTTTATTAATTCATCAATAATTGGGAAAAACAGCTCTTTATTTTCCTTAGCCCAAATACCTACAGTGGAGGCCAGGTACATGTCCAAAGCAACCTCATCCCTTTTTAAAAGTTCTTTAAAAAGATCATAAGCCACAGGTAGATTTCTCTCCTCTACAAAATTCTCCATCAACACCAAACCATGTGCCGCTACCTCAGCACTAGAACTTAACACCACTTCGTGCAACACATCAAAATTAAGCGCATCCAAACCTTCCAAGGTATATAGTGCGTGTATCTGACTCAGAGGGTTGCTGCTATCCTCTATCAGTTTCTTAAGTTCAGGAACAAGAGCTAAGTTGCGCCTATGAATCAATAATTGTTGGGCACGGTCTCGGATCCATCCATTACTACTGCCCAATAAATTCACTAGATCTTTCTCCGATAATGTACTGAGGTCCACAGTTTTGGTTTCTGGCGCATTGGAATTTTTAATCCTAAGAATCCTACCGTAATCCAAAATCGTATCCAACTGTTTTTCTGCCGATATTTTTTTAAGGTAGGGGGTTAAAAATGCATAGTGTTGTATTACTCCCCGATGCATATCTACCACATACATATTTCCATCTGGCCCATTGGAGAGGTTTACGGGTCGAAACCCTTCATCAACTGAAGCTAAAAACTCCTTTCCCTCCCATGCCTGTTTAGCCTCTACCATGCCATCTTTAAAGGTAGTAATATTTCTTTTGATGGCATTTATTTCTGGGATACACACAAAAACATTTTGGTCATAACCATCGGGAAACAACCCCCCTCTATACACCAAGGGGCCACAAGCAGCTGTCACATGCATCAGCAGACTATCTTGGTTTAGCACCCCTTTCTCATAACCCCTGTTTACCGATGCAGCATGTAGCGGATATACACGCTGGTCTTTGGTAAGCACTTGATTTACACCATGTCTTGGCACCATATACTTATTACGCACCAATCTATTTGGCAGAACATGATCTCCCATTAATTGGGTAGAATTATTGTTGTAATAGAGTCGGCCAAAATTATCATGGGTAATTCCCCACTGTCCCCTTTGGGTAGTAGGTTCTTTCTTCCAAACTCCGTTTTTTCGCTGATATCTGAAGTTAGATTTAGCATTATATATCCAATTGTCCACGTTCATCATTAACCCATTGGGTTGATGCTCTGGATTCCCTACGGTTGCATATAGTGAATCTACTAATACCCTGTTAGTAGGTTTATCCTCTTCAATTTCCACGAACCATAGATTGGGCGACTCTACATATAATAGCCCCCCATAAACCAAAGCCAAAGCCCGCGGCATAACTAGACTGTCTAAAAAGGGTTTGGCATGATCCATAATCCCGTCCTTATCCAAATCCTCTAATATCGTAATAGACCCTGTAGGCAACTCTTCTCCGGTACCATCCAAATTTTGCATAAAACCAGGCATCTCTGCTACCCAAATTCGACCTTTATCATCAAAATCCAAGGCCACAGGTGCAACTAGGAGTGGCTCTGAGGCTACAACCTCCAACGAAAAACCATCTTCCAGAGTATAATCGTCAAGAGAAATGACAGGCTCTTTAAATGAGGGTTTACAAGAAATTATGACAAGAAAAAGTAAAAAATATCGTGCTAAACCCATGAATTGTGATGACATTGTAATTTGAATATTTGTACTGCTTGAGCAATGAACTTTTTAGTAATAGCAAATTAGGGTCATTAAAAATTCCTGACAATTCACTATTAATTTTAAAATCATTAAAAATAGCACAGTACCTCTTAAATTACTAACCTAACAAAACATTTTTAAATAGATTTAAAAAATGAGGTAAGTTATAAATGTTAAATTTAGGCCCCTATTTATATTTCATATAAGCTTAAGCACCAATATTCATCAAAAAAAACTAATTCTGAATAATACTATTATTGATTAAATCATCTGATAGGCAACCGTATTTGCGAAGGATATTTTTTAGAGTGATGCACTTTATTTTTGGCTATAACGCCTTCGGATTCATCATAATTATTTCCACCGGTGTTTAGATTGCGTGCAAAACGCGGAAAATTACTACTTGAAATCTCAATTCTAATACGATGGCCTTTTTTAAAATAGTTACTTGTGGACATTGGTGTTAAATCTACTTTATATACTTTTCCTTCTTCCATGAATACTTCTTTATCATAGCCTTCCCTATACCGCACACGCTGTATAGTTTCGTCAAGGTTGTACGCCGTACCGTCGGGGTATACATCTATTAGCTTAATAGTAAAATCTGTATCCTTAGCATCCGAAGAAACGTAGAGGGTAGATTCAATAAAACCGGTCACTTCTGTCCCTTCTTTAAGAACGTCGGTTGTATACACAAGGATATCGGAGCGTTCTTCCAACTTCTGCTGATCAAAAGCACCACCTTCCACGGCATTTCCAGTGCAACAAACATTGCCGCCCAAAGAACTCACTGGGTCCATGGGATCATAAATAAAGGCATCGGGGTTATCATTGGAAGCCCGCTTCCTTGTTAGGGTGCCATTGCCATTAACGGTATTGGCATCCCCGTTGCTATTTAGATAATACGTAACCATTTTAGAGTCTGCCGGCGGCCATTCATCTGCCGACTTCCATTCGTTAGCACCCATTGTATAATATTGCACTCGAGGAGTTTTTGCCTTAAAATCGTTCTTTTCTCCTTTAAGCCAAAGATCCCACCACCCATAGATCTGTTCCTCATAATTTAAACGCGCATCACCTACACTGCGTTGTCCTACTATAGTGTTTTCAGTTGCACGGGTAAAGGCACAATGCAAAGTGGGTGCAATTACTAAATATTGATTTTCACGGATCTCGGCGTCTTTTGAATTATTGCGAACATGGTTAAACAATGCCAAATTTGGGGTAATGGAAACATCGTACCAAGAGGCGAACCAAAAACTTGGGGCGCCTATTTCCATAGTATCGTGATAAAGGCCCCCTTCATACCAGGCTGGATCGTTTGGTTTCCGAACCACCATTCTATCAAAAATTTCGCGTTTCCCATTCATGTTTTTTACGATATCCTGAAGAGGCAAATGCTTAAGTGCCTCTTCCATGTCTATCACTGGGTTTTTAGGAGCTAGGTCATAAAATCTAGAAATTCGGATTAAATCTTCCTGGGTAGCCCCCTCGGGTATCCTAGGTTTAAATTTATCATGCTCTACACCGTATAACCAAGAGAAAAACAGAAGCTGTTCTACACCCCCACGATACCAGTTCCCCTGTTCCTGGATGTTACCGACAGTGCCAATTCCTGCTCCAAATCCCTGTGGTACCATAGCGGCATGTGATGGATGATCAAGAGCAGAAACTGCCATTTGCCATTCAGCTGTTGAAGAACAGCCATAAGTTCCTATTTTTCCATTAGACCAAGACTGATCTGCCATCCAAGAAAAAGCATCATATCCATCTGTGAGCGGCAGTCCCAAAATATCCCATTCCCCTTCGGAGAAAAACCTTCCACGTTCATTTTGTACCACATAGGCATAACCACGTTTAACCGCTTCATAAGCTTGTTCGGCAGTTCGGGTCCGGCGTTCGCCATCTACCCAAGTATTAAAATTGTACGGGGTACGCGAAAAAATAACAGGCACTTTTTCATTCATTTTAGGTCTGTAAATATCAGTTGCCAGACGAACACCGTCTCGCATGGGCATCATTACCTTTTGTTCAACAATTGCGATTTCATCCAGTTTTTTAAAAATATCGGAAGCCTCTTGTCCATAGAATATTTGCAAAGAAAATATGAGGAATAATACGAAAGGAATTCGGTAAAGTTTCATTAATCAAAGTTTTATTTATGGTTTTACCTTTTTCCTCTCTTCTAGTGGAATAGGGCGTAATTAAAATTTCTTGAGCTAAAAAATTTATGACTACAAAAGTGAATTGCCTTTTTAAAGAGACAGACTAATTTAAAGAAATTAATTATATCCTAAGCGCTTATACTTCTGAAAGTCAATAAAAAAACCCGATAATAAATCATCGGGCTTTAATTAGGGTCTGTTTATCCCTATGCTATATAAAATTGATAGTACTTTAATTGTTCTCAGGTAAAGGTATTGGCATAACATTGAACACCTGATCCCCAGCTCTATCGATAGGCAATGTATTTGATAAACCATATCGTCTTAAATCGAACAGTCTATGGTTTTCTGCCCATAATGAATACCTCCGTTGTTTTAAAAGTTCCGCAGTCAATGCAGCTACGGTTTGGGCACCTGTATAATCTGGAAGACTAGCTGAGTTCCGAATAACGTTTAAGGCATCCTCCGCATCCTGAAGGTTATTGGCAAGAATATTTGCTTCGGCATACACCAAAATTAATTCTTCGTTCCGAAGGAAATCTATAGGGCTAGTATCAGATTCATATAATAATGCTTCATGAGTTCCACTAAGATCATCTTGGGTTGTTGGGTTTGGTCTTAAAGCTGTTTTCTCCGCTACCCTTGTATCCCCATTCTCTGCATCCGCTATCCAAGAATTATGGACTATTATCTGGTCTCCATTATTTGGCTTATCAACGGTTGAAGGAACTCTAAATACGGGGTTGCTTTGATCTCCACCGCCCAAACCAAAAATATGCTTAGGCCCAATTTCTAAATCTCCAGCTAAATCGAAATAAGAGTTAGTTAATGCAGTCAAGGCAGCATCGCCCTCACCAGCATATACCGCTGCTACACCTGCCAGTGCCCTATTAAACTCAGAAAAAGTAGAAGGAGTATCAAAGCCCTCAAAACCAGTACTTAATTCAAAAACAAAATTGTTCCCAGCATTGGAGAGGTGCTGTTCACCTTCATCTAATAGGGTGCGGACTCTCGCTAAACCTTCGTCAAACTCTACTATTGGCCCCATATTATCTGGATCGGATACATCTAAACGCGCTTTTCCATACGATTTAAGCACTTGTATTAATTCTTCTGCCATCATGGTCTTGGCAAATCCGAGATAGCCATTCATTTCTGTTTCGGTTACGGCATCAGTATTCATAACAGCTTCTAACAAGAGACTTACGTTCTTGATACATCTATAATTCCCGTTCCATGATCCCGTGCTATAGAAAGAGTTATTATCCAAGGTAAGACCTCCCTTACCCAGCATATCTCCAGTATACCTAGGCTCTGCATTAAAAAGATAAAGTTCTCTGGCCATGGTGCCATTGGCCATCACCTCTGTAGCCATACCATTACGAGAAGTAGATTCAATGCCCACCACTAGTTCGTTCAATTGACCTTTGGATGCCCCCTTTAGTACACCATCCACACTGGGTCCGTTGGGGTCTATCACTTCATCAAAAGTACAAGAAACCATAAGGAAGACTATTGGGATCATGAAGGTCTTGATCACTATAATTTTTATATTATTTTTCATGTTATATATTTTAGAAATTTACATTTAGGCTAAAGAAAAACTGCCGTGCACTTGGGAAAGGACCTACTTCAATACCTGTAGATAATCCAGAACCACCATTAACGGACACCTCTGGATCGTAACTACTGTAGTCCGTAATGGTGAAAATATTTTTTCCCGAAAATCCAAATTTAACACCCTCTACGGTACTTCCAAATAGGTTCTCTACCGCATTCCTAGATAAAGAATAGTGAATTGCAGCTTCGCGTAATCTTAAATACCCTGCAGGTTCCACAAAACGAACGGCATTTGCAGTGGACACAAGTCGCGCTTGGCCATCTGGAGTATCCAAGTCTGGAGTAACTTGTCCCAAATCACTAAGATATGTAGATAAGTTTAGGTTTTCCCCTCCCTTCTTCCATTGGAAGAGGAAAGAAACGTCAAATTGCTTAAAAAAGGTAAGGTTATTGCTCCAAGCCATTTGAAAGTCGGGCTCTACATCCCCTACCTTCGTAGGTTTTGTTCCAGTACCATCTAGGTTTAAATTACCTACCAATTGAGTGGCCGACTGTCCTTCTTGGATAAAGAAAGTCCCAAGTCCTAGACCAAATCCTGCACCTGGCTGCGGAAAAGCGGGTACCTCTAAACGCGTGACTTCAGATCGGTTTCTATACCATTGTACGGCAGAGTTCCAACTAAAATTTTCATTATCAAACACAAAAGCTTTTAACGCCAATTCTACCCCAGAATTCTTAAGGTCCCCAAGATTAGTGGTTTCTTGGGTAAAACCAGAAGAAGAGGGCAGTGCCCTGGTTAAGATTAAATCTTTTACTTTCTTATCATAATAGGTAGCTTCCAAAGAAAGTTTATTATCAAAAATTCCCACATCAAAACCAAATTCCAGCTCACTGGCTGTTTCTGGCTTTACTAAGGCATCACCTTTACTTCCTACTACGCTTTGACCAATATTACCTCCAATATTATTAGCACCTAAACTTGTAAAAGTAGAACCATAATTAGCAGGACTTCCCGTCTCTCCATATGCGGCCCTTAATTTTAGTTGGGATACAGATTCCAAACTCCAGAAATCAAAATTTGCGATGTTAAGAGCTAAGGAAGCCTTTGGAAAACCATAAAACTTGTTGGGATCACCATTTCTGGTAGATTTATCAACTCTATATCCAACAGTAGCAATAATTTGATCTTTATAATTTCCTTCTACCTGTCCGAAATATCCAAAATCCTTTTCTTCCGAACGGAATTGATCGATAACTTGGTTCACGGATTGATCCACACTGGTCTGACCAGCTGCCAAAAGGGAGCCTCGGCTGTTCACCAAGTTGGATTCTTGATAAAGGTAGGCAATACCCAATTGTGTGGTTAGGCCTAAATTACCCTCCATAGCCTCGCGGTTCCAAACTCCAATCAATTGAGTATTCAATTGGGTAAAATTGTTCTTCCCAACAGATATAAAACCTCCTGGTCCAGGTTGTACTTGAGACTGATGGGTTTCGGGAACATATACATAAGTTTGATTTGCCAAATAGTCTAAACCACCACTTGTTACTATTTTAACCCTATCCATATCCGTTTTTAAAATATTAGTATTTAAAGTGATTCCCTGAACAAGTCGGTCATTGGAATCATCGTTTAAAGCTTTATCCCTTACAAAGATTGGATTTCCAGAATAGTTGGGATTAACAGGATAGTTGCCATTGGCATCTGGAAAAAGATTTACCCATGGCCGGGTAAATGCCAAAGTATATCCATAGCTCAATCCCCCATCGTTTTCATTTCCCGTAAAACTTCTGCTGGCATTACTCCTACTATAACTTGTGGTAGAAGTAAAATCAAAAACATCAGAAATACGATGATCGATATTGGTCCGTAATGAGAATCTATCAAAACCTGTATTTTTTATGATTCCTCCCTCATCCCTATAGGAACCACCCAAATAAAATTTCGTTTTATCGTTACCTCCGGTAGCACTTAATCGAGTTTCTGTTATAAATCCAGTGTCACCGTAAATGATATCCTCAAAATCATAAAGCGCACCATTTTCCGCTATAGTTGCCTCATATTTAGCTCTTTCGGCAGCATTGAAAACACTTTCTACCTTATCTGCCGTCCATGGTCGTATTCCTAAACGATTTGCGATCTTGTTCATTCCTACATCCTGACTAAAACTAATTTTGGTTTTTCCTGTTTTACCACGTTTTGTGGTAATCAAAACTACCCCCGCATTACC
The DNA here is from genome assembly GCF_000429545.1 of Arenibacter certesii DSM 19833. Lineage (GTDB taxonomy): Bacteria > Bacteroidota > Bacteroidia > Flavobacteriales > Flavobacteriaceae > Arenibacter > Arenibacter certesii. The sequence continues at coordinate 40,308 of NZ_AUCB01000015.1, forward strand.
CCTTTGTCCATATATTGCAGCAGCAGAAGATCCTTTTAACACTTCAATGTTTTGAATATCGTTCGGATCTAGATCCGCTAATCGGTTTCCAGAATTCTCTTCATTCCCACGGTTTGCACCCGAAGCAAAACGAAGTCCACTCGGTATCTCCACATTATTATAATACACGCCATCCACAATTATTAGAGGCTGGTTATTTCCATTAATCGACGATATTCCACGCAATCTTAGTGCAAATCCACCTCCCGGTGCACCCGATGTTGAGGTAATATTTACTCCAGGAATTTTACCGTATAGCGCCCCATCAACTGTAGATTGACTTGTAGTACCTACTAATTCATCAGCAGAAACTGTGGCAACTGCATTTGCAAGATTTTCCCGCTTCACGGAACTAGCCAACCCTGTAACCACCACCTCCTCTAGTCCGGTTGCCGACTCCTCCATAGTAACATTAAGACTAGTTACCCCGGTGACCCTAACTTCCGTATTGGCATACCCAAGAGAAGAAAACACTAAGGTTGCAGGGAAAGAGCCAACCGTGATTTCAAAATTACCATCAAAATCCGTTGTAGTCCCTGTTGTTGTTCCTTTTACAACTACGTTTACGCCTGGTAGGGGCAGTCCCTCCGATGCTTCAGTTACATTTCCTGTTACGCCTCCTTGCGCCGCCAGTAAGAACGGAATGGCAAAAAACGTAATGAAAAGCACACTTTTCCAATAAGATTGTTTCATTTCCATATGGTTTGAGTTAATTATTTCAAGGTCAAGTTAATGAAGATTTTAAGCTTTTAAAATTTTATTTTAAATTTTAAACACAAATAATTAACACATCCACAATTTCATGAGCATTTTCTGCACATATCCATAAATTTAAATCCAATAAACTGCGCAATACATATCTAACTACCACAAAGACAAACTCGAAAAAGAGCTAAAAAAGAATCATTATTTTGGACAATTTAATATTGACCGCATCACTAGAATGTTCAAACAATTTAAAGCTTTTCCAAAAATGTGTTCTAACAGCATCATAGTTACCCCCTATTATAAAATTCACTCTAATTATTTTTAGCCGTTAACCCCATATCTTCTTACATTTGCGTTTTCATAGATCAAGTATAAAATGTATAGAAGTCATAATTGCGGTGAATTAAGGGAAACCCATCAGAATTCAGAGGTTACCCTATCAGGTTGGGTACAAACGGTAAGGGATAAAGGATTTGTAATTTGGGCCGATTTAAGGGACCGGTACGGAATTACTCAGTTAATCTTTGACGAGGAGCGCTCTTCCGAAGAGATTATGGATATTGCAAGATCTCTTGGGCGCGAATTTGTAGTACAAATAAAAGGTACAGTTTTAGACCGTAGCTCCAAAAACCCCAATATCCCCACCGGGAATGTGGAGGTTTTGGTCTCCGAAATAAAAATCCTAAATAAATCCATTACCCCTCCATTCACCATAGAAGATCAGACCGACGGAGGAGAGGACATCAGGATGAAATACCGCTATTTGGATATTCGTAGAAATCCAGTAAAGAACAATCTTATTTTTAGACATAAGGTTGCTATGGAAGTACGGAAATATCTATCCGATCAGGACTTTATAGAGGTAGAAACCCCATATTTAATAAAATCCACTCCCGAAGGTGCAAGGGACTTTGTAGTTCCTAGCAGAATGAACCAAGGACAATTTTATGCCTTACCACAATCCCCACAAACTTTTAAGCAGTTATTGATGGTGGGAGGAATGGATAAGTATTTCCAAATTGTTAAATGCTTTAGGGACGAAGATTTACGGGCAGACAGACAGCCAGAATTTACCCAAATAGATTGCGAGATGGCATTTGTTGAACAAGAAGATATATTGAATGTCTTTGAAGGCCTTACCAGACATCTATTACAAGAAATTAAAGGGATAACTTTGGAGAAATTCCCTAGGATGACCTATGACGATGCCATGAGAAAATATGGCAATGACAAACCAGATATCCGCTTTGGAATGGAATTTGGTGAGCTAAACGCCGTTGCACAACACAAAGATTTTGGGATTTTTAACGATGCAGAATTAGTAGTAGGTATTGCAGTACCAGGTGCTGCTGCATACACTAGAAAAGAAATTGACGCCCTCGTAAATTGGGTACGCCGCCCGCAGGTTGGAGCTAAAGGTATGGTTTATGCAAAATATAATGAAGATGGGTCCTTTAAGTCTTCTGTAGATAAATTCTTTGACCAAGAAGATCTTGCCAAATGGGCCATCGCTACAGGAGCAAAACCAGGTGATCTTATATGTGTGCTATCTGGTGATGCCAACAAAACTAGAACCCAATTGAGTGCACTAAGAATGGAATTGGCAGAGCGATTGGGGCTCAGAAACAAAGAAGAGTTTGCCCCACTTTGGGTAATAGATTTCCCATTATTGGAATTGGATGAGGAAACTGGTCGTTTCCATGCCATGCACCACCCTTTTACCTCACCAAAACCAGGACAAATGGCCCTTTTAGATACCGATCCGGGAGCTGTAAAGGCCAACGCCTACGACCTAGTGCTAAACGGAAATGAAATTGGTGGTGGATCTATACGTATACATGACAAGCAAATGCAATCTACCATGTTTAAGCATCTTGGCTTTACCCCAGAGGAGGCCAAAGCGCAGTTTGGCTTCTTAATGGACGCTTTTCAGTACGGAGCGCCTCCACACGGTGGCTTGGCATTTGGATTAGATAGATTGGTTGCTATTTTAGGAGGACAAGAAACTATTAGGGACTTTATAGCCTTCCCAAAAAATAATAGTGGTAGGGATGTTATGATCGATGCTCCTGCAGCAATAGATCCCGAACAGCTAAAGGAATTGAACTTAAAGTTAGCTATAAAATCCTAGAATTCTAAGACCATTTGGGATTTTGGACTTTATCTTTATCACAGGCTACTATAAAAAGGTTGGAAGCAAGTATTGTGCTTCCAACCTTTTTACTATCTTAACCAATAGGATGCAAATGTGATGTTTCCCTTCTTTACTAATGGTCAAAAAAAGCGTTGTTGACAATTATGGTTTCCCATAAAAATACTTTTTTCAGAAAATTCTTAAAATGGAGGTATAAAAATATATCCGAAAAGAATTTTATAATTATTCTGGGGGTTATTGTCGGGTTGCTAGCGGGGTTAGCCTCTGTTACCATAAAAAACTTAACCTATAGTGTAGCATCCATATTGGAAGAAGGAATTATTTTCTCCGAAAACCAGCTTTATTTTATTTTGCCTTTTATAGGCCTCCTTCTTGTTTTTATAGCCAAGAAATTACTTTTTAGGAGTGGGTTTCGCCCTGCCATTCCCTCGTTTCTTAAAAGAGCCATCCCCTCTTTGCTGTACTCCTTACTTAGGCAGAACGGAATGCTATCTTATAAGCTTATTTACCATCCCTTAATCATGGCTCCTTTAACGGTAGGGTTCGGGGGATCTGTGGGACTATTGGGACCGGCCATAACTTCTGGATCGGCTATAAGCTCCAATCTAGGTCGCTTATTACATGTAGATAGTAAAACACGAACCCTGCTAATTGCCTGTGCCACATCTGGAGCTGTAGCCTCCATGTTTAAAACACCCATAGCCGCAGTAGTGCTGGCTATAGAACTTTTTAGCTTAGACCTTACCTTTGCCTCATTATTGCCCCTTTTAATGGCCTCGATCTCCTCGGTGCTTACCTCCTATTTTTTTCTAGGCGATGAAACACTATTTAGTTTCAACGTAGTGGATAAATTCACCATAAACGATGCAGCTCCATATATTTTGCTTGGTTTAGGCACCAGTATTGGATCTATCTACTTCACAAAAATATATTTTGCCGTATATTCTTTTTTTGATCGATTTAAAACGCCCTTTCTTAAAGTTCTGGTAGGCGGACTCACTATTGGAGTGATGCTATACTTCATTCCGCCCTTATATGGGGAGGGACTAAGTTTTACCAAAGATTTATTTGAAGGCGACCACCTACAAGCATTGGGAGCCACTCCTTTTGATGATTTTATAGATAATATCTGGGTGGTTATTGCGCTTCTGGTAGGCTTCACCATCTTTAAGACTTTTGCCATGACCATCACCTTTGCCGCAGGGGGTGTGGGCGGGGTTATTATCCCTACCATGGTAATGGGTAGCGCATTAGGAAATGTAGTTGCTAAAGTCCTAAATAATTTGGGGTTGGGCCTACAGGTTTCGGAAGCTAACTTTACTTTGGTGGGTATGGCCGGACTAATTGCCGGTGTAATTCATGCACCTTTAACGGCCATATTCCTAATTGCAGAAATAACTGGTGGTTATGAGCTGTTTATACCCCTGATGATTACCGTTGCCATCTCTTTCCTTATAACAAAACAATCTATGGAACACACCATATACACTCGGGAATTAGCAGAAAGAGGCGACTTGCTAACCCATGATAGGGACCAAAATGTGCTCACTCTAATGACTTTGGAAAGCGTAATAGAGAAAAATTTTAAACCCATTCACCCTGAAATGACCCTAGGAGATATGTTACATGAAGGCGTTTCCAAATCTACTAGAAACCTCTTTCCCGTAATTGACGACAACCGGATTTTAGTTGGAATTGTGCTCTTGGACGATATACGGGAATTTATGTTTGACACTTCCCTATACGAAACGATGAAAGTTCAAAATTTCATGCACAATCCTCCAGAGCATATTATTTTTGAAAAGGATAATATGAAAGCGGTGATGCAAAAGTTCCAAAATACCGAAGCTTGGAACCTACCTGTAATAAAAGATGGAAAATACCTAGGCTTTGTTTCAAAATCAAAGCTCTTAACCGCTTACCGAAGAAAATTAATTAATTTTACAAGATAGTTACCCAAATCATGAAGTATTTAATTTCTATCATTTTAATCGCATCTATTACCTCCATCATTTATGGCTTTACCATACAGGAGACCGATGTGGTCTTTGCCCATAAATGTATTGGTTTTGGTACCGTAGGCATTTTTCTAATTGCCATGCCCCTATTCCTTATAACAGTCAGCAAGGGCAAAAACATGAAAGATTATATGCTGAACGAGGAAAACATAAGAAGAATGCAAGGGAAGGATAGTAGGTCCAAGAAGAAAGAGTAACCGATCCCTTACTTCGGTTTTTAACTTCAATTTGCTAATTAAGATTTCTTCTTTGGATAAAGAATCTTTTTAATATTTCGGAAGCTTCCCCTGCTAATACACCCCCTACCACCTCAGTCTTTGGGTGCAGTTTGGTGTTCATATTAATAAAACCCCTCTCCTTGTCCCTGGCCCCGTATACTATTTTGGAAATCTGACTCCAATACAAAGCGCCCGCGCACATCTGACATGGCTCTAACGTTACATACATGGTGCAGTTCTGAAGGTATTTCCCACCTAGAAAGTTAGAGGCCGAGGTAATTGCTTGCATTTCCGCATGTGCGGTAACATCTACGAGCTGCTCCGTTAGGTTATGCCCACGGGCAATTATCCTATTTTCCACTACCACTATTGCCCCAACGGGAATCTCTCCTTTTTCATAGGCAACCTCTGCCTCTTGCAAGGCCTTTTTCATAAAATAAGTATCGTCAAATGGCTCAATCATAGTCCGGATTTTATACTACAATAGTAATCAATAAATAAGTTTAAAGTTCTGTCCAACCCAAAATTTTCAATTGAACCATCACTTCTTTTCTATTAAATTCTCACGAAAAAACCACACTATACCCAAGCTTAAAATAGATTATATTTGTTTCTCTGACATGGAAGTTAATACATAGTTTTATTTGGATCTTAAATCGAGATAAAAAAACCTAATTCAGTTATAACTATAAATACAAAAAGCACTAATCATATCTTAGGTAATGTACCATTCAACCTCTAAATACCTTAGTTTTGTATTTTATCTATAATACATGTTACAAGGTATCCTACAACATATTGACTCCCCTTCGGATATTCGCCAGTTAACTCAGGTAGAACTAACCCAACTGACTAAAGAATTACGCGCCTTTATCATTGATATTGTGGCTACCAAAGAAGGACATCTAGGCGCAAGTTTAGGTGTTGTGGAATTAACCATAGCACTACATTATGTATTTAATACACCATATGACAACCTTATTTGGGATGTTGGTCACCAGGCCTATGGACATAAGATACTAACGGGACGCAGAGATGTTTTCCATACGAATAGGCAACTAAATGGTATCAGTGGATTTCCTAACAGGGAAGAAAGCAAATACGATACTTTTGGAACTGGACATAGTTCTACTTCCATCTCTGCCATATTAGGAATGGCAATAGCCTCACACTTGAAAGGCCAAACAGACAAGCGACATATTGCCGTAATTGGAGATGCTTCCATTGCCAGCGGAATGGCTTTTGAAGGACTAAACCACGCAGGAGATACCAATCCAAACATCTTGATAGTTTTAAACGATAATGCCATTGGCATAGATCCTAGTGTTGGAGCATTAAAGAAGTATTTGACCAATGTAAAGAAGGGAACAGCAAAGGATGAAAATATTTTTGAATGTCTAAATTTTAATTATACGGGGCCCATAGACGGCCATGACCTACCCTTACTAATAAAAGAGCTGGTCAGACTAAAGTCTATCCCGGGTCCAAAACTATTACACCTTATTACAACAAAGGGTAAGGGCCTAAAAAAGGCCGAAGAGAATCAGGTGGTTTACCATGCTCCTGGAAAATTTGATAGTACAACAGGTGATCTATTGCCAAAACCCTATAGAGATGAACCACCAAAATATCAGGATGTATTTGGGCATACCATAGTAGAATTGGCAATGTTAAATCCCCGAATAGTTGGGATTACTCCCGCGATGCCTACGGGAAGCTCCTTAAAATATATGATGGACCGTATACCGGAAAGAGCATTTGATGTGGGTATTGCCGAGCAACATGCAGTAACTATGGCGGCCGGAATGGCAGCAGAGGGGATGGTCCCATTTTGCAATATCTATTCCACCTTTCTCCAACGTGCCTATGATCAGGTAATCCACGATGTGGCCTTGCAGAACCTTCCTGTTATTTTTTGCCTGGACCGCGCAGGAATAGTTGGACAGGACGGCGCTACCCATCACGGATTATTTGATATAGCCCAGTTACGATGTATCCCAAATCTTATTATTTTTGCACCGATGAACGAAATGGAATTGAGAGACATCATGTATACCGCTCAATTGGGTTTAGATCATCCTATTGCTATTAGATACCCCAGAGGGAGAGGAGTTATTTTGGATTGGAAACAAAAATTTTCCAAAATCCCCATCGGAAAAGCACAAGAATTACAAAAAGGTACGGAAATTGCTGTACTATCGATTGGTCATATTGGAAATATGGTATCGGAACTGTTACATGAAATAAATAATGAACATCTAATTGGCCATATCAATATGAGATTTGTAAAGCCATTGGACAGAAAAATGTTGCTAAATGTTTTTAATGAGTATTCCAATATCATCACTATAGAGGACGGGTGTAGCACCGGTGGATTTGGGAGTGCAATATTGGAATTTGCCAATGAAATAAATTCTAGGAAACCAATAAGTATAATTGGAGTTCCAGATACATTTTTAGAGCACGGAACTGTAGAAGAATTACATAGTATTGCCCAAATAGACAAAATAACCTTAAGAAAACAGATTAATAATATATTGAATAAAGACTAATATGAGTAGTAAAATTATCTTCATTACCCTTTTATATCTATGCATTGCTCCCCTAAACGCACAGATAAATCCTTCTCATAAATCAGAATCTGATACTCTTAGAGTAACGCCCATCTCGGTAGATACCATGAGAATAGATACAATGCGTGTAGACACCATAGTTATCCGTACGCTACAAAATAAAATTAAAAACATTTCTAGAGGCGCTAATTTAACAGGGCCAACTATCAACTTCAATAAAACAAAGGCCCTGGATGAAGAATACCGGCCCTTTAGAATTCCATCCTTTTGGGATAAAGAAAATAAATTAAGCATTAATTTAAATGAGGTAGCCTTTGTTAACTGGAATGCAGGGGGAAATAACTCTATCTCTGCACTAGCCAATATAAAATTTCTCCGAAATTATAAATTTAGATATGTTCAATGGGAAAATTTATTGGAACTCCGATACGGCCTCAATTCCCAGGAAAATCAAAAGTTGCGAAAAGCGGACGATGCAATTCGTTTTAGTTCAACATTTGCTTATAGACGAGATACTATTAGCAATTGGTACTATAGTGTTAGAGCTAATTTTAACACCCAATTCTCTAATGGATACAAGTACCCTAACAGAGAAGCTCCTGTTTCTAGATTTATGTCCCCTGGGTATGGTTTTATTGGTGCGGGTACCTCGTATATTCCTGAAGGAAAAAAGTTTAACCTCTATTTATCGCCCTTTACTCAAAAAGTAACTTTTGTATTGGACCAAGATCTAGCAGATAAAGGTGCATTTGGCGTAGAAAAAGCAAAGTACGATGCCAATAAGAATAAAATTAAGGATGGAGAGAATTCAGTTATAGAATTTGGAGTGTTGATCACCAATACTTGGCAAGGTGAAATTTTTGAGAATGTTGGAGTAAGGCATCGTTTAAGCTTGTATTCGGATTATTTAGAAAGCTTTGGAAATATTGATGTGGAATGGGAGCTTAATTTTGCTCTAAAGGTCAATAAATACATAAGTACGACCTTTGGGACGCATATACTCTATGACGATGATATTAAGTTTGATCCAATTAAAGCCGATGACGGATCCATTATAAGTGACGGTAGCCCAAAAATTCAGTTTAAACAACTCTTTGGGGTAGGTGTCAACTATAATTTCTAATTAACTTTTACAGGGACTTACCCATAATTTTATTGTGAATATGTACTGCAGCACTATCCGATAGACTAGCCACATAACAACAAGCGTTAAGTAAGATAGAATAAATAGACCCATTGGTATCCGTATAGAATTTGGGCAGGGTAGAGATTATTAATTCATCATAATTGGAGGCCTTATTATCTTTCTTTCTTATTAAAGCGGTAGTATAGACTTCCAAAATATCCGAGATTATCTTATACCCGGCAATTTCTTTTTCTATAACTTCTTGAGATTGATATACGTTCTTAACACTAATCGATAAAATATCTTGGATCTGAGCTTTAAACTTACTTTTCTCCATCAGGGAAACATTAAACTCCCCTTTTAAAATAGCCTCCTCATTCGCTACAAAAGTTGCTATAGCGTCAGAAATAAGGGTGTTGATAGCTAGGGCTCGTAGATAACTCATCCGGTCCTCCATATACACCAACGCGTTATATTTTTTAATATTGATGCTATCCTTTACCAATTTTATTAGGTATTCCAAAGCAAAATCCTCCGATATAAGCCCTAAATTAATCCCATCTTCAAAGTCGATTATCGTATAGCAAATATCATCTGCAGCTTCTACCAAAAATGTTAGTGGATGCCTACAATAACCCACATCCGTTCCCTTAGCAGTAGCAATCAATCCCAATTCATCTGCAATTTCCCTAAAGGAATCCACATCGGATTGAAAGACACCAAATTTCTTATCCGCAATATGTTGCGTAGGACGCTTAGGAAGAGATTCTTTAGGATACTTCATAAATGCTCCCAAAGTTGCATAACTAAGTCGTAGACCCCTCTCTACACCTTTCTTGGATTCAGTCAATAATTTATACCCATTGGCGTTTCCTTCGAAATCTAGGATATCCTGATATTCCTTATTGGTCAACAGATTCTTAAAGCGCTGTCCGTTCCCGTTCTTAAAATACTCACCAATAGCTTTTTCGCCACTATGTCCAAATGGAGGGTTGCCTATATCATGTGCCAAAGCCGCCGCAGCTACTATAGCTCCAAAATCATTAAACTTATAGCCGTGAATTTCACTTAAGTAGGGGTGTTTCTCTAATATCTGCCTGCCAGCAATCCGCCCCAAGCTTCTTCCTACTACGGAAACTTCCAAACTGTGGGTTAATCGGGTATGTACAAAATCTGTCTTAGACAAAGGTATAACTTGCGTCTTGTCCTGTAGACTTCTAAAAGCAGCGGAAAAAATAATCCGATCATAATCTACCTCAAAACCCAAACGGGTTTCATCCTGTTCTTTTCGCAATCTTTTCTTAGCATCTCCAAAGCGTCTTAAGGAGAGTAATTGTTCCCATTCCATAGTAACTAATTAAAGCTTGCAAGATACATTATTCACGGATGGGCAACCTATAAAATCCATTTCAAAATCCTCATTGTTTGCTTAAGTTTAACGATAATTTAATTCAATTTTTACATCCCTATGGCAGCCACATACTACTTTTGCTGCTCTTATATTAAAAACAGTTTCATTGATTTTATTAGTTTTTGTCGACTATTTACGTGAAACTCAGCTACCTTTAACCAAGGTAGCTTTTTTATTTAAAGTAAATTTGTTTGTTTCTTTACATTAAGTTAACAATCATTTCAGAAATTTGCAGCCGACAAAAACTAATACTTTATCTATGAAACAAATAGCGCTATTGCTATTCATTTTCTCCTGCACCCAATCTTTTTCCCAAACCCCAGCCCCAGAATTTGGTAAAGGATTATTAAATCTCGTTGGCAAGGATAGCACGTGGACAATGAAACTTGCAACACGAATGCAGTTTTTATCCGCTACAACCTGGGACCAAAACAGTGATGATAAATGGGTAGACCCCCACAGCACGGCATTGGTCCGTAGAGCACGATTTAAATTTGATGGATTTGCCTATTCCCAAAAATTAAAATATAAAATAGAACTAGGATTATCTAACCGCGATATGTCAGGGGCTTCCGAATACACAAGCAATGCCCCTAGATATATTTTAGATGCGGTGGTTATGTGGAACTTTTACGAAAACTTTGAATTATGGATCGGACAGGCTAAATTGCCTGGCAATATGGAGCGCGTTATCTCTTCTGGAAACCTACAACAGGTAGACCGATCAATGCTAAATAGCAAATTTACTTTAGACCGTGAGACAGGACTTCAGCTTAGGCACCATTTTTATCTCCACAATAATTTCTTAATTCGTGAAAAGTTTGCCTTATCTCAAGGGGAAGGTAGAAATGTTACCAACGGAAATATTGGCGGCGCACAGTTTACCGGTAGAATAGAATTACTCCCTTTCGGTGAGTTTTCCGGTGAGGGCGAATATAAGGGAAGCGACCTAGCACGCGAAGAACAACCTAAACTTATGCTCTCTGCTACCTATGACTATAATAGCAATGCCGTTAAAACCAGGAGCAATCAAGGCACCTACATGGTAAATGATATAGGCTTTCATAAAACCGACATAAATACTTTATTTTTGGATGCCATGTTTAAATATAGGGGCTTTTCCTTTATGGGCGAATATGCACATAGAAATGCACAAGATCCTATAGCAAAAAACGCAGATGGCAGCCCTACTGGAGATAAAGTAGCGGTTGGCGATGGCCTAAATTTACAATCAGGCTATCTTTTAAAGAATAATTGGGAGGTTTCTGGAAGGTATACCCATATTTCCTTAGATGAAGCCATAACTGGCAACCCACCCGAAAATCAATATACTTTAGGTCTTTCTAAATACATAGTAGGCCACAAATTAAAAATTCAAACGGATCTAAGTTATTTATCCGTTAATGGCGGAACCAACGAATTAATGTATAGATTACAATTCGATATTCATTTTTAAGCAATAAGATAACATTAAGATAACATTAGCAACCAACGGACTTCAGATATTTGCAAACATTTTTCTTAGCTACTATGGATAATATATACTTTTTAATGATCATTGCCCTAGTCTTTTTGGCAGTAGCCGATTTGATAGTGGGCGTTAGTAACGATGCAGTTAATTTTTTAAACTCAGCTATTGGCTCCAAAGCCATCTCTTTTAGGACTATTATGGTCGTAGCGAGTCTAGGTATTGCTATAGGTGCCATTTTTTCGAGTGGGATGATGGAAGTAGCCCGAAAAGGGATATTTAATCCCAGTGAGTTTATGTTCAGTGAGATCATGATTATTTTTATGGCGGTAATGATTACCGACATCCTGCTTCTAGACTTCTTTAACACTATAGGAATGCCCACCTCTACTACCGTCTCCATTGTATTTGAACTTCTGGGAGCATCAGTAGCAATGGCATTTATAAAAGTAGGGGCAGATTCTGGAAGTTATATAGATGTATACAACTATATTAACACCTCCAAAGCGACCGAAATTATCATGGGTATTCTCCTCTCCGTGGTAATCGCATTTTCTGTAGGAGCTTTTGTTCAGTACATATCCCGACTATTACTCACCTTCGAATTTAGAAAAAAAGCGAAATGGATGGGAGCACTTTTTAGTGGAATAGCACTTACTGCAATTACCTATTTTATCTTGATAAAAGGATTAAATGGAGCCTCTTTTGTCAGCGAAAATTTTTTAGCAATTATCCAGGCAAATACATTGGCAATTGTTGTTGGTAGTCTTTTCCTTTGGTTCCTAATTTCCTATATCATATCAACCGTTTTAAACTACGACATTTACAAGCTTATTATTATTGTAGGAACCTTTGCATTGGCACTTGCATTTGCCGGTAATGATTTGGTGAACTTTATAGGTGTGCCTATAGCCGCTTGGGAATCTTTTGAGGCCTGGAATAGCTCCGGAGTAGCTGCCAATGAATTTAACATGGGGATGCTTTCGGCAAAAGTAGCCACCAATCCATATATCTTGTTTGGGGCGGGAATGATCATGGTGCTTACCTTATGGTTTTCCAAAAAAGCGCGCTACGTAACACAGACCGAAATTAACCTATCCCGAGAGGGGGAATCGAAAGAGCGATTTCAACCAAATTTTTTATCCAGGACCATCGTTAGGGTCGCCATGCTCATATCGTCTGGAACAAACGCATTGATCCCGGCATCCCTTAAGAAAAAAATTGACATTAAATTTGAGAAGCCCGTAATAGCCCTATCAAAAGATAAAACTTTTGAAATGCCCGCTTTTGATATTATTAGAGCAGCGGTAAACCTTATGGTAGCCGGGGTATTAATATCTTTAGCTACCTCATACAAACTACCATTATCTACCACCTATGTTACCTTCATGGTAGCCATGGGATCTTCTCTTGCAGATAGGGCATGGGGTGCAGAAAGCGCTGTTTACCGAGTTGCCGGAGTATTAAATGTTATTGGAGGATGGTTTTTCACCGCATTTATGGCATTTACTTCTGCTGCAGTAATTGCATATCTGATCAATATACATGTACCTTCCATGGTTGCAATCCTTCTATTGGTAGCGGTATTTCTTTTAGTACGTAATTATATTTCCCACAGCAAAAAATCTAAAGAAATTAGTGCAGAAGATAGCTTGAGAAAAGCAGAAAGCAGTTCTATACAAGGTGTAATTGAAGAAAGTGCCAACAACATTTCTAACGTGGCCAAAAGAAGCAACAAGATATACACTAACACCATAAACGGATTGGCAAAACAAGATTTGGACATGCTTAAGAAAAATAAAAAGCAAGTGACAAAACTTTCTGCCGAGGTAGATGATCTTAGAGATCATATCTTTTTCTTCATTAAAAACCTGGACGAAGCCAGTGTCGGGGCAAGTAATTTCTACATTAATATCCTAGGATATTTGCAGGATATGGCTCAATCACTAGAGTATTTATCCAAAATAAGTCACAAGCACATTAATAATAATCATAAGAAATTAAAATACAATCAAATAAAAGAGATCAAGGAAATAGATCAAAAGCTAGATCTGTTACTTAGCGAGACCAAGGAAGCTTTCGAGACCCGTAATTTCACCAAAATAGGGACTATACTAGGCAGTAAACAAACTTTGCTCGATATGGTCTCCCAGAAAATTGAAAAACAGATTGAACGGACCCGTACAGAGGAATCCAGTCCAAAGAATACTACCCTGTATTTCACCATTCTATTGGAAACTAAAGATTTTATAAACGCCACTATGAATCTATTGGAACTATACTATCAAGAACATGATAGTACGGTAAAACCTGCCAAGGTAGAAGTGTAGGCCAATTCATTGATTAAAATCCGAAAAGGCAAACCGTAGCTTTATAGCACAGTTTGCCTTTTTTAGTTTTTTAATAATAGAAGGAATCTCATTGATGGTTACAGTACGACTCACTGCCACCAATTTAGGCGCATTAGAACTAATATCTCCCTAGAATCACAGCATCGAAACAGTTAACTACTATTAGCCTCGTCTTAACCATAGAAGTTCATATGATCTATATATTCCCATACTGCATCGGGAAGTAAAGGCCGTATATTTTTCTTTAATTTAATTTGGTCGCGAATAAAAGTGGAAGATATTTCCATAATTGGAGCCGCAACATGATGTATGCTCTCATGACCTTCAAATCTATTTTCTATTTTCCCTTCAGAAATCCTAGGGTACACATAGATATCGTGATGCTCCAGTATAACCTCATAGTTCTTCCATTTATGGAAACCCTTTAGGTTATCCTCACCCATGATAAGGGAAAAATCGTATTTACCCTTGTATTTTTCATTGATATGAGCCAACGTATGTATCGTATAATTGGGCTGTGGCAAATTAAATTCTATATCACTTGCTTTTAATTTGGGATAGTTTTTTACCGCCTCAAAGACCAGTTGATATCTATCATTGTTATCCAACAAGGTTTTTTTGGTTTTAAAGGGACTTTGTGGTGTTATTACAAACCACACCTCATCTAAATCCGAGAACTCCACCATATGATTGGCAAGTACCAAATGACCAATATGTATGGGATTGAACGTCCCAAAAAACAGTCCTATTTTTTTCTTCATGCCTTTACAAAGTCCGTTATCACTTTAAAAAAACTTTATTTGATCAGCTAGAGAGAACAAACTGCAAATTAAAGTTGGCTTAAGCTTTAGCTTCTGCACCTATAAATTCTGCCACCAGTTTATGCGCTTCATCTAGCGCTACCTCTAGATCATAATTCTTTATAATCTTATCAAATTGGGGTGCAGTTGCCAATTCTACCGAGGCCTTGGCAATACGCATATTAATTTTGTCCTCAGATTCAGTACTTCGTTTTTTTAACCTAATTTTTAGCTCATCCACGCTTGGTGGCTTCACAAAAACAGCAAGCGTCCGTTCCGGAAACTTCTTCTTGATCCGTAAGCCTCCTGCAACATCTATATCAAAGATTACATTTTTCCCTTCGGCCCACAGTCGCTCTACTTCACTTTTTAGGGTTCCATAGAAATTATCCCGATATACCTCTTCCCATTCTAAAAAGTCATCTGCTTTTATATGTTTCTTAAACTCGGACAAACGCATAAAATAATAATGTTCCCCGTGTTTTTCCTTGCCCCGCCTTGGCCTAGATGTGGCAGATATGGAAAACGCCAAATTAAGTTCTGGTTGCTCCAGAAGGTGCCTTACTATGGTTGTTTTACCACTTCCTGAAGGCGCTGAAAATATAATTAATTTACCTCCTTTCATTATAATACATTGAGCATTTGTTCTTTAATCTTCTCCAACTCATCCTTCATCTGCACTACCAATTGTTGCATGGGCGCAAAGTTTGCCTTAGAACCAATGGTATTTATCTCCCTACCGATTTCCTGCCCTATAAAAGCCAGTTTCTTTCCGTTAGAATCTTCAGAGCCCAAGGTAGATGTGAAATAATCCAAATGGTTTTGTAATCTTACTTTCTCCTCTGTTATATCGTATTTCTCTAGATAGTAGATCAATTCCTGCTCAAACCGATTCTCATCTAAATCCACCTTTAAATCGGATACGGCCTTTTCTAATCGCTCTCTTATGGTTTGCAACCTATCCTTATCCATAATAGCTACTTTGGACAATAACGCTTTTAAAGTAGCTATCCTAGCCTTAAAATCATCCTCCAAGACTTTTCCTTCCTCGGTTCGGAAATTATTGATTTCCTTTAAAGCTTCGGTAAGTGTATCCTTTATAACTAAAAACTCCTCTTCATCTATATCCTCTCTTTCAGTTTTCATGGTATCCGGAATACGCATTGCTATTTCTAGTAACGCCATATCATTTCCTGGTACAATCTTTCCCAATTGCTGCATATACTGTCGTACTACGGTCTCATTCACCATTGAAGAGGTCTCCTCACCTGTATTTTCAATATATAAACCAAAATCTACCTTCCCCCTTACAAGAGAACTGGCAATGGTCTTGCGCAATTCCAATTCCTTTTCCCTGTATGCAGATGGTATCCTAGCATTTAGATCTAGACTTTTGCTGTTAAGGGATTTTATCTCTATGGTGATTTTTTTTGATGGAAGCTGTATTACATGCTTCCCAAAACCCGTCATGGATTGAATCATAAATTAATTTTAAGTTTTGACAAATGTAATCAAAATAGATTTTTTTAGCTTCAATCTATGTTACATTCAAGAAATTACAGCCCAGAAGAAATTACTAGCTTTGGAAATTACATAAAATTACTGTACGAGGGGTTAAGGGCTTTCCATCTTTATCGAAGTGAACTATTAGTTGGTTTTCGCACCACCAAAGTCCAATAATGACACCTATTACAAGTGAAAAAGCAGAAATAACAACTACCCAAGAAGGTGATATAGTATATGTAACAGCACCTATAGCCGTGGTGGAAACACCTAAATAAAATAGCATTTTTGCGCCAATTATATGGGCAAAATCCCATGTTTCCTTGGTCTTCATACTCCTGCGAGTGCGATAACCATAGAAGTAACTGATATTTTTAGGAGGGAATTTTTTATAAAACCAAGCTATCGGTAGTAATATACCACCTGGAGTCAAGGCTAATATAAAAAATTCCCATTCCAACTATATCATAATTCCCTTACCCAAATATTCCTAAAACTCACCCTGCTATTATCTCCATGGTCTTGAAGCTTTAGAGGGCCTTTTCCGTGTGGCGGGTTCTTGGGCCAACCTACATAAGGTGTAGTTCCCTTTATCTCTACATTATCCTGAATCAAGATGCCATTATGGATTACCGTCATGGTTCCCGATTTAGTTTTGTCCCCTTTTTCATTAAACTCCGGGGCATGATAAATTATATCATAACTATTCCATTCCCCACTGGGCACAGAAGCCATGGCCAGAGGAGTGTGTTGCTTGTAGATGGAGCCTACTTGGCCGTTTACATAGGTTTCATTATCGTTATTATCCAATATCTGAACCTCGTAAAGCCCTTGTAAAAAAACACCACTATTACCCCTACTCTGTCCTTTTCCTTGAATATCGGCGGGAGATTTCCACTCCAAGTGCAATTGCACGCTACCAAACTTCTGTACGGTCTGTATATCACCGGTCTTATTGGCAACAGTCATACTTCCATCCGAATTTACGAGCCACTTGGCATTGGTACTATCCTTAGCACTCACCCAATTATCCAAATTATCACCGCCAAATAGCACAATGGCGTCACTTGGGGGGGCAATAAAATTAACGTTCGATTTTATAACCGGAGGGACAGGCTTGTACACCTCAGTTTCTTCGGGCTTGGTAGGCTCGGCTCCATTATACTCTTCATGAACTACGATAGTATTTGTATTTGAAGCGATCTCTTTTGGCTGTAATGGATCTACTTCTACTTTCTCCTTACAAGCCACAGTAAGCAACAATATTAGGAGGACATAACTAAATTTCAATTTCATAAGTTTTAGATTTATAAATTAATCCAAGGATTTGATTTTTATATTTCTAAACGCTACTATATCCCCATGATCTTGAAGACCGATTCTACCAGTTGGATACTTCCCAAAATGCTCAGATCCCTTAAATTTGGATTTGTCTACCATAGCCTCCCAATCTGCTCCATTAACGGGGAAACTAGCAATTTCAGTTCCGTTTAACACTACACTACCTTCATTGGTTTTATGGTTTACTGTGAGCACACAGGTATTCCATTCCCCAACAGGTTTGGTAACATCCTCACTTGGCCCAACCATATCGTACAATGCCCCGGCCTGACGAATAGGTCCGTTTTTGGCATCCGGGTGCTTTTCATTATCCAAAACTTGGATCTCCGGCCCAGAAAGATACGCTTCGTGCAAACTTTCTACTTCCTTTACTCCCCAAAAGATACCGCTATTACCACCTTCGGATATTCTCCACTCCATAGAAAGTACAAAATTGGTAAAATCATCTTTGGTCACTAGATTATACTTCTCTCCTTTTTTGCGGTCTTTGGGTGGGTAGAATACCATAGCGTCATCCTCTATCTTCCAAGCATCTCCTACACCGTCTTCCAAATACCTTTTCCAAGCGTCAAAATTCGTCCCATCAAAAAGCACCTGCCATTCTCCATCTGTTGCAGAGAGCGGTGATGGAGGCGTTCCCTTCTTTTCTGTGTTTGCCATTGGATCTGAATCTACATCCATGTTCTTTTTATCTGATTTATCCTTACAGCCGATCATTAAAACAGCGATCAAGGCAGTGTATACTAAATTTTTCATCAATGTGTAGTTATATAATTAAAGTCCTAATATTTTTTTTAGCATTTTTTCATCAGTCTTGGCGCCTGCGAAATCATCAAACGTTTTTTCAGTTGCCTCTATGATATGGTCTTGAATAAACTTGGCACCTTCCCTAGCCCCTTGCTCAGGACTTTTTATACAGCATTCCCATTCCATTACTGCCCAAACATCACACCCGTACTGCGTTAATTTTGAAAATATGGTTTTAAAATCGATTTGTCCATCTCCAAGTGAGCGATATCTTCCTGCACGGTCTCCCCAATCATTATACCCCCCAAACATCCCTTTTTTCCCAGTTGGATTAAATTCAGAGTCCTTTACATGAAACGATTTAATAAACTCGTGATAGTGATCTATATAGGAAATATAATCTAGTTGCTGAAGCACAAAATGACTTGGATCGTACAAAATATTCACCCTTTTATGGTTCCCGGTCGCTTCCAAAAAGCGCTCAAAAGTATCGCCATCATGAAGGTCTTCTCCGGGATGAATTTCATAACAAACATCTACCCCCTCCTTATCATAATGATTTAGAATTGGCAGCCATCTCTTTGCCAATTCCTCAAAACCCATCTCTACCAATCCCGCAGGACGCTGTGGCCAAGGGTGCATGGTATGCCATAAAAGGGATCCAGAAAAAGTGGCATGGGCTTTTAATCCCAACCTACGGCTAGCAGTAGCTGCCTTTTTAACCACCTCTACGGCCCATTCTGTACGTGCCTTAGGATTATTCCTAACCTTCTCTGGCGCAAAACTATCGAACATAAGATCGTACGCCGGATGCACAGCTACTAATTGGCCTTGCAAATGGGTAGAAAGCTCCGTGATTTCCAATCCATAAGAGTTTACCTTTGCTTTAAGTTCATCACAGTAGGTCTGACTCTCCGCTGCCTTATCTAGGTCGATCAGGAAATCTACCCAAGTAGGAATTTGAATCCCTTTATACCCTAGATCAGACGCCCATTTACATATCCCGTCCAAAGAATTGAACGGCGCTTTTTCATCTATAAACTGTGCCAAAAATACGGCTGGCCCCTTAATTGTTTTCATATGTAACTATTTATTGTTTTTAACGGTCATATGTAATTCGCATATCTTCATTCCTGTTCGCGACCAGATTTCAGTCATGCTCATTTCATATAGGTATCTAATAATTTATTATTTCCAACTGTTAATAAAAGGCATTACCATGAAAAAATAGAAAAATAAAAAGTTGGCAATTGATAATTGGCCACTTTTACTCCCCATTAAACTGGACAACTATTTAAATGCCTTATCGTTTAAAAAATTTAATAATTTAGTTCTATATTTAAAAAATGGTAGACTTTTTACCATTCTAAAAAGTGAAGTCATAAATATAAGGAAACCAAAAGAATTATCAGAATAATATAACATGGAATAACCTTAGAATTTAAGGCAGCGTTTTGGATAGCAAAAGAACAACAAATCCTTTACTCAGATAAGACGCCAATTAATCTGTCCAACAAGGCTTTTAAACGGTAAAGACATGAGCAATTTGGTGATTATGGAAAAATAATCTTAGATTACATTAATGGAAAATAGATCAGCTAAACATATGTGGGGTGACTTCTTAGAAGCTCATCCTGAATTCGCCAGTACGAAAGACCCGGACACTATTCAATTTTTTGAGAATGAAAACGATGCCGACCGGCATTCACAATTGGCGCTCAACAGAACCAAAACAGCAACTTCCTTCTCCTTGTTAGGCATACAGCACAGGAAGGAATCGCTACCAAAGATCGGGTCTTTTTTAATTATTGTGGACGGGAGAGGGAATGCACAATGCGTGGTACGCATACTATCTTCTGCTTTAAAGCCGTGGTTCAGCATCACCGAAGAATATAGTAGGCGGGATGGCTTTGATAACCTTACTCAATGGAAAAACACCTATTGGGATTATTTCTCCAAACAATTATCTCCTTTTGGCCGCACTCCCCAGGAAAGCATGATTGTGATTTGTGTTTCCTTTGAGAAAGTATATGGCTAATGCACTTCAAGCAAATAAAAAAAGAGGCTGCCCTTATGGACAGCCTCTTTTTGGTTTTGGTCGCTAGCGTTTAATCAAGCTCCACCCAAACGTTACCTTTCTTATTAGATTCTACCGTACTTTCAATAAAATCCATTCCACGGACAGCATCCAACATAGTTGGGAATTCCCCGTCGTTATATTCTTGTCCTCGGATAGCTCTAGCTACTCCCTTATAGATGTTCGCCATGGCATCAAAAATTCCTTCTGGATGTCCTGGAGGTAATTTAGTACCGTCCAATGACAGTTCTGAATTATAGGCATGTCCTGGCTTAAATATCTGCAATGGTTCTGTATCGCTTTGAACTTGTAGATAATTTGGATTCTCTTGCTCCCATCTTAGTCCGCCTTTATCGCCATAAATAGCAATGGCAAGACCATTTTCTTCTCCGGTGGCCACCTGGCTGGCACGGACCACTCCCTTTACATGCGAATCCATGCGTATCAACACAGTTCCATCCACATCCATTTGGTTATCATCATACAAGTAGTTAAAATCGGCCAAAATAGATTTTATCCTTAATCCAGTAGTAAATTCTACCATATTAAATGCATGTACCCCAATATCGGCCATACAGGAACTTATTCCTGCTTTTTTAGGATCCAGTCTCCACACAGTGGAACGCTTTTCCTTGTCGTGGATAATGGAGTTGATCCACCCTTGGTAATAGCGCACATCTACCTTATGAACTTTTCCAATAGCTCCAGCCTTTATCATTTCCCTCATTTGACGCACCATGGGATAGCCGGTATACGTATGGGTAATAGCAAATATAGTATTCGTCTTTTCTTGAGCCGCCTGCAATATTTTTGCCTCCTCATAAGTGGTGGTCATCGGTTTCTCACAGATGACATGAAATCCGTTATCCAATAACTTTTTAGCCATTGGAAAATGCAGGAAGTTGGGTGTAAGGATAGAACATACTTGAATACGCTCTTCCTTTGGTAACTTCAACTCCTCTTCTACCAAGGTATCAAAATCCTTATAGATCCTATTTGTTGGGATATCTATTTCCTTGGCAAAAGCAATGCTTTCTTCGTAGTTAGGGTTGAACACCGCACCTACAATTTCATAATTATCATTTATTTGGGAGGCTACCCGGTGTAATATTCCGATAAGGGAATCACCCCCGCCACCTAAAATTCCTAATCTAATTTTTTTAGCCATATGATTAATTTTAAACTTAATTATTCTTTATACTCTACTTCCTCGTTCTTAAAAAATATAGTGAACAATATCATAACCCCAAATGCAAAAATAGCAGGGAAAGTCCAAATATCTACCCAGCTGTGTATTCCATCGCTCACAATATAACTATCTGTAATCACTCCTGCAACCCAGAATCCTATTAACATTCCTACTCCATAAGTAGCTAATGTAATTAGACCTTGTGCTGCACTCTTATATCTCTCCCCTGCTTTGGAATCTGTATAAATTTGTCCAGAAACAAAGAAAAAGTCGTAACAGATACCATGAAGTGCAATCCCTATTATTAGCATATAGGCTTGGTCTCCCGCATCGCCAAATGCAAACAAAAAGTACCTCACAGTCCAAGCTAGCATTCCTGCCATTAGAGTTTTCTTAAATCCAAACTTTCTAAAGAAGTAGGGTAGCAACAACATAAAAAGCACTTCCGATCCCTGGCCAATAGTCATTTTCCCTGTTGGATTTTCCATTCCTATTTCTGATAAAAAAGGATTTGCATTTTGATAATAAAATGCTAGTGGAATACATATTAAGATTGAAGAAACAAAGAATATTAAAAAGTTTCTATCCTTTAAAAGTGTAAGGGCATCCAAGCCCAGGATTTCCGAGATGGACGGTTTTTCGCTATTGCTTACTTTTGGCGGAGTTTTTGGAAGTGTAAAACTGAACAGCCCCAAAACCGCAGAAGCAATAGCCACCATTAGAAAAGTGTTCCTTAACAATCCACCTGCTCTAGCGGCTTCAGAATCCCATACAAACACAAAACTGATAACCAATCCTGCAACAATCCATCCTATAGTACCAAAAACACGCACAAATGAAAATTCCTTGGCCGGATTTTTCATCTGGTGAAAAGATATGGAGTTCACCAATGCCAATGTAGGCATATAAACGATCATATATCCCAATACATAAGGATAGAAAGCGGCAAAATCTACCGCTGTATACATTTGATACATCAATACCGCACCCAATAAATGCAGGATACCCAAAATACGTTCCGCATTAAAATACCTGTCAGCAATTAAGCCTATAATAAAAGGAGCTATAATGGCTCCCCAACTCTGAGTGGAAAATGCCATTGCTGTTTCTGCTCCGGTGGCATTGAGGTTATTGCCTAAAAAGGTACCTAAGGTAACAAACCAGCCTCCCCAAATAAAAAACTCGAGGAACATCATTGTAGAGAGCTGTGTCTTAATTTTTAAATTCATATTACTATATGTCGTTGTTTTTTGAGTAGTCTATCTGGTTAAAAGCAAAATTATCCAAGACTTATGCTTCTATCGCACAATCCTTAAAATAGACCGAAATATATAGCATCCCTAATTAGTATGATTAATGATATTAACAGTATCTCCTATTATATATAGCCCTAAGCTAATACGCTACTGGAGATGCTATTCCAATTACTCCAGTTGTTACTTATCTGCAATAACATATTGGTATTACATCTATTACATCATTAAAAAACTCCATTCTAACTATGGTGGCCACTACTATAAAACTAAAGAGCGCAATAGCCGGTCTGAAAAAATATTTTTTCAAGCTATTGCACTCTTCGATCCTCTTTTTATAGTCATTAAAATTGTAGTTAAAAGATTTACTTAAAGAATCATTCTACAATTTTAACTTTGATTAATTTAATTTACTACCTTCTTTTATTAGTAGGTCTCTAGTGGCTAAAATACCCTCTTCTTCACTTAATTCACCACCTTCATATTCTACCCCAATATATCCTGTATACCCAGCATCCTTAACGATCTTAAGAATTCTGCCATAATCTAAATTTCTTTCATTCCCATTTTCATCAAAAACGTTGGACTTGGCACTTACTGCTAAGGCATGTGGCATTAGCTCACTAAGTCCTTGGTAAGGATCGTAGCTCTCATCACACCCATTTGGAGTACGCTTTATACAGAAATTACCAAAGTCTGGAAGTGTACCACAGTTTTCCATATCCACTTTTGTCATTACCTCGGCCAACAAAGCGGCATTGGAAGACAACCCACCGTGGTTCTCCACCAATACATTAATATTTTTATCCTTCGCATAGGTAGCCAATTGGGTCAGTCCATCTACGGAGCTGGCAATCCACTCTTCTTGATTATTACTTCCAGATAGGTTTACCCTTATAGCGTGGCATCCCATTGCGGCAGCAGCATCTACCCATTTGTAGTGATTCTCAACAGCTGCTTTTCTTTTTGCAGCATCGGGTGTAGCCAAATCTCCCTGACCATCTATCATGATTAATAAGTTTTTTAAACCGTACTTCTCACTTTCAGCATTGCTCTTTGCTACAAAAGCATCCATGGCCTCTTTAGAAAAATTTGCTGCTTTTAATTCATCGTAATACAGACCACTTACATATTCCAAACCAGAGAAACCCCATTCTGAAGCTTTCTGCGCAAATGAATAAGGATCAACTCCTTCATTCCTGATCATTCTATGCATAGACCACTGTGCTAAGGAAAGTTTAAAAAACGGCTCTTCGGAAGCAGCAGTTACTGCAACGCTATCCTTATCCTTATCATTAGCTTGTTCTTTGGGAGCATCCTTGCAAGACAGCATACCTACAAACAATAATGCCATTACGAACTTAAACCCATTGACCTTCAAATTTTTACGTCTCATCTTCTTTTAAAATATTAATTTAAGGATTATCGAGTACTATAACGTTATAGTATCGCTGTATTCACAAATACAAGGTTTAAATGTAGAAAATTAATTCTATATTTAATAAATATATCAAACAAACAATTTTCCAGATGAGCAAATTTTATTATAACGAAGAACAAGAGTCTTACGATGCCATCGTAGTAGGCACGGGGATTAGCGGAGGTTGGGCCGCCAAAGAACTGTGCGAAAATGGGCTTAAAACACTGGTTTTGGAAAGAGGGAGAATGGTGAATCATATTGATGATTATACCACCGCAAATAAGGATGATTGGGATTTTCCGAACAATGGTGAACTAACCCCCGAAGAAAAGGCCAAGCAATTAAAACAGGCCAGAACGGGTTATACCGTAAAAGCACAACATAATAAGTGGTTCGTAAACGACTTAGAACATCCCTATAATGAAACCAAACGTTTCGATTGGATGCGGGGGTACCACGTAGGAGGTCGCTCCCTTACATGGGGAAGACACAGCTATCGATGGTCTGATATTGATTTTGAAGCCAATAGGAAGGACGGCATCGCAGTAGATTGGCCAGTAAGATATAAGGACATTGCACCATGGTATGATAAAGTAGAATCCTATATAGGGGTATGTGGGGAACATTTAGGATTGCCCCAATTACCAGATGGACAATTTTTACCCATGATGGAACTAAACTGCGTTGAACAGCACATTAGAGAAAAAGTGGCCGAAAATTTTGATGGTAGAGTAGTAACCGCAGGTAGAGTAGCACACATTACCGGAGATAAAGAATTTGAAGGACGTACCAAATGTCAATATAGAAATAGATGTATCAGAGGATGTCCTTTTGGAGCTTACTTTAGCAGTAACTCATCTACCCTTCCCGCAGCGGAACGCACGGGCAACCTTACTTTAAGACCAGATTCCATTGTAACGGAAGTTATTTACGACCCCAACACCAAAAAGGCCAGTGGAGTAAAAGTTATAGATAGGATAACAAAGGAGACCTTTGAATTTAAGTCTAAAGTTATCTTCTTATGTGCTTCTGCAATTGCCTCTACCTCTATATTAATGCAGTCTAAATCTGACCGTTTCCCTAACGGTATGGGCAATGACTCCGACCAATTGGGAAGAAACATCATGGACCACCATTTAGGTGTAGGAGCAAGTGGTAAGTTTGATGGATTTGAAGATAAATACTATAAAGGAAGAAAACCGAACGGTATATATGTTCCTAGATTTAAGAATCTAGGGGGCAACACCAATTCTAAAGATTATATCCGTGGATTTGGCTACCAAGGTGGGGCTAGTAGAGGCGATTGGGAAGAAACCATAGCCGAGCTTTCCCATGGTAAAGATCTTAAAGAAGCAATCTTGAAGCCAGGAGGGTGGACCTTTGGTATGATGGGCTTTGGCGAAGTATTACCCTATGAAGATAACCGCATGACCCTTGATTATGACAAATTAGATAGCTGGGGCTTACCAACCGTTACTTTTGATGCCGAATTCAAAGAAAACGAATGGAAGATGCGTGAAGATATGAGAGAACAAGCTGTAGAGATGTTGACCAAAGCAGGCCTACGCGACGTACAATCTTATGACAATCCAGGAGCTTTAGGCCTTGGAATACATGAAATGGGAACTGCCCGAATGGGAAGAAACCCAAAAACCTCTGTATTGAACGGTAACAACCAAGTGCACGCAGTCCCTAATGTGTATGTTACCGATGGATCATTTATGACATCGGCAAGTTGCGTAAATCCGTCGTTGACCTATATGGCCTTTACGGCTAGAGCTGCCAATCATGCCGCAAACGAACTTAAAAAAGGAAACTTATAATGGATAGGAGAAAAGCATTACGAAATATGGGCCTGTCACTAGGATATGTAGTGGCTACCCCAACGTTATTGAGCTTGATGCAAAGCTGCAAACAGGATGCCGAATTAGTATGGACACCCGATTTCTTAAATAAGGAGGAAGGAACTGTATTGACCACTCTAGTAGATATTATCCTTCCCAAAACAGATACTCCTTCCGCTTCCGAAGTGCAAGTTCATCTATTTATAGACCGCTTTGCAAATGAAATAATGGATAAGGAGCAGAAAGCGCTCTTTAAAATGGGCATGGGCAAGTTTATGGAAAAAGCCCTGGCAGATTCTGGCAAAAAGAAAATGGACGATCTAAAGGCGGAGGACCTTGAGCCTGTACTGGCCAATGCACTTAAAACCTCCAAGCCAGACCAAACAAAGCATTTTAAATTGATTTCCGAATATACCGAAGCCATTCGAGAAGAAAAAACGGCAACTTTGAGCGATGAAGTCTCTAGGTTTTCCTTTACCAACACGCTACGCGGACTCACCATATGGAGCTATAAGACCTCAGAATATGTAGGAGAAAATGTGCTAGCCTATTTGCCAGTCCCAGGAGAATATATTGGGTGTGGCGATCTACAAGAATTAACTGGTGGCAAGGCTTGGTCCATCTAAAATATAATTTGATTCAATAATGAGAAGAAGAGATTTTATACAAAAAACCGCCCTCACCAGCGGGGCGGTAACTTTAGGCGGAACTATGGCTTACAGCGCTCCGTTAACTATGGTTGCTAAACACAAGTTCAACCTAAAATATGCTCCACATTTTGGAATGTTCAAAAATATGTCTAGTAATGACCTTATAGACCAGCTAAACTTTATGGCCGATCAAGGTTTTACAGCCTTTGAGGATAATGGAATGATGGGAAGAGATGTAGCCATGCAAACAAAAATTGGCGAAACTCTAGCTAAGCACAATATGACCATGGGCGTTTTTGTTGTAGACAAAGGCGGTAACATGGCCAATACTTTAGCAGCTGGAAAAAAGGAAAATGTAGCTATATTTTTAGAAGGCTGTAGAAAGGCAGTGGATGTTGCCAAACGGGTAAATGCAAAATGGATGACGGTAGTACCAGGTGCATACGATAGAAGTCTTCCCATAGGGATACAGAATGCTAACGTAATAGAAGCCCTAAGAAGAGGTGCCGAAATATTTGAGCCACATGGCTTAGTGATGGTTTTGGAACCTCTTTCCGATTCTCCTGATCTTCATTTACAGACCTCAGAGCAAACCTATTTAATTTGCAAAGGAGTTAACAGTCCATCATGTAAAATTTTGTACGATATATATCATATGCAAAAAAACGAAGGACACCTGATTCACAATATGAACCTCACTTGGGATGAAATTGCCTACATACAAGTAGGAGACAATCCAGGGAGAAATGAACCTACCACTGGTGAAATTAATTACAAAAATATTTTCAAGTATCTACACGAAAAAGGATTTGATGGGGTAGTTGGAATGGAACACGGCAACTCTAGACCTCACAAGGAAGGTGAATTGGCCGTAATAAACGCCTATAAAGAAGTAGATAACTTCTTATAATAAGGACTTCTACATCTTTTAACGTTCCTTTTAGAAAGGTTCCTCCCCATTTGCCCGTCCAAAGGCAACGGATGGAACCTTATCTTTATCTTATCGGTATTTACATTACACTATTCTTTATCGCTAGAATAGTGTACTTCCATTATTTAAAAAAATGACCTAGGAAAAACTACTACTAGGAGCGCTAATGAGGCAAGGGACCGAAACCCCTAAGACCATTTGTGCCAAAGCTTCGTAGTAATCAATTTTAAGCTTGGGACGAAACATAAGAGACCATCCTTTAAAACCTAATACGGATTTAAATTAACGCATATAATAAGATTCTAATCTAAGGTTTTATCCACCTCAATTCCACAATATCGCACTAAGCTACACTCCTTGCCAGCTAGGTTTAATATAATTCGCTCCCTTACCTAATTTAGACAGAAAATGCAGTTAATAACATAATTATAGAAAGTACGAGCATTGCAATAAAGATCAATTTAATGCCATTTGTATATTTAAGTGTCATAAAAATTGGTTTTTGTGTTGTTGCTATTGTATAATGAAAAAACAAACTGGATTCAGAACCAACAAAAGATATTGAAAACCCAGAGTCAAGGCGATTCGCCTCCAAAAAACCGAAGCCCAGAACATAAAGGTATGCTTACTTTACTCCATAAGATCTTAGATATGTAACAGAACATAACACGTATGTAACATCACTTTACCAACTGATAACACATTACATTTCGGAAACAATATAGGAAGACGAAATACAATAAAAAAGGGGCACAAAATACATTAAGCGTATTTTATGCCCCTTTTTAAGTTGGAATTAAAACCACTCCAACTTATTTAATTACTACCGCCAACTGGCACGACCCATTTAATACAAGGTAATTCTGAATCCCTAGAATGGACCTTATTTGTTTTTAGGTAGTTCCCCCGAAACCCAATTGCAAATTAATTTCCATAACCATTAAATGGTCCAGCTCTTCAATCCTACTCCGCATCTCCGATATTGCACTAAACAATAGCAAGTTCAAATTAATGAACAAGGTCGAATTGGATCGCACCTTATTTGACAGTATTTTATTCTATTTCAATATTTATTTTTCTAGCTTTTGTGCCATCAGTTATCGTTTCCATACCTTTAGATCTGGTGCTGCCCTGTTTTCCGCAAAATTCTTATCTCCTTCTACTTTCTTGTTAACAAAATTATCTTCTTCCCCACGCGACCTACTATCATCCGTAATAATGGAAACAAGAAGGATAAAAATCAATCCAATAAAAAAAAGTATACATTTTTTCATCACCTAAGTTTTTGTCATATAGGTTAAACACCTTGGTTTTTGGAGGACTTAGGGGAGTATCAAATTTATACGACAATCCCCGTAGAAAAATAATAAGTTGTATAATTGGTAAACTATTCTGTATAATTGGCAAGTGTTTAAAATACGGTTACTACCTCTAAATCAGCAAGTAAAAAAGTGTTCCGACCTAGATTCACTTAAAATCACCCAATCTTAAACCTTTTCCAGCAATTTACACTTGAATCAATTCCATTAATACAAAATGTGATAAGCATGTGGACAATGGGTTTAAATTTGATTATCTTTCCTACTATGTTAGAAGCCGTACTAGTAGATGACGAAATTAAAGCGCTCCAAAGTCTTTCTTGGGAGCTGACCAACTTTAGCGATGAGATTAAAGTAGTAGCTTCCTTTACGGATCCTTTTGAGGCTTTGGAATATTTACTGACAAATACACCTGACTGCTTGTTTTTGGATATTGAGATGCCCACAATGGACGGATTTCAATTTATACAGAAACTACAGAATAAAGACTTCCCTGTCGTTATCACTACTGCTTATAACCAATATGCTATTAAAGCACTTAAACATGAAGCTATAGACTATTTACTAAAGCCTATCGATACGGATGACTTAAACTTAACCATTGCCAAAATAAGAAAGTTTAATAGCAAGCATAACACTTATGAAAAGTTAGAGAATATCCTATTAAAGTTTAATTCTGATTCCAAACACAAAAAAATCACCATCAATACAGATGGTAAACTGTTGTTTCTGGAAAGTAATGAGATTTTATATGCAGAATCAGACGGAAATTACAGCACTTTATACCTCACCGATGGTCAGAAAATATTATTGACAAAAAAACTGAAAGAAGTGAATGAGCTCTTACCAAAGGATATCTTTTTCAGAATTCACAATTCTTTTATCATCAATATGCAAAAGATAAAGGAATTTATAAAAACCGATGGTTATGTTATTTTAGAGTCCAACCATAAAATTCCAGTTTCAAGACAAAAAAAGTCAGATTTCCTGGATTTAATTTAGTTAAATCCTTAATTAAACCATCAATTACTTGAAGTTAGCCATTTTCCATAGCTACGGGCAATTAAAACCAAGGCCAAATTTACCTATGGTTTTCTTCTTTTGTTTAATTTTTACGCTTTCCCATTCCCAAATAGTCCCAGAATCTTTTAAACAACTAAGCGACAGCCTTATTCATGCCAGACCTAAAACCTACCGAGAACTCGATTCGGTGCTTAGGAATAAAAGAGCCGACACCGTGTACATGCACTACTTTAACCAAACGTCTGCAAGGAACGGGTATTATGATGGTCAAGCCTATGCCCTTAATCAATTAGGTAGAAAATACAGGGACATATCCCAATTCCCCAAAGCTATTTCCTTACACCAGTTAGCGCTAAAAGCAGCCGAAGAAGCAGACAATCTAGAATTTAGGATATACAGCCTTAATATGCTTGGGGTTATATACAGAAAAAGCGATGCTATTAAAACTGCCCTAGATTACCATCAAGAAGCCCTAGATTTAGCCAGCACGGAAAAAAACCCCTCTAATGGCATTAAAAGAAGCATTAATGTCTCCTTAAACAGCATTGGCAACCTTTACCAGACCCTAAGGCAATACGATATTGCCATAGCTCAGTATAAAAAATCCATGGCTCTAGAAAAGGAACTGGATAATAAGCTGGGATTAGCCATAAATTATCAAAACATTGGGGAATGCTTAGAACATAAGGGGCAGCTTACCGAAGCCCTCCACCATTACAGAACCTCATTGGAATATAATAATGAAATTAACAATCATAAGGGATTAATCATTTGTAAGAACAGTATTGCACAAATCTACATTAAACAAAATAAAGTAAAGGAAGCTTTAGAAATTTTAGAGCCCAATTTATTGGCCGCCGAAGAGATTGGGAATATGTATATTGCCACATCCATTAACCTCAATATAGGCTGGGCGCTTATGGAACTAGAAGAATATCAGAATGCTGAGAAATACCTGAATCGAGGATTGGCATTAGCCAATACACACCATTTACCCAGTTTTATATCGGAAGCGTATAGTTTATTATCAAAATT
The DNA here is from genome assembly GCF_000429545.1 of Arenibacter certesii DSM 19833. Lineage (GTDB taxonomy): Bacteria > Bacteroidota > Bacteroidia > Flavobacteriales > Flavobacteriaceae > Arenibacter > Arenibacter certesii. The sequence continues at coordinate 71,507 of NZ_AUCB01000015.1, forward strand.
GGCTACCCATAAAGAAAGTTATAAAAATGCACTTCTGTATTACCAGAAAGCAGAAAGCTTAAACGTGGCAATAAATAGCGAGGTGAATCGAAAATATATTTACGACCTCATCATTAAATATGAAACGGAGAAACAGCACAATGAGATTGCAAACTTGGCCAATGAAAATCTCTTGATAAACTTAAAGCTTAAAAGAAACAAAAACATGCTGTTCATTGGGGCTTTAGGAATGGCACTGCTTACCTTTCTATTATATATCCTGTATAGACAGAAAGAGCTGAAAAATGACAAAAAAATATTAACCCTGGAACAAAGCATGCTGCGTAGTCAGATGAACCCCCACTTCTTATTCAATTCTTTAAACTCCATTAAGCTTTACATTATAAACAACGACAAAAAAAACGCAGTTCATTATCTTAACAAGTTCTCCAAATTGGTACGTAAAATACTTGAAGCCTCCTCTTTAAAGGAAATTTCACTTTTTGATGAGTTGGAAACCATTGAACTTTATATGAACATAGAGAACATTCGCTTTTCCAACGAAATAAATTTCGTTATACTAATAGATGAACCTATTGACCCACATAATGTTAAGATTCCTTCTTTAATACTTCAACCCTTTCTAGAAAATGCCTTATGGCATGGTCTCTCCACTAAGGAGGGGGAGAAAAATATAGAATTAAGGGTGAGTAGGGAAAATAGCAATTATATAAAAATAACTATTACTGATAATGGTGTTGGACGAAAGGCCTCAGAAAGACTAAAGAGAAACAAGGTCTTAAAAAGAAAATCCGTCGGCATAGATATCACCAAAGAACGATTGGCAAATTTCTCTAAAGATTTTGAACATTCTTTTCAGGTAGAAATAATAGATCTTTACAGCTCGGAAAAAGAATCCCTAGGCACTCAGGTAATCCTTCACATTCCTACTTCTTAGTATGCTCTTTAGCAATTTCCTCCAATTCTGCGTACCATTTTTCACCAAATTTCCTAATCAATCCATCCTTAACAAACTTATAAATGGGCACTTGTAGCTCGCTTCCTAAGGAACATGCTGGATCACAGATTTCCCATCTATGGTAGTTTACTGCAGTTAGTTCAGAATATTCCCTTACCCTAACGGGATACAAATGACAGGAAACCGGTTTTTTAAATTTAGTTGCACCTTCCTCATAAGCCTTTTCTATACCACATTTAGCAGTACCTTTTTCCGTAAATATTGCATAAGCACACTCACTACCATTTACAAGAGGCGTCTCCCATTCTCCATCCTCGCCCCTTATAAAGGCTCCCTGCTTTTCTATTTCAGCAATTCCTTCCGGTCTTAAAAATGGCTTTACATCCCTATAAATGTCCACTAATATTTCTGTCTCCTTATCCACTAAAGGTGCACCTGCCTCACCATCTACACAACAGGTTCCTTTACAAGCAGTAAGATTGCACACAAAATCATTCTCTATGATCTCTTCCGATACTATTGTTTTACCTAATTGGAACATACCTAAAAATTAAGCCACAAATATACCTCTTTACATGGATAATTTCGCCTGAATTAAATGTAGATTTGCATCGTCCAAATCCCATAAGGTTTTGCGAACTAAATAGCACTCAGTTTTTTATGGATATAAGTTTTAACCTTAGAGAGATTATAACAGCCAGTATGGTCCTATTTGCCGTTATCGATATTGTAGGAAGCATCCCCATAATCATCAACTTACGTAATAAGGTGGGCCATATTGAATCTGGCAAAGCCTCCTTGGTTTCTGCCTTGATTATGATTGCTTTTCTATTTGTTGGGGAAGAAATATTAAAATTAATTGGAATTGACGTCAACTCTTTTGCGGTAGCCGGGGCTTTTGTAATTTTCTTTCTGGCTATAGAAATGATTTTGGGAATCACCCTTTATAGAGATGATCATCCAGAAAGCGCCTCTATTGTTCCCATAGCATTTCCTTTAATCGCTGGAGCAGGAACGGTTACCACCCTTTTATCCCTTAGAGCGGAGTATAGAGTAGAAAATATAATAATCGCCATTGTAATAAATGTTATTTTTGTTTACTTTGTGTTGAAGTCTTCTCAAAGAATAGAAAATATTTTAGGTAAAAATGGACTTAATGTAATCCGTAAAATATTTGGTGTGATTTTATTGGCCATTGCCGTAAAACTATTTACCACAAATATTAATGAATTATTTTAGGGATAGCTAGAAAACTGATCTGATGAACAAAATATTGCTTGTAGTACTTATCGTCTTGGGATTGGCCCTTACTGTTTACAACATTACATTGGTGAATTTTGAATCACCTCTTGATGGAAATAGCATTATAGCATTAATTGGTGTAGTGGCATCACTTTGTGCTGTTGCCTTGCTCCTTATTTACGCTACATCTAAGAAGATAGAGAAGAAAATGAAAGAATAATAAGCCCTTTCTCCAAAATTCAAAACTGCTCTAAGTTGGGAGCTTGCCTTCCTGTTTACGGTATGCCCATCATTTTTTCTACAATGGTTCCTGGCCTAGCACCCTAGTACTCAAATCGATTCGATTACTGTTTTCCTGATCCAGTTCTAATACTTTTTGTATCATATCATCGGCGCCACTTTTAATTTGAGCATGGGCATTGGCGTCGAACAATTGTTCTGCAAGAGCAGCTTTTAGATAGAGCTTAATCTTATCCTCAAAAGCATAAAAATTCAATCTAATTTTATTGGAGGAATACTTTACGAAACTCTCAAAAAGGATATCATCTACGGTATAATTTTCAATAAAATCTTTCTTATCAAATTGTTCGTAATAAGCCCTTTGATCATCCAAATAGGTAAACACAAAATGAGGTATAAAGCGAAGATTCATAGCCTCAATCGCCTCGGACTCATTGGAACCAATGGGTACAAAAACATCTGGGATAATTCCCCCGCCACCATAGACAATTTTACCTTTTGGCGTCCTAAATTTTAGCGAATCGGCCACCTTTATACTATCTACGGACAGCAGCTCACCATTATGGTAACGGTCCATAAATTTCTGGTAGTAATCCCTATTCCCATTTTCATACGATTTTTGAATAGACCTACCAGTAGGTGTGTAATACCTAGATACCGTTAACCTCACTGCAGATCCATCGCCAAGATCCATCTCTCGTTGCACTAGGCCTTTCCCAAAAGACCTCCGCCCCACAATGGTCCCTAAATCGTTGTCTTGCAAAGAGCCCGCAATAATTTCACTGGCCGACGCAGATTTTTCATTGATCAACACGTACACTGGTTTATTTTCAAAATCCCCTTTCTTGGTGGCAAATACCTTGTCTACTTTACCCCTTTTATTTTTGGTGTACAATATCATTTTGCCGTCGGACAGAAATTCATCCGCCATTTGTTCTGCAATTCCCAAATAGCCACCTGGATTATCCCTAAGATCTAGCGTTAATTTTGTGGCCCCCAATGATTCCAACTTTCGTAGGGCCTTTTTAAATTCTTTATAGGTTGACTCTGCAAACCGATTTACCTTTATATAGCCCATATCCGGAGTAAGCATACAGTAGGATTCAACACTCTTTATAGGCACTACATCCCGATTTACTACCACATTGAAGAGTTTGTTTCCATTTTTTCTATACACCTGTAGCTTTACCGCACTCCCCTTTTCTCCTTTCAGTTTTTTAATCACCTCATCATTAGGAATGTCCGAACCAAATAAGGTATCTCCATCAGCCATTAAAATCCGGTCTCCTTGCTTTAATCCCTTAAGATAGCTTGGGCCATTCTCAATGGTCCTTATCACGGAAATAGTATCCTTATACATATAAAAATTCACTCCAATGCCTACAAAGTCCCCCTTCATACTCTCTGAAACCTTTTCCATTTCACTTTTGGGGATATAGACAGAATGGGGATCCAATTTTTCTAGAATATTGTTCACCGTAACATCTACAATGCTATCGGTATTAATTTCATCCACATACTCATAATCTATATAATCTATCAGTCTGTTGAGCTTTTCCTTCTTGGAATTTTTGGTGAAAAGCTTATTCTCCGAATCTTTAAAGTGCAGTTTTCCACCAATAAAAATACCAATGGCCAAAGCCAAGGCAATTACTGTAGGCCATATGTAGGTGTATTTGCTCTTCATTATTTTTTTATAAGCCTTACTCTATATTTACGATCTCTGGCATTTGAATAAGATCTACCCCCGCTTTTTCTAAAAATTGGAGCCCGGAATCGTCTTTGTAGTCCTTCTGATATACTACACGTTTTATGCCAGATTGATGAATTAATTTACTGCATTCCTTACAAGGAGATAAAGTAATATATAAGGTAGCCCCTTCGCAAGATTGCGTAGAGGAGGCAACCTTAGAGATAGCATTAGCTTCGGCATGCAGTACATACCATTTAGTATACCCCGCTTCATCCTCACATGTATTCTCAAACCCTGTGGGTGTACCATTATATCCATCGGAAATAATCATCCTATCCTTAACAATAATCGCACCCACTTGTTTTCGTTTGCAATAGGAGAGTTTCCCCCATTCACTCGCCATACGCAAATACGCTCTATCGTATTTTTCTTGCTTGCGTTCCTTCATCTGTTATTTTATCGACTTAAATTAAATTCCTTAAAATTAGGGTTCAGAAACTAAAATTTCCATATTTATTGCAAATGCAGTGAAAATTAAGGAAATCCCCTGAGTTACTGGACGTACTAATCTTTACCACAATCAAAATTAATACAATTTATGAATTCCAGATTTTTATTACCGTTAAGTTTAATACAATTACCACCAAGGAAACGTAGTGGTGGGCAGTAGTATTGCAGGGTACCGTATAAGATTAGGTAATATTCGGATGAAATGGCCTAAAATGGTATTATTTCCATTCAATTACCTTATTGCAGGCCCTTAAAGTAGTTAAGGGCAAATGTCGTTTTTAGAACGACTCATGCTTCATTACCTTTAAAACTCACTTTGCAAGTAAAAATACTCCAACAGCAGCAATAGGTAAATAACCCGCAGTATTTTATATAGACAAATAAAATTTGACCATGATGGTGGGCTAGGAATTAATTACAAGCCTCTTTCCTTTTGCACGGCCTCATAAGCCTTCTGCACCTCCTTAAATTTCTCCTCGGCTCCTCTTTTAATAGCTTCGTTCTCCGTATTCACCCTGTCTGGATGATATTTCTTTGCCATTCTCCTGTAGGCTTTTTTAATTTCCTCGTCTGTGGCTGACCTATCAATTTCTAAGATCTTATAGGCATTGTCAGCCGATTTGATAAACATAGCCTTAATGCTTTCAAAATCGATCTTGCTCACCCTAAAATAACCAGCTATTTCCCTTATTTTATCAATTTCTGCCTGACGGACAGTCCCATCGGCTTGAGCAATTCCAAAAAGGAAATGCAATAATTGTAATCTCACCTCATAACGGGTACGCTGGTTTAAATAAGTACAAATCTTTTCCGCAGAAACTTCCCTTTTCTTAACTACTTCATTAAAAGTTCTAAAAATAGCATTGGCTTTCTCTTTTCCATAAGTACCCACAAAGTACTGTTGAACATATTCCATTTCCCGTGGACTAACAACACCATCGGCTTTGATTACAATAGAACAGAGCGATAATAAATTTAGCTCAAAATCTGCTGGGGATACAGATTGGTTGGTGATATCCCTAAAGACAGAACCAGCACCTGTGCCACCTCTACTTTTAGCGCCATCTATAAAACTTCCTATAAAAAATCCTAGTATGGCTCCGGGGAACCTAAACAAATAATACCCCAATATAGCGGCAAACCATTTTATCATCTTCTATCAAATTTGAGCAAAGATATAATTTTAACATAGAAAAGAAGGTCTAATGAAAAGTTAAGGTGTTCTATTGGAATGCACTAAATTGGTTATCTTTGGAAAACTTATTAATAATTACACAAAAATAATATATATGTATCCTGCAGAATTAGTAAAACCGATGAGACAAGACCTGGCAAGTGCCGGTTTTGAAGAACTATATACAGCTGAGGCAGTAGAAGACGCAATAAAGAAAGAGGGCACTATTTTAGTAGTAGTGAATTCTGTTTGTGGTTGCGCCGCGGCCAATGCTAGACCAGCAGCAAAAATGAGCCTTAAGAATGCTAAAAAACCTAGCCAATTGGTTACCGTATTTGCTGGTGTAGACACTGAAGCAGTAGATGCTGCCAGAGATTTAATGATTCCATTTCCTCCTTCTTCGCCTAGTATGGCTTTGTTTAAGGATGGGGAATTGGTCCACATGATAGAGCGTCACCATATTGAAGGTCGCCCTGCAGAAGTAATCGCAGAGAACTTAATGGAAGCGTATAACGAATTTTGTTAATCCAATAGGTCTTTCTTGAGTCCCAAAAAAGATTTTTGATTTAAAACCGCTTTGTAATAAGGCGGTTTTTTATTTTTGTCAGATGCAAAAGATAGTCGCATATCCCTTATCCATCCTCTATTTAGTCCTTTTTGGAGCTACACTATTAGTGTTTCATCCAATTCAGTGGATCTGTTTTAATTGGTTTGGTTATGAGGCCCATAGAAAAAGCGTGGCGCTGTTAAACCTGTGTCTACTTAGATGTACCCACATCCTAGGCACTACCTATTCTTTTAAAAACACCCATAGTGGTGATACTAACAGACCTGCCATTTTTGTTTTAAACCACCAGAGCATGCACGATATTCCTCCCATCATCTGGTTTATGAGAAAACACCACCCCAAGTTTGTCAGTAAAATGGAATTGGGCAAGGGTATCCCCAGTGTATCCTATAATTTAAGACATGGTGGCTCTGTCCTTATCAACAGAAAAGATAGTAGACAATCCATAACGCAAATTGCAAAACTGGGTAGCTATATTGAAGAAACTAACCGTTCAGCTGTAATTTTTCCAGAAGGCACTAGAAGCAAAACGGGCGTACCCAAAAAGTTTCATACCACCGGTTTAAAAATGCTTATGAAAAAAGCACCCTCTGCGTTAATTGTACCAATCAGTATTAACAACTCCTGGAAGATGTTGAAATATGGAAAATTCCCTTATGGCCTTGGAAACCATATTACCATAGAAGTGCACAAACCTATGGAGATTACTAACAATATAGATGACCTTATTGAAGAGGTAGAGCACACTATAACCCAACATATATCTTGACTGAAATGACCAATACCGAAATTGTTAAGGAAACTATTGCCTTTGTAAAAGAAACTCTTCATGGCGCTGAGGGAGGTCACGATTGGTTCCATATACAGCGGGTCTTTAGAAATTCTTTACTAATAGCAAAGGAGGAGGAAGCAGATGCATTAGTAGTCAGCTTAGCCGCGTTATTGCACGATATTGCCGATGCCAAGTTTAATGATGGGGACGAATCTATAGGACCAACACTGGCAAAAGAATTTCTAAAATCCTTATCTGTGGAGGAAAAGGTTATTGATCATGTAGTAAAAATTATTCTGAATATATCCTTCTCTTCTAGCCTAGATCCTGAAAAGTCTTTTTCCTCTAAGGAATTGATGATTGTACAGGATGCCGACCGGCTAGATGCCATTGGGGCTATAGGTATTGCCCGCGCTTTTAATTATGGCGGTTTTAAAAACAGGGAAATGTACAATCCCGAACTTGCTCCCAACCTGAAAATGAGTAAAGAGGAGTACAAAAAATCCAATGCTCCTACCCTAAACCACTTTTACGAAAAACTACTGCTATTAAAAGACAAAATGAATACTGCTAGCGGAAAGCGATTAGCAGAAGAAAGACACCAATTTATGCTCCAATATTTAGAGCAGTTTTATATGGAATGGAACGGTAACGCCTAATCCATTAAATAAGATAACTTCATAATCGTAAGGATTTTAGGGCCATTTTTTTTGTACCTTATACTTCAATTCCCTAAAACCGACGAAAAATGCAAAGAAGAAAATTTATTAAGAACGTTGCAGCTACTTCAGCTGCCTTTTCAATTGTTCCTAGCTTTGTTTTAGGGAAAAACCATATCCCTCCCAGTGATACCCTATATATAGGAGCTTTTGGTGTTGGTGGTAGAGGTTTTGATGTAATAAAAGGATTGCATAATACCAAAAAGGTGAAATTTGTTACCTTTTGTGATGTGGATGATAGAAGTGCAGCCATTTCCTACAAGGAATATCCCGAAGCAAAACGTTTTAAAGATTACAGAAAGGTCTATGAGGAGCATCTGAACCAAATTGATGCCATTATGGTAGCCACTCCAGACCACATGCATGCCAGTATTGCTCTGCCGTTTATGAGGGCCAAAAAACATGCGTACATAGAAAAACCACTTACCCATAATATTAATGAAGCCCGACTTTTAACTCGGGTGGCAAAGGAAAATGGCATTGTTACCCAAATGGGGAATCAAGGAGCATCTAGTGATGGAAGTAGGGAAGCTAGAGAGTGGGTAGATTCTGGAATTATAGGGAAAGTATACAAGGTAGATTGTTGGACCAACCGCCCTGTATGGCCACAAGGGATTCCCGCTCCCATAGTGAAAAATAAAATCCCAAAAGAGTTGGATTGGGACCTCTGGATAGGTGTTGCTGCCATGCGTGATTACAATCATACCTATTTACCTTTTAAATGGCGCGGATGGTGGGATTTTGGCACAGGTGCACTAGGTGATATGGGATGCCACATAATGGAAACCCCCTTTAGCGTACTAGACTTAGGCTACCCAACAGAAGCAGAGGCCAGCTGTACTACTAATTGGGTAGATGATTTTGTGGAGGCCGACTATAATCAGTCCTGCCCCTCCTCTTCTATAGTACGACTCAAATTTAAAACTCAAGAACACGGAGAGATAGCACTGAACTGGTATGATGGAGGCCTCCTGCCCGATTTGCCAGATAGTCTAAAAGACGGCGAACGTATTGGGGATACGGGAGGAGGATCTATTTTTTATGGCACGCGTGGCGTATTAATATGCGATACCTATTCTAGAAACCCTAGATTGGTTCCTTCCTCTACCATGGAATTATTAAATGCTCCAAAACCCTATTTAAAACGAATAGAAGACGATATAAACGGTCACCAGCGTAATTTTGTAGAAGCTTGTTTAAACGGCACTGAAACTTCATCCGATTTTAAACGCGCTGGACCACTTACTGAAGCCGTATTGATGGGCAACTTAGCTATCAGGGCTTTTCAGTTTAAAAATTACAAGCCCGGTAAAAAAGCTGGAGATTGGGATCCCTTTGAATATCCAGGACGAAGAAAAATACTTTGGGACGGAGAAAACATGAGGGTAACCAATTTTGATAAAGCAAATGAGTGGGTAAAAGGAACCTATAGGCAAGGTTGGGAGTTAGGGTAGAAAAGTATATTTTAGTACGTACTATTCGCAATAGATAAAAAATGCAAACAGAAGCGTATTTAAATGAGCTAATAGGGCCTTATATGTTGGGCGTTCTGATCAGTTTGGCCATTGGTTTAATTCTAGGTTTAGAACGCGAATATGACAAAATTAAAGATGAAGCCGGCTTTGCCGGTATTAGAACTTTTCCAATAGTTACTCTACTAGGCTTCGTACTAGGCAATTTAACGGAAGCCTTCTCACTATGGTTGCCCATTGTAGGTTTTGGGTCTTTAATCTTATTTCTTGGCATTGGCCAAGTAATTAAATCAAGAGTAGAAGTTGCCTTGGGAGTTACTACGAATCTTGCATTGATTACAGCCTTTGTACTAGGGTTAATGGTCTCTGAAGAATTATATAGGGATTCTGTTGCAACAGCGGTCATTGTGGTTACGCTACTCTCTTTAAAAACAACCTTTAGAACTATTATAAAAAATATTACTCACCAAGAACTTTTCGCTTTTATAAAATTTGTTATTCTCGCCCTGCTTATATTGCCTTTCTTACCCAATATAAATTATGGAGCCAATGATTTACTGAATCCGTTTGAGATTGGTTCTATTGTCGTAATCGTTTCCTTCTTAAACTTTATAGGGTATTTTCTAGTAAAATTTGTAGGGTCAAGAAAGGGAATCCTGTTAACTGCAATTTTAGGCGGACTCATTTCCAGCACTGCAGTAACTTGGGACTATGCCGCCAGAAGTAAGGAAAACCGCAATCTGTCCCGAGAGTATAGTGCGGGTATTATCATCGCATCGGCTATTATGTTTCCTCGTTTAGCCTTGCTTGCGACCATCTTTAATTCAGAAATTATTAATTATCTGATCTTTCCTTTAACCCTTCTCACTTTAATTTGCCTTATCCCCAGCATACTATTAATTAAAAAAGGGGCACAAAAGGCAGATACGGAAATTGATTTAGGAAATCCATTAGACATTTTAAACGCGCTTAGTTTTGCTGTTATTTATGTTATTATTCTATATGCCGTTCATTATGGTAATATGTATTTTGGCGAAAGCGGACTTTACTACTCTGCCCTAATTGCGGGATTGGCAGATACCACTGCAATCACTATAAGCATGGCAAAATTTGGTTTGGATGGAAATGCGTTACAACTTTCTACCCTTGTCATTATTGCTTCCACCCTAAGCAACACCTTGGTGAAACTAGTCATTACCTTCTTTAGGGGTTCCAAAGCTACGGGAAGATGGGTTGGGTATATTTTTGGTGCTTTAATAGTAGTGGGTACCCTCTATATTGCAATTCTAGGTTGGTAGATGATCATTGGCTGACACAAAAGATTTAGAAATAAGATAAACACCTATAATGTTCCACAAAAAAACCCCCATTCTAAAACTTTAGAATGGGGATTAATAACTTTAGAACAGGTCGCAACTTTTAGCAGTTCCCGTCTATATCACAAGAACCACCAGTTTCCACTTGTTGTACTTCCTCCAAATGATTCTCCCATGCTTTTTCCAAGGTATCTAAAAACACTTCAGTAGGTTGGGCTCCCGATACTCCATACTTACTGTTCAATACAAAAAAGGGCACCCCACTTACACCCAAGTTACGTGCCTCCATTTGGTCTTGCCTTACCTCATAGGTGAAATCTTCAGATTGTAACATGGTACGTACTTCTTCTCCATTTAGTCCATTAGCACTGGCCAACTCTACCAAGAAATCTATATCATCTATATTTTTTCCAGCTACCAAATGAGCATTAAACAAAGCTTCCTTTATGTCGCCGCTTTTGTCTTTAGATTGCGCATAATGCATCAGTCTATGTGCTTTTAAGGAATTTGCAGGTACCGATTGGTCCAATTTAAAATCAATTCCTACTTCTTTAGCCATTTGTGCCGCTCCGTTAAACATTTGCATCGCTTGCTCCCGGCCAACGCCCTTGGACTCGCAAAAATGATCAATAGCACCAATATCGGTACGCGTCTGCAAATTAGGATCTAGTTCAAAGCTCTTCCAAACCACATTTACCTTATCTGCATGTTCGAATTTGCCTAAAGCTTCCTCAAACCTTCTTTTTCCAATATAACAAAACGGACATCTTATGTCCGACCAAATACTAATCTCCATATTCACTTATTTTATAATTATACCAACAAGTATACTTGTCGATCTTAAAATTCATCACAACCCTATGAGTCGGCATTTTTAAACAAACCTTACAAAGGTCCATATAAAAGTTGATTAATGTCTTCTTTCACTGTAATGTGACCTAATACAATAGCTTAGAAAGATAAAGCGGATTAAGATTTGAGCCTTGTACTTAATAACGAAAAGGGAGGCATCAAAATTGATCAAACAAATCTAATTGGCCGTCTTTATATTGGTGATGAAGGGACGTGTTCAGCTTTGGGAAAACTTTATCCTTAAAATACCTTCTCTTGGCCAAATGCATCATCTCATGAATCTGTTGTGCAATTTTACCTTCCCCGCGACTCCGGATACCAAACCTACTGTCATTTAAGGATCCGCCATGGCACTCCTTAATCTGATTAAGCACCTTGTCTGCCCTGTCGGGTAGCGTCTTACGTATCCAATCTTCAAAAAGGCCTCCTATGGCGCCGTTCAGACGGACTACAGTAAAACCTATGGAAAGCGCACCGTTATCAGCAACGGCTTTTGCTAATGGTAGTATCTCATGACTATTTATACCCGGGATAATGGGGGCAAGCATCGCATTCACGGGAATATGGTGTTCAGATAAAATTCGAATGGTCTCCAAGCGCTTTTTTATGGAAGCCGTCCTCGGTTCCAAGATTCTTCTAGTGTTTTCAGATAGGGTGGTTACGGACACATTTACCCCGATCAGATTGTCCTTTGCAAGCTGGGTAAGGATATCCAAATCCCTCAAGACCAAGGCATTTTTAGTTATGATACCTACAGGGTGCCGGTATTTTAAGAAGACTTCCAAACAGGCCCTGGTTATTTCAAATTTCCGTTCTGCAGGTTGGTAACAGTCCGTATTGCCCGAAAGTACGATAGTGGTTGCCTTCCAGTTCTTACTTTTCAGTTTTGCCTCCAATAATTTTGGGGCTTCTTTTTTAATCAAAATCTTTCTTTCAAAATCAAGTCCAGCACTATATCCCCAATACTCATGGGAATTACGGGCATAGCAATAGATACAGCCATGTTCACAACCCTGATACGGGTTTAGGGAATAGGTCATTCCCACATCTGGGCTATCTACCTTATTAACAATGGTTTTGGGAAATATGGGGAGGTATAGGGTCTTATTGGAATCGGCCTCATCTTCCTCTAGGCGACAGAATTCAAGGAAATCATCCCGTAGTTCACTGGAAAATTCTGAAAAGCGATTAGTGGTGTTTTGTTGGGCCCCACGCCCTTTAATAATATCCTTAGTGTTCACGAATTTGGATTTATTCCAAATTTATGGAATTTCACCCTGTATCGTATGGAAATTATGTTAAACTTATTTTTGATTTTTTAAGGCGCAATGTTAAGGTAAAGCGCCAACCCCCACCTGCACCTTTACCAATTGTTTCCTAGATCCGCTCTTAGCATAATATAGCATGCTCTTATCGTTGTTATCAATAAGTGGCATAGACACCATTAAGGGGAGTCGGGCTTCATAACCGTCTATCATCTTCTCGTAACTGATCTTACCATCCTTGTCCAACATGATCATAAAAACATTTCTATTTCTACTAAATCCCTGTTTAAAAAAGAGTCGTTCTCCACTTATTAATTGGGGAGTTTCTGCAGCCGTGCTAATTAGATAGTACGTATTATCCCCTTTGGTTACGGAACTATAGGAAGCATAGGCTCCATCTCCTTGGGTTACTTCCGTTTTATTTATGTTTCTTGCCCAAACCATATCTCCGGCTACGCTTAGTTTAGCACTTACAATATCATTATAATGATACCTATTGGTTTTTATTCTTGTTCCAGAAGGATCTGCCGTTACTCCAGAGGTTACAAAATACTCCTCTGCGTTAAAAAGAATGGCATTATCCGGTGTGAGGCTAAGGTCTTTAAATACTAGGTTTTTTATTTCGCTATTATCTCTCTTCCCAAACTTATCTTCCATAAACTGCTGGGAAAAAGGATTGTACTTCTTGGTATTGATGGCTAAGTTATTCGGATCTAGGTCAAAATAAGCCAGGCCATTGTACCTATTGTCTTTTCTATCGGCATAAAAACCTACACAAATCAGTTTATCTTGTATAATTATCGGTTTTAAAGATTCCGGAAACCTATCGCTATCATCAAAAACCTGGAGCATTGCTCCATCTTTGGACATCTTTAAAAGTTCATACTGAAACTTTCGGTCCGTTGCTGCAAAACGTTTCTTTTTAAAGTAGGCTTTCCCAACCAAATACACCTCTGCTAATTTTTTAGTAGTAACCAGGTTTTCAAAAGCATAGTTCTTCTCCTCCAACTCCATAGAAAAATCGTGCTCCATCAATTTATTTAAAGTAGAATTAAATATATAAAGCATATGTTTTTCCTGTTTCCCCTCTTTAAAATGGGTACTGATCACAAAAGCAGATTCATCCGAATTAAAAAATGTAGCAGTTGTAAACCCCTGGTTGAAATTTCTATTGTAATAATTATGATCTAAAGGATCGGAAACACGATGTGAGGGAATGGAAAGAATGGTTTGGGAGGTAAATGTATAGTTTTCAATGGGACTCCGGTGCACCTCATAATCATATGCGCCCTTGGACAGATTGTAATTTAATAGCAACAGATTTAATTGACCATTTTTCACAAACGCATTTATAAAATCGAGACCCTTTAATTTGTAATTATATTCGGCAATTAACTCTAGGTCTTTATTGTAATGCTCTATATAAAATCCTTTAGGCTTAAGAATTATTCCCGCGTAATAGGAGCGCACCAATATGGAACCGCCCATTCCATCCTCGGCAATATCCAAGAGATTAGAATATTTGTACCGATCATGATATTTATCACCAAAGTTGTAGTCTACTGGCAGTTTCTGTGCCTCTAATAAAAAGAATAAAGAACAAAAAACTGCTGTTAAGCAGGACTTTAGTGGAGCCATATATTTGTGTTTGATTATTACATATCTGAAAAATCTGGCTTTCTCTTTTCTAAAAATGCTGTAGTACCTTCCTTAAAATCGGAAGTGCCAAAACATTTTCCAAAAGCCTCTATCTCGGCTTCATATCCATTTTCATTATGATTAAAACCTGCATTTATCGCTTTTATTGCATAACCGATAGCTTTAGGCGAATTTTGGCACATTTCTGTTGCTAGTTTTATAGCGAGGTCCATTAGGTGTTCTTGCTCCACTACATGGTTCACCAATCCAAATTCTTGCGCCTTGGCAGCATCTATCATTCCTCCACCGAGAATCATCTCCATAGCCCGTCCTCTGCCTATTAATTGGGGTAGACGCTGTGTACCTCCATATCCGGGAATAAGCCCAAGCGAAACCTCTGGGAGCCCCATACGAGCATTATGACTGGCCACTCTATAGTGACATGCCATGGCTAGCTCGAGGCCGCCGCCCAATGCATAACCATTAACGGCCGCGATAACGGGAGTGTTCATTTTCTCTATATAGGAAAACAATTGTTTGTGCCCGTTAGATGCTAATTTACCTCCCTCTTTTGTGGAGTAATTTGCAAATTCGGCAATATCAGCACCTGCAACAAATGCTTTTTCACCGCTCCCAGTCAAAATAATTACTCTACAACTTTTATCCTTGTCCAAATCCTTTAAAGCATCGTGTAGCTCTTTTATGGTAACCTTATTTAAAGCATTTAGCTTGGAAGGTCTATTAATGGTCACCGTAGCTATGGCCAACTTTCTACTGATTAAAATGTTCTCGAATTTCATCTCTTACGTATTTAAAAGCAATTAATATTTAATTAAAATAGGTGTTATAAACCTACTGCCAAAATATTCTGGTGATCTACAACGCATAACAGCTATAAAAAAGTATTAATTGGAAGCTATAGGAAACTTTACAGTAAATATTGTTCCAGTATCTGGATGGGATTCAAACTCAATACTACCTCTATAGGTCTCCACGATATTCTTAACCATTCCAAGCCCCAGACCCATTCCACTATTCTTAGTGGTGAACTTAGGCTCAAATATCCTGTCCTTTACTTCTTCCCTAATCCCTACACCATTGTCACATATCCTAATACACACCCAATCCTTTTCTTTTGAAACGGTAACTAAGACTCGAGGTATTTCTTGTCCACTTACCGCTTGAATAGCATTCTTCACCAAGTTGGTGACCACTCTAATCAGCTGGGTCCGGTCTAAGACAGAGACAATCTCCTTTTCTTCTGAAGAGAATTCTATATAATTTTCATTAAAAATATCTACAGCCAACTTAACGATATTGACCACGTTTAAGGTTTCATTTTGTTGGGCCGGCATTTGGGCAAAACTAGAGAATGCTGAAGCTATATTACTCAAGGTATCTATTTGCTGGATAAGCGTTTTGGAGTATTCTGCCACCTTATTGGCAATATCGGGATCAGTGGGATCAAATTTTCTTTCAAAACTTTGAACTCCTAGCCTCATGGGGGTCAATGGATTCTTAATTTCATGGGCTACCTGCTTAGCCATCTCACGCCATGCCTGCTCCCTTTCTCCTTTAGCCAATTTCGCCGCACTTATTTCAAGCTCGTCAATCATCGCATTATACGATGCTATTAATTTCCCCATCTCCTCACTGGGATTTTTTAGGATAATCTTTTCATTTCTTTTAGCAATATTCGTTTGGTTTAGTCTATCAGAGATAGTCTGCAAGGGTCTAGTAATGTATATAGATATGAAATAAGCAAGGACAATTGCCAACAATAACACCAGCAAGTAGGCACCTGTAAGTCGAATTAAAATCTCCCTTAACTCCTTGTCATTAAATGAACTATCTTCAAAATAGGGTAAATTTAATATACCGATAGGTTTAAATTTATTGTCCGTAATAAAGGTATATGAAGCTTGGTATTTAAAGCCTGCCACTGTCTTTAGCTCCACAATTCTTTTTGTAGTACTAGTTTCTAGACGATTAAGAATATCCGGATCCATGAACTTGGAGATAGAATCTACCTCAAACCTAGGTCGGGAACTTTTAAGAAGTTGCCCTTTTAGGTCATAAATATTAAAATTAATATTTTGTACAAGTGCAATTTCATAGATATCATCCTTAAAAATATTGGGTAAGTTTTCCGTTGTTACAGGATAAGTGGTTTTTTGCAGGGTAAGATCAATACTTTGTTTTATCTGATCCTCCTTACGTTCCATTCGCTCAGCATGATAATCTCTATTTTGCTCGCTGTACTGATATATGGTAACCGCGGCGATCAAGATAAAGGCAATGACCACCAAAAATATCATGGAAATGATAATACGGCTTCTCAAGGAAATGGCTCTAAGCAAGGGAAATATATTTTAGTCTTTAAATATAGCAATTATCACACCAAACGCAGACGTTTTGGGTAAGAGGAACTATGCATCGGGATTTTTTTCCCTTATTCTCTTGTACAGTCTAATTCCCAACATAAGGAGTACTCCTAGTACAATTATACCAGCTACCCCAAAAATCCAATTGAACGTGCCCTTTAAAATAACTAGAAAGACAATTGCAAAGAGGATCAATGTGGCCCCTTCATTCCATATGCGCATAAATTTGGAGGTATATTTTACCTCATCGCGTTGTAATTGCCTAAACATCTGATGGTTTTTTAGATGGTAGGCGATAAGAAGCAACACAAATACTAATTTTATATGCATCCAAGGTTGTTGCAGCCAAGTTGGAAACAAAAGCAACAACCACACGGCAAAGAGGGTAGCTAAGATTGCTGATGGCCAGGTGATTATGAACCATAAACGCTTAGTCATCAATTTCAACTGCCCAGTTAAAATCTCTCTTTCAGGTGACGACTTTTCATTAGCCTCTATATGATAGATGAATAACCGTGGAATATAGAACAAGCCTGCAAACCAGGTAATCACAAAAATAAGATGCAACGCTTTAATATAATTGTAGTAGTCGGTCATGGAGTTACATTTGCAGCGTAAAGATAAGAGACCAGGGTTTTAAAAACTAATCTTATTGATTACTGAGATTTGATTTATTATTGAGCATCTTTCTGTAGGTCTCTAGGGACTACCAATGTTTTTCTTACCTCTTTCCTTAAAAAATAACCGGTAACCAGTGTAGCCAATACATCTGCAATAGGGAAAGAGATCCAAACTCCTAATTCCCCTAAATAAGTGGGCAAAATTAAAATGAGCGGTATAAAAAAGAATCCCTGTCGGCTCAAAGTAAGCAATAATGCGGGTACGGCCTTACCAATTGCCTGAAAATAGGCAGCCCCAATTAATTGTAGGGCTATAATAGGAGTGGCAGCAAAGACCAATCTCATTGCCATAGGAGTATGTTCCAAAACAAAGGTATTCATAGCTAATTCCTCTGCGGAAATATCGGGTCTAGAGCTCAAAAAGAGTCCGGCAATTTCAGTTGGGAATATCATAAGCCCTATAAACACAATAGTAGCCAAGATGGCAGCGTATTTAATTGCGGTACTAATGGATTCTTTCACCCTATCGAATTTTTGTGCCCCATAATTAAATCCTGCAATGGGTAAAAACCCTTGCGTTACGCCAAAGACAGGGAAGAGTGCAAACATCAACATTCGCCCTATTATGGCATAGACTGCTACCATAGCCTCCCCTCCTAAGTTGAACAGAATATTGTTCATTAAAAGGTAGATTACACTAACCACTGCTTGCCTAGACAAGGTTACAAAGCCTAATGCGCCAATTTCCTTTAGAATAGCCCCATTAAAACCTAAATGAGACCAATTGAGTTTTAATTCGGAATTTTGGGAAAGAAAAAAGTAAAGTATATAAGCAAAACACAATATATACCCAATGGTAGTTGCCCAGGCAGCCCCTTCCATTCCCCAATCAAAGACATAGATAAACACATAATCCATCAGTAAGTTCCCCACCGAGGGGATAATCATGGCATTCATGGCAAACTTAGGTTTCCCTTCAGCCCGGATTACGGTGTTCCCCATCATACAAAGCGCCAAGAATGGCACTCCGTAAAGCACTATGGTATAGTATACTTTTGCTGGCTCAAAAATAGCGCCCTTCCCACCAAAAGCAGGAATAAGACTATCGGTATAATATAGCCCAAGGAATACCATGGCTACCGTTACCAGCAAGGTAAGTGCTATTTGGTTCCCAAAAGTTTTGACGGCTTTTTTATGATCATTGGATCCTAAGGCACGAGAGATTATACTAGACCCCCCTATCCCGATAGCCATCCCCAAGGCACCAATAAAGAAAGATACCGGCAGAACAACATTAATTGCGGCTATGGCGATAGAGCCTATCCAATTTCCAACAAAAATTGAATCAACAAGGACATTGAGCGACATTACCAAAATTCCAATGGAGGCTGGTACCGCTTGTTTTATAAGGAGCTTTCCTATAGGCTCATTCCCAAGTTGTTCTGCCGAAACCTTAGACATATTAAGCGGGAAGTGTTTCTTTTAGTTGCCAATTACGAATCCAATCCACCATTAATTCCACCCACTCCGGGCTGTCATTAAGACATGGAATATACTTGTAGCCTTCGCCACCGGCCGACTTAAATTGTTCTTCGCCCTCCATGGCTATTTCTTCTAAAGTTTCTAAACAATCCGCAACAAATGCAGGTGTTATCACCGCCAAACGTTTAACCCCTTCTTTTCCTAATCTCTCGAATTCGAAGTCCGTATACGGTTTTAACCAAGGATCATTAAGCAATCTGGATTGAAAGGAGATAGTTATCATAGCATCCGAAAGCCCTAGATTTTGTTTAACTTTTTCTGTCATAGCAAAGCATTGGTGTCTATAACAAGTGGTATGAGCAACAGAATTGGTGGTACAACACTGCTCATCCAATTTACAATGAAATTGTGTTGGATCCTTTTTAAATATCTGTCTTTCAGGAATACCGTGATAGGAAAATAGGAGATGATCATAGTCAAAGTCCTTTAATCCATTCGTAATACTTTTACTCAATAAATTTATATAGTCCGGATTCCCGTAAAAAGCAGGAAGGGTAGTTATCTTCATTTCAGGAAAATACTGATCCTTATCCTCCATTGCCTTTACCACCACAGTTTCATAAGAAGACATGGCGTAATGAGGATACAAAGGCACTAATAAAACATCGGTTACCTCTTGTTCTTTTAATTCTTGAAGTCCATTTTTAATACTCATTTTTCCATATCGCATCCCCAAAGCCACTGGAATTTCAGCTAATTCCTTTACCTTTTCGGTAAACCGCTCCGAAATTACCACCAATGGCGATCCTTCTTCCCACCATATTTTCTGATAGGCCTCTGCAGATTTTTTAGGTCTAGTCCTCAATATTATCCCACGCACAAGGATTGTCCGCCACCATAAAGGGACATCGATAACCCGTTCATCCATTAAAAATTCATCCAGATACGGCTTAACATCTTTTGGGGTGGGACTATCGGGAGATCCCAGGTTCACCAACAAAACTCCTTTCATTATAAAAACTGCTAATAATTTATAGTTTTACAAAAATAACCTTTGTAAAGGAATTAGAATTTAAAACACCGTAATTCTTCTCAATTCGACTATAGAGGAAGTTGATTCTATAATCCTTCACTCAGCAATTTCTTCATTATTTTATTCTTCTTGAAAAGACCTTTTACGCCTATTTGCACATAAAACAATATGACCATTTAATTTGAAGCATATGTTTTTCAAAAAAAAAGCGCAAATACCACTTCACGTATTACTGCCAACTTAGAATGCATAGTCCTATTTTCCAGTCACTTATACCAATTTATGCAATCTATAAACCAATTGGCATTTATTTAATTCATTCCAACTATGGAAAATCGATAATCAACTCACAAACACACCACTCCTTAGACATGAGGAGCACTATTAGATCTGCACTTCCAACTTTAGGAATTAAAAATATGAACTAAGCCAATTGATTTTGTATTTTTGAACTACCCCTATTCTAAGTAATGCCATCTACCAATACAGCGAATAGGCAGAATAAAAACGAATTTCGTAAAAAACATATGTTATTTTTAAATTTTAAGAAGCTTGTCCAAATCAGAGGGTTTTTATTATTGGCAACCCTATTCCATGTTTCACAAGTAGGATTTGCTCAGGACATTATTTGTTCCCTGCAGGATCGGAAGGCTTTTGAGTCTAAAATAAAGCGCATTTCCAATCTTAAATCCAATGACCTTGGGAAAACTGTAGTGGCCGTAGGAAAATCATTTATAGGAATACCTTATGTTGCAAAGACATTAGAAATAGGAGAAAAAGAATCTCTTGTAATTAACCTACAAGGCCTAGATTGCACCACCTTTGTAGAAAACGTATTGGCGTTTAGTCGCATGCTAGAGCTGGGCCAGTCCGACTTCAATACTTATATAGAACAATTAGAGACCATTCGGTATAGAGATGGCGTATTAGACGGATATGCCTCTAGGCTGCACTACTATTCTGAATGGTTCGCCAATAATGAGGCTAAGGGAATAATAAAAGATATTACCTCGGAGATTGGAGGAGCAGAAAGCAGTAAAGAGATTAATTTTATGAGTACAAACCGCCATCTTTACCCTTTTTTAAAAGATGCCGAAAACTTTAAGAAAATTAAAGAATCCGAACAGTTTTTAAAAGACCAACCTATTTGTATTCTTCCCCAAGATAACATTGAAGAAAACGAACATTTAATCAAGACTGGGGATATCATTGCCATGACTACTTCAATAAAAGGGTTAGATATTACCCATACGGGAATTGCCACTAGGGAAGCGGATGGAAGGATACATTTGCTGCACGCTTCCACTGGGTCTATGGAGGTAGAAGTTACCACACTTCCCTTGACTGACTATTTAAAGGGCGTAAAAAACAATACTGGGATTATGGTTGCCAGGGTAGTGCCTCAATAGATTATAGATAAGCGAGTATATACTTTTCGGTATTTTAAATAGAGTCTACTACCTCTATTAGGACGCAACAACCTATTTATTACCGTGGTCTGACGTAAGGTATTTACGGATTTCTTGGCCCAAAAGGGCATACCCTTTGGCATTTGGATGAAGACCATCAGAGAAAAGGGACGCATTTATCTTCTGATCTTTTTGTAGCAGCACTTTCCCTACGTCTGCATAGGCTAAGGCATTGGATTTCGCCATCCTAGCAACTTCTACATTTAAATTTTTAATACGCGGTTCCTTCTTTGCTCTAGGAAGTAAACCTACCAACAATAATTTTGCTTTAGGCTGTCTTTGCTGAATTGCCTTTACCAAAAACTCCAATCCAGCTATAATTTCTTCATCCGAATTAAGATGCAGGTTATTGGTGCCAATCATAAGTACAATTTGCTCAGCTTCAAAACCATCTAACTCTCCCTGATAAACTCGCCACAGCAAATTTTCTATTCTGTCCCAACCAAATCCAAAATTTCGAGTCTTTACATCTCCAAAGTTGTCTTCCCAGGAGTCGGCACCATTACTTATTGGAGCTTTTGGCTGTCCTCCCCAGTAGTGGACAATACTGTTCCCAAGAAAACATATTTTTGGTGGATTCTCCTTATTTAACCTCAGTAAGGTTTGATGCCGTTCTTCCCAAGGATACATTCCAGGCTCCCTAGCTTGCGTAACGGGCTTGGCAGTAGAATTTATACCAACTGGTTCATTCAGTATTCCACGCAACTTTTTCTCATAAGCCAGAGCATACTCCATCATCCCCAAGTCCGTAGGATGGGTACCATCCACAAAGCTTTCCATAGATAAATTAATATCATCCTTACTCAACAAATGAACGTTGCAAACTCCTGCTTCTTGTAATTGACCAATGGCTTCTTTGGCCATCTTATTTAAATTTTCATACGCTGATTTACGATCAGCATCAACAAGTCCGTCCGAATAACCACCGTGCTCAACAAGAAGAATAGGCACATTGGGTCTTTTCACTCTAATTTGTATTACCGCATCATTCATCAGTTTTAACACATCCTCTAAGTTTCGATCTTTCGTAGCCACTAAATTAGGAAGACATTCCAACACCACCACTTTAGCATCAATCTCCGTTATCATATCTATTATTTCAGGTTCTAACCTCCCATTGCCAGAAAATCCCAAATTAACTAAGGGCCTATCCATTTGACGTTCTAAAATAGATGTCCATGCCATACCCGGCCTCGAAGCACAACCTCCTTGTGCTATAGAAGTGCCATACACCACAATCGGCTGCTCTTGTCGCAGTGGCAATGGTCGTAAATAGGCTTCGGAAGGCACCCCAATTTCTAACCATTCAACATCATTATATAACGGTAGGTACAATTTATACTCCCTACCCTTATCATGATAATTTTCTTTAGGGTTTATATTGCTAAACTGGTACTGAATGGTATCCCCAAAAGAATAGCGCCCTCTGTACCAATAACGCTCCCCATCGCTGTTCTTTGCATAAAGATCTACACCGCTTACGCCAGTAGCGGGCATGTGGGGCATAGCAAGACTTCCCTTAACTCCGTACCGCACTACAATAGCTTTGGCATCGCTCCAAAACCGAATGGAGAGTCCGGCTGCATTTTTTGAAAGATTCCAAACCGCAGGTCTTACCACTCCCTCAGCTTTATTTGGTAAGCGATTATAAGTACCTATCTCATAATTGTTCCAAGCTTGACCCTCCACTACTGGAAAGTCGGAATTAGAAGGATTCCACCACACCATTTCATCCACCTCCTGAGCAGAAAGATTTCCAAAGCCAAGAAAAAATATCGTAAAAAGAAAAAGCCTAATTACATCCATATAACCTTTATTAAATGATTGGCATATACTAACTAAAAGTGCACTTTGCCATCTCTTTAATGCATACCGAGCAGACCAATTTAGAAATGAATTTTAACTATAAATTAAAATAAATCTATTATCCCTTATCGTAACCTCTCTTAAATTACCCACGCCACATATTGCAACAAACAGCACAACAGAATTGAGATTCCAATAGGTAATAATCATCCGTCTAATCTAGACCTTGTAAGTTATTAAATATACATTAAAGTATATAAGTTATCCTATTGAAGATAAAAACTGCCTAAAAACAAAAACCAACCCTAAGGGCTGGTTCTTGTAAATGGTCAGATAGTGATCTTTAATTCTAAGATCTAAATATTAATTTTCCTTATTGATGGAAATGAGATGGACATCAAAAATAAGGACGGACCCTCCGGGTATGCCATTATAATTACCACTTCCATACCCAAGATGTGAGGGCACTAATAGCATACCACTACCACCTTCCTTAAAATATTGAATACCTTCTGTCCAGCCACTAATAACTCGTTGTAGCGGAAAAGAAATTCCTTTTGCATCACTTTGATCAAATACCTTACCATTGGTATAGTAGCCTTTATAAGCAACAGTAACCGTAGAAGACGCTACAGGGCGATCCCCATTACCTTCTTCATCAATTACATAATAGAGTCCGCTAGGACTTTTTTCCGCTTGTAAATTGTTTTTGTCGATGTACGCAATGATTTCTGCATCGTTCTCGGCAACAAAATTGGATTGCTCATCCTTGCCACAGGAGATAAAAAGAATAAGCCCAAGTGCAATTAATACATATTTCATATAGTCAATTTTTTTGGGAGCAAATATAATACAATATCACTTCTAGCGATAGCATTTACCTGTTAGACTATTATAAAGAAAAACACCTACCCTGCTAAATTTTAAATAGCAGCGAAGGTGTTTCAAAGATTGAATATTTGAAATTAAACTACAAAACCGTCTCTATAGATTCTGGTTACAAACTGATTTGCCTCTTCCTGATTAGTAATTCGCATGTTTTCTCCATCCCACAATAGTTTTTTTCGGGCATAGAATTCCATTTTTCCTTTTTCATTCTCCTTTCTCAATAAGTAACTTCTTATAGCTAAATTACCCATTAATACTGTCTCTGTCATAGGTCCCGCGTAATCAAAGGAAGATGTTAGCCCTAAATGCGCTGGACTTCCAAAACCTGCCTTACATGCATCTACCCACAAACGTTGATGTCCATATTCTGGTTCATCACTGGTCTCTACTTCTGGACCAAAATCGGTAGTGCCATCATTTAAATATAACTTTGGCATTAATGGGGAGCTGTCATTGATATTGGTAGAGATAATCCCATTTTCACCAATAATCAGAACGCCATTCCGACTTCCGTCACCACCAATTTCGTGATCAGCGGGGATAATCTCGGGATGCGAAGGCCTAATTCCCCCATCGCTCCAAGTCATTTCTATGGGAGAGCCGCTTTTTTCGGTAGCAGCAAAATGCAAGGTTATAAACGAGGAAGCTGGGCATCCTTCTGGGTGATAGTCCGGATTCCACATATCTGTATACACTGCACCAACACTGCATTCTGCATCAGTTGGATATTTTAGTCCGAGGGTACGGAATGGAATATCAATTAAATGACATCCCACATCGCCAAGGGCACCAGTACCATAATCCCACCATCCACGCCATCCAAAGGGATGCATATTTGGGGTATAAGGCTTTAATGCTGCTGGACCTAACCAAAGATCCCAATTAAGGGCATTAGGCTTGGAGCTTGGATCTGGCTGTGGCATGGCACCTCCTTGCGGCCAAACCGGACGATTGGTCCATACCTGTACTTTAGCTATTTTACCCAACACTCCAGAATCTATCCATTTCTGAACCATTCCCAGAAGTGGATTAGAGCCACCCTGATTTCCCATTTGGGTCACAATCTTTTTGTCCCTAGCCATTTCGGTAAGCATCCTAGCTTCCCGAATATTATGGGTCATTGGCTTTTGCACATAAACATGGATACCACGCTGCATAGCGTACACTGCTGCCGGACCATGAACATGGTCTGGAGTAGAAATGGTCACCGCATCAATTCCCTTTTCTTTATCTAACATTTCCCTATAATCCGCATATAATTTCGCTTTTGGAAATAGCGCTACTGACCTAGTGGCCGATCCAGAGAAGTCTACATCACAAAGGGCAACTACGTTTTCCCTTCCTCCAACCGAAGCATTGCGAATATCACTAGACCCTTTTCCTCCAGAACCAATTGCAGCTAAATTTAAGCGGTCGCTAGGGGCCGTGTAGCCTACTCCACCCAGTACAAATCTGGGTACGATAAAAATTGAGGAAGCCATAGCCCCCTTTTTAATGAATGAACGACGGGAAGCGTCGGCTTTGGTTGGTTTTTTTTTCTCCATGATTACATAATTTTTAAAGTCGAAATGCTAAATACCCCAAGTGTTGGACTTAGGATTAGCTCAACAATTACCTTAACAAGATTGGCTGTGCTGATTAAGTGAATTGCGGAATATAAAACAGACCTCCTTCCAACACATATTTAAACCGTGATTGTTTCATCGCAATATTAAACTAACAGCAATATAATCCGTATAATAGAAAATAACCAACGGAATTTTATCGAATTCCAATCAAAATTTGTCTTGCTTAAGCAAAATCTCCTTTCTAATTTTTTAAGTTCCAAAACTAACCATAACAAAGACTAGGGGGTATAGAGGTAGCTTATTCTTCATAAAGGAAGAAACTGAAGAAATACCAAGTCGAGAATTATAGCTAAAATAGAAAAGCCACCGCTTACAAAAGAGCAAGTGATGACTTATATACTCAATAAAATAAATATTCTCTATGAAATGTGCTAGTTTGTCTTTAGTACATATAGACCACTTTCCTTTTTGTTAAAACCTATACTTTTATAGAGCGTAATAGCCTCCACTCGCTTATCATTACTAAAAAGTAAAATTTCTGATAGTCCTTTCTTCTTACCTTCATCCACCAATTTCTCCATCAACTTACGACCTAATCCCTGACCGCGATAGGCTTTATCCACAACTACATCTTCTACCCAGCCCTTATACCCAGACACTACCGTATATGCACACATAAGTGCCATACCCACCAACTTATCCTTGTCCATACAGTAGGCGAAGGTGATATCGTTCTCTGGTTTAAAAATTTCCGCAAGATTCACCTGCTCTATGGAAGCATTTAACTGGGAAAATAAATCTTTAGCTTGTTGTGCAATACTATCGTTTACATCGGATGGCTGTAAAATGGCAATTTTCATGTTGATTCCTTTAGATTTCCTACATTCTTTTAAAAAGGTCTGTTAAGACAAACCCCTTTATTGGGTAAGCTCCATGCTTAGCAATATGTAAAGATATGAAAGGTTTTGGGATTGTTGACTGACATCTTAATCGTATAAAAAAATCCCATCCAAAAGAAGACTAAAACTATTTAGTATTCTTTAGTGGATAGGACTATTTTAAAAGATTGGTGGTTATTTAAAAAAAAGGAAAGAACAAGTCCTACCTATTCCTTTTCTACAATTAGTTAGGCACCTGTTTTCTACCTAAGCAGTATTCTATACCACCCACAAGGTGCTGCCTGAAGTTTAAGTCATCGTATGCTTCATCAGTGTGGCCTAAGCCCGTATAAAAAGCCCTTCCCCCATCATATTCATGGTACCAGGCTATAGGGTGATTGTCCCCATTTTCACCTCCTGTATAACTACTCTCGTCCAACTTCATCAATACATTTATGTCTGGATTAATATCCTTAAAATTATACCATTCGTCAAAATGAGTCCAAGTCTCCGCCAAATGCTCGGTAGCTGGATGGTTCTGATCTACTACCTCAATTACTGCATCTTGCTGTTTGGGGTGACTAATAAAATAAGCACCTACTAGCTTGCCATACCACGGCCACTCATATTCTGTATCAGCAGCAGCGTGAATACCCATGTAATTTCCCCCGCTACGAATATATCCTTCAAAGGCAGCCTCCTCGGCATCGCCCAAAACATCCATTGTAGTGTTCAAAAATATGACCAATTGATATTTTTTAAGATTAGCAGTATTAAATTGAAGGGAATCTTCTGTCTGTGTTACTTGGAAATTATTGGCTACTCCCAATTTTACCAAGGTAGCTACCCCTTTTTCAATGGAGCCATGCCGAAAACCGTTGGTCTTTGTAAAAACCAAAACTTGATCCTTATTCATTTTTGTCGCAGGAACCAAACGCTGTGGCTTAACTTCCGAATTAGTATGTAAATGGGGATTTAAAATCACCTCTTCTTCAATTTTGGCGCTACCGCATCCGATAACAAATGCCAAGACGATAAACGCCAAAGCAGGTTTAAAAACTTTCATATAGTTCTACATTTTACTTAATGAATGATAAATATCGATAAATAAATCGAAATTAAGGTTACTTTTTTACTCAATTAAAAAGACAATTGGTTGTAAAAAACCATAAATCAACTTAAATAACACAAAATCCCTCGCAAGACGTCCCAAGAAAATCCCATTGCACACTTCTTGAACGAGAATAGCTTAAACGTTGGACATAGACATCAGGTATTTTTTTGGAGTTGTACCGTACTTTTTCTTAAAGGCAGAAATAAAATGACTAGCCGTACTATACCCTACTTTTAGCCCTACTTCATTTACGTTATACTTCCCTGTTTCCAACATATTACGGGCATACTCCATCTTATAATCGAACAAAAAACTAAAAACAGTATCTCCATAAATTTGTTTAAAACCATCCTTCAACTTCTTTAAACTAAGCCCTATTTCTTCGGAAAGCTCCACTAAGGTTGGAGGTTCGGCCATACGGGAAATCATTATTTCTTTCGCTTTGCGAATTCGTCTTACATTGTCCTCGTCTACCAAAAACGGACATTGCTCCATATCGGTATCCCCAGTTTTATTAAAGTACAAGGAAATAAGTTCATATACCTTACCCTTTACATAAAGCTCTTTAATAGATTTATGTAAATTGTAATTCATAACCTGACTTAAAACTACAGCAATGGCTGGCGAGACAGGATCTTGAGAATAATACTTCTTATCCTTGTTCTCCGCACTTAGGAATGGGATATAATCGGCCTCCTTAGAAAATAGGGAGTGAAATTTACGAATGGTCATCACTACGGAAACCATCCAAGAATTAGGGTTTAATTCCAAATTAAGAGGCAAATCTATCTGGGTATTATAAAGTAACAAAGAATTTTCTTCGGTTACCTCCAAAGCATACCTCCCTTCATTAAAGATAAACTTGGCACCTCCTTTTAAACAGAAGTGAAATTGAATATGCGTACTGTCTATCTCTCGTGTAACTGTCTGACTATCAATACTATCGTTCTGGATTTTTAACAAGTAAAAACCTTCTTCAACAAAAACCTCCTCAAAGGAACCTTCAGCGATGTTTTTCTCTTCCATAATCTGTTTTTATATACGAATCTATTTAGATGCATTCTAAATAACATGGAGTAAAAACTCCTTCATTCCCGCTAAAATATAGCATTAGCGGCATTTATATACTAAAATAAGGTTAAAATACCATAATCGACACTTATTGTTCTCCTAGCGTTATTTTATTAACTTTGTTGCCGTTAAATTTGTGGCGCTCTGAAGAGATCTTATGAAAGATTATAATATTTCCAAACACAGTTCATTTTATGCGATAGGCCTTAACTATAAAAAGGCAGACGCAGTTATTCGTGGCAAATTCAGTTTGGACGAGAATGCGATAAACCGACTTCTTGAACAAGCAAAGCTAATAGATCTAGATGATCTATTGGTCACTTCTACCTGTAATAGAACCGAACTATACGGTTTTGCCCAACATCCTTTCCAATTGATAAAATTGTTATGCGATAACACACAAGGATCATTGGAGGAGTTCCAAGAAGTAGCCTATGTATACAAAAATAACGACGCTATTAATCATATTTTCAGGATGGGAACTGGATTGGACAGTCAGATTTTGGGCGATTTTGAAATTATTAGTCAATTACGTCAAAGCTTTAACAGATCCAAAAAGCATAAAATGGCCCAACCTTTTATGGAGCGGTTGTGCAATTCTGTAATTCAGGCGAGTAGACGTATTAAGAATGAGACCGAAATTTCATCGGGTGCTACCTCGGTAGCCTTCGCCTCGGTTCATTACATAATTAATACGATTCCCGAGATTTCGGAAAAGAATATTCTCCTGTTTGGAACAGGAAAAATTGGAAGAAATACGTGTGAAAACCTTATAAAGCATACCAAAAACTCACATATTACCCTCATTAACCGCACCAAAGACAAGGCGGAGAAAATTGCTGGTAAATTTAATTTGATCGTAAAGGACTATGGGGACCTACAAACGGAGATCCGTAACACCGATGTTCTTATCGTTGCTACTGGTGCTCAAACCCCTACCATTTCCAAGGAGTTGATCCACACCAAAAAACCATTATTAATTTTGGACCTATCTATTCCCAAGAACGTAGATGAAAATGTTACCGAATTGGATAACGTTACTGTGGTACATCTAGATCATTTATCGCAAATGACAGATGAAACCTTGGAGAACAGAAGAAAATATGTCCCTCAGGCCGAAGCGATCATAGAGGAGGTAAAGGAAGATTTTATCAAATGGTTGGAAACTAGGAAATTTGCACCGGTAATTAAGGCTCTAAAGAAGAAACTTAAAACAATGAAGGACGAGGAGTTGGATTTTCAGAGCAAGAAGCTCACCAATTTTAACTCTAAGCAAGCAGATATTGTCACCGAACGTGTTATTCAGAAAATCACCACGCAATTTGCCAATCATTTAAAGGACAAAGAAATTGATTCCGATACCAGTTTAGAACTTATACAACGAGTTTTTCAACTAGAAGTGGAATCGAAATGAAAACAATAAGAATTGGCACGCGCGATAGTCAACTTGCACTATGGCAAGCCCATACCGTACAATCGGAATTAGAGGCTCTTGGTTATAAAACCGAGATTGTATCCGTAAAATCTACTGGAGATCTATTGCTTAACAGACCCCTTTATGAATTGGGGATCGTTGGCATATTCACCAAAACCCTGGACATTGCTATGTTAAATGGTCAGGTGGATATTGCAGTACATTCCATGAAAGATGTCCCAACACGCCTACCGAAGGGAATTATACAATCTGCCGTAATGCCTAGGGCCAATACACAGGATATTTTGGTCCATAAGGATTTAGATTTTCTTAACGGTGAAGGCACCGTAGCCACTGGAAGCCTAAGAAGACAAGCACAATGGCTGAACAAATACCCTAATCATAGTGTTACGGATATACGGGGCAACGTAAATACCCGACTACAAAAACTACAGGATAATACTTGGAACGCGGCCATTTTCGCAAAGGCAGGCTTAGAACGCATTCAAGTATTACCAGAAAACCATATAGACCTGGATTGGATGATACCCGCCCCGGCACAAGGAGCCATGGTAATAGTGACCATGGAAAACGATACCTTTTCTACAGAAGCAGTACGGAAACTAAACCACCATCCCACGGAAATTTGCACCCATGTGGAACGAGAATTTCTTCAGGTTTTAGAAGGGGGTTGCTCCGCACCAATTGGCGCACTAGCTATCTTAGAAAATGATAATTTGCATTTTGAAGGAGTACTGCTATCGTTAGATGGGAAAGAAAAAATAGTTGCCAAAAAAACTATTCCTAGTAAAGACTATAAGGAATTTGGAAAAGCTTGCGCTTTAGAGGTCTTGGAAAATGGCGGCAAGGAAATGATGGTAGAAATTAAAAAGACACTAGCATAATCCATGCTCGGAAAAAATAGACATCCATGAGCATACGCCTTCTATCCACTAAAATTCTCAGTACGTCCCAAAAGGCCCTACTATCTAATAATCAATTCCAGTTGGTGGAGTATGATTCGTTAAAAATAGACCTCCTACATGAGGAGATAGACACGTCTTATAAACACATCATCTTTACCAGCCAGAATACGGTAAAGGCTTATTTAAAAAACTTGCAAAATAGCAACAACCTCAACGGAGAAGAAAGTATTAGCACTATCACTTCCCAAATTACCGCCTATTGTGTGGGGGAAAAAACAAAGGCCCTTTTAGAAGAATATAGAATTAAAGTAGTAGTTGTAACCCATTATGGGGCAGATTTATCCAAAATATTGGTGGAAAAGTTCGGAAATGAGTCATTTCTGTTCCTTTGTGGCAATAAAAGACGTTATGAGATACCGACTAGATTAAAAGAAAACAACATCCATTTTAAAGAGCAGGTGGTTTATGAAAATAGCCCCAATCCAAAAGCATTTACTGCCCATTTTAACGGTATTCTTTTCTTTAGTCCAACCGGGATAGAAAGTTATCAGATAAAAAATTCTATAAAAGACAGTATTGCTTTCTGCATAGGAACCACTACTGCCGCAGAAGCTAAAAAGCATACCTCCAATATAATAATCGCTAACAAACCAACAGTAGAAAGTGTGTTAGAAAAAGTAGTTGAACATTATAAATCTAAAATAAATTAATAGTCGTTCAATCCGCGAACCGATCTGTAGATGCTTGTTAAAAGCGCAAATAGTATTGAAAATGGAGAGACGGAAATTAAATCTTATACTATGAGCATAAAGAATGATTTATTCCTAAGAGCGTTAAAAGGAGAAACAGTAGAGCGACCACCAGTGTGGATGATGCGCCAAGCAGGAAGGTATTTGCCAGAGTTTATGGCTATCAGAGATAAATACGATTTCTTCACCCGTTGCCGAACTCCGGAACTTGCGAGTGAAATTACCGTACAACCTATTCGTAGGTATGGAATGGATGCTGCCATTTTGTTCAGTGACATTCTGGTTATCCCACAGGCAATGAACATAGAAGTGGAGATGAAACCCAATTTTGGTCCTTATTTGCCCAATCCGGTAAGAGATCAAAAGGGAGTAGACAATGTAATTATCCCCGATGTAAATGTGGAATTGGATTATGTAATGCAAGCCATAAAAGCAACCAAGGAATTATTGAATGATGATATTCCATTAATCGGTTTTGCAGGATCCCCATGGACCATTTTATGCTACGTAGTACAAGGACAGGGCAGCAAAACCTTTGATAAAGCCAAGGAATTTTGCTTTACTAACCCGGTAGCAGCCCATCAGCTATTACAGAAGATTACAGACACTACCATTGCTTATCTTAAAGCTAAGGTAACGGCAGGTGTAAATGCTGTTCAGGTGTTCGATTCTTGGGGAGGCATGCTTTCCCCAGTAGACTATCAGGAATTTTCATTCCAGTACATCCAACAGATCATTGATGCGCTAAAAGACGAGACGCCTGTAATCGTATTTGGTAAGGGATGTTGGTTCGCCTTGGGAGATATGGCAAAATCTGGTGCTTCTGCACTAGGGGTAGATTGGACATGTTCTCCAAAAAATGCACGATACCTATCTGGAGGTAATATAACCCTGCAAGGGAATTTTGACCCCCACAGATTGTTGTCGCCACCAGCAGAAATCAAAAAAATGGTTACCCAAATGATCAACGAGTTTGGGAAAGATAAATATGTAGTAAACTTGGGCCACGGTATTCTTCCACATATACCTTTAGACAATGCCAAGGCCTTTATAGATGCCGTAAAAGAATACGGAAACTAATAATTTTAATGGGGCGTATCCCTTTTTTGCTACCTGCAAAAAAGGGTCGCGCTTTCCGTTATATCTTTTATTTTTATACCGGCATCACTACTTAGGCCAGCTCTATACTAAGAAATCCATATCCTAGGAAAGCGTATAAAAATAAAAGGATGCCACTTTAATCGCTTACGCAAAAAATAGCAAATGATCAAAAATATACTAAATGGTATCAAAGCCTATTCAGGTACTTTTAAGATCATTTCCCTTCTTGGGCTTTGGAAATACTTTTGGATACCCATCCTAATCAGTATTATTACAGCGGCAATTATATTTTCTGCTGCCTACGGACTTTCAGATAATGTAGGGGTATTTTTCTCCCAAACATGGCCATGGGAATGGGGTAAGCAAACCGTCTTGATTATCAGTGAGATATTTGGCGGACTAGTGATACTAGTCCTAGGTTTTATACTGTACAAGCACTTAGTAATGGCCCTTTCTGCGCCATATATGAGCCCAGTATCAGAAAAAATAGAAGCCCACCTGCTAGGAAAGGACCTACATAGCCATAGAAATACCAGTTTCCTTCAACAGCTATGGCGCGGACTTCGCATTAACATGCGGAACTTGGGAATGGAACTAGTATTCACTATTCCCATCCTATTATTTGGACTTATCCCTGTTATAGGCTTGGCATCTCCCTTTTTACTTTTATTGGTACAGGCATACTATGCCGGATTCGGAAATATGGACTACACCTTGGAACGTCATTTTAATTATCGGGACAGTGTACGGTTTGTTAAACAGAACAAAGGATTGGCAATAGGAAATGGCCTCGTTTTTATGCTCTTCCTATTCATTCCTATTATAGGAGTAATTTTAGTTTTGCCGCTTTCCGTAACAGCAGC
The DNA here is from genome assembly GCF_000429545.1 of Arenibacter certesii DSM 19833. Classification (GTDB taxonomy): domain Bacteria; phylum Bacteroidota; class Bacteroidia; order Flavobacteriales; family Flavobacteriaceae; genus Arenibacter; species Arenibacter certesii. The sequence continues at coordinate 105,292 of NZ_AUCB01000015.1, forward strand.
AACCACAAGAACTGTCGCCCTTTTAAACCCAAAAGAAAGCCAAAACCTACCAGGTAATAGCGACCTAGCAGGTTAGCAGCAACAACAATACCGACCTACAAGGTTTCCAAAACCTTGTAGGTCTCAAATACAAATAGAAAATGAAAAATAAATTTTACGCTTACATAGTTCAACTTCAAGATAAAATAACCGCCAAATTAGAGGAGCTAGACGGTACCGCCGTTTTTAAAGAAGACTTATGGGAACGTCCAGAAGGAGGTGGCGGCAAGACTAGAGTTATAGAAAACGGAGCTGTTTTTGAAAAAGGGGGTGTCAATATCTCAGCGGTACATGGCGCTTTGCCAGAAAGCATGCAAAACTATTTTGGAGTACAAGATGCCAATTTTTTCGCCTGTGGTTTAAGCTTGGTTCTACATCCTAAAAATCCAATGGTGCCTACTGTACATGCTAACTGGCGCTATTTTGAAATGTATGATAAAGAAGGAAATATTGTAGACCAATGGTTTGGTGGCGGACAAGACCTTACTCCCTACTACCTGTTTGATGAAGACGCCATACATTTCCATACCATTTGCAAAAATGCCTGTGACAAACACAATACTACCTTTTATCCCGCCTATAAGAAAAAGTGCGATCAATATTTTTGGAATACCCATAGGAATGAAGCCCGCGGAGTAGGCGGACTCTTTTATGACTACCTTAAAACCACAGACCAAATGAGCATGGAAGATTGGTATAATTTTGAAACCGAGGTAGGTAATAGTTTTCTGGAGGCATACGTGCCTATCGTAGAAAGAAGAAAGGATCTGCCCTATACCGGAGAACAACGGAATTGGCAAGAAATCCGTCGTGGAAGGTATGTTGAGTTTAACCTAGTGCACGATAAAGGAACTCTTTTTGGACTAAAGACCAATGGAAGGATAGAGAGTATTTTAATGAGCTTACCCCCGCATGTACAATGGCGATATGACCATCATCCAGAAAAAGGAAGCGAAGAAGAACGCTTAATAAACGTATTGACTCAACCAAAGGAATGGGTCTAATAAACGAAATAACCTCATGGGAAAGAAAGGAAAAGAAAAGAACACCCTGAACAAGGCAAAACATACCAAACAGGTTAACCGAAAGAAAAATAAGCTAAAAAAAGAACAGGAAACGCGAAAGGAGCGCTTAAAAGCAATTCTAACAAAACATTCCGACCAGCAGAAAAAAGAAGGTTCTGATTCATCTAGATAGGATTCCAAGTCTTTAATCGCGCTAAATAAGTGAAAACCACAAATGAAAATATCATGAACTGTCCTTGCGGAACCCAGAAACCCTATTCCGAATGCTGTGAAGTGGCACACAAAAATTTATCCCAAGTAGTTACCGCTGAACAATTGATGCGCTCAAGATATTCCGCCTTTGTATTGGCCAATGGCGATTATCTTATGGAAAGCCACCACAAAAGCAGCAGATCTTTAAAGGAAAAGGATTCCATAATAGCTTGGGCAAAATCTGTTAGTTGGATCCGCTTAGAAGTTTTGGAAACCACCAAAGGAAGAAAAAATGACTCCAAGGGCACGGTTACCTTTAATGCCTTTTTCTTTGAAAATGGCAAGGTGGACGTAATACATGAGAAGTCTAACTTTATAAAGGAAAACGGCATCTGGCAGTACCTGGGATTGGCCCAATAAAGCCTTACAAACCCTTACAGATTAAAAGTAGTTCCCTTATCTTTGAATAATAAAAATATATACATATGCACCCACTAATAAGAAATAGAAGACTCCGCACCAATGAGGCAATTCGCTCTCTTGTTCGGGAAACGATTATCACTCCAAACGATTTTTTAGTGCCCCTTTTTGTAGTAGAAGGAAAGGGCGTTAAGCAAGAGATTCCCTCTATGCCCAACTACTTTCGATTAAGTCTGGACCTGTTAGAGAAAGAAGTAAAAGAACTATGGGCAATGGGATTAAAATCCGTTCTACTATTTGCCATGGTTCCGGAGAATTTAAAGGACAACAAAGGTAAGGAAGCGGTAAACCCAAAAGGGTTAATGCAACGCGCCATAAAAACAATTAAAAATGCCTGTCCGGAAATGCTGGTAATGACGGATGTGGCTTTTGACCCCTATTCCTCTTACGGTCACGATGGTATTGTAGAAGACGGGATAATTATAAATGACGATAGCGTAGAGATACTAACTGAGATGAGCCTGAGTCATGCCGAAGCAGGAGCCGATTTTGTAGCTCCTAGCGATATGATGGACGGAAGGATCTTAAGTATCCGCGAGGCCTTGGAAGATGAAGGGTACACCAATGTGGGCATCATGGCCTATAGTGCAAAATACGCAAGTGCCTTTTATGGTCCCTTCAGAGATGCTTTGGATTCCGCCCCTGGATTTGGAGACAAAAAAACCTATCAGATGGACTATGCCAATAGGTTAGAGGCCATTAGGGAAACAGAAATGGATATTGATGAAGGCGCAGATATTGTCATGGTAAAGCCAGGACTCTGTTATTTAGATATTGTTAGGGAAGTAAGAAATCACGTAGACGTGCCGGTGGCGGTATATCAAGTATCGGGCGAGTATGCCATGGTAAAAGCAGCTGCAGAAAAAGGTTGGCTAGACCACGATGCTGTAATGATGGAACAACTGACCGCTATTAAAAGAGCAGGCGCCAATATCATAGCCAGTTATTTTGCTAAGGATGCCGTAAAACTATTGGGATAGAATAGAACTTGAGTGTCACTTCTAAATGAAGAGAATTCTAAATATAAAAGCCTTGAATACGCTTCAAGGCTTTTTCCATTTTATCCGGTTATAGCTTAAGTGATACTAAATACACCAGAACTATGTTTAGAAATCATAAAAGCAAAATTTACTCACCCAATTTAAACTCATATTCAATATATTTTAATCCAAATGCTACACATTGGCATATGATTATTATTTTATTCTTACTTTAGTAATCTATCCAACTTTTATGGGCTTACTTTTCTTTTTCGCATTTATATCCATTCTCTTTTCATTCCTATGTTCCATTTTGGAAGCGGTCTTGTTGAGTGTTCCTCAAACCTTTATCAATCTGAAAAAAAAGGAGGGAAAATCATATGCCATTGATTTGGAAACCCTCAAAAATGATGTGGACAAACCCCTAATTGCCATCTTAACTTTAAACACTATAGCCCATACCGTTGGCGGTATATTAGTTGGAGTGCAGGCAAAAGTGGTGTATTCTGAACTCTATGAAGACTCAAAAATATCATTTTTCGGTATAGAATTTACCGAGGGTGCAATGGTAGGTTTGGTATCTACAATTATGACCATCTTAATTCTTGTAGCTTCTGAAATAATCCCAAAGACCATTGGAGCCACTTACTGGAAACAACTAGTAAACTTCACTACCAAAACCTTAAAAATCATGGTATGGGGACTAAAATGGACCGGCTTGTTATGGATATTGCAACTCTTCACTAAACTTGTAGGGAACAAAGGCATGGAAGGAAGCGTATTAAGCAGGGAAGATTTTACTGCTATGACGGATATTGCTCATGAGGAAGGGGTATTTCATGAATCGGAGTCTACTATTATTCGAAACCTCTTAAGCCTTAAAGAAGTCTTGGTCAAAGATATTATGACCCCTAGGGCGGTAATGAAAATTGCATCCGAAAACATCAGCATAAAAGAGTTTTATGATGCCAACCCAAAAATGGTTTTTTCACGGATTCCAGTATACAGCCAGACCATTGATAATATAAGCGGTTTTGTACTTAAGGATAATATACTGGAAGAAATTATTCGCAATAATGGGAGCGCACCACTGTCCTCCATAAAAAGGGATATCTTGGTGAGCAATCGTAGGACCCCCATCCCAGAACTTTTTAAAACCTTTATATCCAAAAATGAACATATAGCATTGGTAGTAGATGAATACGGTTCTCTTAGCGGAGTGATAAGCATGGAAGATATTTTTGAAACCTTACTGGGTTCGGAAATTATGGATGAAAACGATAGGGTTGAAGACTTACAACACCTAGCACGTAAAAACTGGAGCGAAAGGGCAAAAAAATTAGGAATAACAGAAGATAAGAATCAGGACGAATAATGGAAACCGCCTTCATAAAAACTCCACTAGGGGTTGCCAAATTGCAAGGCGATGAAAATGGCTTAACTGATATTTCCATCTTAGATGGCGATGAAAAATTGACCGATATTATACCTGAAGTTTTAGAGGATGCCGTATACCAGCTAATAGAATACTTTGAAGGCAGTAGAAAACAGTTTAGCTTGCAATTAAACCCTCTCGGCACCAAATTTCAAAAAAACGTATGGCAGGCCCTGGAGCAAATTCCCTACGGTAAGACCACCTCCTATCTGGAGCTTTCCAAAACCTTAGGTGATCCAAAAGCGATAAGGGCGGTAGCATCGGCCAATGGAAGAAACCCATTATGGATCGTAATCCCGTGCCATAGGGTTCTTGGTAGTGACGGATCACTGACCGGTTATGCAGGGGGATTATCACGAAAGAAATGGCTTTTAGAGCATGAAAGTCCGGCAAAACAACAGTCTCTCTTCTAAAATCTACCAACTACTTAGTCGGCAACCACCAAAAATAACACACCAATTTTAGGAATTATCAGTGCAATATCGGTACTATCTGCATACCATGAAATTTTCTACAAAATCCATTTCTATACCTATAGTCCAGACCGACCTGTTAGTCGGTTTTAAACTTTTAACTGTTATTAATGGATAAAGAACTAAAGCATCAAAAAATGGGGTTTTGTTAAGAGAAGTTGATTCAGTCAGAGGTTCAAAATCAGCCAGAACACATGGCACAGCCTACACCCTTAGATATGGATTTCAAAGTATATATCTCATGTGATTTAGTAAGTAAAAATCGACAAGCAAAAATATTCGAACAGAGATGGTAAGGGCATTAATTCCAAGTTTACACATTTCCAGTGTTATTCGAAGTTTTGAACCTAATTCATTTTTGTATATTACCTAACGTTATAAAATAACCCACCCTATGTTACAAAAACTAAACTTGGAACATATTCTCTTTTTGGATATTGAGACCGTTCCAGAACAGGAAAATTTCAATTTGTTAGAGGAGGCGAAACAAGAACTTTGGGAACAGAAATCCAAATACCAACGAAAGGACGATTACAGCGCGGAAGAATTTTATCACCGCGCTGGAATTTGGGCCGAGTTTGGTAAAATAATTACCATTTCCGTAGGGTATTTTAAAATTAACGGGTACCAACGGAGCTTTAGAGTAACCTCTTTCCACGGGGAAGAATGCAACATCCTAAAAGAATTTAAAATATTGTTGGACACTCATTTTAGTCACCCTACACATCTACTCTGCGGACATAATGGAAAGGAATTCGATTTTCCCTATATCGCCAGGCGAATGATCATTCATAAAATTGCATTACCTGAAAAACTAAATCTATTTGGTAAAAAACCATGGGAAATTTCACATTTAGACACCATGGAACTATGGAAATTTGGCGATTATAAACACTATACGTCCTTAAAACTTATGGCCAATGTTCTTGGTATTCCCTCCCCAAAAGAAGATATAGATGGGAGTATGGTGAAAGAGGTCTACTACCAGGAGAACGACTTGGAGCGAATCATTAAATATTGTGAGTTAGATGTTATCACCACAGCGCAGGTCTTTTTAAGGCTGCGTGGAGACAACCTATTGGAAGAAGATGAGATTAAGCGCGTTTAGGATTTAAAAATCAATAATTACCTCAGAGCAAGCCTATATTAATGGAGTTAAAGTATAAACTACTCTATCAATTTAGCTCCAACTGCACATAAACTGGAAAATGATCGCTATAACCTCCATTATATTTTTCCCCTACATAGGTTCTAAACGGCTTGCCTTTATACCTGCCCTTAGATTCCATTAAAAACGACTTGTCAAAAATATCGGCACTAGAAAAGCTGTGGGTTCCTTCTTTATAATTAAAAAAGTTATGAGAGATCAATATTTGATCAAATAGGTTCCAAGACCTTCTATAACTAACACTTCCACGGCTAGGGGAGCGCAAGGATTCCATTGGATTATATAACTTTCCTATATTCACAAGTGTCTGTATGCTGTCCGAGCCAGGCCCATCATTAAAATCACCCATTACAATGTAATTGGGATCCTTAAACTCCTCCTCAATAAACTCCATATAGGAAATAATTGTTTTGGCAGCTGCAATCCTCTTATAATCCGTTTCGTGGTTACCAGTTCTTCTGGAAGGCCAATGATTCACAAAAACATGAACCATTTCCCCATTCAAAATTCCATGAATATACAGAATATCCCTTGTAGCCTCTTTATCTCCCTTGGCAGGTATAATTAGCGGTATAGGAGCAGACTGAATAACCTTAAAATGATCCCTATGATAAATCAGAGCAGTATCCATACCTCTATCGTCGGGAGATTTGTAATGTACATAGTCGTAGTGATGTTCCTTTAAAGGCTCGGTTTCCAATAGTGCTTGTATTACGCTACCCTTTTCTATCTCCGCAACACCCACGAGCACTGGAGGCTTTCCTGTTGCATCAAACCCAATCTTAGGAATGGTCGCTGCCAATTTCTCCAATTTTCTATTATACCGTCTTGTGGTCCATTTCCTAGATCCATTAGGAGTGAAATCTAGATCCAGTGTATTTTGATCCACTGTGGTATCAAACAGATTCTCAAGGTTATAAAACGCAATAGTGTACACGTTTTGCACCGATTTCCTATTAAAAATCGAAAAATCCATCTAAATCGTTTAATGGAATGCTAAATTAGCAAAACCCTTCCCAACTATTCATTAGATTTGTATATATAAACAGATATATGCTAGAGAAAAACACTATAGATCATGAAACAGCGGTTCTTATAGGAGTAATGAATAAGGACCAAAATGAAGAAAAAGTAACTGAGTATTTAGACGAATTAGAATTTCTTACCTATACCGCAGGTGGTGAAGTCCTTAAACGTTTTGTACAACGTATAGACCTCCCCAACCCTAAAACCTTTATTGGTAGTGGGAAAATGCAGGAAGTAGAGGCCTATGTTAAAGAAAACGATATTGGATCAGTTATTTTTGACGACGAACTTACCCCTGGACAGCAACGGAATATTGAAAAACAGCTGAAGTGTAAGATATTGGACCGCACCAGTTTGATATTGGATATATTTGCCCAAAGAGCGCAGACCAGCTATGCCCGCACCCAAGTAGAACTGGCCCAATACGAATATTTACTGCCACGCTTAACAGGATTATGGACCCACTTGGATAAACAAAGAGGGGGAATTGGTATGAGAGGTCCTGGAGAGCGGGAAATTGAAACCGATAGACGAATTGTACGTGACCGTATTTCCTTATTAAAGCAAAAGCTAACCAAGGTAGATAAGCAAATGGAGACCCAGCGCGGAAATCGTGGGGCCTTAGTACGTGTAGCCTTAGTTGGATATACCAATGTTGGTAAATCTACAATAATGAATGTGGTAAGTAAAAGTGAGGTTTTTGCTGAGAATAAACTCTTTGCCACCGTAGACACCACAGTAAGGAAGGTGGTTATAGGTAACCTCCCCTTTTTACTAAGCGACACGGTAGGATTTATTAGGAAACTGCCTACACAGCTAGTAGAAAGTTTTAAAAGCACCTTGGATGAAGTTAGGGAAGCAGATCTTCTTTTACATGTTGTAGATATTTCCCATGCCAGTTTTGAAGATCATATTGAGTCTGTAAACCAAACTCTGGCGGAGATTAAAAGTAGTGATAAAAAGATCATTATGGTCTTCAATAAGATAGACAAATACAAGCATGAGACTATTGATGAGGATGATTTAGTTACTGAAAGGACAAGTAAACACTTCACCTTAGAGGAGTGGAAGAAAACTTGGATGAAACGTGTGGGGGATAATGCTATATTCATATCGGCTATTAACCAAGAAAACTTTGAGGATTTCAGAAAAAGGGTCTATGATGAGGTAAAGAATATACATATCACTCGATTCCCATACAACGATTTCTTATATCCCGAAAATTTGGATGAGTATTAACTATAATTTCTAATAAAGAATAGTTGTTGGTCGATAGATTTAGACCCTTTATTCTACTCACCACAACTTGAAGGACTTTCACAACATAAATTGATATAAGCCACAGTTAGCTGCTATCTTTACATTGTATTTATGTAGTAACATTGCCCCCAAATTGTGTTATTGCTTTAATATTCAAAAGTCCTTTTTCCCCAAATTGGCACTTAATATAAAAGAAATTAGAAATTCCAATTTCAACTGAACTCCTACTTAACCAACCAAAAAAAACCCCTCTCCAGAGGGGTTTTTTATAAGTATTTCTAGACTAAATCTCCCTCGATTTATCTAAAAATGTAACTTATCACAAAATTGATCTCAATAATTAGTTGCAATAAAAAAGCCCTCGAATAGGCGCATTCAGAATTGACGCAACTGCTTGTTTATCAGGTATTTAATTCGTATATTTAGATATAATAAAACCCCGAAAACGAGTCTCTAGCT
>NZ_AUCB01000016.1 GCF_000429545.1 Arenibacter certesii DSM 19833
ACAAGCGCAGAAAGGTTCAATTGGGTAAGTACCCCATCCTCATCCGTATAGTCTAGGTTTATATTATCTCCATTTAAAGTAAGAGTAGTTAGTGTCTCAAGATTACTAACATCAATAATTGAAGGATTACCTGCTTCATCCGTATAGGTAAAAGTTCCATCAGCGTTTTGGATTAAAGCGGTAAGAGTCTCCATGAACCTTAGACTACTTAGATCCACACTAACACTTCCTCCATTTTCTAATGATAGAGAAAGTTGATCTGTTATGGGGTCAAAATTAAAGCTCTGTAGTTGTTGCCTGTCCGTGGCCGTCAATTCCCAAGAGTCGCCATCCCAATAATAAATGGTCCCTGTATTTATATTTACATAAATATCCCCCATATCTGCACCACTAGGGTTTGCACTCCCAGGTGCGGAAACTATCGTTCCGCTTAAAACCTTACAATCGCATTGGTCTTCCAAGCTAACTGTGGTTTGGGCAAAGGCAAAGCTGGATATTAGAAAAATAAAAAGTAGAATCTTTATGTTCATGACGGTTGGATTACTTTATGGTATTTTGAATCTGTAATACTGATGAAGTGTATATCTCGTTTAAACCATTGGAAATAAGAATTTTCTACACTTTACAAATATTAACCATCTAGCCCCCTACATAAAATAAATGTTGTGTAATGCCCTATTACAATTGTATAGAGCAAAAAAACAGGGGTCTGATCACAGTGAAGGACCATATATAAGAAAAGCTATTCGTCGACCTACTCCGCAACCGTAGTATTTCATCGATGAAAAACAACCTAAATAAAATTGATTTGTGATTATTTTTTACTTGCATTCTTCAACTTAACAATAAAGCTTTTGCAGTTAATTAAACTGATCAACAATTATTCATAAAAAAATAGGGTGAGATATGTGGAATACGGAAAGATTGGGCAAACCTTCATAAGTTCACGCTTATGAAATAGAACGTCTTTTGTGGTATAACAAAGGAGGCTCTAGTCTTTATTTACCCGATAGGTAATCCTTCTATTGGTTATAATCGTTTTCACCTTAACTGTCAACAATGCTGAAGCAGAATTTATTGCAGTACAGGTAGAGCCCGATTTTGATGACAAAACACGGTATCGATAACCGTTTTTAACTAATCCAATTGACTTTACTGTTAAGGCAGTTGACTGGGTGCCAGCATACTCGGCCCCATCAGTTATATTATTGAAAACAATTCCCCCATCTGTACTTACCTGCCACTGGTAAGAATCTGCATTAGTTGTAGTAACCGTGAAAATGGCATTTCCACCGGTAAAAACGGATTGGTTTGGACCAATAACCGCAGTTGAAGGGGTATTTTGGGCAACTTTTATGGCCGTTCTTGCACTACTAGTGCAATTCCTAGCGTTTCTTGCCTCGGCATAAAAAGTACCAGGGCCTAAAGGGGTGTACGTTGTATTGCCCATTAATAATAATGTACCACCACTGGCCGCATCATACCAGTCTACCGTCTGCCCTACAACTACCGATGCAGTAATATTAGGAACTGTATCTCCTGAACAATAGGTTTTATTACCTCCACTTGTGGGCGAGTTAACCACACAAGTACAATCTGGTGCTGTTATCGGAATACTTTCAGAGCAACCATTTCCATCGGTAACCTTTACTACAATATTGGTTCCCGATGGCACATTTGTAACCTCCCATCTATTTCCCGAGGTATTAGCTACACTTCCAGCACTACTTGTTACCGTACCCGATCCAACAGTTACCTCTAAAGTATAGGTCGTAGTAAATGGAAAAAGTTTAAAAACACAACGTGGGGAGCTAGTAACCGATATTGTTGGCCTCGGTAAAATTGTTAATTTTACAGCAGTCCTAAAAAGACTTTTCCTATTTGGATCAGCATTATCTATACTTTCCCCGTAATAAGTCTCAGTTCCCACCGAACTTAGGGTAGGTGGAGAAACGGGAGAACCACCACTCGTAGCTTTGTACCATACAATATGAGCCCCAGATGGAGGAATTGCCGTATCATTGGCGTTCAAGGTTTGTATAGTTTTATCTGCGCATTCGGCAATATTCCCGTTACTAGAGGGAGGAGGTAAGGCAGCTTCTAGTTCATCAAAAGAATACTCACCTTTATTTCCCTTACATGAAGAAAATGCCCGATCTCCTAGAAGTATTCTTTTAGCTTCTGAACATTTTGCCTCTATTTTCCCGCCATTATTATATATAATGGCCTCTTCAGGTAGTTTCAAAGCTGTATTTCCTTGCCATGAGATAATACCGTCACTTTGTATGGCGACTAACATTATATTCACTTCCCAATCACTATTATCCGAGAACAATAAGGTGTCATTACCTCCAGTTTGATCTCCAATAATAAGCCTGTCTATAGTATAGGATATTATGTTCGTATTTAGGCTTACTGTATTATTACCTCCTATAGTTACAGAGCTAACATTACTGTTTTGGCCAGGATAGGAAGTAGCATTCATCCAAGTGGAACCATTGAACGTTTGCCATATATTGACGTTATTCCAGTTACCACTAGCTTTTGATCTATAATCTCCGGTAACCTGGGCCATAATAGGAAAGCATACTACCAAAAACAACGTCGTTGATATTAAGCGTTTAAAATTATAGTTTAGATTTTTAAATATGAATGGCATATTACCTTCCGATTACAGAAATACAGCTTTGAATTGCTAAATATACCTAGTACTATAAATTCATAATATAATTTGTTGTGAATGAAGTATAAACTGTGGTAAACTCCAATAGATAGAAAATATTGTAAGTGGATTGTTCAGACAAGCAAGAAAAAGTTAGCATTCAGCAAAAATTAGGTGCTATGAGCAGTAACTTTAACCATTTTAAAAGAAGCGGGGGGTTACCATTCTACTGTACCAACCTTTAATTTCAAACCGCAAAAACACTTCAAAGGAGCCGTCATTAAATCGTGTGCCTCCCAACTCCGTAATCTCACGATCATAAGCTAAACCTAGCATTATGTTATCATTTAGCTGAAAGCCTACTAAGGCACTTAATGCGGCATTCCATCTATAAGCTGCCCCAAAGCTAATTTGATCCTTGTAAAGAAAGTTTGTCGATAGATCTACCTGTAATGGAGCTCCTCCCACTACCTTGGTCAATAGTGCAGGTTTAAATTTCCAGTAATAATTAAGATCAAAGACATAACCGGTTATAAGGTAAAAATTCATTCTTTGGGTAGAAAGGAACTGCACCGAATTGGCATCTCTTTGGGAATTATCAAAATGTTGCGTTTCCACAAGATTGGGAACAGATAGTCCGGCATAGAATTGATCCGAATGATAATACACTCCTACCCCAAAATTGGGTGAAAATTTATTATCAATATTATCCCCTTGTACATTCTCAGAAGTATAATTGTTTAATTCGGTAAAATCCAGATTCAGCAAATTACCTCCTGCCTTTAATCCAAAGGATACTTTACTATCCATGGATACATCTATCGTATAGGACAATATAGCATCGAATTGCGTTTCTTGTACGACACCATCTCCTACATTATCGTTTATTACAGAAATTCCATATCCTAACCTACTTCTCCTTATGGGTGAGTGCAGGTTTATGGTTTGGGTTTTTGGTGCGCCTTTAAGTCCTAGCCATTGTGATCGGTATAATGCGACAATACTCAATTGCCCCCTAGATCCAGCATAAGCAGGATTTACACTCATTGTATTGTACATATACTGGGTATATTGGGCGTCTTGCTGTGCATATAGCCCAATAGATAGGGAAAATAAGAATAAAACAGTAACAAAAAGACTCTGTTTATAGTTCATCTTGTATAATATATTTAATAACCCACTTAAAGTCAATCACCATCCATAACCATTCACTGATTAAACAGGAACTGGAAATGTAATAAAAAAAAACTCCTGTGGTAATAATGTGACAGGAACCTATACGTTTCCACTTATAAGTTAGGTTCTACTTCCATAGGATTACCATTATCCTATGATTAATCAGCACCCCATTCTATAGCAGTGGTCTACCAAAACCATCAGGTACATTACTATATGGACCTACGGCACTAATTATGCTATCAAAAGATAGAATTAGTCCCATAACCAAAACGCCAGCATAAGTTTTATGTCCAATGATACTTATTCCTGAGATTAAGAATGATAAATTTGCCTATAATCATCAACAAAAGCAGATTAGGCATCAATGATGTAAGTATTGGGGAATACCACAAATTATAGGACTAAGTTAAATTAAAATATTCACCATCATATTTTTTGCGACTACAATTATGGCTAAGAATCTAGCAACGACACTAATAATCGATAAAGCACCATTTCCAAAAAACATAGTCTAATATCTTATCAGTTTAATATCGTCACTATATTAAGTCGATTTAAATAGGATGTAATATCAGGTAAAAAATGGATTTCAATATAATTGGGTTATAAACCAAGATTTAATCGCTTTGCCTTATTTGGTTACTTTTGAGGGATGAAGAAAGTTTATTTGCCCTATTTTTGCACAAATTAATTGAATAATGAGTTTTAAGAATCAAATTCAACGAAGAAGAACCTTCGGAATTATTGCTCACCCCGATGCAGGTAAAACTACTCTAACAGAGAAGTTACTTTTATTTGGTGGAGCTATACAAGAAGCAGGCGCCGTTAAAAATAATAAAGTAAAGAAAAGTGCTACGAGTGACTTTATGGAGATTGAGAAGCAAAGAGGAATTTCCGTTGCTACCTCTGTATTGGCATTTCTTTACAGGGACAGGAAGATTAATATTCTAGATACTCCAGGGCATAAGGATTTTGCCGAGGATACTTTTAGAACCCTTACAGCGGTAGACAGTGTTATTGTTGTGGTAGACGTAGCCAAAGGGGTGGAAGAGCAGACAGAAAAACTGGTGGAAGTCTGTAGGATGCGTAAGATACCAATGATCGTTTTTATCAATAAAATGGACAGGGAAGGTAAGGATGCATTTGATCTCTTGGACGAGGTGGAACAGAAACTTGGACTTAATGTAACCCCGCTAAGTTTCCCAATAGGTATGGGGTACGACTTTAAGGGAATCTACAATATTTATGAGAAAAATATTAATCTTTTTAGTGGCGACAATAAAAAGAACATAGAGGAAACTATTGCTTTTGACGATATAGAAAATCCTGGATTAGAAAAAATAATTGGTGCAAAAGCGGCAAACGAATTACGCGACAATTTGGAATTGGTGAACGGAGTTTATCCAGATTTTGATAAAGAGCTCTATTTAAAAGCAGAGCAGCAACCCGTATTTTTCGGCTCCGCATTAAACAATTTCGGGGTAAGAGAACTCTTGGATTGCTTTATTGATATTGCTCCCCAGCCCCAACCTAAAATGGCTGAAGAGCGATTAGTACGACCTGAGGAAACTGAATTATCGGGATTTGTATTTAAAATTCACGCCAACATGGATCCTAAGCACCGCGATCGCTTGGCTTTTATAAAAGTGGTTTCTGGTACTTTTGAAAGAAATAAACTTTATTTACACGTAAGACAGGGTAAAAAGCTAAAATTCTCCAGCCCCAATGCTTTTTTTGCAGAGAAAAAGGAAATTGTGGACATCTCCTATCCCGGAGACATTGTTGGTTTACACGATACTGGGAATTTTAAAATTGGGGACACTTTAACTGAAGGAGAAATATTGCACTATAAAGGAATCCCAAGTTTTTCACCAGAACATTTTAGGTATATAAACAATGCAGACCCATTAAAGTCGAAACAATTAAACAAGGGTGTAGATCAGCTAATGGATGAAGGTGTAGCTCAATTATTTACGCTGGAGATGAATAACAGGAAGGTTATTGGTACTGTTGGTGCTCTACAGTTTGAAGTGATACAATATCGATTGGAGCACGAGTACGGCGCTAAATGTTCCTATGAGAACTTCCCGGTATACAAAGCCTGTTGGGTAGAAGCAAAAGATAGCAAAAGTGAGGAGTTTAAGGAATTTAAAAGGGTAAAACAGAAGTTTTTGGCAAAAGACAAACGCAATCAATTGGTTTTCTTGGCAGATTCTCAATTTTCATTACAGATGACCCAGCAAAAATATCCCAACGTTAAACTACACTTTACTTCGGAGTTTAATTAATTGATACTTCCCCTACTATTGTAGGACCGAATTACACAGTAATTATAAACAAAAAGGCCCTTTGCATCTGCAAAGGGCCTTTTGTATTATGCCTCTCCTGTAGGTCCAAAATTAATTGGAATTGGGGGTTGATCGTAGTCTTTGATTGGACCGTGGGCTTGCTCAAAGCGATTTACATTATCACTTAACGCCTTTAAAAACTTTTTGGCATGCTGGGGTGTAAGTACAATTCTACTTTTCACTTTAGCTTTTGGTGCCCCCGGCATCATACTAATAAAGTCTACCACAAATTCGGATACGGAATGGTTGATTATAGCAAGATTGGAATATATTCCTTCTGCAGTCTTTTCGTCCAATTCTATATTGATCTGATTTGGTTTTTGGTCTTTCTCGCTCATTATTTTCACCGATTTATTTCTAGTTCATAAGGTTTAAAGTAACCTATTTTAGACAAACAAAAAAAAACCTCGATGGGTCACATCGAGGTTTTTAATTTTTAGAATTTCAGTTCCTCTTTTCGGGCCATGATTTCATCGTATTCCTCTTTAGAGCCAACAATGATATTATCATAATCCCTCATTCCCGTTCCAGCTGGTATCTTATGTCCCACTATAACGTTCTCCTTCAATCCTTCTAAGTAATCTATTTTACCGCTTACCGCAGCTTCGTTCAATACTTTGGTCGTTTCCTGGAAAGAAGCAGCTGAGATAAATGATTTGGTCTGTAACGACGCCCTAGTAATCCCCTGAAGGATTGGCGTGGCCGTAGCTGCAACCGCATCCCTAGCGATAACCAAATTCTGATCATTTCGCTTTAAGATAGAATTTTCATCCCTTAGTTGACGTTGAGTGATAATTTGACCTGGTTTCAGGTTTTCAGAATCACCAGCGTCTTCTACCACTTTCTTTCCGTATATCTCATCGTTCTCTACGATAAAGTCTTCCTTATGAACCAACTGATTTTCTAAGAAAATAGTATCACCTGGATCCTGGATACGAACCTTACGCATCATCTGACGAACTACAACCTCAAAGTGTTTGTCATTAATCTTCACACCCTGTAAACGATATACTTCTTGCACTTCGTTTACCAAGTACTGCTGAACTGCAGACGGACCTTTTATCGCCAATATATCTTCTGGAGTAATTGCCCCATCGGATAACGGCATACCGGCACGTACATAGTCATTTTCCTGAACCAGGATCTGATTAGAAAGTTTTACCAAGTATTTCTTGACCTCTCCTAATCTAGATTCGATAATGATTTCGCGGTTTCCTCGTTTAATCTTTCCGAAGGAAACAACACCGTCAATCTCAGAAACTACAGCTGGGTTAGATGGGTTACGTGCTTCGAACAATTCGGTAACTCTTGGAAGACCTCCAGTAATATCCCCAGACTTGGCGGATCTACGTGGTATCTTAACCAAGATCTTACCTTCTTTAATCTTATCACCATCATCTACCATAATATGCGAACCAACTGGTAAGTTGTAAGAACGCAATACTTCATCCTTATTATTCTTAATCAATAAGGTAGGGATCAGCTTTTTATTTCTAGACTCAGAAATTACTTTTTCCTGGAAACCGGTTTGCTCATCAATTTCTACCTGATAGGTAACTCCTTGTTCAATATTCTCATAAGCGATCTGCCCAGGGAATTCTGAAACGATAACCCCGTTATAAGGATCCCAAGAACAGATTACTTGACCTTTCTCTACTTTATCTCCGTTCTTAATGAACAATTGAGAACCATAAGGAATATTGTTAGTACTTAGGGTAATACCAGTTTTAGGATCTGACACCTTAACTTCAGAAGTTCTAGAAATTACAATTTGCGTTTCTTTTCCTTCTTCGTTTTTATTGGTCACCGTTCTAAGCTCCTCAATTTCAGCGATACCAGAGAATTTAGCTTCTAGTTTATTATCTTCGGAAATGTTACCTGCAATACCTCCCACGTGGAAAGTTCTTAAAGTTAACTGTGTTCCTGGTTCACCAATAGATTGTGCAGCAACAACTCCAACAGCCTCTCCTCTTTGTACCATTTTATTGGTAGAAAGGTTTCTTCCGTAACATTTACCACAAATACCCTTCAATGCCTCACAAGTCAATGCAGAACGCACTTCAACCATTTCAATCGGAGAAGCGTTAATACGCTTCACATCCGCTTCCATAATCTCTTGTCCGGCGGTTAAGAGTTTTTCTTCGGTTATTGGATCATACACATCGTGTAGGGAAACCCTTCCTAGGATTCTCTCACCTAATGATTCTACTATCTCTTCGTTCTTCTTAAGAGCTTCTACTTGAATACCTCGTAGCGTTTCACAGTCTTCTGTATTAACGATCACATCTTGGGAAACGTCTACCAAACGACGTGTTAAGTAACCTGCATCCGCCGTTTTCAACGCCGTATCCGCAAGACCTTTACGCGCACCGTGAGTAGAAATAAAGTATTCCAAGATGGATAATCCCTCTTTAAAGTTAGATAAAATCGGGTTTTCAATAATTTCTCCACCACCAGCAGTAGATTTCTTAGGCTTAGCCATCAATCCACGCATACCGGTCAACTGACGAATTTGCTCTTTAGAACCCCTTGCTCCAGAATCCAACATCATATATACGGAGTTAAACCCTTGCATATCTTCACGAATCCTCTTCATCGCCAATTCGGTCAACACCGTATTAGTAGATGTCCACACGTCTATCACCTGATTATAACGTTCGTTATTGGTAATAAGACCCATGTTATAGTTTGCCATAATACCATCTACTTGTTCGTTGGCATCTGCAATCATTTCATCTTTCTCTGGTGGAATAATAATATCCCCTAAGCTAAAGGAAAGTCCACCTCTAAAGGCGAATTCATATCCCATAGTCTTAATTTTATCCAAGAATTCTGCCGTTTCAGGTACACTAGTAACACTTAAGATATTACCAATAATATCCCTTAACGATTTTTTATTCAACACTTCGTTGATATATCCTGCTTCTTCTGGCACTACCATATTAAACAAGACTCTACCTACGGTGGTTGGTATAATTTGATTTACCAATTCCCCAGCTTCGTTAAAGCTCTTTGCACGTACCTTGATACCTGCATTAAGGTCTAAACGTCCTTCGTTATGAGCGATAACAACCTCTTCATCTGAATAAAAAGTAAGTCCTTCCCCTTTAACTTTCAGTTCGGGAGTGGATTTCTTTTCCTTGGTCATATAGTACAGACCCAAAACCATATCCTGTGAAGGTACAGTAATAGGAGAACCATTTGCCGGGTTCAAAATATTATGAGACGCCAACATCAATAGTTGTGCCTCTAAAATTGCTTCTGGGCCCAATGGAAGGTGAACCGCCATCTGGTCACCATCAAAATCCGCGTTAAATGCCGTACAGACCAATGGGTGTAGACGAATTGCCTTACCTTCAATAAGTTTTGGCTGAAACGCTTGTATCCCCAAACGGTGCAATGTAGGAGCACGGTTCAATAGAACCGGGTGTCCTTTTAACACGTTATCAAGAATATCCCAAACAACAGGCTCTTTACGGTCTATTATTTTCTTAGCAGATTTCACCGTTTTGACTATACCTCTTTCGATCAATTTTCGGATAACGAAAGGTTTGTACAGTTCTGCGGCCATATCTTTTGGAAGACCACATTCGAACAATTTCATCTCTGGTCCAACAACAATCACCGAACGAGCGGAGTAATCCACACGTTTACCTAAAAGGTTCTGACGGAAACGTCCTTGTTTTCCTTTTAATGAATCTGAAAGTGATTTTAATGGTCTATTAGATTCTGTTTTTACTGCCGAAGCCTTACGGGTATTATCAAACAATGAGTCTACCGCTTCCTGAAGCATACGCTTCTCATTCCTAAGAATAACTTCAGGTGCTTTAATCTCTACCAATCTTTTAAGACGGTTGTTTCTAATAATAACCCTTCTATAAAGGTCATTTAAATCGGAGGTAGCAAAACGGCCACCATCCAACGGTACTAATGGGCGTAATTCTGGTGGAATAACGGGAATAACCTTCATGATCATCCATTCTGGGTTATTCTCCCTATTCTCCTGAGACTCTCTTAGGGCCTCTACTACCTGAAGCCTTTTTAATGCCTCTGTTTTACGCTGCTTGGAAGTTTCTGTATTTGCCTTATGTCTAAGCTCATAAGATAATTCACTTAGATCTAT
This sequence comes from Arenibacter certesii DSM 19833, assembly GCF_000429545.1. Classification (GTDB taxonomy): domain Bacteria; phylum Bacteroidota; class Bacteroidia; order Flavobacteriales; family Flavobacteriaceae; genus Arenibacter; species Arenibacter certesii. Next base: position 10,313 of record NZ_AUCB01000016.1, read on the forward strand.
CCTCGTTAAAAGATCTATAAGACACTCCGCTCCCATTTTAGCGATAAACTTGTTCGGGTCGGTATCTTCCAAATACTGGTTTTCCTGTGGGATGGACTCTAAAACATTTAGATACTCCTCTTCACTTAAGAAATCCATTTTCTTAATTTCTTCCCCTTCTGGACCTTTGGCAATACCGGGCTGAATTACTACATAACGTTCGTAGTAAATGATCATATCCAATTTCTTGGAAGGCAATCCCAATAGGTATCCAATTTTATTTGGCAAAGAACGGAAATACCATATATGGGCTACAGGCACAACCAAGTTAATGTGTCCTACCCTGTCCCTACGTACTTTTTTCTCTGTTACCTCTACGCCACATCGATCACAAACAATCCCACGGTAGCGAATTCTTTTGTACTTACCACAAGCACACTCGTAGTCCTTTACAGGACCAAAGATACGCTCACAGAAAAGACCGTCACGCTCAGGTTTGTGCGTTCTATAGTTAATAGTTTCAGGTTTTAAAACCTCACCTCTGGACTCTGCCAAAATAGCTTCTGGAGAGGCCAAACCGATTGAAATTTTATTGAACCTTTTAACGGTATTATTATCTTTTAGTCTAGCCATAACTATATTCTGATACTAATTTAATTCTAATTGTTAGGAATAGTGTTGAAAACCTATTCTTGTTATTCTTCCAATCTAATGTCTAAACCTAAACCTTTAAGTTCGTGCATTAATACGTTGAAAGATTCTGGTAACCCAGGTTCTGGCATGGTTTCTCCCTTAACGATAGACTCATATGTCTTGGCTCTTCCAATAACATCATCCGATTTAACCGTTAATATTTCCCTTAGGGTTGCCGAGGCACCATAAGCTTCTAAGGCCCAAACCTCCATCTCTCCAAATCGCTGACCACCAAATTGTGCTTTACCACCTAATGGTTGCTGCGTAATAAGCGAGTAGGGTCCTATAGAACGCGAGTGCATCTTATCATCTACCATATGTCCTAATTTCAACATATAGATAACCCCTACGGTTGCCGGTTGGTCAAAACGTTGACCAGTACCTCCATCATATAAATAGGTATGTCCATATCGAGGAATGCCTGCTTCATCTGTGTAGGTATTGATCTGATCCAAATCAGCACCATCAAAAATCGCGGTAGCATATTTCTTCCCTAATTTCAATCCGGCCCATCCTAAAACAGTTTCGTAAATCTGTCCAATATTCATACGGGATGGTACCCCTAGTGGGTTTAATACAATATCTACCGGGGTTCCATCTTCCAAGAATGGCATATCTTCATGACGCACTATCCTAGAAACAATACCTTTGTTTCCGTGACGTCCCGCCATTTTATCCCCAACTTTTAGTTTACGTTTTTTAGCCACATAAACTTTGGCCAATTTCATAATTCCTGAAGGCAATTCATCTCCTACAGAAATTGTAAACTTGTCCCTTCTAAGGTTACCTTGAAGGTCGTTCAATTTAATCTTATAGTTATGCAACAAATCGGTTACCAATGTATTGCAGTCCTTGTCCGTAGTCCAGCTTCCACCTACTAAGTGAGCGAAATCGTCTACTGCGTTCAACATTCTCAAGGTATATTTCTTTCCTTTTGGAAGTACTTCCTCCCCAAGGTCGTTCAACACTCCTTGTGAAGTTTTACCATTGACCAATGTAAACAGCTTTTCTACCAATACATCTTTAAGTTGCTGGAATTTAACTTCGTATTCCAACTCCAATTTCGCCAATTCTTCTTTATCTTCAGAACGCTTACGCTTATCTTTTACAGATCTAGAGAATAATTTTTTATCGATAACCACTCCGTGTAAAGAAGGTGAAGCTTTTAAGGAAGCATCCTTAACGTCTCCTGCTTTGTCACCAAAGATAGCGCGCAATAATTTTTCTTCAGGTGTAGGATCGGACTCTCCTTTTGGAGTAATCTTACCGATAAGGATATCACCAGGCTTCACTTCTGCTCCAATACGGATCATTCCGTATTCGTCCAGATCCTTGGTAGCTTCCTCGGAAACGTTTGGAATATCATTTGTTAATTCCTCAGCTCCCAATTTAGTATCCCTAACTTCCAACGCATATTCATCTACGTGTATAGAAGTAAAGATATCCTCTCTAACCACTTTTTCGGAAATTACGATAGCATCCTCAAAGTTGTAACCTTTCCATGGCATAAACGCCACTACAAGGTTTCTCCCTAAGGCCAACTCGCCATTTTCGGTGGCATAACCTTCACAAAGAACTTCTCCTTTTCTTACCCTAAATCCTTTTCTAACAATTGGTTTAAGGTTAATACTTGTACCTTGGTTAGTTTTTCTAAACTTCACCAACTCATAGGTCTTGGAGTCTTCATCAAAACTAATTAATTTTTCATCCTCCGTTCTGTCGTACCTAATAGTAATCTTTTGAGAATCAACGTATTCTACAACCCCATCGCCTTCAGCATTTATCAATACCCGAGAGTCTGAAGCAACCTGACGCTCTAATCCAGTACCAACAATAGGTGCCTCTGGTCTAAGTAACGGTACAGCTTGTCTCATCATGTTAGATCCCATCAAGGCCCTGTTCGCATCATCATGTTCCAAGAAAGGAATCAACGATGCTGAAATAGAAGCGATCTGGTTAGGAGCAACATCCGTATAGTTAAGTTCTACTGGATCTACCACGGGGAAATCGCCTTCTTCCCTTGCAATAACTTTCTCTGGAGTAATATTTCCTTCATCATCCATAGGAATGTTAGCTTGCGCTATTTTCATTCCCTCTTCCTCTTCGGCACTCAGATAAATAAAGTCGTTTATATTAACTTTTCCATCTTCCACTCTGCGGTATGGTGTTTCTAAGAAGCCCATTGGGTTTACCTTAGCAAATACCGAAAGTGAAGAAATTAATCCAATATTAGGTCCTTCTGGAGTTTCAATAGGACAAAGTCTTCCGTAGTGGGTATAGTGAACGTCACGCACCTCAAATCCTGCTCGTTCTCTTGATAATCCACCTGGTCCTAATGCAGACAATCTTCTCTTGTGCGTAATTTCCGCCAAGGGGTTAGTCTGGTCCATAAACTGGGACAACTGGTTGGTACCAAAGAATGAATTAATTACAGAAGATAAGGTTTTAGCATTAATCAAATCAATAGGTGTAAACACCTCATTATCACGAACGTTCATACGCTCACGAATAGTTCTAGCCATACGGGCAAGACCTACACCAAACTGTTGTGATAATTGCTCACCAACTGTTCTTACCCTTCTATTTGAAAGGTGATCAATATCATCGATCTCCGCTTTGGAATTGATCAACTCAATTAAATACTTTATAATAGTAATGATATCTTCTCTGGTAAGGACCTGCTTGTCCATTGCGATATCCAAACCAAGTTTTTTGTTCATTCTATAACGTCCTACCTCACCCAAGTTATAACGTTGGTCAGAGAAGAACAATTTATCTATAATACCACGAGCGGTCTCCTCATCTGGCGGCTCTGCATTACGCAATTGACGATAGATGTGTTCCACAGCCTCTTTTTCGGAGTTTGTTGGATCCTTTTGGAGCGTATTATGAATAATAGCATAATCGCTCTGTGCATTATTTTCTTTATGGAGAAGGATAGTTTTAACATCAGCATCCAAGATTTCTGCAATATGATCTTTCTCCAAAACGGTATCACGATCCAATACAATCTCATTACGCTCAATGGATACTACTTCACCGGTATCCTCGTCCACAAAATCCTCATGCCACGTGTTCAATACTCTTGCCGCTAATTTACGGCCCAGCACCTTTTTCAATCCGGCATTGGAAACCTTAACTTCTTCCGAAAGGTCGAAGATTTCCAAAATATCCTTATCCCTTTCATAACCAATTGCTCTGAACAAGGTAGTTACTGGTAATTTTTTCTTTCTATCAATATACGCGTACATAACGCCATTGATATCAGTTGCAAATTCTATCCAAGAACCTTTAAATGGGATTACCCTGGCCGAATACAATTTAGTTCCATTTGCATGGAAGGATTGTCCGAAGAAAACCCCTGGAGAACGGTGTAGCTGAGAAACAACAACACGTTCAGCACCGTTTACCACAAATGTACCACTAGGGGTCATATATGGAATAGTACCTAAATACACATCCTGAACAATGGTTTCAAAATCCTCATGTTCTGGATCTGTACAATATAATTTTAATCTTGCTTTTAAAGGAACACTATACGTAAGTCCACGCTCTATACATTCTTGTATGGAATATCTAGGTGGATCAATAAAATAGTCTAAAAATTCTAGTACGAATTGGTTCCTAGTGTCTGTAATGGGAAAGTTTTCCATGAAGGTGTTGTACAACCCTTCATTGCCCCTTTCGTCAGATTTGGTCTCAAGTTGAAAAAAATCTTGAAATGATTTAATCTGAATGTCCAAGAAATCCGGATAATCCGGCGTGTTCTTAGCGGATGCGAAACTTATTCTTTCAGTCTGATTTGTGAACATCGATGGACAAAATTTTGATCGTGAATACTTAATTGGGTCGTGTATCCCTTTATACACGGTATGTATAAAAAGGCTTAGGTCTAGCCACAAAAAGCGGAAAGACCTAAACCAGAATAATTATGGTTGATGCTATTATTTAAGCTCAACTTCAGCTCCTGCTTCTTCCAATTGAGTTTTAATTGCTTCAGCTTCATCCTTAGCAATACCTTCTTTAATAGCTTTTGGCGCGCTATCAACGATGTCCTTAGCATCTTTCAATCCTAAACCAGTTAATTCCTTAACCAATTTAACAACTGCTAATTTAGAACCACCGGCTGCTTTTAATATTACGTCGAATTCTGTTTGCTCTTCAGCAGCTTCACCACCGTCGGCAGCGCCACCAGCAGCAACAGCAACTGCAGCAGCTGCAGGCTCAATACCGTATTCTTCTTTTAATATAGCGGCCAACTCATTTACTTCTTTTACTGTAAGGTTAACCAATTGTTCTGCGAAATCTTTTAATTCTGCCATTTTTCTATCGTTTAATAAAATTTTAAAATATAATTGTTTTTAGTGCGTACGTATTATCTTTCTGATAATGTCTTAAGGATTCCGGCAAGTTTACCTCCACCAGATTTAAGTCCAGAAATAACATTCTTGGCTGGGGATTGTAACAATCCTATGATTTCTCCAACCATTTCCTCTTTAGACTTAATACTTTCTAAAGCATCCAATTGATCATCACCAATATATATTGCCTCGGCTATATATGCTCCTTTCAACAAAGGTCTATCAGTCTTCTTTCTGAAGTTTTTGATAAGCTTCGCAGGTGCATTTCCAGTTTCCGAAAGCATAATGGAAGTACTTCCCTTTAAAACCTCAGGAAGTTCCCCAAAGTCCTTTTCAGAAGCTTCCATCGCTTTTGCAAGCATGGTATTTTTAACTACGGCAAGCTTAATATTTGCTTTGTAACATGCCTTTCTTAAAGCTGAAGTTCTCTCAGCATTTAATCCAGAAATATCAGCTAAATATATAGTAGAGCTCTCCCCTAACTGCGCAGTTAAATCCTGTATAACATTTTTCTTCTCTTCTCTTGTCATAATAAAAACTTTTGACTACAGTTAATCTACTTTTGGATCTAATGCAACGCTAGGGCTCATAGTACTAGACATATAAACTGACTTCATATATACTCCCTTAGCTGCCGTTGGTCTTAATTTCATCAAGGTATCCAACAACTCCTCGGCATTTTCTGCAATTTTATCTGCTGAGAAAGAAACTTTCCCGATAGCTGCATGCACGATTCCTGTTTTGTCAACTTTAAAATCAATTTTACCAGCCTTCACTTCTGTAACCGCTTTAGCTACATCCATAGTTACTGTACCAGTCTTTGGGTTAGGCATAAGACCTCTTGGCCCCAAAACCCTTCCTAAAGGACCTAATTTACCCATTACGCTGGGCATTGTGATAATTACATCAACATCGGTCCAACCGTTTTTGATTTTATCCAAATACTCATCCAAGCCTACATAATCAGCACCAGCTTCTGTAGCCTCTGCTTCCTTGTCCGGCGTTACCAAAGCCAAAACTTTTACATCCTTACCAGTTCCATGAGGAAGTGTTACTACCCCACGCACCATTTGGTTAGCTTTTCTTGGATCTACACCCAAACGTACCGCTAATTCAACAGACGAATCAAATTTTGTATTGGTTATCTCTTTTACTAAAGCAGCTGCTTCTGAAACAGAATAGAGCTTGCTCTTATCTATTTTACTGTGAGCTTCTTTTTGCTTCTTCGTTAATTTTGCCATTCTAAATTGCTTTTAAGATTTTAAAAAGGTCTCGTGCCTGAAACTCTTAAACCCATAGATCTTGCTGTACCAGCTACCATGCTCATTGCGGATTCTACCGTAAAGGCATTTAAATCTACCATTTTGTCTTCAGCGATTGCTTTAACTTGATCCCAAGTAACACTCGCTACCTTGTTTCTGTTAGGCTCGCCAGATCCTTTTTTAACCTTAGCCGCTTCCATTAATTGAACTGCCGCCGGCGGTGTCTTTATAACAAAGTCGAACGACTTGTCTTTATAAACCGTGATTGCAACGGGCAGGACTTTCCCTGCTTTATCCTGTGTACGCCCATTAAATTGCTTACAGAATTCCATTATGTTAACCCCGGCAGCACCTAAAGCGGGTCCAACCGGTGGCGACGGATTCGCTGCACCTCCCCTAACTTGTAGTTTAACTACTTTACTTACTTCTTTTGCCATTGTTTCTAATTAAAATTAAAGTCGTGTTAATTTTGGAAGCAACACTACTTTTAACTATGTAACAGTTCTTATTAAATTCTTATTTACTTAAATTCCTTAATATAAATTACACCTTTTCAACCTGCATATAACTAAGCTCCAAAGGTGTTTTTCTACCAAAGATCTTCACCATCACCTCTAGCTTACGCTTCTCCTCATTAATCTTCTCTACCGTACCATTAAAGCCATTGAAGGGACCATCTATTACTTTCACTGTCTCTCCAAATACAAAGGGAATAGCAACACTGTCCGTCTTAACGGCCAATTCATCTACCTTCCCTAGCATTCTATTTACTTCAGATTTTCTCAACGGCACTGGATCACCACCTTTGGTTTCACCCAAAAATCCAATAACATTAGTAATGGAACGGATAATATGAACCATCTCACCACCAAGGTTTGCTTTTACCATAATATACCCAGGAAAATAAACACGTTCTTTGTTTATTTTTTTCCCGTTTCTAATCTGAACTACTTTTTCTGTTGGGACAAGGACTTCTTCTAGATAATCCTCAAAACCCAAACGAGCAACCTCAGTCTCTATATAGCCTTTAATTTTATTCTCTTGACCACTTACAGCTCTTACAACATACCATTTCTTATCCAACACTTCTGACATAGAGCTCTCCTTAATTGATTATATTATTGAAATAAAGCAGAATTAGTTCACTAAACAAACTATCCACACCCCAAGTCGCCAATGCAAAAATTATAGAAAATACAGCCACAATAACCATAAGATTGGTGGATTCGGCCCTTGGAGGCAAAGTAACATTATTCTTAAGTTCGTCTATAGATTCTGATATATATGTAAACATGCAGCGCGTTATTTATTGTCTTAACTATTTCGAAAGGACATGTGGTATATCCCAACATTTTCGGATTATCCTATCTAACTTCATTCTGGCATCTATGGTTGGCTATCTTTTATAGAATTTCGCCTAACACCAGTTTGACCTAATAGGGCAAGAACCCATTTTTATTTTGCACGGGCGGAGAGGCTCGAACTCCCGACACCTGGTTTTGGAGACCAGTGCTCTACCAACTGAGCTACACCCGTTTCTGTGACGATTTACTTAACCAAACTCCTGATATTAAAAACATTAGGAACAGATTTAGCTACATCACTTATATTTACATTGAAAGGTATCTCGCTTTAGCAAGACACCCTCAATGTAAAATTTATCTTATCAAAAAATAATTAGTCAATGATCTTAGTAACCTGACCTGCACCTACTGTTCTACCACCTTCACGGATCGCAAAACGTAAACCTACGTTAAGTGCAATTGGCGACAATAAATCAACAGTAATAGTAAGGTTATCACCTGGCATAACCATTTCTACTCCACTTGGAAGATTAATAGTACCAGTAACATCAGTTGTTCTTACGTAGAACTGTGGACGGTAGTTATTGTGGAATGGAGTATGACGTCCACCTTCTTCTTTTTTAAGGATATACACCTCAGCTTCAAACTTAGCGTGTGGCGTTACAGAACCTGGCTTACAGATTACCATTCCTCTTTTTATTTGAGATTTTTCAATACCTCTTAAAAGGATACCAACGTTATCTCCAGCTTCTCCTCTATCCAAAATCTTACGGAACATCTCAACTCCAGTAATAGTAGAAGTTAATTTTTCAGCTCCCATTCCGATAATATCTACAGAATCTCCTGTATTTGCAACACCAGTTTCAATACGACCAGTAGCAACAGTACCACGACCAGTAATTGTAAATACATCCTCAACTGGCATCAAGAAAGACTTATCAACATCTCTTGTAGGCAATTCGATCCAAGAATCAACAGCTTCCATTAAAGACAAAACAGTATCAACCCACTGCTGCTCACCGTTAAGTGCTCCTAATGCAGAACCAGCAACAACAGGACCATTATCCCCGTCGTACTCATAGAAAGAAAGCAATTCTCTTACTTCCATTTCTACCAACTCCAACAACTCCTCATCATCAACCATGTCAACTTTGTTCAAGAAAACAACGATTCTTGGAATACCAACCTGACGTCCTAAAAGGATATGCTCACGCGTTTGTGGCATTGGACCATCTGTAGCAGCAACAACCAATATAGCACCATCCATCTGAGCAGCACCAGTAACCATGTTCTTTACGTAATCGGCGTGACCTGGACAGTCAACGTGAGCGTAGTGACGATTAGCAGTTGCGTACTCTACGTGCGAAGTATTAATGGTAATACCTCTTTCCTTTTCCTCAGGAGCGTTATCGATAGAATCGAAACTTCTCATTTCAGAAAATCCCGCGTTAGCCAATACAGTAGTAATAGCTGCGGTCAATGTAGTTTTACCGTGATCCACGTGTCCAATAGTACCTATATTTAAATGCGGTTTGGAACGATCAAATGTTGCCTTTGCCATGTTTGTTAAATTTAATTCTTAGTTTATATTAGTGTACAAATAATGCCTTAATTGAGCCAATGATGAGATTTGAACTCATGACCTCTTCCTTACCAAGGAAACGCTCTACCCCTGAGCTACACCGGCTTTTAAAATTACGAGAAGCAAAGAAAACCTCTACCCCTTGTGTATGCCATTAACCCAAAGTTTAATGAACTCGAGCGAAACTTTTACAGCTTCACCCCTGACCGAATAACTCAATTCAAGTCAAATCAATCCCAATCACATAAAGCCCCATATAAAGGAGCCTTTTGCTTTTGAAATTTGAGCGGGAGACCGGGTTCGAACCGGCGACATTCAGCTTGGAAGGCTGACGCTCTACCAACTGAGCTACTCCCGCATTGCAATTTTTAGGCAAACCTAAAAATTTAATTCATTATTTCAAAAAAATACGTTGTATTTTTATTACAAAATTTTGTGGGGAGAGCAGGATTCGAACCTGCGAAGACGTAGTCAGCAGATTTACAGTCTGCCCTCGTTGGCCGCTTGAGTATCTCCCCAACGTAATATTATTACAATTTTAAAGAACGTAAGAAAATTAAATTCCCTTTACTTTCATTTAAGCTGCTTACCAGAAGATTTCTCCTCCGCTCCCTTAGAACAACAACGCCATTCTAAATGTATGCAACTTCATTTCAAAAAGTGAGCAAAAATAATATTTATTTTTGTTTTTCCTAAAGTTGGCCGGAATTTTTTTCCCACTAAATTCGAGACAAATCTCTAAGCGCGAATTCTTTTCAACCTTACTTCAAAATTTCAACAAAAACAATCGAAACTGTTGCTTTTACTTGAGCCGATGGAGGGACTCGAACCCACGACCTGCTGATTACAAATCAGCTGCTCTAGCCAGCTGAGCTACATCGGCCTTTACTTCTTTTCCTTTCAAAAAAAAGTCCGCTATTTCTAACGGACTGCAAATGTAAAGCTTTATTTATTTATTCAAAACATTTTTTAATTTTTTTTTATGCATTTAGCCTTATTTTTTCTTTTCGCTTCACCAATTGGCGCTCCAAACTACTACAAGCGGTGTCTATTGCCTCTTCAAAAGTCTTGCATTGCTTCTTCACCACAAACTTATCCCGAGGAACTAAAACTTTGATTTCCACTATCTTATTCTCCTTAGTACTTGTATTTTCTACCTTAAGGTACACATCCGTACTAACTATTTTATCATAAAACTGCTCTAGCTTACCTAATCTTGTCTCCATAAAATCAATTAGCTTACCATCAGCCGTAAAATTCACCGATTGCGTGTTTACTTTCATATATTATATTTTTAAAGTTAAACAATCCTATACATACTATTTTTTGTTTCTAGGATGCGCCGATAGATGTACTTTTTTCAATTCCGCAATACTATTATGAGTATAAACCTGGGTTGAAGCCAGACTTGAATGACCCAATAATTCTTTTACAGCATTCAAATCCGCTCCCTTGTTTAACAAATGGGTTGCAAAGGTATGCCTTAAAATATGCGGACTCCTTTTCACCTTAGTCGACACCTCACTAAAATACCTATTTATAACTCTATAAACAAGCGATTCATATATTTTATTGCCCTTGGTGGTAAGAAAAACAAAAGCTGGATCCTGAATGGTCTCTAAGCTTTCCCGTTCCGCCATATAATCAAAGATTGAGCGCTTTAAGGATCCCAATAAAGGTATAATACGCTCTTTGTTTCTCTTCCCCAGCACTTTAAAAGTTCCTCCATCTAAATCAACATCCTTTATCCGAAGGTTTATTAGTTCCGCCCTCCTGATTCCCGTTGCGTATAAAAGTTCGATTATAAGCTTATCACGCTTTCCCTCAAAAGTACCTTCATAGACCACCTTCCCCAATACCTCCTCCATTTCCCTTTCGGAAAATGGAATCTCAATTCGCTTAGGCGTTTTTAACGCTTTGTGTTTCGCCAATGGATTAACAGATAATCTTTCTGTTCCCAAAAGAAATCTATAATACGCTTTTAAAGAAGCTACCTTTCGGTTAATTGATCTATTGGAAATACCAGACTCCACCAATTTAATAATCCAGCTTCGTATTAACGAATAGTTAGCCTCATCAATATCCGTTAAATTAAATTGAAGGGCAGCGAACTCCTTAAAATCAAGAATATCCTTTTCATATGCAAGGACAGTGTGGGAAGAGTAATTTCTCTCTAGGGATAAATAAGATATAAATGAATCTATAGACATAAACCAAATTTACAAAAGTTAATCTCAGAAGCTCTTAAGATTTCAACTTTTCCTCTAACCACGCTTTACGACCTATAAAAACAAACAAAAACGTCCCACCAAAAAAGGTAGGACGTTTTACTTTTACTATAGTATGTTACAGGGATCTAGATTTCCTCTTCATCCCTTAGATGCTGAATATACGCGGCTTTCTGTCTCTGAGCTCTGTTTAGAACAGATGGCTTAGTGAACTGCTGACGCTTTCTCAATTGTCGCATTCTACCGGTTTTATCGAACTTTCGCTTGTAACGCTTCAAAGCTCTATCTATATTCTCTCCTTCTTTTATTGGTATTATTAACATGGGCGATAACCTCCTCTCTTTTGTGATTAAGGGTGCAAATATATATCATTAATATTCAAATTCAATTAAATATTTTAAAATATTTTAAAAACCTTTAAAATTCGCTTCCTCGCAAGCCCAACCCAAGTATCTTATTACCACATTACATATTGCACCTATATCCTACTAGCTAATTCCACTACAAAAACAGTTATAGTGCCCCAAAGATCTACAGAAAAATAGCGATAAAATAAATTTACGTTACCCCGTATTAGGCATTACTGCCAAATACTTGTAGGCCAATAACCGAAATGATAAGTGTAGAAAGAAAAAACAGCCTCCAAAAGGTAACTGGCTCCTTAAACATTAATATACCGGCAATTACGGTACCCACAGCCCCAATAGCACCCCAGACAGCATATGCAGTGCCTACAGGAATAGCCTTCTCACCTCCCATGGCCTTAAAAAGTAGGTACATGCTAATACTCACACATATAATAAAGGCAACCAACCATCCCCACATCTCCTTGCCCGATGTCTGTTGGGCCTTTCCCAAACTTATAGCAAATCCGGTCTCAAACAAACCACCTAGTATCAATACTATCCAATTAACACTCATAATGAAAGAATAACCAAATTAAGCCTCGTTAGCAAGCATAATAGTAAACCCAACAGATCACAAGCCATAAAATCGAATTCAATAATTAATATGGAGTGTGATTTAGATAAAAACCTATGCTTATTTTAAAATATGTCTTGCGATTACAATTTTTTGAATTTCGGTAGTCCCCTCACCAATAGTACACAGCTTAGAATCCCTATAAAATTTCTCTACTGGATAATCTTTTGTATACCCGTATCCACCGTGAATTTGGACCGCTTCATTTGCCACCTTCACGCAAACTTCGGAAGCAAACATCTTAGCCATGGCACCTAACTTGGTCACACTACGGCCTTCATTTTTAAGAAAGGCGGATTTATGAAGCAGTAGTTCTGCAGCTTCTATTTCCGTTGCCATATCTGCCAATTTAAAAGAGATACCTTGAAATTGACTGATCGGCTTTCCAAATTGCACCCTTTCCTTAGAGTATTGTAAAGCAGCTTCATAAGCTCCTTTAGCAATACCTAGGGACAAGGCCCCAATAGAAATTCTACCTCCATCCAATATTTTCATGGATTGAATAAAACCTTCTCCCACCTCTCCTAATCTATTGGCATCTGGGATTCTACAATTATCAAAGACCAATTCCGCAGTTTCACTTGCGCGCATTCCCAGTTTATTTTCCTTTTTTCCACTACTAAATCCAGGAGTACCTTTTTCTATCACAAAAGCAGTCATGCCACGGCTATCGCCTTTTTCACCGGTTCTAGCAATAACCACTGAAATATCCCCACTTTTACCATGAGTGATAAAATTCTTGGCCCCATTAAGCACCCAAGAATCACCCTCTTTTATTGCAGTAGTGTTCATTCCCCCCGCATCGGAACCTGTATTGTGTTCTGTTAGCCCCCAAGCCCCTATCCATTCTGCGGTAGCTAATTTAGGAATCCATTTTTCTTTTTGATCCTTATTTCCAAAAGTGAGGATATGATTTGTACATAAAGAATTATGTGCAGCCACTGAAAGACCAATGGATGGATCTACTTTAGAGATCTCTTCTATAATACTAATATATTCATGATAACCCAATCCGGAACCTCCCAGTTCTACCGGAACCAGTACTCCCATAAAACCCATCTCCCCTGCTTTTTTAAAAACTTCTACAGGAAAGGTCTGTTCCTCATCCCATTCCATTACAAAGGGTCTTATATGTTGTTCAGCAAACTCCTTTGCGGAGGCAGCCACCATCTTCTGAGTTTCAGAATAATCAAAACTCATTTCGTTAGGGGTCTCTATCACCATTATATTAGCTATTACTATATTTATAATTGCAAATATAACTGAATTATATCTAATTTTTCCGAAGGGAAATCTTCAATATCCAATAGTTGATTATAGGAAGATATAGCTCCGTTATACTCTCTATATGCAATTATCCTGTTAGCGAGCTTATAATTTATATATACTAGCTGCACCAATTCCGATGCGGAAGCGTCATTAATATTTATTTTAACGATCTCCGGAGTTTCCACAATTTTAAAACGCTCCCATACCCTAGTCACCACGTCTTCTTCCAATCCATACACATGCTCCAATTGCTCTTCTGCTACAAACCCACCCAACCGATCTCTAAACTTTATAATACGTGCTGATAACACCTCACCTATCCCTACCACCTTCCTTAGATCCGATACTGTTGCCAGATTAAGGTCTTTAATAATTGTTTTAGTAGGGACTTTGCGCACCCCAACTGCTGAAGATATATTTACGCTATTATGGGAGCCCTTTGATTTTTGCGTCCAGCCCGGAAATTTAAATTGAGGGGACATAACCCTTAACAAGGAGTCTGATATTTGAGTAACTTCTTGAAATTCCAACGCTGAGTTTACATAGGTATTGTTAGCTCTAAATTTATGCAACCTATCAATTTCTTCTGGTGACATCCCAAGCACATAGCCTTTATAATCGGTAATAAAATTGGGGTTATAATCATAGACCACTACTGAATCTTGTTGTGCATATTTTATTTTGAGTTGATCTATTTCCGATTGAAGTTCCGTATCTACTTTTAATTGGGGCTCAACCTCACTAGTTAAAAATGTGCTTCCAAAATAAAACAACAATTGAAGTAGTACAATAATTAACAGCAAAAAGAAAATCCCATTTCGTTCTTGCTTATTAAAACTGAAATGGGATTTTATGGATCTTTTGCTCAAAATTTATTGTTTTTGTCTCTCCTCGATATCGTCATTTTCCGAATAGGAGTCCGGCTCTTGCTTTGGAGCTGTGGTCAATACCTTATAAAAAAAATAGGCTGCAAAGAATATAAAGACTCCCTGCGCAAGTATCATGATAGTTAATGCTGATGAATTCATATGGTTGCCCTCCCCTCTTTTCTTCTTTTATTATATGCTAAATATACTAATAATGAAATAAATAGGAATAAAGACACCAAAATTGCCCTTCCTATATTTTTATAAAAAACATCATTTATGAAATCCCCCTCAGCAATTGCATCGCCAGGTTTTATAATATCTCCCACAACAACAGTTGTTTTTTGATCTTCTGAAAACGTATATTCCTTAAAGTCGATAAAATCCTCATACAAAGCCACATCATTTTCTTTATCGAACTTTTTACGAGTATTATCGAAAGAAAATTTAATATAGTGATCACCAACTTCCTCAACAATACCAAATGCAGTTCCCGACTTATCAAAATTCTCCGCATAATAAACATTGGCAAATGCAGCCCTATTAAAAGTATCTTGATGCGTTATCTTATCGTACATGCTGGGAAGACTCGCAAAAAAGACCCATCCCAACAATAAAGGTGTCACATATTTAATAATATACTTATAAATTTCAGGGATTTTAATATCGGCTCCTAAATTAATTTCCTTCCAACCCTTATCAATTCCAAATACCCAGGAATACAAAATGACCTCAAAAAATGCAAAGAACACCAAACTCACGGTTCCGGCCCAATAATCATAATCATCGAACACCCCTTCCTGAAAAAAGAATACGGTTGGCAACCCCAGAATTAGGGCCAACCCTCCAAAAGACCATGCTCCTTTTGTACTGCTCCATCCAAACTCATCCTTCATAAAGCCCAACCAAGGCGTTCCCATTGCCAGAGAACTTGTAATTCCGGAAAAGAACAATAATCCAAACCACATTACCCCGGCAATTGCTGCGAGCACGGGGCCCCATTGTTGAAATAAATAGGGCATGGTCTGAAAGGCCATTCCGAATCCGGCATTGTTCATTACCCAATCCAACCCTAAGTACCCGGCTGCGATAGGAATTACGATGGCACTACCGATAACCACCTCTACAAATCCGTTCATAAAACCTGCTGTGACAGAGTTAAGAGCTATATCGTCCTTACTCTTAACATAAGAGGCATAGCAATGAATAGTACCTAGACCTACCGATAGTGTAAAGAATATTTGTCCCGCTGCTGCCAACCAAACCTTCGGATTAAGCAATGAATCGTATTGGGGAGTCCATAAGAAGTTAAGTCCGTCCCAGGCATTTGCATCCGGAAAAAGTTCCGATGCACCACTTGTTCCCAAGGTATAACCACGTATTGCCAAGAGAACCCCAAATAGAATCAATAAAGGCATCCCAATTTTTGCAACTTTCTCTACCCCACGGATACCTTTTGACAATATGAACGTATTGAAGGCTAAACAGAGCACAAAGAAAATAATAGCCTCATAAGGAATACCAGTAGTACTTTTGGTTACATCTACATAAGAGTTAAAAAACCCAGCGACCTCACCTTGGGTCATGCCAGAAAAAGTTCCTTTTAAAGAGTGATAGACGTAGGACATGGTCCAAGATTCTATATAGGAATAGTAGGCAACAATAGCCAAATTGGTAAAAATACCAAACACCCCAATATATTTAAGCGCTCTTCCTTTTACCATAGAATCCAAAATGTACGGAGTACTATGGTTTCCAAACCTGCCGCCATAACGGCCAGAGGACCACTCTATAAACAGCAAGGGAATTCCCATTAATAGAAAGCAAACTAAATAAGGGATAATAAATGCTCCTCCCCCATTTTCAACAGCTTGTATTGGAAATCTCAAAAAATTCCCCAATCCTACTGCATTCCCGGCCATTGCCAAAATTAGCCCTACACGCGACCCCCAAGATTCTACTGATTTTGCCATTTTCTACTTACGCTTATTGATCGGTAATTTTAATTAAGTGGCGCAAGTTCGGGAAAAATTATATTTATAACGAATTAAATATAAAATTCCGCTTAAACACTTGCATTTACAGCAAGGTTAAGCGGAAATACTTATAAGATTCTCATCTTTTTCTGAATATGATAAACTAAGCTTTTTGTTTTTTATACAACTGGTTAGATTTAAGTTTTATCCAATATTCCTTTAAATCTGATTTCACTTCCCCAGACATGATATATAGTCCTATTATATTAGGAAACGACATAGCCAGAATCATCATATCTGAAAAATCCAGTACAGCTCCTAAACTAACTGAAGCCCCAATAACCACAAACACAAGGAATAACATTTTATATACAAACTCTACTTTTTTGCTTTTCCCAAAAAGATAAGTCCACGCTCTCATTCCGTAGTACGACCAAGATATCATCGTTGAAAAGGCAAACAAGAAAACTGCTAGCGCCAATACATAGGGAAACCAAGATATTACACTCCCAAAAGCATCGGAGGTAAGCTGGGCACCACCAAGGCCACCAACCTCATGCATTCCGGTAAAAATTAGCACCAAGGCCGTAAGGGTACAAACCACCACGGTATCTATAAAAGGTTCCAAAAGCGCAACAAACCCTTCTGAAGGTGGGTTATTTGTCTTTGCCGTACTGTGGGCAATTGCAGCAGATCCTACTCCTGCCTCATTAGAGAAAGCAGCTCGCTGGAAACCTACTACCAATACTCCAATCACGCCACCTTTTAAAGCACTTGGGCTAAATGCGCCATTTACTATAGCAGAAAATGCCGGACCAATATTTTCAATATTTATGATAATAACAGCCAATGCCGCTACAATATAGATAGATGCCATAATGGGTACAATTTTCCCCGTTACTTTGGCTATACTACTTATACCTCCAATTATAACTATCCCTACTAATATTGCGGTAATGATTCCAAACCAAAAGCCCATTCCTTGTAAGGCGGGAAACTGTCCGGATAGCTGCTCAAAAGATTGGTTGGCCTGAAACATATTTCCTCCACCAAAAGAGGCGCCTACGGCCAAAACAGCAAACAATCCTGCCAAAACTTTTCCAAATCCTTTCATATTACGCTTTTCCAAACCGTAGCGCAAATAGTTCATTGGACCACCAAAAACACGACCATCGGGAAGAATATCCCTATATTTCACCCCTAGTGTACATTCGACGAATTTTGAAGACATCCCCAATAGGCCACAAACAATCATCCAAAATGTTGCTCCTGCACCCCCTAATGAAATAGCCACCCCTACTCCTGCAATATTACCTAAACCTACTGTACCTGATACCGCAGTAGCCAAAGCTTGAAAATGGGTTACTTGCCCTGGTGCATCAGGATCGTCATATTTCCCCCTAGCCAAATCCAATGAGTGCCTAAAACCTTTAAGGTTAATAAAGCCCATTCTTACGGTAAAAAAGAAAGCGCCAATAACCAACCAAATTACAATAAATGGTATAGCCTTCTGTTGTTTATCCCCATTAGGATGTAACACAGCTACAGGTTCATCATATTTTACACTGGCCAAGAAATGAGCGCCTTGCTCAATAACATGTTCTTTATTGTCGGAATTATAGACCACTCCACCTTCTTGGGCAAGGTAATTTAGCTTCCCTGCTACTGGAGAAATTATAGTGTCCAATTCACCACCATTGCGTGATATAACCGCTATTTTATCCCCATTCTTTACTTTCTGACCTTCGGGCATTAACCACTGCTTCAACATAAATTTCCCTTCCATTTCAGTGGACCAATTAGGAATACTTATAAGTTTTTGGTCTGCATAGACCACAGGGTCATAAATACCTATCGCCGCAAAGGGATCCCAAAACAAAACAGCACCCATAGCACTAACAGCTGGAGTCATAAACCCATTAAAAACTTCGGTTATAGCCTCTGTTGGGACAGTATATTCTTTGGTTACGCTCTGTCCATTTGCATCGGAAATCACTACCGTATATGGCAATCCTTCTATCAGGCCAAAAGCCTGATTGGAAGTCAAAGGTGTTTCTTGGCTACTCCATTTATATTGGTAAGGAGGCGTACCTCCCTCCACTTCTACTTTAATAACTCCGTCGTTAATACGAATTGATGGATTTAAAAGGGTTTCCTTCACTATAAGTTCCTGAGAAAAAATGGTTAGGGAAATTAAGGAGATAATAAAAGTTAGAATGTTTCTCATAATGGGTTGAAAAGGTTGAGTTTTCTTAGGTTTTAGTTAAATTATTTGAGCAATATCATAAAAATAATCAATGCAAAAAAATAAAATGATTGAAAATAAATCAATCTAAATGGAACATTTCATTTAATTTTTTAATCTGTTCTGGTCTCCCCAACACAATTATTTTACCTCCAGGTAGAAGCTTTAAATCTGCTTCCGGATTAATAATATACGCACCCGAGGGCTCTATATATCCAATGATAGTACAGCCCGTTTTATTTCTAAGGTCTAGGTCTCTGATGGAATTATTTTCTAATTTTCCCATAAAGTTATCTATGGAAACCTCTTCTAGATTGGTAGTATGCTCCCCTTCTACAGAAAGCTTGTCCATAAAAGTAATAAGATCGGGCATAACTACAAGTGAAGCCATATGATCACCTCCAATTTTATCTGGCATTACTACCTTATTGGCACCAGCAAGTTTCAACTTTTTCTGAGTAGTAACTTGGGCCGCCCTACTGATAATAAACAGGTCTTTATTTAATTGCCTCGCCGAAAGCACTACAAACAGGTTTGCTGCATCATCTGGCATAGCCGAGATAAGATATTGAGCCTTTAGTATTCCCGCTTCATGCAAAACCTCATCCTCATTAGCATCCCCTTCCACGTATAAAATATCGCTACCGAGTTTTTCTATTACCTCCTTGTCCTTTTCCACTACAACGAAAGGTCTTTTATAGGCTCTTAATCGTTCTGCAGCCTGTATACCGTTTCTTCCATAACCACATATAATTACGTGATTAGATAAACCCGAAATTTTATTTTGCACCTTTTTTTTCTTTAAAAGTTGTAGTGAATTGCGACTTAAAATATATTCTGTAATCACCGAAATAGCGAAGGCAAAAATAAATACGCTAGAAATAATTAAAACAACGGTAAACATTTTGGAAGCAACATCCAATGGCCTTACCTCGGAAAAACCCACCGTAGTGACGGTAATTATGGTCATATAAAAGGCATCTACCCATGTATAACCCGATAAAAACCGATACCCCAACACTCCAAATAAAAGCACAAGCACTAGCAAGCTAAAGGCCTGATACATTTTGGAACGAAAGAGTTTATTCATATTTACAGGTCAAAAACAGAAGTTCTTTTAGTATATACCAGATCTTTTATTCTTAACCAAAAAGCCATGAAAAGGTAAAGGGCAAAACCAAATCCTAAGGTTACAAAAGTAAGGTAGATAAAAGTGGTTCTTACCACCCTAGTTCTAATTCCTAAACGCTCTGCGATGCGGCGGCAGACCTCGAATCCCCTTTTCTGAAAATAATAAAGTAACTTATAAAAAATTTTCATGATCTAAAATTAGGCTTTTCCCTTCAATAATCCATGCCCCACTACACATTGCAGACATTTATTTTTAATGCAGTACTCATTATACAACTGTAGTGTGGCCTGACTCTCCAGAGCAGAAGGCAAGGATACATTTAGTTCTTTAAAATTGTTGATCACATTATTACTTTCCGCCTTTACCTCAGAAATAATTTGCACAACCTCTTCACTTACATCCCTACCCATGTGTTTAGAGTAGCCCATTTTAATTGGCAGTATCGTATTTATAATCAAAAGATCTATAAATTTCTTTGTCAACTTTTTAGGATTAGTTCCAGACTCCTTCCCAAAAGTATAATGGCTGTCCCAATAGGGACTTGCCGCAACAGCAAAGAGTTCATATACCTCTTCCACTGATTTAGCTGCAAGCACCTCACTAAATATATTTCTTTGCAAAAAATACAGATTGGCCAATTGAGATAACCTAATGGTTGGAAAATTAGGAGGCCTTAGCTTAAAGAATTGAGGTTTCTGCATATAATTTTCCGATAAGGGGAATTTAGTTTTTAAAAACTGAAACTCTTTTTTTAACCCATTATAATAGTAATCTCCTTGAATGTCCTCTGACAATAGCCCCGCCACCCCAAAAAATACACTTTCTAACTGCATCACATTATTTTGAATCTTACGGATCATGGAAAAATCTAACTGTTTTGCAATCTCAAAAAAAGCATCTCCATTGATCTTTACTCCAAAATTCTTTGTCAACATTATAAAAAACACCCTCTCCCAATCATTCTTCGACTCTTTAAGTAGGTGGTCTACCAAGTTCCATTTCTTTTCCAATCGCTCAAAATAGAGTCGCTCCAACCAATTTTCCCAAACTAAAGATGAGGCATTCGAAACCTCATTGCCGCAATTTAGGAACTTCACTTTATGTTGATGGAACAATTCCTGGTATGCTACCAATACTTGGGGAGGTATATAATCTTTAAGAACCAGCGTAGGGATTGCCGTATTATCCTTTCTATATACATTTACGTCGTCTTCCCAGACCACGTGTAGAATAACATTATTATAATTGGGATCTTGCTCATGATGGTGGGCGTACCAATCGGAAGACTTTATATGAATTTCCACTGTACCCGCCCATAGCTGTTCCCCAATCTCAACTTTAGAATTAAAGAAATCTGGACCCGCTAATAAATTATGGCTACCTACCTCAAAAACCTGAACAGGCTCATTGTTGGAGGTGTAGAGTTTACCCATCCGAAATTTTTGGTACTTCCAGATATAATGCAAAAAATCTTCCCGCATAATCCAAAGTAAGAAAATTATTCGAGTTTTTCTGCATTGATCACGATTATCATCTCAATGCGAAAGGGAAGAACCAATGCACAGGCTTATTAATTACCTCTAAATAGGGCCGTGGCCCATTGGACCGAAACTACAGATACACTCCAACGTCCTCCAGAACGGAATAGGCTGCTAAATGCAGGGCATTCATATCCGATTAAGCAGGTAACAGCCACATCGCCCCACTATAAAACAGCAACAATTCTATTTTATAAATGAGCAATATGTGCTATTTGCTTATGAAATTATAAAATCCAAAGCTAGTCCTCAAGAATCTCGCCTTGCCAGTTCATTATACCACCTTCTAGGTTGTAAGCATTTTCAATGCCCAATTTATTCATAAGGGCACATGCCTGACCACTTCGTTGCCCAGACCTACAATAAACATAGTAATTCTTGGACTTATCCAATTTCTCCAATTCGGTAATAAACTCCTGCCCCATACGGATATCCAGGTTTGTCATATTGGGAATATACCCTTCTTCCACCTCTTCTGGTGTTCTAACGTCCAAGATAAAAGCATTCTGATCGCTTTCTAATTGGGCACTCCATTCTTCTTGAGATAAATCTGCCATATCATTCTAGTTTAAGTTTTCAAAAATAAGACTTTTAGTAAACTCCAAGTACTAATTTAACCTAAGGTTTTCTGAAAAATGAGCCCATTAAAAATTCCCCACACCCGTTTTTAACAAAATTTTAATATTGAAAAATACTGGATTTCCAAAAACACGCCATACATTTGTATATACAATTGTTGTATAGACATGGATGTAGAAAAAATCATAAAAACCGATAAACCGATTCCTATAGAAAGTAGGACGCTAATTCATATTAGCCTTGTACAAAACAAGATTAATGAGATAATGGCGCAGGCGATTAAACCCTTCGACATTTCCTTGCAGCAGTTTAATGTACTTAGGATATTAAGGGGACAAAAAGGGAAGCCTGCAAATCTGTCTACGCTAAATGAAAGAATGGTTACCAAAATGAGCAACACAACCAGACTTGTAGACAAATTGATTCTAAAGGATTATGTAAATCGAAAAGTTTGCCCGAGCAATAGGCGGAAAATAGAAATTACTATTACTCCTAAAGGTGAGGCAGATCTATTAAAAATTGATAAGAACATTATTGAAGCGGAAAGAGAAATAGTCCAAAATTTTAACCTTCAAGAACTAGAGGAATTAAACAGACTCTTGGACAAGTTTTAAAAATAAAGACTAAAAATCGTATACCTATATATTAAAGATGAGCAACTACTTAGATAACTTAAACTGGCGATATGCCACCAAAAAATTTGATACTACGAAAAAAGTATCACCAGAAAAATTAGAAAGCTTATTAGATGCTATATCCTTAAGTGCCTCCTCTTACGGGTTACAGCCTTATGAAATCTTTGTAATTGAAGATAAAGCGGTGAGGGAAAAACTAAAACCTGCTGCATGGGGCCAAGCTCAGATCACTGATTCATCGCATGTTATTGTATTAGCACATCAATCTACTTTTGGCGAAGAACTAGTAGATAATTATTTAGAGAAAGTCAGTGCCACCCGTAATATTCCTCTTAAAGATTTAGGGGGTTATGCTGACTTTATGAAATCTAAATTGGTAACACTTCCCGAGTCTGAAAAAGCTTCTTGGACAGCTAGACAAGCATATCTTGCTCTGGGAAATCTATTGTCAGCAGCGGCAGATCTTAAAATAGATAGCTGCCCGATGGAAGGATTTGACGCTCCAGATGTAAATGAAATCCTTGGACTTACTGAAAAGGGTTTAAACGCCGCGGTGTTGGTAGCCATAGGCCATAGATCTGAAGAAGATACCACCCAACACAATAAAAAAGTACGAAAGCCTAAAAAAGAATTAATTACCCACATATAAATTAAATATAAACACAAAAACAAATAGTTGAATTATGAGAAAAATTGCATTAACATTAGTATTGGCCGTAGTTACAGGTTTCACAGCAACTGCTTCTAACCCAGTAGAAAACGATAAAAAAGAGGTGAAAGTATCAGAAAGTACCGTAACCTGGAAAGGATATAAAGTTACTGGATCACATTATGGAGTTATTGACCTAAAAGACGGTGCTTTAACTTTTAACAATGATCAACTTACCGGAGGTGAATTTGTTGTAGACATGACTACCTTGGTTTCTCATGACTTAGAAGGAGAATATAAAGGAAAATTAGAGGGACATTTAAAATCGGACGATTTCTTTGGAGTAGATAAACATGCAACCTCTAAATTAGTTTTTACAAAAGTTACTCCAACTGGAAAGAACTCCTATGAAGTAATTGGCAACCTTACCATCAAAGGAAAAACCAACCCAATTACTTTTAACATGTCCGTATACGGGAGCAAGGCTACAGCCACATTGAAAGTAGACCGCTCTTTATATGATGTTAAATACGGATCTGGTAGTTTCTTTGATAATTTAGGAGACAAAACTATCTATGACGAATTTGATCTAGTGGTAGATCTCGTATTCTAAGAAAATGGTTCCATTGTTTAAAACCTCACATTTGTGGGGTTTTTTATTTTTTACGTAACACATCGTTTGTAGTTTTAAAATTCATTCCTATATTTGGCTACACAATGAAAAACTCTATATCAAATACTTGGTGGTGGATCAACTTACGAAAAACATCGTGAGAAGAGCACTATTGTAGTATAACTATATAAAAAGGCTTGTCATCACGACAAGCCTTTTTTTCGTTTATCAAATAAGTAAAAACACCAAGTTGTAGGAAAGAATTAAAAGATTTAAAATGAAATATCCTTTAGAATCACACCATAAGAAGATCCTTGCAGACACTATTACTCCTGTTAGTGTATATTTAAAAATAAGGGACCGATTTCCAAATAGCATTTTATTGGAAAGTAGCGACTATCATGCTAATGATAATAGTTTCTCTTATATCTGTTGCAATCCAATTGCTTCCATTACACTGGAGAATGAGGTAATGGTGCAACAATTCCCAGATGGTACTACAGAAGAGACCGCAGTAAACAAGGATACAGATATCCCTAACCTTCTACACCAATTTAGTCAAAGGTTCCAAACTTCTGACAACAATTTTAAGTTTATAAATAATGGGCTTTTTGGATATATGGCGTATGATGCGGTTAGGTATTTTGAAGACATTACCATATCCAAAAAAGACAACAGCGTTGCGATCCCAGATATCTATTATGCCGTATATAGCAATATAGTGGCCATTAACCACTTTAAAAACGAGGCCTATATTTTTGCACATTGTTACCAATCTGAAAATAACATTCCAGAGATTGAGCAAATCCTAAGTGCTAAAAACTTTGCCTCTTATAATTTTAGTAAGAGTGGTAATCCAGTTTCTAATATAGAAGACCACGAATATAAAGAGCAAGTGACATTGGCAAAGCAACATTGCCATAGGGGAGATGTTTTTCAATTGGTATTGTCAAAGCGATTTTCTCAAGAATTTAAAGGAGACGAATTTAATGTTTACCGAGCATTACGTTCCATAAACCCTTCGCCCTATTTGTTCTATTTTGACTATGGCGATTTTAAAATATTTGGAAGTTCGCCCGAAGCACAATTAATCGTTAAGGATGGTAAGGCCGAGATACATCCTATTGCCGGCACCTTTAAACGGACTGGAAACGACGAACAAGATGCAGAATTAGCTAAGAGATTAAAGGTAGATGATAAGGAGAATAGTGAACATGTAATGTTAGTTGACCTTGCTAGAAACGACCTAAGTAGAAATGGAAGCATGGTAAAAGTGGAGAATTATAGGGAGGTTCAATTTTTCTCCCACGTAATCCATCTGGTATCAAAGGTATCCGGCCAAAAGAAACCAGAGGTATCTACCATGAAAGTAGTGGCAGATACCTTTCCTGCAGGTACCCTAAGTGGCGCTCCTAAACACATGGCCATGCAATTGATAGAAAAATATGAGAAGACCAACCGAGGCTATTATGGAGGAGCAATCGGATTTATGGACTTTAACGGCAATTTCAATCACGCTATAATGATCCGCACCTTTTTAAGCAAAAACCATCAATTACATTATCAGGCGGGAGCAGGACTGGTAGCCGCCTCGGATCCTGAAAATGAACTACAGGAAACCTATAATAAATTAGGTGCGCTTACTAAAGCATTAGAAATAGCAGAATCCATATAACGCCGTTGACGGAATTATATAGATCCAAAGTAGGAAGACGTAAAATCAACAAGAAATAGAACAATATTCGATACAGATGGATAATAATCAACATAAAACAAAGACAAGTTCCTCTCAGGGGACACCTAAAGGAGCCATCCTTGTCATAGATAATTACGATAGTTTTACCTATAACTTGGTACATTATCTGGAAGATTTAGACTGTGAAGTGGTTGTAAGGAGAAATGACCAAATAACCCTTGATGAAGTGGATGCCTTTGATAAAATTGTTTTATCCCCAGGTCCTGGTATACCAGATGAGGCCGGATTATTAAAAGCTATTATTACCCAATATGCCCCAACCAAAAGTATTTTTGGTGTGTGTTTGGGGCAACAGGCCATAGCCGAGGTTTTTGGTGGTACCTTAATCAACTTAGATCAAGTATTCCATGGTGTAGCTACTAAAATTAAAGTGGTAGAAGACGATGCACTTTTTGCAGGGTTACCTAAGGAACTTGAAGTGGGCCGTTACCATTCGTGGGTGGTAGATCCGAAACTTCCAGAAGTCTTGATAGCCACCTCCTACGACGAAAACGGGCAGGTAATGTCCTTACACCATACAAGCTATGACGTGAGTGCCGTTCAATTTCATCCAGAATCGGTACTTACCCCTATGGGTAAAGAGATACTAAGAAATTGGGTCAGGAATTAGTAGGAGGTATGTAGTGAGTAGTGAGTAGTGAGTAGTGAGTAGTGAGTAGTGAGTAGTGAGTAGTGATATTAATAAAATTTGAGGTAAATACAGGGAATAGTAACGGTTTAATCTGAATTATATATCCTGGTCCCTAAATAGTAAACATGAAATGAAAGATATATTAAATAAGCTGATCAACCATGACGTACTTTCCAAAGAGGCAGCAAAACAGGTATTGGTCAACATAGCAAAAGGAGATTATAACACCAGTCAGATTGCAGCTTTCCTAACGGTATATATGATGCGAAGTGTCACCATTGAAGAATTGGAAGGATTTAGGGATGCCCTACTAGAACTGTGTTTGGCAGTAGACCTGTCACAATACAACCCAGTGGACCTATGTGGTACTGGAGGGGATGGAAAAGACACCTTCAATATCTCTACACTTGCAAGTTTTGTAACTGCAGGAGCTGGTGTTCATGTAACAAAACATGGCAATTACGGTATTTCCTCTAAATGTGGGAGTAGTAATGTAATGGAATTTTTAGGTATTAAATTTAGTAACGACCCTGGATTCTTGGAAAAATGTTTAGCAGAAAGTGGGATTTGCGTGCTGCATGCCCCCTTATTCCACCCCGCCATGAAAAACGTAGCCCCCATCCGGAAAGAGTTAGCAGTCAAAACTTTTTTCAATATGTTGGGCCCCATGGTTAATCCCGCTTTTCCAAAAAATCAAATGGTAGGGGTATTCAATTTAGAACTCGCCAGAATGTACGGTTACCTTTATCAAAAGACGGACAAAAACTTCACCATATTACACGCCTTGGACGGATATGATGAAATTTCCTTGACCTGTAATACCAAGACCATTACCAATACCACTGAGACCATGCTAAAGCCTGCAGATTTTGGGGTAGATATGATCTCCCCTTCCGAAATTGTGGGTGGCGACAGCATTGAAGATTCGGCACAAGTTTTTATGGATGTACTTAGTGGCAAAGGAACCTCAGCACAGAATAATGTAGTCTGCGCCAACGCTGGCATCGCAATTGCCACTGTGAAAAGAATTAGTCCAAAGGAAGGATTTGAGCTAGCCAAGGAATCCCTGATTAGTGGTAAAGGGCTGCAAGTACTTAAAAAACTACAAACCCTTAGTAGTAATTAAAAAAAAATTCCTCCTTCAATTAAAATATAAACATGAACATACTGGATAAAATAGTTATAGATAAGAGAAAAGAGGTGGAACTAAAGAAATCCATTGTTCCCATATCACAGTTGGAAGCTTCCATTTTATTCGAAAAAACTACCAGTTCCCTGGTACATAAACTTAGGAATAGCAATAGTGGCATCATTGCAGAACACAAACGAAGATCCCCGTCCAAAGCGGTAATCAATCAAAACAATAGTGTTTTCGATGTGGCCATAGGATACGAAAATGCAGGAGCTTGCGGGATGTCCGTTTTAACCGATGGTAAATATTTCGGTGGATCTATGGACGATCTTTTGCTGGCCAGGGCCTCTGTAAAATTACCATTGCTTCGCAAGGAATTTGTTATAGATGAATATCAGATATTAGAAGCCAAGGCCTATGGTGCTGATGTTATTCTCTTGATCGCCGCTATTCTAACAAGAGCTGAGATTAAAGCCCTCTCCCAATTTGCACAAAGTCTAAAACTAGAGGTGCTATTAGAGGTGCACAATGAAGAAGAGCTACAGAAATCCAAAATGCCCAGCTTAGACCTCCTAGGGGTTAATAACAGGAATCTAAAAACATTTACGGTAAGCTTAGAAACCAGTAAAACCCTTTCTACACTTATCCCAAATGATTTTGTAAAGGTTTCCGAAAGCGGTATCAGTTCTGTAGAGGCCATAAAAGAACTTCAGCCCTATGGATTTGAAGGGTTTTTAATAGGAGAGAATTTTATGAAAACCGATAATCCTGGTGAAAGTGCATCCCAATTCATAAAACAGGTAACCTCATGAAACTAAAAGTGTGTGGCATGAAATACCCAGATAATATGTTGGAAGTAGCCAGCCTACAGCCGGATTATCTTGGATTTATTTTTTGGGAACCCTCAACCCGGTTCTTTAATTCCACCCTTGCCAATATTCCAAAAAACATTAAAAAGGTAGGTGTTTTTGTGGATGCACCCGTAAAGGAAATCATAGAGAAAATAAGAAAATACAGTTTACAGGCAGTTCAGCTCCATGGGAAGGAGAGCCCTGAATTTTGCAGTGAACTGAGACAAACCTGTAAAGCAACATTAGACGACGCGGAAAAGAAACTAGAAATCATTAAAGTTTTTTCCATCAAGGATAATTTTGATTTTAGTGTATTGGAAGCCTATGAGGAGGTGTGTGATTATTTTTTGTTCGACACCAAAGGAAAATTACCAGGTGGTAATGGTTATGCATTTAGTTGGAAAATCTTAAAAGAATACCCTTCCAAAAAGCCCTACTTTTTAAGCGGGGGAATTGGAATAGAAGAAACAGGTAAAATAATAGACTTTCTACAAAGGCCGGAATCCAAATACTGCTACGCTATAGATGTAAACAGTAAGTTTGAAGCAGAACCGGGATTAAAAGAAGTGGAAAAATTAAAGGAATTTAAAAAAAGATTAGTGAGTATTGAGTAGTGCCTATCGAGATTTTCACTACTCCATACCCACTACTCAATACTTTGTACTCAATACTGAAAAAACATGAATTATAACGTAGACGAAAAAGGATATTACGGTGAGTTTGGTGGAGCATTTATTCCGGAGATGCTTTATCCCAATGTAGAGAATCTAAGGCAGCAGTATTTAAAGGTGATGGAAGAACCTTCCTTTAAAGCCGAGTTTGACCTATTGCTGAAGAACTATGTAGGTAGACCTTCTCCTTTATATTTCGCTAAGCGCCTTTCGGAAAAATACAATACCAAAATATATCTAAAGCGTGAAGATCTTAACCATACCGGGGCCCATAAGGTTAACAATACCATAGGGCAGATCCTTATGGCAAAGCGACTGGGCAAGACTAGAATTATTGCAGAGACCGGTGCCGGACAGCATGGTGTGGCCACTGCCACCGTTTGCGCCCTAATGGGAATGGAATGCATTGTTTATATGGGTGAGATTGATATTGCCCGTCAGGCTCCAAACGTGGCTAGAATGAAAATGTTGGGTGCCGAGGTACGACCTGCACTTTCTGGAAGTAGAACCTTAAAGGATGCTACCAATGAAGCAATTAGAGATTGGATCAATAATCCTGTAGATACCCATTATATTATAGGTTCTGCCATTGGCCCCCATCCCTACCCCGATATGGTCACTAGATTCCAGTCCATTATTTCTGAAGAGATAAAGTGGCAGCTGAAGGAACAAGAAGGCAAGCAGAATCCAGATTATGTAGTGGCCTGTGTTGGTGGTGGCAGTAATGCCGCCGGAACCTTCTATCATTTCCTACACGAAGAAGAAGTGGGGATTATTGCGGTAGAAGCTGCTGGTAAGGGAGTAGATAGTGGCGAAAGTGCTGCTACATCAGTTTTAGGGAAAGAAGGAATTATCCATGGCTGCAAAACGCTTTTAATGCAGACCCCAGATGGGCAGATTACCGAACCCTACTCTATTTCAGCTGGGTTAGATTACCCTGGTGTTGGACCAATGCATGCCCACCTGTACAAAACGGGAAGGGCAGAATTTATTCCGGTAACCGACGATGCTGCTATGGAAGCGGGAATGGAACTATCCAAATTGGAAGGTATTATTCCGGCTATAGAATCGTCGCACGCATTTGCCATATTAAAAACTAGAGCCTTCAAACCTAATGACGTCGTGGTAATTAACCTATCTGGCCGTGGGGATAAAGATTTAAGCACCTATATAAAATACTTTGAGCTATAAGCAAAAGATATGATTCCCGCTTTTGTTGGGATCCCTAAACATACTTTTAGAATGAACAGAATACATCAAAAATTACAATCGGATAAAAAATTATTCTCCATATATTTTACGGCTGGCTATCCGAATTTAAACGATACCGTTAAAATAATCCAGGCTCTGGAAAGTAATGGAGTAGATATGATAGAGATTGGGTTGCCCTTTAGCGATCCCTTAGCAGACGGTCCTACCATTCAGGCAAGCTCTACCCAAGCCTTAAAAAACGGAATGACTACCGCCATTTTGTTTGAACAATTAAAGGATATAAGATCATCGGTAAGCATTCCCTTAGTCATTATGGGGTATTTCAACCCCATCTTACAATATGGCGTAGAAGCGTTTTGCAAAAAATGTGAGGAAGTAGGTATAGACGGACTCATTTTACCCGATTTACCACTAGATGTATATCAGGAGCGGTATGAGGCTATTTTTAAAAAATACGGATTGATAAATATTTTCCTGATTACTCCACAAACCAGTGATGACCGTATTGCACAAATAGATGCTGCATCAGAAGGATTTATTTACATGGTGAGTTCTGCCAGTGTTACCGGTTCTTCAGATGGCTTTGGCACCGTTCAGGAGTCTTATTTTCAGAGAATTGAGAAGATGGGATTAAAATCGCTGCAAATCATTGGGTTTGGAATTAGTAATTCCGAGACCTTCCAGCAGGCTACTAAATGGGCAAAAGGCGCCATAATAGGATCGGCATTTATAAAATATATTACTAAAAATGGTACTGATACGATTGGAGATTTCGTCAAGCAAATCATTAAATCATAAAGGTGAAAGAACTCCTTAATAATTGGAAAATTATAGCACTCTTATGCCTTACCCTAGGTTTGGCACCCTACTTCCCAGAGCCGCATTTGTTGGGTAAACTTACGTGGGTCTGGGGTGGCGCCAAGGGTATGCAGCCAATGGATTGGTTTGATTTGATACTTCATGGATTCCCCTTTCTTTTATTTTTTAGGTTACTGCTCGTAAAAATCTTAAAAACATAACTTCATCATCACGACTATTAGAGGGTTGCGGAATTCCCTCATTGCTGCATTAACTTTTAGAATAAACGGCATACTGCTGCCTCAAAATTATATACTGACCCTGCCTGTAATTTAACTACTAGACAGATTGAATATCCAAAATTAACAGCTACCTTTAATATAGTAAACCACTAGCTAATAAGCCCTTAATACCTTAGAAAAGTAATTGTCCCCTTTATAAGAAGAGTATCCTGAATGTCATTTAAACCGATGTCATGAGATCAATTCTTTTACTTCTAGCATTACTACTGGTCAATTCCCAAATAGCAGGTCAGACCAAAGAATTCTCCAAAGACTATTTTTTACAAAAAAGCAAAAAACAAAACACCACCGGCTGGATTTTATTAGGCGGAGGAACTGCAATGGTCATAGGCGGGATAACGGCATTCAATTCTAGCTGGGATAGTGGCTCCAATAGTTCTGCTGATATAGGTGGTGTTTTTGTGTTGGTAGGAATCCTAGCCGATGGAGCTAGCATACCATATTTTATCAGCGCAGCTAATAATAAGAAAACAGCAATGTCCATTACATTTGATTATAAACCTATTTATTTACCTGGGGAAAGCTTAGTTGCCACCAAGCCATACTCTATAGTTTCACTGAAAATAAAACTTGACCGTTAACAATCCTCCAAATCATTCTTTTTAGTATTCAGTTAACTGATTGTACTCTGTTCCTTTAGTAAATTCAGGAATCCATAAGGGTATGGAATGAAAATTAAAAAAACTCTCGATACTGCAAAACCCTGAAATCTATGGTAGTGAATTCGGGGTTTTTTGCTTTCATACCTTTATAAGCTGCCATACTTCCTACTGCTCTATTGGCTGCCCCAGAGGGCGCCGTAAGCGAAACAGTCCTAATTACCCTAGCTGTTTCCGAAGTAGCGCATAGAGGTAGGTCGGTTTGGGGTAGTACAAATTCATGAATACGAGGGATTTCATCAGACAGCAACTTTAATTTAACCCCATATTCTTTTATATACTTTCTAAAAAAATACTCAGGTCCATTTTTACTATTTCCACCAGTAAACAACAAGGTATCAATTTTAGGATAATCATGTAAATACCCGAACATATCTCTCAATTCAATATTCTGCAATCCAAGATCCGAGGCGTCTATTTTTACTCGCTCAGCACTATTTACAATATCACAAATACCAATACGGTATTCCCGTAAAAAATCTTTTCGCTGTTGCACTGCCAATTCAGTATTTTCAAATGCGAGCCCCAGTCCAAACATCTGGTCCAATATTGGCCATAATTGACCATCCCTGCTGCCATAACAGAAATCGACATCTCCTTCCTTTAAATCGCCAATGGTAAACCTTGGTGGAGGCAGGGTTCCAACGATAAGCTTAGTAGCCTCTGGAAACAGGAAAGGTTCATAGGGATGGGTATGAATAAATATTTTAGGTGTCAAATTAATCATTCAATGGTAAAAAAGGAGCTCTATAATTTTATATAATTTACAATGAAAATTATTTTAAAACAAGTACCAGATCCTCCGAATTAACTAAAGTACCCCCATTTAATTGTATCCTATCTACCACCCCTTCTTGGGTAGCAGTTACGGTGGTTTCCATTTTCATAGCTTCTATCACAAACAGTGGTTGATTTTTTTTCACTTCCTGATTTTTCTTTACCAGCACGCTAGATAGCATTCCCTGTAATGGAGCTCCTATCTGTTTTACATCGGCAGGGTCTACTTTTACATTTTCAATCTTATTAACTTTAACAGACTTGTCTTTGATCATTACATTCCGTAATTGTCCATTGACTTTAAAGTAGGTACTCACATTTCCCGAATCGTCCGGTTCCCCTCTTAACATTAGTGAAACTAAAATGTTCTTGCCCCTATCTAATTCTACAATAATCTCCTCCCCCACTTCCATCCCATAAAGGAAATTCTTGGTGGGGATATTCATGACATTACCATACTTTATATGGTTATTATAGGCATCGGTAAAAACTTTTGGATACAATTTATAGGAAAGAAAATCTGTTATTAATAGTTCACGCCCCATCCCAACATTAAATTCGCTTTTAAAAGCTTCAAATTCAGCCTCAAAATCGATCGCTTCCAAATGAGCATTGGGTCTATCTGTATAAGCCTGCTGGTCTTTAAGGACCATTTTTTGTAATTTTTTTGGAAATCCTCCTACTGGTTGCCCTAGATCACCTTTAAAATAACCAATTACAGATTGCGGAAAAGAAATTGTATCACCCTTTTCTAAGACATCTTTAACTGTTAGGTTATTGGCAATCATATATTGGGCCATATCACCTACCACCTTAGAACTAGGGGTAACCTTAACGATATCTCCAAAAAGGGTATTTACTTCTCCGTACATTTTAGTGACTTCGGGAAACTTATCTTCTAAGCCCAAAGCTATTGCCTGTCCCTTGAGGTTAGAATATTGACCCCCTGGTATTTCATGCTGGTACACTTCCCCAGTCCCAGATTTCAATCCAGATTCAAAGGTATAATAGTAATTTCGTACGGTTTCCCAATAATTTGAATATTCCGCCAGTTTACTGGTATCCAACTTATTTTCTCTCTCCTGAAAACGCAACATTTCTACAACGGAGTTAAAATTGGGTTGGGATGTAAGTCCCGATAGTCCGCCCAATGCCACATCAACTACATCTACCCCCGCTTCAATCGCTTTTAGGTACATTGCGGCCTGGGTAGAGGAGGTATCATGGGTATGCAGATGTATAGGAATATTGATTTCCGATTTTAAAGCAGATATCAATTCATAGGCAGCATAAGGCTTTAACAATCCGGCCATGTCCTTCACCCCTAAAATATGGGCACCAGCGTTTTCAATATCCTTTGCCAGTTGTACATAATACTTTAAATCGTACTTAGATTTTGAGGGATCTAGTATATCCCCAGTATAACAGATGGATCCTTCTGCTAAGCCTCCCGTCTTGGTTCTTACATATTCTATGCAGGGAGCGATGGATTTCATCCAGTTAAGGGAATCGAAAATCCTAAAAACATCTACCCCAGACTTCCAAGATTCCTCAACAAAACGCGCTATCATATTATCTGGATAGGCGGTATACCCTACTCCATTGGAGCCCCGTATCAGCATTTGCAATAGAATGTTGGGCATGGCTTTTCTTAGCAATTCTAATCGCTCCCACGGATTTTCTTGTAAAAACCGAAGACATACGTCAAAAGTAGCACCTCCCCAAACCTCCATACTGAATACCTCTGGGTGATTTTTAGCATACCCTTCAGCAACCTTCAACATATCAATGGTACGCATCCTTGTCGCCAATAGGCTTTGGTGGGCATCCCGCATCGTGGTATCGGTAAAATGAATCTTTTTTTCATTTTTAAGCCATTGTGAAAATTGATCTGGGCCCAATTCCGTCAAAAGATCTTTTGTTCCCTTAGGAAACCCCTCCATATTAGGAAAAGAAGGTACTATCGGTTTGGAAAACACATGGCCCTTATCCATTTTTTTTACGTCAGGATTCCCGTTTACAATAACCTCTCCTAGAAACTCCAGCAACTTATTGGCCCTGTTCCTAGGTTCCACAAATTGGAATAACTCCGGTGCATTATTAATAAAGTTTACTGTTACCTTCCCCTCTCTAAAAGTGGGGTGTTTTAAGATATTATCCAAAAACGCCATATTGGTCTTTACCCCCCTAACACGGAATTCTGCCAAGGCCCTTCTCATTTTACGGCAAGACCCGTCCAACGTTCTACTTAGCGCAGATACCTTTACTAGCATGGAATCGAAGAATGGAGAAATAACCACTCCTTGGTAAATACTACCCGCATCTAATCGGATACCCAAACCAGAGGCACTACGGTAGGTAGTTACCACCCCATAATCTGGTTTAAAGTCATTGGCAGGATCTTCGGTAGTTATTCTACATTGTAAGGCATACCCCGTAACTATAATGGCGGCCTGATCTTGAATTTTGATTTGTTTGTCCGATAATCGATATCCGCCCGCTATAAATAATTGTGCCTTTACCAAATCTATATTGGTAATCATTTCGGTTACCGTATGCTCTACCTGTATCCTCGGGTTTACCTCAATAAAATAGATGCTGCCATCGTCATCTACCAAAAATTCTACGGTACCAATATTGTTATAGTCTACCGCTTTACAGATAGCAATGGCATATTTGTATAAATTATCCTTGGTATCTTGCGGCAGCCCTATTGATGGAGCAAACTCTATTACCTTTTGATATCTCCTCTGCACAGAACAGTCTCTCTCGTACAAATGCACCATGTTTCCATGGGTATCTGCAACAATTTGAATCTCTATATGCTTGGGGTTCTCCACATATTTCTCTAGGAATACCGTATCATCACCAAATGCATTTAAAGATTCCCGTTTCGCCTCGGGAAACCCTTTTCTAAGTTCTTCTTCGGTACGAATAACGCGCATACCTCTTCCCCCACCACCAGAGGCAGCTTTCAGCATTAAGGGATACCCAATTATTTTAGCTTCGGATAATGCCACCGCAACATCCACTAAATCCTTATCACTGCTTCTTATGATGGGAACCCCATTGGCGACTGCAACTTCCTTTGCTGTGATCTTATCGCCTAAAGCTTTTAGCACCGATACTTTTGGACCAACAAAAATAATTCCATTGTCCTCACATTTTTGTGCAAATTTTGGGTTCTCAGATAAAAACCCATATCCGGGATGAATAGCATCTACTCCATTATCCTTAGCAATCTTAATTAAAGCATCCATATCCAAATAAGGCTTTAACGGCTCATTATCGCCTCCTATCTGATAACTTTCATCCGCCTTATATCGATGTAGGGAATACCGGTCCTCATAGGTATAAATCCCAACAGTTTTAATCCCAATTTCTACACATGCTCGAAAAACACGAATGGCGATCTCTCCCCTATTTGCTACTAATACTTTTTTTATTTTCAACGCTATAGTTTTTTAGAGATGTTGGTTTCAACAAGTCGGTTGTCTCACAAACTTAGCACTTTAGGTCTAGCATGACAACACATAAAGTAGTTATGTTTAAAGAAAATTGTTGTAAAACAATAGGAAACCGCAAGATAAGGTCATACCTTAAAACTTTGAATAACCCAATTAATAATATATTTTTAGGGCAACTAAAATTGGAAAGTAATGGGAAAAGGAGATAAGAAATCTAAAAGGGGTAAAATAATTAATGGAACCTATGGTACCAGACGAAAACGAAAAATAAAAAGAAAGCCTAGTGTAGAGGAAAAGATTAATGTGGAGAAAAAAAAGTAAATAGAATATAGATTCTGAAAAGGATTAATCTATTCTAAAATTCAATTCTATCTCACCCTCTTCAGAAATAGTGAGCCCATAAGTGTAAAAACCATCTTTTAATGGAGATTCTCCAACATAGTCGATTGGTTGCAATGTGTAATTTTCGCTCCCTACTATTATATTAATATAGGAGTAATTATAGGCAGTTTCATATTCCAAATATTTTGAAAAAGATCCAGCAGCGATATTTTTATGCACTTTGCTAGAACTACCAACCTCCACAACATCAAAATGGACACTGCTTTCGTTCTTTACCCTAATATGAACCCCCTCAAGATTGTCATCACGATCCGTACAACCCATATTAAGAACTATAGTCAATATAAACAAAGCACACTTTTTCATTTTATATTTTATTTATGGAAAACGGTTTGAAAACTATGAGTATTATTAGGTAGAACATTACCTATCGGATAAATACAGGCTGATTTTCCTTTAAGGTATGCGCCTTGCTAAATAGATATCCATCTTTATCAAACCCTCTTACATCGTCCAATGTTTTGGCATTGGAATCCAATAAATATCGCACCATAGATCCCCTTGCCTTCTTGGCATAAAAGCTGATTATCTTTAAATTATCATTTTTCCAATCTTTAAAAATAGGAGTGATTACAGGTACTTTTAGCTTTTTTTCTTCCAAAGCACTATAATATTCATTACTTGCCAAATTTATAAACAGCTCGTCCTCTTGCAATTCCGAATTCAGGTGATCAGTAAGTTGTTTTTTCCAAAATTCGTATAGATTTTTTTTCCTGCCCACCTTTAAAGAGGTTCCCATTTCCAATCTGTAGGGCTGCATAAGATCCAATGGCCTAAGAATCCCATATAGTCCCGACAGGATACGAAGTTGTCCTTGTAATTGTGTCATTTTTTCAGGAGCAATGGTATAGGCATCCAAACCTTGATAAACGTCGCCGCTAAAGGCATAAATTGCCTGCCTTGCATTTTCAAGGCTAAAGGGTGTAGAAAAAGATTGGTTCCGCTCCCAATTAAGTTGGGCCAATTTATCCGATATTCCCATTAATTCCGATAAGGCTATGGGCTTTTTCTTCTTCAACACTTTATTTAATTGAACGGCATGGTCTAGAAATAAAGGTTGAGAAAAATCATTTATGGGTAATTTAGTTTCAAGATCCAACGACTTCGCCGGGGAAATAACAATCTTCATTCTTCAATATTTTACAAATAATCCAATCTATATACTCACCACTGCAATCCCATCCATCTAAAAAAAAACTAGTGGGGCTTTAAGCAGCGTTATTCTGTCTGACTGTGTTGGGCATAATGCCTCCATTTTTCAATGCACTGTGCCATATCGTCCGGTATTTCGGAATCGAACCTCATATACTCTCCAGATACAGGATGTACAAATCCTAGTGTTTTTGCATGCAGCGCTTGTCTTGGTAGAAGTTTAAAAGCATTATCTACAAATTGTTTGTATTTCGTAAATTTAGTTCCCTTCAAGATTTTCTCACCACCATATCGCTCATCATTGAACAAGGTATGGCCAATATGCTTTAAATGCACTCTTATCTGGTGTGTTCTTCCCGTTTCTAGATTACAGGAAATAAGGGTTACAAACCCCAATCGCTCTAGCACCTTAAAATGGGTAACTGCTTCCTTTCCCTGATCCCCTTCTGGGAACACCATCATCTGCAATCTGTTTTTCGGATTTCTTGCAATATGCCCCTCTATAGTTCCTTTATCTTCCGCTACATTTCCCCATACCAACGCAATATATTCGCGCTCACTAGATTTATCAAAAAACTGTTTGGCCAGATGCGTCATAGCCGCTTCCGTCTTTGCCACTACCAATAGCCCAGAGGTATCCTTATCTATCCTATGGACCAATCCTGGACGGTCATCGCTATTCTTCGGCAAATTCCCTTGATGATATAGTAGGGCATTGATCAATGTCCCCGAATAATTACCGTGACCAGGGTGCACCACCATTCCAGCCGGCTTGTTCACCACCAAAAGAACATCGTCCTCATAGACAATATCCAATGGGATGTTTTCTGGAGTTAATAATAATTCGTGTGGTGGATGCGGAAACATTACACGTATATGGTCCCCGGCTTTAACCCTATAATTTTGTTTTACCGAAGCCCCATTCACCCATATATTCCCGTCTTTTGCTGCGTGTTGGATTTGATTCCTAGTAGCATTTTCAATGAAATTCATTAAAAACTTATCTACTCTTAATGGGTCTTGGCCTTTTGATGCTACAAAACTATGGTGTTCAAAAAGGTCATCCTCATTTAATTCATAATCGTCGTTTTCTACCATAGTTATTCCGAATCTGCCTTTATTTGAGCCCTATCAGAGATATTTCCATTACCACAAACTAATTCTATCTTGGAAGTTTTTGGTAATTTATCTCCAGGCTTTATATATTTTCCCTTGTATTTTATTTGGTACACCATATCCTTTCCCAACTCGTCAATATAAGTAACGCGCTCCACATCCAATCCTACCGCCTTAAGCATAGAACTGGCATTTCTTTGGGTTACTTGAATAATATTGGGAATAGTAACTTTTTTATATCCTGACGGATTTACCGTAATATATATTTTCCTGCCTTCCTTAACCTTACTACCGGCTAGCGGATTCTGATCTATTATAGAGAATCGGGGGTAAGACGGATTATAATTAGCGGAATCTAATACAGAAAACCGCAAGCCCGACTTATCTATTAAGGATCTGGTTTCCGTTACAGAGAGCCCAGCCAAATCTGGAACTTCAACAAACTGTCCATGATTGGTAGTTTTCTTTAACCATTGCATAGCACCAAAGACCACTAATACCAAAACCAATATTGCAAGTCCCAACTGTATTAATAAAGTCTTACTAAATAAAAATTTGAAAAAGTTCCGCATAATTAATTTTCTTGAACAGCAAAGATAGAAAACCGAATGCTTTTTTCTTTGTTTTGAATGCATGATATTTGCCGATTCAAATTAAAGAGTTAAAAACACTAAGAAACAACCCAATCCAGATTATAACGGCAACAGGAAAATAGGCATTGCACCGCTTAGCAATCAGGAACATTTAATTTTTATAGGATGAAAAAAAACATTGCCATTATTATGGGTGGCTATTCTAGCGAGTATGGAATTTCCCTGATGAGTGGGGATGTGGTTTTCCAAAATTTAAATAAGGAGAAATTTAACGCCTACAAAATTCACATCCTTGAAGAAAAGTGGGTCCTAGTGGATGAAAACAATGAAGAGCATTTGGTTAACAAAAATGACTTTTCAGTAAATTTGGGCTCCCATAAACTGACATTTGATTGTGTTTTTAATGCTATACACGGTACACCGGGCGAGGATGGCATTATG
The DNA here is from genome assembly GCF_000429545.1 of Arenibacter certesii DSM 19833. GTDB lineage: Bacteria > Bacteroidota > Bacteroidia > Flavobacteriales > Flavobacteriaceae > Arenibacter > Arenibacter certesii. The sequence goes on from NZ_AUCB01000016.1 coordinate 50,165, forward strand.
CAAGCTTATTTTCATCTTATAGGCATTCCTCAGACATCCTGCGATTACTATCAAGCTGCGCTTACCTTTAACAAGCGAGACCTTTTAAGCGTACTAAAACCGTACGGAATTAAGTCGGCCACCTCTTATTACCTCAATAAAGGCGATAAGATAGTCGCCGAGGATATTATAAAAAAAGTGGGGTTACCCTGTTTTGTAAAGGCCAATAAGGCTGGATCCAGTTTTGGCATCACCAAAGTTTATCAAATAGAAGAAATGCCTGAAGCCATCAAAACCGCCTTTTTAGAGGATGATGAAATTCTTGTAGAATCATTTTTGGATGGTACAGAAGTATCGGTAGGGGTTATCCAACATCAAGGAAAAACGAAAGTGCTTCCGATAACCGAAATCGTTTCTGAAAATGATTTTTTTGATTATTCCGCAAAATATAAAGGAGAAGCCCAAGAAATTACTCCAGCCAGAATTTCCAAAGTACAGGAACAAAATGTAGTCCGAGTCGCTAAGTTGGCTTATGACACTCTGAAAATGAAGGGATATTCTAGAAGTGAGTTTATTTTTGTAGGGGACGAACCGTACATGTTAGAAATGAACACCACCCCTGGCTTGACCAATGAAAGTATTTTACCACAACAGGCAGCTGCGGCAGGTATCTCGCTATCAGAACTCTTTGAAAGTGCTATTTGGCAAGCTTTGGAAGAAAAGAAGTAACTTTACGGAAATTTTGAATGTAAAGAATTTACCTACATTAATATTCCTATGTTCATCGTAACAGTGTAATGCTCACTATATTAATCCGAAAGAATGAAAAGACGCGCAATTTTTCCAGGATCATTTGACCCTTTAACATTGGGACATTACGATATTATTCAACGTGGCATAACCCTATTTGACGAATTGATTATCGCCATTGGAGTAAACACGGATAAAAATTATATGTTTTCCCTAGAAGAACGCAAACGTTTTATTTCAGAAGCTTTTGAAGGAGAGCCCAAAATAAAAGTGCTTACCTATGAAGGGTTAACGGTAGATTTTTGCAAAAAAATGGATGCTCAATTTATTCTAAGGGGACTCAGAAATCCTGGGGATTTCGAATTTGAAAAAGCTATTGCCCATACTAATCGAAAACTATCAGAAATTGAGACTGTTTTCCTACTAACTTCATCAGGAAAATCTTATATTAGCTCTTCTATTGTAAGAGATGTAATACGAAATGGAGGGGATTACACCGGCTTGGTACCCGATTCAGTTCGCGTAAACTGAACGAATCCCTCCATATTAATATTTACACCACTTAAATAGAGCAATTCACAACAAACAATTCTATACTTGGTAGGAATAAAATAATATTGCATTAAATTAATATATTGATGTTTAGGAATACTCCAGTCATTATCAACCAATTTCTACTTAAGCAGTTGCCCAAAGCAACTGCATTAATTGATAGGGATTTTAAGGTTGTTTTTGCATCCGATAAATGGGTCGAGGAGTTTAACTTGTCTACTAGGGATATTTTGAATGAGAATATCCAGGACCTATTAGGCCTCAACAGCGATCAATGGATAAATGCTGTACTCGGTTGTTTTAAGGGAAAAACATCAGACAGCTTTCAGGAAAATTACACTACCATAGAACATGGAACAAGATGGTTTCAATGGGACATGCTTCCTTGGTATAACGAAGACGAGAACATAATAGGAGCAATTATCCAAGCAGAGGATATTACCTTACACGCCAATAACGAACAAAAACTTGAACAACTCCAATTTATCCTAAAAGAAACCGTTGAAATAGGAAAGATTGGAAATTGGGAATATAAGCAGTCTCAAGATATTTTTACCTCTTGTTCCATGATCAATACCATATTGGAAATAGAGGAAAACTCCAAGTTAACCTTGGATGAGTATATTGAATTTTACAAGATAGGATACAATAGAAACACCTTATCAATGGCCATCTTTTCCGCTATGGAAAACAAACGCGCTTGGAACGAAAAATTACAGCTGATAACGGCAAAGGGAAATCAGAGATGGGTAAATGTTTCCGGAAAACCCCTATATAACAGCGGGAAGTATGTTGGTATAATTGGTATCGTTCAAGATATTACCGACTATGTGCTAAAAGAACATCAAACAAAAACCAGTGAACACCTTTTAAAGACTCTAATCAATAATATTCCACTTCAAATCTATATCAAGGATACTGAATCCAAAAAAATATTAGCCAATAGAATGGAGTTGGATCACTGTGGGATAAGCAATGAAATTGATATTATTGGGAAGGACGATTTTGATATTTATGACAAAGAATTAGCGCAAAAATATAGGAATGAAGATTTAGAGGTCATGATTTCCCAAACTCCAATGATCAATAAGGAATTACGTCATAAAAATCCCGACGGGTCTAGCAGCTATTTCCTAAGTTCCAAAATACCATTAAAAGGCACAAATGGGGAAACCACAGGATTGGTTGGTATTACCATGGACATTTCCGAAATAAAACAAAAGGAGAAAGACTTAAAAAATCTTATCAACGTTACCTCGCTACAAAATAAAAAACTGTTAAACTTTGCACATATTATATCGCACAATCTGCGATCGCATTCGGCCAATTTTTCCATGTTATTGGAGTTTTTGATCGCAGAACAAGAAGAAGCGGAGCGCCAAAAAATTGTAGGTATGTTAACGGATGCCTCCAATAACCTAATGGAAACACTTCATACTTTAAATGATATAGTGACCATTAATTCAGAATCTGCTACTAGCAAGGTAGAGGTGGATTTAAACATACAAGTAAATAAAGTCCTGAATAATTTAAATTCACTTTTAGAAGAGAATAAGGCAACTGTTATCACGGATATTCCAATAGGTACTCGCATACACGTAATCCCCAGCTACCTGAACAATATTCTGACCCAAATTATCTCTAATTCCATTAGGTACAAAAAACCTAATGTCAATCCCTTAATAAAGCTTGGTCTAAGCTATGTACAAAATTACACGGTACTAAGTATTGAAGATAATGGACTGGGATTGGACATGAAGAAATATGGCGAAAAATTATTTGGTATGTACAAAACATTCCATGATAACCAGGATACTAAAGGGTTGGGGCTATTTATTGTCAAGAATCAGATCGAAACTATGGACGGAAAAGTAAATGCTCACAGTCAGGTTGGAGAAGGAACCACATTAAATTTATATTTCAATGAGGAAAATTAATTCAATTTTCATAGTAGATGATGATCCGATTACCGTGTACGGAATCAAAAAAATTTTAAAATCAGTTGTTAATTGCGAGGAAGTTTTAGATTTCCAAAATGGCAAAAAAGCCATTGACCATTTGCAGGCATTAATCTTGGAGAAAAAAGAATTCCCAGACATTATATTCTTGGATATCAATATGCCTATTATGGACGGTTGGGAGTTTTTGGATGAATTCATTAAATTCCCAATAGCAAAATCCGTCAATATAAACATTGTTAGTTCTTCCATAGACCAAAACGATATAGATAAAACTGATAGTTACAAGCCAGGCACCCATCACCGTATTCTTTTTAACAGCAAACCCATACGCAAAGAAGAAATTACTGAAATTACCAATGCGGTCACCACTTAACCCAGTGGTTTTTAGTTAACTTTGATTTATACAAAATTAAATACAATCCCTTACATCAAAATTAATTCCCATTTATTGTATTATTTCCGGGGATATTTCTTTTGATTATCAACTATAAATCAAAGTATAAAGAATGAAATTCATATTTGCGCTTAGCTTGGTGCTCAGCTTAATTTCCTGCGAGACCCAAATGGAAAGTAAGACAAAGGAGATTACCACCATTTTTGAAAAGAGCAACGGAAAAGAAACCGCAACGTACCTCCAAGCCATTGATTTCTACATTGAACTTGCCAAGGAATTTTCCGAAATAAATATTCAGACCATAGGCTCCACTGATAGTGGCTATCCGCTACATATTGTAACTTATAACACCGAAGCCGAATTTAATTTTAATAAAATAGGCAAGGAGAAGAACGTAATCCTCATCAACAATGGAATTCATCCTGGTGAAAGCGATGGCATAGACGCTAGCATGCTATTATACCGAGATCTAGCCTTAAAGAAGATAAGGCCTCCAAAAAACACTGTACTTGTCACTATCCCCGTTTACAATATTGGGGGTGCATTGAGCAGAAATTCCACCTCCAGGACAAACCAGAATGGTCCCAACTCCTATGGTTTTAGAGGAAATACAAAGAACTACGACCTTAATCGGGATTTTATTAAGGCGGACACAAAAAATGCACACACTTTTTCCAAAATCTTTCACCTGGTAAAGCCAGACATTTTTATAGATAATCACGTAAGCAATGGTGCAGATTATCAATATACTCTTACCCATTTATTCACTCAACATAACAAACTAGACGGTGAATTAGGGGAATACTTACACCAAGAAATGATGCCCTCGCTAGAAAAATCATTAACAGATGCAGGTTGGGACATCACCCCTTACGTTAATGTGTTTAACACTGTCCCAGAGAACGGGTTTCACCAGTTTATGGATTATCCTCGCTATTCCACCGGATACACGGCCTTATGGAATACCTTAGGGTTAATGGTAGAGACCCATATGCTAAAACCTTACAAGCAAAGGGTAGAGGGCACCTATATATTAATGGCAAAACTAATAGACCTTGCCGAGAAGGATCACAAAAAAATAAAAAACCTAAGGGAACACTCCTTTGAAAGGTACTTGGAGAAAATGACCTATCCCCTACAATGGGCAATAGACAGCACAAAAGTCAGCCTTTTAGAGTTTAAAGGATATAGCGCAGACACCCTTGTTAGCGAAGTAACAGGCTTGCCTAGATTAAAATACGATCAGAAAAAACCTTTCACCCAAGAAGTCACTTACCACAATTACTATACGCCTACCAAAGAAGTAGAAATACCAAAAGCATACCTAATAAAAAAAGGATGGGAAAACATCATCACTCTATTAGAAAACAATCAGATTAGTTATGAAATTTTAAAAGAAAAGAAAACCTACAATGTAGAATCGTATAAGATTGATACTTTTGAGACCTACCAAAATTCTTATGAGGGTCATTACCCACACTACAATACCAATGTTGTAGCCACACTGGAAAATATTGAATTTACCCCAGGCGATATTTTGGTTCCAACCAATCAAAAAGGATTACGATATTTAATGGAAACCTTAGAGCCCGAGGCAACAGATTCTTTTTTCAACTGGAACTTTTTTGATGTAATACTGCAGCGAAAAGAAGGATTTTCCCCTTATGTCTTTGAGGATATAGCCTTAGCAACCTTAAAAAAAGACTCAAAACTAAAGTCGGCTTTTATTCTAAAAAAGGAGAGGGACAGTCTTTTCGCAAGCAATTGGTATGCACAATTAGATTGGATCTATAAGCGATCCAAGCATTACGACCCCCACTTTATGCAATATCCGGTTTACCGGGTCCTTAAAGATTAGCTTACCTATTCTTCAAACAAAATTCTAATATTTGCATAGGAATTTTCCAACGCTTTTTTAATTTTCCCTGGCCCCTTCCATTTCACTTTTTCAATGCCTTCACTGGCTTCTCCCACCAATTCTCCCTTATAATTGGTTCTCATGGCGAACCAATGCACCTCTTTTAATTTATAACCACCATTCCTTTTAAAAATGTGATAGGTAGTCTTTAGAAAGTTTTCAATTTTAAGCCCTTTCACACCTGTTTCCTCCTCCACTTCCCTAAGAGCGCACTCCTCTATAGTCTCTCCTTTGTCCAGTTTGCCTTTTGGAAGGTCCCATTTCCCTTCCCTATAAATAAAGAGCACTTTACCCTCTTTATTGGTCACCACACCCCCTGCAGCGACCACCAAAGGTATTTTTTTAGCAAATTTCTTTAATATTTCCTCTTTATTTGGATGATAAATAAAAGCTTCTTTTAGCTTTTTTGAAGCCAAGGAGCTGATAGCCTCATTAATAGAGGAAGCATTTAACAAGAAATATTTATTGTTGGTGGCGTCAGACAATTTATTTGTTAAAATCAAAGGTGACTCATTAACAAAAACTTTATACATTTGCGTTATGGTTTTAGATAAAGACACAGCAAAAAAAACGGCCGAACTTCTGTTGCAAATTAATGCAATAAAGTTGAAACCTGAAAATCCTTTTACATGGGCTTCTGGTTGGAGGTCTCCCATCTATTGTGACAATCGTATAATTTTATCCTATCCGGTTATCAGAAATTATATGCGGGAACAATTAGGAAAGCAATTAGAAACCCTTTATGGCAAGCCCGATGTTATTGCCGGAGTGGCAACAGGCGCCATTGGAATAGGGATGTTGGTAGCGGAATATTTGGGTCTTCCTTTTATTTATGTAAGACCGGAAGCCAAAGCTCATGGACGTCAAAATCAAATTGAGGGCCATTTGGAAGCTAACCAGAACGTGGTAGTTATAGAAGATTTAATAAGCACTGGAAAAAGCAGTCTTAACGCAGTAGAAGCACTGAGAAACAATGGAGCTAACGTTAAAGGAATGCTAGCTGTATTTTCCTATGGCTTTGCAGTTGCAAACGAAAACTTTGAGAAATACAATGTGGAATTACACACTCTAAGTGATTACGACCACCTTTTGCAACAAGCCACAGAAACCAATTACATAAAGGAAGATCAACATAAAACGCTAATGGAGTGGAGGACAGAGCCCGCTACCTGGCAACCATAAATTATGCATTTAGAGACACCAAAGAAAACCGTAAACAAAAGCAGCAAAGAAGTTTTTGATTTCCTTAACGACATTAAGAATTTTGAAACTCTAATGCCCGATAACATAAGCAAGTTTGAGGTGCTTAATGAAGAGCGATTTTTGTTTGCTCTTAAGGGAATGCCAGAAATAGTATTGCAGAAAAAAGAGCAGACTCCTTACTCACAAATTGTTTTAGGTGCCGCAAGTGATAAATTACCTTTTTCATTGACAGCAGATATCGTAGAAATTAACGACTCTGAAAGCGAGGTAGTTCTAAGCTTTGAAGGCCAGTTTAATGCCATGATGGCGATGATGGTTAAATCACCCATCACTAACTTCATAGGTACGCTATCTCAGAACCTATCTAAGATATAAAAACTTAACCTTACCCCTACACTCCTTCTCTTCTATTATTTTAGAAAGAGAAGGAGCTATTTACCTTTACAAATACCCAAGTCTATTAATTATTCCTTTCTTGGGATACTTCGCTACCCACGCAATTCTTTTACTCCCCTATTTCGATAGTAAAAGTCCTTAATACATCAAGCTCACTTCTTTTAAATCAAACTCCCGCATAACACTATCCTCTAAAAGCAGTACTAGTTTACCAGAAGGAGATACCCCTTTTATAAATCCCATAAATAGCTCCCCATTGGTATTTTGAAAAGTGGAAGGTTTATCCTTTCTAAAAAGTTGGTCCTCATAATTAGCAAACATGGTCTTAAATTCTTCTTCCTCTGCGTGTACTAAAAAGACTTTTAATTGATTAACTATTGAGAAAAGTAGCTCATCTAAATCAAAATTAGTACCCAATAAAAGCTTTAAAGAGGACACCTTTGGCAAGTTTAAAAAGTTGAATTGATTCACATTAAGGCCAATTCCAATTACAGAAGTATGTATAAACCGTCCTGAAAGAACATTTTCTATCAAAACACCACCAATTTTGAACCGACCTGACATAATGTCGTTGGGCCATTTTATTTTCAAATCTGGCACATTCAATTGTTCTAACGCCGAAAAAATTGCTAAAGAAACACAAATATTTATGCGGAATTGATTTATTACCGACATTTCCTCGTATCGCTTTAACACGCTAAAGGTCAGGTTCTTACCAGGCTCCGAAATCCACTTGGTTCCCATCTGACCTCTTCCATGTGTCTGGGATTTAGTAGAAACTACCGTAAAATCTGCTATATTGCTCTCTTGCATTAGGTGTTTTAAATATGCATTTGTAGAGTCCGTGGCACTAAGTTTGATTAACTGCATTTACAATTGTATGTTTATAATATAATGTATTGTTAAAAACAATGCTTTAAAAAACAAAATTATAATAACTTTGTAAAAATTAAATTTTTTGAATGCAGAATAGGAAAAGTAGCGCAGATGAGTTAATCGCTTTAATTATAAGTGGTATAGAAGAAGTTAAAGGGCACGATATAAAATTACTAGATCTTAGAGATATTGAGAATACTGTTTGTGACTACTTTATAATTTGCAATGGTACTTCCAACACCCACGTAAATGCCATAGTAGGCTCTATCCAAAAAACTGTAAGCAAAGCCATAAAAGACAAACCATGGCACGTAGAAGGCTCTGATTATGCCGAATGGGTGCTAATGGACTATGTCAACGTAGTGGTGCATGTGTTTCAGAAACAGGCGAGAGAACATTATGATATTGAAGGTCTTTGGGGCGATGCCAAAGTAACCTTAGTTGAAAGTAGCTTCAATCAGTAAAAAATAATAATGGCAAAAGAAAATAATACAAGTCCTAAAAAACCAAAATTTAATACTTGGTGGATATACGGAATTATAGCAGTAATGCTAATTGGGTTTCAATTTTTCGGTAGTGGAAATTTTGCGAGCACCAAAAAAGCAAACACGTCAGAACTTCAAGATTTCCTGAGAAATGGTGATATCAAGAAAATACTGATTATCACCAATACCAAACAAGCCAAAGTATTCCTTAATGAGGAGGCGCTAAAGAAAGACGTTCATAAAGATGTTGCCGACCAGGCCTTCTCAATGAGCGCTACAGCCACGCCCCAATATGTGGTTAACTACGGGGACCAACAGAACTTTGAGAAAACAATTTACGCTATCAAAGATCAGAATACCAGCTTGGATACAGAAGTTGTTTTCGACACTGAGAACAATGTTTTCATGGACCTTGTATTTACGTTGCTCCCTTTTATACTTATTATTGGAATTTGGATATACCTTATGCGACGTATGTCTGGAGGTGCCGGAGGCGGTGCAGGCGGACAGATATTTAACATAGGAAAATCCAAGGCAAAACTCTTTGACGAAAAAACAGATACCAGAACCTCTTTTAAAGATGTTGCCGGACTAGAAGGTGCAAAAGAAGAAGTAGAGGAGATTGTAGAGTTTTTAAGAAACCCAGATAAATACACCTCTTTAGGAGGGAAAATACCAAAAGGAGCGCTCTTAGTAGGACCTCCAGGAACAGGCAAAACCCTTCTTGCCAAGGCAGTTGCAGGGGAAGCCAAAGTACCCTTCTTCTCACTTTCAGGTTCAGATTTCGTTGAAATGTTCGTTGGGGTAGGTGCTTCTAGAGTTAGAGACCTATTTAAGCAAGCAAAAGACAAATCGCCCTCTATAATATTTATAGACGAGATAGACGCCATTGGTAGGGCTAGAGGAAAAAATAGTCTAACCGGCTCTAATGATGAAAGGGAAAACACCCTTAACCAGTTGTTGACGGAGATGGATGGTTTTGGCACCAATACCAACGTAATTGTACTTGCTGCCACAAACCGTGCAGATGTTTTAGACAAGGCATTAATGAGAGCTGGACGTTTTGACAGGCAAATTTATGTAGACCTTCCAGACATTAGGGAACGTAAAGAAATATTTGAGGTCCATTTAAGACCCATTAAAACGGCCGAGACCCTAGATGTTGATTTTCTAGCCAAGCAAACACCCGGTTTTTCTGGTGCAGATATTGCCAACGTATGTAACGAAGCAGCATTAATTGCAGCAAGAAAAGAGAAAAAAGCAGTTACCAAACAAGACTTTTTGGACGCTGTGGATAGAATAGTGGGCGGACTAGAGAAAAAGAACAAAATAATCACTCCAAGGGAAAAAGAAACCATTGCCTATCACGAGGCTGGTCATGCTACTGTTAGCTGGATGCTGGAACACGCAGCACCTTTAGTTAAAGTTACTATTGTACCAAGGGGCCAGTCTCTAGGAGCTGCCTGGTACCTACCAGAAGAACGCCTGATCGTTAGACCAGATCAAATGAAGGATGAGATGTGTGCCGCCTTAGGAGGTAGAGCTGCAGAAAAAGTAATATTCGGAGAAATCTCCACGGGTGCCCTTAGTGATTTGGAAAAAATTACTAAGCAAGCTAGAGCCATGGTAACAGTTTACGGACTTAATGATAAAATAGGGAATTTAACCTATTACGATTCCTCAGGACAAAACGAGTATGGTTTCACCAAGCCGTATAGCGAACAAACGGCACATACCATTGATACGGAAATTTCCAAGCTTGTAGAAGAGCAATACCAAAGAGCTATTGATCTTTTATCTGAAAATAAGGATAAACTTAAAGAGTTAGCTGAGCGTTTATTGGAAAAAGAAGTTATATTTAAGGACGATTTAGAGAAGATATTTGGACGGCGACCTTTTGAAAAAGATCAATTACTTGATGCAGAGGAAGCTGCGAATAAAGAAAAATTGTCTAAAGTAAATGATTCTGCGGAAGAAGAAGGTGAAAACAAGATTGAGCCGAAGACTGAAAAATAAAATCTGAATTAATCCGTTGTTTTCTTTGAATTGAGAGCTAAATGAAGCGTTTATATTTTAATGGGATTGTTTGATAAGCTTTTTGGGGGAGGCAAGAAAAAGGTTCCTAAAGAACAAATGGAAACCACAGGGCAACATATGCCCGATCTCCAAATCCCTGTGGATGAAAAGTTCACTATTAACTTTAAACGCAATGGGGGTAAATTTTTGTATTGTGATTCCTTTGAAGAAGTCTATGTCAATTTAGACAATATCATTATTGAGAATAAATGGCAGGATCAAACCTTTTTCACTATGGACGAACGCTTGGAGGAAAAATTCTCCAAACGAGATATCAGTTTTACCCCTATTCCAAGTCAAAGCGAGGTATTCTTTACTACATGTGAGCATTTAATTGCACAAAATGGCTCTATATTGGTTTGCTCAAATCAATTAAAAGAAAGGAAGTTAAATGAACTTCCCTCTAACTTAATTGTTTTTGCAACTACAAGTCAATTAGTAGAGTCCATTGGGGAGGGTTTAAAAACGATCAATAAGAAGTACAAAAAGCAAATTCCGGCCAACATCACCACCATTAAACATTTCTTGCCTACCGATGAGAATTCAGATGATTTCTTAACTTACGGAAGTAGTTCTAAAAATCTTTATCTTTTACTTCTGGAAGACTTGTAGTATGAAAGAAATTTTAAGGCGGTTATTAACAGGGGCTGTATTTGTCATATTATTATTGTCGGCCATTTTTCTAAGTTCCGATGCATTCGACTTCCTTTTCATGACCTTTGGCCTTATTTGTCTCTATGAATACAAACGAATGGTGAAGCTTAGGGGCTATCATGTATTTATAGCCTATTTGGGCTTGTGGTGGGCCTACATCTATTTAGTTCAAGATAAGATTCTCATTAATATTTTGATGTTTGCAACAATAACAGTTAATTTTGCGCTGTTATTTTATTTGTTTTCTGGAAAGGAAAAATTATTCAACAATTTACAAAAATTCCTTATCGGCTTATTTTATATAGGGGGAGGATGTATTTTTCTAACCATGATTCCATATAAGGACAGTGATTTTGCGCAATTCCTGATTATGGGGATATTCATCCTGATCTGGGTAAACGATTCTTTTGCTTATTTAGTTGGCAAGACCATAGGGAAAACAAAATTGTTTCCATCGGTTTCGCCTAAAAAGACTGTAGAAGGAACCTTAGGAGGCTACGTATTTGCATTGGGAGCCGCCTATTTCATGTCCAAATATGAAACCAATGTCTCGCTTGTCCAATGGCTGATCCTCGCAACGGTTATTGTTTCTGCGGGCAGCCTAGGGGACCTTGTTGAATCGAAGTTCAAAAGGGCAGCTGGAGTAAAAGATAGCGGGGCCATTTTGCCAGGCCACGGAGGGATGTTAGATCGATTAGATAGTTTAGTTTTTGCCGCACCTTTTGCATATTTAACTTTAACAATTTTTAAACATGTTTCATAAAGAAGGACAGAAAATTATTGTCACCACATTTATCCTTGTATGTTCAGTGGTTTTGTTGAGCCATTACCTCATAGATATTTCATGGCTAAAACTTACCCTACAAATTGGTGCCTTACTAATTCTTATCCTGATTCTTCAATTCTTTAGGAATCCTTCTCGCAAGGGCACTAAAAATTTTGACGATATATTAGCACCTGTTGATGGTAAAGTAGTAGTTATAGAAGAGGTTGATGAAAATGAATACTTTAAGGATAAGCGCATACAGGTGTCTATTTTTATGTCCCCTATAAATGTTCATGTAACCCGTTACCCAGCTACGGGAGTTATTAAGTTCTCCAAATACCATCCTGGAAAATATTTGGTAGCTTGGCACCCAAAGGCCAGTGAAGAGAATGAAAGAACAACAGTAGTACTAAATACACCAAAGTTTGGTGATATCCTATACCGACAAATAGCTGGTGCTTTGGCTCGTAGAATTGTAAACTACGCAGAAGTTGGAGAGAGCGTTCACCAGGGAGAAGATGCCGGTTTCATAAAATTTGGTTCTCGAGTAGATTTGTTCCTGCCTTTGAACAGTGCCATTTGTGTTAAATTGGGCCAGAAGGTTGTTGGAGCCCAAACCTGTATAGCAACCAAAAAGGTTGAAAAAGAAAATGAATACTGATCAGAAACTACATAAGGAATTTACCGAGGCCGTCAACTTTGTTAATGACTATACCGACCCTTTACCTGCAGATCTATTGCTAAAGCTATACGCCTATTTCAAAATTGCCAACCGCAGTTTTAGCCATCCAGGAAGCAGAACCCCTTTAATAAATGCATTTAAGGCCAACGCATTAATACAAGCTAAGAATGTAAGCACAAAAGAGGCAATGGAAAAATATATTGCATTGGTAAATAAAGAGATCAAACAAAACCTCTAATATTGCATTACCGGTTTAATACCCTTAGATACATCATATTTTTATAAGCTAAAAGAGCTTCACATGCCCAATTATTTGGATAAACGTATATATTATCCTATTCCAACACTTTCGCTCTTAGAAAGCGGCTCATTGGCTGTACGCCCCATCATATCCATTCTCCCTGTCTCTAGATAGGTGAAATATACCCCGCCAATCATGGTGACCAAAAAATAAGCTATCATCATTATATTACCATTGGGCAAATAGGTGCCAAGTCCAAACCAATCCCCATAGAACAAAATCCAACAAACACCTACCAACCCCCTACCCAGCTCTATCCAAACGGCATACTTCTTTCTATCCATAAGTGTAGTATAACCATAGATTCCCACAAAAATAAAGCCACTGAACCAGAGCAGTCCATCAAAACCAATTTCTACATAATTATAGAACATAAACATCATCAACAGCAAACTAAATACCATCTGCAGAATAGAATATAATTTTATTCCCAATGTAGCTTTGGGAGCGTAGCGCTCAAAATGATATACGTCTGTTATAATATCTATAGGATGTGCTTCTATAACATCTTGAGGCCTCCATCCTGTAGGCATAAACCAGATGCGCATCTTATCCCAATAATTTGTGGTATACCAGGCATCTTTTAACATCCGCCATAAATGCTGAAAGTTTATTAGAATAGGGTTCCATGTAGCTGCCGGCTTTAAAACTCCATACTGTGGGGGCACGTCTTTTAATTCCTCTTGGAAAGTACCAAACATTCTATCCCATATACAAAGAACCTGTCCCAAATTTTTATCTATATACTCAGGATTAATTGCGTGGTGCACCCTGTGCTGGGAAGGGGTAACTAAAACATACTCTAACCATCCCATTTTATTAATGTGCCTAGTATGATACCAAAATTGAGCAAATAGGTGAATGGGCGCCAATACAGCAATAACTACATGAGGAACCCCCAAGATTGCAGCAGGAATCAACAACAAGGAAAAATAACCTATTAAATTGGAAATAGGCTGCCTAAGTGCGCAAGCCAAATTAAATTCTTCACTACTGTGATGTATAACATGTTGATTCCAAAAAATATTTACTTTATGGCTCAACCTGTGATTCCAATACCCAGCAAAATCCAGTACTACAAATGCAATCAGCCATACTAACCAAGTTGTTTTAATTTCCGTAAGGGCTAAATGCTCCAATAGTAAAGGATAGGAAACCACTATTAGTGCAAGCCCTAAAGTGTCTTTAATAATATTGGTAAGGCCAGAACTGATACTGGAAACCGTATCCATAACCTCATGCATCTGATTTTTCACAAAAAATCCATACCCTACTTCTAGGGTTAAAAGTACCACAAAGAATGGGATGGCATATAATAATGCAGTTGCATAAGTTTCCATACTAAAACAAATAGTCCTATCAAATATAATAAAATTCAGCGTTGCCTATAATAGGAACCTTTACTAACCTAAGAGCTAGGAACAGCACGCCTCCCTACTTACAAAATATTTTTTCACCAAACCCTACAGTCATAACATATGCTAACCATAAAGCGATTTGTATTAAATTTAAACACTACATCGTTAAGAATCTTTCTAATCCACTGGTTTAATATTGAATTTAATAAATTTCATTGCACAAAAAATTAATAAAACCACTTTAAATTTTAATTTTAAAGATAAAACCAACCAACATGAATTGTAAAATGCTTTTCCTGTCCCTATTCTTCCTTATTATTATTGGAATGATTCGTAGTTACGGTCAAATGAAATCCACTAAAACATTAGTGGATAATGAGATTGCTATGGGCCATGAACCACTTGGAAATGACAATATTGCACACCAATGGGCTATAATGGCATTAGAAGGAACCGCCAACGATACCGACCGATTTGAACCAAGACCAACCGTAACTTCTAGGTATTTAGGATTAATATTCACGGCTATGTTTGATGCTTGGTCTCGCTTTGATGAAAAAGCGCATACCGTATACTTAAAAAACATAAATAGGTTACCAGAAGACAAGAGAACATTGTTAAATAAAGAAATAGCAGTGAGTTATGCTGCGTTTAGGACTCTTAGTGAATATTACTATTCCGATAGCACATTGTTCAAGAGTAAAATGCTTCAATTGGGTCTTGATCCAAATAATGGTTCTAGGGATGCTAACACCCCTGAAGGAATTGGAAATTTGGCAGCAGATATGGTTATACAGGCTAGGAAAAATGATGGATCTAACCAGTACGGAGCGATGAATGGTTCCAATGGTCTGCCTTATTTTGATTATACCAACTATCAACCTGTAAATGATATTGATAAAAATAGTGACCTCAACAGGTGGCAACCAAAATATTTTATTAATAAGAAAGGTGAAAAATACAACCCTGGATGCCTTACTCCGTATTGGCAAAAGGTACAACCTTTATTATTGGAAACTGCCGATCAATTTAGGCCAGGACCTCCCCCATTGGTCGGCTCCAAACAATTGGAAGAGGAAGTTAAGGAAGTAATAGAACTACAAGCAAATTTAACTCCAGAAAACAAGGCCTTAGTGGAGTTTATGAGAGATGGACCCAAATCCGTACAACAAGCAGGGCATTGGTTAAAATTTGCTTTGGATGTATCTTTAAGAGACCATAACACCTTGGATAAGGATGTACAAATGTACTTTTTAGTTCAATCAGTAGCCATGGATGCGTTCATTTCCTGTTGGGATTCTAAAATGCATTACGATTACGCACGCCCATATGCATTGGTACATGATTACTACCAAGACAAAATGATTACAGCATGGGGAGGCCCAGACGAAGGAATGATCAAATTAAAAGGACAGGATTGGCGACCCTACTCTCCTGCTGAATTTTTGTGTCCTTCCTTCCCAAGTTATGTTTCAGGTCATAGTACTATAAGTGGTGGATGCGCAGAAGCTCTTAAGCTATTCACGGGGAGCGATTATTTTGGGGTTGAAGTAGCATTGATCCCAGGGGCACTTACAGAACCAAAAAATACAGATGCCCCAGTTATTATTAAGTTTCCCACATTTACCGAAACCGCTGATATGGCAGGAATATCAAGAGTTATGGGAGGGTATCATATACAGGCAGATAATGTTGCGGGATTGGAATTGGGTAGAAATATCGCCCAACACCATTTTAACAAATTCCTTCAACTTATTGGAGCTGAAAAAGAATAGCAGAAGAAAGCAAAATTACTTTCCTCTGCTATTATTAAAATGAGAATAAGGGGGTTGTAAAGTCCCACAGTTAATTTACCAGTCAATAGGCATATAATCTTTCAAAAACTTTCCACACCAATGTTTTCCGGTATTGATACCATCATATAAGGGATCTAATACCCTTGCGGCACCGTCCACAATATCTAGAGGAGGCTGAAAATCGTGGATTTCTTCTTTTCGTTTCGCCAATTCTACCGGATCCTCATCAGTAACCCATCCGGTATCTACCGCGTTCATATATATGCCATCTTTAGCAAAATCCAGGGCAGCCGTATGCGTCATCATATTCAGTGCTGCCTTGGCCATATTAGTGTGCGGGTGTCTATCTTCTTTAAAAAATCTATGGAATTTTCCTTCCATGGCAGAAACATTTATAATATGTTTTTTACCCGTATTTTCTTGACGCATCAATTTGGAGAGTCGGTTACAAAGAACAAATGGAGCAATTGCATTTACCAATTGTACTTCTATCAATTCCGGGGTTTCTATTTCTCCCAATTTTAGGCGCCAGCTATTTGTTTTTCGTAAATCTACCTGTTGCAGGTCTGCATCCAATTCGCCTTCGGGAAACACTTCCTTGGCCGAAAGAGAACTGTCAAAGCTATAGGGAATCTGGGAAAGCTTTGCAGAAGCCCTTATTCCTATTCCTGGTTCTGGAGCGTGCCAAGTCACTGGCAATGCATTATTTTGGGCGCTCACCGTTCCTGGCGTCAAAGAATTTAATTCTTTTATGCAATAATTATGGTCCTCCAATACTTCTCTTGCAAAAGAAGGTAAATCTTGATAGGGGATATCCTCATTTTTCATCAGGTGTTGGTAAAATCCTGCCGGCCTTCTTACCGTTTGGGCGGCGTTATTAATTAGTATATCCAACCTAGAATACTGTTGTTCAATAAAATTGCAAAATATCTCCACGCTGGGAATATGCCTAAGATCTAACCCGTGAATCTTTAAACGGTGCCCCCATTCATGAAAATCATCTTCCCTAGAGAATCGCAGTGCAGAATCCACAGGAAAACGCGTGGTGGCAACTACTGTAGCACCTGCCCTTAGTAGCATAAGGGTAATATGATATCCAATTTTCAATCTAGACCCCGTTACAATAGCAACCTGACCTGTAAGATCTGCAGTTTGAAAACGCTTGGCGTAATTAAATTCCGCACATTCCGGACACATGGAATCATAGAAGTGGTGAAGTTTAGTATAAACCGCCTTACAGACATAACAATTTCTAGGCGATTCTAATTCCAACTCCTCCATTGTTTTTGGCAAGGGCGCATTTAAAAGTTTAGGCGCTACAAAAACAGCAGCCTCCCGTGCACTTCGGATCCCCGTTTCTTTTCGGGCATGCCTATCTCGTTCAATTATCTTTCGTTTTGCTGCCTTGGCCGCGTCTTTTTTACGCTGCTTAAATTGATCTCTGCTTGGTCTAGAAACCTTTCCTGCAGCCTTTAACAGGGCAATTCTTTTTTCCTCTTGAAGCTCTAAGATGGTATGCCCATTTTCCACTAACCTATTCAAGATGGCGATACACTGGTCTAATTCTTCCGAAGTAACCACATTCTCCTGTTTGTCCATAATCTCAATAGATCGACTTTCCATATTAACACTATTTCACCTCAATTAAAAATTGTGCAATTATACATCTAAAATTATTCTGAATCACTATATCGGAACCAATATGAAAAAGAAATCCTTAGCGCTAGAATGCTAACGAAATACCCTTCTTTTTTTTTACAGTAATCTTTTTTCTCCTACAGCAAAACAAGTTAAAAAAATTAGTGAAGCTTGGCAAGTTGTATACACCTACCCGACTTCACTAAACTAAGGTTACCTCCCTTAACAAACCAGAATCTGTAAAATAGTCCTTTTCTAATTGAAAGGGCCTACCATTATATGCGCTCTATGGGTACCCGGATCCATTAACCATGGCATTCCCGGTGCATGAGGCTTATCTGGCAAACCTGTAGATTCTACCGTTGCAAATGGGGTATATATCACATATCTAAACTTGCCGTTATTTAAATCTCCCGTTTGAGGATTATAATCATCAGATTTCCCATAATACACATATAGCATACTGGGTTCCCCTGGCATTTTTAATTCTCCCGAAGCAACCTCGTTCGCTCTAATTTCCCTAATCTCAGCAACTGATTTACCTTGCGCAGACAACTCCCTACCACGTGCCATAAAAGGGTCTAATTTAGAATAATAACATGATACACTAATCCCGTCTTTCGCTGGATCATCTGCAATACATACCAAATTATTGCTTCCTTCCCTCAACACCGTCAATTCTCCATTGGGGTCATATCCATATACCTTCGCGCCTTTTTTATCCTCCTCGGATAATGGCAAAATAGCCGTTTTTATTTGGACATCACTCGGGAGCACTTTGGATTTTGAATCTTGTGCCATAGTAGGTACTGCCAATATCAACAAACAATACAACAATAGTGTTCTCATATTTTTATTTTTTCGTTTGAATTCGTTTTTAATTATTCATCTCCACAATTACCCAATATAACTATTTACAATGAGTCTTTGATGATAATGGGTCAACTTAGCGATATTTCAGCCAAATTAACCAGTATGTTCCTATCAAAGATAAAGATAATTGCATGAGCTATAAAATTATTACTCCCATTAGTCCACCTAACAGAATTAACTAAACATTCATTAAAAAGTATCCCTTACATTTGTCCAAATAATAATAATCTTATTCAGCGATGACGGTCCGTGAATTTTTAATACAACTAAGAACCAGTCCAGAGGAAATTTCTTTTGGAGATACCATTCAAATTATTGACTCTTATTATAATTTTGAGCCTACTGCTTTTAAAAATGGTGATCTTTTTAATGATCCAGGGCAGAATACCGGGTCTTGCAAAGTATTTTCATTTGCACAGCACCATAAGTTAAATAAGGAGGAAACTTTGGCCTGTTTTGGCAGCTACTACCGCAATGATGTACTGAACAATCCTGATGGAGACGACCATCAGAACATTCGAAACTTTATGAAGACAGGATGGGAGGGAATAGTTTTCAATAAGGAAGCCTTAAACATAAAGTGATAATACTGTGCTTCTTATGTTTTAACAAATGGATATAGCTTTACTCCTATAATGTCTTGCGTATTCCAATAAATAAAAGGATAAACACTGAAGATAATATAAAAAATGGGATTATAAAATTGGCCCAGCCCACAACTAACATAATACCAATCATCAGCAATTGGAAGCCTAGTCCGTATATTGAGACCGCGGTCATTAACCAGCTAGGTAGCTTTCCATCATGAGGGGCGCTGCTATCCAGATAATAAATAATTTGGTCGAATCCTCCGTATAGTAATCTGTAACATCCAAAAAGAACGTCCACATTTCTTTGGCTCTCCCCTTCCATTGCCACGGGGGTACCTTTTTCAAATACCCTACTGGTAGTATCTCCGTGATATCTATTTCTTAATATTACATAGTAATAATTATACAGGGTTCCCTGCAATTGCATTCCAAAGAATGCCAATAATGTCCAGTGAAGACCAGTATCTGTAACGTACCCAATCGCTAGAAGAATCAATAGATTTAAAATGATATCGGCTATGGAATCATAATAGCGCCCTGTATAGGAAGGCGTTTTTTTAATTCTTGCCAATTCCCCGTCTGCTGCATCCAAAATAGATTTTAACACTAAAAAGAATACCACTCCCCAGAAAGAGCCGTTTAAAATACATCCTATCCCCAGCAAACCCGATACAATAAATAAGGTGGTAACGTGCAAGGGGGAGACAATTGTATTTCTGAGCCCCATGGCAATTGCTCTTCCTACTGGTCTGCCATAATCCGAAAGATCTAAAAACCTATGGCTATTTGGCATTTTTGACATTCCAGAGATATGCATAGAAATTATAGTATTGTATTCTATTAAAAATGCGGCTTCTAACCAACATTCCCTAGTATTATACTAGATAAGCTTTATTAAAGGCAATCCTGCAGCTTAGGCTTCCAAAATTTCTAGTTGCTGAAGGATGTCTTCCTCACTAACGGGATAGGGTATGTTCTCCACTAAAGTCTTGTAAACAGCATCGAAAAGATGCAAGTAATTGGAAGTTATAGAATCAGTTTCCTCTTGCTGCTTTTCTCCCTTTTCATTCATGGTATACAGTATCCCATTTTTGTGGGTATCCTCTACTCCAAAATTGGGATGGTCAGGTGACATTCCATCCAAGAGTTGAGTTTCCTGAATATCTGTCCGTTGCTTAATATAAGAACCTTTAGACCCATTTAATACAAACGAAGCCTGTGGTTCTACCACCAACATACTCATAGTAATAAACACCTGAAAACCTTCTGGATACAATAGGTGGATATGTGCATAATCATCTACTTGGGTATTAGGGCGAAATTGTCCGGTATTCTTTCTCCATTCAATTGGATATCCAAAGAGTGCTATAGCCGCATCCAGTAGATGGGGCCCTAGATCGTAAAGCAGTCCGCTACCGGGAACTGGCGATTCTTTGGCAACTTTTGGTCCAATATGATGCCTATACCGATCATATCTGAAATGTGCTTCTACAAGAGTACCTAACTTACCCGATTCCAATACCTTCTTTACAGAAAGAAAATCGCTATCATAACGCCTATTTTGATAGGGGAGAACATGCTTTCCCTTTTTTCGAGCAAGAGTAAAGAGTTCGTTGGCTTCTTGGGTAGTTACACAAAATGGCTTTTCTATCAATACATGTTTATTTGCATGTAAGGCCTTTTTAGCAAAATCGAAATGCGTGAAATTGGGGGTATTCACTACCACCAATTCAATTTCTGGATCCAATAAAAGCGCCTCTACGCTATCGTAACTTTTTATATGGGGATATATTTGTTTTGCTTTTTTGGTAGTTCTTTCTACAACAGCCGTAAGCTCAAAACCTGAATGCACCTGTAAGAAGGGCGCCTGAAAGAGTTTTCCAGACATCCCGAAGGATAATATGCCTGTATTAATTATTTTCTCTACCATTTTGTCTCTAGTTTCATGTTAAGGTAATTTACAACCAAATTAACCGAAATTAAAACTGTACTCCTAATAATCATTGGTTTTTACCCTACTTAAAAGGGCAATGGAGTGTCCAAAAATTATCCGAATAGAAACCAACGCTAATTATAGCACCAAAATACCTGCTAAAACTAAACACAGAAAAGGCACGGCTAACAATTGGCCAAATTTAAATTTCTGGTATATAAATGGTAAAAACTGCCCCCTGCCCTACCCCCGAAGAAGCCGAGATATATCCATTGTGGTTCTCTACTATTTTTTTCACTATGGCCAAACCTATTCCAGTTCCACTATATTCGCTCTTACCGTGCAATCTTTGAAATAATTGGAATATTTTTTCACTGTACTCTTGCGCAAAACCAATTCCGTTATCAGTAATTACAATGCGGCAGTAGCTTTTATCCCTTTTTTTAGGAACCTCATCAATATCTAAATCCGTGATTATATCACTTTCTATCTTTATTTGGGGACTTTGACCAGGCCTGCTGAATTTTAAGGCGTTACTAATTAGGTTATTTAATAGTTGGCGAAATTGAAAAGTAATTACATTTACTTTACATGATGAAATTAAATTAATTGAGGCATCATTTAGCTCTATTTCCTCCATCAACTCCAACTTAACATCCTCCAAAACAGACGATAGTTCAACCATTTCGAATACACCTTTTACGGTATCTGTTCGTGAATACGCCAACAAATCTTGGATTAGGTCTTGCATTCTTTTTGCAGACCCTATAATTCTATTAAAATAATCCTTCCCGGTATCCGAGACATCATTCAGCTCCCTCTCCATTATACGGGAAGAGTACAGCTGTATTTTTCGTAAAGGTTCTTGCAAGTCGTGTGAAGCAACATAAGCAAATGAGGCCAACTCTTTATTGTTTTGATTTAGCTCATTATTTTTTTTCTCTAAATTATCCTGATACTCTAAAATTACCTCTTCATTCCTTTTCTTCTCAGTAAGGTCCGTGAAAATTATACCAACGGTAGCTATATGAGGCCTTAAGGAGGTTAAATACACAAATACAGGGATTATCTTCCCATTTACCGTTAAATTAATCTCCCCTTTTGTTTTCTTTTGCAGAGATCCCTGGAATAATTTATCGAATTTTAATTTAGAATCCTCACCAATAAAATCCGTAATGGAAGAACCTATCATTTGATTGTAGGAAGATTCCATTAATTCACAAAAATAGGGGTTGGTATAGACAATCAGTCCATCTTCGGTTACATTTATAGCACCTTCACTAAATTCCTCTATCAATACCCTATACGCATAATCTCCACTCTGCAATGTATAGACTTGAGACTGGTTGTCCTTATTAATGGCGAAGGCATCTACTTCCCCCATTTTAATGGCTTCCACCATTTGTTCGGAGTCTATTAATTGTTGTTCCAACTCCTCAATCCTAGTTAACAGTTCTTCGCGGGATAGTTCTCTCATGAAGCTCCTTTAATTTTAAGCCCTAAAGCTTTTACCACTTTATCCGTGTCGGACAAATTACCAATCAACGTTTTTCTTGGCAAGGGAAAATGTTTAATTAAGGAAGGGCTAAAAACGATATGCTCTTCCGCTGCCAAATCGGGATTTTTATAAATATCAATTATTTCCAACTGAAATGCGCCCTCAAGATGTTCGTCACAAAGATGTTTTATGTTTTCTATGGCCACCATAGAGTTGGCCGACATACCGGATACGTAAAGCTGAAGCACCAATTTGCCCTCTGCAACCATCTTTATGTTTTCATCTTTGTTCATTAATAAACACCTTTTTTATTACCTAAAGGACGAATATTTAATCCTACCAATACTCTTTCCTCGTTAGAAAGGTCACCAATAATCTTTCTAAGGGGTTCCGGGAATTTACGAACCAATGTGGGAATGGCAAATATTTGATCGCCTTCCGCTAGTTGTGGTTGTTTTAATAAATCTATAACCTCTATAGTATAGTTGTCATTTAAGTGTTCCTTACAATATTTCGTGATATTTTGTAATGCAGTAACAGACTTTGGCGTCTGTCCGGCTATATATAATCGTAATTCAAATTTTTCAGTTTTTACCATTTCTCTTCGAGATTATTAAATACGTCTATTTTTCGACTAATTGAAAGCCAGAGTCAGCTATTAAAAATTTTTTTTGACCATTAAAATGTCCCATTCCTCTAGCCTTAATGATTAAAATATTCCTTTGCCATTTATTCTGTTCATTTACATTGCTTAAATCAATCCAATTATCCGCGAGGGAGGAAACTGCTTCCACTGTAGTGTCTGAATAAAAATTTTCCTTATTTTGGGTTAGGGAGGTAAACAATGCATTGACCTCATTAACTTTTAACATATCCATTAACCGAACAAGCATGGCCCTCACTTCGCTAGAATTGCCTACAGTTATAAGACTGCTTATTGGATCGATTATAACGGTTTTTGGTTTAAATTCTGCCATAAGTTTATGTAATGTAAGTAAGTGCATTTCCAGACCTTGCAACGATGGCCTTGAAGAATGGATATGCAATAGATTATCATTGACCTGAGATCTTAAATCCAACCCAATGGTCAACAAATTCCGAATAAGTTGCTCCGGAGATTCCTCAAAAGAAAAATAAAGCACTGGTTCCTTTCTATGGCAACTGGCAAGCGCAAAATAGGAAGCCAAAATTGTTTTGGCGGTTCCCGCCGTTCCGGTTATTAGTGTACTACTACCTTTATAAATTCCTCTTTTGGCAAATAAATTATCAATGGCCGGCAAATTGAAGGAAATAAGCTCTGATGGAGATTTATAATCTAATTTTAGGGAAGTAACAGGAAGTACAGAAATCCCATCCTCGTCTATTAAAAAGGGATATTCATTTGTACCATGGGTAGAGCCCCTATATTTCACTATCCGTAATCTTCTAGTCGCAATTTGATCGATTATCCTAAAATCCAATAAAATAACACAGTCTGATACATATTCTTCCAGTCCGTGCCTGGTAAGGGATCCTTCACCCCTTTCCCCAGTTATAATGGCAGTTACTCCTTTATCTTTTAACCATTGAAATAATCGTCTTATTTCAGAGCGCAACCACACACTGTTTTCCATGCCCGTAAAAAGGGATTCTACCGTATCTAGTACTACCCTTTTGGCACCAATGGAATCTATGGCATAATTCAGTCTAATAAATAGAGCTTCTAGATCATATTCTCCCGTTTCTTCTATTTCTGAACGTTCTATCCGAACATGATCTACTTTTAACTTTTTTTGCTTCTTTAGCTCTTCCAAATCAAAACCTAAAGACCGTACATTCTGGGACAGATCAGCAGAGGTTTCTTCAAAACTCATAAAAACTCCCGGTTCATTTTCCTCTAGAATACCTTTTACCAAAAACTGCATGGCAAACAAGGTTTTGCCACAGCCGGCGCTACCGCATATTAGAACAGGTCTGTTCTTAGGGAAGCCCCCATTTGTAATTTCGTCCAATCCACTTATTCCTGTAGATGTTTTAGGGAACACTTTGATTTGATCATGAATCATTAAAAAAGAAATTTATGTTTATAGTATCCTTAATTAATCGATTAAAATATACATTTTAATCGATTAATTAAGGATTAGAATTAAATATTATACAACCAACATATACTGCGCCTATTATATTGTTAGCTTATACAGATACCCATGGTTGATTATAAACCCACAGTGAAAGGAAGAATTAAAATTGCATTCATTTTGAAGTTTAATATGAAGGCCAAGTTACTATATATTATTACACTTTCAATATCAAGGATAATTCTCTAAAGATATTGGCCCAGTTATTCAGGATTACTTTAAGCCCGGTGCCGTAATAACAGCACCGAAAAACCAAAATTAAAATACGTGCGCTTTGCTTCTAAGCTCCAACTTTTTTTAAATAAATCCTCACAGGTGTTAGCACGAGATTATATGTATGTTGCAAACTGTATTTTTATAATTCTCAAATATAGATTTTCAGTCTATTACCTGTGGACGCTATCCATAATATTAGTAGTACAAAACCACATTTATTACTCATGGGCGACAACAATAGGAGGACAAGGAAGTTAAAATACTGACATAAATAAAGAGCCTTAATTATTATTTAATTAAGGCTCTTTTACCATGATCTTTATCCTACAGCAATTTTTACTGCAGATTTTCCAAACTCTTCGTCAGTGTTTCAATTTTGGCAATAGCATCTGCCTCTTTTTTACGTTCAATGGATATTACCTGTTCTGGAGCATTGTTAACAAACCTTTCATTGGATAGTTTCTTTTGCACGGAAACCAAAAAGCCCTTGGTATACTTTAGTTCATCTTGCAGCTTAACGATCTCTGCTTCTACATCTATTGCCCCGGACATAGGAATGAAGTATTCGTTGGATTTCACCCTAAAGGTAAGTGCACCATCCACAGAGGAGTCTACATAAGCTATTTGGGAGACATTGGTGAGTTTTGCAATTACCACATCCCATTCCTTGCTAATATTTCCTTCGTTTAATACAGAAAGCTCCAAAGATTCCTTCATAGGAATATTCTTTTCCTTACGAATAGTTCTAATACCCGAAACCACTTCAGAAGCAAAATCAAAGCCCGCAATCAGATCTTCGTCAACAGCCTGCACTTCTGGCCATTTTGCAACTACAAGTGCCTCTTCTGGGCTACGCTTGGTAATATGTTGCCATACCTCTTCTGTAAGGAAAGGCATAAACGGGTGTAACAATTTAAGGTTACCTTCAAAAATCTGGATTACGGCATCAAAGGTGGTGCGATCTATCGGTTGTTGGTACGCCGGCTTAATAATTTCTAACAACCAAGAACTATAGTCGTCCCAAATTAATTTATATATCGCCATTAAGGCATCGGAAATACGATATTTACTAAAGTGGTCTTCAATTTCCACCAATGCTTTATTAAACTTAGCGGTATACCATTCAATACCAAGCTTTGACGCTTCTGGTTGCGGCAGATCAGCAACCTCCCAACCCTTTAGTAATCGGAAACCATTCCATATTTTATTGGCAAAGTTTTTTCCTTGCTGGCAAAGCGCCTCATCAAACATAAGATCGTTTCCAGCTGCCGAGCTCAACAAGAGCCCCACGCGCACTCCATCGGCACCATAATCCTTAATCAACTGTAAGGCATCTGGTGAATTCCCTAGGGATTTAGACATTTTACGGCGTTGTTTATCACGCACCAAACCAGTAAGGTATACATTTTGGAATGGCCTCTCATCCCGATATTCATATCCGGATACAATCATTCTGGCCACCCAAAAGAATAAAATATCTGGACCGGTCACCAAGTCATTGGTAGGATAGTAATAATTTACCTCCTCATTATCTGGTTCTAAAATACCATTAAACACACTAATTGGCCATATCCATGAGGAAAACCAAGTATCCAAAGCATCTTCATCCTGTCTTAACGCTTCTACGGTTAAATTTGGATTTCCAGATTTTTTCTTTGCCAATGCTAACGCTAGCTCTTTACTTTCCGCTACCACAAAATCGTCCTGCCCATCTCCAAAATAGTAAGCCGGAATCTGCTGTCCCCACCATAACTGTCTAGAAATATTCCAGTCCCGGATATTTTCCATCCAATGGCGATAGGTATTCTCAAATTTCTTAGGGAACAACTTCACCTCTTTATCCTCCAATACCGCTTTTATAGCAGGCTTGGCCAAATCTTCCATACGCAGAAACCACTGATCAGATAATCTTGGTTCTATCACCGCTTTGGTCCTCTCCGAGGTTCCTACCTTATTTAGGTGATTCTCCGTTTTAACTAAAAAGCCCTTCTCTTCCAATTCCTTGGTAATGGCTTTGCGCACTACAAAACGATCCTGACCTTCATAGTGTAGGCCATAACTATTTAAAGTGGCATCCTCGTTAAAAATATCTATAGTCTCTAGATTGTGCTTATCCCCTAATTCCTTATCATTTACATCATGTGCCGGTGTCACTTTAAGACAGCCCGTACCAAATTCAACATCTACATATTCATCCTCTATAATAGGAATTACCCTATTGCAGATTGGTACTATTGCCTTTTTCCCTCTTAAATGGGCATAGCGCTCATCGTTAGGGTTAATACAAATTGCAGTATCCCCTAGAATGGTTTCGGGCCTGGTGGTCGCAATGGTTAAAGTATCCTCCGAACCCTGTATCTTGTAAGACAGATAATACAATAAGCCTTGTCTTTCTTCATAGATTACTTCTTCATCGGACAAAGTGGTCTTTGCTTCAGGATCCCAGTTAACCATTCGGTAACCCCTATAAATAAGACCTTTATTAAATAAATCTACAAAAACCTTGATCACGGAGGCTGACATATTGGCATCCATTGTAAACTTAGTTCGATCCCAGTCACAGGAACAGCCTAGCTTTTTTAGTTGTTCCAAGATAACACCTCCGTATTCGTGGGTCCAGTCCCAGGCATGCCCAAGGAACTCTTCCCTACTAAGGTCTTTTTTCTCTATCCCTTGTTCTTTTAGTTTCGCTACTACTTTAGCTTCGGTAGCAATGGAGGCATGGTCTGTTCCCGGCACCCAGCAGGCGTTCTTCCCCATTAAACGGGCTCTACGTATCAAGACATCCTGAATAGTATTGTTAAGCATATGCCCCATATGTAATACCCCTGTAACATTTGGAGGCGGAATAACTATGGTGTACGGCTCTCTTTCATCCGGCTCGGAATGAAAGTAATTATGCTTGATCCAATAGTCGTACCACTGACCTTCTATGGTCTGCGGGTCGTATTTTGAAGGTATTCCCATTTTTTGGAACAGTTTTTGTTACCCTAATAGGGCGATTACTAAATGATTACTATTTTAATGTTACTTGAGGTAGTCCTATGGTTTTTTGCCGAGTTAGAAATACGAAACAAAAATAAGTAACGTTATTACATAACAAAAGAATTTCTGAGGTTCATTAAAAACATTTACTTTTGAAATTCACCCAAAACTAAAAATGATGAAAAAATTACTACTAGTTTTATTTATTGGTCTATTAGGATTTGGCCTAACCGCTCAAGAAAATGGAGCAAAGATTAAATTTAAGTCAGACACCGTAGATTACGGAGAAATTGCAAAAGGCAGTGATGGCTTAAGAGTTTTTGAATTCACCAATACCGGAAACGCACCTCTAATAATAAGCAAGGTAAGCTCTACTTGTGGATGTACAATTCCAAAAAAGCCCGAAGCACCTATCTTACCTGGAAAAACAGGAGAGATCCAAGTGAAATATGACACTAATAGAGTTGGTCCCATTAGAAAAGCCATTACGGTCATTTCCAATGCAGACACCCCAACAGTAGTATTAAAATTAAAAGGGGAGATTAAGGCGGAACCAGGCAAGTAAAAAAACCTACAATAACTTTCCTAAAACTTGTTCTTTGGATAATTTAATCCACAGAACAAGTTTTTTTTTATTTAAACATCTTTTTAAGCACGTAGGATACCGTTACATCGCTTCCTAAACGACCTACTTGAACCTTAACCCACTTCCCCTCCTTTTCATTCAGCATTTTTAGGATTTCCTGTAGTTCATAATTATGGATTTTTTTACCGTTAACAGCCAAAATAATATCCCCTTCACGCAACCCAGCTTCATGTCCGGGACTTCCCGCACGTATTCCGGATACAATTATTTCTGGAACTACAGTTAGTCGGGTCTTATCTTCGAAAAGAATTTGAACAGTGCCAAAAGAATCGCCCTTTTCTATAGCAACGCCTCTAGCATCGGCAATACGCTCAGAAATAAAGCGCATACCGTTATGTTGCAGATCTATTCCACTAAGATTATAATTAAAGGGATCGTTGAACATACGGTTCTTACGGAGACTAATTGTACCGGCACCGTAGTTATATATAGCTGTAAACCTTTTTAGGACTTCCCCTCCCAAGCTACCGTTTCTCTCCCCTAAACTACTAATGGCACTAAAATATTCCATATCTGGAAAGGCGGTCTTGGCCTCGTTCAATTG
Source organism: Arenibacter certesii DSM 19833 (assembly GCF_000429545.1). Classification (GTDB taxonomy): domain Bacteria; phylum Bacteroidota; class Bacteroidia; order Flavobacteriales; family Flavobacteriaceae; genus Arenibacter; species Arenibacter certesii. The sequence goes on from NZ_AUCB01000016.1 coordinate 79,352, forward strand.
GAAGTTGCCCAGAACAAGTCCTTTTATCTTAGTCCTTTTTCCATAAACCGCTCCGCTTAATCCTTGCCCTAAAAAATCTTCGTAATGATTTAGTGGTACGTTCAGCCCTCTTTCCTCATCTGAAAACAACCAAAGCGCATCAGAACTACCAGAATCTACCAATAGTCTAACGGGAATATTTTGATTGTCATCCATAACCACCTTTCCTTCCAAATAGGCTTTATTTTTTTCAATGAGCAGTGGCAAAGTTTGTATTTTGGTAGATTTCTTAGGCTTATATTGATGCGGGTCGTATAGTTTAATTATTTGTGAAGCGTAATTAATGGACACCACAAAATCACGGAACAAGTCATAACCTATAATTCCGTGCACCACTACCCCTAATCTGGGGGAAAAGTTAAGTGCTCTATCCATCACCACGTACAATAATTGCTTATTGTTCCTAGTGTTCCCAATTTGAAAGGTATTATTGGAAGATTTTAATGCCTTTATCGGATCTCCGTTCCCCAGCCCCCTAATGGTCACCTCTGTTACATCATTAATCTGTATGGAATCTTGATCGGAGATATTAAAAAGAATGGGATTATTTACTCCGGAATCCAATATAAAGGAAAGTTTTGCCCCATTTACATCCACGGGAATAAGAATGAGGTTGTTTACGAGTTTAAATTTTACCTTTTCATATTTTTTACCGTGAGGCAAAGTGTATTGTTGGGCACATAAGAAAACTGGTAAACAAAAAAGCAAAAACCAAGAACGTTTAATGAAGGGGTTCATGTCTTTTCGTTTTAATCCATTCTATTAAATTTACGATTTTATCAGCAGTTTTCCTCCTTATTTAACAGTTCTAAAGGACAGAAAACAACTTGCAACGCTAAACTATAGGCACAGTGCATATTTCCAGATCAGTTTTTCCGATGCAACCTTTCTATTAGAAACTCATTATGTTATACTGATGAGCCTATTTAAGTGAGCACGTAATGAGAAAGCTTTAATGACAGTTATTTTAAAAACAATTTAGATTAAAATTTATATGATTCTATTGTTTTCTCCACCCCTATTTCTCATTTTTGTGTAAAATATAATACATATGCCATCAATTTCGAACAAAGGTCTATCCATGCCCGAGTCCCCTATAAGAAAATTAGTCCCCTATGCCGAGGCGGCAAAGGAGAGAGGGATAGAGGTAATACACCTCAACATTGGACAACCAGACATTAAAACCCCTCAAATTGCCTTAGACGCTGTAAAAAATAACGATCTAGAAATATTGGCTTATAGCCGAACAGAAGGCTCCGAGGCGTATCGTCAAAAGATAGCAAAGTATTATGCCAAGAACGATATTGATGTTACGGCATCACAAATTATAGTGACAACTGGTGGCTCCGAAGCGCTGGCTTTTGCCATGAACACTATTGCGGATATGGGAGATGAGATTATTATCCCCGAACCATTTTATGCCAACTACAATGGTTTTGCAACCGCTTCTGGTCTTAACGTGGTACCGGTAACGTCATATATAGAAGATAATTTTGCCCTTCCGCCCATAGAGGAGTTCGAAAAATTAATTACAACTCGCACACGCGCCATCCTTATTTGCAATCCTGGAAATCCCACAGGATACCTATACAGTAAGGAAGAAATAAAAAAATTAGCGGCCATTGTAAAAAAGCACGACCTTTTCCTAGTAGCCGATGAAGTTTACCGTGAATTTACGTATGAAGGGCGGGAGCATTATTCCATATTACAGGAGGCAGGATTGGAAAAGCATGCCATAGTAGTAGATTCCGTATCCAAAAGATATAGCATGTGTGGTGCAAGAATAGGATGTTTGGTATCCAAAAATAAAGAAGTGATACAAACCGCCCTTAAATTTGCACAAGCACGGTTATCTCCCCCTACTTACGCACAGATAGCGAGTGAGGCTGCATTGGAGACTCCCCAGCGCTATTTTGATGCTGTAAAGGAAGAGTACGTTTCCCGAAGGGATCTGCTGATAACCGAACTAAACAAAATAGAGGGAATAAAAGTGGGTAATCCACAAGGCGCATTTTATTGTATTGTTGAATTACCTATTAAAAACGCTGATAAATTTGCCCAATGGCTTTTGGAAAGCTTTAATACCAATGGTGCAACCGTAATGGTGGCTCCCGCAGCAGGCTTTTATGCCACAGAAGGCCTAGGGCTTAATCAAGTAAGGATTGCTTATGTTCTGGAAAAAGAAGAGATTAAAAAAGCCGTACATATTCTAGGTGAGGCTTTAAAGGTGTACAACGATTAATGATCATCCAAGAGAACATTTCTTTAAAAAAATATAATACTTTCGGGATTGAGGCGAAAGCAAAATATTTTTGTGAAATTAAATCGGTCAGTGATTTAAGAGCGGCATTGACCTTAGATGGCTATCCTGATTTATTTATTCTAGGTGGCGGCAGTAACATGCTAATTACCCAAGACCTAAATTACCTAGTGCTCTATATAAATATAAAGGGAATTACTACTGTATGGGAAGATGAGGACCATATCTGCATAGCGGTAAATGCAGGTGAGAATTGGCACGGTTTGGTATTATGGACCCTAAAGCACAACTATGGCGGTTTGGAAAACCTCTCCTTAATTCCTGGTAATTCTGGTACCGCCCCTATACAAAATATTGGCGCTTATGGCGTGGAGCTAAAAGATACCTTCGTTAGTTGTAAAGCAATAGAAATAGCTACTCAAAAACTTCATCAGTTTAGTAAGGACGATTGTAAATTTGGATATAGGGAATCCTTTTTTAAAAATGAAGGTAAAGGCAAGTATATTATTACTTCCATACAGCTTAAACTCACAAAAAGAAATCACCGGAAGCATATGGATTACGGAGCCATTGCATCGGAATTAGACAAACAGGGAATTATAGATCCCAGCATCCAGGACATCTCCAATGCTGTGGTCGCTATAAGGCAAAGCAAACTTCCAAACCCAGAAGAGCTTGGCAATAGCGGGAGTTTCTTTAAAAATCCCGTATTAAACACAAAAGATTTTCAATCATTCATCAGCAACCATCCGGAGGCTCCCTTTTACAAAGTATCAGAAACAGAATTTAAGGTACCTGCAGGTTGGTTAATAGAAAAAAGCGGCTTTAAGGGCAAAAGATATGGAGATGCTGGAATTCACAAAAATCAAGCCTTAGTCTTGGTCAACTATGGCAATGCTACAGGCACTGAGATCATGGTTATGGCAGAGCACATAATGGCCACGGTTTACAAGAACTTTAAAATCGTTATCAACCCAGAAGTTAATATAATAAAATAGCCCCTGCAAAAAAACAGGGGCCATACCAAACCAAACTAACCAAATTAAAATGTACAGTTACCAGCTGTACATTTTTCCTATAACTATTTTATAAACGCCATCTTTAACAATCAATTAAATATTTTAGCGTTTCTTTATATACGGGGAAAATATCGTCTTGGATGATTTATACTTCATTTTTTTTAATCTTTGCATAATATGAGCATCTTATTAGAAAATCATATTGTAGAGCTTCTTTTGGAACGGAATGACAAAGCCATGTCATTGCTGTATGAACATTACGGAGATACCTTGCTTGGTGTTGCCTTTAAAGTTGTCAGAAATGAGGAATTAGCCCAAGATGTACTTCAAGAAAGTTTCATGAAAATATGGAAAAACTCAGATCGTTACGACCCCAACAAAGCTAAATTATTTACATGGCTATTTCGGATCGTGCGCAATACGTCCATTGATAAATTACGAAGTGTAAATACCAAATCCGATAAGGAGATCCAAATAGATGTTTCGGACGTATATAAATTAGGAACTGAAGGAGTTAATCCAGAATTGATGGATGTTCAGGACAATTTGGATAAGCTTGATGATAAATACCAAATAGTTTTAGATGCCTTATTTTTTCAGGGGATGACCCAACAGGAAGCTAGTGATGAATTGAATATACCTTTAGGCACCATTAAATCCAGATTAAAAATTGGATTAAGGGAACTAAGGAAAATATACGGATCAGTTCTACTGCTTACCAGTATGTTATATATTTTTTAAACCAAAGCATCTTATCAGATTAGGCCATATTCTTATGGTTGACAATTGCAACAACCTATTCAGTTGAGAAGCACTGTAAAGTACAAAGCGATGAATGATAAAATAAAAAACTTTTTAGACACGGACCTACTAGAACAATATCTTGTGGGAACCACCTCCCAGGAGGAAACACTACAGGTAGAGCGTTATATTGCGATTTATCCCGAAGTGAGAAAAACGTATATGGAACTTCAAGAGAACCTGGAGATGTATGCCAAACAACATGCTATAAAAACGCCAGATGGGCTAAAAGATCGAATATTAAATGAGGTTAAAAAAGAGAAAAAAGGCCGCAGAAAGTTTTATATGTATGCGGTTGCAGCAAGCTTTACGGCTTTAATCTTCGCAGGAGCCTCCTTTACTTTTTGGAATCAAAACCAGAGCCTACAGGAAGAGAATGTTATGGTAAATAACAAAATAGAATCCCTGGAAGAAAATATGCGCATACAATTAGAGGATGTACGCAACCAGTTTATTGTACTCCACAATCCTAAAACAAAAAAGCTCACCGTAAAGGGCAATAACAAAGCCAAGGAACTAAAAGCGGTAGCCTATATCAATCCAGTAAAAAAACTGTCCTACATCAATGTCAGCAAGCTGCCAAATCTACCAGAGGATCAATGTTACCAAATGTGGGCAGAAGTAAATGGGGAAATGATAAACTTGGGGATCATAAAAGAAGCCACTGATAGCGAAAAGCTAATGGCGCTACCTTATGGTGAAAATGCAATGGGATACATCACCATAGAGAGCAAGGGTGGCAACAGTTCTCCCACTATAGAGAATATAGTAGCCAATATCCGCTACTAAAACAATCTTTAAACTAATCCCAATCTTTCTTGGGTAGCTTATTAATTTCATATCTTTGTAGAAATTTAACGCAAGGATATGAAATTAGCACTTTTAACCATTGGCTTACTGGCACTTGCATTTGCCGGCATCGCATTAAAAATATGGTCAAAAAAAGACGGTAAATTTGCAGGAACCTGCGCAAGTCAAAGTCCATTTTTAAACAAAGAAGGGGAAGCTTGTGGCTATTGCGGAAAGCTACCAACGGAACAGGATTGCAAAAAAGAAGACATAGCTTCATAGTTTACTTCTTTTAACCCCCAATTTTTTACCCCATATTTTGGAAAAGACAGACGAATCCCTAACTAATCTTATCGAAAAGGCCAAATTAGGAAACCAGATTGCATTTAGTGCACTATTGAATCATTTTTGGAACGATGTATATGGTTTTCAGCTCATTAGAACCCAGAATGAAAATGACGCTGAGGATATCACTATTCAGACCTTTTCCCAAGCATTTGACAAGATCCATACCTTTGACAACTCTTATAAGTTTAAGACTTGGCTCATCGCCATTTCCAAAAATTTACACGTAGATCTAATCCGAAAGAGAAAGAGAAACGTTCTACAAGGAAGTGAAAGCGGTAACACGGAAGCAATAAAAAAAGTTTTGGACGATGCTCCTTCTATTGAGGACAGTCTTATTACAGAACAAAACTTAGCTGCACTATTAGGGTATATAAAAAAATTAAAACCTCATTATCAAGAGGTAATAAATCTTAGGTACTTTCAGGAACTTGCCTACGCCGAAATAGCGGAAAGATTGGGAGAACCGATCAACAATGTAAAAGTTAAGCTTTTAAGGGCTAAAAAGCTTTTGGCGGAAATCATAAAAAACCAGAAATCCGATTAGGTACTTTACCAACAAACTGTCTTTTAAACCCCTTCATTTCGTATATTTACAACTTAGCATATTAGGATATAATGAGCACAGAAACTATAGATAGCGTAATCCCTCCAAAAGGCAAACCCAAATGGTTAAGGGTTAAACTACCCACAGGAAAGAAATATACCCAATTAAGAGGATTGGTAGACAAATACAACCTAAACACAATTTGCACCTCCGGTAGCTGCCCAAATATGGGAGAATGCTGGGGAGAAGGCACCGCCACTTTTATGATATTAGGTAATATCTGCACCCGATCCTGCGGATTTTGTGGTGTTAAAACTGGTAGACCGGAAGATATTGATTGGGAAGAACCGGAAAAAGTTGCTAGATCCATTAAAATTATGGGGATTAAGCATGCCGTTATTACCTCTGTAGACCGGGACGACATAAAGGACATGGGATCCATTATCTGGGGCGAGACGGTTAAAGCGATTAGGAGGATGAATCCTACCACTACCCTAGAAACACTTATTCCTGATTTTCAAGGGATTGAAACCCACTTAGATCGTATCTTAGCGGTACGGCCCGAAGTTATCTCCCACAACATGGAAACCGTTAAAAGGTTAACTAGGGAAGTCCGTATCCAAGCAAAATATGAACGCAGCCTAGGAGTGCTTTCCTACCTAAAGAAAAATGGTGCCCACCGAACCAAATCCGGGATTATGTTAGGATTGGGTGAAATGGAAGAGGAGGTAATTACCACCATGAAAGACCTTAGGGCCGCCGATGTTGATGTAGTAACTATAGGACAGTATCTACAACCGTCCAAAAGGCATTTACCTGTAAAGGAATATATATTACCGGACCAATTCAAAAAATATGAGGAAATAGGTTTAGAATTAGGATTTAGACATGTAGAAAGTGGAGCGTTGGTACGTTCATCGTACAAAGCCCACAAACACATTTTATAGAAAGATAGCCCCCAATCTCCTATATATATTTAATGGACGTTATCCGCATATGAACCGGATATAATGGCTTACCAATTTTATGACACAGACAACGATAGGCATAAACGGCTTCGGAAGAATTGGTCGAACCCTTTTTAGGCTTCTTAGCCAACAGCCTCATTTAAAGGTGGTTGCAATAAATGATTTAGCCGATGCAACTACCTTGGCCCACTTATTAAAATACGATAGTATTCACGGGGTATCGCCATTAAAGATCTCCCATACCAAGAACAGTATTTTAGTGGAGGACAATGAGGTAGCACTTTTAAACCACAGATCACCAGAAAACATTCCATGGTCGGACTACGGGGTAGATATTGTCGTGGAAGCTACTGGCAAGTTTAAAGACGCCCTCAATTTAAACTATCATTTAAAAAACGGAGCAAAGAAGGTGATTTTATCGGTACCACCTGCTGATGATGATATAAAGATGATCGTTTTTGGAATAAATCACGAGACCTTGACCTCTGAGGACCATATTATTTCGAATGCTTCTTGCACTACCAATAATGCGGCGCCAATGATAAAGGTTATCCAAGATTTATGTGGTATAGAACAAGCGTACATCACCACCATTCATTCTTACACCTCGGACCAAAGTCTGCATGACCAACCTCATAAAGACTTGAGACGGGCAAGAGCGGCCGCCCAGTCCATTGTACCCACTACCACCGGTGCAGCCAAGGCGCTTACCAGAATATTTCCAGAACTTGCAGATGTTATTGGAGGTTGTGGTATACGGGTACCGGTTCCTAATGGATCCCTTACAGATATCACTTTCAATGTAAGAAAAGACACAAGTATTGAGGAAATTAACAGTGCATTTAAAGATGTTTCACAAAAACAATTTAAAAATATCCTATATTACACAAATGATCCAATAGTTTCTATTGACATCAACAATAGTTGTTATTCTTGTACGTTTGATTCTTTGATGACTTCGGTAATTGGAAAAATGGTCAAGATTATTGGATGGTACGATAATGAGACTGGATACAGCTCCAGGATTGTAGATCTAATTAATTATTTAACAGCTAAAAAATACGTTTGAGAGTCATTTTATCACATAAAGAAATAACAAAATTTAGCATAGGTTGTGTTTTAGCAATGTTAATGTTATTTAGTTATGGCTACTCTCAAGAAATCGCTCCACCCGAATCCAATGTGGATATTCTCTTTGAGAAAGCAAGGGATTCCCGCAATAAAAATAAAATAAACCTGTCGTTAGAATATCTCAATGCCGCAATGGACATAGCGGCAAAAGAAAAGAACAATAAGGCCCTTATAGATTGTTACCATAAATTTTCCATTATTTATCTAAAAATGGAAAGGGAAGATACTGCAGAATTCTATTGGGACAGAGCCAAATCTCTCTTAAAAAGCACCTCCTATCCCTATGGCAAAGCCATGCAAAAATACATAGAGGCTATAATCGCTTTCCATGACCAAAAAAATTTCTTGGCCATCTCTATGTTAAACGAAGCCAAACAATTAAACAACGATCGAAATTTACTGAACAACATTTTATTTGTTGAGGGCGAAATTTTTTTAAAGCTGGAGAAACTGGCAAGCGCAGAGAAAAACTTCAACTCCCTAATAGTTAATACGGACATTTTTGAACAGGCTTACCTAGCAGTCAACGCACATCTCAAATTAGCAGAACTACATATCATCACTTCAGATTTGGAAAGTGCTGTTGCCGATGCAGAAATTGCATTGAGAATAGCCAAGGCCAACGGTTTTGTTAAGGAAGAGTTAATTGCCAATCAATTGCTTTCCAGTTCCAATGCGGCACTTGGTCTTTATGAACCTGCCCTTACCTATAACCAGAATATACTTCAGATAAAAGATTCTATTTTTACTATAGAGAAAATCCTTATTGAAAGCCAGACCTCCGATAGGGTCCAGACCGATTTTATGAAGGATGAAATAGCACGGCAAGATACCAGAATAACGGAATTAAGCGAATCTAAAAGCAGGTCTGAGATTACTGCTATCCTAACTTCGGCATTTTTAACCATTATTTCTATCCTTGCGGTTGCCCTATATAGGAACAATCAAATAAAACTACGGACCAACGATCTTTTACAAGTTAAAAACGAAGAATTAAAAGCCGCACGAGATGCAGCAGTATTGGCCATGGAAGCAAAGACCAACTTTCTTTCTACAGTGAGCCATGAGCTTAGAACACCGCTCTATGCGGTTACTGGATTAACCCATTTATTACTGGAAGAAAATCCCAGTGAAAACCAAAAAGAACATTTAAATTCTTTAAAGTTCTCTGGAGAATATCTATTGAATTTCATCAATGATATTCTGCAGATTAATAAGATCGATGCAGAGAAATTAGAAATCCATCAAATTAGTTTCAGCCTTAAAAAAATTCTGTCGGAGGTCATCAACTCATTACAACAAAGCGCTAAGCAAAACAAAACAAGGGTCATACTGCAGTATGACGAATCTATTCCTCAACATCTACTGGGTGATCCTCTAAAATTATCCCAAATATTTATCAACCTTATCGGCAATGCTATAAAATTCACCAAAAACGGAGAGGTAACCGTCATTGCTAAGATGACCGAAATGGTAAATGAAAATATCAATATCTACTTTGAGGTAAAAGATACCGGAATAGGCATCGATTTGGATCAGCAGCGAGACATCTTCGATAGCTTTGAACAAGGATCTATTCAGATCAACAGAGAATATGGCGGAACCGGATTGGGACTTACCATTGTAAAAAGTCTATTGGGCCTGTTTGGCAGTACCATTGAATTAAAAAGTGAATTGGGCAAGGGCAGTTCCTTCTTCTTTAATCTAGCATTAAAAAGCAAGGATGATATTGAGGACGACCTTTTATTTGAAGTCACTGACGAAGAATATGACTTATCTGGCCTGCATTTATTAGTGGTAGAAGACAATAAAATCAACCAGGTAATCACCAAGAAAATGTTAGACAAAAAGGAGATTACCTGTGATATTGCTAGCAATGGTCTAGAAGCTGTAGCAATGGTAAGGAAAACCGAATATGACGGAATCCTTATGGATATCCATATGCCCGGAATAAGTGGGGAAGAAGCTACTATAGAAATTAGAAAATTCAACCGATTTATTCCTATCATCGCACTTACTGCAATTTCTTTAGATGATAGTATGGAAAGTTTTTATGCCGCAGGTTGCAATGATGTAGTAACCAAGCCTTTTAAACCAGAAGTGTTTTACCGAAAAATTGGTCAACACATAATAGGAACAAATAGACCTAAAGCAAAAGCTTAGGGTGCTCTTAATCTAAATTTAGACTCTTTATTAACTCGGTTTTTCCATTACTTAGGAACACATGTTTTATACCTATATAATACAACTCCCCTATTTTTCCGGACAACCTTACATAATCTTTCTCGGTAGTTAGGATAAGTTCTTTTGTTAAAAACATTTCAATCTCCCTATCACTAAAAAAGTGATGGTCCGAATACGATAAATGCTCAAACTCCAATCCATTTTCCCTTAAATAACGTACTAAGGGAGCGGGATCTGCAATACCGGTTACCAAGGTTACCTTTCTACCTTTTATTTCGCCCAAGGACATCTCCTCAGGACCTCCTTTAAGCTTAGGATCGTATTCCAGATAGCTAAACACCACCTTTTGGCCGCTTTTTGGATTTAACTTTTCACGGATGGATATCTGTTCTTTTTCCGATATATTTTTAGGGCATTTAGTAACCACTATGATATTGGCACGTTTGGCCTCTCCTTTACTATCCCTTAAGTTCCCCGTTGGCAAATACCAATCATCCACATATAACTTACCATAAGCGGTAAGCAGAACGTAGTAATCACATTTTACTTTTCTATGTTGAAAGGCATCGTCCAATAAAATAATATCTGGAGCCAAGGAGGCTTCCAAGGTGGTTATTCCATTTTGCCGATCCGCGTCTACAGCAACCGTAATTTCTGGAAATTTCTTGACTATCTGATAGGGTTCATCACCCAAATCCTCCACTTTTACCTGTGGATTGGCAAGCATAAAACCTTTAGATTTTCTACCATAACCCCTACTTAAGACCGCTATCTTTTTAGCGTCTTTTAAACTCCTAATTAAAAATTCGATCATCGGAGTCTTACCTGTTCCCCCTACACTTAGATTGCCTACACAAATGGTTTTGGTATCATAGGATTTGCCTTTAAATATGTTTTGGTCATATAAAAAGTTACGCAGATACACTATAAAAGCGTACATCAATGAAATGGGGAAAGCTAATCTTCGTAATAGTTGCATTGGAACGAAATTATAATATTTTTACCTTTGGAAGACTATAAAATTATAAAATGATCATAAAAGAAGTTATAGGGCACTTAGAGGAGCTGGCTCCTTTGGGCCAAGCGGAAGATTTTGACAATGTGGGCCTATTGGTGGGGGACGTCAACACCCCAGTAACGGGAATCTTGGTAACGCTAGACACGTTGGAGAATGTGGTTGACGAAGCCATAAGCAAAAATTGCAATCTTATTGTAAGTTTTCATCCCATAATATTTAGTGGCCTAAAAAAAATTACCGGCTCCAATTATGTAGAACGTGTAGTTTTAAAGGCGATTAGACACCACATTGCCATATACAGCATGCATACGGCCCTAGACAATAGCATCCAAGGGGTAAATGCAAAAATAATTGACGTATTGGGACTTCAGGATCCCCGAATCCTAATCCCAAAAAAAGGCACACTTAAAAAACTGACCACCTATATTCCCCACGCCAATGCAGAGCAACTTAGGCATGCACTTTACCAAGCTGGCGCAGGACACATTGGCAATTATAGTAATTGTAGTTTTACTCTAAAAGGTACGGGCAGTTACAAACCCAATGAGGGTTCCAATCCACATTTAGGAGAAATTGGAGAGACGCATTACGAACAGGAATCCCAGATAAATATTACCTACACCAAGGAAAAGGAATCAAAAATATTAGCAGCACTTTTTACTAATCACCCCTATGAGGAAGTAGCATATGAGATCCAAACCTTGGATAATAATAACCAATTTATGGGCATGGGAATGTACGGGAATTTGGAAAAACCGATGCCCGAGGAAGACTTTTTCGAGATTGTTAAGAAAAAAATGAATGTTTCCTGTATACGACACTCCCAATTTTTAGGAAAAAACGTCCATAAAATAGCCGTCTTAGGAGGCAGCGGATCTTTTGCTATATCGGCTGCAAAGGCTGTAAATGCTGATGTTTTCATTACCGCCGATTTAAAATACCATCAATTTTATGAAGCGGAAAACAAAATTATTCTTGCCGATATTGGCCACTATGAAACAGAGCAGTTTACAAAAAATCTCTTAGTTGACTATCTTACGAAAAAAATCCCTAATTTTGCAGTCTCTTTATCGGAGAGTTTAACAAATCCCATCAAGTATTTTTAAATATGGCAAAAAAGAAAGAAGCAACAGTAGAAGATAAGTTAAGAGCATTATACGATTTGCAATTAATAGATTCTAGAGTTGATGAGATAAGAAATGTAAGGGGCGAATTGCCTCTAGAAGTAGAAGATTTAGAAGATGAGGTTCTTGGTCTTAAAACAAGAATGGATAAGCTTAAGACCGATGTTGAGACCATCAACTACGAAATTACTGCCAAAAAGAACCTTATTGACGAAGCTAAGGTTTTAATGAAAAAGTATACCGAGCAGCAAAAGAATGTTCGTAACAGCAGGGAATTTAACTCACTTACCAAGGAAGTAGAGTACCAAGAGCTGGAAATACAATTGGCCGAAAAGAATATTAAGGAGTTTAAGGCTCAGATTGAGCAAAAGAAAGAAGTTATTTCCAGTACCAAAGAACGATTAGCCGAAAGGGAATCGCACTTAAAGCATAAGAAGAGCGAATTGAATGCCATCTTAGCGGAAACGGAAAAGGAAGAGAAAGCGCTTTTAGCCAAATCAGAAGAATACCAAACCCAGATCGAGGAAAGATTGGTTAAGGCTTACAAGAGAATCAGAAACAATGTTAAGAACGGATTAGCGATCGTTCCTATAGAAAGAGGTGCTTCCGGAGGATCTTTCTTTACCATCCCACCACAGGTGCAGGTAGAGATCGCATCTCGTAAAAAGATTATTAGCGATGAGCACAGTGGGAGAATTTTAGTAGACCCTGTCTTAGCTGAAGAGCAACAAGAGAAAATGAGAAAACTTTTCTCTAAATTGTAATAGCGATACTATTTACTAATATAAGAAGGCCATCTCCAACGAGATGGCCTTTTTTGCATTTTGTATATTGTTTATAAGGCCTAGAATGTACGGCAATATTTTATAGATTTTCTGACTTAGAAATAAGGTCCAGTATTTTGTTTTCCACTACTTCACTGTTCCAGATCTCCTCTATATTGGGCATTTTCATGATGTGCGCCATTATTTCTTCCTGGGCATCACCAAGGGCCAAAGCTTCTACATAGGGCCGGTCCGAAAAAGTAACCCTAGAGTATACTGGAAGCCACTTTTCTGGATGCTTTAAAGAGAAATGCTTTTCTATCTTCTTTTGTAGAATAAAATTGGCATCGGCAGTTTTACTGCTCATTTCCATAAAATTCCTGTAGCTAAGCTCTGCAATAGCATCTGCATTGGGCTTACGTTCCGTTTGATAGGTTTGGAAAATAGTCTCCCAATCATCCCCATGCTTGGCTATAATCTTGTTAAGCTCATAGATGTCCTCAAAACCAGCATTCATTCCCTGTCCGTAAAAGGGCACTACTGCATGGGCAGAATCGCCCACTAAAGCAACCTTATTCCAATACGTCCACGGAAAGCATTTCATGGTTACCATGGCACTGGTTGGATTTTTAAAGAAATCCAAGGTTACATCTTCTATTATTTGCGAAATACTGGGAAAATAGGTGTTAAAAAATTCCTTGACCTCATCTTTTGTGGTTAGGTTCTCAAAAGAAATCTCACCTTCAAAAGGGAGGAACAAGGTGCATGTAAAACTACCATCCAAATTAGGCATAGCTATAAACATAAACTTTCCCCTTGGCCAAATATGAAAGGAGTATTTATCCAATTTATGGGTTCCATCCTCATTGGCAGGTATAGTTAGCTCCTTATAGCCTACATCTATAAAATCTTGGGAATAATCAAACCTACTTCTTCGTTGCATCTTATGGCGCACCCTAGAAAAGGCACCATCACATCCAAAAACTATATCGTGTTTATACGCATCCCATTTCCCCTTGTCACTCTCACCAGTATATATTGTAGCTTCTGCCAAATCGATATCCCATACCTTTTCTTCAAAGCGAAAAATAGCACCATCTTCCTCTGCTAGGTCAATCATTCTTCTATTTAACACCCCTCTAGATATGGACCATATGGCCTCCTTCTCTTTCCCGTACTTTTGGTAATATTCTGGCTCCCCTACTAAGTGGATAGCACGCTTGTCCATAGGGATCCCCAATTCCTTAATAACCTCTTCTACCCCCACTTCCCGCAAGGCGTTCCAACCACGATCACTCATCGCTAAATTGATCGAGCGACCAGAGAACGCTACTTTTCTGATATCTGGGCGTCTATCATAAACTGTTATCTGATGTCCTAATTTCCTGAGATATATTGCCAGGAGAGAACCTACTAGTCCTGAACCGACAATGGCAATATTTTTCGGAGTTTGTATCATATATTTTAAAATAAGGGGAATAGAAATGGTTGAAAAATTAAAAATAATAAATTAATGTCAATTAGAGCGGAATAGCCTGTCCCATTCCCGCTGTTATCCGTCTAGGCACCCACATTAGACAAACCTATAATATAGGTCCTCTCTTGGGCAAATGAGGCTTAAAAGGCCGGTATTTACTAAAAAATAGGTATTTAAGAGCTTATTTTAATAAAATCCTGAGTAAGGACGTCCAAAACAAAGGAATGTAACGTATATACATTACATTCCGCTTCGGCGTCTATATATATAAAAAGTCCTTCACATTAATTTTGCGAAGGACTTTTCCTTTTTATATCAATATAGGGTTCCTAGTTATTCCAAAATACCATCTACAATTCCGTAGGCGATAGACTCTTCGGCATTCATCCAAAAATCCCTATCAAAATCTTTCATCACTTTTTCTGCATCCTGACCGCAGTTCTCTGCTAAAATTCTAGCACTCAACTCCCTAGTCTTAATTATCTCCTTCGCCTGAATTTCAATATTTGAGGCCTGTCCCCTTGCTCCTCCACTAGGCTGATGAATCATTACCTGCGCATGTGGCTGAATAAATCGTCTCCCCTTCTTACCAACAGACAACAGAATAGATCCCATTGAAGCCGCCAATCCAGAACATATCGTGGAAACCGGACTTTTTAACCCTTTAATAGTATCATAGATTGCAAAACCGGAAGTAACATATCCTCCGGGACTATTGATGTACAACTGAATCTCCTTATTGTTCTGCATATCTAAATATAACAATCGATCAATTACATGCTTGGCGGAATCATCATCTACCATCCCCCACAAAAACACCTTTCTCTCTTCAAGCAATTTCTCGTCGATCGCTTCTTGTATCTTACCTTTTTTTGATCCCATTTTTAAATTTCTTGTTAAGTCTCAAAAATAATCAATTTATTATAAAAAACAGTCGCTAAATTAATCCTCACCTTCAATTTTCCCTGCAATCATCCCATATTTATTTTCAATTAAAAGTAAAAAGTAGGCTTAGCAAAGAATAACGTTACCAATTTTCCATTTCCATTAACATTCAAAAAGTTGAAAATGTGTTGCCAAGAGTTAATTCGATCTAGAATCCAAAGAAAATCTATTTTCCACATTCTGCCCAAAACCTATTATCTTTGGTAAAAATCAAAGATGAAAAAGCATATCATATTCGCAATTGGCCTAATTGCCTTTGTAGGTTGTAAGGAAGTAAAAAAAGAAGAAGCCAAGGAGCAGGAAAAAGAGCTATCCATTTTGGAGAAGGTAGCCCATGCCCATGGTTTTAAAAATTTTAAAAATGCAAAAGAAATAACCTTCACCTTTAATGTAGATAGAGACACCACTCATTTTCAGCGCAGTTGGCTTTGGAATACGGCAACCAACACTGTGGAGACCGATAATAATGGAGAAAAAATTACATACCATCGCAACAGTGTAGACAGCCTTACCGCAAAGGTCGATGCCGGTTTTATCAATGACAAGTACTGGTTATTGGCTCCTTTCAATTTAATATGGGACAAGGATAATTTCTCCTTTGACCACCAAAACAATATGCAAGCGCCAATTAGTAAGGCACCTATGCAGCGCTTAACCATAGTGTACGGTAATGAAGGAGGATATACTCCCGGTGATGCCTACGACTTCTATTTTGGTCCCGATTTTATAATCAAAGAATGGGTATTTAGACGTGGGAACCAAAAAGAAGCTTCCACTATCACCACATGGGAAGATTATGTAGATACCAACGGACTAAAAATTGCGAAAATGCATAAAAATGAAGATGGATCTTTTAAACTCTATTTCACAGATTTGAAAGTCAATTCCAGGGACCGGGAATAAGTAAGGGTCACTACCTTCTTCTACGGTGAAGCGCATAAGTAGCGGCCAATACCAGTACAGAACATATTAATAAGATAGTGAAGGTAAGGTTTAGAGAATATTTCTCTGCCACAAAACCCAATGCCACAGGCCCCATTAAAAATCCGGAATAGCCTGTACCTGCAATAAAAGAAACCCCTTTGGCGGAATCTATCCCCTTCACCGTCCCCCCAATCCGAAAGAGTTCTGGAATAATAACGGAAAAACCAAGGCCTACCAGAGCAAACCCGGCAATAGCCATATAAACTTCAGCGGTTAGTACCAAGAGGTAACCTACTATAGAAATAGCGGCGCCTATAGCTACAATTTTAATGGGACCTATTTTTGCACTAATACCATCCCCTAGAAACCTCCCCAAGGTCATCATCACTGAAAATGCCAAGAATCCAGAACCTATAAGTGCTTCTGGTGCCATCGTAATCTCCTGCAAAAACAAACCGCTCCAATCTACCACGGCACCCTCCCCTCCCATCACCATAAAAGATACTAGCCCCAAAATGAGCAAGGGCCTAAATAGCTTAAAACTAAAAGCTTCCCTTTCTATAGGGGCAGCAACAATATGTTTATAGTGTTTTTGAAAGATAATGTTCACTACCAGCACCAACAATACCGCATATAGCATGTGCAATGCGGGATTATTGATCCCAATTATAAGGAAACTACCCAACCCGGCCAGAACACCCCCTAGACTAAAGAAACCATGGGAGGCGGACATAAAGTTCTCACGGTCTTCTTTTTCTATCTCTGTAACCAAGGTATTCATCGCTATATCTGTTAAACCATTACTGGCCCCAAACAAAAAAAGAGCAGCCATCAAAGAATAATAATTAGGCGCCAGCAAAGGTAAGAGTGCAGAAACACAGCTTAATAAAACCCCGTACCAGGTGGCCTTTCCCACACCCAACCAATCTATAATTCGCGAGGCTATTGGAAAGATTACAAAAACCCCTAAAGCAAGAAAAAAAATGGCCACTCCAAGATCTGCCTTGTCAATCCCTAGTTTTTCTTTGACAGTAGGAATATATATCGCCCAAGTACCAAACAAAATATTAATACTTGCAAATACCCAAGAAGGACCAAAATATCTTGGATTGGAGAGGATTAAGCGCAATGACTTCATTATACTATATTTTGTTGGTTATTCATTTTTTACAAGTGATCAATAAAAGGCCTAGAATTAAAGTTTATCAAAAAGACTATCGTCCCCTTATCTGAGTATTCACATCTCACGCCTATCCTCTAAATCAACACCCAATATGCTGGTTTTCCAATAGTTGTGGTTTCTTCCTCGTAATTACATTTTCCCTTGATATTTTTTAAAACGTCGGAATTTATATCAGATTAATTTTGTGACTTCGGCTACGCGCAGTCACCATATATAAGGCGAACTAGCTCAAGTTCTTTTTCTCGGGCCTCAACCAGAGAGGGACTTCTTATTCGCCTCTCCTATCTCTATACTCACGTCTCACTTCTTATCCCCCAATACCCGATTTCAATACCTGACCAAAGCGGTACATATCTTCAAAGGAACAATAAAACGGAGCGGGTGCCAAACGAATTACATTGGGCTCCCTCCAATCTACAATAACCCCGTTATCCATAAGATATTGGAACAACGCTTTTCCCTGACCGTGAAGCAGCACGGAAAGCTGACAACCCCTTTCTTCTGGAGTAATAATTTGAAAATTGGCATTTGCCTCCTTCCCTATCTCTTGAAGGATAAACTCTAAATACTGTACTATGGTCTCTCTTTTTTGTATCAGTGCTTCCATTCCAACTTCTTCAAACATTTCCAAAGAAGCCAAATAAGGTGCCAAGGCAAGTACGGGCGGATTGCTAATTTGCCAAGCATCTGCATTCGCCATGGGTTGAAATTCCGGTTCCATTAAGAATCGGGTTTCTTTTTTTGTTCCCCACCAGCCTTCCAATCTAGGAATATCACTCCTATCTAAATACTGTTCATGGATGTATACCCCTGAAGCATTTCCTGGGCCGCTATTCATATACTTATAACTACACCAAGCTGCAAAATCTACCCCCCAATCATGGAGATGCAGCGCAATGTTTCCTGCACCATGAGCTAAGTCCCATCCCACCATAGCGCCTTGCTCTTTAGCCACCTGGGTGATTTCCTTCATGTTAAAAACCTGACCATTATAGTAATTTACACCACCAATAAGCACAAGGGCCAATTCATCACCTACCTCCTTAATTTTTTCTAGGATATCCTCTGTTCGCCAAAAGTGCTCCCCTTCCCTTTTATTTAAAGTAACGATAGCCTCTTTTGGATCCAGACCATGGAATTTCACCTGACTATTAAACATATATTGATCGGAAGGAAACGCTTTCTCTTCACAAATAATCTTAAATCGCTTTGGCGTAGGCCTATAGAAAGACACCATCAACAGGTGTAGGTTTACCGTAAGCGTATTCATCACCGTTACTTCTTGTGGCTTTGCCCCAACCACTTTTGCTAATGGTGCTGCTAGGCGTTCGTGATAATCCCACCAAGATTTATCTGCATGAAAATGGCCTTCCACTGCCAATTCTCTCCAATCCGTCATTATTTCATCCACATATTCTTGCGTCCTCTTTGGTTGTAGGCCCAAAGAATTTCCCGTAAAATAGATGACTTCCTTCCCCTTTACCTTAGGAAAGTAAAACTCATTACGGAATTTCCCTAAGGGATCCGCAGCATCCAGTTGTTGGGCAAACTTCAGTGAATTCTGAAATATCATATCCTATTTTTTTATTCAAAAATACAATTTACCAGGGCATTTCTTTTATACTAATGCTAAGTATTCCCTACTATTTCTTCAATCTAGACCTAATCTCATTTCAATCAGATGTTTTTTAAACCCCACCTTTTCGTAAGCCCTTATAGCAGGGTTATTATCCTCATAAACTGTTAGTCGCACTTCCTTTATCCCCTTGGTTTTAGACCAGGCTAACAAGGCATCTACTATACGTTTATTTACACCTTTCCCACGATACGCCTCGGCAGTATACATAAACCCTAAATAAGTATATTTCCTATGGTCTAAAAACGGTTTGGCATCTCTGATCACTCCAAAACCGGATCCCACCACTTCACCTTCGGATTCTGCAAGCAAAACGGTAGCATTATCTGCCAAAATCAGCTCCTTTAGGTCGTAATAACTAATAGGATCCGTATCTAAGGTAATGTCAAACGGCCTCTCTGCTTTAATAATTTGTTGTTCAAAATCTTTTAGGGTTTTTAAATCGGCTACTGTGGCCATTCTTATCGTAAATTGTTCCATGATCCTTATATTTGGAGCTCTAAATATACAAAGTTAAGCCCATGCATTTTTTATCGGCCCAATTGGAACACTATATTACCGACCATTCCCAACCGGAACCGGAAATACTTAAAAAACTCACCCGGGAAACCCACTTAAAAGTGATACAACCTAGGATGATCACAGGGCATTTTCAGGGGCGCGTGCTAAGCATGATATCCAAAATTAAGTCGCCCAAGAACATCCTGGAAATTGGCACCTATACCGGGTATTCCGCTATCTGTTTGGCCGAAGGTCTCACAAGTGATGGCCACTTACATACCATAGATATAAATGAGGAGTTAAACGCAATGCAGCGGCGGTACTTCGAAGAAAGTGGATTTGGCAAACAAATTACCCAGCATACTGGAGATGCTTTAAAGATTATCCCCACATTGGATGTCACTTTTGATTTGGTTTTTATTGACGCGGAGAAAGTGAGTTACGACCTTTATTTTGAAGCTTGTATAAAAAAGTGCAGACCGGGAAGCCTTATTCTGTCGGATAATGTGTTGTGGTCCGGAAAAGTAATAGAACCTCTGAAACCCAAAGATAAGGCGACTAAAACCCTAGTGGACTATAATAGGAAATTAATGGAAGATATAAGGGTAGAGACCGTGCTGCTACCGGTAAGGGACGGACTCACCTTAAGTAGGGTAGTCTAATGTAACAGTTTGCTAATGTGTTAATTGAGTATTGAGATGGTCTCAGTAATCAGGAATTCTTAGTGTTTCTATCCTTTATCTAATGGTATTGTCCTATGCATTAATTTTATTTTGGGCGTTCCCCTAGCGGGTCGCTCTTTCCGCTATATTTTTTTGTCGGTTAAAAAACCACCAAAAAAGATACCGCTGCAATAGCTAACGCATTTTTCAGTAAATAGTGGACAATAATCAGTGTGCTTCTAACTTTTATCTACTTGTATAATTGATTTAATTTTAAAGCTATTTTGGTCTTTCCCCTGGCGGGTCGCTCTTTTCGCTGTATTTTTTTTCGGTCAACTCTAATCCGGGAAGTACATTGCGATATGAGAATTGCGTCCCTCTTAATCGTTTATTGTTCAGTGTTTATTGATTTAACTGACCACAAAATAATGATTAAACCGAAACTGAAAACTTTCTTTGATAGGTTTTATAAAAAAGGATAGCAAAAAAAATTCCTACAACGGCTCCTACTATAAGGTCTAAGGGATAGTGTACCCCCACATAGATTCTACTCAGCACAAAAGTAAGGGGCCAAATATAGAATAGCCAACTCCACTTAAATCGGTGTCTTAGAAAAAGGAATACCGAGGTAGTTACACTAAATGAGCTGGAGGCATGTCCGGAAAAGAAACTGTAACTAGTGGGACTTTTTAAAATTCGGATAAGCGTATTTATTTCCTCTGTATTATTAGGCCTTAATCGGGCCACAAACTCCTTGGTAATACCAGTAAGCATGGCAACAACTGCCAAAGTAAGGATTACTGTACCAATTACCCAAAGGGCTTCTTTTTTGGAGTATTCTTTAATAACAAGATAAATAAATAGCAGAAATAAGGGAATCCAAGTAGAAAAATTGGTCACTATAGACCAAAATATATCATAATCTTCCAGACCCAGGCTATTTAAGTAAATAAAGGTGTCCCGGTCCCAGTTCAATACCTTCTCCAGCATATTACTTTCTCCTGATAACACCGGTTACGTCATCAACATTTTCTTTAACCTTGTTGATTTCGCCTTTTATATCATCAGCGATACTAGTATCTATACCTTGCTTTTCAGCACTTTTCTGGATCTCTTGTTTAATGTCTTCTGTGGCATCTTTTAACTGCCTCATCCCCTTCCCCAAGCCTTTGGCTATTCCGGGAATCTTATCTGCACCAAAAACCATTACCACGATAAACATGATAAAGAAAATTTCGGCGCCGCTAATAAATAGAATTATTGTGCTAAACATAGGACAAATATAATGAGAAGTTTTTCAGCTACATAAAAAATATGGTTAACTTTTTTACGCTGCCGAGGTTAAACAAAAGTAGCATTTATTTTGTGGAACAATGGGATAATTTGGAAATTTGTAGAGGTGTCAATTTGAAAATGAGAATTTAATGTAACAATGACCAATTGGTTAATTTGAAAATTAGGGTTTAATGAAACAATGCATTGATGTAGCATTTTGTTAATATGAAAATGTAACAATTGGGTGAATTTCCAGATTTGTTATTTTTCCAGAGAGGGAGGCTGTTTAATTAAGGATCATAATTCAACAGCCTCGCCTCATAAATTTTGCGACTTCCGCTCCGCCTACCTCCGACAGGGAAACCCAGTCACCGTCAGGTGACCTCATATATCGTTCTCTAACTCCGACCGAGTAGGCATCTCAATACTAACTACTCAATACTCAATACTAAATACTAAATACTAAAATACTACTCAACCTCATTCTCCCTGCGATACTCCACACTCCTACTCTTAAAATAATCCCAGATTTTAAGTTTATCCTTGGTGTCAACAACTGGATCGAAAGCGGGATCTACCTCACAGAAGTACAGAAAATCATCCACTTTGCTTTCTGGAATTTTTAGTACCTGCACAAAAACAGAATCGGGATAAAACTGTTTAACTCGCTCTGTACGGGCATAATCTTCATCTCTGGCCACCCTTTTTTTAAGCATCTTGGTGCGACCTGTAATAGCATTGATAAGGGGATTAAAGGGAATGCTGGTAAAGGTTCCCAATGTAAGGGGTCCCATAGAGGCTTCCCGTAACAACCTTTCGCTTTGCGTTAAGGGTTTTACATTGGAATTGGGCAGACCAAGGCCGCTAGCTGTTACCGGCGGTGGCACGTTTAACCGTTTCATATCCCTATTTAAATCCCCGGTAAGATTATATGGGGTTACCACCACCTCATCCAAAACAATATTGGTTTCTTCCAAGGCCACAGAAATAAATTTACTCTCCAAAATAGCGGCAGTGACCACCATGGTTTTTTTACGGTATTGAACGGCCGAAAATACAAGGGTATCGTTTAAATGGACCCCAATAGTAAAAAAACCATCCATATTGGTAATAGCTGCCCTTTTGGTAGTCGTATTTAAGACATGGGTGGCAGCTACGTCCCCATCAGAACTATATACCCTTCCTTCTAGATTTTTTTCGCCAAACGTCTGACCAAAAATAGCTCCGTTCAACATCAAAAAACAGAGCAAACACAGGTGTATAAAAAGGTTGGAGTGGTTTAGATCTCTTCCCATGGGCACTACTTCCATAAGCTCAATTGTCCTGTTTTACTCATTACGTGAAATTAGAAACTCCATCGCGGGCTTGCCCGACTTTTTCAGGCGGGCTTCCTTTTGTTAACGGTATTCATCGTTAGATACCTCATGGACGTACTCTTAAACAATAACCAAGACGCCTAAGTATGCGAAGTCGATTTTTATTTTTCTTCAAGATTTTTTAAATAGTCTTTGCTCTGGGTGACCAAGAAATCTATCAACTGAAACTCGTTTCGCTTCTGCAATAATTCCCTACCAGGAAGTTGCGTATCACAATACAATAGAAAATCATCTATCTTATCCTGTGGCAGCTTTAGATCTACCACAAAGAATCTATCGTCGTACACCTGTCTTAGTACTTCACTAACTTTAAGGGGCTTCCGTTCTACGGTATCACTATCGTCCTTAGTAGCCATTAACAAGGCTTTAAAAATATTGACGAAATTAATTCCGTCTTTCATACCCCTTTCCGTTTGGGAAAGAGAAATATTCTCTACTTCTGTTAAGCGGTCCGTTTCATACTCATATTCATTTATGAGCAATTCTTTACTCTTCACCTGAAGTAATTTTTCCTGATTTTCGGGCGTTACCACCACCTCATCTAACTCTGTAACCTTTTCGGTCACTTCTACTACCAAACGGTTATTGGCGAGTATTTCTGGAGTAATCTCAACCACTTTTAACTGATAGTTGACCGCAGTAAACACCAATTGGTCCCCAACCTTCACCCTAATGCCATATTCCCCCTTTTCATTGGTAATAGTAGCCATTTCAGTATTAACGTTAATTACATTCTGATTGGGCACGTTTACACTTCTATAGAGGACTTGCCCTCTTAGATATTGCCGATCATCGTCCTGGGAATACCCCAATGAAACTGTAAATAAAGCAAGTAAGAATAGGAGTTTAATTCGCATATTTTTAATTGATATTAGGTGTATTATTTTTTTAGCTAGATTGCCCACCACTAATTGGGGCAGTCCTTTAATATTTTAATTAAGATATAAAGAAATACTAAGTTTACCGCATACAAATACAATTCTTCACTAAACTTTTGTTAAGATAATATCCTTAGTAGGGACATTAGCAAAGATACCCTCCTATTTTGATAAGAGCCCTTAGAGGGGATGTTGAAATTGCTAAAACAAGATTATCTATAAATTCCGGAGATTCATTGTATTTTTAAGGCGAATTTTAGAAACCTTATGAAAAAACTATTGCTTGCCAGCACTTCCACTCTTTATGGACAATCCTATTTGGAGTATTTACTTCCCCAATTAAACGATTTCTTCTCCCATGCCACTACCATTACTTTTATTCCCTATGCCCGGCCGGGGGGGATTTCCCATGATGCGTATACCGAGCTAGTAGCTACTGCTTTTTCTAAAATCGATAAAAAGGTGGTAGGACTCCATGATTTTGAAGACCCCTTGGAGGGGATTGCCCATGCCGAAGCGCTTTTTACCGGAGGAGGAAACACCTTTCTTTTGGTGCAGCAATTGCACAATTTAGAACTAATGCAACCTTTACGGGATAAGATCAACCATGGAACCCCTTATTTGGGCACTAGTGCCGGAAGTAATATTGCTGGTCCCAGCATGAAAACTACTAATGATATGCCCATTGTACATCCCCCTACTTTTATGACGCTGGGAGTGGTGAACTTTAATCTAAACCCTCACTATTTGGATCCGGATCCTAATAGCACCCATAAAGGAGAAACTAGGGAAACCCGGATACGGGAGTTCCATCAGCTCAATACTACTCCGGTTATCGGTCTTCGGGAGGGAAACTATATCCTGGTGAATGGAAACCAGTCTACATTGAAGGGAACGGGAACTGCACGCATCTTTGAAGCAGGAAAATCCCCGTATGAAAGTAGCCAAATTCCTAACTTTTAAAAGGACTCCCCTGTTCAACAAGTAGTAACGTATTTTGTCCGATTATTCTCGTTTTGTGCGCATATAATTTTACTTTTGTTATTCCCTAAACTCGAGAACAAACCTTTATTATTTTTGACCTAAGCTAACGGTATTCCCTGTTTTTCTGCAAGGAGTATTGTGGCTTTCTGTACTTACCCATTACAGCTTATATAAGCTATAATGGGAAATAGTGGCTAAGGTAACCTCACTATGCCGTGGTTTATAATGTCTTGCATCACCTTGTGGTGTTACAAGATTAGTGAAAGGATAAAACACAATCTAGAGAATTATTGAGAACATGAAAAATATATTGCTAATAGTTTGCCTGTTATTGGGGATAGGAGTCCAGGCGCAAGTAAAAATCGGGGATAATCCGCAGAATATAGATCCTAGTGCTGTCTTGGAATTGGAAAGCACTTCTAAGGTATTGGTAATTACCAGGGTCACCACTGATCAAATGAACGCCATTACCCCACCTTCTGGCGCTTTGGTGTATAATACCGATTTAGGATGTCTACATTATTATAAAGATGCCGAATGGGTAAATGTATGTGATAGCGTGGCAGAACCACTCTCTATTAGTGCCGGAGACTCCACTATCGTAATCACGCCCAACAATAATGCTTACGAAATAACCGTGGGCGAAATTAGGGGGGATCAGATTGTAGACGCCACTATTTTTGGTCAGGATTTAGCCAACGGGTCCATAACGCAAGCTAAATTGGGACTTAATTCCGTTGGACCGGCACAATTACGGGAAAATTCTGTAGGCAACACCCAACTAGCGGAACTCTCTGTAGCTGGCGTAAATATTATAGACGGCACCGTGCAACCTAAGCACATGCAACCTGGGGGATTTAATCAATTGCTCTTTACCAATGATAAGGGACAGGTGTTGTGGGTAAGTAGAGAACAAATAGGAGCTACCATTGCGGACCAACAAACAATAAAAGGGAAAGGTATTGCTGCAGATCCTTTAAAGGTTGCAGACACGGTAATGCAGCGCATCGCTAAAAACGAAAAAGACCTGAACCTTAAGGAAAACCTTATAAATAAATCTGATAATACTAATTTAGGAACTTCGGACATAAAGTACCCTACTCAAAGGGCGGTAAAACTTTATGTAGACAATAAGTTTGATGAAATTGGCGGAGCCGTAGATGACAATCAGGAATTATCCTTAAATGAATCTAACATTTTAGCGATTGAGCGAGGTAACAGTGTAGATTTAAGCCTATATCAACAAAGCTTAACTAGATCTGGCAATACCATTTCTTTGTCCAATGGTGGAGGAAACATTGACCTAAGTGATCTTGGCGGCGGTGGCGGTGGCGGCGGTGAAGGCGGAGTAGATGGAGCCATTACCAAGGTAGAGCTCAATAACGCCAACTTGCAATTTACTGGAATTAATGGTGGTTTCTCTGGCGCAATAAATTTAGCTAATATGCCAGGTTATGGGGCTATTTCTAAGGTAGAATTAAACGGGAACAATTTAGTATTCACGGGTAATGGCAAAGCCTTTAATGGCACCATTCCACTACCCAGCGGAGGTGGTTCTGGGCTATATTTGGATGAAGGAGAGCTCTCTGGAGCAGGGACCGAATCTGACCCCTTAAGAATTAAACCTGCCGCAGGGACCTTGCAATATTTAATAACCGATGAAAATCAAGTAGTACGTTGGGAGCCCATACCTGAAGCTACCGGTGGCGGTAGTGGCACTGTAAAAGCGGATGGAAAAACTATAACTGGAACAGGTGCCGAAGGCAATGAATTTAGAATTAATCCCAATATCCCAGGCCGATTCTTAACAACAGACCCCATTAGTGGGGAGGTAGTATGGGCCGATTTACCCCCAGGCACAGGAGGCGGTGGTGGAGGTAATAATACGGTAGATCCAGATGGAATTACTATTATGGGGGATGGAAGTGTAGATAATCGGTTAAGAGTAAAACCAGGAAATCCAAATCAAATATTAAGGACGAACGCTGATGGTTCTGCTGTAAACTGGGTAGATTTTGTTTTACAGGGAGGAGAAAACGTTACAGTTGAAGGAAACGGAACTCTAGCCAAGCCTTATGTAATTAGCGCTCCGAACGGAGGTGAAGGAGGCGGTACCGAAAATCAGACGATTTCCGCTTTTACATTTAATGAGACTACTAATGAGCTAACCCTAAGCCTCTCGGGAGGAAGCACGGGTACAGCAGACCTTACCTCGCTGTCTGGCGGCGGCGGCGATACGCCAAATTTGGAAAGCATCTTAACAACTGGACAAAGTGCTGGCAGCAAACAAATAAAAGATTTACTTAATCCTACAGAGCCACAAGATGCTGCTACAAAAGACTATGTGGATAGTAGCACAAGCCAGCTAACCAATTTAGCTTTTGATAATACTAGTGGTATTTTAACCTTGACTAATCCTGCAACAGCGGGTAATAAGATTGATTTAAGTGGACTAGGTGGTGGTACTGACAATCAACAATTAACTTTGGAGGCGGGCAACATATTAACCCTTGAACGTGGAGGTTCAGTAGATCTATCGTCTCTAAATGGAGAGGGAGGTTCAGATGGCGCCATTACTTTAGTAGAACTTAACGATTCTAGTTTAAACTTTACTGGAAGTGGAAACGGATTTACAGGTTCCATCGATTTATCAGCGCTTCCTGGAGGGGGTGCTGATCAAGATTTGGCGAGTGTTTTAGCTGGTGGAACAGATGCTGGTGAAAAGCAAATTAAAAACTTACTAAATCCATCAGAGGCCCAAGACGCAGCTACTAAGGACTATGTGGATAGTAGCACTACACAATTAACTGATTTGTCTTATGATAATGAAAATCATATTCTAACGTTAACCAACCCTGCTACAGCAGGTAAAGAGATTGACCTTAGCGGATTGCTTGGAGGAAGTAATTCTCTAATTGTTGATGGAAGCATACTTACAGGAGAGGGAATTGAAGGAAATCCGTTGAAAATTGCACCCTCTTCTACGCCAGGACAAATACTAAAAACGGATCTTAATGGTGATGTTATTTGGGACGATCTCCCTGCTGGAACAGGGAATACGGTTATTACTGACGGAGAAACAATAAACGGAAATGGTGTGGACATTGACCTTAGCGTACCTACTGGCGGAATCACCACTTTACAAATCTTGGATGGGACTATCTTAAGTGAGGATATTTCGGACAAGACTATCGAATTGGCCAAAATAAAACCATTGAACGGGCCACTTTCATCTAATCAAATGTTAATAACCAATAGTGCAACAGGCGAGGTCGAATGGACACCTGTTAACGCAAGTGGAGGCGGCGAAGTCAATACGGGAATTAATATTGGAAGTGCAGGCATAGGCACCTATGTTGACAACCTTGGCTCGGTACTACAATTCAGGAACATCAACTCGGGAACCGGAATTGTTACCGTAACAGAAGATCCTGTAAACAATAATATAGACTTGGATATAGCCCCAACTTCCATAACCGGAGATAAGATTGCTAATGAAAGCATCTTAGCGCAACATTTCAACAATATGGGAGCTACCGACGGTCAAATCTTAAAATGGGACGCTACTGCAAATGCAGGTATAGGTGGATGGATTTTAGCAGAAGACCGTACCGACGGTTCCGGAATACAAAACTTAAACAATGGAAAAATTCTAATTGGAGACAATGGCAACAACCCTATAGAAATTGATATATCTGGAGACGCTACTCTAAACAACACAGGAGTTCTTACAATTGAAAACGAGGCAGTAACTACAGCAAAAATTGCTCCTAATGCAATAGAAACACAACATCTGAGTGATATGGGAGCTACGGATGGTCAGATCTTAAAATGGGATGCTACTGTAAATGCAGGTACAGGTGGATGGATTTTAGCAGAAGACCGTACCGACGGTTCCGGAATACAAAACTTAAACAATGGAAAAATACTAATTGGAGACAATGACAACAACCCTATAGAAATAGATATATCTGGAGACGCTACTCTAGACAACACAGGAGTTCTTACAATTGCTGATGAAGTGATTGAGACAAAGCACCTAAGCGACATGGGAGCTGCCGACGGTCAAATTTTAAAATGGGATGCTACTGTAAATGCAGGCCTAGGTGGATGGATCTTAGCAGAAGACCGTACCGACGG
>NZ_AUCB01000017.1 GCF_000429545.1 Arenibacter certesii DSM 19833
TGTCGGCCATGGCGCTGGAAAAAGCGGCATAGGGACTAGCGATCCGAAACTTCGATGGGAAAGGTATGCCAGAACCTCACTAAAACGACCAAAAAGCCCTCTTAAACCGGACGAAAATCCACTTCGAAAATAAACCATAAAAAAAATCCCGGAAACATCGATGTTCCAGGATTCGTTCTGTCCAGTTTTTAGTGAAAATCGGCCTACTCCCGAATATCCCCGAATAGAGGGCTTTTGATAATATATATACGTTTTTTATATATTAGAAAGAATAGTTTAGACCAAACAACCAATACGTCTGCAAGTCATTATCTACATTGCTAAAATTAGGCTCAGGATCGGTAACTGCCATATTATTAATAGCATAGTTCAATGCTTCTTGCTTGTTATCCCTTAAGCCAAACTCAAATCCTAACCCAATTCCTTTCCACAAGGTATAACCAAAAGAATTGGTCCAAGTCCAGTTAGAATAGTCCGAAGATTTATAGCTTTGAAACATAGATAAATTAGTTTTAAAATTTACTTTCCCTAATTGTCTTGTATAATCGGCAACAATCTTAGCTCCTAAAGAAGATTCAAAAACGGTATCCCCACTACTAAAAACAAAGTTATAGTTTAATGGGTGTATTACCACTACTAAATCGGTAATAGGAGTCCACGTAGCACCCACCCCAAGATCCAAATAACCAGGATCGTTAAAATTATCGATAATGGTTGTTTTGTATTCCCCTAAGGTCGAGATCGCAAAATTTTCGCTAAGCTTCTGACCGTAAAGAGATGTTATTGTAAATACATCTGTAGAGGAACGAAAGCTATCGTCATCGGTATCAATATCCTTATCGTCTATCTTTACCCATCCAAGATTTACGTTAAGGGAGTTTCTCCAAAAAAACTTTTCCTGATTAAGGTTTGCAAAGGCATTTACTGTTACACCAATATTCCCTGCACTAGAGTTAGGAGCTCCTTTGGCGTACCAGTTGTTAAATCCAGAAAGACTGGCACCTATTGTTCCAAAAGCGCCTTTTTTCCATCCCGGAAGCGCCTTTATCTTTGCTTGGATGTCATTTACCCTTCCTTGAATTGCTGCAATGGAATCAGTCTTAATACTTTTCTCTGCCTTTAGTTCTTCCAAAGTTTGAGCTGAACCTACTTGAATCGTCATAAGGACGATAAATGCGAGTACAATTTTCTTCATAATAATCTATGTTTATTGAATTTACGGCAAAATTAAGAAACTTTGTATTTTGGCTGTGTCTTATTGAGAGTTATTTTGCCTTAAAAAGTGGCACGGAGGAACAAGCTTCACCATACATAACACTTCTTGCCACCTTTTGTAATTTTGCCGTGACCCATAAATAAGCATTGGGAGGTACAGGTTTGTTAGAGCACCCTTTAACGATAACGGGTTTACCCTCGTATTCCGAAACATCTAAATTTTCCAAAATGTCTTGATATAAGGAAGATTCCAGCATTTCTAGTTCACCAACAACCATTCTCTTGCAGTAGGGCTGTAATTTAGTACCTATAAGCATATAGGCCCAACCCGGAATAATAGCGTCTGAAGAACAGGTTAAAGCAATATACTTATCTTGGTATTGGCTCCAATCGTGATCTTCCAAATACTGCCTAAATTCCTTTTCCCGAAGTATAATATCTTCGTACAGCCAATCCTTTATATCTAAAAGCACCCTTTCTCCCTTAGGATAGTAATCCTCTAAATTAAAGGTGACTAATTTACTTTGCGCAACGCGATTTACGATCTCTGACATATTTAAAATTTAAGCAAAAATAAAGACATTATAGCATTAAGACTCTAAAATAATTCTTTGCCTGAGTCCAGACCATTTACGGCCTTTAACAATACGCCATCGTTAGACCATGTTATACATCATCATAATCCACCGTTAATGTTTCGGTAGTTGGATGCGCTTGACAGGTTAAAATAAGCCCTTCGGCAATTTCGCCATCGGTTAAAATTTGATTTTTTACCATCTCGGCCTTTCCTTCTTTGATTCGAGCGATACAGCTACTACAAACTCCACCTTGACAGGAATAAGGCGCATCAATGTTCTCTTTTAGAACCGCATCGAGCACTACGGAACCTTTATCCATAGAAAGCGAAAACTCCTCATCGTCCAAAATAACCTTCACCACGGTTTTACCATCTAGCTTCTCAGGAAGTTCGTCCTTAATTTCAGTTTCGGTAAAAAGTTCAAAATGAATCTTATCCTCAGTAATTTCGTTTTCTTTTAAATGATCTTTCACCAAGTGGATCATAGGTTCTGGACCACATAAATAAAAATCATTGAACGTTACGTTCTTATGTTTATTCTTTAGCACATAGTTTATAGTGGAAGTGTCTATTCTCCCAAATATAGATTCGTCCTCCTGAGTCTGACTCAATATAAAATACACGAAAAACCTATTTGGGTAATCCAATTGTAATTTCACCAAATCCGTATAGAACATGGTTTCTTTATAGGACCTATTCCCAAAAGTCAGAACAAAAGTGTTTTTAGGATTACTTTCCAACACCGTTTTGGCAATACTCATAATAGGAGTAATTCCACTCCCTGCAGCAAATGCGGCAATATTTTTAGGACTGCTGCTAGGCTTAAATATAAACCTACCTTCTGGAGGCATAACCTCTAAAACATCCCCAACCTTTAATTTACTATGGGCATAAGCGGAAAATCCACCTTTATCCACCTTTTTTACCCCAATGGTAATGGAGTCGGATTTAGGGGAAGAACTAATGGAATACGCTCTACGTAATTCCTTGCCTTTAATCTCTTTTTTAATGGTTATATATTGACCAGCGGTAAAACCAAATGTCTGGATCAGTTCCTTTGGAATGGTAAAAGTTATTGCAACCGAGTTTGGTGTAAGTTGCTTTATTTTTTGAACCGTAAGCGAATGAAAATGGGCCATATTAAATCTTTGGCGCAAAATTAAGCAAAGCAAGCAGGATTTAAAACGGGATTTCAAAAAAAATGCATACATAGGATGCTTAGGCATTCTAATATTTCTTACATTTATTATTTAAACTGTAAAGCCGTGCTTTGTTTTAGCTCCAGAAAGGCGCACATATTATGCATTTGTAATCAAAATGAGAAATTCCAAATTATATAAAGGAAGTTTAAATATCATTATCCTAAAACTCTTAGAAGAGCAAGGAAAAATGTACGGGTACGAAATTACCCAAAAAGTAAAGGAGATCACCAAGGGCGAATTAAAAATCACCGAAGGATCATTGTATCCTGCCCTACATAAATTAGAAGCAGAAGGTTTATTAGAAGTAGAAGTTGCCAAAGTAGACAATAGAATAAGAAAGTATTATAAACTTACCGAAGCCGGAGAAAAGGAGACCGTGAACCGCTTAGCAGAATTGCAAGATTTTATCCGAAATATGCAGCAATTAGTAAATCCAAAGTTGAGTTTAGAATCATCCCTACAAAGTTTGATACTAAATAGAGTCCCGATTCCGAAAAACCAACAATAAATGAAATTAGACCAACACCAACTAAGATTTATAGATACCTACCTTAAAAATTCAGACATTGAATATTTAGATCTCCGTGTGTAAATGCTAGACCATGTTGCTACTGGGGTTTTGGAAACAATGGAAGTGGAGAACATTTCTTTTTACGAGGCCTTTAAATCTTTTATGATAGTCAACAAGAAAGAGCTTTTAAAATGGAATAAAAATTTTAGGAAGGTTACCGACTTAAAGATGCTGCGAAAACTTGGTATTCAATTATGTAAGCCTTGGAGCATAGTAGTCTTTTTCACTTTTCTTTTACTCCTAAAAATAGGTACGGAATCATTTGATCTAATTGTAACTTTCAGATATATACCATTGGGGATTTTATTCGTGATTCTTATTTATTATTTCTATAACTATAAGATTGTATTTAGGAAAAACCGTTTTTCAGGGTTAGAGCGTATAGGAACACCTTTAATTATTTTTCAGCAAGGGATATTGTTTTTATTTTCCCCCTATTATTCAAAAGTGTTTTTTCAAGAAAACACCTTAATTTACTACGCTTTTATCTCGCTAATCGTAGTAATGGGTTTGGTCTTTATAAGATTCATCCATGAATTGAAGAAAGCGTATTTAGCTCATTACAAAATAGCATAAAATGAAAGTTAATCCAACGCAAATACAGGAGCTATACACCTTTACCCGCCAACACTTTGTGGAGCTTTACGACTTGCAAACCGAGTTAGTAGATCATTTAAGCAATGGGATTGAAGCCTAATGGAAAGAAAATCCGCAACTTAGTTTTAAGGAAGCGCTAAACAGAGAGTTTAAAAAATTTGGCGTTTTCGGATTTCAAGACGTTATTTTAGAGCAGGTAAAAGCAATGGAAAAACGATATCGGGCTTATATCTGGCGTTTTTTTAAAGACTATTTTACCTTTCCTAAAGTTGCATTAACCGTTTTTTTAATAGCTCTTTGCTATACGCTATTACGGCTATTATCTCCTGAAATAGGAATTGGGGTTGTTTACGGTGTTTACTTTATGTCTTTGCTATTTATGTTTTATAAAACTTTTAAATTTAGAAAGCAACAACGTTCTAAAGAAAAAAGATGGATGCTAGAAGATTTAATTTTTCAACAATTGGAATATTCCAACATTGCTTTTATTCCCATATACATCATTTCTTGGCCTATCAGATCCACAAGCTTACAATCTGAGTGGTTATCACTCCTTATCTCTGTTGGACTCCCCTGCCTAGGCTTATTTCTTCATGTAGTTACTAACATCATTCCACAAAAGGCAGAAGAACTATTAGAAGAAACGTATCCCGAGTACAGAATTGTATAAATTTGCTGTAACAAATCTGATGCATTTTATACTAACCGATGAGCAATAACCAAACACCTATATGCTAAAACACTTTCTTTCCCTTGAGTGGAAATCCTTTTTTAGATCCGCATCCTTTAAATCCAATTTGGGCATTAAAATCCTAATGTTCTTTGGGGCACTCTATTTTATGGCCGTATTCTTAGCAATGGGCGTTGGTGCCTTTTATATTATTAAA
The DNA here is from genome assembly GCF_000429545.1 of Arenibacter certesii DSM 19833. Lineage (GTDB taxonomy): Bacteria > Bacteroidota > Bacteroidia > Flavobacteriales > Flavobacteriaceae > Arenibacter > Arenibacter certesii. The sequence continues at coordinate 5,050 of NZ_AUCB01000017.1, forward strand.
AAAGGGGGATGGGGCGATCCGCTAGAGGTATTCAACCAGTTTTTGATTTACTATTTGGTGGGGGATCTCTATTTGAGGTATATGCTTCAAAAAATGCCTATTACCAATATAAAGCCTTTATTATACCTACCGGTAGAAAAAAATCAGGTAGTGGCATATTCCTTAGGAAAAACGGTAATTTCTTTCTTTAACTGGTCCCACGCATTTTTCTTTTTACCGTTCGCAGTTGTACTGCTGATTGAAGGATACAACCCCACAGGAGTTATAGCTTGGCAATTGGGGATTATGGCATTGATCTTCTGCAATAATTTCATCAATGTATTGGTGAATAATAAAGACCAAATATTCTATGCCGTATTGGCCCTCATCATCGTTTTGGGTGCTTGTCAATATTTTAACCTTTTCAACATCACCCAATACACAGCGCCGCTATTTAATGCCTTATACCAAAATCCACTAACTGCCTTATTGCCGTGGGCCATGTTGCTAGCCCTTGCTGTATCCGCCTTCACCTATTTTAGAAGACATATGTATTTAGATGCAGGGTTAGCAAGCAAAAAATCGGTCGCTAAGACGGAGGATTATACATGGTTAAACCGTTTTGGAAATTTAGGCACCTTTTTAAAGAACGATATTAAATTGATCAAAAGAAATAAGCGTTCCAAGACCTCAGTAATTATGAGTTTCTTTTTCATTTTTTACGGGCTGTTGTTCTTTAGTGGAAGCGTATCTGCTTATGACGGACCGGTTTGGAAGATATTTGCAGGGATTTTTATTTCAGGCGGCTTCCTATTTAGTTTTGGTCAATTTGTTCCTAGTTGGGATAGTGCCTACTACCCTTTAATGATGAGTCAGAACATAAAATACAAGGAATATTTAAATTCTAAGTGGTTCCTAATGGTAATTGCCACCATAATAAGCACAATTTTAGCTTCCTTTTATCTCTATTTTGGACTGGATGCTTACTTAGCGGTAATCGTTGGTGCAATTTATAATATAGGAGTCAATTCTTACCTAGTTCTTTGGGGCGGAGCCTATATAAAAACACCTATAGACCTTAGCTCAAACAAAAAGGCATTTGGAGATAAACAGGCATTTAACTCCAAAACCCTTCTACTTACCCTTCCCAAGTTAATTTTGCCCTTAGGTTTTTATGCCTTAGGACACTACCTAATTAATCCTACTGCGGGTTATATTTTTGTAGCCATGGCTGGCGTACTTGGGTTTGCCTTTAAAAATAAGGTGTTTAAAAGGATAGAGCATATTTATAAAAAAGAAAAGTATAAAACGCTGGCTGCCTATAAGCAAAAAGCTTAATAACAACATATTTTATGATTAAAATTGAAAATATAACCAAGACCTATGGCAGCGCTACGGTATTGAATATAGCGAATTTGGAAATTCCTAAAGGACAGAGCTTTGGCCTCGTAGGAAACAACGGGGCAGGAAAAACCACCCTATTCAGCCTAATGCTAGACCTTATTCAACCCACTACAGGCCACATTATTAATAACGGCGTTTTGGTAGATGAGTGCGAAGCATGGAAACCATTTACCTCCGCATTTATAGATGAAACCTTTTTAATAGGGTATCTTACCCCCGAGGAGTATTTCTATTTTATTGGAGAATTAAGAGGACTGAACAAAGCCGATGTAGATGCGCTCTTGCCCGGTTTTGAAGGTTTTTTCCATGGGGAGATTCTTGGACAGAAAAAATATTTGCGTGACCTTTCTAAAGGAAACCAGAAAAAAGTGGGCATTGTTGCCTCTTTTATTGGCAATCCCGAAGTGATCATTTTAGACGAGCCCTTTGCTAACCTAGACCCCACTACTCAAATTAGACTGAAAGGTATAATTAAAGATCTTGCCAATAACAGAGAGGTTACCGTACTAATTTCTAGTCATGATTTAATCCATGTTACAGAGGTTTGTGAGCGTATAGTAGTGTTGCAGAAGGGCGAAACGGTTAAGGACATCCGTACCTCTACGGAAACCCTAAAAGAACTGGAGGCCTTTTTCGCAGGACCTGCGTAGTTAAACTTTCACAATTATATAAATAAAATGGTGTCCAGGGAAAATTCCTCCTCAATTCGCATGCTAGGGAACCTCGGAATAATACAACAAGAGCATATTTACTTCTCTTGATATTATTAATTATTACCACTGAAAAATTAACTTCTTAATGGAAGTTACCAAAGATTGTGTCTACTTCATAAAAATAATTCTACTTTTACCGACCAACTGCATAATAAACACGTTATTTTTAAGTTCTAGGATACGTACGAATACATTGAATTTTGAAGCTTCGCAACAATCTAATTTTATTATCTGTTATTGGTGGATTGGCATTTAATGCCTGCTCTACCAAGAAAGATGCTATGCTCAATAGAAGTTGGCATGCCCTAAACACCAAATACAATAGTTTGTACAATGGCAATATTGCCTTTGAAGAAGGCCGCGAAGGGCTAAATACTGAATACCAGGACAATTATTGGGAGATATTGCCAGTAGAACGATTGGAGGTTACCGAAGACCTGAAATTGGATTCGGAAGATAATAATCCCAAGTTTCTTCTCGCTGAGGAAAAAGCGGCAAAAGCCATACAAAAACACAGTATGGATATTAAAAATAGGGAACGCAATCCGCAAACCGATGAGGCTTTCCTGCTCTTGGGAAAAGCTAGGTATTTTGACCAAAGGTATATGCCCGCCCTAGAATCCTTTAATTATATCCTCAATAAATACACACAGAGCGACAAACTTAATGAGGCTACCATTTGGCGAGAGAAAGTTAATATACGCTTACAGAATGAAGAGCTTGCAATTAAAAATTTAAAACGACTGCTAAAACAGGAACAGTTAAAAGATCAAGAATATGCAGATACCCACGCTATGATGGCGCAAGCATATATTAATTTAAATGTCCCAGACACCGCTATACAGCAACTAAAGATAGCAACAGCATACACCAAGAAGAACCCCGAAAAAGGTCGATATTTATATATTATTGGTCAATTATTCAATCAAATAGGACATAAAGACAGTGCCAACTATGCCTTTGACAAAGTCATAGCCCTTAATAGGAAATCTCCTAGGGTATATATGATTAACGCCCATATCCAAAAAATACAGAATACCGAACTTACCGATGAGAATACGGATGCACTATACCAGTATCTGGTAAGCTTAGAAGAAGATAGAGAAAACAGACCTTTTTTAAATAAAATCTACAGGGAATTGGCAGAATTCCATTATGCAGAAGAATCCGATAGCCTCGCATTGGCATATTACAATAAATCGCTAAGGGCAACAAACAATATGCCTCAACTAAATGCGCTGAACTATGAGGATTTGGCCATCTATAATTTTGACCAGAACAACTATCGTACTTCTGGAGCTTATTATGACAGCGTACTGCAGAATTTACATGAAAATTCAAAAAAATACAGAGCGGTTAAAAAGAAACTGGACAATCTAGAAGATGTCATAAAATATGAGGAAGTTGTACAATATATGGATAGTGTTATTGGATTATACGAGCTTCCGATAACGGAGAGACAGGCCTATTTTGAGACGCATATAACCAAACTAAAGACTGCGGCAGCTAAAAAACAAAATAACGAATCGCGAGCTACCAATGAAGGCTTTGCAACCTTTATGAAAACTAAAGGCAATAATGAAAATAAGGGTAAGTTCTATTTCTATAATATAACCACTCTTAGCTACGGCAAGAACGATTTTAAATCCAAATGGGGAACAAGAACCCTAGAAGATGATTGGCGTTGGTCCAACAAAAATAGGGTGCAAAATATAGCTCAAACAGGCGGGGAGGATCCAAACAAGAAAGATAATACGGTAGCCCTCGAAGACGATCAAAAATATAACGTGATGTTTTACATGGATCAGATCCCTACAGATGAAAATTTCATAGATAGCCTACGAACCGAACGCAACTTTGCTAATTACCAATTAGGACTTATCTATAAAGAGAAATTTAAGGAAAACCTTTTAGCTTCAGGAAAACTAGAGAACGTCCTTCGGTCCAGTCCAGAAGAGCGACTCATTATTCCTTCCAAATACAATCTATACAAGATTTATGAGGAAGAAAATAGTCCGCTAGCGGAAGAAATGAGGTATAACATTATTATAAACCATCCAGAATCGCGCTATGCGGAAATACTACGAAACCCACAGGCTGTTTTAGCCGCAGATTCAAATAGTCCGGATGCTATTTATGGACAATTGTATAAAAAATATCAAAATCAAGAATTCCTAAGCGTTATTACAGGAACCGAAGAACAGATCAGCAAATTCATAGGTGATCCTATAATTCCAAAGTTGGAGATGCTCAAAGCCAATTCTATTGGCAGATTGCAAGGCTTTGTAGCACTTAAGGAGGCTTTGAACTATGTATCCCTCAATTATCCTAATTCACCGGAAGGCAAAAAGGCTCAAAGCATGGTTGCCAATCAATTACCACAACTAGAAAATAGAGAATTCTCTACTGAAACAGAAAGCAGTGGCACTGGAAATTGGAAAGTTGTTTTTCCCCTCAAAACTCGTGATACCAAAAAAGCACTTCGATTAAAAGAACTATTGGAAAATTCTATTCAGGAATTAAAGTATAAAAATAAAGTCTCTTTGGATGTCTATAATCTAGAGGAGATATTCGTGGTGGTACATGGTTTTAGAGCTAAGGATTTTGCCCTTGGATATACGGAACTGATTCAAAAAAATAAGGACTACATGATTCTGGATGAGAATTTCGTAATTTCATCTACCAATTACAAGATTATCCAAGTTCATAAAAATGTAGAAGAATATAAAAGCACATCAATAATTACAAAACTATAAAATATGTTTTCAGACAACAAAAAAGTTCGTACTACAAATGAACCAACCGGACAACCAAACAGAATAGGCAAGTCTACCAAAATTAAAGGAGATATAGTTTCCGATGCAGATTTTAGGATAGATGGCGAACTAGAAGGCAATGTAACTACCTCTGGGAAAGTGGTTATTGGCGCAGGAGGAAATATTAAGGGAAAAGTGGAGTGCGCACAAGCCGATATAGAAGGAAGTTTTAATGGTGAATTGATCGTTACCGATCTATTATCGCTAAAATCATCTGCGATTATAGACGGCACGGTAAGCGTTGCTAAGCTAGCTGTAGAACCAGGAGCTACTTTTAATGCCTCTTGCACCATGAGGGGAAAAGGCACTAAGGGAAGTGCTTCAAACACACAAAATACCGCAACCGTTAATGGATCCTCAAAAACCGCCTAAAAAAAACAATGGCCTAAGAAATGCAGCCATACTATCCGGAGTTGCCATACAAATGGGAATAATCATTTTCTTGGCAGCTAAGGGTGGAAAATGGCTAGACGCTTATTTTGAAATGGAATCCAAAACCTTTACGATCATAGTTACCCTCCTTGGGGTAGCTATTTCTATTTATCTTGTTTTACAACAATTGAAACGCATAAATAATTAATGTTTAAAAAAAATCTTCTCTACAGTTTTTATTTCTCCATTGCGCTATTAGGCCTATTCGTATTTTGCCTACACCTATTAGTTTTATATTCAAAGGGACTCCCCCTATTTGATCACATGATTCTATTAGCCTATGCATCAAACCTAATCTTGGCCATTCTCATATTTTCTATTCTTTACCTTTTTAGAGAACCACTTAAACACCAATTAGGATTTTTATTCTTAGCAGGTAGTATGTTAAAGTTTGTTCTTTTCTTTATACTTTTCTATCCTGTTTATAACATGGATGGGAACATGGAATCCGTAGAATTCGCCACATTCTTTATCCCCTATTCAGTAGGATTGGTGGTAGAAACCATTTTTGCTGCTAAATTGTTAAATAATTTACCTTGATTTTACGATAGTTAGGGCTTTTGCGATCCTCTTAAAAATAAACCGTTCAATGCTTTTTTCTTTTTTAAATAAAAGCGTACATTTGCACGGATTTTTCGAGACCGATATTTAAAGCGATATGCAAAAACCATTTTACGTTAAGATTCTTTTAGTTGCCACACTCCTTCTGGGATTCAATGCTTTTGCACAAGATAAGGACAATCAGTCCGTAGATGAGAAAGGTAGCGTAAAAGCAGAAATAAAAGAATTTATAGCCCATCATTTACTTGATTCGCATCATTTCACCCTTTTCACCATTGATGAGGAGAATAATGAGCACTTTGGCTTTCCTCTGCCTGTAATTTTATGGGACAATGGCCTAAAGGTATTTTCATCCTCCAAATTAGATCATGGTCAAGCTGTTGCCGAAGTAGATGGCGAACATTATGCCCTGTACCACGGAAAGATAGTAAAAACAGACGCTCAAGGAACCATTAATTATGATGCAGAAGGCCATGCAACCAACGTAAAGCCTTTAGATTTTTCCATCACAAAGAATGTAGTGTTCATTATTTTGGTATCCCTACTATTGATCTTTATGTTTAGCAGAATGGCCAAAACTTATAAAGGTAATAACATCCCTAAAGGGATAGGACGAGCTCTAGAGCCTATTATTTTATATATCAGAGATGACATTGCTATTCCTAATATTGGAGAAAAGCATTATAGAAAATATATGGGATATTTGTTAACGGTATTTTTCTTTATTTGGATTATCAACCTATTAGGTTTATCCCCATTGGGCGTAAATGTTACCAACAATATTGCCGTAACTTTTTGTTTGGCGATATTCACCTTTTTCATTACTGCTTTCACAGCAAATAAAAATTACTGGAAACATATTTTTTGGATGCCAGGCGTACCTGTTTTCATGAAAGTAGTATTGGCTCCAATAGAATTATTGGGAACCTTGATTAAGCCTTTCTCATTAATGATCCGATTATACGCGAACATTACAGCGGGGCATTTAATTTTGATGAGTATCCTAGGAATGATGTTTATCTTCAAAAGCTGGATGGGAAGTTCCATGTCGTTTGTATTGGCTAGCGCACTTTCTTTCCTAGAATTGTTGGTAGCTGCCCTACAAGCATATATTTTCACCATGCTTTCTGCCCTTTATTTTGGAATGGCCGTTGAGGAACCTGAGGATCACTAAAAGTAGAATGTTTAATAATTAATTATATATATTATGGAAATTCCAACAATTGTAGGAGCTGGTTTAATAGTTGTCGGTGCCGCTTTCGGTATCGGTAAAATTGGTAGTTCTGCTATGGATGCCATCGCACGTCAGCCAGAGGCTTCCGGTAAGATTCAAACAGCAATGTTGATTGCTGCAGCTCTTATTGAGGGTATCGGTTTTGCTGCGTTATTTGCATCTTAATCAAACAAAGAAACAGCTATAACGGTTGGTTATAGCTGTTCTTTTTACCATTTAATTATTAAACGTATATATCATAATATTAAAACATGGAGAAATTAATAGAACAGTTTTCATTTGGATTGTTTTTCTGGCAATTGTTATTGCTGATTATACTGTTACTTGTATTGCGTAAAGTTGCATGGAAACCCATCCTTAATGCAATTGAAGAAAGAGAATCTGGCATAAAAGATGCTTTAGAAGCAGCAGAAAATGCCAAAAAGGAAATGCAAAATGTTACTGCAGATAGCGAACGTCTTTTGCAAGAGGCCCGTATTGAGCGCGAAAGCATGATTAAAGAGGCTCGCGAGATGAAGGAGAAGATTGTTGCTGACGCCAAAGAATTAGCTCAGGTAGAGGCCGACAATATGATAAATCAAGCTAAAACCGCTATTGAAGGCGAAAAGAAGGCAGCAGTAGCCGATATAAAAAACCAAGTAGCTACCCTTTCCCTGGAAATTGCCGAGAAGGTAATTAAAGAGCAGTTTTCCGATACAGGAAAGCAACTGAAGTTGGTAGAAGAAATGGTAAGTGATATTAAGCTTAACTAAGGTTAAAAAATGAACGAATCTAGAGCAGCGGTACGTTACGCAAAGGCAGTTTTGGGCATGGCGGTAGAAAATAAAGCTACCGAAGAAGTGGAAACAGACATGCGAAAAATAATGGCCACAATTTTGGGAAGTCCAGAACTTCGCGAAATGTTGGGAAGTCCACTGCTAAAAGGGGAATCTAAAAAAGATGCCTTGTCCGCAATTTTTAAAGGTAGTCATCCGGTAACAGAAGGCTTGCTAACAATATTGGTAGAGAACAAGCGAATCTCCATGTTGAATAATGTGGCAGAGAAGTTTATTATCCTAAATGAAGCCAGAAAAGGACAGGAGGTTGCCACGGTAACCACCGCAGTTCCTTTAACAGCAGAATTGGAGAAAAAAATTCAGGATAAGATAGTTCAACTTACCGGAAATAAGTCCAACTTGGAGAACAAAGTGGATGCGAGTATTATTGGAGGCTTTATTTTAAGGGTTGGAGATACGCAGTACGATGCAAGTATCGCCCATAAATTAGAGAATCTAAGAAGAGAATTTACAAATAGTTTATAAATAATTACTTTGGGCGAAGTTGATTATCAATTTAGTCCTAATCTTATATCTATAACAAATGGCAGGAGTTAAAGCCGCTGAAGTATCAGCAATATTAAGGAAACAATTATCGGGATTTGAAGCATCAGCTTCTTTAGACGAAGTAGGTACCGTATTACAGGTTGGTGATGGGATTGCCAGAGTATACGGACTATCCAACGCTCAATATGGGGAATTGGTAGAGTTTGAAGGCGGACTTCAAGGTATCGTTCTTAACTTAGAAGAAGATAATGTTGGTGTGGTATTGTTGAGCCCTTCTAGAAATGTTAAAGAAGGTTCTGTTGTAAAACGTACTCAGACCATCGCTTCTATTAAAGTTGGAGAAGGAATTGTAGGACGTGTTGTAGATACCTTGGGTAATCCAATAGACGGTAAAGGCCCCATTACGGGAGACCTTTATGAATTGCCATTAGAGCGTAAAGCTCCTGGGGTAATTTTCCGTGAGCCGGTAACCGAGCCATTGCAAACTGGAATTAAAGCTATAGACGCCATGATTCCTGTAGGTAGAGGACAAAGGGAATTGGTTATTGGTGACCGTCAAACTGGAAAGACTACAGTTTGTGTAGATACCATTCTAAATCAAAAAGAATTTTACGATGCAGGTAAGCCTGTTTACTGTATATATGTTGCCATAGGCCAAAAGGCGTCTACGGTAGCGCTTATTGCTAAAACCTTGGAAGAAAATGGCGCTTTGGCCTATACTACCATTGTAGCGGCAAATGCTTCTGACCCTGCATCCATGCAGGTGTATGCTCCTTTCGCAGGTGCTGCAATTGGAGAATTCTTTAGGGATACTGGTAGACCCGCTTTAATCATTTATGATGATTTATCTAAACAAGCAGTTGCCTATCGTGAGATTTCCCTATTATTAAGACGTCCACCGGGACGTGAGGCATATCCTGGGGATGTATTCTACCTTCACTCTAGATTGTTAGAGCGTTCTGCAAAAGTTATCGCGGATGATGCTATTGCAAAAAACATGAACGATTTACCAGACGTATTAAAACCAATGGTAAAAGGAGGTGGTTCTTTAACAGCCCTACCAATAATTGAAACACAAGCAGGTGACGTTTCTGCATATATTCCAACCAACGTAATTTCTATTACAGACGGTCAGATATTCTTAACTCAGGATTTATTTAACCAAGGGGTACGTCCTGCAATTAACGTGGGGATTTCCGTATCACGAGTTGGGGGTAACGCTCAGATAAAGTCCATGAAAAAGGTTGCTGGAACCCTTAAATTGGATCAAGCACAGTTCCGTGAACTAGAAGCTTTTGCCAAATTTGGTTCGGATTTAGATGCGGCTACTTTAAACGTAATTGAGAAAGGACGTAGAAACGTAGAAATCTTAAAACAGGCACAAAACGATCCGTTTACCGTAGAAGATCAGGTTGCTATTATCTACGCAGGTTCTAAAAACCTGTTAAGAGATGTTCCTGTTACCAAGGTTAAAGAATTTGAAAAAGACTATATCGAATTCCTAAACGCAAAACATCGCCCAGTATTAGATCAGTTGAAAGCAGGTAAATTAACCGATGAGGTGATAGATGTATTAACAAAGGTTGCTAAGGATTTATCGGCAAAATACAAAGGCTAGTATTGCGGTTATAGGTATCCAATATAAAGTCTTATGAATAAAATGTGTAATGACAAATAGTGATACCAAATGGAAAGGCTGCTTATACCAGTAGTAACTGATAATGCAGGTTCCACTATGATTATTACAAATTAAACTCATTACTCAACACCAAAAAAGATGGCCAATTTAAAAGAAATAAGAAATAGGATTACCTCGGTATCCTCTACTATGCAGATTACCAGTGCCATGAAAATGGTATCTGCTGCTAAGTTGAAGAAAGCCCAGGATGCTATTACCGCCATGCGCCCCTATTCTGACAAGTTATCGGAATTATTACAGGGTCTTAGCGCAAGTTTGGAAGGTGATTCGGGGAGTATCTATTCTGATAATCGCGAAGTAAAGAAAGTGCTTATCGTTGCAATTACCTCTAATCGTGGTTTGTGCGGGGCCTTTAACTCCAATATCATTAAGCAAAGCACCCATTTAATCAATACCATCTACGCACACAAAGAAGTAGATTTTATGGCCATTGGTAAAAAAGCTAATGACACATTGAGAAAAAGAAGTGAAGTTATTGCAGATCATAGTGATCTTTTTGACAGCCTAACCTTTGAAAATGTGTCTGAAATTGCAGAAGAGTTGATGGAGCTTTTTGCCTCAGGAGCCTATGACAGGATTGATATTGTCTACAACAAATTTAGAAATGCAGCCACCCAAATTATAACTACAGAACAGTTTTTACCAATTGTTCCTATTGAAGGGGATACCGATGGAATGGCCGACTATATCTATGAGCCCACCAAGGCGGAAATTGTTGAGGAATTAATACCAAAATCCCTTAAAACGCAATTGTTTAAAGGAGTATTAGATTCCTTCGCCAGTGAGCACGGTGCGCGTATGACCGCAATGCACAAGGCCACGGACAACGCAACGGAACTAAGAGATCAATTAAAACTGACCTACAATAAAGCAAGACAAGCCGCAATTACCAGCGAAATTTTAGAAATTGTTGGGGGAGCGGAAGCATTAAATAATTAGGCAGAGCGGTAGCGAAGCCAAATTATAAAACTGCGGAAGCATTAAATAATTAGGCAGAGCGGTAGCGAAGCCAAATTATAAAACTGCGGAAGCATTAAATAATTAGGCAGAGCGGTAGCGAAGCCAAATTATAAAACTGCGGAAGCATTAAATAATTAGGCAGAGCGGTAACAATTGAATTATCGAATTTAAAAGAATAAATATAGAGCCCTTCAGAAATGTGGGGCTTTTTTTATGCATAATCTTCACATCACTATTTATTAGACCCCCTTTGTATAACTACAATACACCCTACCTTATAATACCGTAAAATGTTAATCCGTTCCCAAACGTATTTAACTAACTTTGCACTCAGTAATTAAATCTCTATTTTTAAAGTTAATTCATAGTTTTCTTTGAGTCAGATAAAAAAACTTTTCAAGCAGACCTTTATCTATGGCTTGGCAACAGTATTGCCAAGGATGCTATCATTTCTCTTACTACCTCTTTATACAGGAGTTTTAGAAACGGCCGGGTATGGGGAAATAAGCATTATTTTTTCATGGTTTGCTATTTTCAATGTCTTATTGGCGTATGGAATGGAAACCGCCTTCTTTAGGTTCTACAACAAAGCTGAAGATCGAAAGAAAGTAGTGACTACCTCATTAATCTCCATTGGGGCAACTACCCTTATATTTGTTATTATCGCTCTCATCTTTAAGGATGTTATCGCCCATTTAACCAACATAGAAGTCAAATACATCCACTACGCCATTTATATTTTGGCCTTGGATGCTTTGGTCATTGTTCCCTTTGCTTGGCTAAGAGCAAACGAACAACCAATGCGTTATGCGGTGATTAAAATTTTAAACGTCTCCGTGAACTTTGGACTCAACATATTCTTCTTGATCCTGCTACCAAAAATGGTCGCAGAAAACTCCAACACCCTTTTTTCAGGATTGTATAAGCCCAACTTTGAGCTTTCCTATATATTTATTTCCAACCTAATAGCCAGTGCTATTACGCTATTGTTAATGCTAAAACTATACTTAAGACAACCCTATGTTTTTGATAAGCACTTATGGGTTAAAATGATGAAATACGGCCTTCCAGTTCTTGTAGCAGGAATTGCTTTCACCATAAATGAGGTTTTTGATAAAATATTGCTATCCTACCTCTTACCGGAAGCCATCGCGGAAAGTGAAATTGGCAAGTATTCTGCCTGCTACAAACTGGCCATGTTTATGACCTTATTTGCTACAGCATTTAGAATAGGCATAGAACCTTTCTTCTTTAGTCATTCCTCCTCTCAGAACCCACAAAAGGCTTATGCCCAGATTACCAATTACTTTGTAATATTGGGAAGTATTATTTTACTAGGGATAGTCGTTTTTGCCGATTTGCTAAAAGTCCTTTTCGTACGAGACAGCTCTTATTGGGAGGCCATGTCTGTTGTTCCCCTAATTGTTCTAGCCGCTTTTTGCCTCGGAATCTACCACAACCTCTCTGTGTGGTACAAAGTAACGGATAGAACCAAATTTGGCGCTTACATTTCAATAGCTGGAGCTATTCTGACCATAATCATTAATTTTGCTTTTATACCTAGTTTTGGATATAAAGCATCGGCTGTAGCTACCTTAGTAGCTTATGCAACCATGATGGTGTTATCTTATTATTATGGTAAAAAATATTATCCCGTTCCCTATAACCTCAGAAAGATCATTTTTTATTTAGGAGTATCCATTCTCTTCTCTATATTATCCTTCTATGTATTCGATCGGAATTTAGTTATAGGGATATTATTCCTAAGTATCTTTTTAGGTATAGTGTACAAACTTGAAAACGATTCATTAAAACAAATATTTTTAAAAAAATGACAATAAACATTATCAATAAATCGGAACACCCCCTACCCCATTATGAAACTATAGCTTCCGCTGGCATGGACCTAAGAGCCCACCTAACCGAACCAGTTACCTTAAAGCCTATGGAGCGCACCATTATTAAAACTGGGCTATTTATAGAGCTTCCAATAGGAGTTGAAGCACAAGTACGACCTAGAAGTGGATTGGCAGCTAAAAAGGGGATTACCGTACTTAATGCACCTGGAACGATAGACGCGGACTACAGGGGAGAGATTGGCGTGATTCTTGTAAACCTTTCCAATGAAACCTTTATTGTTGAGAATGGCGAACGAATAGCTCAAATGGTCATTGCAAAGCACGAAAGGGCAGATTGGAACAAGGTAGACGTCCTTTCCGAAACCTCACGAGGAGAAGGCGGATTTGGTAGTACGGGTGTAAAATAAGCGTAGTCGTGCGCTCTTTCGCAATTAGATTGCCTTAATTCTGAATTGGATACGTTATTCAATTTTATAAATAGCAGATGGTAAAATGAAAAACATCGGATCGCTTTTTTTTCTTGCTTTAGGGTGCTTATTGATGCCTATAAATACCTATGCGCAAAAAGTGATTTTTGAGGAAGAAGAGAGCTCCGAACTGTTTATGGAAGAATATTCAGATGAATTTCAGGAATTGTTTTTTGAGGCCTTAAAACAAAAAGGAATAGAAAACTATGATAGAGCCATTAACCTATTCTTGGACTGTAAAGCCTTAGGAGCAAACAACCCGGTACTAGACTATCAGCTTGCAAAAGCTTATTTAGCTACTAAAAATTACGTTTTGGCTCAAGAATATGCACTTGCCGCTCTTAATTCCAAACCAGAAAATTATTGGGTCCTTAAAACAGCTTATAACATTTTAGCTGCCCAAGGCCTTAATCTAGAGGACATAAAAAGTCAGCTGCCCTTTACCAATAGCGAATTGCAAAAAAACTTAGTGCTGATCTATTATGAACGTCAAAACTACGAAGCAGCACAGCAAATATTAAAAGGGATGCAACAATCTTCCTTCTTGAAAGAATATACCGTAAAGATAGAAGAATCTATTCGCAATAAACAGGAGAAAACAGAAGAAACACCCATAGAAATGGAGGAGCAGGCGATTCAAGAAAGTCCTATTGACAATTACTTAAAAGCACTTTCAGATTTAATTGCTCAAAGTAATTACAAGGAACTATTAGCAATGAGTTTGGAAGCTTTGGAAAATTTTCCTGCCCAACCTTATTTCTATTACTCCCATGGTTTAGCACTAAATAAAATGGACAAACACAAAGAGGCCGTCTCCATCTTAGAATCAGGAATTGATTTTATCTTGGACGATGAGCGTTTATCAAATAAAATATATAAGGAATTGGCATATGCCTATACTGCTTTGGGAAATTCTTCCAAGGCAAATATGTATCTTAGCAAAATAAAATCAGGCTCATAACACCATGGGAAATCCAACAATAAATTTTCGAAATTGGGCAGTTATCATTAGTATGATAACCCTTTTCATTTCATGTAAATCTACTAGCGTTGTAAAAGACGGTACGGTGGATGAAAATATTAGCGCCAAATCGGTAATCAGAAATCATTATTATAACAAACTCAGCTTTAAAACCCTTAGTGGAAGAATGAAAATAGATTATTCTGACGGAAGCTCTTCTCAGGGTGTTAATGTAACCTTTAGAATGGAAAAGGACAAGGCAATATGGTTAAGTGCCCCCTTGGGCATCGTAAAGGCCTACATCACTCCAGAAAGGGTAACATTTTACAATAAGTTGGACAATGAATATTTTGATGGAGACTTCTCTTATTTAAGTCAGCTTTTAGGAACCGACCTCGACTTTGACAAGGTGCAGAATCTCTTGCTAGGACAGGCTATTTTTGATCTTAGGGATGAAAAATACGCAGTAGATATCGCAAATAATAACTATCAGCTTAAACCCAGAAAATCAGGAGAGCTGTTTAAGACTCTTTTTCAAATAGAGCCATTAAACTATCGCATGGCTACCCAGCAACTTTCCCAGCCTTGGAAAAAGAGAATGTTGGAAGTCCAATACAAAAATTATCAAAAAGTAAGCAATTGGATACTTCCCAATAAAGTTGAGATTCTTGCAATGGATGGAGATAAATCCAATAGCATACAAATTGAATACAGGAATATGGAGTTTAATAAATCGTTAAACTTCCCCTATACAATACCAAATGGTTTTAAAGAAATTGCCTTAAAGGAATATGGGAATTAAACGATCATCTATAGTATATATCCTATTTCTTTTATGCCACCTTGGGGGTACAGGCCTATTTGCACAAACCAGTGAACAAAAAGCCTTAGAAACCAAACGGGAACAATTAGAAAAGGAAATTAAGGAGATTAACCGATTACTTTTTGCAGAAAAGAAAGAAAAGGGGAACGTATTGGACCAAATGGAGGCGATGGACCACAAGATTAATGTACGTCAACAATTAATTCGCGTTACCAATCAACAATCCAATCTTTTAAACAGGCAAATAAATACCAACATAAGAAATATTGGTAAGCTACGTGATGATTTAGACAGATTAAAAGAAGATTACGGCAACATGATCCTTAAATCTTACCAGAACAAATCACAGGAAAGTAGACTTATGTTCCTGCTTTCTTCGGAGGACTTTTTTCAGGCCTTTAAAAGATTACAGTATATGAAGCAATATACCCAGTACCGAAAGGAACAAGGGGAACAAATTCTGGTAAAAACTGATGAACTTACCCAACTAAACAAAGATCTTTCCGAACAACGAAAAGAAAAGGACAGATTAGTTGCCGAGAATACGGCGGTTAAGAACCAGCTGTTTAAAGAAATGCAGTCTCAAAAGGAATTACTAAATACCATTAAGCGCAATGAAAGCAAATATGCTACCCAAATAAAGAATAAACAGCAGGAGGCAAAACGCATTGATGCACAGATAGAGCGATTGATCCGAATGGCAATTGCAGCTTCCAATAAAGAAACTACTAAATCATCGGGAACAAAGGCAGCTAGTAGCAGTACTTTTGTACTAACTCCAGAGGCCACCATAGTAGCCAATAATTTCTCTGCCAATAAGGGGAAGTTAATTTGGCCAGTTGAAAAAGGAATTAAAAGACAAGGCTTCGGAATCTACAAAGATGCCGTTTATCCGGGCATAAAACACCAGAGCAATGGGGTAATAATTGCCACCGATCCAGGCTCCCAGGCCCGCTCTATTTTTGAAGGGGAAGTTATTGCCATCCTCAGTGTTCCTGGCGGAAACAAAGGAGTACAAATAAAACACGGAAATTATATTAGCACCTATTACAATCTGTCTACGGTAAATGTAAAAAAGGGAGATAAGGTCAGTATTAAATCCAATTTAGGGGAAATCTATACCAGTAAGACCAATGGCAACACCCAATTAAAATTCTACCTATACCGTGATTCTACGAAGCTAAATCCGGAAGATTGGATCTATCAACTCTAACTTCCAAGGTGTTTAGAAATAGTAACATGACAAAGCATTTTGCTTAACTTAAAGGGTGTGTGGTACGCCTACTTATAATACGGCCACCGCTAATCTAGGAATAATGAATTCCCGCTTCTATTTGTTTCAACAACTAGCCGGTTGGTGTTAGTCCATGAAGAGGGCTCGTAATTCCGTAGCTTCTTTGGGCTTCATTTTTCCTGCCAGCACCAAACTCAATTGTTTTCTACGTAGAGCGGCGGCGTAACGCTCCTTTTCTAATGGAGTTTCAGGATTCAATTCAGGAATTTGTATTGGTCTACCACTCTCGTCTACCGCAACAAAGGTATATATCGCTTCATTCACCTTGGATTTCTCACCACTAAATCGGTCTTCCATCCATACATCTATGTAAATCTCCATAGAGGTCTTAAACGCTCTAGAAACAGCTGCTTCAACCGTTACTACACTACCCACAGGTACAGCTTGGTTAAAAGCTACATGGTTTACAGACGCAGTAACTGTAATTCGCCTACTATGTCTTCTTGCAGCAATACTAGCAGCCCTATCCATACGGGCCAGTAGCTCACCTCCAAAAAGATTGTTTAGGGGATTTGTTTCACTTGGCAATACCAAGTCGGTCATTAATGTTCGTGACTCACTAGGTGTCTTGGACTGCATAAAGGATAATTTTTTGCCCAAAGGTACGTTGCTATTAAGAAGGTGGGAAATGGAAGTCTATTTATTTTACGGAACGCATCCATGCTTCGGAAGATTCGGACGCTTTTATTTTCCTTAGTTCCTGCAAAGCCTCGTCAGTGTTACTATAGCTGCCATAAGCAACCATGTGCAGCCCGTATTCGTTTTCCCCAATATATAAGGCGTCGTATCCCTTTTCCTTTAGCTGCTCCACCTTTTTATCTGCATTCTCCTTAACACGGAAGGCACCTGCAATGATTTGATGTGCCGCACTTTTTTTAGGAGAACTGATATTAAGCGATATTACGGGCAATTCTAATGGTGCCGTATTAAAAAAGGTAGCTTCTTGTATGTTTCTAGAAACCTGTTGCTCTGCTTCTTGCCTAACCAACTGTTGGGTATTTACATTCTCATTATATAATCGGTAACCAGTAAAACTGGTCGCTACCGCCAATAATATTACTGCAGCATATTTAAAATAAGGCCTATTACTTCTTTCTTTACGTGCTTCGGGAGTTATAGTAAATGGAACCTTTTCTTCCAGTTCCAAAATCTCTTCTTTTAAGATTTCCCTAGTTATTGGAGAAGCTACAAAAGAAGACAGTCCAAATGAAGAAGTTAAATAATTGACTTCATTTGAAGGTTGGAATTGCGTTTTTCCTTCTTGGTTACGCCATAATTCACCAAGATTAGGGAATGATAGCTTTTCGCCTGCTTCCAACTTCAATTTCCACTGTTGAGAGACCCAAGCAATTTTTTTCTGCATGTCTTCATAAGACATTTTTTCAGCATCGGCCATGTAGGATACTAAAAGTCCATCATTGGAAGTAAGTTGCTCATTAAAGGAAATCGTTTTCCTTGGTGGTGAAAAGGTGTTATTGCTTTCGTTGATAACCGCAGACTCCATCTGGGTTAAAAATGCGCCAAATTCCGGCACCATAACGCAATTATATCTATAAAGTAGCTCCGCTATATAATGTTCCGTTCCCATAAGGACAAAGATTGTAAATATTCTACAAGTTAAAAACCCTTACCCCATCTTTTTATTAACATAAATTTTTATGTATTTTGTGAACAACTAAGCGCTACTTATAAATGACTAAAGATGAAATAATTGCCCTTTTGCGATTGCAGAACGTCCCCAATATAGGAGATATTACCGCTAAAAAATTAATCGCTCATTGTGGTGGACCCGAAGCAGTTTTTTCTAAAAAGTTAGATTCTCTCCTCAAAATTGATGGTATTGGCAATTACACTATAAGAGGCCTATTAGACACTGAACATTTAGAAGCAGCACAAGAAGAATTCAACTTCATCAAAGAAAACGATATTCAACTATATCCTTTTACAGACCCTAATTACCCCGCTTATCTAAAGCATTGTATTGACGGTCCCATTTTACTTTTTGGAAGTGGTAAAATCGATTTGGACAAAAGAAAGATAATAAGCGTAGTAGGTACCAGAAACATTACTAGTTATGGCACTGCTTTCTGTGAGGAACTTATTGAAGAATTAGCCCCGCTAAACCCTATCATTGTAAGCGGTTTTGCCTACGGGGTGGATATCTGCGTACAAAAAGCGGCGATTAAAAATGGACTACAAACCATAGGCTGTTTGGCGCATGGTTTAAATCAAATTTATCCAAAACTCCATAAACGGTTTGTAGTAGAGGTAGAAAAGAACGGAGGGTTTTTAACTGAATTTTGGAGCACCTCTCAACCTGAAAGAGAGAATTTCTTGAGGCGAAATAGAATAATTGCCGGAATGAGCGAAGCTACTGTGGTAATAGAATCGGCCGAAAAAGGAGGCAGTTTGGTTACAGCTGATATTGCCAACAGCTATAACAGGGATGTGTTTGCAGTACCAGGCAGGGTGCAAGACAGATATAGTTCTGGCTGCAACAATCTTATTAAACAACAAAAGGCGCAAATGATTACCTCAGCTGCTGACTTAATCTATATGTTGGGATGGGAATTAGAAGACCAACAGCCCAACGCAATACAAAAACAATTGTTCGTAGAATTAGATGATACGGAAAAAAATATTTACAACTACCTCCAAAAAGGAGGAAAACAAATGCTTGATACCATTGCCCTAGATTGCAATCTTCCTATTTTTAAGGTATCATCTACCCTATTAAATATGGAAATGAAAGGGGTAATAAGACCCTTACCAGGCAAACTATTTGAAGCGATTTAAAACTATCTTCGCCACCAAACTCATCTAATAAAACCCTTTATTGTATAAAATTTAGACCGCTATAATTTTCAAATCCGCATCTGCTTACCGATCAATTGGTATGTAGCGCACATTTCTGAGCACATACATTGACCATTTTTGCCCGTACATTCGGAAACATTGCCAATCAACGCTAATTACCTCGTAAAGTAAGAAATGAGCACTAATAACAAGGGACCGAGCGGTTTTTTATGATTTTAGTAGCCTACTTTGGTTCTCACCCTTGCCAAAACCTCATCGGCTACCACCCTGGCCTTTTGTGCGCCTATCTCAAGAGCAGTATCCAGTTCATCCAAGTGGGTCATATAGTAATCAAACTTCTCACGAGCTTCTCCAAATCGGTCCAATATTACTTCGTACAACGCTTGCTTGGCATGTCCGTAACCATAATTCCCTCTAAGGTAATTTTCCTGCATTTCTGCCACCTGACTTTCCGAAGCCACTATTTTATAAAGGGCAAAAACAGTATCAGTATCCGGATTTTTTGGATCTTCCATAGGTGTACTATCCGTTTGGATTCCCATAATCTGCTTTCTCAATTTCTTATCGGATTGAAAAAGACTGATTAAATTCCCTTTACTCTTGCTCATTTTAACGCCATCCGTTCCTGGAATATACATAGTCTCTTCTTGCACCTTTCCATTTGGCAATACAAATGTCTCCCCTAGCTGAGCATGGAATCTTGAGGCTACATCACGCGCCATTTCTAAATGCTGCATTTGATCTTTCCCTACGGGCACGATTTCTGCGTCATAGAGTAATATGTCTGCTGCCATTAACATAGGATAATAAAAGAGCCCAGCATTAACGTCATCTAACCTATCTGCCTTGTCCTTAAAAGAATGAGCCAAAGTAAGACGCTGATAGGGAAAAAAACAACTTAGGTACCACGCCAATTCCGCAGTTTGAGGAATATCACTCTGACGATAAAATACCGTTTTATTTATATCTAAACCGAATGCTAGCCAAGTAGCGGCCACGGCATACGTGTTATTTCGCAATTCTGCACCATTTTTAATTTGAGTAAGCGAGTGCATATCAGCAATAAAAAGAAAAGATTCGTTCTTAGGGTCGTTTGCCATATTTATGGCTGGGATAATTGCCCCCAATATATTTCCCAAATGTGGGGTTCCCGTACTTTGTATTCCTGTTAATATTCGTGCCATGACATTATTTTCAAAAGACTACAAAGGTAAAAGAAATCCTAAAAGAGAACTTATAATTATTATTTTTGATTTCATGATTTCAATACTGAAAAAAATAGGCTATACGTTATATCGTATATGGTTTTATATTTTAGTTGCTCTACCCATTTTGGTGATGCTACCCCTACTTGTGCTCTTTACCATGTCCGAGAAAACTTATGCACAATTCTTTTGGTTGGCTAGGAATATTTGGGCAAACTGTATTCTTTATGGAATGGGGTGTTTCCCCAAAATAAAGAGGGAGCAAAAATTAATAAAAGGCGAAAGTTATATGCTGGTAGCCAACCACACCAGCATGTTAGATATTATGCTGATGTTAAAAGTGAGTAGAAATCCTTTTGTTTTTATCGGAAAAAAGGAGTTAGTAAAAATCCCCCTATTTGGATTCTTCTACAAAAGGGTATGTATAATGGTAGATCGCGAAAGCTCAAAAAGTAGAACTGCAGTATACAGAAGAGCACAAAGACGATTAAACCAAGGCTTAAGTATTTGTATTTTTCCAGAAGGTGGCGTGCCCGAGGAAGAGATTATATTAGACAATTTTAAAGATGGTGCCTTTAAAATGGCTACAGCTCATAATATACCCATTGTTCCTATTACCTTTTGCGACAACAAAAAACGGTTTTCCTTCACCTTTTTTAGTGGAGGCCCAGGAAAAATACGCGCACGAGTCCATAAGTTTATCCAAACAGACCAACTAAATATGGAAGAAAAAATTAAACTAAAAGAAAAGGTAAGGACGGTTATACTAAAAGACCTAGAAGCCAATTGCAAATAAGCCTGTTAGCTATATTTATTTGGGTCCATCTTATAACAAATAGAAGTCAATAGCTTTAGAATTTAAAACTAAAACCACTATAGACCCCAATAGAGTAAGGGTTGAAATTTCCAGAAGTATCATTAAAAGTATTCAACTGGTACTTAAACACGGGTTCTACATTCAACTTTAAATTGCCGCTAAATTCATAATTAAGCCCAAGTCCAATATTTGTACTAAAATTCACGGAGTTAATATTATTGGCTTCCCCTAATTCCGTAGTCTGTCCACTAGATTGCAAGACCACCACATTATCTGTTAAAAAAAGTGAGCTTAGTCCACCAATCAGGTTTACTCCAAATTTACTGTCCAAGATAGCGTAATTCACTTCCAAAGGAACTTCTAAATATCCAATTTGTTGCCCCATTTTCCCCATACGGGCAGGACTCTTACCGGTAAAATCCAGAGCAACCTGCATATCAGACTGCGGAGCTCCCAACTGCCTCCTAGTTTCCCTAAGCACAATAGATTGGGCAGTATTAGTATAATTAATATTAGTTAGCTGAGCTTGGGCAGGGGCGTTAAAAGAAGAAGAAAAAGACACATCATTGGTATTATAACCAAAGTCCACTTTATGTATCCCCGAACGTATGCTAACTTTTTTAGAAACCTCATAAGCCACATTCACCCCATAGCTGAGCGTAACATTTCCAGTTTTGGAATTGGATGCCAAGATGGAATTAATGGGAGACCCTTCTCCAATACCATTAAAATAAACAGGGGCCACACTCGGTCCCGCAGACCATTTGCCTCCTTTTGCAGTCGCAACTTTAATGTCTTCCTCCCGATTTTCTATCTCGTCAAAAATGGACTTTTTCTTGGGGTCTATTTTTTCTGTAGAAGTTTCGGATATATCAGTTAATTGGTCTTCCCCTTGTTTGCCAAAATTATCCCCAACTACTAACTGATGACCATCTAGGCTCTGATTGTCATCTAACCCAGGCTGACCCTCTAAAACAGGATTTACTTTATCTTTAATTTCACTTCCACCATCAGCAATATCCATTACTCTAGCGTTCCTAACATTCATTAATACATCAGCATCGTCTTTTTTCGATGAAGAGGATACAATTACAGCATTAGAATTATGTTTTTTCTTGGCATCTACATTGACTATTGCATTCTTAACAGGCTCTTCCCTTTCTTCCTGCACTGTGGTTAAGGCGGGAGTCTCCTTTACAGATTCCTTTAAAATGGTATTGAATTTTTCATTAACATCCTCTACCGCTTTATTTTCTACATCTGTAATAATGGGATCTACGTTTGTAGTACCCGAAAATGGATTAATAGCCACGAACAATATAGCCAATACCGCTGCTACCCCACTAAGTTTCCACCAAAATGGCACAATCCTTCTGGACTTACCTTTCTTATCCAAAGAGGCCTCTATAGAACTCCAGACTTTACTGTCGGGAACTACCTGAAAGTCGGCCAACTTTTCTTGGAATAATTTGTCTAAATTATTTTCGCTCATACACTGTACTCTTGGGCAGCTTGAAATTAATGTTAAGGCCTATCCCTCCACATGTATCCTTGCTTTGTTCGCTTCTATTTTTTCTTTCAATATTTTCCTGGCCCTAGCCAAATTAGATTTTGAGGTTCCTTCGGAGGTTCCCAACATTTCACTTATCTCTTTATGACTATACCCGTCCAATACATATAAATTAAATGTAAGTCGATATTTATCTGGTAGTTCTTGGATATACCGCAATAGAACCTGCAGGTCCACATCCACATACTCTGCTTCCTCTATAGCCTCCTCCTGTATATTGTCGGACACTAAGGATAAGCTTTCTTGTTTCCTATATTTCTGTAGCACCGTATTTATGGTAATTCGCTTCATCCAACCTTCAAAAGACCCTTGATGCTTAAACTGATCTATCTTACTGTAGATTGTCATAAAACTATCGTGCAAGCTGTCTTCGGCCTCCGTTTTATTGCGTGAGTATTTAAGGCAAATACCGAACAATATCCGGGAGTAATCCCGATATAACTGCTCTTGTGCCTGCCTACTCCCGTTTTTACAATTATTGATGAGCTCAATTGGATTACTCAAAATACAGTATGGGTTATGCTACTATTCCTTGTTCTGATCCGAACTCCCTGAGGTTACAGGAACTGTAAACTCTAGGTATTCTGAATCTCCATTTTCGTCCTCTCCTGTCCAAAATTTAAACAAATAAGGTTGATTGTACAAAACTTCAAAGTTAAATGAAGCCGTTACCTCCTCCAGTTTTTCTGTACATTGCGCATTGTCATCTTCAATGACCGATCCTACAGCGACCACTTTACGGGTAGTAAGCTCTTCCTTCACTACATCAAATCCCTCAAAATAAGTACAGTTGTTAGGCCTAATATAAGTAACTTTTATCTTATAGATATTGCCATATTCAAACGATTCCGGCATTTCTACAGATTCCACCTTCAATGCTTCAAAATGGTAATTAACTCCGTCATCTACAGAGCAGGAAGCCAATACAGAAGAAATGATAACAACCAGTAAAAAGAGTGTTCTTTTCATGTTTTATTACGTTTACGTTTAAAATTAATTAATGGAAACTTCAATTACTATTTAAGACTCGAAAAACAGCATCTAGTTTAAATTAACTTTCAGTTTCAAAACAATTTCTTTTTATTAGTAGATGTAGTTTAAAACAAAGGTTGCGTGGTGGTCAAAAAAAAATCCCGAGTAAATCGGGATTTTCTATTTGCAATTACAGCTTCACTGTTTTGATAGCTTCTATTATCTTACCTTCCAGCTCCTCCAGCAACTCTGGATTGTCTAAAAGCAGGTTTTTAACGGCATCTCTACCTTGACCCAGTTTGGTGTCACCATAACTAAACCAAGAGCCACTTTTCTTAACGATCTCGAATTCGACTCCTAAATCAATTATTTCCCCGACTTTGGAAATTCCTTCACCGTACATGATATCGAACTCGGCAGTCCTAAATGGAGGAGCCACCTTATTTTTTACGACTTTCACTCGTGTTTTATTTCCTTGCACCCCGCCATCTGTATCTTTAATCTGCGTAGATCTTCTAATATCCAAACGAACGGAAGCGTAGAATTTTAGGGCATTTCCACCAGTAGTAGTTTCGGGGTTACCGAACATTACACCAATTTTCTCCCGTAACTGGTTAATAAAGATAACCGTACAATTAGTCTTGCTAATAGATCCTGTTAACTTTCTTAAGGCTTGTGACATTAAACGGGCATGAAGTCCCATCTTAGAATCCCCCATCTCACCTTCTATCTCACTCTTGGGCGTCAATGCCGCAACGGAATCGATCACCACAATATCAATAGCACCAGATCTAATTAAATTATCGGCAATTTCTAACGCCTGCTCTCCATGGTCTGGTTGTGATATAATTAAATTGTCTATATCTACCCCTAACTTCTGAGCGTAAAAACGGTCAAATGCATGCTCTGCATCAATAAAGGCTGCAATCCCCCCATTCTTTTGTGCTTCTGCCATGGCATGAAGGGTTAGGGTAGTCTTACCAGAAGATTCTGGTCCGTATATTTCAATAACCCTTCCACGTGGATATCCACCTACACCAAGTGCAACATCTAATCCTAAAGAACCGGAAGATATAACTTCAACATCTTGTGCCACACTATCCCCCATCTTCATTACTGCACCCTTGCCGTACGTCTTATCTAATTTATCTAGGGTAAGTTTTAATGCTTTTAATTTTGCTTCTTTTTCAGAACTCATTTTCATATCGTATTAAGGACGCTAAAATACCACTTCTTTTTGCATAAAACCATCTAAAAAGCGGATTTTCTAGGTCGTATTCACCTACATAATAGGCTACATAAATAAGAGATCCTATAAAAAATAGGCGTTTCCACCCGGAACCCCACTCCTATTGCAAAGGGTTGTTTTATAGACTATTCCCTAAAGTTTTTTATTATTTTAAGGCGTACGCAACCTTTTTAGAATTATAACATCTAACTAATAACTAACTCAAATAACATTGCTTATTGTTTTTGGTAGAACAATAAGGGTTGTGCGTCAATACTGAATCCTAAGTCTATGAAAAAGAGTATTGGTATTGACCAAATTAAAGGGGTCTTGAACATTCAAGATCCTTTTTTTGTACACTAATTCCAGCTTCCATTACTTAAAAATGAGCTAATAGTTTTTAAACCCGCCTTGGAAATATTAAATTTGCACTTTTAATAACTACTTTAACTTAAATATTAGTATAGCATGCAACTGTACAATACCTTAAGTGCAAAGGAAAGGGAAGCTCTTATTGAGGAGGCAGGTAAAGAACGCCTAACTATTTCTTTCTACAAATATGCACATATTGGCAATCCGTCAATTTTTCGAAATCACTTATTTATCCATTGGAACGAATTAGATGTTCTAGGTCGTATTTACGTTGCCCACGAAGGAATAAATGCGCAGCTATCTGTTCCTGCAGAGAACTTTGCGGCTTTTAAATCTCATTTAGACAGTATTATTTTTTTAGAGAACGTACGTCTAAACATCGCCATAGAACAAGACAATAAATCCTTTTTAAAACTAAAGGTAAAGGTTAGAAAGAAAATTTTGGCCGATGGCTTAAACGATGCCACCTTTGATGTCACCAACAGAGGAGTTCATGTAAACGCAGAAACTTTCAATACCCTAATCGAAGATCCGGATACTATACTGGTAGATATGCGTAACCATTACGAAAGTGAAATTGGGCATTTTAAAAATGCCCTAACTCCGGATGTGGACACCTTTAGGGATTCATTGGATATTATAGAACAAGATCTGGCCGACCATAAAGAAGATAAAAAGCTTGTGATGTACTGCACCGGAGGGATTAGATGTGAAAAGGCAAGCGCCTATTACAAACATAAGGGCTTTAAGCAGGTTTACCAACTGGAAGGAGGAATCATAGAATACACCCGACAGGTAAATGACCAAAATCTTGAAAATAAGTTTATAGGGAAAAATTTTGTATTTGACCACAGGCGCGGCGAACGTATCACAGACCATGTAATCGCCAATTGCCATCAATGTGGAAACCCCTGTGATGTACATGTAAACTGTGCCAATGAAGCCTGTCACCTGCTTTTTATTCAGTGTGATTCCTGTTCAGAAAAAATGGATAATTGTTGTTCCAATGAATGTAAGGAGATAAATGCCCTCCCCTATGAAGAGCAGAAAAAATTAAGAAGAGGTAAGGTGGTCAGCAATAAAATCTTTAAAAAAGGAAGATCAGAAGTGCTTACCTATAAGAAGTAGGAGACTATTTGCATCAAGGTTCACTCTTTCTTTTCATCGCTTAAAAAAAACACTATCTTTACGGTTGATAAAAATTATGAACCTTTTTCGGTGAAATCATTACATTTTTTCACCGAACCAACATATTAATTATGGGTTGTAGCAGTTGTTCAACCGGTAAGGACGGACAGCCAAAAGGATGCAAGAACAATGGGACTTGTGGTACCGATGGCTGTAATAAATTGACGGTATTTGATTGGCTTTCCAATATGTCGCTTCCAAATGGGCAAAAACCATTTGACTGCGTGGAAGTCCGCTTTAAAAATAGTAGAAAAGAATTTTTTAGAAATTCCGAAAACCTTTCACTTTCCATCGGGGATATTGTAGCCACTCAGGCTACATCTGGTCACGATGTGGGCATGGTTACCCTTACCGGAGAATTGGTACGGGTACAGATGAAAAAGAAGAAAGAAGATTATACTAATCCTCAACTTCCTACAATTTATCGAAAGGCCTCCCAGAAGGATATCGATAAATGGCAGAAATGCAGAGACAGGGAAGAAGAGATAAAAAAGAGAGCTCGGGAAATTGCTATCATCCTAAAGCTTCAAATGAAAATTTCCGATGTGGAATTTCAAGGAGATGGTTCCAAAGCTACTTTTTATTATACTGCGGAAGATAGGGTAGATTTTAGGCAGTTGATAAAGGATATGGCCAAGGCCTTCGGTATCCGAATAGAGATGAGACAGATTGGATACAGGCAGGAGGCCCAACGTTTAGGTGGAATTGGCTCTTGTGGTAGAGAATTGTGTTGCTCTACTTGGTTAACAGATTTTAGATCGGTTAGCACCTCTGCAGCACGTTACCAGCAGCTTTCTTTAAATCCGCAAAAACTGGCCGGACAGTGTGGAAAACTAAAATGCTGCCTTAATTATGAACTGGACGTCTATTTAGATGCCCTGAAAGATTTCCCTAGTCAGGATACGAAGCTGTTTACGGAAAAAGGAATGGCCTTTTGCCAGAAGATTGATATTTTTAAAGGGTCACTTTGGTTTTCTTATAAAGATCAACCTGCCAATTGGCATGAGTTAACTAAAGATCAGGTAATTAAAATCCAAGAAAAGAACAAGAAAAAAGAAAAGGTCGCCAGCTTGGAGGAATATGCCGTAGAAAACGTAGAAGAACTAGAAAAGGTGTTCGAAAATGTAGTAGGACAAGACAGCCTTACCCGTTTTGATGCTCCAAAAAGAACTAAAAACAAGAAAAGAAGCAAGAAAAGAAGAAAGCCCGCTCCTAAAAAAAGACCCACAAACAATGCTTAGAGCTTTAGCATCACTTATCATGGTAGCCTTAATTGTTTCCTGTGATGGGCAAACTATTAGATCTGGTTATACTGCCACAGATAATGGGCTGTGGCATAAGGACAGTATTATGCAATTTCAATTTAATGGGATAGATACCGTACAACCCTATAATATTTTCATCAATATAAGAAATGACCAAACCTTTCCTTATAGCAATCTATTCCTAATTGCAGAACTAAACACCCCTAACGGAGATTTAGTAAGGGACACCTTGGAGTATGAAATGGCGCTCCCAAATGGCCAATGGTTAGGGAGTGGTAATGGCAGTTTAAAAGAAAATAAATTGTGGTATAAGGAAAACATCATTTTTCCATCTTCTGGCGTATATACCTTAAAAGTATCACACGCAATGCGAAAAAACGGCCAGGTAGAAGGCATCGCAGAATTAGAAGGCATTACCGATGTTGGATACCAAATAGAAAAACTTAATCCCTAGGCCCATGGCGACCGCAAAGAAAAAAACAAAAAAGAAAGGAAACAGTTTTATAAAATTTATTAAATGGTTTTGGATCTTATTTATTACAGGAATCCTTTCTGTAATTTTAATATTCTTAATGACAGCTTGGGGAGTTTTTGGACCCATGCCAGAATACGAACGATTGGAGAATCCACAAACCAATCTGGCCAGTGAGATCATCTCTTCCGATGGAGAAACGCTTGGAAAGTTCTATCTAGATGACAACAGAACAGATGTAAAGTTTGAAGACCTGCCCAAAACGCTGGTACAAGCGTTAATTGCAACAGAGGACGCACGCTACTATGATCACTCCGGTATAGACGCAAGAGGAACAATTAGAGCCTTTGCTTTTTTAGGAAAAAGAGGAGGGGCAAGTACTATTTCACAACAATTGGCCAGACAGCTATTTGTTGGAGTTCGATCTAAGAATTTATATGAAACCATTACCCAGAAATTAAAAGAATGGGTTTTGGCCACTAGGTTAGAACGCAGCTATACCAAAGAAGAAATCATTAAAATGTACCTCAACATTTATGATTTTAACTATAATGCTGACGGTATTAGATCCGCGGCCAGAATTTACTTTGGAAAAGAACCCAGCAATCTAAAAATAGAGGAATCGGCGGTATTGGTAGGGATGTTAAAAAATTCATCCTATTACAACCCACTGAGAAGGGAAAAGTTGGTTTTCGACCGAAGAAATACCGTGTTGGGACAAATGGCTAAATACGATTTTATCACTGAAAAGGAGAAAGATTCGCTACAGGCCCTAAAAATGGATATTAATTTTAGTCCGGAATCCCACAGGGAAGGGATAGCGACCTATTTTAGAATGTACCTCCAAGGATTTATGCGCAAGTGGATAGAACAAAATCCCAAGCCTGCCATTAAAGGGGAACGAGATAAATGGAACATCTTTTTGGACGGATTAAGAATATACACCACCATAGACTCTAGAATGCAGAAAAATGCGGAAGATGCGGTTTCCGAACATATGAAGCGTTTGCAAGCCGAATTCTTTCATCAAAATACACCAGAAAGAAATAAAACTGCACCATTTATACAGGAATTTCCCGGGGAGATAGATCGCATAATGGACCGTGGCATGAAAACCTCCGATCGTTGGCGCAACATGAAAGCCAATGGCAAATCGGAAAAGGAGATTAGAGCGTCTTTTGATAAACCAACCGAAATGACCGTTTTTGATTGGAATAGTGAGACTCAGGACAAGGACACTATAATGACTCCTATGGACTCCATCCGCTATTATAAATCTTTCTTAAGGGCAGCTATGATGTCCATGGAACCACAAACGGGGCACGTAAAAGCTTGGGTAGGCGGACTCAATTACAAACATTTTCAATATGATAACGTTTACCAAGGCGCTAGACAGGTAGGTTCTACTTTTAAGCCCTTTGTGTATGCCGCGGCAATTGACCAGTTAAGGTTATCGCCCTGCGACGGGCTGTATGACAACCAATATTGTATTGAAGCAAACAAACACGGAAACCCCGATCCTTGGTGTCCCAAAAATGCTGACGGCAAGTATTCCGGGAATTTAATTACTCTAAAACATGCCTTGGCCAATTCCGTAAACACTATAACTGCTCAATTGATAGACCGGGTGGGTCCAGAAGCAGTGATCGAGATCACAAAAAACTTAGGTATTACAGGAGATATTCCTGCTGTTCCATCCATTGCATTAGGAAGTGCAGACCTTAATGTTTATGAAATGGTAGGCGCCTACGGTGCATTTGCCAATCAAGGAGTTTATGTAAAACCTGTAATGGTTACTAGGATCGAGGATAAAAATGGTACCGTCTTATTTGAATATGTTCCAGAAACCAAGGACGTGCTTAGTAAGGATGTAGCCTATGCTATGGTAGACTTAATGTCTGGCGTAACGCAAGGTGGATCCGGAACCAGACTTAGAACCAAAGGTGCGGAAAAATGGAATAAGGTTTACGAAGAAATTATTACAGGATATCCATACGGATTTACAAACCCTATTGCCGGTAAGACAGGAACCACACAAAATCAAAGTGACGGATGGTTTATGGGCATGGTGCCTAATTTAGTCACTGGAGTTTGGGTAGGCGGTGAAGATAGAGCAACACACTTTAGGTCCCTCGCATACGGTCAGGGAGCATCTATGGCCCTTCCAATTTGGGGATTGTACATGCAAAAGAATTATAAGAACAAAGAATTAGGTGTTTCTGATGGGAATTTTGAAAAGCCAGAGAATTCATCCATCAATGTAGACTGCAATAACATTAGTGAAGAAAATGACGATGATATAGACACAGAAGACGATTTGGATTTCTAAAGTTATCTGCTACAATCTTCAAGAAAAATGCCCTAGCTTTTACCTAAAGTTAAGGGCATTTTTTCGTTTAAATCATGTATTTTAGAGGAAGTACTTTTATCAAGCTAATATTAAAATTATAACAAATGATACGGAAAACAGTTGCCAATGCAGCGGAAGCCTTAAAAGGTATCCAAGATGGAATGACCTTGATGCTTGGAGGATTTGGATTATGCGGCATCCCAGAAAATACAATCACGGAATTGGTGAAAATGGAAGTAAAGGACCTAACCTGTATTTCCAATAATGCTGGAGTAGATGATTTTGGACTGGGGTTACTACTACACAAGCACCAAATAAAAAAAATGATATCGTCATATGTGGGAGAGAATGACGAGTTTGAACGGCAAATGCTAAGCGGGGAGTTAGAGGTAGAATTAACCCCACAGGGTACCCTAGCAGAAAAATGTAGGGCCGCACAAGCAGGGTTCCCCGCGTTCTATACCCCCGCCGGTTATGGCACCGAAGTAGCTGAAGGAAAGGAAACTAGAGAATTTAATGGTAAGATGTATGTGTTGGAAGAAGCCTTTAAAGCCGATTTTGCTTTTGTAAAGGCTTGGAAAGGCGATGAAGCAGGGAACCTTATTTTTAAGGGAACTGCGCGAAATTTTAACCCAGTTATGTGCGGAGCCGCTAAAATTACGGTAGCAGAAGTAGAAGAGTTGGTCCCCGCTGGGGAATTAGATCCCAATCAGGTTCATGTGCCAGGCATCTTTGTACAACGTATTTTTCAAGGCTCCAACTATGAGAAAAGAATAGAACAGCTAACTGTAAGGAAGCGTGATTAATCAATTTGGAGCTTAGCTAATGTGTTAATTTGAAAATGGGTTGATATAAAATGACTAAAATATGAGAAAGGATAAGGAAAATATGATAGTTAAGAAAACCTTTGATTTCTCTCTCGAAATTATAGAATATTCCGTAAAGTTAAGGGCCTTAAAGAAATACGAAATGGCATCTCAATTATTCAGAAGCAGAACATCAATAGGTGCAAATACTTGGGAGGCTCAAAACGGAGAAAGTAAAGCAGACTTTATTCACAAATTTAAACTTGCGGCTAAGGAAGCAGACGAAACTTCCTATTGGATTGAGCTTTGCAAGGCCTCTGAGCACTATCCAAATCCTAAACCCATTCTTTTTACAGAATTAAACTTAATTATTCTCATCAGTTCAAAAATACTAGGCACAACAAAGCGAAGTACATTGCCAAACTAAAAAATTACCAAATTTTCAAATCAAAAATTATGTTGGACAAAAACGGAATTGCAAAGCGAATAGCACAGGAAATAAAAGATGGATATTACGTAAACCTAGGAATTGGAATACCAACTTTAGTGGCCAATTTTGTTCGGGATGATATCAGCGTGGAATTCCAAAGCGAAAATGGGGTACTGGGAATGGGTCCCTTCCCATTTGAAGGGGAAGAGGATGCCGATATTATTAATGCAGGGAAGCAAACAATTACAACACTCCCCGGAGCGTCATTTTTTGATTCCGCAACAAGTTTTGGAATGATTAGGGGACAACACGTAAATCTTACTATTTTGGGCGCTATGGAAGTTGCTGAAAACGGAGATATCGCCAATTGGAAAATTCCAGGTAAAATGGTGAAAGGGATGGGGGGAGCAATGGATCTCGTAGCCTCTGCAGAAAATATTATTGTCGCCATGATGCATACCAATCGACAAGGGGAATCCAAATTATTAAAAAAATGCAGCCTGCCGCTTACTGGCGTAGGATGTGTTAAAAAGATAGTGACCAACTTAGCGGTACTAGAAGTTGTTCCTAATGGATTTAAACTCTTGGAAAGAGCACCCGGAATAACCATTGATGAAATAAAAAAGGCAACCGAAGGAAATTTAATAATAGATGGAGAAATTCCAGAGATGTTAATTTAATATTTTCTAGTTATTCATTGGCTTTCAATAACTTATTATTATCAATCACAACAAGTATTGTACGATTCACAACAAATTTTAAGTCAATTCGTAATGTTGTATTATATTAGGCTCATCATAAAAGTTAAACCCCAAATTTCACTGAACTAAAATATTTTTACTATGGACGCCCAAATAAATCACAACCCTACACAAGAAAAGATTCAGGTTTATTATAACGACTTCTATCATGGATTCGTACGATTGACCAAGAAGTTGTTTATGTTGTAAACATAGAGAAACGAAACAAATGAGAGCAATGCACAATACATTGCTCTCTTTTTATTTTAAACCTCACCCCAAAACACTACTTTTAAGATAAAAGCAGGAAATGGAAATCCAGATAATACTTTGCTCAGTTAGCGATTTGGCTGCGTTAATCAACCTCGGAAAGTGTACTTTTACTGAATCTTTTGAGGAGCAGAATAACCCTGACGACTTTAACCATTACCTAGAAACCGCATTTTGCAGGACAGAAATTTTAAAGGATTTAGAAGATCCCAATACCTCCTATTACTTTGTGACCAAAGATGCCATAAAGGTTGGATATTTTAAAGTGAACCAAGCAAAATCGCAGACAGATATTAAGGATGATTTGGCCTTGGAACTAGAGCGAATTTATGTACTAAAAGAATTTCAAGGTAACGGGATTGGAGGCCGAATTTTGAATTGGGTAATTAAAAAGGCTCGATTCTTAAACAAAAAGTACCTTTGGCTTGGGGTCTGGGAATACAATCTAAAAGCCATTAATTTCTACAAACAAAATGGTTTTAAAAAGTTTGGTACCCACCCCTATTATATTGGTAAGGACAAGCAAACGGATTGGTTAATGAAATACGAACTTTAAGCCCTCAATACTTCCCATTTATTTTTTCTGACAGCTGCACCCGCTTTAATAAATTTGTCCTGGCCCACATATGGGCATATTGTATATTTCCATCTCCCATTCTAATAATCACCTATTCGAATTATGTGATACTTCTCAATTTAAATACTCCGATAATAAAATCCGGGTTATTTCACTATAGCGATTTTTGGCCCTAGTATTTTAATATCATTTATTGAATATAGTTAAACAGAAGTTAAACCTTTCCTCAACTATTGAGTCCAACAAGCCATACAACATCGGTTTAAAATTTAAATAGCAAGATTTGAGAACATTAATATCTATTTTATTTCTCTTGGCAGTAAACAATATAATCGGCCAAAAATTCAGTTTGGAAGGGGTGGTTCAAAATCCAAATGAAGGCAATTTAGAAGGAGCAACTGTATTTGTTCAGAATACAAACGACTCAATAACTATGGCCTATGCTATTACGAATAAAGATGGAGAATTCTCTATTAGAATTAATGCAGAGAATCAAAACAAATTGCTTTTTAGAGTAGCTCATTTGGGGTATATCCCTTATAGCAAAGAAATTCTGGTACCAGAAAGCGATAAATTAGTTTTAGATGATATTATTGTAGAGGAACAAGTGGAGGAATTGACGGAGGTGTTCCTACTTGGGGAAGCACCGCCTGTATTAATGAAAAAAGATACCATAGAGTATAATGCCGATAGTTTTAAAACCTTACCCAATGACAAGGTAGAAGATTTACTAAAAAAGCTGCCCGGAATAGAAATTGACATGGATGGAGGTATCACCCACAATGGAATAGAAGTAGAGGCTGTAAATGTAGATGGCATGCGTTTTTTTGGAGAAAAGAATGGAAATATTGCCATTAAAAATCTACCAAGTCTCGTTATAGATAAGGTTCAAGTAACCGATTTTAAGACCGACCTGCAAAAGTTTACGGGAGAAGAGTCAGATTCTGGAACCAAGGAGCTTAACCTAAAGATTAAAAAAGGGAAAAATAAGGGATATTTCGGGGACGTTGCCGGAGGATATGGGACAGACAAAAAATACCAGGTCAACGCCAACCTCTTTCAATTGATCGATGGAAAGCAACTGGGTGTAATAGCGGGGAGCAATAACATTAATTTGTCCAACGGTTTTAATAGCTTACCAGATACAGATACAAGTAATGGATATTTAGAATCTGATTTTGTGGGAGCTAATTTTACTAAGGGAAAATGGAACGAAACACAGGTTAATAGCAATTATAGGTTTAGCAGTCAAAGCAGAGAAACCGAACAAAAAACCATACGGGATAATTTTTTGCCAGATTTAAATTACACCACTTATTCAGAAAGAATAGGCAGTAACGATTCCGACAGTCATAATGCTAATCTAGATTTAAAATTTTTATTGGAACCCAAAAATAAGTCGGCAAGCAAGAGAGTACAAATTGCCAATAAAACTGATTTTATCATGTCCAATTCAGAATCTTTTAACCAAGAGACCACACAATCTAAGGAAAGTAATGGCGATTTGGTGAGCGATTATACTTCAGCAAATCAAGCTATTTCCGATCAATACAGTATTAGCAATAACTTTAGTGTGACTCCCAGGATAGGAAATAATCGCGACTTTTTCCATATTGGTATTAGTACCAATATCAACAAAAACCAGTCCAGCGGAAAAAAGTATTCCGAAAATATACTACACCAGAAAAACACCACCAATATTCAAGATCAAATAAGTGAAACAGATAACTTTAGTACTAATATTGGATTGAACGCTAACTGGAATAAAGAATTGTTTACTGGTTTTAGGGTTATTCCGAGATATTCTGTTCGAATAGGGAACAGTAGTAATGAAAGGTTTGTGTACGATTTTAATACCGATGAAGATTCGTATGAGGAATTTAACCAACAGTTAAGTACCCAAAACAATTATATAACCACCTCTGTAAGCCCTGCTATAGGACTTAGGTATAATTATAAAGGATTTCGTTTTGAAGCATTGGGTAATTATACAAATACCTATAGAAAATATGTAGATAAAATTATTGAAGAGCGTAATTTTAAGACCGACTTTAATTTTATGACTTATTCGGGTAGGATTAGGTATAGGGATGACAAGGGCTACAAGAACATCAACCTAAACTACGATCAGAATGTAGATTTACCGTCCATAGGCCAACTACAACCTGTCCCAGATGTAAACAACCAATTACACATTCGTACTGGGAACCCCTTTTTAAAACCAGCGATAAACCACAATTTCCGGTTTCAATATCAAAATAATTTAGCCTTCAATAATATTAATATCACAGGAGATGCGGGAGCAAGTTTTGTAAAGGATAAAATAATCAATAGTACAATTACGGATGAAGACCTTATAAAAAACACCACCTATACCAATATCCAAGGTGATTATTCTTTTAACGGTAATACGGCCATCACCAAAACCTATTTTAGCCAGAATAGCAATATAAACATCAACCTTAGGCTACATGGAAGTTTTAGAAACAATCTCTCATTGCAAAACAATGTAAAATTTACCGCTCAATCGTCCGTACTAAGACCATCGTTATCTTTCCGGTATGCCTATGATAAGAAATTGGATTTTAATGCCTCTTACAGCTATGAATTAAACAAGACCATTTACGATACCGATATTTATGACAACAACGCCTACTTTGTACAAAACCTTCAATTAAACAGTACCGTTTATTTCTTTAAAGACGCTTTCTTTACCAATAAGGTTTCCTATCGCTATAACAGCAGGGTAGGTGATGCCTTTGACGGGGATGCTGTATTTTGGAACGCTGGTCTAGGAATGCAACTCTTAGACGGTAACGGGACACTTACTTTGGTAGGCTATGATATTTTAGGTAAAAACAACGGATACGTAAGAACCGTATCCGAAGCCTTTATTCAAGATTCTGAAAGCAAAATATTAGAACAATATTTTATGCTAACTTTCAGCTATAAATTTGGGCGATTTGCTGGACAAAGAATGGATATGAACCGCAGACCAGGAAGGTCTCAAATGCGACGAATAAGATCCTAATCTCCCTTTATGCCATGTACCGTAACTTGCCAGTTATTTTCGTTTCTGAAATGACCTACAGAATGGGTACACAATTGTTGCCCCGTTATAACGTGCACAAAATTGCCACTGCTTTTTCTAAAGTCGCATCGGTCTTGGCAAAGCAAAATCGCAAAAGATTATTATCTAATTTATTGGTGTTAAAGCTAGATATAGGAATACTGGCGATTTTGTACTCTCTTACCAGTCTTTCCGCAAATACCTCATCCGGTTCCGTAGTAATGGTACTATAGTCTAACAATTGAAAATAAGTGCCCTGACATGGTTTTATTTTAAATCGGGAATTGGCTAGCTCAGATAAGAAGAAATCTCGTTTGGCCTCATAAAATGCGCCTAATTCCAAGTAATTGCAAGGATCTTTTAAGTAGGTTGCCAATGCCTTTTGAACCGCATGATCTACACAAAATACATTAAATTGGTGGACTTTTCGAAATTCGTGCATCAATGCTTCCGGACCAAGGCAATACCCTACTTTCCACCCCGTTATATGAAAGGTTTTTCCGAAGGACCCACAAACAAAACTACGTTGACTAAGATCACTGTACTTGGCGGCACTATGATGAAGCTGCCCATCAAATACAATATGTTCATACACCTCATCGCTAATTAGGATAATATTAGTGCCCTCTAGGCTTTTTTGTAATTGTAACATATCGGCTTCCGAGAAAATTGTTCCACTGGGATTGTGAGGTGTATTAATGATCACCATCTTGGTCTTGGAGGTTATCTTTGACCGGAATTCCTCCCAGTTGATCTTAAAATCCGAATTACATAATTGAATTGGCACCACAACCCCTCCATTTACTTCTATTGCGGGCTCGTAACAATCATAAGCAGGCTTTATTACAATTACCTCATCCCCACCCCTGATAAACGCTGTAATGATCGTAAAAATAGCCTGGGTAGCACCTACTGTAACGGTTACTTCCTTCTCTGGATTGTACCTTCTCCCATATAAATCTTCCATCTTGTAGGCTATTCTTTCCCGAAGTTCCAATAATCCGGGCATAGGTGCATATTGGTTATATCCTTCTTCCATGGCTTTTGTTACCAACTCGATGAGACTTCTATCTGGCTTAAAATTAGGAAAACCCTGGGACAGATTTAGGGCCTTGTGTTTTAAGGCCAATTGCCCCATTGTAGTAAAAATGGTCGTCTTTACGTTAGGGAGCTTAGAGAAGGCTTTATTATTATTTTGAGGCATCGTATTAACTTTGAATAATTAAATTAGGAATGTAAGGATTTAAGGTGAGCGGCAACTTTAAATAGACAATCTTCTAATTCCTTATTTACCTCACTTTCCCAAAAACGGAATACGGTATACCCCATCCGCTTCAATTCTTCATTAACCTCTTCGTCTCTCTGGATATTACGCTCTATTTTCGGAATCCAAAACTCCCTATTAGTCTTTAGGCTATCCTTTTTTTCTTCCCAATTGTATCCATGCCAATATTCACCATCTATAAATAGTACCGTTTTATACTTTTTTAAAAGAATATCTGGCTTACCTATCAATTTTTTATAGTTTACCCGATATCGGTAGCCAGCCTTCCATAGTGCCTTTCTAAAGATAAGTTCCGGCTTGGTATTCTTGCCACGAATTTTGCTCATAATCTTAGAGCGTTCCGGTGTAGTATAAAAACCGGACTCCTCATTAAAGCGAGGGACGATTATTCTACCTTCTGAATATTCTTTAGACATACCTAAAGGTAGGTTATTTTAGATTTTATCCATTACACTAGTTCATGGAAAATAAGGAGTCATCTTTTATTTAATGATATAGAACATAAACTAGTAAAAAATCCATCCAAGTATACACCGCATTGTATTTAGCTTCTATTTTTATAATGCCTATTATTATAACCTAATGATCCTTTTCATTTGGCAATACATCGAATAGAATAAATAAAGTATCGACCACATCATGTATAATATAGGGATTTAACTACCTTGGGTACAACGTTAGAATCCATTTATATATTTTCTTAGAATGAAGAACATAGTTATTGTAGGAGCCACCAAGGACGGGGGCATTATTTTGGACTCTTTAGATAAAAATGACGAATATAAGATAGTAGGGTTTATAGATGGGTCTAAGGAGAAGGGAACAGAGTTTAATGGATATACAATTTTAGGAACCGAAGTAGACCTTCCTAATTTAATAAAGGATTATAACCTAGATGGGGGCATTTTAGCCATCGAGAACAATTGGTTACGAATGAAAATGGCTGAGAAGCTCAACTCAATTGATCCCAATTTTCACTTTATCACCATTATACATAGTAGTGCTATAATAGGAAGGAACGTTAAGATTGGAATGGGTAGCCTTATTATGCCAGGTGTGATTATAAACGCTAACTCCAGCATTGGAAAATTTTGTAATATAAATGCTAATTCGTCCATCGGACACGACAGCAACCTAAAAGATTTCTCGAGCATTGCATCTGGTGTCTGTACAGGTGGCAATCTTAAACTAGGGGAGTTTTCAACAATCTCATTAGGCGCAAAACTAATAGAAAATATTACGATTGGCAAACATAGTATTATAGGCGCCGGCTCATTGGTAGTTAAAAATGTAAAGAGTCTTTCCGTCGCGAGTGGATCACCGGCAATTATTGTTGAGAAAAGGAAGTTAGGAGATTCATATTCAAGTAAAGAATAACAATTCCAACATAAAATTAATGTCACAGTTTATAAGTTTGAAATAGATTATCCCTGCTAGTCCTGAAAGTTGCGTTAAACCGAATCTAGATTCGCTTCATAGTAATATAGGAATGGCTTTCTGCACCTTTATAGTTCTTCTATGAACTAATAATACCAGGGCTAACACATAAAATTAAATACTATCTATATGCATTTCGATAACCCAGAGCGGATAAAAGTATTTCTAAAGAATCCTAATAAAAAAAACTACCTCAAAATCTGTAAAGAAGTACTGGTACTTTGGGTAACGAAAAAAGAGGTGCCTATGTATTATTTTAAGCATCTTTATAAAAGGGAGATCAAAAATTATAAAGATTATCTAGGCACCAAGGAAGCCGCTGAAATTAGAGAAGGCAAAAAATTACACCAATTAGAGTTTACCTCCATATTGTGCAACAAACTTAATTTTTCTCTTTACTGCGAAAGAAGTAATATCCCCACCCCAAAGCTTATAGGCCACAATCTTGGAAATCATTTTTTCTCGGGGAGTGAAATGCGCAAAATAAATAATAAGACAGAGCTGATTGCATTTTATGAAGCAATATTTGAGTCTACCCAATTAGAAACGCTCTTCTTTAGGCCCCTATCCCAATATGGGGGAAAAGGAATATTTAAGTTGAGGCACGATAATATTGAAGCAAAGTTGGAATCCGAATATCAAAACTTAATAAATGGAAATTATCTGTACAATGAGGTAATAACACAACATCCAAAATTAAATGCCATTCATGGTACCTCCATAAACTCCCTTAGAATATTGACCTACATCCATAATGGGGAAGTAAATATAATTTCATCTATCTTTCGGTTAGGTACGGCAGGTGCCGTGGTAGACAACACCTCATCTGGCGGATTGTTTATAGGTATAGACGACAAAACAGAGACCTTAAAAAAAGAAGGATACCGAAATTTAGAATTTGGGGGAGAAGTACTTACGAAGCATCCAGATACTAATTTTGAGTTTCTAGGTTTTAAAATGCCTTACTATAAAGAAGCATGCGAATTGGTTAAAAAAGCGACTGCCGTAATTCCCAATCGTCTTATCGGATGGGACGTAGCTATTACGCCCACTGGGCCAATAATTATAGAGGGCAATGCACATCCTGATTTGTTTGCGGCAGATGTGGCCTATGGCGGACTTTTAAAAAACAAACAGATACAA
The DNA here is from genome assembly GCF_000429545.1 of Arenibacter certesii DSM 19833. GTDB lineage: Bacteria > Bacteroidota > Bacteroidia > Flavobacteriales > Flavobacteriaceae > Arenibacter > Arenibacter certesii. The sequence goes on from NZ_AUCB01000017.1 coordinate 45,588, forward strand.
AGGATAAAAGCTTTTATAAAATAATTGGATTTTAGGAAAAAAAAATCCTAAGCACCATTAAATGGAGCTTAGGATTTTGTGCTATCTTAATTAGGAAGAGGTTTTTAACCCTTTACATTGGCTTTAAAATACTCTCTATTTAAGCGCGCTATATTTTCCAAAGAGATTCCTTTAGGACATTCTACTTCACAGGCTCCTGTATTGGTGCAGTTTCCAAATCCTTCCAAGTCCATTTGCGCCACCATATTCTTAACACGATCTACAGCTTCCACCTGCCCTTGTGGCAATAACGCATATTGCGAAACCTTTGCCCCAACGAATAACATAGCTGAAGCATTTTTACAGCTAGCAACACAGGCACCACAACCTATACAAGTAGCGGAATCCATAGCCATATCTGCAGCATGCTTATCAATTGGAATGGAGTTCGCATCTTGAGTATTTCCAGAAGTATTTACTGATATATACCCACCTGCTTGTTGAATTCTTTCAAACGAGCTACGGTCTACCATCAAATCCTTAATTACAGGAAATGCTTTCGCTCTAAATGGCTCAATGGTAATAGTATCGCCATCTTTAAACGAACGCATGTGCAATTGGCAGGTAGTGATCCCTTTATCCGGACCATGGGGTTCTCCATTAATATGCATAGAACACATCCCACAGATACCCTCTCTACAGTCGTGATCAAAGGCAACTGGCTCTCCTCCTTCATTGATGATCTGCTCATTTAAAACATCCATCATCTCCAAGAAAGACATGCTTTCCGATATATCCGACACTTGGTAATCTACCATTTTACCCTTGTCTTGAGATCCGTTCTGTCTCCAAATTTTTAATGTAAGCTTCATATTTTAAGTATTGAGTATTGAATATTGCATATTGAGATTTTAATCCCGATTATTAGGTCAATACTACTTATTTATAACTCCTTTGCTTCAATTCTATATCGTTAAACTCCAATTGTTCCTTATGCAGAACGGCATCTGAAGGCTCTCCTTTGTATTCCCATGCAGCAACAAATGCAAATTCTGCATCATTACGCTTGGCTTCTCCTTCTTGTTCTCCATCCAGCTCTACGGATTCTTCCCTAAAGTGTCCTCCACAAGATTCCTCTCGCATCAGGGCATCTTTAGCAAACAACTCTCCTAATTCCAGGAAATCGGCCACACGACCTGCTTTCTCTAGCTCTGGGTTCATTTCATTAGCCTTTCCGGGTACTTTAACCTCCTTGTAGAATTCTTCACGGATAGCTTTAATTTCCTGGATCGCTTCTTTTAAATCCGTTGCGTTTCTAGACATTCCACACTTATCCCACATTACCTTTCCTAATTTCTTGTGGAAATAGTCCACGGAATGGGTTCCCTTATTATTGATGAATGCGTTAATTTGGTCAGTGACCGCTTTTTCCGCTTCGTCAAATTCTGGGGTATTGGTAGGTATTTTTCCTGTCCTAATTTCGTGCGACAGGTAATCCCCAATAGTATATGGCAATATAAAGTAACCGTCTGCCAAGCCCTGCATTAGTGCAGAAGCTCCTAAACGGTTGGCACCGTGATCAGAGAAGTTGGCCTCCCCAATACAGTACAATCCTTCTACAGTGGTCATTAGGTTGTAATCTACCCAAATACCGCCCATGGTATAGTGCGTAGCTGGATAGATCATCATTGGAGTCTTATATGGATTTTCGTCCACAATTTTTTCATACATCTGGAAAAGGTTACCGTATTTGGCTCTTATAATTTCCTCTCCTAACTCCGTAATTTTTTCTTTACTGGCATTGGTTATCCCATGAAGTTTTGCCTGCTCATTCCCGTAACGCTCTATTGCCGATTTAAAATCTAGATAAACCGCTTCTCCAGTTGCGTTTACTCCGTAACCCGCATCACATCTTTCTTTGGCAGCCCTAGAAGCCACATCACGCGGCACCAAGTTTCCAAAAGCAGGATATCTCCGTTCCAAGTAATAATCTCTTTCCTCCTCACTTAGGTCGGTTGGTTTTTTCTTTCCCTCCCTAATGGCCATTACATCTTCCATTTTCTTCGGCACCCAGATCCTACCGTCGTTACGTAGGGACTCTGACATCAGCGTTAATTTGGATTGATAATCCCCTGATCGCGGAATACAGGTAGGGTGAATTTGAGTATAGCAAGGATTTGCAAAAAAAGCTCCTTTTTTATGTACTTTCCAAGCTGCAGTTGCATTTGATCCCATAGCATTGGTAGAAAGGAAATAAACATTCCCGTATCCTCCGGTTGCAATTACAACCGCATGTGCAGAGTGGCGCTCAATTTCCCCAGTAACTAAGTTACGGGCAATAATTCCCCTTGCCTTACCATTTATCTTAACTACATCCAACATTTCATGTCGGTTGAACATTTCTATTTTTCCACGTGCAATCTGCCTGTTCATAGCAGAATAGGCACCTAGTAATAATTGTTGTCCTGTTTGTCCTTTAGCGTAAAACGTACGGGAAACAAGTACCCCACCAAAAGAGCGGTTATCTAACAGACCACCATAGTCCCGTGCAAAAGGCACACCTTGAGCAACACATTGATCTATGATGTTGCCAGATACTTCTGCCAAACGGTATACGTTAGCCTCACGAGATCTATAATCTCCCCCTTTTATAGTATCGTAGAATAAGCGGTAGGTAGAATCCCCATCACCCTGATAATTTTTTGCCGCATTGATACCTCCCTGAGCCGCAATAGAATGTGCTCTTCGTGGAGAATCTTGGTAGCAAAATGCCTTTACATTGTAACCTAGCTCCGCCAAAGTTGCCGCAGCAGAACCTCCAGCAAGTCCGGTACCTACCACAATAATATCTATAGAGCGTTTGTTAGCAGGATTAACTAGGTTAATCTTATCCTTATAGTTGGTCCATTTATCCTTTAATGGCCCTTTTGGTACTTTAGAATCCAATATAGACATAGCTATGTAGTATTATATTATTGGTTGAAATGGTGAAAAAGAGCAATAAAGATAAATCCTAACGGAATGATTATCGCATATGCTTTTCCAAACCCTTTTAATCCTCTTGTGTATTTATTATTGGCACCTACAGACTGAAATGCCGAACTAAATCCGTGCAATAGGTGAAGGGCAAGAAAAATAAACCCTACACAGTAAAGCGCCACTCTCCAAATAGGAGCAAATTTGTGGGTAAGTTCTTCGTAATAACGATATCCTTCCCCATCTGCAAGTAATCCCGACATATCTCCTTGGATAAACTTAGTGTTGATTTCCGGAAACCAGAAATCTATAAAGTGTATTACAAGGAATACTAGGATAAATCCACCGCTCCAGATCATGTTTCTGCTCATCCAAGTAGAATTGGCATCACCATTGTACTGGGCATACTTTACCACTCTTGCATTTCTATTCCTAATTTCTAGGATAAAGCCCATAACAAAGTGAAAAATAACCCCAAAGAGCAAAATAGGCTGTAACCCAAATTGCACCAAAGGATTGGTACCCATGAAATGGGAGATCTCGTTAAATGCATCCGGGCTAAACACGGATAGAATGTTAATGGCAAAATGTTGAACGATAAAAATCATCAAGAAAAAGGCCGAAAGTGCCATGGCATACTTTCTGCCAATTGAAGAGTTAAAAAATCCACTCATTATGTTAGTTGTTTTGAATACAAATCTAATCTAGAATGCAGTTATTCACAAACTTTGTTTAGTTTATGTCCCATATTTAGAACCAATTTAAAGAACTTACTGTTATTACAGCTATTTAGGTGCAGAAATTTTTACGATTAAAAGTGTCGTTTCACCTAAAAACTATAGCATAATTAAGATAATTTACATTCCCTTAAACCTAATAAAAACCAAATTACATTGTACCGTCCTTAGTGAGAACCGCACTCTTTGTTCTATAATATTTTTCCTCCTACTTTCTTTTTAATTCGGAGATAAAGCTGTCAGACTGCATTTCAATAATAGACCGCGCACTTAAAATGGCCTTTTCCACAATAGCGGTATTTCCCGGATTAGCCATATCCCTAGTAGAATCAATAGTTTTTATGTACCAATCTGTCCATGCCTTAATAATCTGTTGTTCCTCTTCTGAAGACGCCCCTTTTTTTACAGCTCTTTCACTCAATAAAAATTCTGCCGCCAAGCGATTGGTAGCAGCATCTTTCATTAGGTCAATTATTGCTGTAGCCGTATAGCTATCTCCATTTACCAGGGTTAGGGCACTAGCTAAGGCTGCGGTACTCACATTTCTCAAGGTTTCTTGCGACACCTTATCCATAGTATCATTATCTGTATGATAAAATTGGTCGGTAAAGTGCCAAAGCAATAATCCCGGAATATCCGCTTTTAAAAAGGGCATATGGTCACTGCCCCCTTCATACGGATTGGTTTTTACCACCCAATTAGCAAACTCACCCTGATTTTTAAAATTATGTATCATAAAGTCGTTCAAGTAATGTGGTTTCATATCCTCTAGTCTTAGCACTCTTCCACCCCACTCAGAATGCTGGTCTTCCCCTCTTGTCCAAATAGCACTAGGATCAGGCATTTTTTCAATAAGAAAGGTCCCGCCTGTTATACTGGTATTTTCCCCAACCATGTCTAAACTAATGCCCCATTTAATACTTTTGGCCCTTTCCTCATCCTCAACAATATACCGATTGGTTGATATAATTTCATCTCCCCAAAGAAAACTGATACTCCTATAGGCATCAATAGCATCGGAGGCTATAAGTTTAGCCGTTGTAATAGCCATTTCTAATTGCGCCCCTACGCCAGAAGCATTATCATTTGCACCTGGCTCCTGAACATGCGCGCTAAAAACAAGTCGTTCTCCTGGAGTTTCAGATCCCCTAACATCAGCCACCAAGGTTAGCTCTTCTGAAGGATATAATTTAGTAGCCACATTCACCTTAGCTCTTACGGTTCCCTTATCCATAGCCGATTTTAATGTTTCCTTAGCTTCATAAGATAGCGCTATGGCCCATTTATTATTTGGATGATAGGGTAGGCTACGAAACTGAATAGAGGTCGTATTTATTTCTGGTTTCAAGTAGCCAGGATTATTATAACTAAACATCCCCAAGGCACCATTATTAAGCACTCCCTCCTTATAGATTTCTGAAACACGATTGGCATCGGTATAAATAATCTTGCCTCTTACCGGGGAATTTTTTAATGCCCCTAAGTCCTTTATATAGACCACCTCCCCTACAACTCCATTACTTGGAGTAGAAGCAGAATTTAAATAAACCATATTGCGATTGGTGGCCTGTTTAAGCAACGGTGAGGCGCTCCCAACAAGACTAACCTCGGCACTTACAGGCTCCCAAGTAGGATGCTGCAACGACCTCTTCTCTATTCTATAGGTGAATCGGTCCAAAATAGTTGCATTTGTCTCCTGCACATAGCCAGCGGCCTCCAATTCTGAAGCTACTTTAAAAATACTTTTATTAAAGCCCTCATTCCCAACTACCCTCCAGTATTGGGATACAAAAGCTGTAGTTTCATAGGCTTTTTCACCCGTAATTGTCTCACGTAAAATTTTAAAATAATCGTCAGTTGTAACGGCCGATTTTTTTTCTTGGGACCACCCCACAACTACAATTGAGAAAAAGAAAAATACGAAACTTTTAGTCATGTGAATAATTAAATTTATAATGAAGCAATCTGCTTTTAAATGCTATTTAGAGCTTTCCGATTAATCAGCGAAGATAGACTATTTTGAAAATTTCGGGAATGTAAGCGGTCCCTTTTAAAATGATTTGCGCCTTAATGGCATTAAGCATAACCTATTTCTTAAATTTGCAGATATAATTAAAAACTGGCGCATAAATGAGGTCGCTGCTATATTGGTGGGAATATTGACTACACCGTTTCACCACTGAAGATATCAATGGCAAGATGCTATGCCCAAAAAAAACATAACTGATGAAGTACGAGCAAATACCACAGCAATTATTTGTAAAAAATCGCAAGAAATTTATGGCACAAATGAAGCCAAAAAGCATTGCGGTATTCAATTCCAATGATATTTACCCAATAGGTGCAGATAGCACTCTTCCCTTTGAGCAGGATAGGGATCTTTTTTACTTAAGTGGTGCAGATCAGGAAGAAACCATACTATTACTTTTCCCAGATGCCCATGACAAAAAACACAGGGAAGTGTTATTTGTAAGGGAAACCAATGCTCATATTGCGGTTTGGGAGGGAGCAAAGCTCACCAAAGAAAAAGCTACTGAGGTTTCAGGGATTGAAACAATTTATTGGCTTACGGATTTTGATAAGATATTTTTTGATCTTATGACCGAAGCAGAGACGGTTTACTTTAACACCAACGAGCACTACAGACAAGCGGTGGAAACCCAAACTAGGGAGGACAGATTTATTGCGCAGTGCAAGCAGGACTACCCGGCACATAATTGGGCAAAGAGCAGTCCTATCCTTCAAGAAATACGTGGGATTAAAGAGCCAGAAGAAATCGCAATTATGCAAACGGCTTGTAATATCACCGAAAAGGGTTTTAGACGTTTATTACCCTTTGTTAAGCCGGGTGTTTGGGAATATGAAATTGAGGCGGAACTGTTACACGAGTTTATCCGAAACCGTTCTAAAGGGTTTGCCTACACCCCTATTATTGCTTCTGGAAACAATGCTAACGTATTACATTATATAGAAAACAACAGACAATGCAATGATGGCGATATGCTGTTAATGGACGTAGCTGCAGAATATGCCAATTATTCTAGCGACTTAACCCGTACCATCCCTGTTAATGGAAAATTCACAAAAAGACAAAAAGAAGTTTACGAAGCAGTACTTAGCGTTAAAAACGAGGCTACAGCCATGCTAGTCCCCGGAACCATGTGGGCGGAATTCCATAAGGAAGTAGGTAAATTAATGACCTCCGAACTCTTAGGATTAGGATTGTTAGATAAGGCCGATGTACAAAACGAAGATAAGGATTGGCCAGCCTACAAAAAGTACTTTATGCATGGCACAAGTCATCACATTGGATTAAATACCCACGATTACGGTGCTTTAAAAACACCCATGAAAGCGAATATGGTATTTACCGTAGAGCCCGGAATATATATCCCAGAGGAGAAAATGGGAATTAGGTTAGAGGATGATGTTGTTATCCAAGAAAATGGGGCACCATTCAACTTAATGGCCAATATCCCTATTGAAATTGAGGAAATTGAGGAGTTGATGAATGCCAAGGCATAATAATCAACCTATTTATTTTATAACTATTGAAAAAGAGCTGGCAATATCCGGCTCTTTTTATTTGTAATATTATTTCGGCACTTTTTAAGAAGGATCCTTTACCAAAGCAGAATTTCGTATAGCGTTAGCTATCACAAATGCCACAACAGCAGGTAGCACCCATCCTAATTGGTGCCCGCTTAAAGGTATCCATCCAAAAATACCTTTATCAATGGTCAAAAACTCCAAGCTCCCCAAGAAATCAGGAATACTAAACAAGATTGTTATTAAAACTACTACTTTAAAGACTATAGGCGATGCCAAGCGATCTGGGACAACATTTAAAAGTATAAGCACTATAGTTAACGGATAGATAAACATAAGGGCAGGCAAGGCCACCGTAATGATATACGCAACATTAAATTGTCCAATTAAAACCCCAAGAACGCAACCAAGTATCGCTGTATATAGATAGGCATTCCTATAGTTAGAATAGCGTTCCTTAATAAAATCGGCAGTACCAGTTACAATTCCCACCGCAGTGGTAAAACATGCAAGACTTACGAGGATACTTATAAAAATGTTGGCTGTATTTCCCATTGTAAGCCTACTGATTCCTGTTAACAGCTCTGTTCTACTGATATCTGGAGAAAAATTATTTTGATTTAATGATCCTGTGATAATTAATCCAGCATAAATAAGGAATAGTGCCAGCCCAGCCAACCAGCCCGATTTACGGATCAGTCCTTTTTTGGCTTCATAAGAGGCTTTAGTCTTTAAATTGATAGAAACTATAATTACACCTCCAACAACTACAGCACCAATAGCATCAAAGGTCTGATAACCTTCCAATATACCAATGCTGAATGGATTTTTAATAGTTGCTTCCCCAAAACTTACATCTACATCAAAAATGGTAATTCCTATTATAGCCAACAGTATTACAATAATAGTGGGCGTGAGAATTTTGCCAAGCACATCTAATAATCTGGACCTATTAATTACAAAAACAAATACTAAGGAAAAATATATAACACTTGTGGTGAGGGACGAGATATTAAAAAATGGCTGAACGGCAATTTCATGGGTTACTGAAGCGGTACGAGGTGAAGGAAGGCTAATAGAAATCGCATATATAGAAAGGGAATATATTAGACTAAAGGTTGAAGAAACCTTTTTTCCAAAATCAAAAATAGTCCCTTGCAATTTAGCATGGGCCAATATACCAAATACAGGTACCAAAACTGCAGAGGTAGCAAAACCTAAAGTAACCAACCACCACATTTCGCCAGACTTAAAACCCAATAATGGAGGTAGAATTAGGTTACCAGCTCCAAAAAATAAGGAGAACATCGCAAATGTGGTTATCAGAGTTTCTTTAGTCCTAAGCATACTGAAAAATTTCGACGAAAGATAGGGTAAAAACCACTTAGCATAAAACCCAAATTAACTGTCTAAAAACCACCATTCATCGAAAAAGAAACAATTTGACCGAAATAATCACATAAAACACATATGAATTCCAATAAATTGCAAATGTTTACGTTCATAGAATGTTACGAATTTAAAATTACACCAATACCAACAACCAAAACATTAAATTTTTAGCTATTAAGGCTATCACACTTTAACATTACAACCTAAAATCTTAAATTATGATAAAAACAATCAACCACTACAGCAACAGATTTAGCGCAGTTTTCTGCAGTATCTTTGGACATCATTATGGTGTTACCAAAGAGATTACATTACATATTAAAGAATATAAATGCGTTCACTGCTACAAACAGGTAACTACGGATGCCAGTGGCAACCTATCCGAATTAACCCCAGAATTGCAAGACATCAACAATACTTTAGAGCATATTTATCAAAAAAGACACAGCTCCAACCAGCAGGTTGCCTAAACCCGATGGATCAGGGCTGTTTTAGCAATCGTTACGGGTTGATATATAAGATAGTTCCTGAAGATTGATTGTGTAATTTTTATTTGAACCTGTTATTTACCCCACGACAGTTAAGATAGGTTACAATCAATTTTCGGGAATTTTTTTTTGTTTAAGAAAACGAATTCCACCCTTGGGCAGTAATCGGAATTTTTGTGTCACTACGAGAAACTAAATTAGCTCCTTCATTTTTATCGGTCATGTGGCCAATAATTGAAAAATGTGGATTACCCTTTATTTTAGGAAAATCTTTTTGATCTATGGTAAATAACAGTTCGTAGTCCTCTCCCCCACTTAAAGCCACTAAAGTACTGTCTATACTGAACTCTTCACATGCTGAAATTACAGTTGGGTCTAGCGGAATTTTTTCTTCGAACAGATTACAACCTACTTCACTTGCCTTGCATAGATGCAGAATCTCTGAGGAAAGTCCGTCACTAATATCTATCATTGCCGTGGGTTTTATTTCCAATCCCTGCAATAGACCCTTGATATCTTTTCGCGATTCGGGTTTTAACTGTCGCTCTATTATATATGTATACGGAGATAGGTCTGGTTGGTTATTGGGATTCACCTTAAAAACTTCCTTTTCCCGCTCTAAAACTTGCAAGCCGCAATATGCACCACCCAAATCTCCCGAAACCACCAAAAGGTCGTTTGGTTTTGCTCCATTTCTGTAGGTAATATCAGCCTCATTGGCTTCTCCAATGGCAGTAACACTAATAATCATCCCTTTAGTAGAAGATGTAGTGTCACCCCCTATCAGATCCACTTTATAAAGTTCTGCTGCCAAGGCAACACCCGCATAAAATTCTTCTAGAGCTTCTAATGGAAATCTATTGGAAACGGCAATAGAGACCGTAATTTGGGTAGCTATGGCATTCATAGCATAAATATCCGATAAATTTACCATCACCGATTTATACCCTAAATGCTTTAATGGCATATAACTTAAATCGAAATGCACACCCTCTACCAACATATCCGTAGACACTATGGCTTTCTTTCCACCAAAGTCGAGCACGGCAGCATCATCTCCAATTCCTTTTAGGGTAGATTTGTGGTTAAGTTTAAAACTTTTTGTGAGGTGTTGGATCAGTCCAAATTCCCCCAACTTTTCTAGGCTTGTTCTTTCTTGGTTCTTATCTTCTAACATACTGCAAAAGTAAGGAGTAAATTTATTTATTAAACCTTTTGTGTTAAATATTGATAGAAGTGCACTAATTTTCAATTTTGACTATAATTAAGATTAATCAGTCATCAAGAAAACCACGAATCAAGCTCAAAAGTGGTGTATATAAGTGGTGTTTATAATATGTGTGTAAATAAAAACGCCAGCCTTTTTTGTAAAGACTGGCGTTTTTGTATTTGGACCAAGATGTTATTCCTAACCTAAGGAGTACCCATCTCTATAATTCCGTTTTACGTATTTGTTAGCGGCCTCAAAATTGGACACTTTCATATTCTCTGCATCCCATAACAAACGCTTTCTACCATAATACTTAGAGCCACCACTCCAGAAGCCCTTGCCTTCTGCTTTTGGATCTTCCTCAAAATAGGCTTTAAGTGCCAAGTTTCCAATAAGGATACTTTCTGTAAATGGACCTGCATAATCAAATGAGGAACTTGTTTCCGCATTTCCGTAACCAGCCATACAAGCATTAACCCATTGCAAATAGTGCCCTTCAGGAACTCTTGCAATAGTTTCTTCTACTTCAAATTGTTCGTTCAACGTTAATGGAAGAAGTCTTGGATTAGCTCCGTAACAATCTGCCATCAACTTTCCTTTGGTACCAATGAACAGTACACCACCATCCCAGTTCCCCATTGGCTCGTCATCTCCCATTTCCTCTGGACGCTCTGGAAGCAATCCGCCATCCATCCAAGTAACTTTTACATTGCCTTTCCCATCGGTTCTTGGATAGCTAAGGTGAATTTTACTGGAGTTAGGAAAACTTTTTGGGTAATCTGCAGTTTCAAACTTCCCTTTAAAGGAATCAGATACGCTGCACTCTACTTGGTTTGGATACAGAATAGGAAGAATCCTATAAACTGGGTCCATAATATGGCAAGCCATATCTCCTAGGGCTCCTGTTCCAAAATCTGACCAGCCTCTCCAATCAAATGGAAGATAAGCATCGTTATAATCACGCATTTCTGCCGTTCCTAACCAAAGATCCCAATTAAGTCCTTTTGGTATTTTATCCTTTTTTGTAGGTGTTTGTAATGCCTGTGGCCAAATCGCTCTATTTGTCCAACATTCAACAGTATGCACTTCACCAATGATACCCGTATCATAGATTTCCTTCATCTTGCGCACGCCATCGCCAGAACCGCCTTGATTCCCCATTTGCGTCACTACCTTGTATTTTTTAGCCGCTTCAGTAAGCATTCTCGCCTCCCAGATATCATGGGTAAGGGGCTTCTGAACATATACGTGCTTCCCCATTTGCATGGCCATATAAGCCTGTACCGCGTGATTATGATCTGGGGTAGATACGGATACAGCATCAATATTATTCTTCTCTTTTTCTAGCATTTCCCTAAAATCTGCGTAGTAATTAGCTTTTGGGAACAATTTTCTAGCCTCTATAGATTGTCTATCATCAACATCACATAGACCTACAATATTTACATTTGGACTTTCAGCAAAGGAAGTAAGATCGCTCTTTCCTTTCCCACCAGCACCAATGCCGGCAATGTTTAATTTATCACTGGGGGCAACAAAGCCTGGGCCGCCCAAAACATGTCTTGGAACAATCATAAATCCGGCTGTAGCCAACCCGGCACCCTTGATAAAATCCCTTCGAGATTTATTATTAAATGTGGTCTTTTTCTTGGACATAACTTTAAAAGATTTTTTCGGTTTTTTAAAATGCAGTTGAATTTAAAGTAAATATTTGAAATGACATGAAGATAAAAGAAAATAATTTTTCATCTACCTCCTTTCATTCTACATTTACAGGCCTTTCACGTAATTAGTATTTTTATAATTATAATCTGGCAACACCTGGAACACAGCACTACCTTAAAGAGTGCAACATACTACTTTCCTACCACATATAGAAGCCGCTACTCTACTTAACCCCACGATTTTTAACCAAATTCATAGCTCCTCATTATACTTATATAACAATAATCGTATTTTCCTTCTTCTATTGCAAACTTTAAAATGAGGGCTTATGCAATGTTTGCACGCACTTCCAAACTGTGTCCCCTACCCTTATTTTCCCCATAGAGAAGTCTGATAGTCCTATTGGCTAGATTAATGTTGTAAAATATGGTAAAACACTTCTTATGTAGTATCTTTGTACTCTAATTTAGATTAAATCCAATTAACGATGATTAAAGTATCTGAAACAGCAAAAGAAAGGGTAATGGCCCTTATGAGCGAAGGAGGCTTTGATGCAGGCACCGACTATGTGAGGGTAGGTGTTAAAAGTGGCGGATGCAGCGGCTTATCTTACGAGCTTAATTTTGACAAAACAATTAAGGAGACTGATAAAATGTTTGAAGACAACTCTGTGCGGATAGTAGTAGACAAAAAAAGCTTTTTGTATCTCGTGGGCACCGTACTGGAATATTCTGGTGGACTTAACGGCAAGGGGTTTGTCTTTAATAATCCCAACGCGCAAAGGACTTGTGGCTGTGGCGAAAGTTTCTCGCTATAATGCAACAGGAGATAAAAAGTGATATTGTAACAATGAGCATTTGTTAAATTGCAAAATGCGTTAAAAAGAGAATTGGTTGAGATGAAACTGCTTCCCTTTTTAACTCTTTAACTTATATGAAATGGCATACACAGAAGAAGAACTAAAGAAAGAATTGGAAACCAAAGAGTACGAGTATGGCTTCTATACGGATATTGAGTCGGACACGTTTCCAGTCGGATTGAGCGAGGAGGTAGTGATTGCTATTTCCAAAAAGAAAGAAGAACCGGAATGGATGACTTTATGGAGATTAGAGTCATATAAAATCTGGAAGGAAATGATTGAGCCAGAATGGCCCAATGTAAAATATGAAAAGCCTGATTTTCAGGCCATTTCTTATTATTCTGCTCCCAACTCAAAACCAAAATACGACAGCTTAGATGAAGTAGATCCTGAGTTATTGGATACCTTTAAGAGGCTGGGAATTTCTTTGGATGAACAAAAGAAATTGGCAGGAGTTGCTGTAGATATTGTGATGGACTCTGTTTCTGTAGCCACCACCTTTAAAAAGACTTTAGCGGAAAAAGGAATTATATTTTGCTCTATTTCAGAAGCTATTAGAGAGCATCCAGAATTGGTGAAGAAATATATAGGTAGCGTTGTTCCACAAAAGGACAATTTTTATGCCGCCTTGAATTCGGCTGTATTTTCAGATGGATCCTTCTGTTATATTCCAAAAGGAGTACGCTGTCCTATGGAACTGTCTACCTACTTTAGAATTAACCAAGCAGGAACAGGGCAGTTCGAAAGAACGTTGGTAATTGCGGATGAAGATAGTTATGTTAGTTATTTGGAAGGTTGTACAGCACCCTCTAGAGATGAAAACCAATTACACGCGGCGGTAGTAGAGCTGATAGCTTTAGATGGTGCAGAGATAAAATACTCCACTGTACAAAACTGGTACCCAGGAAACAAAGAAGGAAAAGGTGGTGTTTATAACTTTGTAACCAAGCGAGGAATTTGCGAAAAGAACGCAAAAATTTCTTGGACCCAAGTAGAAACTGGATCGGCTGTTACTTGGAAATATCCCTCGTGTATTCTTAAAGGAGACAATTCCATTGGTGAATTCTATTCCGTTGCAGTGACCAACAATCACCAACAAGCAGATACCGGGACCAAAATGATCCATTTAGGAAAAAATACGAAAAGTACTATTATCTCCAAAGGTATTTCTGCAGGACACTCCCAAAACAGTTACCGAGGATTAGTACAGGTGAGTAGTAGAGCAGAAAATGCCAGAAACTTCTCCCAATGTGACTCATTGTTAATGGGGAACGATTGTGGCGCTCATGCATTCCCTTATATAGAAGTGAAGAATAAGTCCGCGATGATAGAACACGAGGCAACTACCAGTAAAATTGGGGAAGACCAGATTTTCTATTGCAACCAAAGAGGAATAGATACCGAAAAAGCAATTGCTCTTATTGTTAACGGGTTTAGCAAGGAAGTCTTAAACAAATTACCGATGGAATTTGCAGTGGAAGCTCAAAAGTTATTAGAAATAAGCTTGGAGGGCTCTGTAGGGTAAACCTCTTCCAAATAGAGAAAATAGTAATCTGGATTATAAAAATACACTATAACGAGAAAAATAGTTTTAAAATGCTGAAAATTAAAAACTTACACGCCAATATAGATGGCAAGGAAATATTAAACGGGATCAATTTAACCGTAAATGCAGGAGAAGTACATGCTATAATGGGACCAAACGGTTCTGGAAAAAGTACCTTGGCCTCTGTAATTGCAGGAAAAGAAGAGTTTGAAGTTACCGAAGGGGAAATATTAATGGAGAATGAAAGCATAATAGAATCTTCCCCAGAGGAAAGAGCCCATAAGGGTATATTTCTCTCGTTTCAATATCCCGTAGAAATTCCTGGAGTATCGGTAACTAACTTCGTCAAAACCGCTATAAACGAATCTAGGAAAGCCCAAGGCTTGGAAGAAATGGGAGCAAAGGAAATGCTAAAGTTGCTTCGTGAAAAATCGGAATTATTAGGTATCGACAGAAAATTTTTATCCCGTTCTCTAAATGAAGGTTTTTCTGGAGGAGAGAAGAAAAGGAACGAGATATTCCAAATGGCTATGTTAGAGCCTAAACTGGCCATATTGGATGAAACAGATTCTGGTTTGGATATTGATGCCCTAAGAGTAGTAGCGAATGGCGTAAACACCCTAAGGACTAAAGATAACGCTGTTATATTGATCACCCACTACCAGCGCCTATTGGAATATATAGTACCAGATTTTGTACACGTACTTCACAATGGAAAAATTGTAAAGTCGGGCACCAAAGAATTAGCACTAGAACTGGAAGAGAAAGGATACGATTGGCTAAAGCCAGAGTCAGTGGTTTAAATTTACCCCTGATTTCATCACAAGTCCGCATGTAAAAAGTCGATTTATCGTGCTACAAATAATAAGTTGGGTATGTCCAAAATAAATTCAATTGAAGAAATTAACTCTTGGAAAGAGGGTACAGATTTCAAAATTAGATTTACGCAGTATTCAACAACAGAAAGTGTGAGAAGGAATTCGATTTAAAAAAGCAAATGAGAAGAGCTTCCATTTCTATGAGCTCCAATATTGCAGAAGGATTTGAAAGAGAAACAGATAAAGAGCTTATACACCTCCATAAATTTATAGGTGATCTACCAATACGGTAAGGCCTCAGTTAAATCTAGAGATGGATTTTTGGATATTTGGTTAGTAAGGAGTTTATCATCATAAAGGAACAAATAGAAAATATAGCTAAAATGTTAAGTGGTTTAATAAAATATCTTGCAGTATAAATAAGAAACTTTATAACAATTGACATTTAGACATTACAACTTAGAAAAATGGATTTAAAAGAAAAATTAGTCTCCTCTTTTTTAGCGTTTGAAAATAATGTGGACGTGGAGCATTCTGTACACGATATACGCACCGAAGCAATAAAAAAGTTCGAGGAAAAAGGATTTCCATCCCGTAAAGAGGAGGAGTGGAAATATACCTCATTGAATACGTTACAAAAGGTAGATTTCAGCATATTCCCCAAAACTGAAAGCGACTTAGACTACAAGGATGTTAAGCGTTATTTTATGCATGAGATCGACACATACAAAATTGTATTTGTTGATGGCGTGTATAGCTCCTATTTATCGGAAACAACGCATGATGGCGTAGATGTTTGCCTAATGAGCTCTGCACTAAGCAAGCCCATGTACAAGGCGGTTATAGATGTATATTTTAATAAGATTGCTTCAAAGGAGGATTCTTTAACCAATCTAAACACTGCGTTTAGCAGGGAAGGGGCTTATATATATATCCCTAAAAACAAGACCCCTAAAAAACCTATAGAGATACTTCATTTTTCTACCGGTACTGAAGCGGCTTTAATGTCACAGCCACGTAACCTAATTATTGCTGAAGAGAATTCGGAACTACAGGTTATAGAACGACATCAAAGTCTTACCTCTAATGAAGTCTTTACCAATGCGGTAACCGAAATTTATGCTGGAAAAAATGCCATTATAGACTACTATAAAGTTCAGAATGATGGACTTACGGCATCTTTGGTAGACAACACCTATATTGATCAAAAAGATGGTAGCACTGTTGATGTCCATACCTTTTCATTTGGCGGAAAATTAACAAGGAACAATCTTAATTACTATCAAAATGGGGAGCGTGTTAACTCAACGCTAAGAGGCGTAACCATTATTGAAGGAAAGCAGCATGTAGATCATCACACATTGGTACATCATATTCAGCCCAACAATGAGAGCTATCAGGATTACAAAGGTATTTATGATGAGAATGCTACAGCTGTCTTTAATGGGAAAATTATTGTAGATCAAATTGCACAGAAAACCAACGCCTTTCAACAGAACAACAATATCTTGTTAAGCGATAAAGCTACAATAAATACTAAGCCTCAACTAGAGATATTCGCAGATGACGTTAAGTGCTCTCACGGATGTACTATTGGACAGTTGGATGAGGAGGCATTATTTTATCTACAATCTAGAGGTATCCCTAAAAAAGAGGCCAAGGCATTGTTAATGTACGCATTTGCCAACAACGTTTTGTCTACGGTACGTATTCCAGAGCTTAAGGCAAGAATCAATAAAATCATCGCCAAAAAACTGGGGGTTAATATTGGCTTTGACTTGTAATTAGGATAATAAAATCCCCAAAGTCAGTTATTTACCGTTATGATAAACACTGTTTTCGATATTCTTACCATTCGTAAAGATTTTCCAATTTTAAATCGGAAAGTCAACGGCGAAGCTTTAGTGTATTTGGACAATGCTGCCACCTCACAAACACCTAAGATGGTTATCGATGCTATTGTGGATTATTACAGTCGGTACAACTCCAACATACACAGAGGGGTTCATAGCCTTTCCCAAGAAGCGACCGAGATGTATGAGGAGGCAAGACTAAAGATTCAAAAGCATTTTAACGCAAGCAAAAGCCACGAAATTATATTTACACCAGGCACCACCTACGGTATTAATTTGGTGGCTAATGGCTTCAGCGCCTTACTAAATAAAGGGGACGAAATAATTGTATCTGCACTAGAGCACCACTCCAATATTGTACCATGGCAAATGTTGTGCGAACGTACCGGAGCGGTGTTAAAAGTAATTCCCATGGATCTGGATGGTAAGTTAGTAATGGATGAATACCACAACTTACTCAATCCAAAAACAAAATTGGTATTTTGCAATCACGTATCCAATGCCTTAGGCACAATAAATCCAATTAAGGAAATTATTACTGCGGCGCATAAAGTAGGAGCAGCAGTTCTAATAGATGGAGCGCAGGCCGCCCCTCATATCAAAGCAGATGTTCAGCAACTGGATGCCGATTTTTATGTGGTATCTGGTCATAAGATGTGCGGACCCACAGGAGTTGGAATCCTATACGGTAAAGAAGAGTGGTTAAATAAATTACCTCCCTACCAAGGCGGGGGCGAAATGATTGCGGAAGTAACCTTTGAAAAGACAACCTATGCAGACCTTCCACATAAATTTGAGGCCGGCACACCCAATATTTCTGGTGGGATTGCCTTTGGCGCTGCTCTGGATTACATGAATACTATTGGCTTTGATGCCATTGCGCAATACGAAGACGAATTATTAAAGTATGCCACTGATCAGCTTCTAACCATTGAAGGGCTAAAAATATACGGCACATCTAGTGAAAAAACAGCCGTTGTTTCTTTCAATATAGAAGGCATACACCCCTATGATATAGGGAGTATTCTAGATAAATTGGGAATAGCGGTTAGAACTGGACACCATTGCGCTCAACCTATTATGGATTTTTATAAAATTCCTGGAACGGTACGGGCCAGTTTTAGTTTTTACAACACCAAAGAGGAAATAGATGTTTTGGTCGCTGGAGTTAAGCGAGCCAAAGCGATGTTGACATAGTACGCAATCTCATATTTACATGTTTTTGAATGTAAATAGTACTTGTTGTACTTTTGTAAAGAATTTCCAGATTAATTTGGATAAACATACAATATGAGTATAAAAGATATACAGGAAGAGATTATTGACGAATTCTCCATGTTTGATGACTGGATGCAGCGATATGAATATATGATTGAGTTGGGTAAATCCCTTCCTTTAATAGAAGAGCAGTACAAAACCGACGAGAATATCATTAAAGGTTGCCAAAGTAAAGTATGGGTACATGCCGAACTAAATGATGGTAAATTGATCTTTACCGCAGATAGCGATGCCATAATCACTAAAGGCATCATCGCCATTCTAATCAGAACTTTTAGCAATCAAAAGCCAAGTGATATTATTGCTGCGGACACCGAATTTATAGATGAAATTGGTCTAAAAGAACATTTATCCCCAACAAGGGCCAATGGTCTAGTAAGTATGATTAAGCAGCTTAAACTGTATGCAATTGCCTACCAGACCCAATTAAACTAAAAGGCGAAGCGTTACGATGTAGACTAAATGGTTATTCACCATAAAATTTTAACACAATGAGCACAGAAACACCTACAATAGACACCCAAGAACTAGGAGAAAAAATAGTTCGTGTTATTAAAACTATATATGACCCAGAAATTCCTGTGGACATTTATGAGTTGGGATTAATTTATGACGTTCTTGTAAATGAGGATCATGAGGTTAAAATCTTGATGACCCTAACCTCCCCTAACTGCCCTGTTGCAGAGTCTATGCCTATGGAAGTGGAAGAAAAGGTAAAATCTATAGACGAGATAAAAGATGTGGAGGTAGAACTTACTTTTGATCCACCATGGACCCAAGAACTAATGAGCGACGAAGCAAAATTAGAATTAGGAATGCTATAAAGTAGTATTAAGTATTCATACTCACTCGGCCGGACTTGATAACACTAACTTTATTTAACCTAAGTTTGGGGTGGTTTTATAGTAAAGTCACTTAATGGGCGAGACAAAGCTCCTTATCCTCAGAATAATGGACGATTCCGATGATTCGGGACCGAGAACAGGAGCGAAGGAACGTAGCGACGCGAAGTTTCGGTAAATGAGTTTACCTACTTAAGGAGGTAGGCGAAGGCGAAGTCAAAAACTCAACCTAATAAAATCATTTATATGCGGGGCGTACCCCTATTGGGTCTCATTTTCCGCTATAATTTTTTTTTGTCACTCTACAACCATAAGTTTATTTCATTGACACCTTATAACACTACCTACAAGGTTTTCTAAACCATCCAGGATCTGAAATCAATTATTAAATGTTTGTTCAGCGAATTGAGTCTCTCACTAGGGCGCAGCCGAGAAGGCGAACTTCAATTCTAGAATTGATATTAGTATTGAAGTAACATCAAATACATTAGTAAAGGAGAACTTTCTTTTGAACGCAACTCCGACATCAACTCGATGTCGGTTCGTTGTCGAGAACTTTTTTTAAAGGTGCAACAGACTTCTCAGGAAAATGAAAATTCAGTTTAATCACAGCTATTTCGATGCCACTTAAGTTTGCTATTCATTTTTACGAGCTCATAACCAATTAATAGCCCTTTAGCTAATATCATTAGAAAGACGCACCAATCACACTTTAACAACAAGGTCTAATTGGGCCTTGGCAAGCCGTTAGAGGCCACTCATTAAAATGGTTGCGGATTATCAGCCTACAAGTAATATAATGCTTCAAACGGGTCTTAAGTAATAATTGGTTCCTTACTTTTATAAAAAGATACCGTAAACCAATTACACGGCAACAAAGATCTCTTGTAACTTTTTTAAAGCGTGTTCGTATCCTATAGTGTAGGCTTTCTCTATACCCTTCTTATCCAAAATGCCAATTAAGTCTAAATCGTTTGGCTCAAAAAGCAAATCGCATTTTTTAACTTTAATTCTATTATTAGCATACATCATTAAGGAAGTTGTTCTGTTGGCCAATTGGTATGAAGAATTAATCCCCTCTTTACTTAACACTCTAATACCCATGAGATTACTGCCAACTACATAATCTGCATTCTCAGCGACTTGGTAATACGGGAAGTTATTCATGATACCCCCATCGGCGAAAATAGTTCCCTCAATTTCTATAGGACTAAAAACTGGAGGCAAAGCTGCGGAAGCCAATAATGGCCTAATAAGTTCCCCCTCTGAGAAGATTCTTTCCTCCCCTCGTTGCATATCTGTAGCTATAACATATAGTTTTCGCTCTAAGGCTTCAAAAGTATTCTTTGGAAAATATTTTAATAATACATCAAAATATCGCTCCGTATCTAAAAGCCCAGGCTTAACAATGGTCATAAAATGATAACGGAACAATGGGGTCTCTTTAAAAAAGTTAAGCATTTCGGAAACCGTATTCCCGTTGGCATACATAGCCCCAACTAAAGCTCCTACACTGCTACCACTCACTACTTGGGCTTGAATACCAAACTCATTCAAGGCTTGAATCATGCCTATATGAGCCATTCCCTTAACCCCTCCCCCAGACAGCACCAAACCAATTGACTTAGATCTAACTTCTTCCAAATTCATGCTAGTAGTTTATTAAAAAAATCACTTTTTCTATTTTAAACAATGCGTTAAACCTTCTCAAGCTAATCAATTTTCATCAATTTATGAGGCATTTAATAACACAACCCACAGACTGATCGGTCTAAAATCTTCATTTCTTGTTTAGAATTAAAAAAATGACTAGCAATTATTGCTCGTATAGATGGACCTTTGCACACCTACCGCTTTATTACCTTAAGAAGACACTTCTTTAAAACAGACTATATAGTATTATAAAGTCATTCATCTAGTGTAACGTTCATATTGGATTCCACATAAGTATTTCTCCTAGGTGATACTATTATTGTAGTAAAAACACTAAGAATACCGTAGGGATAAAATATATAGCTATCGTCCTAGCTCCATCATAATCCTTAGCAATACGCTGCCCCAACAAAAGCATTAGCAATAGAATACAGGCAAGCACAGCACCTGCCATAGCTATAGTTTTCCCACCTTCAGCGATAAGCATAAACATACCTAAAAGACAAAGAACCCCTGCAGCCAATTCCGTTATAAGTACCGTTATCAACAATAACGGTACCTGGTTTTGAAATAGGGTGTTTTTAAAATGTCCTTTTAACCAGACAACGTTCCCCTTCCAATCCAGCATTTTATCCAATGCACTTTGAACAAAAGTGATTATAAGAAAAAGAAGCAACAATAGCTCCGTAGCATTAGTGATTAGATGATCCATATATAAAGTAAATATTAAGCCGCTTTGGCGTGTAATAAGCGCGTTAGTTTTATGGACAAGTCTATTAGGATCAACTTGGCATTCCCATTTCTTTCAATGTGATAGCTTGCATCTTCCAACTCCTTAACAATTAAAAGAATGTTACCCTCATGCACAAAAGGAGCAAATTTCTCCAATTTAAAACCCTCCACATGGAATCTCATAAAGGCAAGGTCTTTGGCATTATAATTTATTAAGAGCGCCTGCCTCATAACAGAAATACAATAGCTTAGGAATTTCTTCTGCGTCTCTCTTCCCGTCTTAGCTACCAACTCGCTCCATGCAATTAGGTCATGAATAGCCCCTTTATTACCTTTAGCTCTAAAAGCAGATCTAACCCATTGAACAAACCACTTTTCAAACACTAGATCTTCAGAATCGTTATTCATAAAATCCAAGGCCTTATTAAAATTGCCGTTGGCTTCATGAGAAATTCTAATAGCATCTTCCTTACCCATTCCTCTTTCCACCAAAGCCTCTACTATAGCTCCTTCCGCAACCGGCGGAAACCGCAATATTTGACATCGAGATAAAATAGTCTGAATAATCTGCTCTTCATCTTCAGCAATTAAAATCAATATGGTCTTATTGGGTGGTTCCTCTATTAACTTTAACAATTTATTTGCTGTAGCAGTATTCATTTTTTCGGCCATCCAAATAATCATGGCCTTATACCCCCCTTCGTATGATTTAAGGGATAGCTTTTTAACCATTATCTGGGCTTCTTCAACTCCAATCTGTCCCTGTTTATTCTCTATTCCGATCATTTTATACCAATCGAAAAGGTTGCCATACGGCTGCTCCGTTACAAACTGTCGCCATTCTTTCATGTAACTATCACTTACTGCATGACTTTTTACCTTATCTGAATTAGCCACTGGAAAGGCAAAATGAATATCTGGATGGGAAAGGGAGTTACACTTTACATTACAGCTGTTGTCACCGGTACTGTTTTCCCCATCAGTATTACCACATAATAAATATTGGACATAACTAATTGCCATAGGCAGTTTACCACAACCCTCAGGACCGATAAAAAGTTGTGCGTGCGGAATCCGCCCAGCATCTGCACTAGAAGTAAGATGATCTTTAATATGGGTGAGCCCTAAAATATCCTTAAATAACATGCACCAAATATAATGGAATTAAACCAAAAGAAACCCAAATTTCATATCCACATACAACACGATCCATACCCTTAAATCTATCCTAAAAATTATATTTAACTGCCTAGATAGTGGTAATTATTTGAGAAAGTACCTTTTAAACCTCCTTTAAATCTTTACATTTGCTATTCTATAAAACTAGTAATCATATGAGAACCATCAACGACTTTAATTTTAAAAATAAAAAAGCATTAATCAGGGTAGATTTCAACGTACCCTTAGATGCGGATCTAAAAGTAACGGACAACAATAGAATTGTTGCCGCAAAGCCCACCATTCTAAAAATTTTGGAAGACGGTGGTAGCGCAATATTAATGAGTCATTTGGGCAGACCTAACGGACAAGCATCCCCGGAGCTTTCGTTAAAAAATATACTTAAGGAAGTTACCCAAGTAATTGGTGTAGACGTTAAATTTGTAGAAGATTGTGTAGGCCCAGTAGCTGAAAAAGCGGTAGCAGACTTAAAAAGTGGAGAAGTCTTACTTCTAGAAAACCTTAGATTTCATTCTGAAGAAGAGCAAGGAGATGAAGAATTTGCTGAAAAACTTTCCCGTCTAGGAGATATTTATGTAAACGATGCTTTTGGAACTGCACATAGAGCACATGCTTCAACCACTATTGTAGCAAAGTTCTTCCCAAAACAGAAATGTTTCGGTTTTTTATTAGCCAAGGAAATAGAGGCAATAGAAAAAGTAATGCGTACTGGTGAAAAGCCCATTACGGCAATTCTTGGGGGCGCAAAAGTATCCTCAAAAATTACAATTATAGAAAACATCCTAGATAAGGTAGATCACCTGATAATAGGAGGCGGCATGACTTATACATTTGTTAAGGCCCAAGGGGGAAAAGTAGGCGATTCTATCTGCGAGGACGATAAAATGGAGCTAGCATTGGAGATCCTTGCAGAGGCAAAGAAAAAGGGAGTTGAAGTACATATTCCCGTAGACGTTTTGGCAGCTGACGATTTTAGCAAAGATGCCAATACCAAAGTGGTGAATTCGGATGAGATCCCAGATGGATGGCAAGGTTTGGACGCCGGACCACAAACGCTTGAGAACTTTAAAAAGGTTATCCTAGATTCCAAAACAATTTTATGGAACGGCCCTGTTGGAGTGTTCGAAATGGAACCTTTTGCCAAGGGAACTATCGCTGTAGGTAATTTTATAGCAGAAGCTACCAAGAACGGAGCATTCTCACTTGTAGGCGGAGGAGACTCCGTTTCTGCAGTGAAACAATTTGGTTTTGAAGAAAAGGTAAGTTATGTATCTACAGGTGGTGGCGCAATGTTAGAAAGTTTGGAAGGAAAAGACCTTCCAGGAATCGCTGCAATTTTAGAGGAATAAATTCCTCCTTTAAATTCTAAACGAAAATTGCTTTTTTGCCAAACTTTTAAATATATTATAAAGTATGGCAAAAAAGCACGATTTTCGTATGTCCCCATAATAAATAGAAACCTCATGAACACAATCAAGAATTTTCTGTTCGGCATTATAGGGGTGGTCTCCATGACTACCCTTTCTGCACAAAAAACAGATTCCATCCCTAGCAAAACAGACCCTAAAAAGGCATTGAATATGGAGATAGACACCATTGCTATGGATATGGAGGGTATTGAGCAGATGGAAAACATGGAGTCTAAGGCCGAATTAAAAGATAATGTACTGCTGTTGTTGAAAGGCGATAAAAAGTACGACTTGCAAGACCGTAAGGAAGCGGCTAGGTATGACAGCCTATGGCTAAAGGAACTATCCAACAACACCATCCTTTTCGATTCTATTTATGAGGATATTTCCACTATGGAAATAGATACGGTATACCATTATAGTGTGCATACCGATACTTTAAAGGCAAGATTAGAATTACTGAATCAGAAAACGCCCTTTAATATTACTTATAATCCGTCCTTGGAAAATGTGATTAACTCTTTTCTTACCCGAAGAAGGGGCTTAATGAGTAGAATGATGACCGCTAGTCAGTTTTACTTTCCTCTATTTGAGCAAGAATTAGATAATCAGAACATTCCATTGGAACTTAAGTACCTAGCCATTGTGGAGTCGGCCTTAAATCCAAAGGCTCGTTCTCGGGTAGGCGCAACCGGATTATGGCAATTTATGTACGGTACTGGGAAAATGTACGATCTAGATGTAAGTAGTTATGTGGATGAAAGAAGCGACCCCATAAACTCTACGAAAGCGGCTAGTTTGTACCTAAAAAAGTTGTATACTATATTTGATGATTGGGACTTGGCACTCGCTGCATATAATTCCGGACCAGGAAATGTAAACAAAGCTATAAGACGCTCTGGTGGCTATAAGAATTATTGGAACATTAGAAGGAATCTCCCAAGGGAAACAGCAGGGTATGTGCCGGCTTTTCTAGCCACAATGTATATTTTTGAGTTTGCCAAAGAACATGGATTTGAGCAAAACATTGTAGACCGACCTTATTTTGAGACGGATACAGTACATGTTAAAACCATGATTACGTTCGACCAAATTTCTAAATTGGTTGATATTAGCGTAGAGGAATTAGAGGTTTTAAATCCCTCTTATAAACTAAATGTCATTCCGTACGTAAAAGGCAAAGACTATACATTACGTCTACCCATAGACGCCATTGGAAAGTTCGTAAATAATGAAGAGGCTATTTATGCCCATGTAAAAAACGAATTACAAGCTACGGAAAAGCCACTTCAACAAATTGTACAGTCGCAAAATGAGATAAGGTATAAGGTAAAAAGCGGCGATTTTTTAGGAAAAATTGCGGAAAGATATGGAGTTGGGGTCAGCCAGATAAAAGCTTGGAACGGCTTAAGAAGCAATAATCTAAGAATTGGTCAAAGGTTAACAATCTATCCCAAGAAAAATCTTACTACAGCAAAAAGCGCCAATACCTCAACAAATACAGGTACTAGCAACGATTTAAAGGTTCATACGGTTAAGAGCGGTGACACTCTTTGGACCATTGCAAGAAAATATCCGGGAATTAGTATCAATAATTTACGAAAATGGAACGGTATTAGTGGTAACAATATAAAACCAGGCACAAAGCTTAAATTATGCGACTGCTCTTCGTAAAATATAATACCATGAAAAAAATTGGATTTCTCTTTTTAATGATATCGCTATTATTGATATCCTGTAATTCCACTCCTAAAAAAAGCTACCTACCAGAGTCTATTGGAGCTATTAATTCTTTAGCCATAGTTATAGACAATGATTTATGGGAAGGTGCGGTAGGAGACCGAGTAAGACAACATTTTGCAGCGCCAGTACTGGGACTTTCCTGGGAAGAACCTCTTTTCACAATTAACCAAATGCCGGCCAAGGTATTCTCGGGGTCTGTTTTGAGTACCCGTTCCGTGCTATTTATTGCTAAGGACACCCTAAGCTTATCACATATAAAAACGGACATGTACGCTACTCCACAAAAAGTTGGGGTAATTAAAGGCACTACAGAGGAGGAGATAATTAAAAATCTAGATACTAAAGCCGATGAAATGATCAAAGCTTTTAAGGATCTTGAAATTGGTGAGGCTCAAAAACGATTCCTAATATCTTTAAACAAAGAAAAAGCACTAGAAGAAAAATTAGGGATATCTCTTTCTATACCGTCAATTTATAAAGTAGGTAAGGAAGAAGATTCATTTGTATGGATTGACAGGCAGATTCAAAAAGGGAGTATGAATATAATTGCTTATGAGGTTCCTGGAAATCATTTTAAGAGCAATGCCACGTTAGTCGCCGATATTGTAAATATGCGCGATTCTATCGGGAAACAATTTATCCCAGGACCAACGGTGCCAGGGAAAACTACCTATATGATAACAGAAAAGGCCTTTTCTCCCTATGTTTTTCCTGCTGAAATTTCTAATAGAAAAGCCGCAGAAGTTAGAGGAATATGGGAAATAGCAAACTACCCTATGGCAGGTCCGTTTCTGACCTATATTATTAATGACGAAGAAAACGATAGAAAAATAGTAATAGAAGGTTTTGTATTTGCCCCGGCCACAGAAAAAAGAGACTATATGTTTGAATTGGAGGCTATATTAAAGACCATTAAGTTCACTGACAGTCAAAAACCGCTGGAGGCAAGCATAAAATAGCCTTTTCAGGGACATCGTTTATTCTATATCCTATTGGCATAACAGTGAAAGACACTGTTCTTTTACTCGTCGCTAAGGCTATCCTAAGCTGGCCACGAAAGGGTTAAGGATTTAGTATTTGTATTATATTAAAGTCCCTCTTGCCTCAAACAATTATAAACTAGCGTAACAGAATACATTTGAACCCTATTCTGCATTTAGGAATACCATTTTACGTATAAGCGGATACTTCCTTTCACATGTTAGTGAAAATAGGATCCCAACTTTAAAACCAGTACAGAGATTGTTAAAAGACAAACCCGGTTGACACCCTATATAAAAAGGCATAGATAACCACCGCTATAAGAAAAAAACAAAACATTGAAAATGCTTTAAAGTATCTTTTTAGCATAATATATCCCCAGTTTCTAAAAGCTTCCAAATAGATTTCTCTAATGAGTATTACGTGTTTCATATAGTTATAATTAAGTTTCTAGCTCTTACAAATTTTGCAAATGCTAGCCCATTACTACAACTTATTGGATAAAGTGAAGCATAAAAAGGTTGAAGCAATCCCATATTGCAAACGCTCGGCAAACGGCTAAACTATTCGTTGAGCAACACCCTGTTCCTACGTCCCTAAGCTTAGCCAAAGCAATATTTTGAGTTGCTATGTTAGGAAAATACATCGAAATAAATTTATTAGATCTGTTATAGACTGAACTCAAAATAGGTGCTAAAATTTCGACAGCGCAAAATTATTAGTTGTTTTACTTATTAACCGCCTCTCTACCTAGATTAATGCGTATGGCATAGAAATATACTTTATGTCAAGAAATTAAATACGGTTTCAATTTCATTTAAATAAGCATTCGCTATATCCATGATAAATAGAGCACCCAAAATTTTCCTTACTCAATTGGATTTAAGCGAATGGCAAATAAATTTAAAAAGCCCGCTTTCATTCTATGAAAGTGGGCCCTAATGTTGCTTTGTTAACTATGTAAATTACATCTTTACGATAATGAATTCTGACCTCCTATTGAGTTCATGCTGTTGACTAGAGCACCTAACCCCATCATCACACTTGTTAATCAATCGCTCTTCCCCGTAACCTATGGCGCTTTCTATACGCTCTTCAGATATTCCTTTGGAGATAAGATAACTTCGGCTAGATTTAGCCCTTCTGTCAGATAAGTATTTATTGTAAACAGCAGGACCCCTAGAGTCCGTATGAGATTCAATCTTAATAACCATCTCTTTGTACTTCGTCATTACCGCTACCAATTTATCCAATTCATTAGCTGCTTCTCTACTTATATTAAATTTATCAAAATCGAAGAATATTAGATCTGTTTTAAGTTTCCTCACCCCCTCTTCCAAAACAATCAATTCTTTCAATCTTTTCATGGTAACATCTGTATTTACCACTTCATTTTTCTTTGTTTGAGCAAGTAGCTCCGTCTCAAAAAACTCCTCTTTCGTAATTTTTACCACGTATTTTGTATTGGAATCCAAATCCTCAAAAACAAAGGAACCATCCTCTTTGGCCACCATTTCTTTTAACTTTATATTATTTTCATCCAATAAGGTAATCAGGGCGCTCGGAATTACATCACCTGAAATATGCTCTACTACAGTACCTGAAATTGCATTAGGTGCCGTCTCTTCAAGAGTTAATCTCTCAAAACTATAAAGGTCATCATCTCCTTTACCATCTTTTCTATTAGATGCAAAATAACCTTTGTTGGTATTCTCATTTACAATATAGGAGAAGTCGTCCTTTTCACTATTTATGGGAACACCAACGTTAACTGCTTCTAAAAATCCACCTTCTTCTTCCAATTCCGCTTCATACACATCCAAGCCGCCTAACCCCATCCGTCCATCAGAGGAAAAGTAAAGTTTATTATGTGTCACAAACGGGAACATTTCTTTGCGGACTGTATTTATCTTTGGGCCTAAGTTTTTAGGTTCGGAATAAAGTCCATCTCCCAATACATCTACCACGAAAATATCGGTTTCCCCCATACTTCCTGGCATATCGGAAACAAAATAAAGCTTTTTCCCATCTGGACTTAGAGCCGGATGCCCGGTAGAATACGCATCACTATTAAAAGGTAATTCCTTTGCTTCTGTCCACTCCCCTTCTACCTTGCTAGATACAAAGATTTTTAAATGGTTCATTCCATTTTTATCTCTGCGCAATTTTTTACCATAGTTATTACGCGTAAAGTACATAGTAGCATTATCCGCAGAAAAAGTAACTGCTGCCTCGTGGTACTTGGTATTGATTTTATTCGAAAATTTTATGGCATCCTTTACATCCTGTGACTCCTCATTGATTTTTGCCACATACAAATCCAAATAGGGTTGATTGTTCCATCCATACCGTCTGGTATTAAAGAAAGACGTATCTCTTGAGGAAGAAAAAACAATTTCGTCTTCTTTATAGAACATTGGGGAAAATTCTGAATATGTAGAATTTATACTCAAATTCTTCAATTGTGCATTGGGAGCGGAAGTCAGAATCTCATCCAAAACTACTTCGTTTGCATCGGTAGTAAAAATATGATTTCCCTCCTTATCCGTACCAGTCTTATCCCTTAAAGACTTATTATATAGACGCATCATACGTTTTGCCCGGCCATATTTGCCAGACCCTTTTAAAGTGTGAGCGTATTTAAAAAGAAAATCTGGCTGTACATCTGCCTTGTACTTATCGTACAATTTATTGTACCAGAAATAGGCGCGTTCCATATTGGTATTAAAGTAATGTGCATCTCCAGCATTTTGAAGGATATCTACGCCGTATGCATCTGGGTTTTTCTTTAACGCCCTTTCATAGAGGGAAGCCGCTTCTGCATACCGCATTTTATTAAAATAATCGTTGGCTTTATTCAACCAAGAATTCTTACCTATTGGTAATACTGATGTGGTCGTATTCTGGGCATTACTGATAGAATTCAACATTCCATAATCTACTTCCTCCACGGGCATCTTCTCCTCAGCGGCTGTTATTTCCGTTTCATAATTCGAGGTAACAAGCGATTTAGTTTCCGACTCATTAGCCAGTTTAGAAACAATCATCACCCAAATATCTTCGTTATAGGCCTGATTTAGTTTAGTCTTAGATGCTTCCAAGGCTTCCTGCCAAGTATTGAACCTAGAGAGGTACAAATAACTTAGCTGATCTTCCGGATTAAATAAGAAACCCGCGTCAAAACCTTTTTTTCGAAGTTTGTTAAGATTCTTAGCTAAATAAAGGTCGCTTCTATAGATGTTACTAATAAGATAATACCCTGGAGAATGGACAAATATATCATCAAACCGTTTAATGTTTATCTTATTGGCCTTAAAAGCAGCTTCCATCCCATCCTCACTGCTTTTTGGGTCTATACTGAGTTTTTGTTCAGAGTTAAGGGACATTGTAGCAGTTAAAGGCCTCACCTCATCCCTAATAGCATTGCCTACATTCTCATTTTGACCGTGAAAAGCAGTTGTCACAAATAAAAAAACCAAAGCAATTACTTTTTCCATGTTTATAAATTATGGCGCAGTGTACTAGGTTGTATTTATTCAAAATTTAGTACTTGCAAAATTCACATTAAAGTCAACCTAAAAAGGGCAACCTGTACCTTATTCCTAAGGGAACGGTAAATCTAAATGCCTTAGTGTTGAAGAAGAACTTTTTGTTGTGAATCCATACTTTTTCATGGTGTAGAACGTCATTAAAAGGCTTTAAAGAGGGTGTAATTTCTACACATGTGCATTTATAACTATTGAAAAGAAAATTGAAATACAATAAAGCATCCTATATATTACTATTAAATCCTGTTAAAAATGGGATTCAATTGTCTTATTTTAAACCAATCAGTAGCGATATTATTTTAACAAGAAGCTTTTGGTTCTGCTCTTAAATTATATTGTTCAGAAAATAAAGCATGAAAATGTATAGTGTAGTTCTATATATGGCTGGGCAGCTATTAGATTACAAATTAGTAGAAACGCCAATTTTATATAAAATTGAGTAGAATTTAAGACTTAAGGATTAACCGTAAAACTAGGAGAATAGATTTGGCGTTTTTTATTATACTGGATTAGATTTCCTTCGAAAAGGTCTACCTATTCATTGCAAAATGGCAATAAAAAAGAGTGTACCCGTTTCTAAAAGGATATTCTGAGAACAATTAAAACAAAAAAACACCTACAACAGCAGGTGTTTTTTTATATAATATGAAGTGTATATTTAATTTTCTTTTTTCTCTTCCAAGACATCATCATCTTTGGAAGCATCCTTAAATTCTTTAATACCACTACCCAGTCCGCGCATTAGTTCTGGTATTTTCTTTCCTCCGAATAATAGTAAAACCACCACCACAACCAAAATGATTTGAGGTGCGCCAATTGCTAAAAATGTGTTTAAAGTTATCATAGTAAGATGATTTATTAGTAACAAAGGTACTAAAAAAGATATAAGTAACTTGTTAATTTTAAAGACTAAAATATATTTTATTTCTGCCAAACTACAATATAATTTATGAAAAGATACATTTGCATAGAAATTATATTATCCATCCAAAATTAATACTAAAAATAATTAAAGTTAATTTGTAACCTTATCTTTGTTTATTATGACCAAAAAACGAAAAAAAGGAAAGGAAATAAGGAGGAAGCTTTTGCATAAGTACCGTTTGGTCATTCTTAATGAAAGTACTTTTGAAGAAAAGATTTCATTTAAGCTGAACAGAATGAACGTATTTGTTACAGGCTCCCTATTCATCATTGGCCTTATTGGGTTTACCATACTACTTATTGCCTTTACCCCTCTTAGGGAGTATATACCAGGATATTCTTCTACCAAGCTAAAGCGACAGGCTACAGAGCTTACCTATAAAACAGATTCCCTGGTAGTTGTGTTAAATTATACCAATAAGTATTTGGACAATATCCGAAAAGTACTAAAAGGCGATATTGAAAATAACGAAATTAATCGAGACTCTTTGTTTGAACAGTATAAGATAGACCCCTCTACCATAGACTTAAATCCTATAAAGGAGGATTCTATTTTAAGGGCACAAGTAGCTAGAGAGGATAAGTACAATTTGTTTGAAAGAAATATCAATAACCCTGGAAGGGTATTATTCACCCCTTTGAGCGGAACAATATCTCAAGGTTTTAGCACAGAATCCAAACATTATGCAGTAGACATAGTTGCCCCTAAAGATAGTCCTATAAAGGCTGTGGCTAATGGCACCGTGATATTCGCGGAATGGACGGCCGAAACTGGTTATGTCATTATATTAGAGCACTCGGAAGGACTTCTTAGTGTATACAAGCATAACGGCTCCCTTAACAAGGAACAGGGCGATATAGTTCGCGCCGGAGAAGTGGTTGCGTCAGTAGGCAATACAGGGGAATTTACGACTGGTCCGCACTTGCACTTTGAGCTTTGGAGCAACGGTAGCCCTCTTAATCCAATGGATTTTATTGATTTTAAATAACAAATAATGAGTCTAAAATCGTTCGCAGCCAAAATATTTGCTGGAATCGTAGCAAAAAAAACTGCTAAATGGGTAAATAACCCTTTAGGAACGCAGGAAAAAGTATTTACTTCTCTGTTATCGCAAGCAAAGGATACTGTCTTTGGAAAGGATCATAATTTTTCCGAAATACACTCCCACGAAGATTTTGTGAAACATGTCCCTATAAGAGATTATGAAGAGTTAAAAGCATACGTAGAAAGGGTAGTTGCAGGGGAGAGCGATATATTATGGCCTGAAAAACCAGCCTATTTTGCCAAAACATCAGGCACAACCTCCGGAGCAAAATACATTCCTATTACCAAAGAGTCCATCAAATACCAGGTAGAAGCTTCCCGTAACGCAATCCTAAACTACATCCATGAAACGGGTAAAGCAGATTTTGTAGACGGAAAAATGATATTTCTTCAGGGGAGTCCCATAATGAAAGAAAAGAATGGAATTAAAATAGGGAGGCTATCGGGAATATCCGCGCATTATGTACCCAACTACCTGCAAAAAAATAGACTTCCTAGCTGGGAAACCAATTGTTTGGAGGATTGGGATACTAAAGTCAATGAAGTAGTAAAGGAGACCGTAGACCAGGATATGACCATTATTGCAGGTATCCCTTCTTGGGTGCAAACCTACTTTGAAAAATTAAATACTACTACTGGGAAAAAAGTAGGAGATCTGTTCAAAAATTTTGAACTATTTATTTATGGAGGCGTTAACTACGAACCTTACCGTTCCAAGTTTGAGAACCTTATTGGGAGAAGGGTAGCTAGTATAGAATTGTTCCCCGCTAGTGAGGGATTTTTTGCCTATCAAGATTCGCAGACCGAAAAAGGTATGTTATTACTACTCAACTCAGGGATTTTTTATGAGTTTGTAAAGTCCGACGAATTTTTTGTGGACAATCCAAAGCGACTCACTCTTAAAGATGTGGAGTTAGGAGTTAATTACGTAATGATTATCTCCACAAATGCTGGACTATGGGGGTATAACCTAGGAGATACCATTCAGTTTATTTCTGTAAATCCCTATAAAATAATAGTATCAGGAAGGATAAAACATTTTATCTCTGCCTTTGGCGAGCATGTAATTGGCAAGGAAGTGGAAGAAGCCATGAAACAAGCCATAGAAGAAACCGATGCAAGGATTAATGAATTTACCGTTGCTCCACAGATCAATCCAGAAGGTAAGGAGCTCCCCTATCACGAATGGTTTATTGAATTTGAGCAACTACCATCTGATCCTGAAAAATTTAGCCAAATTTTAGACACCTCGCTACAACAACAGAATTCATATTATTTTGATTTAATAAAGGGTAAGATATTACAGCCCCTCAAGATCACTCAAATTAAGAAAGACGGATTTCAAGGTTATATGAAGTCCATCGGAAAATTAGGCGGACAAAATAAGGTACAGCGCTTATCCAACGATCGTAATGTAGCTGACGGTTTAAGGGAGTTTAAAATATGATGGTACATCAACACCGTCTTTCTATGGGAATTTTTAGCTCCTAGCGTTTAATTAACTTCCCCCTTTCCTTACTAATTGGATTTTCGTTCCCGTAGCATTTAAATTATCTTAGCGTTACCATAAAAAAGCAAACAAATTCAACAAGACCACTCCTACTTATTGGAGATAGAAAAATTGCCACTAGAATTAGATACCAATATAAATTGTAGTTTTGCATGAAATATGTCTATGAAAAAATCCACCAACACCACTAGGGCGCAAGAATCTACCAATGCGATTGAGCGGTTATATATTACCATGCGTCATTTATTTAACCGTGGCTTTTATAAGCCATCAGGGGTTTCAGGGGCAGCCCTTAGGCAATCCCTACTACAGCTAAGGCCTGAAATATATGGCTCTATTGCAGAAGAGAAAACTGAGTTACATGGACTTATATATGTGCTAGAGCGCTTGCCTGAGGGTATTGAGCAGTGCCGGTACATTAACCTTACTTCGGACGAAGGCTATTCCAGTTCTCAATTTCAACCTATTATTCCTCCAAAAAGACGAAGAAACTGCTACAGAATAGATGATGAGCAGATGAATATTGAGATAACTAGGGGACGATCGGACATCTATGACATTCTTACCCATCTCACCTTCCTTTTTATTGAAGCTGAAAAAATTAGTAATCGGGTATTAATTGAAGATACCGATAACACTATCCGGGATTGGGTAAAATTGGAAGAAGCAGCTCAACAAGAAGAACTTAGCCTTAAAGAACGTGAAGTGGCACTGACCCATGTGGCCAATATTTTAGGAAGGCCCTTTATAGAAGTTTTGGCGGTACACAAAATACTATCTATCGATAGCGATCCGGAGCGATTTCTAAAGATTATATATTGGTTGGGCAAATTGGCCATTGAAGAAGTAACTACTGGTAATAAACGTGCTATTACATTTAGCCCGATGTTACGGGAGCGCTTGGGCCATCATATCCATGGAGAGCGTTGGGCGAATACCATAAAGGAAAAATTGCGCGAAAATAATTTGTTGGGACGACCTATACACATAATAAGTGCCAATATGCATAGCGTAATGAATTCTTTGTTCGCTAAAAAAGCGTTATCCAAGGAATTTGCAAATAACGATAGTCTTTCCATTTATGAGGCCTTAAGTAATTCGGAGAATTCCATGCTTAGGGATAAGGTGACCGCTTTAGCAATGAAAAACGGAATGATCCCTATAAACGATATTTCGGGAACTAATATAGATGTTCAAATCTTTGACTTGGCCAAATTGGGGACGGGCACATGTGGTTATGAATTACAAAATAAAACTGAAAACGAGACACCTGTCATCTTTGTTATGGATTATGCCTTTGGAGAACAGGCATATGAGACTATAGATGAACTTTTAAAACCGTATAGAACTAAAAAAAACCAAGAGGTATTTTTAAATGTTGCATCTATTTCTATTATGGGTAAAGCAGGGATTCTAGATGGTGGAAAAGGGGATATTATGATTCCGGATGCTCATATATTTGAAGGGAGCGCGGACAACTATCCTTTTAAAAATGAATTAAGCAGGTCCGACTTTGAAGGAAACGGGTTAAAGGTGCTACAAGGAGCTATGGTTACGGTTTTAGGAACTTCCTTGCAGAATAAGGATATCCTAAAATTCTTCCATCAATCTACTTGGAACGTAATTGGGTTGGAGATGGAAGGAGTTCATTATCAAAAGGCCATTCAATCTGCTTCCAAGATACGGAAGAGTATTAGGGAAGATGTTAAGGTAAGGTATGCTTATTACGCTTCAGACAACCCTTTGGAGACGGGAAGCACCCTAGCTTCTGGCGGCTTGGGAACCACTGGGGTAAAACCAACCTATTTGATTACCGACAAAATACTTACACAAATATTTAATTCTTAAGTTTCTATGGCCGATCAATCACAAACACCCAGAAACTCCTCCTCAGAGGAGATAGATTTGGGGCACCTCTTCCAACTAATTGGCAACGTATTCAAAAAAATATTTCTTTTTATAGGGAATGTATTTAAAGGTATATTCCATGTCATTATCTTATTCCTGCTTTTTTTACAAAGGCATTTTCTAAAGTTTGTGATTACGGGGATTATTGGCTTGGCCTTAGGTATCTATTTAGACATGACCAAGGAACCTAGGTATCTTTCTACCATGGTTGTGGAGCCCAATTTTAATAGTGTTCAACAATTGTACAATAATATTAATTTCTACCATGAATTGGCAGAAGCCCAAGATTCACTTGCCTTGTCAGAAGCATTGGATATATCCGTTAAGGAGGCATCCTATATTAAGGAATTTCAAGTTGAATCCTATTCCGACGAAAACCAAAAGGTGCAGTTATTCGACAAATTTGTACGTAGCTTGGATTCTACCACCAAAAAGGCCATAGATATGCAGAACTTTCTGAAGAATTTTAATTCTTTGGATGCTCGGTTCCACACTATATCCGTTATAGCCTCCAATAGTTCCATAGCAAAAAAATTACAGCCTTCCATTATAGGTTCTATCTCCAGAAATGAATATTTTCAGTTGCAGCAGAATATTAGCGATCAAAATATAAATTTACAGGACAGCCTTTATAAGAAGCAATTAATGGAAGTAGACTCCCTACAACAGCTATACAAAAGGGTAATGGTAAAAGAGGCCGAGAAACCTATGCAGGGGACAAACATTAACCTTGGTCAGGGCGAAGGAAAAGAAAATAAGGAACTGGCCTTGATTACCCAAGTAGAGCGACTAAAAGAGAATTTGGTTTTATTGAATGAGGAGCGCGCCAATAAATCTAGTATCCTAAATGTAATCTCTGCTTTTCCACGGAGAGGGGTGGAAGTAAAAGGCGTTTTAAACAGCAACAAATTTTGGATTCCACTTGGGTTTATTGGGATAGCGTTAGTTGTTTTAAGTTTATTGGAATTAAACAGCTATTTAAAGAACTATAAAAAAGAATAGTTATGAATATATTAGTTACCGGTGGGGCCGGCTTCATAGGATCTCATGTAGTAAGAAGATTGGTAAACACCTATCCAAATTACCATATTTATAATTTGGACGCCCTGACCTATGCTGGAAATCTTGAAAATTTAACTGATGTGGAATTGGCTTCAAATTATACCTTTATCAAAGGAGATATTACGGATGCCGATTTTATAGATGCTCTTTTTACAAAACACAAATTCGATGGAGTAATCCATTTGGCGGCGGAATCTCATGTAGATAGGTCCATAACAGACCCCATGTCCTTTGTAAAAACCAATGTGATGGGGACCGTGCATCTCTTAAATGCTTTTAAATCTATTTGGAAAGATAATTTTAATGGAAAGCGGTTTTATCATGTTAGTACAGATGAAGTATATGGTTCTTTGGGTAAAACCGGTTTGTTTACAGAAACCACTTCCTATGACCCCAATTCTCCTTATTCAGCCTCCAAAGCCAGTTCTGATCACTTTGTAAGAGCCTATGGTGAAACCTATGGAATGCCCTATGTAATCAGTAATTGTTCCAACAATTACGGTCCCAATCATTTTCCTGAGAAATTAATTCCACTATTCATAAATAACATTATCCAAAATAAACCCTTGCCGGTCTACGGCGATGGAAATTATACCAGGGATTGGCTGTTTGTGGAAGATCATGCAAGGGCAATAGATCTAGTATTCCATGACGGAAATAATGGGGAAACCTACAACATTGGTGGTTTTAACGAGTGGACCAATCTAAACCTGGTAAAATTGCTGTGTCAACAAATGGATGAAAAGCTGGGGAGACCCACTGGGGAAAGCGAAAAATTGATTACCTACGTAAAGGACAGACCCGGTCACGATTTGCGTTATGCAATTGATTCCACCAAAATTAATAAAGAGCTCGGATGGAAACCTTCCGTTACCTTTGAAGAAGGCCTAGCAAAGACCATTGACTGGTATTTAGCAAATGAGGAGTGGCTCTCCAGTGTTACTTCAGGAGACTATCAAACCTACTATAAGAAACAATACCAATAAATACTCAAAATGAAAGGAATAATATTAGCTGGGGGATCCGGCACTAGGTTACATCCGCTTACCTTAACTGTAAGTAAGCAGCTAATGCCCATTTATGACAAGCCCATGATCTACTATCCGCTTTCAACTTTAATGTATGCGGGTATTACGGAAATATTGATTATTTCTACCCCTAAAGACCTTCCATTATTTAAAGAGCTATTGGGAGATGGAAAAAAATATGGTTGTTCTTTTGAATACGCCGTTCAAGCAGAACCCAATGGATTGGCAGAGGCCTTTTTAATTGGAGAAGACTTCATTGGGAATGATAAAGTAGCCCTAATTTTGGGAGATAATATTTTCTACGGTTCTGGCTTAGCTAAATTATTACAGGCAAATAACAATCCAGATGGGGGAATAATTTATGCTTACCGAGTACATGATCCAGAACGTTATGGGGTGGTGGAATTTAATGCAGATGGAAAAGTAATTAGTATTGAGGAAAAACCGGAAAAACCCAAATCCAACTACGCGGTTCCTGGGATATATTTTTATGACAATGACGTAGTTGAAATTGCTAAAAATATTACTCCAAGCCACAGAGGCGAAATAGAAATTACAGACGTAAACAAAGAATACCTTAAACGGGATAAATTAAGCGTAAGTATATTAGACCGAGGTACTGCTTGGTTAGATACAGGCACCTTTGCCTCGTTAATGCAGGCATCGCAGTTTGTAGAAGTCATAGAAGAGCGTCAGGGGCTTAAAATAGGAGCCATTGAAGGCGCAGCCTATGAAATGGGCTATATTAGCAAGGAACAGTTTGTAGCGCTCGCAGAACCCCTTTTGAAAAGTGGCTATGGAAAAAATTTATTGGGAATATTGAATCAAAATTAATGAACGTTAGAGAGACCCATCTTAAAGGATGTTTTATTATAGAACCAACAGTATTTAAGGACAATAGGGGATATTTTTTTGAAAGTTTTAATACCAAGAACCTAAATGAAGCCCTTAAGAAAAATATAAACTTTGTACAAGACAATCAATCTTATTCATATAGGGGAGTGATAAGGGCAATACATTATCAGACAGGTGAATATGCACAAGCTAAACTAGTACGGGTACTTAGTGGTAAGGTTTTGGATGTAGCGGTAGATTTAAGACAAGATTCTCCCACTTTTGGGCAGTATGTTGCCGTAGAACTATCTGCCGAAAACAAAAAACAACTATTTATCCCTAAGGGGTTTGGACATGGTTTCTCAGTTTTGAGCGAAACCGCCGAGTTCTTTTATAAATGTGACAATTTTTATAACAAAGACTCAGAAGGTGGTGTTATTTATAATGATCCGAGGTTAAATATAGATTGGCAACTACCTTATGATGAAATAAAAGTATCTAAAAAAGACTTAGAATTACCCGTTTTAGAAAATGCACGCCTATAATGGGAGCTGAAAAAAACATACGTTCAAAAATACTGATTACCGGAGCTAATGGACAGTTGGGGAGATCTTTACAAAATGTGGCAAAGCGATATCCTGAATATGATTTCCATTTTAAAACCTCCAAGGAACTAGACATAACCTCGAAGGAGAATATAAACAAACTGTTTGCGCATGAAAAGTTCGACTATTGTATTAATTGCGCGGCTTATACTGCAGTGGATAAGGCAGAAACAGATCAAGAAAACGCTTTTTTAGTGAATGCTGAAGCGGTCAAATATTTGTCAGAAGCTTGCAAGGCGCAGAATGCTGTTTTAATACATATTTCTACCGATTTTGTATTTGACGGATCCAAGACAACGCCTTACACAGAGGAAGATACTCCAAACCCAATAAACGTATATGGGGCTTCCAAATTAAAAGGGGAACAATACGTGCAGGATATCTTGAAAAATTATTTTATCATACGCACATCATGGGTATATTCTGAGTACGGGAATAATTTTGTAAAAACCATGTTGCGTTTGGGTACTGAAAGAGATGAACTTAATGTGGTTAACGATCAGATAGGATCCCCCACATATGCTGGAGATCTAGCCGAAGCAATAATGAAAATCATCAATTTAGAAGCAACCAATTATGGAATCTATCATTATAGCAGTGAAGGAGCTATTAGTTGGTATGATTTTGCAAAGGAAATTTTTGAAACCAAAGGAATGACTATAAAAGTAAATCCAATCCCATCGGAAGCATATCCAACACCTGCGAAGAGGCCCGCTTTTAGTGTAATGGATCTATCGAAATTTAATCGATTTATTGTTATTCCTGGTTGGAAAAAAGGTTTGAAAAATGTCTAATTATATTATGAACCTTAAGAATATAATTGTTTCCGTATTTTCTCTTCTACTCTTATTTTCATGTAATACTCGGAAAAAGAATGCTAGTAAGGATGTTTTTAATATAACCTTAGTAGCCAAGGTTTTAGAAAATGATAAATTTCAAGTCTTTTATATAGACGAGTTAAATAAAGGATATACAGAAGACAAACGGATAGTTGCCAATGTAAAAAAGTCGCCCAATTTTCAGGAAATAACTTTTGAGTTAAACACCATACCTTTAACATTTAGAATAGACCTAGGCGAAAACGGTCATAATTCAATTGTAGAAGTTGATAAAATTATCTTGGATAGTGGAAATAGGAAAATTGAACTAAACAGTGATGTGATGCATCGATTTTTTGATACCAACATTTATACCAGTAAGGTTGGTAATGGGTATCATAGAAGTGCTGTAGAGGGAAGATATGACCCATTTATAAGCGCTACCGCACTGTTAGAAAAGAAACTGGAACTAGAGTTTTAAAATTACATCTAATGTCCCTTAAAAAGAAAACTCTATATGGATTTATATGGATGTCTATAGACGTCCTTTTTCTGCGGGGACTGGCATTTGTAACCTCAATTGTATTAGCGAGAATACTAAACCCAGAAGAGTTTGGTCTAGTGGGTATGATCGCTGTACTTATAGCAATTGGGACAACTTTTGTGGATTCTGGGTTATCAGAATCATTAATAAGAACAAAAAACACGAACGATAAGGATTATTCTTCCATCCTTATCATGAATTTGATTATTGCTATCATCATCTATACGACCCTTTATTTTACTGCTCCATTGGTGTCTAATTTTTATAATCAGCCACTACTCACAAATCTTATTAGGGTCTATGGAATTTGTTTTATACTAACAGCCTTATCCGCTACACAAATTGCTATTTTATTAAAAAAACTAGAGTTCCGTAAGCTTACCTTATTAAATTTACCTGGAGCAATAATTGGATCCATCATTGGTATTGTTCTAGGAATTAAAGGTTTTGGAGTATGGAGCATTATATTTATGTATATAGCCTCCCAAGCGGTTCAAACTATATTTTTATGGATTTTCTCTACGTGGAAACCAAGTTTCACCTTTTCTGTTGAAAAGATTAAGCTCCATTTTAGTTTTGGATATAAGTTATTAATTTCAGGATTGTTAAACTCGGTTTTCAATAATGTCTATAATGTGTTAATAGGGAAATACTTTCCCATTAAATCCCTAGGCTATTACGAAAGGGCAAATGCATTTAGTAATCAACCTGTCTCTATATTGTCTAGTATAATAAGTAAAGTAACCTACCCTATTCTAGCGAATATGCAGGAAGAAAAGGAGAAGATTACTAAAATATATAAACAGATGTTCCAAACTACCTATTTTTTAACCACCCCTTTAATGATTCTATTAGCGGGCAATGCCATGCAGATTTTTCAGCTTATACTAGGAGAAAAATGGTTGGGTGCCGTACCCTATTTCCAAATTCTGTGTGTAGCTGCTATTTTCTATCCGATTAATGCGTTCAACTTAAATATATTAAAGGTTTTTGGAAGAACAGATTTGTTTTTAAGGCTTGAAATAATTAAAAAACTAATTATTATAATCAATGTAACTATTGGTTTCTATTTTGGAATTTACGGATTGTTATGGAGCAGTGTTTTATCATCCTTCCTAGCTGTAATGGTAAACGGTCACTATAGCTCTTTAATAATAAATTATTCCACCAGAAATCAATTATTGGACATGTTACCCATTTCACTAATTTGCACCGCTATGTTTTTAATTATCAATTACTTATCCAACGCATTACCCGTAGATTATGGTTTTATGCGTATAATAATATCTTCTATAATTGGATTGTTATTTTACCTAATTAGCTGTAAACTTTTAAAATTACCGGTAATCGGCTATACCTTAAACTTTATAAATCCAAAATAACCTAAAAATGATACATGTTACCAAGACTTTTCTACCGCCTATATCAGAGTATACCAAGCAGGTTAAAAGAGCGTTTGATGCAGAATGGTTAACGAACCGCGGTTCACTGGTTTTGGAATTAGAGCAAAAAATCACCCACTACCTTGGAACTCACCACGTAATTGTTACCAACAACGGAACCACACCTATACAGATCGCCCTACGCATCTTGGCAGATCAAGGAGAGGTCATTACCACGCCATTTAGTTATGTGGCTACCACAGCGGCAATTTTATGGGATAGAAGCACTCCCGTTTTTGTGGATATTCACCCAGAATATCTTACTATTGACGAGTCCAAAATTGAAGCAGCAATAACAAAAAATACCAAGGCCATATTGGTGACCCATGTATTTGGTAATCCTTGTAATGTAGAGGAAATTGAAAGAATAGCAAAAAAACATAATTTAAGTGTAATCTATGATGCGGCACATTGCTTTGGAGTAAAATACAAGGGGCAGTCCATTTTTAACTACGGTGATGTAAGCACATGTAGCTTTCATGCAACTAAGCTATTCCATACAGGTGAAGGTGGAGCTATGTTTACCCAAGATGACCAACTTAGGCACAAACTTTTTTACAGTCACAATTTTGGACATGATGGACCAGAAAACTTCTTTGGACTTGGGATTAATGCCAAAATTTCAGAACTGCAGGCCGCAATGGGATTAGCAGTTTTTCCTTATATGGATAAAATAATAGAGGAGCGCAAGATTGTCTGTAATTACTATGACAAGCACCTTAATTTTGATACGCTACAGCGTCTAAAAATCAGAGAACATACCGAT
This sequence comes from Arenibacter certesii DSM 19833, assembly GCF_000429545.1. Classification (GTDB taxonomy): domain Bacteria; phylum Bacteroidota; class Bacteroidia; order Flavobacteriales; family Flavobacteriaceae; genus Arenibacter; species Arenibacter certesii. The sequence goes on from NZ_AUCB01000017.1 coordinate 88,511, forward strand.
TGGAACTATAGCTATTATCCCATTATTTTTGAAACTCAAGAGAAACTGCTAGAGATCCAACAAATTTTAAAGGAAAACAATATTTTTCCTAGACGTTATTTCTACCCATCGTTAAATAGAATAGGCTATATTAACGATGATAAAATGAGTGTTTCGGAAAACGTTGCTTCATGTATACTATGTTTGCCATTATATGTTGGACTTAAGGAAACGGAACTTAGTTTAATATGCGAATTAATTAATTCGAAAATATGTTAATCATTGGAGCCAAGGGATTTGCGAAAGAGGTATTGGACACGCTACATCAACAAGAGGAAGAAGATATCGTATTTTATGACGATGTAAATAAAGATGTAGACGCTCTATTATTCGGAAAGTTTAAAATATTGAAATCCATTAATGAGGCGACTAAATATTTTTCAGAAAATCAGAATGAATTTACAATTGGAATAGGAAATCCTCAGTTACGAAAAAGATTATGTAGGAAATTCGAAGATATTGGAGGGGTACTAACTTCCACTATTCATCCTAGTGCCGTTATTGGGCAATATGATGTGTTAATCCACAACGGATGCAATATTTTGGCAGGATCTATAATCTCCAATAGTGTCATATTGGGAAAAGGATGCATCGTATATTATAATGCAGTCATAACTCATGATTGTAGTATTGGCAAATTTGTTGAAATATCACCAGCAGTAACTATCTTAGGGAGGGTAAAAATCGGAGATTTTTCCCACTTGGGATCCAATTCAACTATTTTACCAAATATCACCATTGGTAAAAATGTTGTTGTTGGAGCGGGCGCTGTAGTAACAAAAGATGTACCTGATAATTCTGTGGTAGTAGGAGTCCCCGCAAGAATAGTTAAGACCTTGGACAATTAGGCAACTAAAGAATAAGTATTATGATTGTACATTTGTTTGAGGATGAAAAGTTCGTAGATACAACAATAGAGAAATTTGAAACCATCTCGGAAGGACAAAACAGGTATATTGTATTTTCTAATAGCGAGCACTTAGTGCACCCTAAAAAAACGGATAAAATTGAAATCTATCCCAATAGTTGGCGCAAGCTCAATTTAAACTCAATATTTAATAATTGTAGTTTATTGGTAGTTCATTACTTATCCCCTATTAAATGGTTTATCGTAAAAAATAAACCTAAGCAGCTCAATGTGGTGTGGATGGTGTGGGGAAAGGATGCGTACGATTATTTTGAGAATTATGAACAGTTTGAGCCACGGACAAATTCTTACATTAAAACAGGCTGGAGATCAAAATTAAAAAACACGGTTTTTTATGATTTCTACCACAAATTTAAATATGGAGTTTACACAATTAACAAAGAAAAAGATGTTTCCCTTAAAATCAATTATTTAACTACTGTTTTACCCACCGAGTTTGAATTAATCAAAAGTGAATTTAATCTAAATGCCCACTTTATACCCTTCAATTATGATAGTTTAAATGATTTACTTACAGACGATAAAAATCATAAGCTTGGGGACAACATATTGATTGGCAACTCCGCTACACCGTCAAATAACCATCTAGATGTATTTGAGAAATTAGAAAATATAGAGCAAAAAATTATTGTTCCACTAAATTATGGCGAGGAATACTATAAGCGGCTGATTATACAAAAAGGTCATGAATGGTTTGGGTCTAAATTTCAACCTTTAACCACGTTTATGCCGTTTGAGGATTATCAAGAAATTGTTTTTTCGTGCAATTCAATGGTAATGCATCATATAAGGCAACAGGGCCTTGGAAATATTCTGCTTGCACTTTATGTTGGGATTAGGGTATTTTTAAATAATAAAAGCACCACTTATAGCTATTTTAAAGACATAGGCTTTAAAATCTACGATTTAGAACAAGACATAAGTCTTTTAGGTGCCGAATTAAAACAAGACGAGAAGTTGTTGAATAGATCATTGGTGCAAAAATATTATGGCCTGGAAAAGATTTATGAAGGCACACGTAATATTGTTAATTTAACGAATTGAAATATTTTAAGTCCATATACCAACTAAGTTTCTACCTAGTAACATTGATTACCTTCGTTTTTGGGGGTTCTATTCAATACTTATTTGGCGTTTCCAACACCGTACTAACTTTTTTTATAACTGGTTGCTTGTTTATGGTATATGGCCTATATGCGCTGTTAAAACTACGAGTAGTGGTTAACAGAGTTGTTTTTATTGCAATCGCCTATATACTCTTAATCCTTCTTACGGCAGCTATAAGAAATAGTAGTTTAATATTAACTATTACGTATCTAATTTTCCCTCTTTTACCCTTGGCAGTATATCTATTTAGTTTCATCAACTATAAAGAAGAATACATTTCCTTTCAAAGAATTTTTAGAACCTTCTTCTATATCGCCTTGATTCAACTTCCTGTGCTATTAATACAGAAAAATTTCTATGATGTTTTGATACGTTTTAATAATAGTACTCAAAAAATAGAGTGGTATGATTTTATGTTCGGAACCTTTTTCATTAAATCAGATCACTCCCTAGGCATATTCTTATTGATCGTAATTGCTATAATCTTATTTAAACAAGAAAAAGTAAAGCGCATTATTAAATATCGCTACGCATCAATAGTATATTTAGGGATCACCTTATTTATGACCGAATCCAATATATCAAAACTTATCCTGGTCATAATTTTATCAACGATTATAATTATTCCCTTATATATAAAATATTCCAAAACGCTAAAATTTAAAATTGTTGTGGGTTTATTGGTCCTTGCAATCGTGTCCGCAGGATATTCTGTAAGGAACAAAGATTTTATTCAAAAAAGGCTAGGTGGCTCATTGGAGCAACAATTTTCATTGAAAAATGCTGAAAGATTTTATGAATTAGGAACCGCAAAACGTTTTCATATTGTAATGGTGGCATATAGCAAAATAAAGACGAAGTGGATTGGTGACGGCCCCTATTCTTATTTTGACATCCGCACTGGGAAATTTAAACAGACTATGCACTTTACTCAATTGATTTGGACTTATTACGATTTAGGAATATTTGGACTAATAGTAGTTTTCGGATACATTTTAAGCTTAATTAGATATCTGGATATAGATAGAGGCCTACCGTATATGTTGTTTTTAGGCATTTTTATGATCTATGCATTTTATACAACTATTTTTTCAGATATAGCAATTATATTTGGTGTTTTCACAATTTTCAACAAACCCAATTTCTTGAAAAATCAATCGATAAATTAAAATGATTATTACAAATATGGTTATAGTAGAAAACACCTATAAGTTCGGCTGTATTTACGGTATTGAGCAAACTAATCATATCTGTAATCTTTAATTCAATGTAATTTTGAAGCGGATAAATCAGTTGCAAAATACATACAGTAGAATTTTATGTGGATTATAACTTTTTTTAACCCTTAGGGAGAAAATATATTGATCCTTTTTATTTATGTATTTAACGGATTAAAGTTACCGTAACAATTAGAATAATAAGAATTCCATGAATCTAATAATTATACCATTTCACGATTGGAGAAAAAGTCAAAGTGAAGGTTTTAGGACGAGAGATGTTCATTTTATCAAAAGTTTGTCTACCAGTGATACTGTAGAAAAAATACTCGTTATTAACAGGCCATCTACATGGTTAGAGTTATTATATAAAAGATCCAATAAGAAAATAAAAGGGAAGATAGTATTAAGCAAGGGAAGATTTATACTTACTAAAGTTGATAAGAATATTTATATCGCCGATTATCATTCCTCAGATGTTTTAGGCCAAATTAAGGATAAACATTTATGGTTTATAGAGCGGTATAACGATCTCGCTTATAAAAATTTCATATATACATGTTGTAAGAAATTAAACATAAATGACTATAACCTAATTATTCAAAATGTGTTTTCTTATAAGTTAGGTGTAAGCTTGTTTGCTAAACATAAGCTTTTTGATGCATGGGATAATTTTTTAAAATTCCCAGCTTATAAGCAAATAAGAGCCAATTTAAGGGAAGGCTATAAAGAGCTTTCAAAGAATATTCCTTTATGGATCACAAATTCCGAGGAAAACATATCGTTTTATACGAGTGAGTTTAATGTTAAGTCCATTCATTTAATGAAGAATGGGGTTAAGGTGGATTTTTTAGCAAATAGCAACATAAGCCCCAAAGATTTAAAAAATATTCCTAAACCCATAATCGGTTTTGGTGGTAAAATCTCCTATCTCTTAGACTATAATTTAATTAATTATCTAACAGAAGATAACCCAAGTTCTTCCTTTGTATTTGTTGGTCAAATTTTAGATAAAGAAGTTTACAAGAAAATAATAAAACGAAGCAACGTATTTTTTCTAGGGGATAAAAACTATTCAATATACCCAAATTATGTTATGAATTTCGACATTTGCATCGTTCCATACAATATTAATGAAGGTCAGCATGGAGGAGACTCCATGAAAGCGTATGAGTATCTACTAACAGGAAAAAAAGTAGTGGGAACTATTGGCAATGGTCTTCAAGATTTAGAAGAATATATTTATTTAGCTCAAGATCAACAAGAATTCTCCAATGCTCTTAAGAATGTTACAAATGACAAGCCAAGAATAAATATTAAAAATCATTCATGGGAGTCTAAAAGTATAGAACTACTTAATATTCTAGAGAAGTAATGCTTAAATCACGTTTTAGAAATTTATTCACTAAGTATGGATTTAGCTTGCCCGTTTTTATAATGGCGGCGGCAATACCATTTAATACGAGTATAGGAAACCTTGGAATTATAGGCGGTTTTGTTTATTCCCTATTCGTGCTATATAAACATAGAAATAGGAAATTCCCTTTTGACACCTTTGCATTTGTTTTCCCCATAGTATTTTTTTTAATAATCCTTAGCAGTGCACTTACCAGTAATAACATAAATACGGGACTAAAGCAGGTAGACAAATCCCTACTTATGGTGCTTATTGCAATTCCCATTATTGTTCTATCCAATTTTAATAATAACATTCTACCAAAAACCCTAAAAGTATTTTCCTTTTCAACTGTCCTAGCTTCCAGCATACTAATAGGCTATGGTCTTATAAATGTCATTTTAGGAAGCGCTACCAGCATATTATTTTTCCATAATTTCGCAGCTTTATACGATCAACATCCGGTCTACTATGCTCTCTATTTATCCTTAAGTGCATTTGTAATTACACATTATTATTTTGGTCATAAAATCATTCTAAATAAAAAGAGCACTCTTATACCACTAGTGTCCCTTATGATTTTAATTGGCGGACTAATTTTATCTGCTTCTAAAATTGTGATTTATGTTTTCTTTATCCTTTATTTTTTTCAGCTTTTCCAAATTATAAAAAATACAAAGGCCAAATTAATTGCCGTTATATTGGTGTTTTTCGTTGCTATGCTAACAATAAATGTTCCTATCATTAAAGATAGGTTCACTGAGGGATTGCAATTTGATTTAGAAAAATTTGAGCCTACGAACGATATAGCAAAAGCCAAAGTGTTCTCTAGAGTGGATAAAGAAAATCTAAGTGATTTAGAGCTTAGATATCTTTTTAACAAAATAGGGATCTATCATACTATTCAGGATAATAGAATACTTTTCGGATATGGTATTGGGGATATTCAAGATTATTTGGATTATTATTATTTAACCTATGGTCTTGCACCTAACTGGTATGAAGGATTTAATCTACATAATCAATATCTACAAATTTTCGTAGGCTATGGGGTATTTGTCTTTTTGTTCTTCCTTACTTATATTATATATAGTTTTTACATTGCCCTAAAAAATAAAGACTACATATTCATTTTTCACCTTCTAATAACTTCATCTGTCTTTGTATTTGAATCCTTATTGTCGAGGAACAAAGGAATCGTCTTCTTTATATTTTTCAACACCTTATTTTTAATAAACTCAAAAAACAATGAAAATAGCCCTTCTAGGAACAAGAGGAGTACCTAACAACCATGGAGGTTTTGAGCAATTTGCGGAGTATTTTTCTGTCTATTTGGCCGAAAATAGTCATGAAGTGTACGTCTATAACTCACACGACCACCCCTATAAAGAATCATCGTTTAAGAAGGTTAACATTATTCACTGTTATGACCCTGAATATAAAATAGGTACTGCGGGACAGTTTATTTATGATTTAAATTGTATCCTAGATGCTAGAAAAAGAAATTTTGATATAATCCTTCAGTTAGGGTATACTTCTAGTTCTATTTGGCATTGGTTAATGCCTAGAAAAAGCATAATAGCTACAAATATGGATGGTTTGGAGTGGAAACGCTCTAAGTATAGTCCGAAGGTTAGAACGTTTCTAAAATATGCTGAAAAGCTGGCTGCGAATAATTCTGATTATCTGATTGCAGATTCTGTAGGAATTCAAGAACATTTAAGAAAAGCATATAATAAAAGTTCTGAGTATATAGCGTATGGGGCTACAAATTTCATTGGCCCAAATCCGGCTGCGCTAAAGCAATATGAGTTGAAAGAGTTTGAATATTCAATGATTTTGGCTAGGCTAGAACCAGAAAACAATATTGAGACCATTATTGAGGGATACAAAATGGCAAATACATCCAATCCGCTTATAATCATAGGAGGGATAAATGAATACGGACTTGGTTTAAAAAATAAATATCAAAATGATTCAAGGATAAAATTTGTAGGAGCTAATTATAATCAGGAGAATCTTAATAATTTAAGATACTATTCACGATACTATTTTCATGGACATTCAGTAGGTGGCACCAATCCATCTCTTTTAGAAGCTATGGCCTCTAATGCACTAATAATTGCCAATAATAATATCTTTAATAAAAGTATACTAAATGAAGGGGCCATCTATTTCGATTCCCAAGAACAGATAACCAACATTCTTAATGAGGATAGTTATTTTTCACTCAAGGAAAAAAATGCACTGCTAAATAGAAATAAAATTGATCATGAGTTTAATTGGGAGATTATCAACAGAAGATATGAAGAATTTCTGTCAGGATTGATCAAAACAAAACCCTAAATATTAATAACCCTTCAAAATCACTCATTTAGTTCAGACGACAGGCCTAGGAAAGCAAAGACTGAAAATAATTGTTATAAAGTAGGTTACGTGAATTATTGTTCCTTGGCAGATTATAAAATCGTGCTGTCTGTTCTAAAATTTAAATTTACCTTTATGCCCAGTTGACCATTCAATTATAGGGCACCATAACCATGTTTTTTAAAAGATACCGTTATTCTGGCTTTATTACCCCTATTTCTTATGGGGCAGACTTATTGGTAATCAACCTTTTCGCCTATTTTTTACCCATTAATTTTGAATACCCCATACTTTTTCACTCCTACCTTACCCTAGCCTGGATTATATTGTCGGTAAAAAATCGTTTCTACGAGGTATATCGCTACACCAAAGTCACCAATATTCTTAGGCTTTTATTTAACCAATTTGTATTCTTCTTTTTAATCTTATACGCTTTTATAGGCTTTTTTAAGCAACCCAATATGAGCCGTTTGGCATTGGGAGAATATTTTGTTTTTACTGCAATTGCCATCTTTAGTATCAAGTTCCTCAATTACGTCCTTTTAATGAAATATCGTGAAAAGGTTAAAGGGAACATGAGAAACGTAGTAGTAATCGGAAAAAATAAAAAAACGGATCAGCTGATCGATGTTTTTAAGGAACGTAGGGAGTATGGATATCAATTCATGAAACAGTTTAGTCCCACAGACCCTTCATTCGATATTTATGAAGCTTTTATGTACATCGTTGAGAATAATGTAGACGAGATCTATTGTTCTGTCTCCGAGTTAAAGAATAACCAGTTGACCGAATTCATCAATTTTGCGGACAACAACCTTAAGACGCTAAAGTTTATTCCGGATAACAAGAATATATTCTCCAAAAAACTCACCTTTGAATACTACGATTATATCCCTATACTATCGCTAAGGGATATCCCTCTGCACAATCCATTGAATTCTGCCCTTAAAAGGAGTTTCGACATTGTATTTTCGCTTTTGGTAATCGTGGGAATCCTCTCTTGGTTAGCTCCCATTCTTGCTTTGATAATAAGGTTGGAAAGCAAAGGACCCATCTATTTTAGGCAGAAACGCTCTGGTATAGACAACAAAGACTTTTATTGTTATAAGTTCCGTTCTATGGCTCCCAATGATAATGCAGATAGCCAAATGGCGGTAAAAAATGATATGCGTATTACCAAAGTAGGAAGATTTATAAGAAAGACCAGTATAGATGAACTCCCACAATTCTATAACGTTCTCTTTGGAAATATGTCTGTAGTAGGACCTAGGCCGCATATGGTAAAGCACACCAACGAATTTGCGAATAGGGTAGATAAGTATATGCTACGCCATTTTGTAAAGCCGGGGATTACGGGATTGGCGCAAGTGCGTGGATATAGAGGGGAAATTGAAACGGATATCGATATCCTAAATAGGACTCGATTCGATATCTTTTATATTGAAAACTGGTCGCTTTTTATGGATATAAAAATAATTGTACAGACCGTTGTGAACGCCGTATCGGGAGAGGAAAAAGCGTATTGATTATTTTCTTGAACTTATAAATGACTACTCTCTTTCTAATATGTATTTTGAGTTGCCATATAGCTGCATCACCCTTTACCCCTCAATTTTGGTCATTAAACTATAAATATTTCCTAAACTGGAAAATCGGATTAATTTTGAATAGTACTATCTACTTCAAAATTTATAAGCGATGAAAAAAGTTCTGGTTACGGGTGCTGCAGGTTTTTTGGGATCACATCTTTGTGATAGATTAATCAAGGAAGGGTTCTATGTGATTGCCATGGATAACCTAATTACCGGTGATCTAAAGAATATTGAGCATCTCTTTAAATTAGAGCAATTTGAGTTCCAACACCACGATGTTACCAAATTCGTACATATTCCGGGCAAATTAGATTATATCATGCACTTTGCCTCTCCTGCCAGTCCAATCGACTATTTGAAAATCCCCATTCAGACCTTAAAAGTTGGTGCTTTGGGGACGCATAATCTATTGGGTTTAGCCAAAGAAAAAAATGCCCGAATCCTTATAGCCTCTACTTCCGAAATTTATGGTGACCCCTTAGTCCACCCACAAACTGAAGAGTATTACGGGAATGTAAATACGATAGGCCCTCGTGGCGTATATGACGAAGCCAAAAGATTTCAAGAATCTATTACGATGGCCTACCACAGATTTCATGGGGTAGAAACTAGGATAGTGAGAATCTTTAATACCTATGGCCCTAGAATGAGATTAAACGACGGACGGGTAATTCCGGCTTTTATGGGTCAGGCTTTACGAGGTGAGGACCTCACCGTTTTTGGCGATGGAGCACAAACCCGATCCTTTTGCTTTGTAGATGATGAAATTGAAGGCATCTATAGGCTTTTAATGAGTGATTATACCGGTCCGGTTAATATTGGCAACCCGCATGAAATAACTATCAAGGAATTTGCCGAGGAAATCATTAAGCTAACAGGTACTGACCAAAAAATTATCTATAAGCCCTTACCTCAGGACGATCCTATGCAGCGCCAACCCGATATCACCAAGGCGAAAGAAATTTTAGGATGGGAACCTAAAGTCACTAGACAAGAAGGTATGAAAAGAACATGGGACTACTTTAAAACGCTCTCCGAGGATGAACTGAGAAAAACCGAACATCGGGATTTTTCAGATCGTAATAGGAAGTGATGAATAGTAGTAAGTACAAAGTAGTTCGTATTAAGTATAGATTTAAGTAGTGAGATATCTGTAGTGAGTCCTTAACTCGGGCAGGCCCGAGATCAGGAACTATAGCTAACATAATTTTGGGTGTTTATTGGTAGTATGCTGCTTAAATGATGATGCAAATCTCCTTATCCGCGTAACGCTCTAATTTTAACTTATTTATTAAATACTGAGCGGAATTCCAGTCTAGTACACATTTAGCCTAATATGGAAACCAATTTCCTTTTAAAAGCAAACTTGCCCATCATAAATAGTTTGAAGTTGTTACCATATTTAAAAGACGACTAGTTACTTGCACGTTCTACTTTAATCATTTAACACTAGACGTTTACCTGTTTAACCATACAACTCACTAACCTGGTAACTTCTTAACCTGATAAACATTTAACGGCATAAGACACCATAAGCAAGCGTGTTATTCAATTTTTCCTCCCAAGTAGGTACATTTTCCATTTCAAACCGTATTTTTGAAGAAATTTTTTAAAAATGAACATCCTTATCCTCGGTGCTGGGGGCCGTGAACATACATTGGCCTGGAAATTAAAGCAAAGTGCTAAACTCAAAAATCTTTTTGTAGCTCCTGGAAATGCAGGAACTGCTGCTATTGCCAAGAATATACCGATTGGTGTAAACGATTTTGAGGCGATCAAAAAATGTGTTCTTACCGAAAAAATCGATATGGTAGTCGTAGGTCCCGAAGACCCTTTGGTAAATGGGGTACACGATTTTTTCCTATCGGATGCCGATTTAAAGCACATCCCTGTTATTGGACCACAAATGGCAGCAGCAAAGTTGGAGGGCAGTAAACAGTTCGCCAAGGAGTTTATGATGCGTCATCATATCCCTACTGCCGCCTATGAAAGTTTTACTGTCGCTACTTTGGAAAAAGGATACGCATTTTTGGAATCGCTCAATCCTCCCTATGTTCTTAAAGCCGATGGCTTGGCAGCAGGGAAAGGAGTATTGATATTAAACGACCTTCAGGAAGCCAAGGACGAACTTAAAACTATGCTAGTAGATGCCAAATTTGGTAACGCTAGCACCACCGTGGTCATCGAAGAATTTTTAGACGGAATAGAGCTCAGTTGTTTTGTGCTTACCGATGGTATCAATTTTAAAGTCCTACCCACTGCAAAAGATTACAAAAGGATTGGTGAAGGAGACACTGGATTGAACACAGGTGGTATGGGGGCAATTTCCCCTGTTCCTTTCGCAGATAATGACTTCATGGTAAAAGTACTAGAGCGAATAGTGAAACCTACTGTAGAAGGCTTTAAAAAGGATAATCTGCCATATAAAGGCTTTGTATTTATAGGACTGATAAAAGTGGGGGAGGATCCCAAAGTAATAGAATACAACGTAAGGTTGGGCGACCCTGAGACCGAAGTGGTAATTCCAAGAATAAAAAACGATCTAGTAGAAGTCCTTCAGGCCGTTGCAAATCAGACGCTGAACAAAATAGATCTGGAAATAGATCAGCGCACCGCTACTACCGTAATGGCCGTATCGGGTGGATATCCGGAAGACTATGCCAAAGGAAAAGAAATCACCGGTTTTGATGCTATAGACGATGCGATAGTTTTCCACGCAGGTACCCAATTAAAAGAAGGTAAGGTGCTGACCAATGGAGGACGGGTTTTGGCGGTTACCGCGTATGGTTCCGATTTTAAGGACGCCTTGTCCAGATCCTACAAGAATATAGAGAAACTACAGTTCGATAAAATGTACTACCGTAAGGACCTTGGGTTTGATTTATAGTGCTGAATATTGAGAGGTTAGTATGGAGTAGTGAGATTTGAGAAAATGTTAACTGTTATAAAACAGAGACATCCGGGGATTGAGCGGAGTCGAAATCCCTCCCAAGGGAAATTGAATCTTTAAATACATAGTGTTAAGTACAAAGTATTGAGATGTTAGTAGTGAGTCCCTCCCTAGAGGCAAACCCGAGAATACGGGCTCTAGCTAACATAAATTTGGATAATTATAGTGATATTTTATTTAAATGGCGAGGCAATACCTCTTATTCGCAGAATAATAGACGTAAGCTTCGAGAACAGGAGCGAAGGAACATAGGAACGCGGAGTTCCGTCTATGGTTTTTCGACCTCGGTGTCGAAAAAATTCATTAGGACCGAACGGAAAATGCAACGATCTGCATTTAAAGTGAGGGGCCAGATGGCGCGCTGGCCATCGCTACGGCTGGCTCCTCTAAACCAAGGTACCTGTTCGTTTCTTTTTGGCGAGCAAAAGAAACCGACGAAGGAGGTTCATGAATTCCTTTAAAAAGGAAATAGAAATCAAGGAACTAAATGAAAGCAAGTAGGTTAGAGAGACTGATTAAAAGCGCTAATGATTCAACTACAAAACTTACAACATAATGTATACCCAATATATACTTAGATTGTATCCAAATAAAACTGAAATTATAAATAAAACAAACATCTTAAAGCCAGTTCTTTGTATGTTTAGTTCGATGATAGAAATATCATATTCAATTAATTTATAGATATTAGCAGTTAATTGTGGGTTATTAAACGGAATTATTCTTGCATGACTCATAATATCAACTACTTCATTAAAAAATTGTATCGTGGGATTAGTAAAAGTCAGCAACATTAGGGTCTATGCCCATCATGGCTGTTTAGGGGAAGAAACCATAATTGGAAGTGATTATCGGGTAGACGTAGCGGTAAGCGCAAATTTAAAATCGGCCTCCGTATCCGATCAACTTTCCGAAACAGTAGATTACGTACATATAAATCGGCTTGTTAAAGAAGAAATGGCAATCCCTTCAAAACTCTTGGAACATGTAGCACAACGTATAATAAACCGAATTCTTGATGAAATTGAAATTGTAAAGAGGGTAAAGGTTGGCGTAACAAAGATGAATCCGCCCATTGGAGGAGATGTAGAAGGGGTCACAATAGTACTCAAATCCAAAAGATAGCCATAATTAGTTTTCATGGTTTAAAAAAAGTGTTATCTTTGCACTCTTATAAAAGGGCATTGTGGCCGAGTGGCTAGGCAGAGCTCTGCAAAAGCTTGTACAGCGGTTCGAATCCGCTCGATGCCTCCAAAAAAAACCCTCTAAAATTAGAGGGTTTTTTTATTTCCTGATATTTCCCGTGCTTTTATTTCTTATTATTTTAGACTAAATACGATACACTTTCTATACTGGTTAATACGTACATCTACAATTACTTATACCTTGGAACAGATCTACCCCAATAGTGACCACATGGGTACCTGTACTATAACCCATTATTTCGTTTAATATCACTTGGTAGGAATATCCAAAATAAAAATTACTCTTTTTAAGTCCCGCCAATGGCGCTATATATAAAGGTTTCCCCAATTGATCATTTAAAAATCTATAGGTAAGCCCCACATAGTAATAGTCCTCAAAATCATAAAACCTAAATTTTAAGTTTACATCAGCTTCAGATCTGCCATCACTTTCAAATATTTTATACAAAATTGAAGGCTCTATCTCCATATTACTTGCTCTAGATTTTTTGTAACGATATCCGGAATACAGGTAAAAATTTCGCAATTTATTAGGCTCAAAGATGGGGTCGAAAATATATACATCTTTATTGATCACATTGGAAGCATTTAAACTTAAGTAAAATGCATTTTTTCTATAGAGCACACCCACATCAAAGTTGTGGTTAGAGGTAGAGCGATCGTCAGTAACCCCGGGATCGAAGCCGGCATCAGTAAACTCACCTATATCCAATCTAAATTGGTTAAAGTTATAGGACAGTCCAAAGGAAAGAAACTCGTCTTCATACCGATTCAAGGTTAAATGATGGGCAAAGGATATGCGTGCCCCTTGCTGTTTGGTATACCCGTTGGAATCGTTGTATAAGAATAGTCCAACCCCGGATCTTTCCCCCAAGCGCATATCGGCGGCCAGAGATTGGGTTCTGGGAGCATCTTTAATACCTACCCATTGGGCAAGTCCGTTCAATCTAATCTTTACATGATCCCCAATACCAGCATAGGTGGGGGAAAGTACAAATGGGTTATCTGCTAGGTACTGAGAGAGCTGGGGGGAATTTAATTCCTGCCCCCTAGCTATCACAGTGCCAAATAGCAACATTAGGATTAATATTTTATCGCGCATTGTAATTTAGGTTAAGTTCTTATCTATAAAGGGTAAAATGTCCTACAAATTCTCGATCATCATTTTCGCCATTCAGTGTAATGATGTACCAGTAATCTCCAGTTGGGAGTTCTTTGTTCTTGTATTTTCCGTCCCATTCACTATCGTTGAGGCCCATTCTGTAAATCTCCCTACCATAACGGTCAAAGATGATGGTTAGTATCCTAGGGAATCCTTCCAAATTCTTAGGGGACCAAGAATCGTTCTTGCCATCTCCATTTGGAGTAAAGAAATTTGGAATATCTATGTCCATAAACTCTATGTAGATATTGGCCGTACTTTCACATCCATTTTCATCAACAACTCTTACGCTATACGTTCCTGTTTCCTTGATCTGATAGGTATTCTTAGTCCCATTGTTCACCCCTTCAAAATAGTAAATGTACTCTGCTTGGCCACCCGTGACTACCGCCGTTATTTGATTGATGTTATTTTGTTCCAAGGTAAGTGCCAAGGGTTCAAAATCATCTATGGTAAAGTTGATGGTGTGCACACATCCGTTAGAATGACTTATTGTCAAATAATGGTTTCCTGGAGTCATATTAGTAAAATTGGGCTCCAACATCATATCATTTGGATCTGTAGAATCTAAAGCATAGAGCACCTCTGAAGCCACAGTATTATCTTCTAACTCAACTACAAGCGAGTTGTTAGGGGTATCTCCCGTACATTCATACACAGGAGTAACCGTTGCGTTTAAATTAACTCCAGGGTCTATTACCGCTGCCAAGTTTATTTCACAACCTTGTGCATCCCTAACAAAAATTGCGTAGGTCCCTTCCGCCAGTCCACTAAATTGGGTTCTGTCTTGTACAAAATCTGCATCTGCTGTAGAATTGATACTGGTGCTATACGGCGCAGTACCTCCGGAAATGACTAGGGAAACTGTCCCATCCTCAACTCCAATACATAATTCCGGACTTGTTGTAAGCGTAGCCGTTAAGGACGTAGGTTCTATAATGGTGTAATTCAATTGTTCAAAACATCCATTACTATCCTGCGCAATTACTGTATAATCACCTGGTGTAAGATTGATAAAGGTATTTACGGTATCAAACTTATTTAGGTCTGGGGAAATAGCGTACTGATAACCACCAGATCCTCCAGATAATTGAACAGTAATACTACCATCATTGGCCCCATAACAGGATACATCAGTAAAACTATCTGTCACTATCAAAGGAGTTGGTTCTGTTATATTTGTCACGTTAGACTCCACTACACAGTCTTCGCTAGTAACCCTAACATAGTAACTTCCCGTGGTTAGGTTATTGAACCTACCTGAGGTTTGCGGTCCTGCAACGCTATTGGTAAAGGCGGCATCTGTAAAGAGCTCATACCTGTACTTTCCTAAGCCCCCCTGTGCTTTAGCAATCAAGATTGCAGTATTGTCTCCGTTACAATTGATTATCGCAGCTGAGGTATCCAATGTTACCGAAAGTGGCACAATGGCGGTTTCTGAGATTTCGTTGGATAAAACAGCTCCACATCCAAAGTCGTCCATCACATAATAGCTATAAGAGCCTGCGCTAACATCAAACGTATGCGTATTACCTCCACTCATGGGGAAATAAGTGATACCATCCAAACTGTACTGGTAGGGTCCTGTACCTCCTGATGCTGTCAATAGCAATTCTGCGTCGTTTAGACAGCTCAAGGAGCTAGTTCTCACTAATGAGGCACCCACATCAGTAGGATCCATTATAATTGCCTGTACAGTCTCAAAATCACAATCCCAACCATCCGATACGGTAATGGTATAGATCCCCGCACTTAGGTTATTGAAAACAGGACTAACCTGACCTCCTGAGGTGTAAGCAATTACTGTTCCTGTTGGGTCGTAAACATTCAATTGATATTGATATACTCCTTCCCCTCCAGCAACATTGGTAGCTCTAACAACGCCATCACTATCCCCATAACAGGCCAAAATAGTAGACAGTGGGGTTATATCTCCACTTATTTGTGCTGGTTGCACCAAGGTTACCGTATCGTTTAAAATACAACCATTGGCATCGGTAATCTGCACTGTGTAATCTCCAGCAGAAAGTTCGTCAAATATCATGCTACTAACATCCGTGGCGCTATACAGCTCAGCAGTTGTGGTATTAGTAAGTACAATATTATAAGGTGGGTACCCTCCACTTGGGTCAACCAATATTTCCCCTAGATCATTGGTACAAGTAACACTAGCAATTGGATCTACAATAGCCGTTAGCGCCCTATCCGGAGAAATTATTCTCACCGTATTGGAATCTTCCGCACACATTGGTGCATTAGTCTCAGTAACCTTAACATAATAATTACCTCCAGTAAGTCCCGTTATCGTTAACGGATTAGTAGACGTATTGCCAGTTCCTGTAATTGCCGTTGCAGCACCACCAGCGGTATACACAGTATAATTATAGGGACCAGTGTAACCAGAGACACTAATTTCCAAAGAGCCAGTATTGTCTCCAAAACAAGTCACCGAGCTATGAGCAGTTGCACTGACCTTAATTAGATCATAAGGAACAATATCATAGACATGGGTATCCACATAACATCCCGTGGCGGTGTCAGTCACCCTAAAGGTATAACTACCTACTGCGTTCAGTTCAAAAGTAGCACTATTGTATGTTGGTGTGCCAGTTTGTGTGGCATTGGTATTACCAACAGGCAACAACTGATACGTATAGGTATTCGCCACGTTACCATTGTCGTTTACCGTAATTGTTACTTCCTCTGGTCCTACACAAGAGATAGCAGCGTCAAGAGACAGTGTAGCCGTAAATTTATTGATGGTACTAATGTTTACTATTGTATCATCCGTACAACCGTTAGCATCTTTAACGCTAACTGTAATAGTTCTATCCGATCCATTATCAGTAATATTAAAAGTGTTTGACGTAAAGAAGTTTATACCATCTATACTATAAGAATATGGTGCAATTCCACCAATACCCGCAGCTGTTATTACAGCCTGCCCTGGCTTATTATTAGTATTACAAGCAAAATCGGTTGCAGTTGCACTTACAGCCACCTGTGCTGGCTCATTAATTGTTACCACTCGAGTATCGGAGCAACCTCTATCTGAAGTCACCGTAATTGTATAGGTACCCGCAGCCAAGCCAGTGAATATTTTACTGTTCTGGGTAATTGGCGCATTAACACCGTCATCTATGGTAAAGGTGTATGGCGGATTGTCATTAGAAGCATCTAGGATAACTTCAATAGAACCGTCAGATCCACCATTACAAGACACCTCTTCTTTAGTAGTGGTAAATACAACCGGTGTTGCTGTTTCCAAGGAAACGGGCGCCTGAGCGTCACAACCAGACCCGGAAACATCGTATACCACAGCCTTATAATCTCCAGGTGCAAGTCCGGCGAACACATTAGACGCCTGAGAAACTCCTCCTATTACACTGGTATTGGTATCATCTAATAAATCGTACTCATAAGTACCAGACCCACCGCTAGCGGTGATGGTAATAACACCGTCATCTACCGGACAGGATGGCTGAGTAGTAGCCACTGCCGTTGCAGACAATGGAGCTATGATGTCGATTGTATCTGTTACAGTACATCCGTTAGCATCACTAACCGTTACCATATAGGTGCCAGGAGCAGATACCGTAAAAGTACCGTTGTTCTGGAAACCATTTCCAATACTGTATTTTAAAGGTCCTTTCCCTGTACCTGTAGCAGTAAACGTATAGGAGTTTCCTGTAGAAGTACACTGATCGTCCGCATAGGCTGGTAAGCTTACCGTTGGAAGGGGATCTACATCAATAACCACATCTATCTTATAAGTACAGTCCTTGGCATCTTTCACCCATACGTCCCAATTTAAATTGGTAGCAGGATCAAGAATCGCACTGGCACTTGCAGTATAATCACTTGGATTAGGAGTGGACCCGTCTTGTACAAAAGCATAGGTATAACTACCGTTCCCTCCACTGGCCTTAACCGTTACCTGTGCACCAATAGTACAATTGGCGTTGCTATTTTTAGTAACAACCAAATCTAATGCTGCATCTGGCGACCCTATAGTCACAATATTTGACGTAGCCGGACAGAATGGAGCATCTGTAGCAGTAAGTTCCACATAGAAATTCCCTGCAGAAAGTCCTGCAATGCTTAGCACTCCTGGGGCTACTCCCGTATTTGTTATAGAGGTAGTGGTACCATCACTATGGAACACCTCATAAGAGTAGTTACCAGTATAATCGGTAACATGTATCTCCATCACCCCATCAGAATCTCCAAAACAGGTCACTGGTGTAATGGCCGTGGCCACAACATC
>NZ_AUCB01000018.1 GCF_000429545.1 Arenibacter certesii DSM 19833
CTATCTTATTTTTCAAAGGGGGGTCAGCATCCGCCAGAACGGCAGTTACTTATTGATTAGGCTTTAGAGGGGTCAGCATGCTCCAGTATATCCAGGCGGCATGCCGCTTATAGGTTCCCCCGTTGGTGCGGGGGTCACGCTCGTGCTAAAGCCATACAACCTAACAATTATATACATTGTGACAACCGTAACCAAGGCTGGTATACGGGGGTTCATATTTCTACCAGAAAATTTTGCGTATATCTATACTGTTTCCAAACACCTAGCACACCGTGAAATTAGATCTACAGAGATCTATGCCAAAATCATTGACAAGAAAATGAAGGAAGTTGCGAACCTACTCCCTAAGTTGAATTTGGAATTGTTGTAATGGACAAAAAGGTTCCAATATCACGCGATTCATAGTATAGATTTCTAAACCTCATTGCAATTTCCTAGACTCTGATATTGCATATCTTCAACGATCCTAATTGGTTATAAACACCTGATTGTTATTTACTTTTAAGCAAACAATTGGTTGTTTTGGGAAATAAGGGCTATGTTAGTTACCGATAAAATTAGGGTATAGTAACTAATTATTATATCCATACGTAAGCTGCAATCTAAAAATGGAATCACCCTTAAATTTCTACAGAAACTTTAACGAAGAGACTTTCGATGATGTAAGTTGTTTTTTATGTGGAAAAGAATGTGATTCAAAAACAGCTGAACATATCTTTCCAAAGTGGCTTCAACATAAATTCGATTTGTGGGACAAAAAACTAACGATAACTAACGGAACAGCTATTCCATATAGAAACCTAACTGTGCCTTGTTGCTCGGAATGTAATAATGTACATCTTTCTCGGCTGGAAGAAAAATTTATGCTATTACTTGATAAATCTTTTCACGAACTAACTTTTGACGATGAAAAAATAATCTTTCAATGGACAGCAAAAATCTTATATTCTACTAGGTATAAAGAACTGTCATTACTCGTAGACAGAACTAATCCAAAGCTTGGAAAAGTAATTAGTCCTCAGGAATTAGAAAGCTATTCAAGCTTGCACTTATTTCTCCAATCAATCCGGTTTAAAACTAAATTTAACGAACCTAAACCGTGGAGTATTTTTATATTCCCTTGTAAAGATGAAGATTTTTGGTATCACAATAATATCCCTGCTCTTTGTCTGTCAATGAAGTTTGGAAAAATTGCCATAACAATTGTTTATGAAGAAAATAATTTGATTTCAGATTTTATGGCTCCCCTCAAAGATTTGTCTAAAATCGAGCTTAGTTTTCCTCAATATTTAGAGGCAAATGCACACATCTTTTATAGTGCAATGTTAAAAGAAAAAGTACCACATTATATATCTTCTTTTAATCAAAATACAGAAATCTTAATCGTAAATACCGTAGGTACTTTAAATTCAAGAAAGTGGGTCGATGAAGAATTTGCATCAGTATTAGATTTTATGCTATTTAGTTGTGGTATTAATATTGGAGCTAGTGTATTACAACCTGATGGACTAGTCACTACTTTTTTAGTAGATGAAAATAACGTACATCTTTTGAAGAAGCATTTCAAAAAAAAAAGACAGCAGCTAATAAGGGTTATAATTTAGTCTTTCATTATTCAAAAGTTAAAATTCATTACTTTTAATCCGCGATTTCATTACTGAAAAATCCTATCGAATTTCTCAAACCGAAATCATAGTCTAAACGTTATCAAATATTTAAAGTGAAGCCTCAAAAATTAGAAATCGGATTATTAAAATTCATCAAATCGAGTAGCAATACATATAATTTTGTGGAGTTACGACCATTTCTATTGCATAATTTCCCTGAAGAGAAAGAAATGCGTGAAAGGTTGAAAATGAAAAGATTTATAAAATTCTTCGAAGACGGAGATTTTATAGAAATTCAGTCTAAAAAGGGAATCTGGATTATAAGGGAGGCTGGAAAGCCAATTAAACGGAATGACATTTCTGTTGTCGCAAAATTAACTCCAAAAGGACTGGAATTACTAAATCAGGAAAAGAATAGTTTTTATAATAGATTTGGAATAATTAGTGCATTTCTAATAAGTCTATTTTCCTTGGGCTACAGCTACATTGAATCCCAAAATTCAAAACAATTAGAAACAGAAATAACTAAGATATTCGATACTGTAGAAAGCCTAAATACTGAATTAAATACTCAAAAGGAACTAATAAAAAGTTATGAGGCAAAGAATTCTGAATTACTAATTGAAATTAAAGATTTGAACAGAAGAATTAAAGCACAAGAATAAAAAATATTTGATAGTCGAGTAGGTAAAGGGAGTCTCACATCTAAACCTCTCACCCCCGTTGGTGCGAGCGTCGCGCTCGTACTAAAACAATACAACCTAACTACTTTATTCAGTGTAAATGCCTAAGCAAGAGTGTTATATAAGGGTTAATAATTCTACCAGATAATTTTGCAGACATCTACAACATCTCCAAACGTCTGGGACACCGCGAAATAAAAACTACGGAGATCTATGCCAAACTGATAGATGAAAAAATGAGGGAGACTGCCAACTTACTTCCCAAGTTGAATTTGGATTTGTTGTAGGGGTGGTTTAAATACAAATTGTTTAGCCTAAAGAAATAAGACATATATTAGATAGCGGTAAAATGGAGATGTAGTAACTTAATATTATATCCACTTGTTATGTGCTATGCCAAAATGACAACGTACTAATGACGACAATAAACAAAATTCTTGACAACATATATCCGCTTCCCGAAACGTCTAAACAGATGCTACAAAAGCACATTAACAAAGTTAGTTTTCCAAAGGGACATATCTTGTTACGAGCGGACAGAATTGAAAAGAACATTTACTTTATTAAACAAGGTATTGTTCGGGCTTATGCTAAAACAGCCGACAGCGAAATAACTTTTTGGTTTGGAAAAGAACACGACACCATTATTTCTATGAAAAGTTATATTGAAAATTTGAAAGGATATGAAGACATAGAATTGTTAGAAGATTGTGAACTGTATGAACTAAAAGCAGAAGACCTGAAAAGACTTTTTGAGGAAGATATAAGTATTTCAAATTTTGGAAGAAAGTTGGCAGAAAAAGAACTTATAAGAACCGAAGAAAAACTTATATCACAACAATTCAAAACAGCTACGCAAAGATATAAGGAACTGATTAAAAATAATCCCGATTTAGTCCAACGAGTGCAGTTAGGATACATTGCTTCCTATTTAGGTATAACTCAAGTCAGTTTGAGTAGAATTAGAGCACAAATAAAGTAAATAGCTATTATTTTTATCATTTGTAAAATTTACCCTCAATTTCATTTCCGACCTTTGCCAATAAAATTTTAAAGGAATGAAAATATGAATTGGATTTTCTTGATTGTAGCCGGGATTTTTGAAATAGGGTGGCCCTTAGGTTTAAAAATGGCTCAACAGACAGGAAGTAATAAACTTGGATGGATATTGTTTGCTGCAACATCTATGGCGATTAGTGGTGCATTATTGTTTTCTGCCCAAAAAACAATACCTATAGGTACGGCTTATGCGGTATGGACAGGAATAGGAGCTGTTGGAACTCTATTAGTTGGGATATTCTTTTTTAGCGACTCAGCCAATGTTTTAAGATTATTATCAGCAATGCTCATTGTTGCAGGAATAGTGGGGTTAAAGGTATTCTAATTATTTTTGCGATTACCCTTTATTACTACGCTAATAGCTCTATTGTTGAACTAAAAGTAGTTTCTACTAATCCTTACCAAGCACATAATCAAGTAGGTAAAGGGGAGTCTCACCCCTAAACCTCTCACACCCGCCTGGATAGAACGGGCAGGGAACCGTACGTGAACCTCTCGATTCATACGGCTCTTGTCATACAGTCGGTAGGCCTAAATAGTTAGACCAGCTTGTATCCCAATTCCCAAAACGTTTTCGAAAACCATAATTCCTTAATTAAATCCATGAGTACACCTTCTTACCTTTTTCCAGGCATACCAATGGGTTACAGTTATTAGAAAATGATGCAAATATCTATTCCGTCTCCAAACACCTTGGACATCGCGAAAAATGAACTACGGAGATCTATGCCAAAATCATTGATAAAAAGATGAAGGAAGCTGCGAACTTATCACCCAAGTTGAATTTGGATTTGTTGTAACACTCGTATAAATTCCTATTTAAAGTGGTACCAAAATTAGTGTTCTCAAACTTTATGGGCTTCTGATCTATGCTGTTCAAAATTTTTCACAATATTATTCGATTATAAACATTTGATTGTTAACTACTTTATAATAATCACTAGGATACTAATTCAAATAAGGCCTATGTTAGTTGACAATAAGATGGAAATATAGCAACTTGTTTTTAGATCATTACATTGTGCATTTAATTCCAAAAATCCGAACATATTAAAAAAGAAATTATGGCAAGATGCACAGCACCATCAAGAGGACACAGAACAGCTAGCGGAGCAGCTGCCTGCCCTGCCTGTGGAGGACGTTCACGCGGATATAGTTCATATCAAACTTATACTTTACCTTACTCTTCAAATAGCAGTGGTTATGGTAGTAGAAATTCCGGAGGTGGAAGTTCAAGAAGTAGAAAACCAAGATGGTCCAATCCTACATCTAGTGTTTACTATACACAAACTGAAATTCGGACTCTAACACCAGTTCGTGAGAACATTGAAAAACGTTCAATTATTCCTGACCTTCGAGATGTTTTTCTTTGCCACGCTTGGGATGACCGAAAAAGTGCTGCAAAGGAACTTCACGATTTGCTCGAAGAAAATGGAGTATCGGTATGGTTTAGTGAAAAGGATGTTTTATTAGGCTCATCTTTACTTCGAGAGATTGATAAAGGGTTAGCAAATTCAAGAGTTGGGTTAGTTTTGGTAACGCCATCGTTTATAGAACGAGTTAGAAATGAGGGAATTGCTGAAAAAGAACTTTCAGCTCTTTTGGCACGTGATTTACTTGTTCCAATTGTACATAATACAACATTTGACAAGCTTCGTGAAGTAAGCCCTTTACTCGGTTCAAGAAGTGGTCTTGACACCAATGAAGAATCAATGCTTAAAGTAGCATTGAAATTAGCAGAATTAGTGGAAGTTGAAGAAGAAGCTGTATAAAAGAACTAAACACAACAACGGTAACCGCTGCACAAGCCTCCAATTTGACAAAAAGAAACCAATCCAAGCTGTTTTTAAGTAATGGAAAATTTAGCCCGGCTTAGAAAACAGAATATATCCAGTGCTTTAAAAAGGCGGCCGAACATTTTTGGAAGCTTATTTTGGGCAACAAAAACAAGGCAAGGCTATTTGCCCCGCTGGTGTTAGCCTGCCTATGTTGACAGAAAGGTGTCACGCCCTTACTAAAGCAATACCAACTATACACTCTTTAAAATGGGACTACGATACCCAAAGCTGGTATATTAGGGTTTAGAATACAAAAAGAAAATGGTGCGGATATCTATACTGTTTCCAAACGTCTTGGTCACCGTGAAATAAGAACTACGGAGATCTATGCCGAAATTTCTACAAAAAATTAAGGAAGCCGAAAACATACTCATTAAGTTGAATTTGGATTTGTTGTAGTGGTGATTTAGAGGTACATTGGAGGTTCTAATAAAATAAGGCCTATATTAGTTATAGACAATATAGCTATGAAGCAACTCGTTACCATATCCGTACGAAGTAAAACATAAATCCAAACTTTACGAATGAAAAAACTGAATTTAATCTGCGGACTTTTAATTGGATTTCTAATATTAACAAGTTGCTCAAGTAATGATAATGATGAAAGAGAAAATGATGCTTTAATAATTGGAACTTGGAATGGCAAAACAACAAGTGATGGAGAAATCCCGGAAAACGATATTATAACATTTAATAGTAATAATACAGCTACTTTTATTTGTAGAAGTTTTTGCATAGAATACAATGGGATAGAAAGTAGTGTTGACGGTACTTGGGAGCTTAATAAAAACATTCTAAGTTTATTTTGGGATGAAAATGATGTCGAACACATAACAGTTTCTGAAATCACAAAATATACACTAACACTTAAAACGATTACCCCAAACGGAAAGGAATATATAGAATATTACGAAAAAGAAATTTAAATTCTTGGCTTCATGCTTACCGGCATCATAAAATACATCACCTTTAATTCCGCCAGGCATGCCAATGAGGTGTTGTTATTATAAAATGGTGCGGATAACTATACCGTTTCAAAACGATTGGGACACCGTGAAATACTAACTACCGAGATTTATGCCAAAATCATTGACAAAAAAATGAAGGATGCTACGAACTTACTACTCAAGTTGAATTAGGATTTATTGTAACAATTTTTTAAAGTTTAACTTAAGATAGTTCCAAAAATAGAATCCTCAAAGTCTACACGTTTCCGAACTTTGCTATTCTAAATTTTCTTCAATACCGTTTGTTATAAGCATCTGATTGTTAATTATTTTTAATTTATCAATATGGTATTTTATAAAATAAGGCCTATGTTAGTTACCTATAAGATGAGGGTGTAGTAACTAGATATTATATCCATACGTTGTATGCAATTAAGAAAACCAAAATAACTAATGAACAGTAAAGGTTTTAAAAAATGTTTTTCAGCAGACTCAATACTTCTTGCGTGGGAACGAGTAATATCTAGCGTTGGAACTGATGCAAAAGACTATTTTGGGATAAGTATTTACAGCGCTAATTTAAATCAAAATCTAAAAAAACTTTCCGAAGAATTATATAATGGCGAATATAACCCTACGAGACCTTTTAAATATTTTGAACCTAAAATAAATGGAACACAAAGAACAAAAACGGTACTTGGAATTAAAGATGCAATTGTTTACCAAGCAATTGCAAATTATGTAGCAGAATTAACATATGATTATTTTACTGAGACAAGACATTTTGTATTTGGTAGCGTGCTTAGTCCTGATGTAAAAAAAGGTACAAGCCTTCTTGAAGAGGATGGAATTGATTACTATTTTTTTGAATACTATGTTAGTCTGTATAATCGCTTTGTAGAAAGCATAAATGAGACAGTAGATAAACATTTTATTCAATATAGATTGGAAACCGATATAACTAGTTTTTTTGATACAATTCCACACTCTACTTTAATTATTGAACTTAATAATTTTCAAATAGATAAAGATATATTAGAATTATTCAGTAATTGCCTGAATTTCTGGTCTGGCACTAGAGATTCTGAAACTATTGGTGTCGGTATACCACAAGGACCAGCTGCTTCTTATTTTTTCGCAAACCTAATTTTAGACAGCCTAGATAGGTTGGCTATGAAAAATGGCTTGACCTATTTTAGGTTTATGGATGATATAAGAATTTACGATTCTAATAAAAGTAATCTTAGTTCAGCTTTAATAAGTTTTGATAGGCATCTTAAAAGTAAATCTCTTTCTATAAATATTAAAAAAACCTCGATACAAGAGGTGGAGCACTCAGAAAGTGAAAAAGGCAGATTACTTGATTCTTCTGGAATAAAAATTAAGAAGAATAAAAAATCTAAAGAAATTGATGTAGACATTCTAGAACACGATTCAACTCAAATAAGTGGTGATGAAGAGAAAAACATTAAAGCCTTAAATAAAAGAGAAGCTTTAAACTTTTACTATCAAGCTATTAGTCAAATTGAGGATGAATTATTAGATATTTACTCCGAAACAAAAAATGAAAATATTCTAGAATCTTCTTTTTTAACAGATGTTAAACTCGTTAGGAGATTTTTAACTCTAGCACAAAAATGGAGATTGGTAAGCAAAAATCTAATTGATATGGATGACAAAATTCCTGACTACAAAATGGTTGACATTTGGCTGTTTGGAATTTCACGAATTCATTGGAAAGCAAACAATCTTATTTGGAATTTGACTTATTATATTGATTTGAGTGATTACCACTCTGAGTTCAATAAATTATTGAATGATTTTAAAGACTACGAATGGGTGAAATATCAATTACTTGCTGTGTATGGTAAAACTATCAATTTTAACAGTTCAAAAATTAACTCTATTATAAAAAAAATTAATGATGAAAAAAGCCCTCTAGTAAGATTAGGCTATTATAAAATGTTGGTAGAAAAGATAAAGGTTAATTCTCAAATTGCAGATTCTCTAACATATTTAATAAAATCAGAACCTGAAATTTATGTGCAAGAAACGATTCTTAATTTGATACATCAAAAGCATTTAAATATCCCAATTGATAACTTAAAAACTTGGTTTCTATAATGGATTATTTAAAAACCCTTGATAACATAAAGAACTCTATAAGTAAAGGTGAGGAACTTAATGCAACTAATAAACTTATTGCAATTGGACTTATAGAAAAAGAAAAGGAATCATACCGTATAAATGAAGAAGATTCTTTTGTTTATTTCTATGAAGATGTAATTGACAGCGAAATTGCCTTTGATTTTGAAGAAAAACTAACCGCACCAGTCTATGAAGTTGCACAGAGTGATGCAACGAATTGTATTAATACTTTTTCTTCGATTAAAAAACTTGAAGAAAATTCATCATTGTATTCTTGGCTTCAAAATGCTATCCGATTTACAGACCACTTAGCTTTGCATTACCTTCAAGAAATTATCAATGAAGTACCAGAAAAACAAGGTGATGCAGGAACCGAAAGGTCGAGATATATTCAAATTAATCAAAAGAAAAATGATGCTGAAAAAGCAGGGAGAATAATGGACAATCTATATGATTGCAGAAATAATTTGGAACATCGAAAAATTAAAGATTCCGAAGTTTCTGATTACCAAAGAATTATACCACCTAATTATAAGAGAGCTAAAAAACAAGTAATAAAACGCTATCCCGAGGCGTTAATATGTTTTAGGGATTCATTCGTTGAATTTTACGCAAAATAATTGCATACAATCTACTAGACAGGTCCGGTCCTCGCTGGTGCGAGCCTGTCTATGTCGGTAGACAGGCTTCAAGCTCGTACTAAAAAAATTCAACCTAACCACTTTATACATTGTGATAACCGTAACCAAGACTGGTATAAAGGGGTTCATAATTCTACCAGAAAATTTTGCAGATATTTACACCGTTTCCAAACGTTTAGGCCACCAAAAAATTAAAACTACGGAGATCTATGCCAAAATCATTAAAAAGAAAATGAAGGAGGCCGCGAACTTAATTCTCAAATTGAATTTGGATTTGATGTAATACCATAAGGATTCAAAAGAAAATATTTCATAAGATAGAATTCCCAATCTGCATGCCTTACGAACTTTCTGTTCCAATTTACCCTCACACAATTTGTTTATAAACATCTGATTGTTAATTACTTTCCAACAATCAATGGATTGTTATACGAAATAAGACCTATGTTAGTTACTTCTTAAAAATGGGGGGGGGTAGTAACTTGTTATTATACCCATACGTTGTGAGCAATCTGAAAAATAACAATCATAAAGTAAAAAATATGACATATTCAGTAGGACAAAAATTAATATTCACGACACCGAACGGGAATAAAGAAGAAGTAACAATAATCAAAAGAAAAGTTGATTATAAAGACGGTTTTATTGATGAGCCGAACTTTAAAGGAAATTTCGACTATTTCGCCAAAGTCGAAATAAATGGTCAAATGGAACATATTTTCTGCCAACATAATGAACTGTCTTAATTTTTGAATATATGGGCTCATTAACATTTGGAACGGATACCGCAAAAGATAAGTATCAAGAATTTTTAGAAGAATATGCCGAATATAAAGATGACGAAACCTCAATAAAAAAGGCGAGTAATTTGGCTAATTCTGCTTGGCATCTCGTCGATTGGGCATTTGAAGATTATAAATCAATCCATAATTTTGATAAAATTGGAGATTTTAGAGAAACGCTTTATCCGAATTGCCAATCATTAAAAATTATGCACGATTTAGCGAATGCTAAAAAGCATAAAAATTTGCGCAGACCAAAAGCAAATCTAAGGAATACTAAAAAGCATAAAGGAGATTTCTCAAGTGATTTTAGCTCTGATTTTGATATAACTTATTTAGAGATTGAATTGGAGGACGGAAACAAATTAAGTTTTGAAAATGAAATTGATAAGGTAAAAGATTTTTGGGTAGATTATTTTGCTGACAAATAAAGATAAAAGACTGCTCATAGTCGAGCAGGTAAAGGGGAGTCTCACCCCTAAACCTCTCACAGAACCGTACGTGAACCTCTCGATTCATACGGCTCTTGTCACACAGTAGGTAAGGCCTAAATAGTTAGACCAGTTTGTATCCCAATTCCCAATGATAGAACAAATTTGGATATGACTTTGTAATAAATCGAAGCCATTTTACGGCTTTAATCTTGCTTCCCTTGAAGCTTTTATACTTGTTCAATATCCATCTGATCATACGATTGTGCAGGTAATAGAACACTGGTTGCAAGCTCCTATGAGTATTTCAGTTCGTTTTGTGCCAGTGTTATCGGTCGGGTTTGTGCCAGGCATATCGGTTTAAATTGTGCCATTTCTGGCTGAGCGTTGAACTTATAACGGTTCGTTTTGTGCCACTGGCTTTAAATCGATGAAGTTGTAACGGTTCGATTTGTGCCACTTTTGTTGTGAACGGGACTTATAGCGTTTCGTTTTGTGCCAATGGCTTTAGATCGATGTGTAGGCTTCCCTGCTGATGCGAGCCTGCCTATGCAGCCAGGCAGGCGTCACGCTCGTACTAAAGCAATACAACCTAACCACATTAAACATTGTGATTGCCATAACCAGGATTGGTATACTGGGATTGACATTCCAATCGGAAAATGGTGCGGATATCTATACCGTTTCCAAACGTTTAGGCCACCAAAAAATTAAAACTACGGAGATTTATGCCAAAATCATCTACAAGAAAAGGAAGGAAGCTACGAACTTACTTCTCAAATTGAATTTGGATTTTTTGTAATGCTGGGTTTAACGGTCATTAGACAAACTATTGAAAATATATTATATTAGATACTTTTAAGTAATTGAGGTATGGCTACATGCTGCTATATTTTTACGTTAGACACAAGCTCAACAAACCAATTTGAAATATCAATACTACATACATAAGGATACATTTACGACTAACAAACAAGGACTGAAAGTTGGCGTCACTATTATGAAAGTTCCAATATTTCACAAAATAGATTTTTTGGAAAGTGACGGACCTTTTGAGGACCTTTATAGTCTTAGAAGAAAATCTACAATCTATAGGAATCTTGTACTTAGAAATCCAAAAAGAGCTCAACAGATCTGCGAAGAAA
This sequence comes from Arenibacter certesii DSM 19833, assembly GCF_000429545.1. Lineage (GTDB taxonomy): Bacteria > Bacteroidota > Bacteroidia > Flavobacteriales > Flavobacteriaceae > Arenibacter > Arenibacter certesii. Next base: position 11,282 of record NZ_AUCB01000018.1, read on the forward strand.
GAAACATCGACGTAATGAAAGATTTCGTGTTTACAGAAGAGGACGTAAGTGTTTCTAAAGATTTCATTGAATTAATTGAACATTGTACAAAAGGAAAAGTCTCAAAAGGAAAAATATCTGGAATACATTTTTACGACGAAAAACATGTTAAAATTTTGAAGGTTCTAGAAAAGAACAATGTAAATGGAGTATTTGAGGCAGAAATAGAATATTTTGATTTAAATAGTAACAGATGGACTGAAAAAGAAAAATCCACTACTTTTTTTCCTTTGTCATGGTCATTAAATAAATTATTTCATGAATGTTTATTTGCTGTGAATAATAAACAGAAAAAGGAGAATTCAGAAAATGTTTACGTTTCTAAAACTGAATCTGGGATTGAAGTCGAAATTATTAAAAAACAAGGTTTATTAAAGTCAATTTACCCCTTACTATAAATAAAAAGCCAGTTCCTAATAGATTAGACGGGTCCACCCCTAAGTAGAAACGGACTGCGCCTCTTAAATGCCAAAGCATTCACGAATACCTTTTATCCAAAATAAAATGCATGAATGCACCACTGTACCCTTCCCCTCTCCCCAGACATCCCAAGCAGGTCTCGCCCGTCAAGGGATATATGGAGTATGCTGCCCCCCCTTCGAAAAAGAAGATAGTTGAATTATTAAATTTTTCTGGAGCATGTTGACCCCTCTGGATGATTTATTTGGGAGCATGTTGAACTAAATCTGCCCTTTTTCCACCTCCAAATCTCCAATCCCCTCGTTTTCAATTGTTAATAACTCTGTTTTCAACCCTAAAATTGCCATTATAACTACCTTGCAGATCGGTATATTTTAATTTTCTATGATATCATATAATACCAAATGATATTGCTTATTATATTAGGTTACATCAGTTAACACAACATCCTGTACACCAATTGGTTGTGGATAACTATTTGTGTTTCTCATGGCTTACTGCTCACCTATTACCTACTTTTATTTTAACAAACCTATAGAAGGTAAACAAAAGCGCTTTTGTTCATTTCTTAATCTTAAAAGAGAAACAAATGGACACTATTTTAATTTTTGATCGCTTAGATCGTTTGGAAAAACTGTTAACCGCCCATAAAGAGGTGTTAACTTTTGAGGAAACCTGTGACTATACCGGAATATCGAGAAGCTATCTTTACAAACTGACTTCCTCCGGGACTATCCCCCACTCCAAGCCCAACGGAAAAATGATTTTCTTTGAAAAAAGAAAGCTGAACAATTGGCTCCTACAGAACAGTAGAAAATCCAAGGCCGAAATTGAGAACGAGGCCCTGAGACACACTTTAAAAAATAGACGGCCATGATTGTCGGTGACCATCAGGGGCAGCTCTACAAGGTAGAGGATGCCAAGAAAAAGACGATCTACGATTATACCATTGAATACTTGGAAGGGAAGTACGATATTATGTACAATGAGATATCCCATGATTTCCAGATATCGTTCAAGAAACGAGCTCAATGGTCCTATCTGAACCTCAATTCCCTGATTATTGAACTTGCCAAAGCTGGTGTCGATATCAGTACTGGGAAACTAGAAATCCTGATCCGGTCAGAACTCATCCCGAAATACAATCCCATTAAAGCGTACTTTAAATCCCTCCCCAAATGGGATGGGGAAGACCATATTCAAAAACTAGCGTCTTACGTCCCTACCTATGATGATGAGGCTTTCCTTTACCATTTAAAAAAATGGTTGGTCCGTGCCATAAAATGTGCATTGGAACCGGGCTACTTCAACAAACAAGCTTTGATCATTAGCCATAAGGGACAAAGCTCAGGGAAATCTACCTGGTGCCGTTTTATCTGCCCTCCAGAACTCGCCGATTATATGGCGGAGGATATCAGTAATGATAAGGATGCTAGGATCCAGTTGTGCCGCAACTTTCTTTACAACCTAGATGAATTGGCCGTACTGACCAAAAAGGATGTGAACGCCCTTAAGGCTTTCTTTTCCAAGACCTTCATTAACGAACGCCTGCCCTATGACCGAAAGAACACTACCCTACCCAGAATCTGTTCGTTTTTGGGTTCTACCAATATGTCCTCCTTTCTAAACGATGAGACTGGATCTGTACGCTGGTTGTGCTTTGAGCTAATGGATAAAATAGATTTCTCCTACTCCAAGGAAGTGAAAATCAAGAACGTCTGGATACAGGCCTACCACCTCACCTATCATGACCCTGACTTCAATCCAGAACTCACACTAACGGATATTAGGGAGAACGAGGTACGCAATAAAAAATATACCAAATTGACCACCGAGGAAGAGTTGATTTCCAAATACTATAAAAAATCGAATGATATGAACGACTTCGTTACCGCCTCGGATGTATTGGTGAAGCTAAGTATCTTGAAAGTAAGACTGAACCAAGTAAATCTAGGTCGCGCCTTATCGGGATTCAACTTCCAACGGGTGAAACATCCCGAACGTCAGGTGTATGGATATCTGGCCAAATCTGTGTTTTCCAAAGGTCCTTGGGAATTGGAACTGTAGAAAAAGTGCAATTCTACTTACCTAGTTACCTAACAGGCCATGACCGCCCTAACTGCGGGAGCTTCCATAGGTAAGATGTATTAACCCCAAGTTACCTAGATCTTACCTATCCTACCTATTAGGGTAAGATAGGTAAGATGAAAAAATTACCTACCCAAGCTCTCATCCCTTATAAATAGGGACTTAGGTAAGAAGGTAAGAGAAAACGTAAAAAAAAGATAATTGCAGATGAAAAAAGAAAGAACTATTAAGCTGACGTGTGAAAGAGCCCGGGCTTTTCCCATCGAAAAAGCGCTGGCAAAACTAGGGCACTTTCCAACCAAAGAATCTGATAAAGAAGCTTGGTTCCTGAGTCCGTTCCGCTCAGAAACCCAAGCCTCTTTTAAGGTATCCAAGAAACTGAACCGTTGGTACGACCACGGAATTGGGAAAGGGGGAAATGTAATTGATCTTATTTGCCTGGTCAACAAAACCTCGGTAAGGGAAGCGTTGGATTGGTTCCAAAAAGATCAAATCTCTTTTTCTTTTCAACAGCCCCTTTTAAAAGAGGATAAACAGGATAAGATCGAGATAAAGTATGTTAAGGAACTGGGCCATTTTGCGCTAGGGGAATATGTAATGAAAAGAGGGATTTCCATCTTTACTGCCAGAAAACTGTGCAAGGAAGTCCATTATAGGTTTAAGGACAAGATGTATTTCGCCATAGGGTTAGCGAACAACTCCGGAGGTTGGGAACTGCGGAACAAATACTATAAGAATTCCAGCTCCCCAAAAGATGTCACTCACCTCAAGAACGGAAATAGTAGGCTGATCGTTACCGAGGGCATGTTCGATATGTTGAGCCTGATAGAGCGAGACAAACAACTATTAGAAAAGTATGATCTTTTAATATTAAACTCTTTAGGCTTTTTATTTAAAACGTTTGAAATGTTTAAACCCTATGAGTCCATTGCCCTTTATCTAGACAATGACTCCGCAGGAAAAAATGCTGCTACCCTGATAATGCAGCAACAACAGTATTGTAAAGACAGATCATATATATACGAGAATTTTAAAGATGTGAATGCGTGGTGGACCGCACAAAAAAATGATCTGATAAGGTAGTTATCCATGATGAGCCTTATTTTCCAAAAAGCTAATGCGAACACCGAAGTGTGAGCGATTAGGAATAGCAAGAGGGTAACGGGCAAAGCCGCGTTACGTATTTATTTTAGCACTCAAAGTGTTGATTGTCAGGAATTTGCAAATATATTAATTTTTCGGATTTTACCAATTTGCGTCAAATGCCCTGTAAACCCCCATGTTTAGGGAATAATTTGCGTCAAAACATAAAATTATGGACTCGTTTAAAAGTATTCGTTTAAGAGGGAAACCGTCAAACGTTTCCAGAAATTCTCATGCACTCATTTTAAATCCCATACGGAAGCCATGGCTACTATGCTCGACTTTTTCTACTATAACGAAATCTCCCCTAAAGAAATATATGGTCCCACTGGAAGGACTATTGAACAAACATTAACAAAACGGATGAATGCTCTTATCGCCATCCTGAGGAATATTGAAAAGACACAAACTAAGCCCACCGTGGAGATGTTAACATCCTTGTTCGAAATGGAAGAGCCCAAAAAGAAGCGATTAATCCTGGAGAAGAAAAGGTTTAAAGAGAATGAATCAAACTTTCATGAACGCAAGTAAGATAGATGCGCCCTATCCGATTTTTGCTATACGTTTATCTGCCCGAACACTACAAAAATCCGACAGGAACCAGGCGCAAAGTTCTTGGGTAAGATTTGGGGGTGATTTTCTGTCAAAGTGATAATTTGGCCTAGGCATTTTAAAACTTTTTCAAATTCAATTCATAATGCACTCCCCGTCCAGCACCCATTGGTAGAAAACATTGTTTTTCAACCAAATCCTGCAAATCTCGGGTAGCAGTTGCCTTGGAAGTTTTGGCGATGGCCATATATTTCTTAGCCGTCATCCCCCCCTTAAATCCTTCAATGCCATAAGCAAGCATTTTCATAATTACCTTTATTTGACGATCGTTTAATTTCGATTTATATTTATCTAGAAACTTGGCCTTTTTCAGGGTGAACCTTATAATGGTCTTGGCCTGTTTTTGAGCATTCAAAATAGTTTGAGTGAAATACCGGATCCACTCAGTAATATCCAATGTTCTTTGGGCCTGCTTAAGAGCATCGTAATATGCCGTTTTGTCGTTCTCTATGGAGGTGGAGATACTCAAAATCAGCGGTCGCCCTAATGATTCCGAGAGACATTTTTCAGCTATTGCACGACCTATGCGACCATTGCCGTCTTCAAACGGGTGTATCGACTCAAAGTACAAATGTGCAATAGCTGTTTTGATTAAACTCTCTTTAATGTTATTGGAGTCTACACTATAAGCGTTATACCAATTGACAAACTGAGTCATTTCCTTTTTTAGTAATTCTGATGGGGGAGCTTCGTAATGAACAACCTCCTTACCAATACTACCGGAAATAATAACCATAGGTTCCGTTCCAGTTCTATAGGTTCCTATTTTTATAGTACGAGCGTTTGAAAATAAAATCTGGTGCCAGTTTATAATTAGGGTTTCTGATAACTCCGTTGCATAATTTTCACGAACTTCAACCATCAGTTCTGAAATACCTTTGGCTTTAATATCTCTGATATTAGATGATACAGCATGAATCCCCAAACGGTTTTGGATGGACGACATCACATCCTGTCGACTATGATACTCCCCTTCTATTTCCGAGGTCTTTATGGCTTCATTGATCATAAATTGAAGAATGGCTTCTTGTTGTTCTTCTTTGGTTAAGCCATCAATTAAACCTTTCACTTCACCAGTTTCCAAAGCAAATTCTAAAACGAGTTCATCAATTATTGATGCATCATAGGCGAAATTAGGCCAGTTTTTATGTTGCCAATTGTATTGCATGAGCCAATTTAAAGTTGTTATCGGCTCAAATATAGTGAAAATATGAGCCGATTACGAGGTATAATTGGCTCATATGGTATTATTTTGAGTTTTTATTGCTTTCCCCTATCTAATTTTTACCTAACGACCTCCCTGAATAGCACGGGATGGCCCGCCTAAATAGTACGGGCAAGCATGTCTGATGGCGAGGCGGGTTTATCTTACCGAGATAAGATAAATACCTAACAGGTACTAATCGCAAAAGTTCTGCGGTAGGATTTGGGGAGTTAACACAGATAATTACATTTATTGGAAATAAATATCCATAAATGTAATTTATATAGTACCTTTACGTTTAAATTGAACATTATATCAAGTGCACGTTATTTCATTTAAAAAACTAAGAGAGTATTTTTCGAAAGAAACCAATGCTAAAGTAGCACTGCAAGATTGGTATAAAAAAACAAACAAGGCTGAATGGGATAGTTTTGCCGATTTAAAAAACACGTTCAATTCAGCTGATAGTGTGGGAAACGGGAGATTTGTTTTTAACGTAAAAGGAAATCATTATCGGATAGTGGCTATTGTACGGTTTAAATTTAAGAAAGTCCTAATTAGGTGGGTTGGCAATCACCGGGATTACGACAAAATTAAGAATATAGATAAGTTATAAAGAAATGGGAAAATCAATTACACACGAAGCATATGTAAAAGCAAATCTTCGATTAGAAGAGTTGATAGATGTTGTGGATGATAATATGTCAGCGGATAACCCTTTGGCAAAAGAATTTCTAGAGATTACCGATATTATCGAACAATACGAAGAAATTCATTTCCCCATCGGCTTGCCTACCTTACAGGAAATGATAGAACTACGTATGTTTGAAATGGGACTTAAAAGAAAGGATTTAGCAACTCTCTTAGGTACAAGCGCCTCGAGAATAAGTGATTACTTAAACGGCAAAAGAGAGATTACTTTGAACGTTGCCAAAGCCTTACATCAAAAATTAAATATTGATAGTGATATAATACTTCAATAGTTGACAATTGTATTACATGAGACCATTTCAAATTGTTATCGGCTCATATGGCATTATGTTATTTATTTATTCCTAAATCTCTCGATTCACATAAGATCCTGAAAATAAGGTAAGTATCGTTTTTAGTTGAAATCTAGAAATGAAGTTTTGTACCCCATGTGTACCTCGAAGCATGGGAACCCCTGTAAAATATGGGTTCGTCACTTTCTGTATCGGGAAATAACCTCGCAAAATAACCACTCTAAAACATACTGCAAAACCTAGATAACAATGAGTTTTTCGTTTTTACAATTTCTTGATTTAGATTTTATCAACTCCCATTTTATAGGCAGACTACACTAGCTTACTTCCCATATTGAGTTTAGAATTATTATAACTATGGGTTAAACGAAATTGGAGGTCTTAATTAAATACCCATTATTTTAGTTACTACAAAAAAAGGATAAATCTGGACGAATTACGTGGATTTTCTTTAACCTAAGTTACTCTGGAAAAGGATTAGGAAAACAGTCAGTAGAATATTGTTTAAAAATATTAAGTAAAGATAAAAGAGTAGAAAATTTTATTGTAACCACATCTCAACATGCATATAAGTTTTTTGAAAAATTTGATTTCAGCATTATTCAAAATGAAAAGAATTATTGGGGAAAGGGTCTGGATGTATATGAAATGGAAAAATCAATAAAATAAAAAGCACCCGCTAATCGAATAGGCTTAGTCGTCCCTAAATAACATTAAAGTACTACTCTCAACCTCCGTATTCATCAAGAATTTGGATAAGCCCGACAGGCAAGGTATACGGCGGGTCGCATCCAATTTTTCCAGTCGCGCTTTACAACAACTTACACTAATTTGTAATTTTTTAAACAGTCACAGCTTATTTATAAAAAAGATCACCCAACTACGAAAACCGATGCTCCCCCTAGAAATTACCATTAGGTTTAGATGAAGATCCTCCCCAAACCACTAATTATCAGTTATTTTTAAACCTAAAACCAGATGTATATAAATTTAAGTTTATGAATACACCTCTTTTAATTCCCTTGAATTTATTTCATCGTAGTTATTAGAACGATAAAAAGGTTCTCCGTCAACAAGACTGAGCCAGGTATCAGATTTTTACTCAAATTCAAACTCCATTACTTCTTCGATGCTTTCACTATTATTGTTAAATACAATTTGTAGCCTGTCCTTTTCTTTAAAGGTGATTTCCTTATCGAAAGTGTTTCTTTCTGAAAGCGCTTTGGAGATCCTAAGTTCGTTCTCCCCATGATTTTTAGGAAAATACATTTCGAATGGTAACATCACCTGCCCCATAGTGACTACATTTGTCTTTGTCGTATCTAAATAAAACCCAATACTGGTTGAGTTCATAAATATCTATATTAGATTCAATACAGATACAAAATTTTATTTTATCTGAAATTACACACATAATTGATTATCATATTTAAAAATCTCCCTCAAGCAACTTCACTTTGGCTACCCTTGTTACTATTAGTAGTTAGACTGAAGATAAAATCATATTATCCATTACTTGTAATTACTTTTTTTGAATAATATTCTTATAATCAGGCACTACACAGTAAAGAAAACAGAGAAAGTTGAATACCAATATATCTCACAACAGACCTGGGAGCCTCTAGGAAAACGCAGAGGTCCTAATGAAATAAGAGTTATATTAGTTACTTTCATTATCCAGATATAGTAGCTAGTCACAATATCTGAATATTGGCATTCATTTTGATTCACTTAAAAACGGCGGGTAATAGTCCGAAAAAGGAAATAATATTTAATAACATAAAAATGAAAAAATTAGTGACCAAGGCGAAGGTAATGCACATCTTATTTTTAATTGTCGGGGTACTCTTATTGGGTTCTTGTAAAAATGACAGAAAAAGTACCACTAAAAACGAAGAGAGTTCCAAAATAGAGGAATCAATAGTTGAAAAAGAGTTTCTTGTTGGGTCTTGGAAAGACACCTCTAAATCGGCATTACATTTTACTATTTTTAAAAATGGTACTGCAAGATCCGATAATATGAAAACGCTTCTCTATAAAAATTGGAAGGTTAAAGGGAATCAAATTACATTCACGATCGAGAGTCTAGGAAATGGTACATCCTCTATAGACACTGTAACCTACATTATTGAAAAATTAACTAAGGATAAGCTCATTCTCAGAAAGGGCACTTATCTATCTGAATATACAAAGAAATAAAACCGAACTGCTAACATGCTTTATAAAAATTGGGGAGGGAAATTGTTATCAGGTTACCTACTGGCATAAGGTGCAGTATGGGCTGACAGGGACTAAGTACGCTTTCCCGAGCAGTTCATTCAGCTGTTTAATACAATCCATATGACCGCAAAACAGACATTAGTGATATTTTTTACAATTCTGTTCTTGATGGGCTGTATTAATAAACAGTCCGATTTAGAATTTGAAAGGTCAGTTGCAAATGAGATTTTTCCGGCTTTGCTTGATTCAGGTCATTATGATACGCGAATGGCACCACCTCCACCTCCACCGCCACCATCGGGTTTTGAACTAAATGATTCCTCAAAAATCGAATGGAGTGAAACAGAATTTATTAAATTTTATGAAAGACGTAAGGCTATATTAGAAAAGGATACCACAAAATTAATTGTTGCCATTGCAGATAGCACATATAATTTTGATGAACGGGCAAGAAAGAAATTCATCGAATTTTAAAAAGAATACGCTATAGAAATAGGTGGGATTAATAAGAATAAGCCTTATAAAATTACCATTTCATAATTAAATCACGATGGGGAATTCATGTTAAAATACCGCTCTGAATTTCCTGCGAATAATGATATCTGGAATGAAAAGTACGATTTTCATTTATCCGGAACAACTGGTTATTCACGAATTCAATTTGACCGGACTAAAAAATTTGGAGTTTTCATAAGCGGATTCGGATGCGGGAAACTTTATGGTTTTAGCGGAATTGTTTTAATTCGAAATGTGAATGGAAAATGGAGAATCGACAAAATTGAGGTAACGGAAGTATCCTGATAAAATATACAAAGGTCCTAAGAACAGAAACCTATTACAGGTCTGATTTACCTAAAGAACAAAGGCTGAAATACCATTTATAAATGTCTCGGACAGCGTGTAATAAGAACAACAATGATTTATGCCAAAATCAGAGATAATAAATGATGGAATTCGGCATCAACTGGATGGTAAATTTCGAAACACAACAACTCGGATAATAAAAACGAAGACCACACCATGGCTATAGGTATTTGCGTGTTCTGGTCAACTTCTGAAAATCCGACCATAATCCAAAAATAAATCGTGTAAAAAAAATCTAAAAATGACTGAATTTTGGGATTCTGCTTATAAGGGTAACGAAAAAATGTGGGGAGAGAATCCAACTGATAATGCGATTAATGTCCTTAAGCTATTTCAGAAAAACAAAATTAAAAGCGTATTAATTCCAGGGTTCGGATATGGAAGAAATGCAAAAGTGTTTTATGATAAAGGAGTTAACGTTTCAGGAATTGAAATCTCTAAAACCGCAATTGAAAGAGCTCGTAAGTATTTTGGAAGTGATGCAATAGTACACTGCGGTTCTGTTACTGATATGCCATTTGATTCAGGTCGCTACGAATCAATCTATTGTTATTCTCTTATTCACCTTTTGGACAAAGCCGACAGAACAAAACTTCTACAAGACTGTTTTTTACAGTTAATTCCTAATGGATTAATGGTTTTTGTTGCATTGTCTACAAGCGATAAGCGATATGGTGTGGGAGAGGAAGTGAGTAAAAACACCTTCCATACTCCACAAGGACCAAACCTTTACTTCTATGACGAAGCATCTGTAAAAGAAGAATTTGAAGATTATAACATAATAGAATTAAAGGAAATTAACGAACCTGAAAAAAATCCAAATGAAAGACATTGGATGATGGTATGCAAAAAATAACTTCCTACAATCATAATAGACCGGTCTGCCTCCTAATCGAATTGGACTATGCCTCTCTAGTACCTAAGCGTATATAAATACCTTGTTGCAAAAACAAATTGACTGGGTACTAGGCTAGAAACATAAAGGTCTTGGGGCAAGATAACATTACGGCTATTAATTGGTGTTAACATATATCTTATTGAATTTATGTTTCATTTCGATGTTTCCAAGCATTACTATTTCCGCGCCATGAGGGAGTACAGTAGATGCCGATAGTAATGTTTTCGCTTCAGAATTTTCTTTAATGGCAATCACAGATAAGCCAGTCTTAGTGCCTATCTTAGATTGGGAAAGAGTTAACCCTTCTAAAGATTTTGGAATGGGGATGATAAATAAAGTGAAACCCTCCCCTAGAACGGTGAGTTCCTGACCTTTAGAAATGGATAAAACGGCTTCAGAACCTAAGGTAGAATAACTCAATACAAAATCAGCCCCAGCCTTTTGCATTATATCTACATTTCGAGCTTCCGAAATACGGCTCACAATGCGTACGTCGTTATTAAGTCGACGACAATAAGAGGCCAAATAAATATTGGTGGTGTCATCATGGGTAGAAAGCAATACCGAGGGCGCTTCAAGAATTCCTGCTCGTTTTAGAATTTGATAATCAGACGCGTCCCCTGAGAATACCTGATGACAATAGGGCCTTACCTTTTTGCATACCTCTGGATCTTTATCAACTACATTCACCAAAACTCCGTTTTTATGCAACGCTTTGGCTGCCGACAAACCAACCTTACCAGCCCCAATTATCAGTACAGGATTGGGGTTAATACTATAATCATTAAAAAGCTCATCAATCTTATGGAGCTGTTCTTTGTTACCTATGATTACCAGCACACTATCATAGGTCAGTATTTCATCACCTTTAATAGGTTGTAATCTTCCACGCTCCCAAATTCCTACAATACTCACCCCAAATTTTTGTCTTAATCCAGTTTCACGGATCCGTTGTGAAGCCAAAGGCGTATTATGGACGGGCAACTCAGCGATCAATAAATCTTCATATTGACCTATCGCATGTGATTCTGCATGCTGTGTGTTTACCCTATTAGCCAACTGCTCTCCAAGCCACTTTTTTACTGGTAGCACATGGTTGGCGCCGCTGAGTTGCTGTACGTCTACTGATTCAATATTGGTAGCAATGGCAACAATGGGAATCTCAGGGGCTATTTCGCGTATCGTGAGAATAATCTTGGTATTTAAAAAATCATCTCTATTGACTAGCACTAATTTAGCATCCTTTATATTGGCAAGGATATAGGTTTCTTCATTATCTAATTCCCCAAATAGTACAGGAACCTGGTCATCGTGATTTTTAAGCGCATTTTCCATACGGTTCTCAATGACATAAAATGGAATGTCCTCCTGTTTTAATCGCTCCGTAAGATCTCTTGCTATCACATCGTAAGAACAGATCAAGATGTGGTCTTTTGTTCCAGCAGGCACTTCACGAAGCACCTTGTTATTCTTTCTCGACTCTAAAAGAGGGATATAAAAGTGCCTAATAAATGCAAAAGGCAAAACGATCATTAACATAAATATACCCGAAAGCAAAACCACAATACTGAAAATGCGACCAAGATCGGATGCAAAGGTTATGTCACCAAAGCCAAGGGTGCTCATAACGGTAAGTGTCCAATAAAAACCAGTGACCCATGAATGATGTTGTCCTTCAAACTCCATTATAAAATGGAACAGAATGGAATAAATTCCAATAACAAATCCTAGAAAGATCAAATACTTAAATAGAATCTTGTAGTTTCTTTTAAAGTCTCTGTCCCTCATATAATGAGCCATCTGACCACCGACAAATTTCATAATCTGTATTATTAAAAAGGGCTTACAGCTTGTATATTCTTAATCTATAGAATTCACTTCCTGCTCACCTGTTTATAAAAATGACTTTAGCTACCAATTTTAAAGGAGCAAAGATACAGTTTCAATTAGACTGCAGGCAGTTATTTGTATTAGAAGAGATATTAGAATTATTATCGGTGAAGGTTATAATGAGCAATGTGTTTGACTTGGTGGTTCTATTGATGATTTAATTTAAACGGTAAAAGGGAGATTACTCTGAACAGTTCCAAAGCCTTGCATCAAAAGTTAAATATTAATAGTGATATTATACTTCAATAGTTGCCAATTGTATTACATGAGCCAATTAATAGTTTTAATCGGCTCAAATGATAAGATTCTAGTATTTTCATGATCATATTTAACTGACTTTCATTTAAATACGTATAAACAAAAAGTACCTAAAATGATTTAGACTACTCATCTAAAATCATTTTAGGTACTTACCAGATCCGCACTAGATTTTCCCTATAATTTATTCTTTAAGGATGTATTAATCTCATTTTGAATTGGTCTCCAATCGTAAAAATGAAATGCCTTACCGTTGGTCATTGATACCAACATACCGTTAGGAAACTGTTCTCCTAAGTGTACACTTGTAGCTTCTGCGCCATCACATTCATTTGTAGAAACCAAAACTGAGGTTATTAACTTATGGGTGTGTTTATCTTCAGAAGAGCCGTCTAAAGGATAAACTAAGAACTGATTTGCCTGTTGATCAGATATCAAAATATATCCAGTGTCTTTTCCCGTGCGATAAATTGCTATTCCTTCATGGTCACGTTTTGCATCTTCCTGCCCGAAGAAGGCCAATTGTGAATTATCCTTTAATTCTGGATCAGCATAGTATTTGCGAATACCTGCTATTTTATCTGAGTAGTACACATATCCCGATTTATTATCTACCGCTATAGCTTCAATTTCCTTCTTCCCGCTAAACTCTCCAAATTCTCTTACTTTTTTTCCTTTCACTACCTTATTTTCGTCGGTATAAAGTTCGTATTGCCATAAATAACTTCCTGAAGGTCCTGATTTTCTTCCTATTAGTGCATATACTGGGTTTGTTGAGCCGGTAGCCTTTGTGTATAAGGAAATTCCCATTGGTTCGTTATGTCCCTTCCCTTCTTCATCTTCAAAAACTCTTATTCCACCATCATCAATAGGCTCCAAGTTGGGTAAACGAAAAACCCGAATACTATTTGCTTTTCGTTCTGTAACCACTGCAATATCAATTTTCTCATTTCCCCACTCAAATCCATAGGCGATATCTACGTTATTTGGACGCTTTAAATTCAGCACTTTATTTATGATCTTTCCGTCTAAATTATAAGCGTACAATCCTCCATCAATATCTTTATCAGTTCCTAAAACTATACTTTTTGTAGCATCTTTAGGATGAACCCATATTGCAGGATCGTCAGTATCGTGTTGTGTTTGCCCGGTTATAACAATCGGTGTCAGTGCCTTTAATCCTGATATTTCAGTGCTATTCTTACAATAAATTTAACTTGTAAATCCAAACCCAAGCACCATTAATTTATACATAGTATACTTCATTTTAATTCTTTTTCAATTCCATGTTGTGTAATATTTCAGCACTGTTTTGATGCGCCTTTATGGATTGAATCTGCATTGACTCACCATTAACTGTAAAACTCATAAAACCTAGTGCTGCTTTCGAAAAAATAGTTCCTTCCCGATTTCCTGCAGGTCGTGTTTCACTTCCTCCACCCGATAAGAACTGAGTCGTAAATCTCCCTTCGGGTTGTATTATCTGTAAGTCGTGCTCATGTCCGCAGATGTATGCATCTACTTTTAATGAATCGAACAAATCCGCAAATTGACTTTCAAAGTCTTTGGTATCCTTATGTTCTTTTCGCTTTCCGCCACTATAAAGTGGGTGATGCCCTACTACTACTTTCCAAGCAATATCCTTATCCATTGGACTTAAAGTTTCAATTAACCACTTCTTTTGCGTATCGGCATCTAGTGACTTTAAATGTGGATATTTCTCATGTTTATTCTGATAACTTTGAATGAAGGGGCTGGTATCCATAACCACTAATAGCAACTTTATCCCATCATGTAATTGAAAGATTTTACTGTAATAAGGAGCTGGCATATTCCAACGACGACTTAACGCCCGCCTATGCAGATCGGGCAAGTCCGCCTATACATAACCTTGAATAGTTCGGGCAGATTCATGATGGAATAATCTAATTTCACTTAGTGAGTGAATTCCTATTTAATAAAATTTGTTGCGTATCAAGACATTATGAGCTACATTTGCAGCCAGAAATGAAAAAATTAAACAACATATTACGTCTTCCTTTTTTCAGCACTTATTATTACCAAATAATAGCTGCTCGGAACCGTTATGTGTATACGTCAAGTAAAATCTAATATTTTAAAAATATATCATAACCTAAAGCCCGAGCAATTGCTCGGGCTTTTTTTATTTCAAAAAATGGAAACAATAAGCAAATTAAAAGAGAACGTAGAAATCATTCTTCCAGAAAATGGATTGGAACAGAAGTTAGATCAAGCCAAAAAGGAAAACCGAAAATTAATTATTAAACTTGGTTTTGATCCAACCGCGCCAGATTTACATTTGGGACATGCGGTGGTACTGAAAAAACTTAAGCAGTTTCAAGATTTAGGCCACCAAATCGTCATCTTAGTAGGAAATTTTACAGCACGAATTGGAGATCCAACAGGAAAAAATAAAAGTAGAAAGCCTTTATCCACAGAGGAGGTGCAACATAATGCACAAACCTACCTGAACCAATTATCGCAAATCATAGATATTGATAAGGTTAAAATTGTGTTCAATTCCGAATGGCTAGACCAACTTTCTTTTACCGAAGTAATACAGATTTTATCTAAAGTCACCGTGGCTCAACTTATGCATAGAAACGATTTTAATAAACGATTTACAGAGAATACCCCCATTGCCATGCACGAGTTGGTTTACCCTATTCTCCAAGGATATGATTCTGTTGAAATTAAGGCTGATATAGAAATGGGTGGAACAGACCAACTTTTCAATTGTACCATGGGAAGACAGCTGCAAGAAACCTTTGATATGAGCCCACAAATTATAATGTGCATGCCGTTACTTAAGGGGCTGGACGGAAAAGAGAAAATGAGTAAATCATTAAACAATATTATAGGACTCACGGATGAACCCAACGAAATGTTTGGGAAGACAATGTCTATTCCTGATAGCGTAATTGAAGAGTTTCTACACTTAACAACTGATTTCTCTATCTCAGATAAAGAAGCTTTAAAAGAGCGTTTGGCCAATGGCGAAAACCCCATGAATATTAAAAAGCTAATTGCTAAAAATATCATATCACAATACCATAATATCACTGAGGCTCATAAAGCGGAAGAATTCTTTATGAATCAATTTCAAAGCAAAAAATTTGAAGAGAAAAGCTTTGAACCTGTCTTTATCGATGGTATTGAGCGCGAAAATGGCTCCATCAGTTTAGTAGAGTTATGTTTTCAACTTAAAAAAGGACAGACAAAATCTGCCATTAGAAGACTCATTGAGAGTGGTGCCGTGAAGATTAACAATGAAAAAAATAAAGACCCTTTTGCAGAAGTTGGACTTAAAGAAGGCGTAAAAATAAAAATAGGAAAAAGGGATTTCTACGAATTAAAAGAATAAACCCTATCACCGCTTAATAGAGAGGTCCGTTTCTTAATAGGAGCGGACTGCCCTCTACCCTACCAAAGCTTCACGATTACCAGTTTCCAAACTTGCTATAAAGCTTTCAGTCACTAAACTCGCCCAATAACTTCCGTTATAATTTTCTGCAAACCACTATTTTTAAAAACAGCTAATTCTTAGACTGTATTTAAAAGATCATTTTTTTTATGCAAAAAGACTTATATTAGTTACAGGCAAATAGCTTCAATCACCTCATGACAAGACATAAGGCATCGGACAAAAACGTAGGTGAACATTTCAACGCCTGTCTGAATGGAACGGACAGATATGTGCTGAAGCATAGACATAGCAATTATTGAGTAGATTGCTGCTATACCTCTTGATATCCTGTGGTGTTGGTAGACAGCACAATCACGTTTCCTTATAAAATTAGGTAACGTCCTTATTTTCGTGAAATAAAAAAGGTGATAAAGGCTTTCATATAGTAATCCTAATCAGGCTGATGGCAAAAAACAAGACAACATACACAGAAGAGGTAATAGATTTTGTTGACTCTTATGTGGAGAGCGAACAGAAAAAGGCGGACAGTTTTCGTCTGATAGAATTAATGCAGGAATGGTCTAACGCTGAACCCAAAATGTGGGGATCTTCTATAATAGGGTTCGGTAACTACCAATACAAATATGCTAGTGGACACGAAGGAGATGCACCAGTTATTGGATTTTCTCCACGAAAAGCAGCATTCTCGCTTTACGTCTATTCTGATACGGTAAAAGGCAAACTATTATTAGATGACCTCGGGAAATTTAAAATGGGAAAAGCCTGTATCTATGTAAAAAAACTCTCTGACATTCATATTCCAGTTTTAAAAGAGCTTAGTATAGAATCAATTAAATATATCGCTGAACATCACGAATGTTCTTGTAGAATTAAATAAGCCAAATAACAAATCATTTGCAGTAATATACACACCAAAATGAATCCAAAACTAGATTGGTTTTTCGATAAGGAAACTAAGTGGAAAAAAGAATATCAAGAGCTACGTAATATTGTTTTGGACTGTGCGCTAGAGGAAGAATTAAAATGGGGAGTTCCTTGTTACTCTTTTAGAAAAAGAAACATCCTATTAATTTATGGTTTTAAAAGGTACTGTGCCTTACTCTTTCATAAAGGTGTTTTATTGAAAGATCCCAATAAAATACTAATCCAACAAACCGAGAATGTTCAATTGGCTCGACAACTTAGGTTTACTGATTTGCAAGAGATAATTGATTTAAAACCTACGATTAAAGCTTATATTTTTGAAGCAATAGAAGTGGAGAATTTGGGATTAGAAGTAAAAATGAAAAAGACTTCCGAATTTAAAATGCCGGATGAATTTAAAAAAGCGTTACATGATAATCCGGATTTAAAAGCTGCCTTTTATGCATTAACACTAGGACGCCAACGTGGTTATTTACTACATTTTTCACAAGCCACACGATCAAAAACACGAGCATCAAGAATTGAAAAATCAATTCCAAAAATTTTAGGTGGACAAGGATTGAATGATGATTTTAAAAAAGAACAATCCAAATGATTACTATAGAATTCATTAATACTTTAAATATGATTAGCCAGGAATATTTTTTATTTAGCTATGAAAAGCAAATATTATTAAAAGCCAATTTTAAATTAATACCAACATCTTCATCTACTTACAGAGGACATCTATTATAAAACGTTTAAAAAAGTTTCATGGAAGGAATACCTAATAATAAAATCACATTAAATAAAGGAATCACTATTCCTAGTTTGGTATTTATTTTATTAACCTCTTTATTAGCAGGCTTATTTCCCCTTGAAACAGGGGTTATTTTGGATCATATAAAGAATTTTATCTTCGTCAACCTTAACTGGATATATGTATGGTCTGTAAACATTTTTATATTTTTCTTGTTCTACCTAGTACTGAGCAAATACGGGAATATTAAACTAGGAAATAACGATAGCATACCTCAGCATTCCTATTTTTCATGGATTGCGATGCTCTTTGCAGCTGGTATGGGAATTGGACTCATGTACTTTAGTGTAGCAGAACCAATGCAACATTATACCGCTCCAGTTTTTGCAGCTGAAGATGCGATTACTAGGGCCAAGAATGCACAACTATACACCTTTTTCCACTATGGTATACATGCTTGGGCGATTTATGGAGTCGTTGGATTATCCCTATCTTATTTTACCTATAGATATAAGCTACCTCTTTCTTTGCGTAGTTGTTTTTATCCACTACTAAAAGACCGCATTAATGGTGTTTGGGGAAATGTGATAGATATTTTTGCACTGTGTAGTACATTATTTGGTATAACAACCACATTAGGATTTGGAGTTTTGCAAATAAATTCTGGATTGGTAAATATGAATGTTTTTCCAGATACCAGCTTCACTTATCAGGTGATTATTGTGTGTGTTTTGGTTGCAGCTGCCATCCTATCTGCAGTTACAGGGGTAAGCAAGGGTATAAAAATACTGAGTAGTATTAATATCGTCGTAGTGGTATTATTATTACTATTTGTACTTGCTGTAGGGCCTACCACCCTCCTAATAGGAAGCTTCACAGAGGGAATTGGTTATTATATAAGTAGTTTTATAGAACTAACCTTTAACACCCATGCATATAAAACAGATGAATTACCCTGGTTCTATGATTGGACCATCTTGTATTGGGCATGGTGGATTTCTTGGGCTCCATATGTTGGGGTGTTTATTGCGAAAATATCCAAAGGACGAACGATAAGAGGATTTGTTGCGGCAGTGCTTTTAATCCCTACAACTTTCAATTTTATTTGGATGACGGTATTTGGCAATAGTGCTATATGGGTAGATAGTGCCGTAGCGAATGGCGCGTTAAGTAATATAGCGGGGAACCCAGATGTACTTATGTTCAGTTTCTTGGAATACTTACCCTTATCTGGAATAACAAGCTTTTTGGTTATTTTTATCATTATCATATTCTTTGTAACCTCAGCAGATTCTGGCATAGTTGTTATGGATAGCATAGCAACTAAGAACTCTACGAAGTCTCCTAAATTACAAATCGCACTTTGGGGAGGTCTGTTGGCTATTATATCCCTTGTTTTATTAAATGCTGGAGGTTTAGGCGCTTTGCAAAGTATGACGCTTATTACGGCCTTACCTTTCTCTATTATTATGATACTGTTTATTGTGAGTTTGGTAAAAGCGTTACGCATCGATTATAAATACTATAATAGAGATTTTTCGGCTACAACAGATTTATGGTCGTCAGATTCGTGGGAAGATAAATTAAAGCAAATAGTAACTTTTAAAAATAAGTCCGCTATTGATAATTTTATCAGCACTACGGTGAAAGAAGCCTTTACAGAAATGAAGGAGGTCTTATCCAAATATGAGATAACCTCTAAAATCAATGCGCATCAAAGCCCGTATAGGATTGAAATAGAAATAGAACATCATATCTTAAACAACTTTAAATACGGTGTAAAGACACAATCTAGAAACTTACCCGAATATTTGTTGGAGGAACAGAACCTGCCCGGTGTAAATAAGGATGAATCATTTTTTCCCCTTTCTTACTTCGGTGATACCAGAGAAGGTTATAGTGTGCTTTATTTTTCCAAAAACGAATTAATTATAGACGTTTTAAAACATTATGAAAGGTATTTAAAGTTGTTAACGGAAGAGAAGAACGTCATGTTTACAAGTAGTAATAGTCATCATGAAAAAATAAAAAAAGTAAAGAAAAAGTTTAAAAGCTAGAAATAGTGGAACTGTGGAAAATTGAATTTCCGCAAAAACTCATGCTTCAAAATATTTCGAAACTGGATAAATATACCCTGTCAGGTTGATAGCTGAAGGATAGGTCCGATGGCAATCTAATATAGATTTATAATTCTAACAATGTCAGAGCCTTGGATGATATATGTCCTATATTACCTTCTACCGCTACTGCCGCCAAATAATCGACACTAAGCTTTATTGAAAATAATCGCCACTTTTCCTTGTTCAGATCACCATTCGACATTTCTATTAATTCCGCCTTATCATCAGAATCTATAGTAACCGAAAATGTATTCAAAGGGAACGACATTCCAGACCCGTCGGCCTTGATAATGGCTTCCTTTCGAGTCCAGCAGCGATAAAATGCCACCTCTCGTTTATATTCTGGCAATGTTAAGAGCGTTTCAACCTCCTTCTTAGAAAAAAACTTTAATGCAATGTCCATAACATTAAAATTGGACTTAAACATTTCTACATCCACACCGATATTGAAATTCTTTACAAATCCAAAAACGATCATATCTCCTGAATGGGAAAGGTTGAATTTAATATTCTGATTCGTATTGAAGAAAGGCTTACCAAATTCACCGTATTTTAGAATCATCTCTCCAAAATCCAATTCCAAATAATTGGACAACAAAGACCTCAGTAACCACCGAGCAATAATAAATCGGTTTTGGTCTGTTTGAAATTTAAATTGTCCTGCCCTTAATTTTTCATCTGAGGTAAGCCTTTCCTGCATGACTCCGACTTTTGAAATAAAATCATTTATATCAGCATAGTAAAAATGAATTTCATTATTGGGTAGAATAAGCTTTTCTAAATTTAATGATAGCATCCTTATAATTTCTAACTAATTAATTGGTCTAGACTCCAAATTCACATAGAAATCCCATATCCAAATAGGAACCGATAAGCTATAAAAGGGATTAAGATTGCATACTAACCTAAAGGCAATGTAATTCTACATGTGCACCTAGAGCCTTAATATGAGGCTCTTCAAAGAGGTTTAAGTGATTTCCCGTATTATAACAAACTTCTACCTTAGACGTGGACCAATACTTCCATAATCGAATCTTTTCTTCTCTGGATTCTAGGGGTTCTTTTTCGGTTAAAATAAGGGTAATTGGGCTATCTATTTTTTTCCATTGGTAGTTTCTATGTACATCGTTTAGTTGTTTTCTAATTTTAGCCAGATTAATAGTAGTCTGATCATTGGTCAGCTTAATATAGGTGGGCTCTAACAATTGTCTATATCGAAATACGACTGAACTTTTTAGCGTCATTATTGGGGCGTGCCGCATTTTTAAAAAATAATTCTTAATTCTTCCCTTAACATCTGGTTGCCTTATGAACGTCGTATTTTGTGCCGTACTATCCACAATGATCAGGTTTACCTGCTTCTCCATTCCTTTAAAAAGCAAAGCCATTTCAATAGCAAGGGCACTATAGCAAAAAAACATAATATTATAAGGTCCTTCTTCTTGTACTTGTATCATTTCAGTCAAATAATCAGCACACATTTCCTCTATACTTTTATGCATAGGTGACTCTCCATTAATACCTTTTGGCTGTAGAAGATAAACCGGTCTTTCCGCACCCAAATAGGTAGGGAGTAGTTTATAAAACAATACATGTCCTTCTCCACCGTGCACACAAAAAAGAGGTTTTTTAGCTCCGGTTATCTTAAGTGGAACTATATACTTCCAATTCTTCAATTCCGTGGTTTCTTTTTTTTCTAGCAATAAGCCTATGAGTTCTATTGTAGGGTTAAAAAGCAGTGTTGTTGGAGGCAATTTTACTCCAATTTTATTCTCGATTAAAGCAAACATTTTAATGGCCATCATGGATTTACCCCCGAGCTCAAAATAATTGTCTCGTATCCCAACTTTATCTATTCCTAGTAGATATTCCCAAATGGTAACCAGCTGAACCTCGATCTCATTTCTTGGGGCTACATAACTTGCGGATAAAGCTTCCACTGCATGAGCTTTAATTCCGTTTATGGCAGATTTATCCATTTCGAACACTTTAATACCCTCTAAAACCTCATGCACTTGGGTAACCTCATCTGATAGTATTAATTTTAAAACTCGGTTCCAATTCGCGATAATCCATTCCTTAGTTCTCTTATCTATCTGAGCATTCTTGAAAATAAATTTAAATTCTATTTTTTCATCAGGAACAATAATTAGGGTAATAGGATAATTGGAAGTAATTCCACTTCCATATTCACTTATTTTTAAATCCCCACATTTAAGATCTTTCCAAGGAAAATTTTCGAAGACCATTAAACTATCAAACATGTTTCCCCCAATGGGAACTTCACTTATATAGGATATTATATCGTTAACTGGGATAGTCTCATATTGCAAACAGGCTATCTGTCGTTTTTGAAAATTTTGATACCAATCTTTTAAGGTGATCCTCTTATCAATAGTACCCATCACCGGCAAAATATTCATGAACATCCCGGTAAGAAGGTCCATATTAGGAAAATCATTAGAGCGGCCGGATACCGAAGTACCAAAAACAACATTATCAGTTTGGAAATATCCGCTTAAAAGTAAAGTCCATGCCCCTTGCATCAATGTATTTACGCTTACCAAATTAGATTGGGCTTTAGCAATGATATTCTTTGATTCAGTTTCTGTTAAAAGCCTATTCTCCATGGTACTCCTATCCAATTTATTAGAGACATTAGCCTGCGCAAAAAGATTGGTGTTAGAATATCCAGCAAAATAATCGGCCCAAAAATTGGCTGCATCTGTTTTACTTTTACGTTTTAGCCAAGAATAATAGGATTTTAATGATGGAAGTGTATCTAACTTTGGCTGAGTATTATTACATAGGCTTTCATAATAGGTAAAAACCTCTTTTATAATAGTACTACTCGACCATCCATCCAATAAAAGATGATGACATGGCCAAAGAAAAAAATTCTCTTCCTTACCCATTTTTATTAAAGTGAATCGTAACATCGGATTCTGTTTTATATCCAACCCCGACACTTTTTGGGCAAGTTTCAATTTTTCTAGCCGCAATAATTGTTCCTCAATGTTTATGTCAGTCCAATCTAGTATAGTCCAATTCATTTCACCTCTATCCCGGACAAGTTGAACAGGAGTAGTGATTTTCTCCCAATGTACCGATGACCTAAGTACTTGATGTCTATTCACCGTACGCTCCCAAGCCTTTTGAAAAAACTGCATATTAAAAGCTCCATTCATTCTAAACCCAACGTGCAAAAATCCTTCATCTTGCATAGGATTAGAAAGGTGATGAAGAAGCATAACTTGTTGCATTTCTGTAAGGGGTAAAATGGATTCAATATTAGATTTTTTTTTAGTTTCCATGCCTGACTACAAATTATCTAAAAGGTGGTTTAAATCGTCTTGACTAATGCTTGCTTCAGGAAAATCGGAAGGAGTATACTCTCTAGATTTCTTATTTGCGCAGTGAACAATTATTTCCTGTAGTGCTCTCTCGTAATCAGCAATCAATTCTTTTACAGTGGTTTCCGTGTATAAATCGGTACTATAACTCCAGTATAAAAACAATTGCCCATTCTGGATATAAGCATTTATTTCCAATCCGTAGCTTCGTTCACCTTTAGGATGCCTGCTCCCTTCCCAAATTAAATCATATACTACATCCGTACTATTCCCAGTATTGGTTTTATTTCCCAGGTAATTGAATACCAATTGAGGTTGCTGATTTAGTTCATCTCTAAGTTTACCATCCTCACTTAAATATTTTAGAATTCCATAACCCAAACCGTTGTTGGGAATATCCCTGAGTTGTTCTTTTATCGCCTTAATCTGTTCCCCTAATTCGGCCTGTTCTGTAATTTTTAAAGAAACCGGAAAATACGAGGTAAACCATCCAACCGTTCCCGACACATCCATGTCCGAAAATTCAGCATTACGACCGTGTTTCTCCATACCGAAACAAATACGTTCTAATCCGCTCCATTTCCGTAGGATTTTATGAAGTGCTGTTATCAATAACTCTTCTATTTTTGTGTTGTACGCCCAATTTGCTTCCTGCTGCAAACTCTTGGTGTCCTTTTCATTTATCGAAGCTTGGAGGATTGCTATGGTATGCTCTTCAAAGCAGTTTTTTTCTACAACAAAATTAGAAGGAAATTTATGCGAATCATTCTTTTGGGATTTCCAATAAGGCAGTTCATCTAAAAGGATTTTAGATTTTGAAAGTTCAATTTGATAAGCTCCCCATTGTTTAATTGACGCTGTCTTCCCCTTAAGTGTAATAGGTTTATCGTTTTGAACCTGTTTAATGGCAGTATTAAGATCATTGAATAAGATATTCCATGAAACTACATCTATAATCAAATGATGAGCAACCATAAATACCTGATTATCCTGTGTTTGCCCACACTTAAAAAAGAAACATTTAAAAAGTTGACCATCGGCTAAATTGGTCATCTCTTGAGCGGAAAATAAAAGTTGCTGGATTTTTTTATTCTGTTCCTCAGCATCCGGAATACCACTAACATCCTTTAAATAAAATATGTTGTTTACGTCTCGGGAGGCTACCAATGCCTTCCAATTATCAGTTTTAATAAAACGAAGACGAAGTGCATCATGGTAACTAACCAATTCCTCAATTATCGTTTTAATAATCGCCCGACTTAAAGAATCTACATTGGACAAACGGACTATTTGATTCCAAAAATTAGGTGCATTGTGGTGCGTATTAAAAAACCAATGTTGAATGGGGGTTAAACTAACATTCCCTTCAATATTTTTCTCATTTATGGTATGCTGCTGCCCAAAATTAGCAAAGAGTGAAAGCTCTTCAATAGTTTGATTTTCAAATATTTGGGTAGGCTTTAATATTATATTATCCCCTCTTGCCTTGGCTACTATCTGTATACTCAAAATAGAATCTCCCCCAATTTTAAAGAAATTATCATAAATACTTATAGGCGATATATTTAACACTTCTTCCCATATTCTTGTCAAAACAACTTCCAATTCGTTTCTTGGACCTTGAAAATTTACTTTTAATGCCTTATTATCATTTAATTTAGGTTCGGGAAGCTTACTTCTATCAATTTTCCCATTTGGCAATAGAGAAAAATTAGGGATTGGAATAATTAGAGAAGGAACCATGTAATTAGGTAAGCTTTCACTCAGTTTATACATAAGCTGTTCTGGCTCAAAATCTCTTTTGCTTTCCACATAAGCAATTAAATGACCACTATTTTCGGCTGTACTTAGATTATTCCTATTCTCTGATTCAGCCATTATTACCAAAGCTTTATTTACCGAAGCATCTTCCTGTATAACCTCTTCAATTTCACTTAACTCCACTCGGAATCCCCGAATCTTCACCTGCTGATCTGCCCTTCCCAAGAATAGCATCTCCCCATCGCTTCTATATCTTCCCAAGTCCCCCGTTTTGTATAGTTTACTGCCTGTTATCTCAGAAAATGGATTATTTATATATGCCTCCTCTGTTAGATCGGGCCTGTTCAAATAGGAATTGGCCAATCCAGGACCGCCCACATAAATTTCCCCGACTGTACCAAAAGGAACCAGGTTAAGATTAGGGTCTAGAAGGTATATCTCAGCATTGGCCACTGCACTTCCTATTGGGACTCTATTATATAAATCTTTACCTTTTCCTATCCTATAAGCCATACACCAAACAGATGCTTCGGTGGGTCCGTATTCATTGTAAAAACCTATATTCGGCAACTTGTTAAAATGGCTATTGATTGTAGTTCTAGAACACGCCTCTCCTGCGACAATAACGGTAGTCAAAGATCTCAATTTTAATAAGTCACTATATTCCAAAAGGATATTGTAAAGGGAGGGTAACATCAGCGTATGGCTGACTTTATTACTATATATTATTTCATTTATTTTGGCAACATCCTGCTCCAATCTCTTCTCGGAAATTACCAAAGTACCTCCGGTGCATAGAGTCCAAAAAATTCCTGCTTTGGAACTATCAAAAGCTATGGAAGACATCAGTAAAAATACTTTTGGATTTTCAGGATAAAATAGGAGTCGGCCTTCCGTAGAATTTATGATATTGGAATGTGTAATAGGTACACCTTTTGGCTTTCCAGAACTTCCTGAAGTATAGATCACGTAAGCCAAATCTGTTCTTTTAACCTTGGGAAAGTCAATGGAATTGGTTATCCCGGTATCAAGGATATCCTTAAGAAGGATTTTCGTCCCCTTAAAGGATATAAATTTGGATACTAGTTCGCCATGGGTGAGTATAAGAGGCACTTTGGAATCCTCCAACATAAAAGAAATTCGCTCCAAAGGGTAATCCGGGTCAATGGGTAAATAAGCGCAACCCGCTTTTAAAATACCGACTAAACCAGCGATCATATGGTTAGACCTTTCTAAACAGACTCCAACGATCTGATTAGCATTATTTGTATAGGATAGTATGTGCTGGGCAATAGTATCCGATAGTTCGTTCAGTTCACCGTAGGTCATCTGGTCCTGCCCATAAACCAATGCTACGGCATTTTTATAATCCAGGGCTGTACGACTAATGATTTCATGAATACCGTTGTACGCTTCAAAAGGTTTAGGTCCAATATTTTTATTTGGTAAAAGAACTTCTTTTTCTTTAACGGTCAACATAGGAATAGCACCTATGTCCATCTCAGGATTAGCTGTTACCCCGGTTAAAAGCAACCTATAATGTTCCTGAAATTGTTCAATGGTAGCCACATCGAATAAGTCTGTTGAATATTCAAATTCTGACAGAAGCTGTCCATTTTCATTAGCAATATAAAGTGTTAGGTCAAATTTAGAAACACCAGTATTAAAAAAATCGTAAGAAATCTCCAAACCCTCACCAATAAATGGCATTGGTGGAACATCATGATAAATAAACATTGTTCGCAAATAGGGATTTATTCCAGCTACTCTATCGGGTTTTAATTCCTTGACCAAAACATCAAATGAAATTTCATTATTACTGAAAGCCTCTAATACGGTTTGGCGAACGCGATTTACTAATTCAAGAAAGGAAATGGTTGGTGGAAAATCTGTTCTTAAAACAATTGTTTCATCAAAAAAACCAATTATATTCTCAAGGACTTTTGATGTACGAATTGATATTGGCGAACCTATAATTATATCATTTTGGCGACTATAGCGAAATAGTAATACATAGTAAGCGGACAATAATAATATGTACGGTGTACATTCCGCTTTTCTGGATAGCTCAATAATTTGATCAGATAATGATTTTGATAAAATTTTTATGTTGCAATCACCTCTAAAGGTTGGGGTTGCTGGCTGTGGATAATCAGTAGGAAGTTGGAGTTGGGGAATATTTCCTGAAAGCTTATTTTTCCAATACTCCAATTGACCCTTATTAATGTTCCTGTGATTTTCCCAATAAGCATAATCAACAAATTGAATCTTAGCTCGTATTTCCCTAATTTCAAGTGATGTGGGAACATTCTGATAATATTTGGCAAGTTGTTCGCGAAAAAGTCCCATAGACCATTTATCTACAATTATATGGTGCATGGTAATAAACAGAATGTGTGTATTTGTATCTACCTTAATAAGGGAAGTACGTATTAACAGAGGACTACGCAATTCAAAAGGCTTCAGTGCATCGCTTGTCATAATTTCCTTTAGCCTCCCATCTTTTTCTGAGGTTGAAAGATCACTTATATCAAACTCTATCAAATTAAGCGCAACCCTATCGGCTACAATTTGAAAAGGTACTCCTTCCTTTATATGAAAAGAGCATCTAAACACATCATTAAGATCTAATATGGTCTGTAAACTCCTTTTTAGGTCTACTACAACAAGTCGACCTTTGAACGTATATATTTCAGACGAATTATAAACAGGGTTATCGGGATAAAGCGATTCAATAAAAAATAGTCTTTGCTGCCCACCACTAAGAGGAATAACGGCCTCCTTGGGTACCTTTTCTATAAGGTCCTTGGCCATTTCTCCTTTATCCCTATTCTTCCATCTACTTAAAATAGACATAGTACCTTTTCCTTTAAGATTACAGCTTTAAGTTTTATAATAGTCTTCCCTTAACCCTAGAGCCCTTAATATATCCCCTCCAAGTCTTCTAATTTTTTCATCAAGAACCATATCATAATCAAATGCCCGTTCTATAAACCAATACAATGAAATAACGATGAGCAGGATGGACAGATAAACTAGTAAACGAGGATAGAATTTAAACTTTCGAATAAAAAACAGCACTGGAAAAATTAAGGCAATGATGACTACCTGTCCAATCTCCACTCCAAGGTTAAAGCCAAATAAGGTTAGGGTAAGAAACTCCCCTTTTATACCAAGATCCCCTAAGACACTGGCAAATCCAAAACCGTGAAAAAGACCAAATACAAAGGCAATAATCCAATCCCTTCCCTTAAAAATTGGAGTGATGTTATGATACGCTGCAAGACCAATAGATAATGCGATAATGGACTCTACTACCCTAGAAGGTAAACTTACGATCTCTAGTGATGCCAAAGTTAGCGTTATAGTATGGGCAATGGTAAAAAAGGTAATTACCGTTATAATATAGATAAATGCAGGTTTAAATTTTTTAACCGGCTCCCATCCCCATATATAATATCTAGATTCCGTTTTCCCAGGTGCAACCTCAACCATCCTCTTTTTTCGACGAACCACGGAAGGAAGTATCAATGCTAGTAAAAAAAGAATATGATCTAGCCCTATCCAAATGTGCCAAACTCCTTGTTTCACCATGGCAACAAACCCTTTCCAGATGGAAGAATCGGTTAAGGATAAAATCTTGGTATCGTTCCCCTTGGTAAAATCCAAGGCTACTATGGATTCGTTATTTATTAAACCGGCCTTCCAATTATATTCATAAGCCAACATGTTAACGTGATTGGGATCTTCCTCTAAAAGCACCGAATAAGTAACCTCTATTTCATCAGGTAGCTCCTTAGAATCCTCCAAATAAAAATGAAATCGTACAAAGGTGCCTTTTACTACGGGCAATATGCTTATTTCCTTCGTGAAAACGATCTTATAGGCTTCGTTATTCGAGGTAAAGCTACTGTGTTTAAGCAAATAATCCTTTATTTGGTCATAATGAGGCCTAACGTCATCAGGCATTGGTGTATCTTTAATATCCAATCCAAAATAGGTTTTTAGATCACTATTGTGGATTTCAAATCTACCTTCCACATTTTCATTCTCGTATACCCTTAAATAGATAAAGCTTTGGTTAGGTTGATGTGCTTGCCCACTCAATGGCAATAAAAAAAATAAAATTAATACTGCAGGGTAGGTAAGGTATTTCATGGTAGGTAAAATAATTGGTTTTTGAAAGTTTACATTGAAATAAACTTAACTATAAGGTAATTTACATATAAATATTCTTTTATTTTTTTATATTTTTTGAATTATTAGCATTTTATCGACGAATACATTGTTTTATCTGTTAATCTACGCACCCAATATTTGGTAGTCAAATCAGAATTAATTTAACTTTACAATAACAGGATTTTTCCACCCTTATCTTGTTAAACAGTTTAAGGAATAATTCTTTGGCCCCCGGCTCTCTTGTCTGATACTTACACATAAATAGTGTACAGACTCCTTTAAATTATCGCCATAAAGAGCCTCTACTGTATTTAGAGAGTACTATTATTAATTCAAACTATATCAATATTTCAGATTAACTAAAGTCTATTGTTTTATGGGTTTGGGCAATAAAATGGAAAAGTATAGTACTAAACTCAGGACAACTATTCCGTTCACATAAACTGGACCAATTAAAAATATCAATACAACAACAAAAGGAGGAGAATTACATTTTTATCTAAAAAAAAAAGCATTCGACTTCTTCTTATTACATATTAAAATATCGACCAAGGAATTAGCAATCGATCCCTACAAATGAAGGCACAAAAAAACAGACAATTAAATCAAAGCATAGCAATAAGGTATCGGAAGGAATCACAGAAAAAAATATGAGGCTTATCTGCTCAACTCGTTCAGGTTAGTGTCGAAGCTTGTTAATCTCGATAATCGAAAAAATGATATAACCCAATCAAATAGTATGAACAATAAGATCATAGAGTATATAAAGACGGAAATTGCCATGGCACCATTGGAAGATCTTGGACCAAACGAAAACCTTTTGGAAAGCGGAATCCTTGACTCTATTGGTATGGCTAAACTTATTGAGTTTCTAGAGGCGGAATTTGAAATTAAGGTTCCAGCAGAAGATATGAACATGGAAAATTTTATGTCTGTAGAAAGCATTGTTCAATATATCTCTAACAAAAGGTCCCATAATAAACTGCAAAACCAGATTAGCAATACGTTGTTAGACTTATCACAGGCACAAATGTCCCTTTGGGTGGGACAACAATTAAATCCAGACGTTCCGCTTCACAATACCGCCTATGCCTTTAAATTGGATGGGGCACTAAATGTGGATACCTTTAAGGCGGCCTTCTATAAGGTAATTTCCCAAATAGATGCCTTTAGAACCATTTTGCTTGTAGGGAACAACGGGGAGCCCAAGCAAACCGTGTTGCAACGTATGGATTACGACCTTGAGGTAGTTGAATTTCCTGCAGATACGCCGTCAAATATAGTAGAGGAATGGCTACAACAACGGAGCTTAAGACCTATCGATATATCCAAATGTGTTTTTGATTCCGTGCTGCTAAACCTGGGCGAAGAGAAGTATATTTGGTTGCTGAATATGCACCACTTGGTAACCGACGCCGTCTCCATGGCGCTAATTTATAACCTTACCCAGAAATATTACGGAAATATCAAAACTGGCACCAGGGTAATGATTGCTGATTCCCCAAGCTTTCAGAACTATATCCAATATGAAATATTAGAACAACAAAATTCAAAAAACGATAATAGCAAAGCCTACTGGGCCAATAAAGTAAAAGAATTAAAAGCGGTACCAAAACTTTATGGTGTCCATAACAATTTTACAAATACCGAATCCGCACGAGTGGTCCTACCATTAGGTGCTGAACGCTCGCAAAAACTGAGAAAGTTGTCTCAACAACCAGAAATCCGTGGGTGGACATCACATGTAACACTTTTCAATATTTTCCTAACAATACTTTATTCGTACCTCTATAGGGTAAGCGGACAAAGGAAGTTGGCCATTGGGGTGCCCAACCATAACCGGATGACCAAACAGTTTCAGCAAACCGTGGGATATTTTATTCAATTTTTTCCTATGGTTACGGAAATTCAAGAAGAGGACACCTTCATTACCCTGCTGAACAAAGTGAAATTAGAGACCAATGACTATTTAAAAAATGCCATTTCCGGATTAGTAACCCCTGAAATAAACAAAAGTTTCCATACTATATTAAACTATATTCCCAACAGTTTTCCTGCATTTAATGGAATCCCACAAAAGACCATGTGGATCTTTAACAACCATATGGAAACTACTCATAATCTACGTTGTCATGTCACCGATTTTAACAATACGGAAGAATTTGAAATTCTAATGGATTTTAATCATGCTGTTTTTAATGCCGATCTTATTTCCAATGCCCCCACTCATTTCCTTAACCTTTTAGATGCCTTCCTTGAAGATTGCTACCAACCATTGGACAAACCTGGACTAATTAGTGAAAAAGAAAAAAAGGAATTGATAGGTAACCCAATAAAACCGTTTGAAGGTTATAGACCTATTATCCAGCAATTTTCGGAAACCGCAACTTCTAATTCCAACCAAACTGCATTACATTACAAAAACGAACTTTATACCTATGCTGACGTTGACCAAAAATCCAATCAACTTGCCGCTTTTTTAATCTCCAAGGGAATTAAGGAAGGGAAACGGGTAGCACTTTATATGGACCGAAGTCCTGAGTATATTATTGCCGTTTTGGCGGTGCTTAAAACCGGAGGAACATTTATTCCGATACCATCGGACCAACCCACCCAACGCATCGGATATATTCTAGAAAATTCAGAAGCCCACCTTATATTGTCCAACAGCCGATTACAACAAAAATTACCCGTCAATTCTGTTGAAACCGTAATCCTGGATAAAAATGCCGCTTATTTAAATCAACAGAAGAAAGAAATAGGGAACATAGTGATCGCTAGTAAGAGTATCGCTTATATTCTGTATACCTCCGGATCTACCGGAAATCCTAAAGGGGTACTTATTTCCCACGGGGCCGTATATAATTATATGGAATGGGCTAAGAAGGCTTATGCCATGGAGAAAGGGTTTGTATTTCCCCTATTTACCTCCATTGGCTTTGATCTAACTATAACCGCCACTTTTCTACCATTGATTACAGGAGGAGAACTAGTTATTTATAAAGAAAGTCATCATGGTCCTGATATCTCCATAATGGAGGTCCTACAGGAGAATAAAGTAAATAGTATAAAACTTACTCCTTCTCATTTGGCTTTATTACAGGGAATGGACTTATCAAATTCTAAAATTAGATTAATGATTGTTGGTGGCGAAGACCTTAAAACCGCCTTAACTAGGTCCATACAAAACGGGAATGGCGGTTCACTACGGATGTACAACGAATACGGTCCTACGGAAGCAACAGTAGGTTGTATAGTAGCCCAATATGACAAAGCTAAACATCTTGGTTCATCGGTTCCTATTGGACACCCTATCTATAATATGGATGTTTATATTTTAGATGCCCGTCATAATCTGGTTCCCAATGGGGTTACCGGTGAAATATATCTCAGTGGCGCCAGTTTGGCGGAAGGATATGTTAATTCGCCACGGATGACCGAAGAGAAATTTGGTCCCAATCCTTTTGTAAAGGGCACAAGAATGTATCGCACTGGAGATTTGGCCAGAAAAAACAGCTCAGGGGAATTGGAATACCTTGGAAGAGTGGACGAACAAGTAAAACTTAGGGGTTTCCGGATAGAGCTATCCGATATAGAGGCCAATATGATAAAGCATCAAGGGATACAAAATGCTGCTGTGGTACTCATTGAAGAGGAAAAACCGATTCCTGAAAATGAAGTTATAAATTGTACAGCATGTGGACTTCCCTCCAACTATCCAAATGTAGATTTCGATGAAAATGGTGTTTGCCATATTTGCAACGCATTTAAAGGGTACAAGCAGCAGGCGCAACGCTATTTTAAGACTGAGAACGAGCTAAGAGACTTATTGACCTCCAAACGTGGCAATAGCCCTAATTACGATTGCATATCTCTTCTTAGTGGAGGCAAGGATAGTACTTATGTATTGGCCAAACTTATAGAATTAGGACTTAAAGTACTGGCGTTTACACTTGATAATGGCTATATCTCCGATCAGGCCAAGCAAAATGTAGACAAAATTGTCACCAAACTAGGGGTAGATCATATTTATGGGAACACCCCACATATGAACCGGATATTTGTAGATAGCCTGCACAGACACAAAAATGTATGTAATGGCTGTTTTAAAACTATATATACCTTAAGCAGTAAAATTGCCTTGGAGAAACAAATTCCCTTTGTGGTAACCGGACTTTCACGTGGACAATTTTTTGAAACTCGCTTGACAGAAGAGCTGTTTTGGGACAAAAATATAGATGTTGCCACTATAGATCGCACCATTTTAGAAGCCAGAAAACTTTACCATCAGGAAGAGGATGCCGTTAAATATTTATTGGATGTTGACGTGTTTAGTAAAAATGAGACTTTTGAAAAAGTTCAGTTCGTGGACTACTATAGGTATAGCGATGTAAGCTTAGAAGAAATGCTCGTCTTCCTTAAGGAAAAAGTAGGATGGGTAAGACCTACTGACACAGGTCGCTCTACAAACTGCCTAATCAACCAAGTAGGTATCTATGTGCATAAAAAGCAGAAGGGATATAGCAACTATTCCTTTCCCTATAGCTGGGACGTGAGAATGGGCCATAAAACGAGAACAGAAACCTTAGAGGAAATCAATGAGTATATAGATGAAACCACAGTAAAACGGATCATGGATGAAATTGGTTACCAGGAGCCCAATGAAAGTGAATTGGGTAAAAAACGGTTAATGGCCTATTATTCCGGAGATCAAATATTAGGATCCAAGGAGTTATCTACTCATTTGATGAATGAATTACCAGATTATATGGTGCCCACACATTTTAAGTATATGAAAGAGCTGCCTTTGACCGGCAATGGGAAAGTAGATAAACGTGTACTTAGAGAACTTAACAGCTCGCAGTTAGAAATGGATGTCCCATATATTGCCCCCGAAGGGGAAATAGAAGAACTTTTAGCGGGAATTTGGAGAGAGGTCCTAAATTTAAAGCAAGTAGGATCTCAGGACGATTTTATCGCCTTGGGAGGTCATTCCTTGGCAGCTATTAGGGTTACGGCGAGAATAAATGAGGAAGTAGAAATGAATTTCCCTCTGAACAAAATATTTGAGCTCCCCACCATTGCAGAATACGCCAATTATATAGAAAAAACATTATTAACTCTTATGGAAGAATAGCATGTTAATTGGGTTTAAAAAAGGCTTGAAGCCATTCATCTTTAAATACCTAGCCATTATTATGGGGCTTTGTTATTTACTGAACCCAGTCCGCCAACATTTCCTTCCTGTTTTCCATTCCTTTTCTCACCAGCTAGAGTTGCCTAATTACCTCATCCCCCACTCCCACTTATCCAATTATCAAGAGGTACACAGAAATCACGACACGGTTACAGAAGATTTTCCCCATGAACATGCTATTTTAGAAACGGTTAATCTCTTGTTCAGTACGCAGGAAGATAACAAACAATCCCAAGATTTGTTTTTATTCACCATAAAACTATGCATACTTCCATCCTATACAGGAGTATTAAAATCCAAAACCCGTATAGTTGAAACTAACGGCAACTATAATATGAATAGCAAAAGCAGCAAAAAGGGGTTTGTAACGATATTGATAAAACCTCCTTTATTTTCCGGCCCCAATATTCTTTGGCTTTCCTAATCCTTGTCACCGTTTTTTGGCATGGCATATCGATTTCCTATAGTACCTCCCAATTGGCATCATTTGTTCCCAAAAATCTGGGCAATGTAGCTGTTTACAATATTTTCTATAAACAGACTATTGCCATGGTGTACCCCAGGGACAACCCTTGATTATAACCAGTGCTGAATTTTACTTGGGTGCCATCGGAATCATTCCCTCCTTCTCAATGGCTATCAGGGAGCAAAAGTTTAAAAAACCCTGTCTATGATGGGCGTATCCGTGGATGCAGAAATTACATTATATAAAATACAGACCATGAAAAACTATATACTATGTTTCGTAGCCCTCATGCTATTTGGAGGTTTAAGGGCACACGACCTAAATGGGTCAATACTTTCCGAAAACCATGTACCTTTAGATGGTGTAGGGGTTTACAACAAGACTACCGGCGGGTATACTTATTCCAATGTATCGGGCTATTTTGAACTAGACGATATTTCCGTTGGGGATATCATTTACTTTTATAGCCTTGGTTATCAAAACTATAATTTCACCATAACGGAAAATCAGCTGGATGGAACCATTAAAGTAATCCTCAAAGAATCGGCCGTATCTTTAGACCAGGTAATCCTGGTCTCCAAAGTCAATGCCTTGAGTCAATTTGTACATGTAGATGTAATGGCTAACCCTGTTAAATCATCACAGGAAATATTACAAAAAATACCAGGCCTTATCATTGGTCAACACGCCGGCGGCGGCAAGGCAGAACAGATATTCCTAAGGGGATTCGACATTGATCACGGAACCGATATCAGCATAAATGTAGATGGGCTTCCCGTAAACATGGTTTCCCATGCCCACGGGCAAGGCTATGCCGATATGCATTTTATAATTCCCGAAACAATAGGCAATATAGATTTTGGAAAAGGAGCCTATTATACCGAAAAAGGCAATTTTAATACGGCCGGATATGTGGATATTAAAACAAAGGATAAAATAGCGGACAATTTGTTTTCATTGGAGGCCGGTATGTTCAATACCATCCGCACCATAGGCATGTTCAAAATTACTGAAGGCGATTTCAGCAATGGCTATGTGGCTTCGGAGCTGGTACTTTCGGATGGTGCCTTTGATTCCCCTCAAAATTTTAATCGCATCAATATAATGGGGCGCTATAATTACAACAATCGGGAAAATCAAGAATTAAGCCTTACCATATCACACTTTCAGAGTAAATGGGACGCTTCCGGACAAATACCGCAACGTGCCATGGACCAAGGGATTATAGATAGGTTTGGTGCAATTGACGATACCGAAGGAGGCAATACTAGCAGGTCTAACTTCTTAATAAACCATAAAAAATTAATGGACGAACATTCTTTCCTAACCACAAAGGCATACGTATCTAAATATGATTTTGAATTGTTTTCCAATTTCACGTTTTTTTTGGAAGACCCCATTAATGGGGATCAAATAAGACAAAAAGAGAACAGGACCATAATCGGGACAGAGACCAAATATGCCCATTCTGTGCACATAGGTGACCATGATTCCCAACTAAAGTACGAAATGGGAATTGGTTTTAGATATGACGATGTAAATAAGGTGCAGCTTTCCAGAACTAAAAACAGACAAGAACTATTGGAGCGTTTGGCCTATGGAAATATAGATGAGCTAAACGGCTACGGTTTTTTCAACCTCAATTATAAAAGAAACAAATGGACTATAAACCCTGGCCTTAGGATAGATTATTTTAAATTTGATTATGAGAACCTTCTATCTGAAACCTATGATAATAAAAGTGAGAACAAGTTTTTTATAGGACCTAAACTTAACATTATCTATGCCCCCTCTAAAAACGTACAGTTTTTTGGGAAAACAGGTATAGGGTTTCATTCCAATGATACTAGAGTAGTAACGGCCAATAATGGGAAAGAAATACTCCCAGCGGCCTATTCGGCAGATTTAGGTGCAATAGTAAAACCGTTGGACAAATTAATGCTGAATGTAGCATTTTGGACACTCTTTTTGGAGCAAGAATTTGTATATGTTGGCGATGCCGGAATTGTGGAACCCAGCGGGAAAACAAAACGCATGGGAGTGGATTTTGGCCTTCGCTATCAATTTGCAGATTGGCTTTACTTCTACGGGGATATCAATTACACTTATGCCAGGAGTACGGAAGA
Organism: Arenibacter certesii DSM 19833; assembly: GCF_000429545.1. Lineage (GTDB taxonomy): Bacteria > Bacteroidota > Bacteroidia > Flavobacteriales > Flavobacteriaceae > Arenibacter > Arenibacter certesii. The sequence goes on from NZ_AUCB01000018.1 coordinate 48,235, forward strand.
GCCAGAAGGGTCCGATTATATCCCCCTATCCCCAGACTTAACCTCCTCGGGAGGAGTTTCTTTTCGGGATTTAGGTAATTTCTCGGGAGGCATCAATTATAGGCTGATAAAAAATAGGCCCGCCAATGAGGATAATTCCATTGTAGCTAAGGGATATACTGTAACAGATATGAATCTCAATTACGCGTTTAAGAATTGGACCTTCGGTTTAATTATAGAGAATCTATTTGATACGGAATGGAACGAAACGCAATTTGCGACCGAAAGTAGGTTGCAAAAGGAGACAACTCCTGTAGAAGAAATTCACTTTACCCCTGGAAATCCCTTTTATCTTAGAGGAAAGGTGTCAGTTAAATTCTAGGTTAAATATGGTAGGAGATTATTCTAGAAATGTTAATGGTAAAGCAGGAATTGCCCTAACACTAAATCGATTGACCGTCACGCTGACGATAGCTTAACAACAGTTGAAAAATAGAGCACTGTTAAATTAAAGATACTACTTAACTTTTAAATAAGAATAAAAATGGCTGTCCAGCATAGGTGGACGGCCATTTTTAATGCATACTATTTCTTAAAAACTTACAAATCAATTATAAGCCTACCCTATCCCACAGTTCTGGTCTTATTACAAAGGAAAATCCCCCCGTCACCGTCCAAGCAATACCAAACCAAGTTGAATCGGTGCCGGACCACCTGCGGATTTTTATAGTATATGTTTTTCCCGGTAGACCTGTAAATTCTGCAATCTCATAACTATTATCCCAAGAACCACTGTAAGCAACCTGTGTTCCATTTTCATCATATATCTTTAGATCTAAGTCTACTTTTAGTTTAGACATATACCAGCTAATAAACAAAAACGACGACTTGGTGGCTTTTGATGTCCACGCCAATGCCACCTTTACCTTTCTAGGACCATAACGGTAATTAGGTACAGATATCTTATAGTCGAAAGTGGACAGTTTATCGTTACCAAAATTTGATGAGGTAAGCAGACCAACATCCCATCCCCTTGAACTTGGAGCTGAATTCACCGATTTTTTATTTAAAGCTATAGTACTACCTTCAGCAGCATTTACCGCACCAGCACCATCCAAAGCATCAATACCATTACTAACATCTTGCCACCAGGTATTACCGGTGATATTTTTGGTTGCACTGGCAAGGAGTATTGCCCTACACCCTTCTGGCCAGTGTTTCAGCATTGTATTTCTTCCCTGTAAAAGCGCTGAAACTCCAACCACTGCTGGAGAGGCCATACTGGTTCCACTTTTTATAATTCCATCAGCAGTTACCCCAACGCCATTTGCGCAAATTTCAGGTAGCTCGCGGTCTCCATGAGAAGAACTTGGATTTCTAAATACGGAGCTGCCCGACATTGCAGAAGCATCGTCATTATGATTTCCTACGGATAGCGTATTATACCCTTTATGATTCACGTATTCACTACTAGGTGGATTAATATTATCTGAATCTCCATTCCAGAAATTACCAGCTGCGTGAACAATTAGTGGATATGGATACTTCGTTGCAAGGTAATCTCCGTAAATATCATCACTAGATAATGTACTGGATCCCGGTTCACTGGACCTATGAAAACTTTGATTGATTACAGTACAATTTTTATCATTAACCGCCCAAGTAAGCGCATCCCTATCATAATCATTGGCGGAAAATAAGCTACATCCCGGAGCATGCCCATTAGGAGTATTGGATTCGTTGTTTCGAATTATGGCGTGTACATTTTGAGAATGATCGGATGTAGACGGATTATTTTTAAATTTCCCTGCTATAACAAGATTAGAATTGCTGGTAGGCCCATTTTCCCAGACGGCTACTTTTACACCACTACCGACTTCACCATTGAAATGAACCACGTTAGAACCGGCTATGGCAATAGAATTTTCAAGGTCTTCAATACCTTCAGTTTCGTGAAGTAATATACCCGCAACCAACTTATTGGAAGTTAGCTCCCTAAGAACAGAAGTTTCAACCTCTGCCGTTATCAAAGGTGCCAATTCGTCAACCTTTACAACTTTAATATTGACTTTCAGTGATTTACTAAACTCTAGCGAACGCTTATGCATTTCTCTTTGTTCTTCTTTTGCCCGTTTCTCAAATGATTCTTGGTGGCATTCATCTTGGTTCCGATCAGTAGGCAAAGCTTCAGATTCCTCAAACTCGTACCAAATATCTACGAGGATAGTTTTAGGTGGATTTTTAGAATGGATTAAGGAGTAAAGTGTTGGATGTAGTTTCCCGAATTTTGAATTCAGTTTTTTTCGATGATCCTCAAGAATCTTTTCTCCATCAACCGCTTTTCCATTATGGTCAAATTCCAATGAAACTGGCTTACCGCTTTTACGATCGGTAGCTTTAAAAAATTCCAAATAATTTGTGTCTTTAAATTTGTAATTACTTAATCGTTCAACACCGTTTTCCACTAGCTTTATCCTTACAAAACTACCAATGATCAAGCGGTTATCGATCTCCGCTTTAGTGGCAATAACTGTGAATGGAATCTCCATAGCATCACTTAATTTTTGTGATTTTGAATTCGATATTGGCTCAATCACCAATTTATGTTGCCCCGGTGATAATCCTTTTTCTGAAGTCCATCTATAACCATCCCTTTTTCTCGTAGGAGTCACTTTTCCGTCAATACCTTGCACACCTATACTTCTTATAACCACATCCATATCTGCATTTGATGGCACAATGAACTCTATTGACGCATTTGTGGTTAAAATCTCATCTCGTACTAGATTTACCCGTACTTTGTTTTTTTCATTTCCCATAATCTTATCCTTTAGTTAATATAATTGTAATTGTTAATTATTTTATAGCCTGATTAACGCTGAAGGGAGATTATTTGGTAAGGCAGAAAGTGTAAATAAAAATTGCCAAACTTTGTAAGTAGAATAATTGTTATAACACCAAGAACTTGAGTTAACTTACAGTATAAAATTACAGTTTGTTTAGATATTATATAGAAGTAATGTATAAATCGTAAGAATCTACGTGTGTTTTACAATTATGCGTATATAATCATAATTATTAAGGGGTTGACGAGCGTATTACCAATAACACAACCTTAAATACTTATTTTTATGATGTGCAGGTATACCATAGAGTGGCCAATTTATAATGCCAATAGCTTTAATTTTACAATGCATCCGCTAGTTGCAAAAATATCAGACTTCCCTCTGCCTATCCTTATTCCAACCGCATTAAATTAGACCAAAATTATGTTTTGTGCATTTATATGCCCTTACTTTTTCCATGTCGTCAGCTATACAAAATTACTGACCAACTATACAAAACCCCTTTAAGATTAGGTAGAATAGAACTACTTTTAATGTTGTATTTATTAACTACCGTAACTCAAGCTATATTATTTGATATAGAAGCGTCAACTGCCAAGATTCTCGATGGTAAGGATTAAACGGTCTAAATTGGGTGTATACCATTGTACTATCCCCCTACCTTTACATACATTATATCAATTCCGTGAACTTTTATAGTCGCATCTCCCTTATTTATTGGTTTCGAATCCATTAAAATCAACCTAAGGCATATATGTACCAAGATTTTCCCTCAACGATCTAGATCTAGGGAGAAACCTTATGATCGAATAATGAATAGTTTTCTAAAATAAAATGTTATGGCAAAATCAAGAAAACAGACGCTACTAGGTAGTGTATCTGATGAAAAATCCGGTCATCCACTAGGAGGGTTGACCATAGAAGTGATAGATAAGGATCTACGAAAGGTAGCGCGTTTTAAACCGGCCACTACGGACAATAATGGCAGATTTAAAATCATCTTTGAGTCCGATGAACAAGAAGACACCGATTCCGCCTATTACTTACAGATCTTAAATAGAAAGGGAGCGGTAATTTCCATTCAAGAAGAGAGTTTTGTAAATCAGAGCGGATCTTTGGAAGAGTTAGATTTTAAAATACCTGAAGCGGCGACAAAAACGGCAACTTTCCATTACACAAGGCATCAATTTAAATCCTTGGTGGCTATTAATCCAAACTACTTTGGGGCCTATGAGAAGATGGATTCTCCGGATATTGGACCTGCCGTTTATCCTCAAAAGGGGAACACCAATTATGAGGAATTAAAATGTATAGGTATATTCCCAGAGAAGGATGAGGTTGAGGCAATATTTAACGTTAAACTACCTTATGGCTTCGGCGGAAATCTCTGTACCGACGGAAGCAAGGAATACGTTGCCTTCTATATTGACTATGGTGCTGGTTTCCAAGCTGTAGGTCCGGCAGTAGCCGTAAACACTCACAATATGGCTGCAGCCCGTAAACGGCCACTTTGTTATGCAGTAAAGCAAGTAGTAGATTTTAAAAAACGAAACTGTCAGAAACCTTATCTTGTGAGACTGCGGGCAATACTCAGTTGGAACACGCCCCCTACTGGTCCTAATTATAATCCAACTTGGGGTAACGCCGTTGAGGAGTGGATTCAAATTGAACCCTTAAAAAAATCATGGGAGCTCATAACATCCGATTTGACCGAAATTAGCTTGCAAAAATCCTATAGTGATCTTCAGTTTTCAAAAAAAGAACTCATTGAATCCTTGCAAGGCTCCTTAGATTATAATATGGACGGCCTTGAAAAAGACCGTGTGGGGTTTAAGGATAATATCCTGAAGAACCCTAATTATTATGGCGGACTTGCAGATAAGGACAACCTTCATGAGGCCATTGAGGCAATAAATAGTTTACCTCAAGAGATTTTAGAGAAATTTAAGCCGATGTTGGTAAATCCTAAATGGCTTATTCCTGTAAATCCGTTTAATTACAATACCACATATGAAGAGCTCACCTGTGTGGGATTATATCCTGAACGCGACCTACTCGAGGCCACCATAGCCATAAAGAAGCAAAATGGGTATAAAGGAAATCTCTGTTCTGTAGGTAGTGAAGAATATGTGGCATTTTATGTAAACTGGGGCGACGGAGCGGGATACCAACACGAAGGTACCACCTACTTTAAGGCCCACGACATACCAAGGGATGTAAACCCGCTTATGTACGCTGTCAACTTACGGATTCAGGATATGGAGAAAAAGTTGAAACGATGTAAGGAAGAGAATGTGGTACGTGTTCGTGCCATTTTAAGTTGGGAAGTAGCTCCCACGGGGCCAAGTTACAAACCTGCTTGGGGTAATGTGCTGCATTGCACTATCCAGATTAGAGCCATTGACGGCGGAAGTGCAAAATGCGAAATTCAGCACATCAACAAGATATTGGTAGAGGATATTAACAGTCAAGGGTATGCTAGAAAGGTTATAAATGACACTACGCTATCGCCCACTATTTTCAATAGGCCATTTGGTCTGATCGTAGCTGTTTGGGGTAGTGTAAATGTACCTGCAGCCTACTATTATCGTTTGCGATTCAGTGATGATAATGGAACGAACTGGAACACCGTCATGAATAAAAGAAGGTATAAAGTGAATAATTTCACCGTTGGCTTTAGTACACCGGATTCCGATGGTTGGTTCAGCAAAAGCATTTACTTGTCCGAACTAGGAAATTATAGCGATACTCCTTTGGTCGAATGGCATACCGGAAGCCGAAGCGGAAAACATATCGTACGGTTAGAATTGGCCAACATCTTCAAGAATACGATACCAGGGCAGGTTTGTGAGAAAACCGTATTCCTGGACAACCAGAATGTTGACCATTACTCTTTTATAAATTCCACTATACCACAGGTGGGGGTAACTGTAAAGGACGCAAGCGGTGCTATTAAAAAATGCGATAAATATGTAGGGAGTGACCAAGTTATGGTTTATGGGAATTTTCATGATAAACATTTTAATGCATTTTCACTTGAACTGTTTGGAGGAAATCTTGCCTCCAGCGGTGTTGGTATTACACCAGCCATCCATAAATATGATCAAGGGGGAAATTTAAATAATAATGGCACTATAGGAGCAGTAGATCCCGGAAACGGAGTGGTGCTCACTACGGTCAATATGGTTGCAGCCGGTGCCAATATCGCCTGTGCCTATGGCGTACGGATGGTTACAAGTGACAGGACCATTAGAGGATATTTTTCGACCTATGTCTTCAAAACAACCTCACATTCAAGGGATGCCTATGTCACTTTTAATTGGGAGCCATAGAATTTTCTCGATTAGGTATAATAATCCGGCCCATTGTATTGGGCCGGATTTTTTTATGACCCGAAACCTATGGGAGGCATTATGTTTTTGGTAGCTAATCATGAAAAATGGGAGTAGACTTTAATGAAAATAAATGTTCCATAAAACCATCGAACGAACTTACGTCATATGTTAAAAGGGCTGCCTCTCGTCTTTTAGCCTATCAGGATAAGTGTATAGAGTTGGATGGTTATAATACTACCTTTACACAACTCATTACCAAAAGAAATCCAACTTTTTTAGAAACAGGATGTGGTCCAGGAAATATAACTAGATATCTATTAAAAAAAGGCCCAATTTTAATATTTCGGCTATAGAAAAGTGATAAGGGTGACGAAATCCATACCATCTTAATAGTCAAAATGTAAGCCTAATAGTCATTAGAAAGATAGGAACCCATGCTAATTCGCTTTAATATTATTCTATTTGTATATTTGATCTTATCGATAATGATAAATAATATTAAAATTAGTTTATAATGACCACTTTTAATGTTCCAACTAGGGACGAAGTTTCTTCAAACAATCAAGCGATATTCGACAATTTTAAAAAAGAAATAGGTTTTGTACCCAATATTTATGCAGCTGCGGCGTATTCAGATTCTGCATTAGACAACTACTTGCCTTTTGAAGGTGCAAAATCCTCACTATCAAATAAAGAAAAAGAAGTAGTGAATATAATAACCAGTCAATTAAACGATTGTAAGTATTGTCAGGCTGCACATACGGTTATTGGCAAATCCAATGGTTTTACCGACAAGCAAATTTTAGAATTAAGACAAGGGTTTTTCTCTTCCGATAAAAAATTTGATGCACTGGTTAAGACAACCAAACAAATGAATTTAAACAAAGGAAAAGTAGACGATGAAACTTTAAAAACATTTTTTAAAGCAGGTTATACAAAAGGTACTTTAGTGGATATTATATTAGCTATTAAAGCGATTGGCGTTACCAACTACCTTCATAACTTAACGCAGGTAGAAATTGATTTTCCACTTGCTCCAGAGCTATAGTCCCTAATTTAATAGTAATAGAACGTTAGGTAGGAAAATGCTATCTAACGTTTACTATTCAAAATCATACTCTTAAAGGTTTCAATTGAGGATAGGGACATCCCACGTGGTTTACATGCTATCATAAGGCCAATGGGTATCCACACCCTGACTTCGAATAAGCTTTTGAAATTTCTCTACGGCGCTACTATCTTTATAAAGTTCTTGCGGACTTCTCCCAGATGCCATTAAAAAAGGAACAAACATCCCTATTGCCTCCCCTATGCTCCATTCCACCGGGTGAAGCCGATAACATCCATTGGTAAGATGTGTGGTACCAATATTTTTATTTGCTGGAAAGATATTTTCCATCCGCTGTGGAATTAACGCTCCCAATGGAATTTGAAATGGCAGGGAAGAAAAATCGATGTAGTTATCCCCTCCACTACTTGGGTGCAAATCAATGTGATAATATCCTATTCCTACACTATCCTTAAAATCTGTTGCGCTGGCCTCAGCTTCAGGTACTCTTTGGATAGCGGCTCGTTGGGTTCTTCCCACATGATGCTCAGTGATACGGAATAAGGGCTTAATCCTTCTTGCTTCCCGTATATAGGGATATTTTGCAAGTCCGTCATTGGTTCCCATTACATCGGGGCGTAATCTAATTCCAGGCCAGCCCCTCCCTCCATCCGCCCTAGGAGCTTCAGTTTGTAGCCAGTACAATAAGGAAAGACTGAGTTGTTTGCCCCTATTAAAATGATGATTGACTTCCTTAACACTTACATCTACCACATTCCCTAAGAAATAATCGTTCTGGGGGTAATTAACTAGGGTGATATCCCCGGTTAGAAATCCGTCTTCAAAATTATCCTTCGCAAGAATTCTGCGATAAATCCATAGGTTAAGAACATCCTTCATATGGTTTCCCCTAGGGTCAAATCCCAAATCCTTGGGCAGCAAGGTGCGTGGATTAGAGTAGTTAAGCTCCAATAGTTTTCCAGCCCATGGCGATTTCATAACAGGTTTATAATCACGCCAAAACTCATATTCTTCCGGTTTGTCTATCGTCCAATCCTCATTAGGTCTGTAATCCATTGCAAAGCAGACCGTAAAAGCCTGATTATTGGTGGGATCTGCAATTTCCGCGGCATGCAATTCCCCAGTATCGGATTTTGCTTCTGCGCCACAAACGTACTCTGTACCTGTCATAGGCAATAAATCCCCCAATTCCGTTGCGTCTGCAAAATAAGGTGCAACCAAGTTCTTTATCTCCCCAGACGGTTGTGTTTTAACCCGTACAGATTGTACCTTATTTCCTAAAGTAGCAGCGTCCAAAGCCACTGTGTCCTTTAAAAGGACCAGTTTGCCCGCACTAAGATAGGGATCTAACATGGTCTCTAAAACCCTAAGTGACACTTTTGGTTCATGACTAATCTCTGAAACGCTGGCGTTGCCCGGATTAAATCTTTCGTTTTCCGCATACTCCTGCTTTAAAGGATAGTTATTACGGTAATATGCCCTTACTTTTTTTCTAAATTCCCTATATAATGCGGTAGCCCCAAAGTCGTTTATCCACTTATGCTCATCTGGTGGCACACCCTGCTGCGTTAATTGTCCGCCTATCCAATCTGTTTCTTCGGTCATTATTACGGTAAGGCCATTACGGAGAGCTGCCAATGCAGTGGCACATCCACCTGTTCCCCCACCAATGATAACTAGGTCAGCTTTAATAGTCCGACCCTTTATTTTGATACTGTCCTCCTTATCATTATTAGACTTTTCTCGAGAAGCATAAATGGGGTTTAACAACACCAATCCGCTCCCTGCGACCAAATTGCCAAAAAAATTTCTTCTTTTCATCTATAGATTTTTATTTTTTTTACGATCCTACTTCGGCTGGGCCTGGCTACCGGCAGTCCGGTGCATAAATCTTTATTCCTATTTTAGACCAAATTTCCGTCATGCTCATTTCATTCCTTTATATAAAAAATACCCGAACCACTTTAGCGAGATTGGGTCATTACATAAACAACTAAACTACCTCAAAGCATTTAATTCACCTCCACGGGCTTATAAAGCTTTTGTTTGTTTATGGTAACTATCCAAAACAGTCCCGTTATAAAAAGGGTGATGACAGCCCCACCTAAATAGGCCAAGTTATTGGATAATTTGAATCCTTCAGGCGCAATTAAAATGTAAGTACTGCACACCATTGTCATAAAAATAGCTGGCAAAAGGGTAACCCAGTAGGCTTTGTTTTCGAACATTAAATATGCCGTTATGGTCCATAGCACCACAGTGGCCAGGGTTTGGTTGCTCCATGCAAAATACCTCCATATAATGCCAAAGTCCACCTGTGTAAGCGCAAAGGCCACTGCAAACAACGGAATACTCAGAAAAATTCTATTCCCTATTTTCTTTTGGTCAGTTTTAAAAATGTCCGCAAGGATCAATCGGGCCGATCTAAAAGCAGTGTCGCCAGAGGTAATAGGCGCTGCTACTATCCCCAACAAAGCTAAAATCCCTCCCACACTACCCAGCATATTAAGCGATATTTCATTGGCAGCCCAAGCGGCATTATTACTATTGGCCATCATAGCACTATTTAGGGACTCTACATTGCCAAAAAATGTCATCGCGGCCGCTGCCCAGATCAAGGCTACAATCCCTTCCGTTACCATGGTGCCATAAAAAATCTTTCTTCCTAAGGTCTCATTCTTCATGCAGCGGGCCATTAGAGGGGACTGTGTGGCGTGAAAACCGGAAATGGCACCACAGGCTATGGTCACGAAAAGAATAGGAAACAAGGGCGTTTCTTCGGGGTTAGTGGTCATATTATATAAATTGGCGGGAACAATTTCCGGAATAGGATAGTCTCCAAAAAGAAGCGCAATTAAGAGTCCCACAGCCATTAAAAGCATTGCCAATCCAAAAATTGGATACAGCTTACTTATCACTTTATCAATGGGCAACAAAGTGGAGAGTATATAATACACCAAAATAATACCTACCCATATCCAAAGGTTCCACATATTCCCCGTCATCCCATCAATGATCTTAGCAGGTCCCATTAAGAAAACAGTCCCCACAAATATCAAAAGTATTATGGTGAAGTAGCGCATCAAATGTTTCATACTTGGACCAAGATAAATACCCACTATCTCGCTAATGCTCAACCCATCATGCCTAATAGATAGCATTCCAGAAAAGTAATCATGTACTGCACCTGCAAATATACTTCCCAAGACAATCCATAAAAAAGCAGAGGGCCCAAACATGGCTCCTGCAATGGCACCGAATATAGGACCAAGGCCTGCTATGTTCAAGAATTGAATTAGAAAAATACGCCATGTTGGCAATGGTACAAAATCCACGTCATCCTGTAATCTTATCGCCGGGGTGGGACGATCTTTGTCCACTCCAAATATTTTTTCAACTAATTTTCCATAAGTGAAATAACCTATGATCAAAAATGCTATGGAAACTAAAAATGAAATCATACTCTACAATTTATACTACTCTACTATCTGTCCTTTAGCAACTAGGACCTCCTTTAATTTATTATAGTCCACCTCTTGAACCGTTGTTTCTTCATCAATTGCCAACACGGCTGCTGCAGCAGCCGATTGTCCCAAAATCAAAAATACTGGCTCCATTCTAATGGAACCGAAAGCAATATGACTGGAAGATACACAAACGGGCACTAATAGATTTTCACAATCTTCCTTCTTTGGCACCAAAGAACTATAGGAAATGGTGTAAGGACCATTGGTACTTACCCCTATATCCCCTTCGTTTTGCACAAAGCCATCGGGTTTTACATAGCGCTGCACGTTATGGGAATCTATATTATAAGAGCCCATACCTATTGGCTTAGGTGTCGGGCTTTTTTTAAGCAATTCATTTTCCGTCATTACAAATTCACCTAGCATCCTTCTGGCTTCCCTCACATAAATCTGATGAGGCCAGTTACCATTGTCCTTAAATTCATCCATTGCCAATCCCCATCTTTGCATTTCCTTCTGTATATCCTCTGGAACCCTAGGATCATTGGCAACGAACCAAAGCAATCCTTTTTGATAATTTTCATGTTCCTTTATAATCTCCTTTCTCCTTTCATAGGTCGCCTCTGGATAGTCATAATTCATACCAATATTATCACTGCTTAAAGGACCGTGGTTATTGGTATCGGTCTTATGGATAGGTAGAGGATCAAATTTTTCAAACCAATCCTTTCTTCCAGTTGCAAAGGACCTCGCCAATAATTCATAATGCAATGGATCATAACCCTCAGGCTTTGGAAAGGGAACTCTATTTTCATTATGATCGGTCATACACAACCGAAAACAATATGCTTGAATCTTATTATCTCCGCTATATTTTTCACCAGGATCTTCTCCTGATATCCTGGGTAACAGACCACTAGTTGGATCTTTTGCAATTATGTATGGAGAGATGTCCGATTGAAACCAATGTTTATGGTGTAAAACCCCTGTTTGCACCCCGTTCCATTCTTCGCCATACGCATCCTTCCCTTCCCTGCCCACATGATAGCTCACTCCTGCCGACGCCATAAGGTCACCTTCATAGGTGGCATCCAAAAACATTTTTCCTGAATAGGCTTTTCCTGATAAGGTAGTGATTGAGATGATCCTGCCCTCTTTCATCTTTACCCCGTTCTTCCTGTCTAACCATTCATTGCGATCTACACGAATTTTTTCTTCAGAAATTAGATCCTCAAACACTTGTTCTGCCACATGGGGTTCAAAAATCCACATCGTCCTATTCTCACCATCCATAGCAGGGGTACCTTGGCCCTTATTGCCATATTCCTCCTTATTTTGCCAAACCCAGGCCTCGTCCGTGTTGTAATGTTGCCAAACCCTGTGATAGAACTCCCTGGCTAGTCCACCAATAACGCTTTTATCCCCCGTATCCGTGAAGCCTAAGCCACTTGAGGACAAGCCGCCCAAATGTATATCCGGCGACACCACAATGACCGATTTCCCGGACCGCTTTGCTTCTACTGCCGCAACAATCGCCGCCGAAGTGCCACCATAAATAATGATATCTGCAGAAGCCTCGAGTTTCCCTTTAACCAGGGATATCTTACAACTGGTTTGCATCATTAGCCCAGCCAATACTAGAAATACGGTTAAATATTTGAATTTACTTTTCATTATCATCCTCGTTGAATTTTGAAATTCCTTAAAAGAAATTAGATTGCTACTTTATCCTTTGGCCATCTTTAAGCAAATGCTCTTTTATTTTGAAATAAGGCACATCTTGAACGTTTGTATTACCATCTATAGCAAGTGCTGCTAACGTGGCTGCAGATTGGCCCAGGACCATAAATACCGGCTCCATACGGATAGATCCAAAAGCGATGTGGGATGCACTAACACAAACCGGGACGATTAAATTTTTACATTCTTCCTTTTTAGGGACTAGGGATTTGTAGCTGATTGGATAGGGCTTAAAACCATGTGCCTCTACATTTCCTTCATTTTGGACATATCCATTGGCATCTACATAGCGCTGCACATGGTGAGAATCCATTCCATAAGCTGCCATACCAATAGCATCTTCAGCCACGATTAATGCCTCACAGTTATGTTGGGTCATTACATAATCACTGATCATTCTTCTGGCCTCACGGATATAAAGCTGTTGTTGCCATCCATCGGCCCTTTCAAACTCATCCTTAGTAGTGCCCCATTTTGAAGCTTCCTCACGCACCTCAGCTGGAATCCTTGGATGATTGGCCAAGGTCCACATCAATCCCATTTGATAGTTCCTATGGTCCTCTATAATCTTTTCACGTTCCGCATAGGATGCCTCTGGGTAATCATAATTCTTGCCAATATAATCGGTGGAAAAGCCAAACTTGTTGTTGGTATCCGTTTTTCTATTCGGCATTTTAGTATTTATCCACGGCAAGAGGGAATTGCCATAGGGGTACATTTCCCTAATTGGCCCTTTCCTTACCTCATAGTTACGGAACAACAGTTCATAATTAACCTCCTCATAATTGGAGGGTTTCTGAAATGGAATCCGATTTTCCGGATGATCTGTAAGACACATTCTAAAGCAGTAAGCCTGAATCGTATAATCCCCTTCCCCTTCCAGTCCTGGTTTCTCATTAATATTTGGCAATAGGCCAGATGTTGGGTCGCCTGGAATAACATAGGGATCCACCCTAGGAAGGAAATTATGGTGTACCGCATTTTTAGAAATTCCTTTTCCCAAGGTACTATTTATATTATTTGCCTGTACTCCATTAAGGGTCTCCCCGTACCGTTCATTGGCCTCTCTACCATAGGTATAAGATACCCCAGACGAAGCCATAAGATCGCCCTCATATGTGGCATCTATAAAGACTTTTCCCTTAAATGACATGCCACTTTCCATGGTAATGGATTGTATTTCCCCATCGACCTTCTTAACCCCAGATTCCCTATTTAGTCTTTCCTTATAGACCAATTTAATGTTCTCCTCATCCATCATTGCCTTATACACCAAAAGGGCAGCAGAAGGCTCAAACGTCCACATCGTAGCTTCTCCCTCCGCTGTTCGGGATTGTTTATCCACCATATAATCGGATTTATGTTCCCAATTCCAATTATCAGGGACATCATAGTATTTTTTGATGTTCTCATAAAACTCCCGAGAAACACCGCCTATAGCCTGTTTATTCCCAATATCCGTAGCTCCTAACCCCCCAGTAGTTAGTCCGCCAACCCAATTTGTTGGTTCTATGAGCACCACAGATTTCCCCATCCTACTACTTTGTATCGCAGCAGCAACTCCGGCAGATGTACCGCCATAAATAACAATATCATATATTTTGGATTGTCCATTTGCGAACTGAACTAGCGCTAGCAACAACAGAAAGTGGAATGATTTTTTCATTGAATTTACTTTTAATTGTGATATCCAGTCCTAGCAATATTCAATAATATCAGGTCAAGACCTTATGGCATGCTACGGATCCTACCTTTAATTTTCAGACAAACCATCTGTACCTTACAGGCAGGAATGCCTCTGAGCATTCAAATCTAATTTAGTTCGTAAAAGCAATTTAGTCCACCTATTCTGTCAGCAAACTATTTCCTTTTAGATGATCCGTCATTCTAAATACCCTTAATATATTCTAATATTTTAGCCGCAATTATAGCAGCAATTTCCCAACAAAATACTTGATTAAAAGCTTGAATAAACCCGCTCTAACACTATCTATATTAGAATATTATATACGATACACATTCTCAAAACATTGAAATAACTACTAGATAGCTGCTCAATTTCCTTTCATGATTCTAGTAGCTGCCGTTACTTCAACATCCCCTTCATATGGTCCAGGGATGGGGACATACTTTAAATTCTGTTTTACTCCTTCCTCAGTGGAGAAGTATATCGCAACCACTAGTTCTTTGAACCTGCGATAAAAGGGTTCTAATCCTGCCCTTTCCTCGCCGTATGCCACTGTATCCAATCTATTGAGATAATCTAGTTTTTCTGCTTCCTTAAGGTCAAAAAATCTATTATCGGTATAGGCCACACAGTTTTCATCAAACTGTTGCAATCCTTTTAGAAAGCTATCCTTATAGGCATCATCATACACTTCTTTAAGCATTAAATCCATATACAGATTCACCTCTACATCAGAAGCACTAGGAGTTTCCGTTCTAGGAAGAATGGTATCCGCAATAGCCCTTACCAATTTGTCCTGATTTTCACTAAACACATAAAGATGGGAACTAGAAACATCACTTTTACAACTTGTCAATCCTGTAAAAATAGCCGGGGCTAAATAAACAGATTTCAAAATCCATGATATTTTAATTACCGCTTCCCTTCTTTCCATAATTCTGCAATTATATTATACTTATCCATACTCTAACCAGCTTTAAATGTGTACTATACATTACATCTCCTTTAAAACACATGGTCTTTCATTTGCTTTACAGCATAATCGCATGCTCTTGCCGTTAAAGCCATATAGGTCAGTGAGGGACTCATATAACTAGAAGAGGTCATACACGACCCATCGGTTACAAAAAGGTTTGGAATATCATGACTTTGGTTGTATCCATTAAGGAATGATGTTTTGGGATCCCGTCCCATTCTAGCAGTACCCATTTCATGCACAGAATCCCCGTGTATACTTGGGCCGTCAATCACCACTACGTCTTTAAGTCCCGCTACTTCCAATATCTCTTTCGCCTGTTCCTTCATATCTTCCCGCATTTTCATCTCATTAGCTTTAAATTCGGCAGATATTCTTATCAATGGAAGCCCCCATTGATCCTTTAATTCTATATCTAATTCCACCTTATTCTCGTAATAGGGCAAACATTCTCCATACGCGGAAAGCGACATTTTCCAATTCCCAGGGAACGGCAAAGAGTTTTTAAAATCTGCTCCCACCCCAGCCTTGGCTGCATTTATCCCTTCTCTATGCGCAGAGCCCCAAAGACCATATCCTCTTAGGAAATCCATTTTATTGCCATCTACATTTCTAAATCTCGGAAGCGCCACCGAGCTTGGTCTATACCCCTTATATATGCTATCCAAATGACCTTCTAGAGTTCCCGAAGCAGAAATATTCTTATGATGATCCATTAAATAATGACCTAAAACGCCACTAGAATTTCCTAGGCCATTGGGAAAACTTTCTGACTTGGAATTTAGCAAGAGTCCCGTTGTTGCAATGGTAGATGCACATAGGAATACCACCCTGGCAAAATATTCGGTTTCTATCTTGGTATTTGCATCCATGACACGTACCCCAGAAACTCGATTACTCCCTTTGTCATATAACAAAGAAATTACAATAGTATTGGATTTTAACGTCAATTTGCCGGTATCTTGAGCTGCAGGAAGCGTAGAACTATTACTGCTAAAATAGGCGCCATAGGGACACCCTGTGTGGCACAAATTACGGGTCATACATTGCGACCTTCCCTTAAACTGCCCAGGCTTGACCTTTGTAAGGTGCGCGGCCCGATTCGGTATTAGTTTACGGTTCTTATAATGCGACTCTATCCTTTGTTTTATTACCTTTTCAGCCCGGTTCATCTCAAAAGGAGGTAGGAATTCTCCATCTGGAAAATGATGTATATTTTCCTTAGATCCGCAGACCCCTATAAACCGTTCAACATAATCATACCAAGGTGCTATATCCTTATACCGTATAGGCCAGTCTACTCCCACTCCATCCTTACGATTGGCTTCAAAATCAAGATCACTAAATCGATAAGCCCCTCGACCCCATATTAAGGAGCGCCCGCCTGTTTGATACCCTCTAAACCACCTATAAGGCTTATCCTCCGGGTGGGTATAGGGATGCTCTAGATCGTTTACAAAAAAAGCTTTGCTAGCCGCATTAAAATTATACTTCTTACTTTGAATGTGGTACGCTTTCTTATCTTCAAGTGTCACGGCCCCGAAGTTCTTAAAGTCCCATGGCGCCTTATTCGTGTTGGCATAATCTTGGGGATGCTTCACTTCCTTGCCCCTCTCCAACACAAGGGTTTCCAGACCTTTTTCCGTTAACTCTTTTGCGGCCCAACCTCCTGTAATGCCGGATCCCACAACTATTGCATCGTATGTATTATTCTTCATAAAAATATAACGTGATCTCTAGGGCTCCTTATCAGTTATGCACCACAAAGTACAACTTACAACCCTTCCCGCGGATCAGGACAAGGTAGCTTCCCAAGGTCTTAAAACAGTTCCTATTCCACTATACATTAAGATAACATCTTCTCCCATCCGGGTTCGTACGCTCTACGCCAGTATTTCATAGCCCCCTTATTGTTCAAGATGTGCCCTGTTTGGGGATCAATATCCAGCGTACTATTAGCGCGTAATGCGATGTTCCCTAGCTGAACTAACAAGGTACTTTGATGTCCTCCAATAATATCTGAATTTAATGGCGTCCCTTTTCGGATGGCGTCAAACAAATTTTGAATATGCAGCACGTCCAGATCCTGGGAAGGATCGGATAAATTACCCGTGCCTATTTGCCGACTACCACTTACTTCCTTAATCAACTTATTATTTAAATCGTACACCTTATAGGAATTGCCCCCTTCTATTACCATAGCACCATCCTCTCCATAAAAAACTACTCCAACACCTACTCCCTCAACGGATCTCCCATTACAACTGCGCCCTTCCCAGGTCATTAAAGTATTGTTTGGAAACTCTAGGTTTATCACCTGTGTATCGGGCGTCTCCCAATCATCCTCATATCTATACCTACCGCCGTTTGAACTCACCTTGGTGGGGTATTCCACTCCCAATCCCCATCTTGCCAAATCCACAAAGTGGGTACCATTATTCAGCGCCTCCCCTGTTCCCCAGTTCCAAAACCAGTGCCAATTGTAATGCACAATATTATCCCTAAAAGCTTCCCGCGGAGCCGGCCCTTGCCATAAATCATAATCCAACCAAGAGGGAACCTCGGATACCTTCCCGGTCCCTATTGAGGGTCTATTATTGGTGTACCAGGATTTGGCAAAATAAGGACGACCTATAATTCCGTTTTTAAGTTCTGCAATAGCTGTAATCACATTGGGCCATGAACGGCGCTGATTTCCCATCTGCACTACTCGGTTGTACTTTTTGGCCGCTGCCACCGCCAATTCCCCTTCTTGAGGGTTATGGCTCGCCGGCTTTTCCAAATAAACGTGTTTCCCTGCCTTGCAGGCCATAATAGCAGCAGGTGCATGCCAGTGATCTGGTGCCGCAACGATCAGGATATCCACATCCTTATCCTCTAAAGCTTTTCTAAAGTCGGTGACGTGTTTGGGTTTCCTATCTTGGATTTTGGTTATACTGCCTATAAATTTTTCGGAGGCTCTAGAATCCACATCACAGGAGTACAACACTTCACAATTGGGCTGCTTGGCAAAGTTGGAGCCCACTGCATGCCCTCGACTATTCACCCCCATAACAGCCACTTTAAGACGCTCATTGGATCCTAATATATTAGCATAGCTTTTGGCGCTAAACCCGGGCAGAACGCCTCCAACAGCGACTGCAGAGGCACCTAATGTTGTTTTTTTTATGAATGACCTTCGTTTGTTTGTCATTTGAAGTTATTTTAACACCTTATTTAAATAGACTTTTTCTCTTGCTCTTTTGCATTTTCAAGGCTGTTTCCCCCTTTTTACATCATTTCTTCCAATGCAACCGCTGTCCCGCCCCTTAGCTTACTTTCATCTGCCGCAGCCATAAAGGCAAAAATCTCCAATGTTTCTTCAGCACTGACTGGCTCCACCCCTGTTTTAAAAAAATTAATGATTTCTATAATCAAGGCATCATATCCGTCCAATATTTTCACCTGTTCCGCCACTCCTTTGCTTCCGTGTACTACACCTCCAAAAGAAGATTTTCCGCCTTCTGGTGTTGCGGTAAAGACCCCAATTCTACCATCATTCCATACGCCTGTGAGCACAGTAGAGGTTGGGGTATCCAATCTGGTCACTTCTTTACATCCAGGGCCCATAAGCGTAAACAGCGCTTCAATGGAGTGAATTCCATAATACGCCATGTCCAAATGCCCTACCTGCCTCCCAGCAGGGCCATAGGTATGGACTCCCAAGACTTTCCCTACTTTTTCATTTCCCTCCTTTATCGCGACAGATTCTGGTGCAAACCGGGTACTGGAGGCCGAAAATGTAGGGGTGTTGTATTTCTTGGAGGCATCAAAAATAGCTATCGCATCTTTTAAGGAATGAGACAATGGTTTATCAATAAACATTGGCTTCCCCGCTTTTAGCACTGGCAATGCTTCATCTAGGTGCCTTCTTCCATCCACAGATTCCAGCAAAACATAATCGACCCTACTTAGGAGCTCTTCAATAGAATTAACGATTTCGACTCCCATACCTTTAATCTCCTCGGTAAACTTATCTAGCCGATCTATGCTCACGGACATATCGACACTTCCCTTGGTGGGATAAGCAGCAACTACATTAAACCCATCAAATTCGGATCTTTCAGGATCATTTATGGCTTTAGTGAAAGCGGTGACGTGTGAAGTATCCAATCCAATCATCCCAATCTTGCCCTTAACCCTACTTTTGCCATTGGCATATAGTGAAATGTCTCCAGCTAGCCCTAATCCAATACTGGCCAAGGAGGTTGATTTTATAAAATCGCGACGTTTATTTCCCATACAATTTAACTATTTTAAGTGCTTATTTATAGATTCCTCCATTATACTTCCCAGACAAATTAATGTTTTTAATCAGAAATTAAGTCCGCTACAAAATACCTAAAGGTATATTTTTGCAATTATACTATTGAAGTTAATATAACCTATCCTAATTTCGAGCCAAATAAACACTTAAAGTATTACTTATGAGTATAACAACTAACTCATTGGATAACACGGCTTATATTAATTAAATTCATATATCACAAATGTAAAACATGAAAAATGTGTGGCTACACATACTTACTATACCATTCTTAGGTTCAAAGCGTAATTTAAATAAAATTCTGCACGTTTAAGCGATAAAATGAATATTAATTTTAAATTTGTGTGCGCACACAACTGTAATTATTGCGCTATCCTATTTTTCTTTGTACGTGAAAAAAGCAAAAAAAACAACAATTCAGGACCTTGCCGACTACGCCAATGTTTCAATTGGAACCGTTGATAGGGTAATCCATAAACGTGGAAAAGTGTCGCCTACGAAACAAAAAAAAGTAGAGGAAGCAATTAAACATTTAAATTTTAATCCCAACCTCTTAGCAAGGACCTTAGCACTGGGACAGCAGTTCTTAATTTGCAGCCTACTCCCCAAAGCGAGCAATCCTAATAGTTATTGGAATCTGCCCAAACAAGGTGTAGAAGAAGGCGTTAGGGATTACAGGGATTATGGTTTCGTCTGTAATCCATTTGAATATGATCTTTTTGATGAATCCAGTTTTATTGAAAATGCCGAGGCTGTTATTAAAATGAATCCCAATGGCGTAATACTGGCTCCTCTTTTTGAAAAAGAGAGCATTAACTTCATTCAAATACTTGAGGCAAAAAATATCCCATACGTCTTTATTGACGGGATGGTACCAGACCAGAACAACCTTTCCTACATAGGACCCGATCTTAAGGGCAGTGGCCACTTAGCAGGCAAGCTGATGAGCACCATTTTAGACAGCTCCGATGACATACTGGTCCTGAATTTTGTAAAAGGCCTAGAAAACAGTCATATCAACACTATCGAAAAAGGATTCCGTGAGTTTTTTGGATCTTCCCAAGAAACAAGGACTGGAAAGATTAATACCCTTACCATACCCTCGGTAAAAGAAGAGGATATAACGCGGGAATTAACAAAATACTATATTAAGAATTCGGGTACAAAAGGCGTGTTCGTCACCAATTCTAGGGCCCATATTATTGCAAAGTATCACGCCATGTACGAACTATCTATAAAGGTAATAGGATTTGATATGCTACAGGCCAATATCCTTGAAATGAAATGCGGGAATATTGATTACCTTATATCGCAAAGACCTATTTCCCAAGGTAGCATGGCCATTAAGACCCTTTTCGAATTTTTTGTTCACCAGAAATCACCCTTGAAAATTCAGCATACCCCTCTAGATATTATTATCAAGGAGAATATAGATTACTATATAAATTTTAACGAATCTAGGGAGGTCGACCAAACCAATACATAACAGTTCCCTTTGGCACTGCAACTTTAAATAAATGCCAGACTCCCCTCCTATCCTATCATTGGAGATTTAAATTTCAATCAATAAAAGAGGAGTAGTTAAAATATAAAAACAACATTATGAAGACTGATCTGACCATTGAAAACATCCCAATATCCATTTATGACAACCATGAGGATATGGGACTTGCCGCAGCTGATTTTGTTGAAGGCAGGTTGAACGAGGCCATTGCCCAAAAAGGGAATGCCCATCTAATTTTGGCCACAGGGGCTTCCCAGTTTACCTTTTTAAAGGCTTTGAAGCGTAAGGAAGTGGACTGGCAGAAAATAACGGTCTTTCACTTAGACGAATACAAGGGCATTGCTGACACCCATCCTGCTAGTTTTAGAAAGTATCTAAAGGAAAGAATCCTGGATGCAGTGAACCCCAAAAAAGTATATTTCCTAAACGGGGATGCGCAAGATATTGAACAAGAAATACAGCACTATACTGCGGCGCTAAAAAATCACCCTATAGATATTGCCTGTATAGGCATAGGTGAAAATGGCCATATCGCTTTTAATGACCCTCCTGTGGCCGATTTTAACGATCCAGAATGGGTTAAGTTGGTAACCTTGGACGAGGCGTGTAAAAACCAGCAAATTGGCGAAGGATGGTTTCCCACCATGGACGACGTTCCCAAACAAGCCCTCACCTTGACTATACCAGCCATACTAAACAGTAAATTCATCAGCTGTGTTGTTCCCGACCAAAGAAAGGCCAAGGCCGTGCACAATACTTTTTATAAACCCATAAGTACGGAGTGTCCGGCTTCGATCTTAAGAAAACATCCTAATACAAGAATGTTTTTGGACAACGGTTCCGCCTCTAAATTATAACGTATCAATATTTAAAAAAATTAAGTATTTAATTATGGAAACAAAAAAATTCGGATTTGGAATTATAGGAACAGGGGCCATAGCGTCGCACCATGCCAAGAGTATTCTAGAGCTCCAGGATTGTAAATTAGTCGCGGTATGTAGTTCCACTCCGGAACGGGCAAATGAAGCCTCTGAAAGGCTTGGAGTCACCGCCTATTCCAATATGACGGAGTTTTTGTCTAGGGACGACCTAGATATCGTGTCCGTTTGTACAGCTAGCGGCAGACATATGGAACCCATAATAGCCGCAGCCATGGCTGGGAAGCATGTAATTGTAGAAAAACCATTAGAGGTATCCATGGAAAGAGCGAACCGCATTATTTCTGTATGCCGTGAACAAAAGGTGAAACTAGGAGTAATTTTTCAAAACAGATTCAATCCTGCCTACCTACAGTTAAAAGACGCGGTCCAAAAAGGTGCTTTGGGAAAGTTGATTTTAGGAAATGCCTACATCAAATGGTATAGGGACGAGGGGTATTATAAGAATAGTGACTGGAAAGGCACCCTCACCGGAGATGGAGGAGCAGCCTTAATAAATCAAGGTATCCACACCATAGACCTTCTATTGGATATTATGGGGGACGTGGAGAGTGTATTTGGAAAAGTAAAAACCATGGTTCATAACATTGAAGGAGAAGATATTGGAGTTGCCATGTTAGATTTTAAAAATGGCGCAATGGGAACCATTGAAGGAGGCACTTCCTTATATCCCGGCTATAAGGACCGTTTAGAGATATTTGGAGAAAATGGCAGCGTCATCTATGAAGGGGGCGAAATCGTCAGCTGGAATTTTAAAAGCGGAGAAACATTGGCCGACAACGCCCACCAGATTTCTTCTAGTGGCGGATCGGATCCTATGGCGGTAGATTATCGATTGCATTTGGCGCAGTTCAAGGACATGGTACTAGCCATCCGCAAGGATCGGGAGCCTGAAGTAAATGGAGAAAAAGCCCTGAAGTCTTTGGAATTGATCACCGCTATTTATCAATCTTCTAAGGAAAAAAGAGTAATCGAATTAAAGTAACATTCAAATGTAAAACCATCCATACACCACCAATAACCAACCACCATGCAATTAAACAATATCGATTATATAGTCATTGGCATCTTCTTTTTATCCATGCTCCTCATTGGGGTCTATGCTTATTTTAAAAACCAGAGTTCAGAAGATTTCTTTGTGGCAGGCGGTCACCTGCCATGGTGGCTATCCGGTATTTCCCATCACGTTTCAGGGTATAGTGGCGCGGTCTTTGTCGCTTATGCGGCCCTCGCCTATACCTATGGCTTTTCCCTATATGTATGGTGGGCATTTACCATAGGAACTGCAGTAATAGCCTCCGCAAAAATTTTCCCTGTTTACTGGGTGCGTTTGCGGAAAAAATTCCAGATCCAGTCCCCCTTGGAGTACCTAGCCATTCGCTATAACGTATTAACCCAACAGCTGATAGCCTGGGTGGGTGTAACGCTAAAACTGTTTGATGTTGGTGCCAAGTGGGCGGCCATCGCCATACTTCTTAACGTTACTACTGGAATTTCCTTCACTTACGGGATATTGATATCTGGAGGCGTGTCGCTGATCTATATAACCATTGGCGGACTTTGGGCTGTAATCCTGACCGATCTAGCCCAATTTGTAGTGCAATTGGTAGCAGGGATAACCATGTTTGTGGTGGTGTTAAACCGCTTTGAAGGTTGGGACTCCGTATTCGGCATTTGGAATGAACTCCCTTCGGAGAACAGTCAATTATTCAATGATCCCTATACCGTAGGTTTCGCCTTGGTCTTTCTCTTTATCAATTTCCTGAGTTATAACGGGGGAAGCTGGCCCCTTGCAACTCGCTATATTTCATCAAATACCGAAAGAGAAGCTTCAAAGGCGGCCTACCTCTCCGGGTTATTATATTTAATCTGGCCCTTGATCCTCTTTTTTCCCATGTGGGCAGCCCCGCTTATTTTACCAGGTTTGGAGGACCCTTCCGAATCTTATGGTTTATTGATACAAAAATTACTACCAAATGGACTTATAGGTATGGTGATCGCTTCTTTGTTTGCCAATACCATGTCTATGACCTCATCCGATGTAAATACAATTTCCGCTGTTATCACTCGAGATATACTTCCGGTAGTGTCCAATAAATTTAAAAATAAAGGAACTTCCTTGTTTACCGCTAGGATCACCACCCTTGTTTTTACCTCCCTTACTATTGTAATCGCGTTTCAATACGACTATTTTGGTGGGGTTCTAGGCCTTATTGTCACTTGGTTTGGGGCACTATTGGGTCCCATTGCGGTACCGTTGTTATTTGGATTGATTCCCATTTTCAAAACCTGCGGCCCCAGAGCTGCTATTTCCTCTGTTTTAGCGGGATTAGTCGCCTTTACTATTACAAAATTAACATCTATGGATAGCATGGCCTTAGAAGTAGGCTTACCGGTAATGGTTAGTATGCTGGTCTTTTGTATATTCGGGTGGCTGCTAAAAGAACCTGTTTCCAAGGAGGTGAATGATTTAGAGGCAGCAATAGCAAATAGGTAAACATACTATGCAAAAGCTCGTTATACACAATGGTAAGATTATTACTCCCACCGGTATAATCACCAAGGGTACCCTTGAGGTGGTAGGCAATAAAATTAATGCCATTTATGAGGGCAATGCCAAGACGAGCAATGGTACCATGATAGATGCTAAAGGTCTATATATCTCCCCAGGTTTTATTGATATTCATGTTCACGGTGGCGGAGGGCACGATTTTATGGATGGGGAGGTTACTGGATTCCTAAAAATTGCAGAATTACATGCTCAATATGGCACTACTGCTATGGTACCTACTACTTTGACGGGAAGCAAAGAGGATTTACTCAACATCTTAGAAATATACGATCAGGCCAATAAGATTAATAATAATGGAGCCGAATTTTTAGGTCTGCACTTAGAAGGACCCTATTTTGCTATGAGTCAAAGGGGCGCACAAGATCCTAAATATATCCGAAATCCAGATCCAGTAGAATACCAGGAAATATTGCAAAGATCAAATAATATAGTACGATGGAGCGCCGCACCGGAATTAAAGGGAGCTATGGAGTTTGGCCGCTATCTTCGGGAAAATAAGGTTCTGGCAGCCATTGCCCATACCGATGCTATTTACGAAGAAGTGGTGGAAGCCGTTGAAAATGGATATTCATTATCTACCCACCTCTATTCTGGTATGTCTGGAGTAACCAGAAAAAATGCCTTCCGATATGCAGGGGTGATAGAAAGTTCCCTTTTGATGGACGAATTGGATGTGGAAATAATTGCTGATGGTGTTCATCTCCCCTCTCCCCTATTAAAATTGATCTACAAGGTGAAGGGACCTCATAAAATTGCCCTGATCACCGATGCTATGCGCGCTGCGGGAAGCCCTCCTGGAGAAAGCGTACTAGGACATAAAGATCATGGCGTAAAAGTTATTGTAGAGGACGGAGTGGCAAAATTACCAGACCGTACTGCCTTTGCGGGGAGTGTTGCAACTGCCGACCGGCTGGTGAGGAATATGATCCAAATGGCGGATGTATCCCTACTCGATGCCGTATTAATGATGACCAGTACCCCAGCACGAATTATAGGGGTAGACCATATCAAGGGAAGTCTATCCGTGGGAAAAGACGCCGATATCGTTATTTTCGATCAAAACATCCAAATTCAGGAAACCATAGTGGGAGGAAGACACGTGTATAGTTGCAGTTCTGAAAGAACAGGCTAGCGTTTGTTTTAGGGAATAGCGTGTTCCCTTGTTAAGCCCTTTAGAAGCCTTTCCAAATCTAAAATACTGAACACCTGCCTTCCTCTATATCTTTAAGTTTCTTCTTTAATAGGAGCATGACCAATTATTGTGATTATGCACACAACGTTACTTTAATATTCTCCGAATAAATAAAATTCTTCATATACGTTTAGCTGAGTCTTACCCAAATATATTCTTTCATTTTACTCAAGTGGTTCTTATTGATTTTTAACGGATTTCGTGAGTCTGCGATTTCTTTGCTTGTCCGATGAAACCGACCAAGGAGGTTCATGAATACTTTAATGTAAAATAATAGACAATGAATAAAACGAACAGGGCCTGAAAGCGAAGGTACTGTGTACCTTTGATTTAAGGAGCCAGCTGTAGCGATGGCCCACACGCCAACTGGCCCCTCGCTACAAATGCAAATCGTTGCATTTTCCGATCGGTCCTGATGAATTTTTTAGATGGAATCTAAAAATCGGATTCAAAACTCCGCGCTTTTTTGGAAATAAAAAAGCTGAATCTCGGAGCTTTTGAATCCTATTCTGCGGATAAGGAAAACAAATCAAGAAGCCTTATTGTAAAGGTTCTTGGCTTACTTTCTTTTTTAGTCGAAAATCTGTAGATTTATGGAAAGAAGAATTAAGCCTAGTTTTGTTTGAATACTTTTTTATTCATCTCCTTCTCTATTGCTTTTTAAATGAATTCATGAATGCTGAGCATTTCATTAATGGAAGAAGTATTGACATGTCACGAAAGGAAGATTCTTGCTATTGCTCCTTCTGGTTAATTAAGTCTCACACAACTTTTGTGACTTATCTCATTATTAACGACACTATAAAAGGTCGACTACAGGCAATAGTAGCACATAAATAATCTCCTACGACTACAATTCCCGTTATACTAACACGAATCTAGTTTTAGCGTTACTCATCACTCTTAGGATTCATTTCATGCAACTCTTCAAATTCTGCCTGATATCGATTTAAAAACTGTTTTTGCATTGTTTCCATTCGTTCTCTTAGGCGATCGATATCCATAAAATCTTGTCCAAATTCGCTTTCAAAGAAGTCATTATTAAAGAATTGTTTGGTAAAAAGGGAATCTTTCGCAAACATATCTTGGAAACGTTGATTGTTAAACTCTTGAAAATTACTATAAAACCTAGATTGTAAGGATTTCATTATACTATCGGGGTTAGATTGCATTAATTCTTCAAGGTTATCGGCGGAGGACCAAGAGTAAATAGAATCGTACCGAATTAGGTTTCCTTTTTCATCATATTCTTTATCTACTTTCCACGTCCCTTTAGGCTGTTCTGTAATTTGCTTATTATTATCTATTTGTTCTTTTTCTATTTTCTCTTGGCCATTACAACTTGTAGTTAAAATTGCAGCCAACGAAAGAAGTGCTAGTTTTTTCATTTCACTTAATTTTAGTAACATTTTTTTCTATATCAATTCAAAAATTAAAGGGAGCCAATTTGTCGGCTCCCCTCTCTCCTATTAGGTTTAAGAAATCTTAATAGTCCTAGCGGGTTTTTGTTTTGCCTCTTCCTTTTTTGGAAGTCGGACATTTAGAATGCCTTCATTGTAATTCGCTATAATCTTATCCTCATCTACAGATTCGGGCAAATTAAAACTTCGTTTAAACGAAGAGTATCCAAATTCGCGTCGCGTATAATTTCCGTCTTTATGCTCATTTTCTACTTCCATTTCTGTAGAGATGGAGAGAATTTGATTATCGAGGTCTATTTTAAAATCAGATTTCTTAAGTCCGGGAACCGCCATTTCAACAAAATATGCTTCTGCAGTCTCTTTGATATTGACTTTCGGTAGGCTGATGCCCGAATTAAAATTTTGAGAAAATAGGGAAGGTAACCCTTCGTTAAAAAAATCGTCGATCCAAGTGGACCAAACAGGAAGATTTGATGATTTATCTGAATTTCTGCTTATCAAACCTCCGTTTTTAGGAACATTTACTAAAGTGCTCATAATTTTAAGATTTTTAGTTAAACAATAAATTCAGCTTATTCAAGAGCAAAATAAATGCCAAACCGTTAACCAACCCACTTCCCTTGCGAGTTATAGAAATTTTATCAAAAACCTGTCTAATTTTCAGCTTAAAACGATGCAAGTCAGTCATAATGACATAGTTAACTGACCAAATTACAGCTATACATACTATCAAATTATTAAAAATGTCTTCTAGTATAACACAAGCACCTGTTTCATTTCTTACTGAATCGCCACTATTCTGTTATCTTCTTTATGAGTACCCTCTCTTTTATAAAATATTGTCTAAATTTAATTTAATAATGAGGATATTAGTGTTCAAGAGTTAGCCTTGCATTAGGTTATCACTAGCACAATTTTTAAACTATCAACACAATTCCATATAGATTTTTATAGGTAAATAAAAAAGTAAATAATAAGAAATACCCGAAGAAAAATGAGATTTAAATTAGCCTTGCTTTTTACTTGTTTGATGCTATTTATTGGTGTCGCCCAAAACAACATCAACATCGAAGAAATGCACATTTCCATGGGGCTGCAAACCTACAGTGCCCCTGTTAAAAATAAAGCCGTAACTGGTGAAGCGTTATCGGTAGCAGGAGTTGAGTATAAAACTGGAATTGGGGTGCATTCCCAATCAAGCTTTAAAATCAAAGTAAATGGTGGAAGTCAATTTACTGCAAAAGTAGGTATAAACGATTCCAATATAAATTATGATTTGGATAGTATCACCTCTATTCCGCTAACGGATGGGAAGCGTATGTTTTATAATATAACCGATACGGAAAAACAGTTTATAGGGGTTGAGGGGAAAGATGGAAAGGTAGACAAAGGCTCGGTAATCTTTAAGTTACTAAACAACGGGGAGGAAATCTATAATAGTGGGATTATGAAAGCAGGGGATCCTGCCAAGGAAATCGATGTGAAAATTAAAAGGGGCACCCTAGAAATGATAGTGGATGATGCTGGTGATGGTAAAAGCGGTGACCATGCGGTATGGATACATCCAAATATCAACTATTTTGAAATCCCTCCTATTATGGTGGCGTATGATTATATAGGGGAAACACCAGTACAATCAAAAGAAATTAACACTAACCTAAAGAAACTGCTTGCTGCCTTACCAGCGATTAAAACGCCATTGAAGCAACCAGATTATGATTGGTTAATAGATAACGAAAAAGCAAAAGCAGAAGTATATAGAAGTGACAATGGCAAGGATATCATAATCTCCAATGGTCTAGTGGCTAGGGTATTTAGGTTATTCCCCAATTTAGCAACGGTAGACTATGTTAACCAAATGACCGGGGAAAGCCTTTTGCGAAGTGTTTCCAATGAAGGTACCTTGATTATAGACGGTAAGGAATACGCTATTGGAGGATTAAAAGGTCAGCCAGAATTTGCCTATACCTTATTAGAATGGATAGACGATATGACCATAGACCCCAATTCGTTTTTAATTGAGGACTTCGAAGTTAAGGAGGTCAGTGATCGTTTGGAATGGAAGCGTGTACGTTGGGCCTCCAATCCAGATATGCCCAGCGGTAAGGAATTGATCTTCACCTTATCTAAGGATGATATTGTGGTAAAAGTCCACTACGTATTGTATGATGGTATTCCCACGCTTAGTAAGTGGATAGAAGTCATTAATGAGGGGGATTTAATGGTTCAGTTGAACGAATTTAAATTGGAACAATTGGCCATGGTAGAAGGTGAGAGTCTTGTGGATGTGCCAAAACATTTTGAAAAGCCAAATATCCATATCGAAACAGACTATGCCTTTGGAGCCATGCAACAAAAGACATCGGATAAGACCACCTTTTGGGAGCCAGACCCACGCTACACCTCCCAAACCAATTATCCCATGCAATTACCGGTTATGTTAGAAGTAAGACCACCATTGGGACCAAATGTGGCTATTGCTAAGGGGGATACACTTACTACTTTTAGGGTATGGGAAACCCCGTTCGATAGTTTTGATAAAGAGCGAAAAGGACTGTTTGTTAGAAAAATGTACCGGACTATTTCCCCATGGACCACAGAGAATCCCATTTTCCTCCATCTTACTTCTACAGATCCCGCTAAAATAAAAACGGCTGTAGATCAATGTGCCGAAGTAGGGTATGAAATGATAATTTTAAGTTTTGGCAGTGGGCTGAATATGGAAAAGGAATCCCCGGAATATTATGCGGAATTTAAGGAGCATGTGGACTATGCCAAATCTAAGGGAATTGAACTTGGAGGCTATTCCTTATTGTCCAGCAGGTGGATAAGCGATGAGGTAGATGTTATAAACCCCGAGACCGGAAAACGTGGGGGAATGATTTTCGGCTCCTCCCCTTGCCTGTGTTCCGATTGGGGCTATGATTATTTCAGAAAGATAAAAACGTTTTTTAATGAAACGGGCATGAGCGTTTTTGAGAATGATGGGTCGTATCCCGGAAATGTGTGTGCCTCAACAACGCATACCTATCACAATGGCCTTGAAGACTCCCAATGGAAGCAATACGCCCAAATCCAAGGTTTGTACAAATGGATGCGGTCTGAAGGCATTTATATGAACGTACCCGATTTCTATATCAATTCGGGAACCAATAAAACGGGAATAGGGTATAGGGAGGTGAATTGGTCCCTTCCCAGGGAGCGACAACTGGTCTTGGGCCGGCAGAATATATATGATGGCTTGTGGAAAACCATCCCTAGCATGTCTTGGACCTTTGTGCCCTTAACCGAATACCACGGCGGTGGCGCGGCAGCTACTTTAGAACCGTTAAACGACCATTTGGTTGACTATGAGAGCCATATGATGCAGAACTACGGTGCCGGAGTACAAGCGTGCTATAGAGGGCCACGCCTGTACGACACTCCAAAAACAAAAGCCGTAGTTGCCCATGTGATCAACTGGTACAAAAAGTACAGGGATATCTTAAATAGTGATGTTATTCACTTAAAAAGGCCCTCAGGAAAGGATTGGGATGGGATTATGCATGCGAATCCCCAGTTAAAGGAAAAAGGCTTGGCCATGCTTTTCAACCCCTTATCTAAAGAGATCGTCAGGGAGATAAAACTTCCATTATATTATACCGGATTAACCAAAACTGCCAAGGTCAGAGAAAAGGAAGGAAAGCTTAAAAGCTATCAGCTGAATAGGGATTATGAAATTACGGTGAAGGTGACTATTCCGGCCAATTCCTATACTTGGTTGGTGATAGAATAATACCTAGTTTTATTTTTAAAATATAAAAAATTAAACAACAGGTTATATTTGATTTCTCAATTCTACATTCCCTTATCTTGAAAATGTAATACAAATTGTATCTTGTTTACAAAAGTAAATATAAAGATGCGAAATAATTATACTATCTTAATTATTGGTCTATTAATGACCGTGTATTGTAGTTGGTCCCAAGAATACAAATTTCAGCATTTTTCCTCAGTAGATGGAATATCGCATAATGAGGTTAGGAAGATTATTAAAGACGATAAAGGTTTTTTTTGGTTTGGGACTCAGAATGGGCTTAATCGTTATGACGGTTATAGGTTCAAAAGATATAAACATATACCCGATGATAATACTTCTATTATCGGGGACAAAATATACGCTTTAACTTCGTCAGAGGATAAATTGTGGGTCGGTACCCTTACAGGTTTAAGTGTAATTAATACAATAACGCTGGAGGTAATCCCTACACCCAATATACTTAAAAGCGTAGAGAATAATAGTGTATATCAATTGTTTTGTGATGGATCCAATAACATTTGGATGTCTACGAAAAATAACAATTATACCATCGATGCTGAATCCCTAGAAATTAATCCAATTCTTCAGGATTACAATATTGCCTGTGTTGCAAAGGGACTTGGCAAATATTATTGGATAGGAACAGATAAAGGATTATTACAATATGATCTCGAAAATGCAAGGATCTTAAAAACCTATGATATTGGTTCTTTTGATTACTTTGGGCTAAATAAAATTCACTCCAATTCTTATGGAGAGGTATGGATTACAATTGGAGACAAGATTCTTAGATATCAATCGGAGCGGGACAGATTTATTGAGGTTTACAGCTCCAATTCTTTAAATAGTATATCAGAAAATAGAGATGGAGATATTTTCTTTGGTAGTTACGGTGATGGCCTCCTTAAATATTCAAGGGCTACTGGGTTGTTTGAACCAATTATAGCAAACCCATCTGACCACCACTCGATCAGTAGTAATGATGTATATGATGTATATGTAGATGAAGAAAATATCGTTTGGGTAGGTACCCAGGAAGGGTTAGATTATTATGATTATTCACGCCACAGATTTAACAGCTTAATCCACTTACCCGAGAGTAAGAACAGTTTACGAAGTAGTTTTGTACAAACTATGTTTCAAGACAAGGATGGTAATTTTTGGATTGGAACACGTGAGGGAATTGATTGTGTAGATTTTAAGAAGGGTTACACCAATCCTAAAATAACACATATAAATATGGAAAGTAAGGGATTTGAGCTGCTAAACAGTAGTTACATCTCAAGCATTTTCCGTGATTCGAAAGAAAGATTATGGATCGCTACTATGAGCAATGGACTGTTTATGACACATGAAAAAAGCAACACTTATAAACACTTTACACATAGAAATAATGATTTATCTAGTATTGCCTCTTCTTCTGTCCGTGCAATATTAGAAGATCATTTGGGCAGAATGTGGTTTGGCACAGGAGCAGGATTATCCTTATTACAGGAGGATACTAAAAGTGAATATTCCTTCGAAAACTTAGGTTATACCAAATTCAACACAAAATCAATACCTCTAAACGATATATATTCATTATTTGAAGATAGCAAAAATAGAATTTGGATAGGAATGAATGATGGTGGAATAGCTTTATTACAGGAGCAAGGTGAAGGAAAAAGCTTTATGAGGTTCAAGCATATGCCCTCTAATCCAGAGTCTTTAAGTAACGATGAAGTATTTGTTATTTATGAAGATAGCGAAAAGCAAGTTTGGTTTGGAACCTCTGCAGGGGGGATAAATTTATTGCGAGAAGATGGGAATCCAAAAGTCAATAATGGATATTATTTTAAAAGTTATACGGAACTGGATGGATTATCCGACAATGAAATTAATGCTATTTTGGAAGATGATGAAAGTAATTTATGGATCGCGACTAATACGGGTTTTTCTAAGTTTAACCCAAAAGAAGAAACCTTCACGAACTATTCTACTTATGATGGGGTATTAAAAGGAAAGTTTAGAAAAAATGCAAAATGGAAAACCGTTGATGGGACTCTATTTTTTGGAGGTGCTGCCGGTATAAACTACTTTAATCCCAATAAATTTAAATTGAATGAAACTATTCCAAAACCAGTATTTGTAGACCTAATAATAGATGGCAAGGTTATTAATGTAGGACAAATTCTTGATGATAGTGTAATAATAAATAAACCTTTAAGTTCTGGGTCAGTTATTCAATTACCTAAGAACGACAATCGATTTGAAATAGAATTTGCATCACTAACCTTTTCTTCACCGTACCGAAATAAATATGCCTACAAGTTAGAAGGAAAAGATGAGGATTGGAGACATATTACAGGAAAAGATCCTATTGCTAGGTATTCCAGATTACAAGCCGGCAACTACCGTTTATATTTGAAAGCTTCAAACAATGACGGTATTTGGAACGAAAATCCGATTTACGTGGATATTAAAGTAAGGGCCAATTTTTTGGACAAGATGATTGTTAAAATTGGTTTTACGGTTTTACTTCTTATATCGTTAATTTTTGGAACGCTAGGCTTAAAAAAGTTTAAGAACAGGGACCTAAACAAACTACCCAATCCAAAGGTTAAAAAGTCTCCCAGACAAATAGACCCTAATTTAGAAAAAGAAAACTTGGCCAAAATCGAGGAGCTAAATCATGTAATGAACATAGACAAGATTTATTTGGATTCTAAATTAGGATTGGCCCAATTAGCAGAAAAAATTGAAATAAGTAATAATCATTTGTCCTTTCTTCTTAATGAGTATATAGGTAAGAATTTTTATGATTATATCAATTATTATAGGGTAGAAGAAGTTAAGAAGAGACTTAAAGACCCAAACTATAAAAGGCAAACACTATCCTCCATCGGAGGTGATTGCGGCTTTAATTCAAAATCTGCTTTTAATAGAATTTTTAAAAATTTAACAGGAAAGACACCAAATGAGTATCAAAATATCCATTGGGACTAAGGGTTGATAGTTGTTTAAGGTGTTGCATATTGAATAAATACCCAATACGAATATTTATTATCAAAATATCTCACTCGATAAGACGACAGTGCAGATTCCAAGAAAATTAGTTTTGTTAGGATTACTCTAATATGGGTCATAATCATCCTGTAGGGTGGAGACCTCGAGAAATAGCGACGTTCTTTAACTCAATTTTTAAAGATGGTATTCTCCTGGCTAAAATCACCGGTATAGAAAAACGGAACGCTGTTATAAAATTTGATTTCGAGAGTATGGTAGCCTTAAAAAATGCAAATTTTTATTATACCAATGACACTCTGAATATAAATGCAAATCGAATGTGGAATTCTTTCCAGTAAAAATTTCAGTGAGTGGGATAGAAAGCCCCCTCCCACAAGAAGGGTTTTTATTGGGGGTATCTATATATTACGGATGTAATGGATTTGGGAGTGTCTAGTGAATTGATAATTAATAAAAATATTACGAGGGTTGTCACCATAAAGAATTACGCCATGTGATGTCCCTATAATAAATTAGAGATTAAAAACAATCAAATGCATTCATAACCTAATAAATAAACTTAAAACATGAAAAAAAGATATTGGACTCTGGTCGTTGTATTAATTGTGTTATCCTCATGTAAAACAACTGAAAAAGACGCTATAACGTTTGTTGGCGAGTTGTTTGCAAAGAATGTTATAGGCCTTCAAGGGAATATCCTAAAGCAAATTGAAAAACCGGAATATTCTTGGTACATCTCTACCTCCCAGAGCGGTGAATGGAAAGAATTACCAGGAATATGGACCAATGAAATTGTTCTGCTCACTTCATATGTGGGTAATTTCATCAAATGTGAAATCACCTATATTGAACCAAAAAGTGACAAAAGGATAGGCGTCTCTGTAATATCATCCCAAGCTGTGGAATATAAGGGAAATCCCAACACAGATTGGTTTAAGGATGCGGGTTTCGGTATAATGGTACATTATTTAAAAGAGGCTATTATTCCTGAAGGAGGGGCAGAGGAATGGAATAGAACCGTTGATAGTTTTAATGTGGATAGGTTTGCTAGACAAGTCAATGAAGCCGGGGCCGGTTATGTGATGTTTACCTTGGGTCAAAACTCTGGATATTATTGCTCCCCAAATAAAGCATTTGATCGAGCTCTTGGAATAGGGCCAGGTGAATTATGTTCCAAAAGGGATCTACCGAAGGATTTAATAAACGCCTTGAATAAATACAAAATTCCTTTGATACTGTACCTGCCAAGTAATCCTCCGATAAATAATAAAAATGTTTCGGAGAAGTTAAGATATGCCTTCCAAAAGGATTCCGCTACAAGCCAATTTAATCAGCCCATATTGGAAAATATGATAGAGGAATGGAGTTTACGCTATGGCGAGGGTGTTAAGGGTTGGTGGTTTGATGGGTTATATTCTTGGAACGATATTAGAAGTACCCGTATGGACATGTCTCTTAAACATAATATAAGTACCCATAGCCTAGCTGCTAAATCCGGTAACAAAAAAAGTATAGTTACCTATAATAGTGGCTTTGGAAAGATTCATGGGAATACTCCGTATGATGATTATACCTCTGGGGAAAAATCTACCATTGATGAGTATCCGTTAAGTAGATGGGCAGAAGATGGGGTTCAATGGTTTTTATTTACCTATTTAGGTGAAAAATGGGGCGGTCATGGGCAACAGTTTATTACCGATTCCTTGGTGAATAAGGCTGTGAATATTGTTAATAATAAAGGGGTATTATGTCTAGAGGTAGTAACCAATGCCAAGGGAGAGATTCTCCCCGGTCATTTCGATCAAATTAAAGCGGTTGGCAGCAATCTAAGGGAACTTAGGTAATTTAATTGTTGTATCATAAAAGCATATTATTTTCTAATTTACTTCTAACCTTAGGGCATATTATGCAAGAACCACATTGCATGAAAGGCTCAATACATCCAATATCACTATCTGAATGTTAAAATTTGGTCTCTTAACTTCTGTAATTTGGTATTTCAATTCCAGAAAATGATTTTGACGTGTAGGTTGCTACCAGTTTCACTAATGTCTTCCCTATTTGTAACGTCCTAATGCTCATTAGGACAATTTTTTTTATGTTTTCCAGTCCCAATTTTCCCTTTAGGTCGATTTAGAGTTAATTATATGTTAACATCGCAGTAAGAAAACTAAATAACCATTCAATTCTAACTAATAGTGTTAAAAACATATACTAAATATAATAAGCATGACTTACGTATTAATAATTTTTGGATCATAAAAAGTCCCAATTGACTACTTGGACAGAGATATTCTAAAATTAGAGATATCCAAACAAAGGATTAAATAACAATCAAAACCTTAAAAATGAATTTAAACAATTTAAAGAAGCACAGAAAAAGTAGTGCTTATAAGATAAAGGTCTTTCTCTTTATTTTAGTAGCATTTACTTCTTTTTCTATTTTGGGCAGTCCAATGTTCAATAAATCAATAGAAAATGTTCAAGGCACAATTTCTGGGGTAATAACGGACGAGACTGGTTCTCCTCTCCCTGGAGTGAACATTTTAGTAGTAGGAACTAATAAAGGCGCCCAATCTGATTTTGATGGGAACTACAGTATAACGGCTAATCAAGGTGATATACTTCGATTCTCTTATTTAGGACTAAAAAGTCAAGACCTTGAAGTCGGCCTTAACAATACTATAAATGTAATCATGAAAGAAGACATCAATTCTTTGGATGAAGTTGTTGTTGTCGGGTATGGTACGACTATTAAAAGAGAGCTTACTAGTTCAGTTGTCACCGTGAGTACGGAAGAACTAAATGAGATTCCTGCCACCTCTTTAGGTAATGCAATTGCAGGTAGATTAGCTGGGGTGAATATTGCGCAGACTAATGGTAAGCCAGGAAGTACTTCTCAGATCACTGTAAGGGGTGCAACATCAGGACAATTTGCCGGTAGTAATGAACCTCTTTATGTAATTGATAATGTAATTGCATCCAAATCAATCTTTGATGCTTTAGATGTAAGTGAAGTAGCGAGTATAACAGTTTTGAAAGATGCTGCCTCCGCTGCTGTCTACGGTGCTAGAGCGGCAAATGGAGTCGTCCTTGTTAATACTCATTCAGGAAAATCAGGCAAAACAGTAATAAACCTAACTTCAACTGTTGGTACTACAGAACCCACAAATGTACCGCCTATGACTACTGCTTTTGAACAAGCAAGGATTATTGAAAATCAAAGAGATTTTAATGGTATTCCCCAAGATGACCCCAGCAGGTTTAGTCAGGCAGAAATGGACTTTCTAAGAGCAAACGACTGGGGCTCATTTGCAGATCAATCAGCTACGAACCCTCTTTTAAACAGAGTAGCAATTACCGCATCTGGAGGATCAGAAAAGATCAACTATTTTATGTCTGGGTCATATGTTAAACAGACGGGAGATTTTAGCAAACTATCCTATAAAAAAACAAACTTTAGAGCGAAGGTGTCTGCAGATATCACGGACGACCTAAATGTTTCAATAAATATGAACACCAATAATGATGTTAGAGATGAATTTTATTGGAGATGGAATGGTAGTGACGACGATTTTGGAGATTTCTATAGAACTGCCAATAGAACTGGAGCATGGGGCCCTGGGGTTCATAATGGTGAGTATGTAGCCAATTTCAACGGCTGGAATCCTGTTCATTTGGCAGATGGTGGGGCTGGGAATAGAGAACGAACTTCTAGAAATATAGGTACAATTATAGATGTTAACTATACTGCGCCATTTTTAGAAGGTCTAACTATTGGCGCAACATATAACAAACTTAATATTAGAAGAGATGAAACGCTATTAAGGAAAATTGTGGAAGATGTTACTTTTGGAGTTGATCCGAACAATAGATTTTTACTGACAGATGAAGTTCTTGGTGTACGCTTACGTAGTGATGACGGTGCAGACTCGGACAGTTTGGAAGAAAGAACAGCAGAAGAGGATTCTTATCAGTTTAATGCTCGAATAGGGTATGAAAATAGCTTTGGTGATAACCACACCATTAATGCCTTTTTAAATTACGAGGCATTTGAAAGATTTGATAGAAACTTTTGGGCTAGAAGAAGAGGTCTACAAACCGAATTTGTAACCCAATTATTTGCTACGGACCCAGCAGTGGAAAGTCAATTTGCCAATGGTGGTGGAGCGGAATTTGGTAGAGCTTCCTATATTGGTGGTATGGGTTACAATTATAAAGAGAAAATTTTCATAAACTCCTCTTTTAGATATGATGGATCTACAAAATTTGCTAAAGATGAACGTTGGGGATTTTTTCCATCCGTGTCTTTAGGTTGGATTGTTAGTGAGGAAGAATTTTTCAACAGCAAACTGGATTTTATTAATTTTTTCAAGATAAGATCTTCCTTCGGTACAACAGGAAACGATGATGTTGGTAATTCTAATTTCCCTTACATTCAAAGTTATAACGTTGGTGGATTAGGGCCTGTTTTCGGGGAAAATGAATCTATTTCCAACTCGGCTGTTATTGGTGCACAACCAGATTTGTTTATAACCTGGGAGAAACAAAGTTCTTTTAACTTGGGATTAGATATTCAATTGTTAAAAAGTAAATTGTCCGCTTCATTAGATTATTTCTATAATAAGAAAACGGATTTGTATGGAAGTAGACAGTTATTTATTCCTAGCTCCTCAGGATTAACCTTAGGGCCAACAAATTACGGAGGGATCAATATCAAGGGCTTTGAAATGGTTACATCTTATAAGGATAAGCTAGGGGATGATTTTTATTATGATATTGGATTTAATTTAGGATACGCCAAAGATGAATACGCAACTTTGGATGAGCCGGAAACTCGAAGACCATACGAGTTGCTAAACGGACACGGTACCAGCAGGATATTTGGGTATACTGTAGAAGGCATAATACGGGACCAAGCACAATTGGATGCCTTAATAGCTTCTGGATATAAAATTAACGGAGCGGTTCCACAAATAGGGGCACTTTATTATAAAGATTTAAGAAGTAATCCCCAAGATGATCCTAATGGAAATACTCCTGACGGTATAATTGATGGAAACGATCAAAGTTATATAGGCTCAGCTTCGAACCCTCCGATAAATTACGGTATCAGGCTAAATCTAAATTATAAACGATTTACTCTACAAACTTTTGCTCAAGGTTTTGCTGGGCATCAAAAGTACCAACCTGCCAACAATAGGTTTCAATTTGGTGATATTGGTAACTCTTCACATACACAATGGTTAGATGCTTGGAGCCCAACTAATACCAATGGTGCCCTACCAAGGTTCGGGTCACCAGCAGCAGATTGGAATTCAACATTTTGGCTTCTAGATGCAGATTTCCTGAGACTTAAAAATGTAAATCTAGCCTATGATATCCCTGATAATATTTCTTCTAAAATTGGGGCAGAGCGGATAAATATTTTTGCTAATGGTACAAACTTATTTATGATTTATAGCAAAATAGATCAGTTTGATCCAGAAACAAGCGGGAGAGGCATTCCTGTAAATAGAACCTACAGTTTAGGAATCAATGTTACTTTTTAAAAAATAGAATGATGAAATCAAAAAATATAAGTAAAATTTGGATACTTTGTTCCCTACTGTTTTTGCAATGTAGTGAAGACGTACTGGAAAAGAAAGATTTAGGTGCAATTAGTTCAGATGTTATTTGGAACGATTCACATCTTGCCGAGGGGTTTTTAAACAACATATACCTAAGAGCCTTGCCTGGATGGGACGTAAATGCATCAAGAATGACCGATGATGCCCAAGGACCAGATGCCTTAATGTATGGAGAAGCTTCTCCAAGTTCACAAAATCGTTATTCCGGAAGTTATAATACAATAAAGGACATTAATTTATTGTTAAGAGATGTTGGCTCTGGTAGCATCAGTATCGAAGATCAAGATCAAATGAAGGCACAGGCATTATTTTTCAGGGCATATCTTTATTTCAAATTAGTGTCTACCTACGGAGGAGTGCCTTTAGTACTGGAAGTAAAGGACCAATCCGATATAAGTGCGCTTCAAATACCCCGAAACAAAACCTCAGAATGTATTGATCAGATTATTTTAGATTTAGATAATGCTATTCTTGACTTACCTGAAAGTTACGATTCTTCAGATTATGGTAGAATTACAAAAGGAGCAGCCATGGCGTTTAAAGGAAGGGTATTACTTCACTATGCTAGTGAACAATTTGATCCTGCTCAAGATAAGGGGCGGTGGCAAGCAGCATTTGATGCCAATAATGAAGCGAAAATTTATTTGGAATCAATTGGTAAAGGATTACATCCCGATTATGAGAAATTATGGTTTGATGAAGGAGCTAACAATGTTGAAGCCATTATGGTTAGAAAATATTCTTTGGATAGACCTCATAATCGTGAGGCTGGGTGTCGTCCATTTATCGTTGGAACTAATGGGGAATCCTATGATAAGCCAACAAAACAATTAGTAGACGCATTTCCAATGAAAGACGGTAAGGCAATCGACGATCCTACATCTATCTATTCCTATGATCCCACAACACTCTGGTTGAATAGAGATCCCAGATTTGAAGCAACTATAGCTTGGAACGGGTCAATATGGCCGTTGAACAACCCAGCACCAAATAGGACAAGCGATTTAGAATGGACTTTTCAAGAAAGTGCAATAGAAGGCCAAGCAAACTCAAGAATTACAGCTACTAGTTTTAATTGTAGGAAAGCTGTTGATGGCACATTGGAGGGCGGAGCTGCTAGTTTAAGCTCTCCAACAGACTGGATTGAGATTCGATATGCAGAGGTGCTATTAAATTTAGCAGAATCAGCAAATGAAATTTCAAATTCAGGTTTGGCGTATGACATATTAATCCAAATTCGTTCTAGAGCAGGAATAGAGGAAGGTGGAGATAATCTTTATGGGTTACAAGCTGGAATGGACCAAGATCTACTACGCGACGCAATTATGCTTGAAAGAAGATTGGAGTTGGTTTTTGAAGGGAAACGATCAGCAGATCTACGAAGACGTAGAATGTATGAAACAATTAATGGCACGCATAGATATGGGTATGAAATCACTAAGACAGCCGCTTTTGATGCACTTAGTCCAACTAATGAAATTCTAGACGATAGGAAAATATTAGAAGCAGGTATCTTGGATGGTAGTATCAATTTAGATGACCCTTCGGTCTACAATACCTACTTTACTACAAAGTTAAGGAGCTTAGAACGATTTGGAAGTGTTGATGAAGATGGGGACCCAATAAAATATTTAGACAACTATTATTTCTTTGATATTCCTCAAGACGATTTAAATAAAAATCCTAACCTACAACAAACCGCTGGATGGCCAGGAGGGGATTTTGATCCCTTACAATAAAAAATCTGATTAGTTAAGTGTTGAGTTAGTTTTATGTTGGTTGACTAAGAGGTTGAATATTTTCAACCTCTTTTTATAATTCAAAAGTAGTGTTCTTTAAAATGGAATCAAGTGAACAGCAAAATTTAAAACAATGTGCCACAAATTAAAGTAAATATCAAAATCGATTGGTAGGAAGGGTGTCGCTTTATATTTTAAAGTATAAGAAATCCGTCCCTCTTCGATTATTATGAAGTAATTAATTAAAAAATTTAGTTAAATAAGAATTTAGTAAATGCAATATAAAATAATGGCTAAACTATTTTGGATATTATTATCTGTAATAGGTATAACTGCTTGTAATCATTCTCAGGACAATATATTTATCGAAACCGATTATTTCAAATTGTCTCTTGACAACCAAGGTAAATTAACGGAATTATTAGAAAAGGAGTCAGGTGAAAATCTATTGATTAAGGGGTATAATAAATCCCTATTAACCATTCAGAGCAATGGTGTAAAATATCCCATTTCAAGTTGGGTATATGATGGAGAAATATTGATATTGAAATTTAATGGACTGGAAGCTGAAATTAATATGAATATTAATAGTAAAAACAACTATATAACTTTTGAAATTGTTAAAGTTAAAGGTG
The DNA here is from genome assembly GCF_000429545.1 of Arenibacter certesii DSM 19833. GTDB lineage: Bacteria > Bacteroidota > Bacteroidia > Flavobacteriales > Flavobacteriaceae > Arenibacter > Arenibacter certesii. The sequence goes on from NZ_AUCB01000018.1 coordinate 90,076, forward strand.
GAGAATCAATTGAGAAGGTTATTTGGGGTCCCTATCATGTCTTACCTTCAGAAAAAATAGGTCAATCAATTGGGATAGCCTATGATGATAAAACGGCTATCGGATTAATGGGATTAAATCTTAAGAGTCGTGGGGGATTTGAAATTACAACGAGAGAAAGATTTGGAAATGCTGCAAAGAGAATTGAAGGAGGTGCAAGCTTAACTGGTTTTGTTCGTGATCGCTCCAAGTTTCATACTGTAGATAATTGGGAACAGAAGTTAGGACAGGCTGTACCTGTTAAGGATAGCGATGCTGAAATAATAGGTGCTAAATTTGCATTATATTGTGTCCCTGCAGGTAAATTATTGGATGTTGTGGAAGAAATCGTTTTAAACGAAAACTTACCTTACATTAAAACCAAAAATGTCTGGAATAAGGTTTCGAAATACTCTAGTTCGTCAAAATTCATCATGTCCTACAATATAAATAATATCGAAGATTGCATTGATATAGCGGAAAAAGCTGGTATTTCATCAATCTATCATGGTGGCATTTTTAAAACATGGGGAACTTTTCTGCTGGATGATAAAGATTTTCCCAAAGGGTATCAATCGGTTAGGGAGTGTTCAGATATAGCGGAAAAACGTGGTATCAATCTAGGAGCTCATACACTAACAAATTTTATTACTACAAATGATCCATTAGTTTCTCCTATACCTGATCCTGGTCTAGTTTTGGCTGGTATCACTAAACTTGAAGAAAGTATAACTGAAAATGATATCGAATTATTATTACAGGATGAGAACGTGCGTCCGGCATACCATGAGCCAAATATTGAAAAGGTTAACCCTAGGTGGCGCGAGCATACAGCGGTTAGAATAGGAGATGAAATTATAGAGTATTCTTTTGCAACTGCAGAAGGTAAATTGGTTTTAAAAGATTGTAAACGAGGTGCCTTTGGCACTAAAGCTGTTAAGCACAAAAAAGGAGAAAAAGTAAGCAGACTAATGTCTCATGGTTACAAAGTATTTTTCCCAGATATTAACTTGCAGGATCAAATGGCGAAAAACCTAGCTAACTTCTATAATGAGGCTAATCTAAAAAGAATCAGCTTTGATGGTATAGAAGGCGGGCTTGCTTCTGGACATGGACGCTATGGAAGTGATCGTTTTGTAAAGGTTTTCTTTGATAACTTAAAAAATCCAAATATTGTAGCGAATTCATCGGATGTTACACATTTTGGTTGGCATTATTTTGCAAATCAAAGTTGGGGCGAACCTTGGACATCTGATAATTTTAGAGAAGCACATTTAAGCCACAGATTGAATGTACAACAAGCCTTAAAAGAAGACTTGTTACCTCGCAAAATGGGACAATTTAGTATCAATGCAAAAACCACAAAAAAAGATATAGAATGGGTCATGGGTTTGTGTGCTGGTTACGATGCGGGGGTGGATTTTTACATAAGCCCTAATATTGAAGAAATAAATAAAGAAGCTAGTTCTATTTTAACGGAAATTAAAAAATGGGAAGATGCAAGAATGAATGGTCTTTTTACAGAAGCACAAAAAGAAAAACTACGTGATCCGTATACTTTCTATGGTCTGGAGAAGAATAAGGATAGTATTAATTTAGTTTTTATTGAATCGTGGGCACCAGAAGGAGGAAGAACTCAAGGAGAAGATGATTCTAATAGTTTGCCATCTTCAATATTAAAAAGTAGTCCGGACGCGCCTGTATCTTTAGATTATAGACATACGAATATGACCACAGAGCCAGGACAACCTACAGCTGCTATTTGGAAATATTTTTGTGCAGGGCCAAATCAAAACTTACAATTCGTAATTCGTCTTCCTAAAGAATCGAAAGAAAACGTAAAAGGAATTTACCTAAAGGTAGGACCAAAAAAAATTATGATACCGTTTACATTATCACCAGGTGATTTTATATTAAATGAAGGAAATGAAACCTATAAACATTTCTCTAAGGATCTTGATATTAAAAATGAGGTTTTGATATCCGAAGGTTATCTTTCCGTATCAGACGGTGATAACGTAATTGAATTTGATTATCAAGGCAAAGGAAGAGAAGCTGGCCCTGAAATGATAGTAAATTTTAGAACTATAAAATAGTTTGTAAATATAATTTATCACCCAAATATTACAAACACCCTATATCACTTGTTATAAATGTATCAAAAAATATCACCTATTAATGAGGTTTTTAGTATAAAGTGAATAATATACCAGATAGGTATAAAATGGATAAGTAATGGTAGGGAAGGTATAATTTGTTAAAATGTATAGCGCATTTACATGATAGCAGGACTTATAAGGAAAGTGCTATTTGATTTGCCAATGCTTATATATTTACAATTGAAATTCTATTGACCGTGAGGGAGGCGTTTTATTACTTTGGCAGATTATAGGAGAATTTAATCGAAGACTAATCAGAAATAAAAATAATACACTTAAAATGATTAGAGGAATTACCATTATTCAAACCATTTCCATTTTTGTTCTTACTATACCTTGTTACTCCCAAGATTTAAGAGCAAATAACAACGGAGAAACAGTATTTTCATTGCTAGATGCCTCTGAAACCAATATTTATTTCAATAACCAACTTCATCAAACCAATGAAAACAATATTTTCGTTTACAAGGGTTTTTACAAGGGAGGTGGAGTAGCTATTGGCGATATCAATAATGATGGACTTCTGGATATATATTTTACAGGAAATCAAGTGGGAGATAAGTTATATCTCAATAAAGGCAATCTAAAATTCGAGGACATAACGCTTGCCGCCGGAATTTTGGTGAAAGGGGGCTGGTCTACACATGTAAGTATGGTCGATATCAACAATGATGGATATAAGGATATCTATGTATGCAAAAGCCTCTATGATGAAAAGGAAGAATTGAGAGAGAACGAACTTTATATAAATAATGGGGATCTTACTTTTACCGAATCAGCGGTGAAGTACAATTTAAACGATAAAAATAGAACCACAGAAGCTAATTTTTTTGATTTCGACAGAGATGGGGATTTCGATGTTTTATTGGTGAATCAACCTAAGAACTCTTCGTTTATGGCCCCTCCAAACAATGAAAAAAAAATTACACCCACTCAAAATTATAGATTGCTAGAAAATATTGATAATCGCTTTGTTGAAACACCTAACAATGGAGGGGTAAGTAATTTTGGATATGGATTGAGTTCTAGTATTGCAGATTTTGATAATGATGGATGGCAAGATATATATGTTGCAAATGATTATGAAGGCCCCGATTTTTTTTATATCAACAACAGGGATGGAACATTTACCAATAAAATATACGAAAATATAAAGCATACCTCCTACTTCAGTATGGGAACCGATGTGGGCGATATTAACAACGATGGTTGGTTAGATCTTGTGGTGCTCGATATGGTGGCAGAGGATAACTATAGGCTAAAAAGTAACATGGGTTCTATGAATCCAACTGAATTTTGGAACAATGTAAGTCGAGGTGGACATTATCAGTACATGTTCAATACACTACAACTAAATAACGGGGTAGATGTTCATGGTAATTTGCTATTTAGTGAAATAGCCCAAATGGCCGGTATTTCTAGTACGGATTGGAGTTGGTCACCTTTATTGGCCGACTTTGATAATGACGGTCAACTGGATCTTTTTGTTACCAACGGTATACGACATGAGATTGGAAACACTGATGCACTAAAGAAGTTGGATGAATATATAGGTGAAATCGATAGGAAATACAATAAGGAGAATAACAAAAACTTTGATGTTTGGAAGTATGCCAGTTTGGAGAAGTTGCTGTCTTTCTTTCCTTCTGAAAAAATTCAGAATTATATGTATCGGAATATAAATGGTCTGATGTTTGAAAAAACATCTGATGAATGGGGCTTGTCCCAGAAGACATTTTCCACAGGTGCTGCCTATGGGGATTTAGATAATGATGGGGATTTAGATCTGGTCATAAACAATATTGATGAGGTTGCTTACATATATAAAAACAATATTTCTGAAAATAAGGCGAACAATTATTTAAGGATAAAATTAAAAAAGGGAGAGGTTCTTCAAAGCTTTTTTGGAACAAGGATTTCCTTATTTCATAAAAACGGAGTACAAACCTCACAATTGACCAATGCTCGTGGAATAAACTCCAGTAGTGAGGATGTAATTCATTTTGGTTTAAATCAAATTAGCAATATAGACAGTTTAAGAATTGACTGGTTTAATGGTCAGACATCCTTATATAAAAATATTACGGTAAACCAAACATTGGAATATGATCTTAATGGGGCCGAAAACAGCAAGCAGCCTTCCGACAAATCGGGTTTATTACTATTTGAAGATGTTACTGATACCGCCAAAATAAGTTATATACATAAAGAGAATAAGTTTGACGATTTTGGGCGTGAGGTATTACTGCCTCATCGCATGTCTACTTTAGGTTCAGGGATTGCTGTCGCAGATATTAATAGTGATGGTTTGGAGGATTTTTATATTGGTGGCCCAAATGAAAGTTTAGGAAAACTATATAAGCAACAAGCCTCAGGCTCTTTTATAGAAAGTCCCTTAAAGCTTATTCCAGACCTTAACCGGGAGGATATGGGAGCCGTTTTTTTTGATGCCGACAATGATGGAGACCAAGACTTATATGTGGTTTCTGGCGGAAATGAGTTTGAACTGGATTCTGAAAACTACCAAGACAGGTTGTATCTAAACGATGGGAATGGTAATTTCAAACTATCTGAAGGAGCTCTTCCCGATATTAATGCTAGTGGGTCAAGGGTTAAGGTGGCGGATTATGACAATGATGGTGATTTAGATCTATTCGTCGGCGGAAGACAAGTTCCAGGTCATTATCCAGAACCGGCTGATAGTTATCTGTTAAAAAATCAGCTTGTGGAGACCGGAACATTGAGCTTTGTAAAAACCGATACAAATGTGCTGGATAAGTTGGGTATGGTGACAGATGCCGTATGGACGGACTTCGACGGGGATGGTGATTTGGATTTGTTGATTACTGGTATGTGGATGCCCATTACCGTTTTGGAAAATGTTGAAGGGCAATTTAAGAACAGTACCGAAAAATTCAATTTGCAAAATACCACCGGATGGTGGTTCAGTATTTCGAATGGTGATTTGGATGGCGACGGTGATGAAGATTATGTATTCGGAAATTTAGGATTAAACTACAAATACAAGGCAAAAGAAAACGAACCATTTTCAGTGCACTATGGTGATTTTGATGAAAATGGCAAGAACGATATAGTGTTGAGTTATTATAACTACGGCACACAATATCCGCTTAGAGGTCGGTCTTGTTCCTCTCAACAAATTCCAGAGATAAAAAAGAAATTCGCAACCTACAATGAGTTTGCTTCTTCCACCCTCCGGGAAGTATATGGTGATTCTAATTTAGAAAAAGCCCTGCATTATGAAGCCAAAACCTTTGCAAGTATTAGTATGGAAAATTTGGGAAATGGTAAATATGAAATTAGACCATTGCCAGATTTAGCCCAAATTTCTAATATAAATAGTTCCGTGATTTATGATTTTGACAATGACGGAATAAAAGATATTGTAATTGCTGGTAATCTATATGGGTCAGAGATAGAAACCACAAGAAATGATGCTAGTTTGGGTTTATTTCTAAAAGGACAAGGCAAGTTTATTTTTGAGCCTGTACCTATGGTGAGATCAGGACTAAACATTTCTCAAGATGTTAAGGAATTAAAACTCATTGGATATGGGAACCAGAAAGCACTTGTAGTGGCAGTAAATAATGGTAGAGCAAAACTTATAAAAATTCAATAATTGGAACAGGGATTATTCCATTATCTATAATGATGTTGAGATTGAACCTATTGGTATTGTATCAATGGTCATTAGTCTATATTAATGGAGTTTGGGATGTCCCAATCTTCCCTTAAAGACGAAAATCTTGACAATATATTTTAAACTTGTTTTTGTTATCAACTAATTTTCAACACGCAACTTTGAGTTTATGAAACATATAACAACTTCACTGGGATTAATAATGATTATATTTCATTTATTCATCGGTCCCAGTTTGTATGCCCAAGAGACCGAGGTAAACATCACAACCTTATTGGAAGAAATGGTAGATCGCGATTTGATTACCCAGTTTCCAACATCCAACTATAAATCCAAACAGGCAAGTAGCTATAATAGGGAGTCAGTTTCCCCTGATTTACCGGGCTGGTTTGCGGATAGTGATGGTGTTTCCTATATCAGGACTGAGGAATTAAACGGAAAAAAGGAATGGGTATTGATGGAAGATGAAGGGCCTGGTGTAATAACTAAAATTTGGGCCGTCGCCTTTTACTATGGACTGGACAACACTTTGGGCGCCAATATTAATATCTACTTGGATGGAAATCCAGAACCGGTTATATCAACGAACTTTTTCGATCTTGTGAAAGGAAATGATTTTGTACAACCACCCTTTGCAGATGAAACAGCTAGGGCAGGTAATTTATATTTCCCGATACCCTATGCCAAGGGCTGTAAAATAACAATGGACAAAAAAGCCTTCTATAATATAATTAACTATAGAAAATATCCATCTGACACGAAGGTGAAAACATTTACCATGGAAGACTTTGATAATACCAAAGACTTACGAAATAAGGTGGGAAAAATATTAACAGAATATAGTCCTGCTAAAGGAATTGAAAAAAAATTGAAAAAATCAATTGCCCCTATGGAAACCTTAGTTGTAAACCTGCCAAAGGGAAATCAAGCTGTTCAAGAGTTTCAAATAAAGTTGTCGAATACCTCCGATATGGCCCAAGCGTTGCGGTCTGTGGTTCTTCGTTCAAATTTTGACAATAAAGAAACCATTTGGGCTCCAGTGGGCGACTTTTTTAATAATGTAGGAAAGGTCCAAAGCTACGATATGTGGGAGCGTTCTGTTACAGAGGATGGGAACATGATCTGTCGATGGGTAATGCCTTATAAAAATAATGGACAGTTGCTGGTTCAGAATTTGGGAAACGAAGAGGTAACCGTTAATATTTCCGTTACCACCAAACAAATGGAATGGACCCCCAATTCCATGCATTTTTACGCTACATGGCAAATGGATGACCCTACTCCTACCTTTCCATTGTTTGATTATAATTTCTTGAGTGCAACGGGAAAAGGGGTAATTGTGGGAGACGAGTGGACGGTACTTAACCCAATAGAAGGCTGGTGGGGAGAAGGTGATGAAAAAATATATATAGATGATGATTTGGATAGAAACTTTCCGTCTCACTTTGGTACAGGTACGGAAGATTATTACGGCTGGGCCGGTGGAGTGGTTCCTACCCCAAAAGATCAATTTTCAAAACCATTTTTGGGTAATATTATTGTTGGGGAAAGATCCAAAGGTTATAATGTTTGTACGCGTACGCGCGTATTGGATGCCATTCCTTTTAGAGATCAAATTAAATTTGATATGGAATCCTCATGTGGAAGGCGTAGCAAATCCCATTTCCTACAATATTCACAAATCACCTTCTGGTATGGGATCCCTGGGGTAACCCATAATAAGCCTGCACTACCCTCTTTTGCTTCTGCCAAGTTACCCACTATAGAGGATTTGGAAATGGAAATAGAAAAAGCAAAGGGGTCTCAATATATTGTGGACGGAGCCATAGAAGCCGAAATACTTTCTGTAGCTAATAAAAGCGAAGGAGTAAAGGAAAATCACAGTGAAATTCCAATGTGGGGAGAATTAAGCTCTGGGGAACTTAAAAATCTATGGTTTGAGAAGCCAGGTGACTTTGTAGAGTTCCATATTACAGAACAATTTGAAACCTCCCAAATCTTTCTATGTACTGCTGTTGGCCCTAACAGCGGCATGTTTGACGTCTATGTGAACGGAATCAAAAAAAATAGTCAAGACCTTTATTCTAATCATGCAGGAATTATAAATCCGTATTTAAACCTAGGAGAATGCGAACCAGTGAACAATTCCTTTGTTATACGCTTACAGTTTGTTGGGAACAACAAAGAAGCAAAAATGACTAATACTATGTTTGCATTGGGTGTTGACTTTTTTCTCATTAAAAACAATTTCCTTAAAAACTAAGTAACTAATACTAAATAATCAACTTTATAAATAATTTAAATGAAATATCTAATAAAGCTATTTATTATCTTATTCCTGTTTATTGCAGGAAGCTGCAAATCTAAAAGTGAATATACCATTGGAAACCAAACTATTTCAAGAACTATAAAAATTAGTGATGACGGGCATCTATTTACCTCGGAAGTCCATAATAAAATTGCAGGTACATTATTGCTTCCAAGGGATAAAGAGGAATTTAGATTACGGATCTCCGAAGGTACACATATAGAGGGATCAGACGTAGTATTAACCTCAGAGGATTTTAAATTTAATAAAGTAATCCATGAAGATAGTAACTCCCTTAGCTTTCTTTTAAAAAACAAGGAGCACCAATTGGAAGTGGAGGTACATTATGAAGCAGAGAAGGACAATTTTTATATTCATAAATATCTAAATATAAGATCTACCAAACCAGTTACCATAGAGCGGATAGATATTGAATCAATGTCACTTGATGACATTTATCAACCCTATCAAATCAAACAAATAACTTCTAAAGGGGCTGCACAATGGCGTCCAGGTCTTGGTCAACCCCTGTACGGGTCAAAATCAGCTACCTTTTTTGGTGTAGAATTTCCTGCTGCAGATAATTACGTAGTGGATAAAAAGGGGTATTGTGGCTACCTCTGGGGTAAGGAAATAAAGGCTAATGAAGTATACACGTCCCATAAAGCAGTGATTGGTGTGGGTGATGATTCCGAGTACATACAAGAAACATTTTTTAATTATATAGATCGGATTCGGATAAGACCACTCAGATTACAGGTTCAGTATAACAGTTGGTTTGATTTTTATACTAATGTAGACAAGGAGAGTTTTGGTAGGAGTGTGACCAAGGTACATCAAGAATTAATCGAAAAACGGAAGGTAGATCCGCTTAATGCCTACGTCATTGACGATGGTTGGCAAGATGTACATGCCGACTGGTCTAACAAGGTTTGGAAAGTAAATTCAAAATTCGATACAGATTTCTCTTCCAGCTTCGACGTTGTGAGAATAGCAGATTCAAAATTAGGGTTATGGATGAGCCCAGGCTGTCTTTTAGGAGGAGAGCCGGCGGTGCCGAAATTAAAGGAGCAAGGATTTGAAACCTTAGGGAATTGGATGTCCATGGCAGGACCCAAGTATATGCAATTGTTGGAGGACAGAATGTTGGAATTGACCAAAAATGGAGTTAATTACTTTAAACTAGATGGGATCTTTGGACATCTCAATACTAGGGAATTTGAACTACATGGCTACCAATACGGAATACCTTATATGCCCAGTTGGGAACTGATAGTTTATCAGCATCAGACCCCCTCTTGAATAATTCCAAATTTGATGAATTAAAGACATACTATCTCGTTGCTGGGACAGAGCGGCTAATGGAACTATTTAAGAAACAGCACACCATTGACCCAAATGTATATATTGTAATTTCCAACGGAGCTTACCTTAGTCCTTGGTGGTTAATGTACATAGATGCGGTGTGGATGATCAATGCGGGAGATGCAGCTGGGGGAAGTAATAGAACAGAGGAATTGGTGTATAGAGATGGTATTTATTATGATACATGGGTAAAGGAAAAAACTCAATTCCCAATTAACTCTGTGTTTAATCATGAACCAAAAAAGGTGAAATCAGGAGAAAGTCCGGAAGCTTTTGCTGAGTACTTATGGATGAATCTATCCCGAGGAACCGGTTTTGTGGAACTCTATATCAAAACTCCCGAACTGTCAGAAAGCGATTGGGATGTTTTGGCTGAAGGCTTAAAATGGGTTAGGTCTGCTTTTCCATATTTTAAAAGAGCTAAAATGCATGGAGGTAATCCCAAAGAGTCCAAAGTTTACGGATATACAGGATGGAATACAGAGGGTGGGTACATCTCTGTTCACAACCCTTCAGACCAACCTCAAACCTATAGTTTAACACTTGATCGCAAGTTGGGGTTAATTAAAGGTAAAAAGGAATATGTTATTTCGTCCCCATTGGATAACGCTGCTGAATTTTCACATAACGTATATTCATACGGATCCGAATTTAAAATTAATATAAAGCCTAGAGAAGTAATGATTTTAGAGTTTAGATAATGGCATTAGAAATGGCACTAAAACATTGTTAACCTATATAATAACTACATGAAAAATATTGCCTTAAAAATTTTAATATTCTGTATGTTGGCCCTAACCTTTGGATGTAAGAACCAATCCGACATTTTTTTTCAGGCTGGAAACCTAACTATTGGAATAAATAAAATTGGAGAAATCACAGGTTTAACCGATTCTCAAAATAATATCAAATATGTGTATTCAAACCATGACCCCAAATCCATTCTGGCGATAAGGGTTAACGGGGAATTGGAATATCCGGGCTCTTTTGAATTAAAAGAGGGAAAAGAAGTATTTCTGCTAACATACCCTAAAAACGAAGTCGAGGCAGAAATCAAAGTAGTCAAAAAGGAACGATATCTTACTTTTGAGCTCTCTTCTATCACTAATAAAGATGATATCGAATTAGTACTATGGGGGCCTTTTGAGACCAGTATCAAGGAAACCATTGGGGAAACAGTAGGAGTGGTCCGCAATAAGGATTTCTCAATCGGGATACAGGCCTTGAACAAAAGAACGTTGGGCGGATATCCAACCAGCGAGGATGATTCTACGCCATCCTTCGATATATTTGGAACTACCAGTTTGGTGGATATTGCAGATTCTTTGAATATTCTATATAGAGGGCATACCGCGTTGCCAAAAGATTACGGCAGTTCATTGCAGGCATATACCAGAAATAGAGATAAAGAAAGGATAGTTTCTACAATGGGACATGAACATTATGTAGCCCCTGCATTCAAGGACGACGGCATAATAGGCTCCAAAATAGCCTTATTCGGTTGTGCCCCGGAAGAAGTGCTTAATACACTAGAAGAAATTGAGCTTTCTGAAGGTTTACCGCATCCTACTATAGATGGGGTTTGGAGCAAACGTGCCAAAACTGCCACCGCGGCATATTTAATTCAAGATTTTGGAACGACTACCATAGATGATGCCATAAAGTTAACTAAAAAGGCAGGCCTAAAATACTTATACCATTCTGGTCCTTTTACAAATTGGGGTCATTTCGATTTACACAAAGATGCATTTCCCGAAAATTGGGATAGTATGCAGGAATGTGTACAAAAAGCAGAAGAAACTGGAATTATACTAGGAGCCCATACATTGTCTAACTTTATAACTACTAATGATCCCTATGTGACCCCAGTTCCAGATAAAAGACTTGCTAAAGTGGGTTCCAGTGTTCTCGTAAATAATATAAGTGCTAAAGAAAAAAATATCGAAATTAAAGACCCAACTTTTTTCAACCAAATGAGCAACAATAGCCTTCATGCAGTCGTAATTGGAAATGAAATAATTAGATATGAAAGTGTTTCAGATACTGCACCTTGGATTTTGTTAGATTGTCAACGGGGAGCATTTGGAACACAAGCTAGTAATCATAAAAAAGAGGATGAAATTTCTAAATTGGCAGACCATGCATATAAAACTTTTTTAACTAACATTAATTTGTCTGAAGAAATGGCTACCCGATTGGCTGACCTATATAACAAAACAGGATTAAGGCAAATATCATTCGACGGATTAGAAGGAAATTATTCTACTGGAATGGGAGCCTATGGAGAAATTTTGTTTGCAGATGCTTGGTACAATAATTTATCGCCTAAAATAAAAGATCACTACATAATGGACGCCAGTAGGCCGGGACATTATTTTTGGCATATGTTTACCCGTATGAATTGGGGTGAACCTTGGTATGCCGGATTTAGGGAAAGTCAGACGGCCTACAGGTTATTAAATCAAGATTATTTTCGAAGAAATTTCATTCCTGCCATGCTTGGATGGTTCAGCATGAGGGAGAATACTAGTTTGGAGGATATAGAATGGATGTTGGCAAGGAGTGCCGCTTTTGATGCTGGTTATGCATTAGTAACCACAGTAGACTTAGTGAAAAAGAATGGGTTTGGTGATGAAATATTAGAGAAAATAAAAGAATGGGAAAAAGCAAGATTAGGCGGAGCCTTCAGTAAAGAGCAAAAAAAGCGGATGGAAAATATTGACGATGAATTTTCCTTAGAAAAAGTTTCCGAAAACAGTTGGAACTTGACTCCTTATTCAGTGGAACGATTTGAACATGAGTTAAAAATCAGACAACCAGGAGAACCAGTTTGGTCTGAATTTAAGTATAATAACCCTTTTTCACCTCAACCCCTGCAGTTCATATTGACAACCAAGAACACAGATGCTTCTAAGATAAGCTTTGAGATAGACAACTTCAAAAAAATTGAATTAGATATTTCCATTGCCAAGGGTGAAAGCCTGAAATATGACGGAGGTAATGAGGTAGTGTTATATGATAAATCTTGGAACAGAATCAGAAGCATACCAATTGACCCCGAACTACTTGCGTTAAGCATGGGAGAACATAAAGTAAAGGTAGATTGTATGTTTTCAGCTACCGAGGACGCCAGTTTAAAATTGGAATTAAAAACTGCGGGTAATCCTGAAAAAGTTTTTTCAGAATAATATAGCTTCAAAAAAGATTAGTAGTTAAATATGATATTTCAGAATTATCATCAACCTTTTCAACACGAATTTGTTTTAAATAATAAAGTAGGTAAGTTAACCTTTATGATCCTGAAAAAATATCTTAGATAATCAATTTACATAGAATTGTGAACTTTTTTTAAAAAATTGTAGCATATATTAATGCATTTATCAATTTAAAAATATACTATTATTTTTGGAAATATGACTTGTTCTTAAATAACAATTTAGCCCATTTTAGGATTGAAAAAGAATAAATAAAGAACAGCCGCCTTTATTCTAAACTAAAGAATATACAGCACACCTAATTAGTTTATGAAATTATTTTAATTTCTCAATCCCAATATAATTTCAGGATGACTTCTATTTATCATGAAATTATCTACATCCCCCTGTGTTATCCCTGTTTTCCATGCATAAACTCGCTCTAAACTTTTCATTTTAGCAAAGTTTTCAAAGCTCCGCGCCGTAATTTTAGTTTGATATAAATTGAGTCCCGTTATACTCTGGTTAACCGATATTTCTTTTATGCCACTATCCGTTATCGGATTTTTATCCATCTCCAGTTTTTGAAGGTTTACAAATTGACTGATCGTTTTTAAGTGCCTGTCCTGAACGTAATTATCTTTTAAGGAAAGCCATATAATATTATCCTTTATGGATAACAGTTTCTCCAATATTTTATCCAAATCTTTATCGTTTTTGGACGTAATGAATTGCGGGGGAAGAACTACTTCATATAAACCAGATTCAAAAACTAATTCCCTTATTTTTAACCCTTCTCTCGCTATATCCTTAAGTACTTCGCCACTAACAGTCTGAACATTAGGTAAGGGTATACCGCTCTTACCCGTAACGTCTTCTAGACCCAACATGATTGAAGCTATACTTGTTATTTCTTCAGGGGTTTTCAAATCGGCCAGTTTCACTTTAAAGTTGGCATCGGCATTATCGATCCAAAATGTCAAAATTGCTTTCTCTTCATCGGTAAGTGGCGTCTTTCCTTCTGGAGGCATGAAATCTTCGTCAGTTGGATCCAACATAACCCGCCTAATTATTTCGGACTTGGCTATATTTCCTGGGATATAGACTTCTCCGTTTTTTCCTCCTTTTTTCATAGCAATGGTATCTTGAAGTGAAAGTCCACCCTTTTTCTTACTTGAATTATGACAACTGATACATTTCGCATCTAAGATAGGGTTTACCAAATAATCGTAAATAGCTGCTTCCTCTAAGCGGGAGATAGGTGGCAATACTACTTTTTCTGATCTTCCAAACGGTGCATACTTCACCAAATAATCACTTCCATGTGTTAAATT
>NZ_AUCB01000019.1 GCF_000429545.1 Arenibacter certesii DSM 19833
TGTCGGCCATGGCGCTGGAAAAAGCGGCATAGGGACTAGCGATCCGAAACTTCGATGGGAAAGGTATGCCAGAACCTCACTAAAACGACCAAAAAGCCCTCTTAAACCGGACGAAAATCCACTTCGAAAATAAACCATAAAAAAAATCCCGGAAACATCGATGTTCCAGGATTCGTTCTGTCCAGTTTTTAGTGAAAATCGGCCTACTCCCGAATATCCCTAATTCATGTCAGATTAAAATTATCTATCGCAATTGGCTGTCCACGTTTCGTTGTCTTTATTATAGCCGATAATTAATGTTCCTTCGTCAATTTTAATAGCACCATCCAAAGAAATTAATACACTCTGATTCTTTTCCATTTTAATACCTTTTAAACTTGGAATTCCATCAGAAAAATCAAAATTATACGTGTTTCCTACTTTAACGAGGGTGACACTCCCATTTTCTGTGGAGATGGCTGTATCGCCTTCAGAATCAGTATACCCTACAGACCCCTTGTATGTTCCAACAAAAACATTGTCATCCGTAGGGTCATTGTCCTTACTGCAAGATGCGATTAGAACAGTCGTGATAAATAGTAAGCTCAGGAATTTAAATGATTTCTTCATGTTCATATTTTTTAATTAATGAACAAAACTAATCCCTTCCATTAAAAAATAAAATAGCCAAAATGTATCGTGTTAACCTTTTATGCATTACAGTTATAAAGCGCTATCCACTTTCATTTCCGTATTAATAATTTGATCAACCGCATGCCTATATTTTACTGGATTGGAAGCTTTTTTTATGACTTTGTAGGTTTTTTGTGGGTTTGAAGTAGTTTGGGAAAAGAACTCCCAAAACCCTAGCATTTTCATTTTTATAGGTGTTGGTCCCGACAAATATGCGTCATATTGCCTGTAAATGGTGTCATGGAACTCCGAAAATATAGCCCAACGGTTTTTAGGATATTCCGTAGTGTTGTTTTTTATCATATTAGGTAAAAAGGGATCGGCAATTAATCCGCGACCAATCATAAAGTGGTCAATAGTTGGAAAACGTTTTTGGATGTCTTTAAAAGCTGCAACACTTGTAATATCCCCGTTATAGTACAGCTTGTGTTTGGTACGATCGATACATTTTTCAAAAGCATCCAAATCTACTGGGCCTTTATAGAGTTGCTTGCCAATTCTGGCATGAATTGCAATGTTTTTAAGGGGGTATTGATCTAAAATAGGAAAGGCGTATAGAATTTCTTCTGCATTTTCGTAGCCCATCCTCATTTTCATAGAGACCAAAATATCGGTTTCGTTGTGTGCTCTGTGTAGGACTTCATTAATTCTATTGGGGTTGCAAATTAAGCCAGAGCCCATGCCAGATTTTGTCACCATAGGATAAGGACAACCTAGATTCCAGTTTAATTCCTTGTAGCCTAAACTTTGCACATATTTGGCGACAAATAAAAACTCCTCTGGGTCATTGGTTATCACTTGTGGAATAACCTCTAAGGTATTGTTGTTTTCTGGTAATAGATCGTTTTGGTAGGATTGCTTAATTTTTAGCTTTCCATTTAGTCTAATATAGGGTGCGTAAAAAGTATCAATACCACCAAAATAATGGTTAAAGGCATTGCGAAACCTGAAATCTGTAAATCCTTGTAAAGGTGATGAAAGTAGAGTAGAAGCCATCTTATTAATTAATACGGCAAAGATAGGCTAATTGGATGTTGCTTCAATATGGCATTAAGTTAGATTTTTTCTCCTTGTAATTCCAGCTAGCTAATCCCTACAGTAGCTATCGTAGGGATAGTGTTTAAACTGGTTAATTACTACTTACATAATCATAAACGGTTTTAGATATTTTGGCCAATTGAACGGTTCCTTTGTCAAAGTCTTTTAGATTCTTTGAGAGTAGCACTAATACATAAGAACGGCCATCAGGTAAATACACAATTCCCGCGTCGTGATGAACTCCCGTTATAGAACCGGTTTTATGAGCCACTTTTACTTCCTTAGGCAAGTAAAAAGGGATGACATTCTTGTGTTGCTGATCTTTTAAAATGGCAATCATCGCTTCGCAATCTTTTTGATTGCCCGCATTGGTATTGGCAATAGATTTCATAATAATCATTAAGTCCCTGGCGGTGGTAGAATTGCTTAGCCCTTTTTCATACGCTTTTAGGTCTTCTACGCCTCGCAATACCTCAATTTTTTCTGCGCCTAATTCCCGCATCGTTGCCGTTACTTTTTTAGCATCCACAAGTTCAATAAGAACATTGGTAGCAAGATTGCTGCTAATGGTGATCATGCTATGCATTAAATCTTTAAGCGCCACTTTAGTGTCTATTTGTTGGTAAATAATATCGTCACTGTCCTCGTTTATATCCATGCTATATAAACTACCATCAACAATACTTTTAAATTCATTTTTTAAGACAATAGAATCATTCAGGTTTATTTTTCCTTCGTTGGCCTGTTTAAATAATTCTATCATCACGGGCACTTTCATGGTGCTGGCCGCATGAAATTTTTCATCAACATTAATATATAAACTGTCTTTGGGTTCCGATAAGCTGTAAAATGCAATAGCCACAGTTCCATCTATAGTGTCAATCTGAGTCTTAATGGTCTTTTTTAAACGCTCTTTTTTAGAGGCTTTTTCTTGGCAAGAGGAAAGTATAAGAATAAGGGCTAGTAAGGTGATGGAAAAAGTTGTTTTTAGAGAGTTCATGCTTTTAGTTGCGCTATTAATTTAGTTGTGTTAGGAATAGATTCTTTAAATTTAAGGTAAATAACGTAAGGTCAATCAATTCGATTCCTTGTCAGTGTAACTTACTGATTTTAATAATAAAGAATTGAAATCTAGTTGTTTTTTTACAATTGTAATTAGGCACAAGGGTAACTTTGCCGGCCGAAATAGGTAGGCTCGCGCCAGCTAAGGATAATGGATCTGTGAGAATTTTAGAAATTATAAAGAATAGTTAATGTTAGCTCTAAACAATGTGAAAATGAAATTTAAAGCGCTATTTAATCTGCTAATTTGTTTATCGTTTGCTTTTGCTGCAAGCTCACAATCTTCAAAAGTAGATGAGCCTAAAAAAGTCTTATCCCTAAATCCTGGTTTAGATAATCCACGAAATAGTGAAGGAGATTTTATCGCCCTGAAAGAGGGTCCTAATATGTTTGTGTATAGTAAGTACTATGGAGAATCTACAAGTGATCATGCTCCCGCCTCCTTGGCAGCTAGATATTCAAAAGATCAGGGGAATACATGGTCCGCGGAAGACAGAACCATAGTGTAGAATGAAGGGGGTTTGAATGTAATGTCAGTTTCATTGCTTCGTTTACAAAACGGAAATATTGCTCTTTTCTACTTGTTAAAGAATTCTACTGAAGATTGTGTTCCTATAATGCGAATTTCAAAGGATGAGGCGAAAACTTGGAGTAATCCTGTTAAATGTATCCAAGATAAACAAGGGTATTTTGTGCTTAATAATGACCGGGTAATACAGCTTAAAGACGGAAGACTAATGATGGCTGTGGCGCTTCATAGAATTCCTGGAGGAGAGTTTGTGAACAAAAGTGATTTGTATGCCTATTATTCTGATGATAATGGGGTGACTTGGACTTCTAGTATGAAAGTGCCTAATGCAACTGATATAGTTACTCAGGAACCTGGTCTATTAGAAATGGAGGATGGGAGAGTAATGATGTACATTAGAACCAGTGGTGGTGTTCAGCAATTGTCATTTCCTTTAGACCGAGGTGAATCTTGGAGTCCAATTGAGGCCAGTAATATTCCTTCCCCTTTGTCACCAGCAACCATCGAAAAACTTCCGTCTACGGGAGATTGGTTAATAGTATGGAATAACAACGACGGTAGGGACATTAAGTTAGAAGGTAAACGAACACCTTTAACAGTAGCAATATCAAATGATAAAGGAATTAGTTGGAAATATGTAAAAAATATAGAAGACGACCCCGATGGTTGGTATTGTTATATCGCAGTTCATTTTATAGAAGGTAGTGAGAATGTGTTACTAGGATATTGTGCTGGCGATAGGCCTTCGGGTACAGGCCTTTCAGTTACAGATATTACAAAATTAAATACTGATTGGATTAATGAGAAATAGTCTACGTGGTAGCTTCTTTTATATTTTTCACTTGTAATTAAAAGCAAGGAGGAGGAAGCTAATGTAAATGGATGGTTTGTTAAATTAAAAACCCTTGAAAATCTATTGATTAACAAGGGTCTTCGTACTCGAGGCGGGACTTGAACCCGCACGGCCATAATGGCCATTGGATTTTAAGTCCAACGTGTCTACCAATTCCACCACTCGAGCCTCTGCGTTATACAGCGTTTCCACATCTGGTAGTACGTGGATTGTAAGTGAGCGAAAAACGGGATTCGAACCCGCGACCTCCACCTTGGCAAGGTGGCGCTCTACCAACTGAGCTATTTTCGCGTAAGGTTTTTAAGAACTTCACATCCTTCTCGAATGCGGGAGCAAATTTAATACAATTCTTTAAAATGCAAAGCCTTTTTTATTAAAAAGTATTTTATTCTTTATAATTATCGCAGGCTGAATGATTTGTAAATAAAAAACTTTTGTTCCAACGCTGATCAAAAGTCTTAAGCATTCTTCTGCCTAGTGAGTAATCGCTTTATTTCATTAAGCTTCATCAAGGCTTCTACCGGAGTTAAAGTATTGATGTCCAAGTGAGTGATCTCTTCTTTTATCTGTTCCAAAAGAGGATCGTCTAAATTGAAGAAGCTAAGCTGCATCTCATTCTGTACCAATTGCAATTTATCCGTAAGCTCTTCGCTGGAATGTGATTTTTCTAATTTCTTTAGAATCTTATTTGCTTTGTGGATTACCTGTTGTGGCATTCCTGCCATCTTGGCTACATGGATCCCGAAACTATGTTCGCTGCCCCCTGGCGTTAGTTTGCGTAAAAAAAGCACATTGTCCTCCAGTTCTTTTACCGATACGTTGTAGTTTTTTATACGGTCAAAAGTATTCGTCATTTCGTTTAGCTCGTGATAATGCGTAGCGAAAAGTGTTTTAGCCTGTGCTGGATGCTCATGTAAATATTCCGAAATGGCCCAAGCTATGGAAATACCGTCATAGGTGCTTGTACCTCTCCCAATCTCATCTAAGAGTACTAGACTACGCTCCGATAAGTTGTTTAGAATCGAAGCAGTCTCATTCATCTCTACCATAAAAGTAGATTCTCCCATAGATATATTATCACTGGCACCTACACGGGTGAATATCTTATCTACATAACCAATTTTGGCCGAGGTGGCCGGAACAAAACAACCCATCTGTGCCAAGAGTACAATAAGGGCGGTTTGTCTTAAAATTGCCGATTTACCACTCATGTTGGGACCAGTAATCATTATGATTTGTTGTTCGTCCCTGTTTAAAACAAGATCGTTTGCAATATATTCCTCCCCCAAAGGCAGCTGTTTTTCAATTACTGGATGCCTGCCGCCAACAATAGATAATTCCGTAGAGTCATCCATAGCCGGTTCAATGTAATTATTGTCTAGTGCCAATTGGGTAAAACCACATAGGCAATCTAACTGAGCTACCAAATGGGCATTATTCTGTACCGGTGCTATGTACTCTTGCATCCACACCACGAGTTGGGAGAATAATTGCTGCTCTAAGTCGAGGATGCGCTCTTCTGCCCCCAATATTTTGGCTTCGTATTCTTTCAGTTCCTCTGTAATATAGCGTTCAGCGTTTACCAAGGTCTGCTTGCGGATCCATTCTTGCGGAACCTTGTCTTTATGCGTGTTACGGACTTCTATATAGTATCCAAAAACGTTGTTGGATGCAATTTTTAGAGAGGTAATGCCAGTGCGTTCGGATTCGCGTTGTAGCATTTTATCCAAGTAATCCTTTCCTGAAAAGGCCAAACTCCTAAGCTCGTCCAACTCTTGGGAATAGCCTTCTGCAATAGTTTTCCCCTTTAACATATTAACTGGAGCCTCTTCATTCAGCATTTCCGTAATCTTGCTGCGTAGCAATTCGCAGCTGTGTAACTGATCGCCTAATAAAGCGAGCGATTCGTTCTTGGTATTGACGGTAAGTTGTTTAATGGGAACAATAGCTTCTAAGGAGTTTTTTAACTGCACTACCTCCTTAGGGTTAATTTTGCCCGTAGCCACCTTGGAAATTAATCTTTCTAGGTCTCCTATAGTTTTAATAGTGTTTCTCAGTTCCTGCAACACATTATTGTTCTCCTTTAAATGAGAAATAACCTGATGCCTTCTTCTTATTTTTTCTATATTTTTAAGCGGAAGTGCTAACCATCGTTTAAGCATCCGACCACCCATAGGGGATAGGGTTTTATCTATTACGTCTATTAGGGTTACCGCATTCTGATTGTTGGAATGGTAAAGTTCCAAATTCCGGATGGTAAAGCGATCCATCCAAATATGCTCCTCTTCCGCAATACGCTGTAAACTGCTTATGTGTTGTAGCTGCTTATGTTGGGTGTCGGATAGATAATGCATAATTACCCCAGCCGCCACTATTCCATGGCATAAATGATCTACCCCAAAACCTTTTAAGCTCTTAGTTTTAAAATGATTGGTGAGGGATTCTAAGGCATAATCGTCCTGAAAGACCCAATCCTCTGTAAAGAAAGTGTGGTATTGGGTTCCAAAAACAGCTGCAAACTCTTTTCTGTTGGACTTGGAAACCAATACTTCGTTTGGAGAAAAATTCTGTAAAAGTTTGTCAATTTGTTCTTCATTGCCCTCCGAAGTAAGGAACTCTCCTGTAGAAATGTCTACAAAAGCAATGCCCAATCGCTTTCTACCAAAATGTACCGCACAAAGAAAGTTGTTGTTTTTAGCCGTTAGAATATCATCATTCATGGCTACGCCGGGAGTCACCAATTCTGTAACACCTCTTTTTACAATAGTTTTGGTGAGTTTTGGATCTTCTAGTTGATCGCAAATAGCAACCCGTTGCCCTGCTTTTACTAACTTAGGTAGATAAGTGTTTAAGGAATGATGAGGAAATCCTGCCAATTCGGTTTTGTCACCGCCATTGTTCCTATGGGTAAGAATTATTCCCAAAATCTGTGATGCCTTAATGGCATCTTGACCAAAAGTTTCGTAAAAGTCGCCTACTCTGAACAATAGTAGGGCATCTGGATATTTCCCCTTTATGGTATTGTACTGCTTCATTAAAGGTGTTACCTTTTTTGTCTTTCCTGTGTCTCCCAAAAGCGATTTTATTAACTTATTTTTGCAATCTCTCTAAAGGAACGAAATTAAGGTTTATCTATTGGAATGCCTACTTTTGTTGATATTTTGAGGACAACTTTGTGAAAAAACGAATCGTTTTCATCTCTGGGAAGTGGTGAAATAGAATGATAATATAAAAATTGGAATGCGTAAACTTGAAAATAGTGAATTAGACCGTCTGAATGTAGAGGAGTTTAGGAAGCACAAAAAGACCCCTATTTGCATAGTGCTGGATAATGTCAGGAGTCTTAATAATATAGGATCTGTTTTTAGGACTGCCGATGCTTTTTTGATCGAAAAAATTTATCTCTGTGGCATTACGGCAACGCCGCCACATAAAGAAATTCATAAGACTGCCCTTGGGGCTACGGACAGTGTGGCCTGGGAATATGCTGAAGATGCCCTTCAAGTGGTGGAGAAATTGCAATACGAAGGATATGCTGTGTACTCAGTTGAGCAAGCAGAGGATGCGCAAATGCTGAACGATTTTAAATGTGAAAAAGAAAAAAAGTACGCGTTGGTATTTGGGAATGAGGTAAAAGGCGTTTCTCAGAAAATAGTCTCCCGAGGTGATGGCGTTTTAGAAATTCCTCAATACGGGACAAAACATTCCCTAAATATCTCTGTTAGTGTCGGAATTGTGGTCTGGGACCTTTGGGCAAAATTGCAAGAATAATTTATAGCTTGGCCTAAAGGGGAAGCTGTAACGCAGCGGCCTGAATCTTTTGTAGGATTTTTTCGTAATCCTGCTTATTTTTAACAAAATCCATCTCACTGATATCGATAATCAGATTGTTCTGTTCCGGAAAGCTTTTAATATAATCTAAATACCCACGATTGATTTTATCTAAATAAGCGGTCTCAATATTTTGTTCATAACTTCTCCCTCTTTTTTTGATATTTTCTATAAGCCTTTCCGTATTCTGGTGTAGGAAAACAAGCATTCTAGGTCTTTGTGTCTCCTTGTACATCATATTGAATAGCTTTCGGTATAGTTTAAATTCCTCTTCTTGGAGAGTTACCTTTGCGAAAATCAAGGATTTGTGAATGTCATAATCACTTACCATAAAATTCTTGAACAAATCATACTGGGAAGTATCGTCCATAAATTGTTGGTACCTATCGGCTAGGAAAGACATCTCTAGTGGGAAAGCAAATCGTGCTTGATCCTCATAGAATTTGGGAAGGAAAGCGTTGTCCGCAAATCGTTCCAAAACCAACTTAGCATTGTAATCTTGCCCAATCATTGTAGCTAATGTGGTCTTTCCAGCACCTATATTTCCTTCAATGGAGATAAAATGAAGCTGAGAGAAAAGCTGAAGCCTGTTGGTATACAGTTTGTGGGGAGCTCGTATTATTTCACTCTTGTCCTGGCATTCCTGAAGTAGGTTTCTGGTATCCTTATTAAAAATAGGATGGTAAAACTGAGGTGCTATATCGGCTAACGGCTTAAGTACAAACCTTCTTTTAGAAATGTTGGGATGGGGGATTTCTAGGCTATCTGTTTTACTAATTTCTGTATTATAGTATAGAATATCAAGATCTAAGGTCCTAGAAGCATAACCGCTACTTTGCTTTCGTTCCCTACCTAGAAATACTTCTATTTTTAATAACTCCTCCAGTAGTTCGGAAGGTGATAGTTGAGTTTCAACCGTAACACAAGCATTGTAAAATGGCTCTCCTTCAAAACCCCAAGCTGGAGTTTCGTATACATGAGAGGTCTTCGTAACCTTGCCTATACGGGCGTTAATCTGAAAGATGCCTTCTTGTAAGTGATTAAGCCGGTCTCCTAGATTACTTCCTAAGGATACGTATGTTGTTGTGCTTGGGTTCATAATAGGGTGGCAAAGTAAATAAAAGAAATCAACTTGATAAAGGGAATGTTATGAACAAAATCCAAATATTAAGAAATGAAAGTTAGTTTTATTACGGAAAGTGCTTTGATCAGTACGGTATTTGCAAAATATACTTTTGTGATTTAAAAAATAAACACGGAAATATTAAGTAAAAATTTGTAATAACTTAAAACTCCTATTGACTATCTTTGTGAGTTATAATTAATTCATATTTAAATGAAGTTTTTAAGAAATTTATTGGCCTCCATTATAGGAGGATTAATAGCATTCGGGATCTTGTTAGTGATGTTTTTTATTTTTGCTGCATTGATCGGAAATGCCGATGGTACCGTTGCAGTGAAAGACAATTCTGTCTTGGAATTGCAGTTGGAATACCCGATTAATGATTATGTGGGAATGGATAAATCTGATCCGTTTGCCGGACTTTTCAATATAAATCAAGGATTGGATGAGATTTTGCACGCCATCCGCGTTGCTAAAGAGGATGATAAGATTAAAGGGATCAGTATAAGTAACAGCATGTTAATGGCCGGACTTTCTCAAACCCATGCGATACGTAATGCCTTAAAAGAGTTCCAAGAAAGTGGAAAATTTATATATGCCTATGGGGATTTCTTTACCCAGCAAGATTATTATCTCGCTAGTGTAGCGAGTGATGTCTACCTAAACCCAGTAGGGGCTATGGACTTTAGAGGGTTATCTACCGAAGTTCTGTTTTTTAAGGATTTACAGGAAAAATCTGGTATTAAGATGGAAGTAATTAGGCACGGGAAATATAAAAGTGCAGTAGAGCCTTTCTTATCTAATGAAATGAGTGATGCTAATAGGAGCCAAATTAAGGAACTGTTAGATGCTCTTTGGGCTTCCCTGCTTTCTGATATTTCCGAGAGTAGAGGACTTGCAGTAGAAAACCTAAATCAAATTGCAGATACTTTAGGGGCTAGGACTACCGATTATGCCTTGCAGTCTGGATTAATAGACCAGGTAGCTTATTATGATGAATATGAGACAATGATCAAGGAAACCCTTGGGGTGGAAATGGATGAGGATATAAATTATGTGGGTATTAGCGACTATATTAAGGCAGCTAATAAGAAGAAGCTTAACAGAGGGAAAGATAAGGTAGCAGTGATATACGCTCAAGGAGAGATTATGTACGGTGAAGGTGGACCAAACGTTATTGGGCAGGGGATTATTAATGAAGCTTTGATAAAAGCAAGGAAGGATGAGGATGTGAAGGCCATCGTGCTTAGAGTGAATTCTCCAGGGGGTAGTGCTCTTGCTTCCGATATTATCTGGAGGGAAGTAGAACTTACAAAGAAAGTGAAGCCAGTGTTGGTCTCCATGGGAGACGTAGCGGCCTCGGGAGGATATTATATTGCTGCAGGTGCCGATAAAATCTACGCAGAACCTACTACAATTACGGGCTCAATTGGAGTCTTTGGTGCGGTTCCTAATTTAAGTGAGCTAGCAGAAAATATAGGCGTAAATGCAGAGCAGGTGGGAACCAATAAAAATGCGGTAGAATATTCCCTGTTTAAGCCTATGCAAGACACGTTTAGAGGTAATGTGCAAGAGAGCATTGAGCAGGTGTATACTACTTTTTTAGATCGTGTGGCAGAAGGTAGGGGGATTACCATTGCCCAGGCCGATAGTTTGGCCCAAGGACGCGTATGGAGTGGAGTAGATGCAAAACGCTTAGGACTGGTAGATGAATTGGGGGGATTGGATGATGCTATTGCTGGAGCGGCAGAAATGGCGGGAATTGAAAAATACAGCATCCAGAATTTGCCTAAATATAAAACGGGACTGGAAAAATTCATGGAAGATTATGGAGGTGCCGGCGCAAAAGCAAGGGAGGCCATGATTGAAAAAGAAATTGGGGCAGAGGCGTATGGTATATTAAAAGAAGTGCGTGCTGTAATGGAAAATAAAGGTGTGCAGGCACGTATGCCTTTTACGCTACGGATCCAATAAAAGCAGTAAAGGCTATCGTAACTGATTTTTGCTTCCTTAAAATCAGCCGGCACCTATGGTTTTCTTAACTTCCGATTGGTAGGATTAATTGTATGTTGCATCTATTTGATTGGGGTTGTGTACCTTTGGTTTTTGTGGAAATAGTGGATGTCCGATAAACCGGTGACTATTAAAGTATAACTTGATATTAAAAATGTTACAAGTACAATGGAGGATCACATCTTAAAGGAAGGCGATAGAAAACTTGCCTTTAAAATATACCTCTATTTAGGTGCTTTGTTCATTACCTCATTGGTAGTGTCCAACCTTATATTTCAAAAATTTTTTTATTGGAATCCGTTTGGGGACTTCACTGTATTTGGGGCCCCGCTTTTTGAGATTTCGGTGGGAGTATTGCCTTATCCTATTACCTTTCTAATAACAGATCTTATTTCTGAGATGTATGGGAGGAAAAAAGCAAACCAAGTGGTAACGGCTGGTATTTTCGCTTCTGTATTCTCTATGGGCATTGTGTTGATCTCAAACGTTGTACCAGCCATAGAAGGTTCTCCTGTAAATGATGAGCTGTTTAATAAGGTGTTTTCACTGTCTCCCATTGCGGTAGTTGCTTCTATGATGGCCTATCTATTCGCTCAGTATATAGATATAGGAATCTTTCACTTTTGGAAAAAACTAACTAACGGAAAGCACCTGTGGTTGCGAAATAATTTTTCCACCTTTCTTTCTCAGTTTATAGACACCTTTACCGTAGTAGGGCTTTTATGTGTTTTTGGCGTACTACCTTGGCATATGTTTTATGGCCTAGTGGTCAGCGGATTTGTTTTTAAGGTAATCATAGCAGTTTTGGACACCCCTTTTCTCTATTTTTTCGTATATCTATTTAGAAGGCGATTTAAGTTGGGGTTAAATCAAGAAATACAGATTTAAAGAGTATAAGATATAGTGTTTTGGGTTATTTCATAGTGCTGGTAAGAAGTTGGAAATAAAACGTATAACTTATTATAACGTTGGTTATGCTGAGAAGATTAATTTAATATGAAGATAAGGGTATATACGGAATGATGGGAAAGTGGAATGAGCCAAAATAAGATTGATTATAGATCATAAGGTTGATCGTTGAAATTTATATTGCTAAAAAAATAGAATTGCAGAATGAAAAATAAAGTTTTAAAAATTATAGGAGGTTTTCTTTTGGTAGTGGTTTTGTTGCTTATTGCAACCCCATTTTTCTTAAAGGGTAAAATTGCGGACATCATTAGGAATAAAGTAAATAATAGTATTAATGCGTCCTTCGATTTTTCCGAT
The DNA here is from genome assembly GCF_000429545.1 of Arenibacter certesii DSM 19833. GTDB lineage: Bacteria > Bacteroidota > Bacteroidia > Flavobacteriales > Flavobacteriaceae > Arenibacter > Arenibacter certesii. The sequence goes on from NZ_AUCB01000019.1 coordinate 12,388, forward strand.
GCAGACCTTACCTTATTTAGTAGTTTCCCGTATGCTAGGGTTACCATGAAGGACATCACATTAATTAATAGAGCTCCTTTTGAAGGAGACACCTTGTTTGCTGCAAAGGGGGTGTCACTTAATATGTCGGTCAAAGAATTATTGAAAGACGCTTCGGAGCCCATAATACTTAAGAGCCTTAAGGTTGATGGTGGCCGATTAAATATAAAAGTAGATAAGGAAGAAAATGCTAATTATGATATAACCTTGGCAGATGATGGAGATCAGGAAGTGGTTAGCACCGATTCATCTGGTGAATTTACCTTATCTCTTGAATCTTATGAAATTAATGATGCTATAATAAATTATGGGGACGCTTCTTCGGGAATATATCTTACTATAGATGAAATGGATCATAAAGGTAAGGGAGACCTTTCCTTGGATACGTCCGAGCTAGATACGGAAACCAGTGGTAGGGTATCTTTTATGATGGACAGTACCCAATATTTAAATCGCAATCCCGTTAAACTTAAAGCGCTAATAGGGGTAGATCTTAACGAGAGCAAATATACTTTCCTAAAGAACGAAGCGCTTGTAAATCAATTGCCCTTGGTTTTTGAGGGGTTTGTAAAATTGAACGAGGACAATCAAGAAGTAGCTATTTCATTTAAGACTCCCTCATCGGACTTCAAAAACTTTTTGGCTGTAATTCCGGAGGTCTATTCCAAAAACATAGAAAATGTTACCACTACCGGGAACTTTACAGTTGCAGGTGAATTTAAGGGTATCGTTGATGATCTTCATATTCCTAAATTTAAAATCGATATAAATTCTGATAATGCTTCTTTTAAATATCCGGATCTGCCAAAATCGGTTAGGAATGTCTTTATAGATACGGAAATATCCAATACTACCGGAATAACTGAAGATACCTTTGTAGATATTAGAAGGTTGTCCTTTATGATTGACGAGGACAAATTTAATATGGTAGCAAAAATTCGTGATCTAATGGGCAACACTAAGGTAGATGCACAAATGGACGGAAGAATGAACTTGGCAAATATTTCCAAAGCGTATCCTGTGCCTTCTGGAATGGATCTTAAGGGGATTTTAAATGCGGATATCGCTACTGCTTTTGATATGGCTTCTATAGAGCGCAAGGAATATGAGAAGACCAAGACAAAAGGGACAATGCAGCTAAAAGATTTTGAATATAAATCCGATGAAATTCCAAACCCTATAATTTTACAGTCAACCGCGGTGTCATTTAATCCCACTACGGTTAGCCTAACAGAGCTTAAGGGGAAGACTGGAAGTACAGATTTTGATGCTACGGGTACAATTGATAACCTTTTGGGCTTTATGTTCAATAATGAAAAGGTAGAAGGTAGGTTCAATTTACATTCCAACACCTTTTCTATTGCAGATTTTATGGTTCCAGATACCGATGAAGTAAGTAAGGACGGAGGGAAATCGACTTCTAATTCGCCAGCCCCATCTGCAGAGAAGATTAAGATTCCATCGTTTTTAGACTGTATTATAAATGCTAGTGCGAATACTGTGGTCTATGATAATCTAAGGTTGAAAGATGTTAAGGGGACGCTTGCAATAAAGGATGAGAAAGCCACGCTTTCCAATATGTCCTCTTCTCTTTTTAATGGGAAATTAGCACTTAACGGAGAGGTGTCTACCAAAGGAGAAACTCCAACTTTTGCCATGGACTTAGGGATGAGCAACTTCAGTATAGCGGAAACATTTAATGGACTAGAGATGTTTAGGACCTTGGCGCCCATAGCTAAAGTACTTCATGGGGCTATGAATACCGAGGTGCATATTTCGGGGAATTTGAAGGATGACTTTACACCTAATTTATTGACTATAACAGGGAATATATTGGCAGAGCTAATGACAAGTAAAATTGATGCCAAGGATGCTCCTTTGCTTTCTGCCTTAGATAGTAAGTTGAACTTTCTAGATCTTGAAAATCTAAATTTGAAAGATTTAAAAACCGACCTGAATTTCGAAAATGGGGTAGTTAAAGTAAAACCATTTACTATTAATTATAAAGATTTTGCTATTGACGTTGCGGGAAGCCACTCTTTTGATGAAACCTTGAATTATATGGCTACCATTCAGGTGCCGGCCAAATATCTTGGTAAGGATATAAACCAATTACTGACTAGGATTAATGAGTCAAGTTTAGAAGAACTTACTATTCCGGTTACGGCTAATATAGGAGGGTTGTATAACAATCCTAAGATTACTACTGATCTTACCACCGGAGTCAAGAATATTACAGCTCAATTAGTGGAAATAGAAAAGCAAAAGCTAATTAATAAAGGGAAGGACAAAGCCAAGGATGTTATTGGGGATATTTTGGCTAAAAATCAGAAGGCTACCGATTCTACCAAAAAAGAGAATGCAGAAAAAGTGAAAGATGTTTTGGGTGGGCTTTTTGGCGGTGGAGCGAAACAAACAGACTCCGTCTCTAAAAAAGATTCAGTAGGAACTGGAAGTAAGGAGGCGCAAAAAGAGGCCCAGAAAGATGCCGCCAAGAAAATATTAGGCGGAATCTTTGGGAAGAAAAAAGAAGCTGAAGAAACTAAGAAAGATTCTGTTAACTAATTTCTAAGGCAATTACAGTGCCTTCATTACTGCGGATATTGAAGACGGTATTGTCTTCAAAAATAAGATACTGGCCCTTAATACCTTTAAGGGCCCCTTGGTAGTTGGGGGTCTTAACTAAATTAAGGCTTTTTACTTTTGTTGGATATTGAAGAACGGGAAACTCTAAATGGGTTTCCTTGTTGTTTTCTATATAATATTCCAATGCCTCGTCGGGAAGATATTGCTTCAGGTTATTTCGGATTTCTACTAAATTCTCATCCACCACATCGTTGGTAAGCATCTTTCGCCAATTGGTTTTATCGGCAACGTGATCTTTAAGAGCTACCTCTGTAATTCCTGCCAGATATCTATTGGGAACTTCTACTATCTCAATTGCTTCATGTGCCCCTTGGTCTATCCATCTTGTGGGGACTTGGGATTTTCGGGTTACACCCACCTTAATGGTGCTAGAGTTGGCTAAATACACAATATGTGGCTGTAATTGAACCTTTTTTTCGTATTCGAGGTCCCTGTCCTCCTGACCTAAATGGGCGGTACTCAGTTCGGGACGCATAATCCAATCCCCAGCCGATGGGATATCGAAAAAGCAACTTTGACAGAACCCTTGGCGGTAAATTGGTCTATCTGCTCCACAATTTAAGCATTGATAACCAATAAATTGTATCTTAATTTCCTTGTTAAGTACCTGGTTTACATTTAAGAAATCCCCTTCAAAAAGTAAATAATATTGAATGGGGTCTCCCATTTCTGTTTCCATTTTTTTTAATACTCCCTGGTACTGCATATAAATTATCTTGTGTAAATTCTATTTGATTATGAATTCAATTAAAACTATTTTTAGCTAAAATAAAAACAACTGCCCGACTTAAAAAATCTGGATAAAGATATCTAAAAATGCCAATACCATTATTTAATTCAATTGCTTCTTGGTTATTAAAAAAGAGATACCATCAAATTGAGCTTTTTATAAAATATCCGGCGGAAGTCCAAGATGAGGTATTGCATCAATTGCTTTCAATTGCCGAAGATACGGAGATTGGTAAGAAGTATGGATTTGATACTATTCCTAATTATGAAACCTTTGTGGAGCGGGTGCCCATAACTTCATATGAGGAGATAGAACCTATGGTAGAAAGGTCTAGAAGAGGGGAGCAGAATATTTTTTGGCCTACGAGTATAAAATGGTTTGCAAAAAGTAGTGGAACTACCAATGCTAAAAGTAAATTTATCCCAGTAAGTACTGAAGCATTGGAGGACTGTCATTTTAAATCTGGAAAAGATTTACTTTGCTTGTACCTTAATAATAATGAGAACTCCCAACTCTTTACAGGGAAGAGTCTTCGGCTGGGGGGGAGTACAGAAATGTATCAAGATAACGGTACTTCTTTTGGGGACCTTTCAGCAATCCTTATAGATAATATGCCGTTTTGGGCAGAACTGAGTAGTACTCCTAGTAACAAGGTGTCCCTTATGAGTGAATGGGAGTCTAAATTACAGGCTATTATAAAAGAGAGTATCCAAGAAAATGTCACGAGTTTGGCAGGAGTACCCTCATGGATGTTAGTGCTTCTGAATAAGGTGCTGGAAGAAACAGGAAATCAGCACTTGTTTCAAGTGTGGGAGAATCTAGAAGTATATTTTCACGGAGGGGTTAGTTTTAATCCGTATAAGGAACAGTATGCGGCCTTACTACCACGAAAGAGTTTTAATTACTATGAAATCTACAATGCCTCTGAGGGATTCTTTGCTATTCAGGATAGAAATAATTCTGATGACCTATTGTTGATGTTGGACTATGGTATTTTTTATGAATTTATTCCCATGGATGATTATGATAATTCTGAAAAAAGTACCATTCCCCTATGGAACGTTAAGCTGAACACGAATTACGCCATAGTAATTACGACCAATGCCGGACTTTGGCGCTATAAAATTGGGGATACGGTACGCTTTACCTCCCTAAATCCATATAGAATAAAGGTTACCGGAAGAACAAAGCATCATATTAATGTGTTTGGAGAAGAGTTGATTATAGAAAATGCGGAAGAGGCGCTAAAACAGGTCTGTAAGAAAACTGGAGCAGAAATAAAAGATTATACCGTAGCCCCTATTTTTATGGTAGGCAAAGAAAAGGGGGCTCATGAATGGATTATAGAGTTTAGAAAAGAACCAGAAGAACTAGCTGTTTTTATCGAATTTCTTGATAATTCCCTTAAATCCTTAAATTCCGATTACGAGGCAAAAAGATACAATAATATTACACTGAGATTGCCCCAAGTCCATGTTGCCAGGGAAAACCTATTCTATGATTGGTTAAAGTCTAAAGGCAAATTAGGAGGTCAGCATAAAATACCGAGATTATCCAATAAAAGGGATTATATCGAAGAATTACTTCACATAAACAAATAAATAAAGTGTATAGCGATTAAAATGTGCAATTTATTCTATCACAAATACCCTCACCCCTGTTTTAATAACTTAAATCAACGACTATGACTAGAAAATTAGTGATACTATCGGACATGAGGGGTGCATAAAGAGGGATGTGGATAACGTCCTATTTAGGATATTTGCAGCAATATTATGATTTAACATTCTACGACTCACAGCGATTGGCAAATATTCATTTAACCATAAATTCGGATGAAAACGTTGGAAAAGAGTTTGATAGTGGTGGGATAGCTACAGCAGTAGCACATTTGCTTAAGAATGAAAAAGAACCAAGGCATTATTTGGCCTTTGGTGCTGGTGGTACCATTGCTTGGAAAGCCGCGTTAAAAGGACTACCCGTGGAATCGCTATATGCTATCTCTAGTGCTTGGGTGCGATTGGAATCCCAACGACCTGTTGTTGATGTTAAGTTGCTGTACGGGGAATATGATGAGTTTAAGCCTTCCCAAGAGTGGATGGATCGTATTGGGACTAGGAACGAAATAGTACGGAATTTTGGACACGACCTTTATACCGACGAAAAAATCATCATTAAAGTGTGCCAAGATCTGTTGGTTACTGTTTCGGTAAAAGATACCGTAATTTAGTACATAATAGGGCATGGGCTCCGCTTCTGCTTCCCATGATGAAAAAGTAAACATAGCTGCCTTGTACTATAAGGGGGCTTTTTTTATTTAGGGACAGGCCTGCCATAGTATCTGGAAGATGGGAAAACTTCCTATATGTTGGTCCTAAAACACAAGTACGTGGGTATCACATTTCTGCACAACACTACCGAAATTTTTCGTATAATTGAATGAGCAAATGAAATGGGGTCCAGTTCTTAAGTGGCCCTATTACTTTTAATCAATTAAATATCCCGTAAATAAGACTATGGTGTTTTTCTTTCTCAGAGAGTACTGCTGCCTTAGCGTTATTTATAATTCCACACAAAATCATAAATATGAAACTTAAAATAATGTTCCTCCTTTTTTACATTGCTTCCTCTTTTGGTGTTTATGCTATTAATGATCCGGAGCCATTGAAAATTCTTTGTTATAACCTGCGTTTTGGCGAGTTGGCTTCATTGGAAGAGTTGGCGGAGTTTATTAAAAGTGTGGATCCAGACATAGTTGCCCTTCAAGAGGTGGATGTACGTACATATAGGGAAAGGGCCCCCAAGCAAAATGGCAAGGATTTTATTACTGAACTAGGTTATCGTACAGGGATGCTAAGTGCATTTGGGAAGACGATCCCCTATATGGATGGGTATTACGGAATTGGTATTTTAAGTAAGTACCCCTTGTCTAGCATAGAACGTATCTATTTGCCCAAGTCAGCGCACGGTAAGGAGCAGAGGGCAGTATTGGTTGCCGATGTGGAATATAGGGATGGAGCTTATATTACCTTTGCCAGTACACACTTAGACTACACCAATACGCAGGAAAGACAGTTGCAAGTTCAGGCACTGAACAAGGAGCTTCTTAATAGGAGCTACCCGGTACTATTGGCAGGAGATTTTAATGCCATCCCTGAGGCAGAAGAAATTATGAATGGGATGAAACGCTGGAAAGACTTATCTGGTAAAGATGCAACGGTTCCCGCCAAAAACCCAAAAAAGAAAATCGATTATATTTTTGGCTATCCGGCAGGGAAATGGGAGCTTATACGTGATACCACTTATCAGGTTCAGCTCTCCGATCATTTGCCCCTCAGTGCAATAGTGCAGATGAAACAACACAATTAATTTTAATGCTGGCCATAAAGCGGTATAGTTTCTATATATGAAAAAAATAGTAGTAGCATGCGATTCTTTTAAAGGTTGCGTTTCTTCTATGGAAATTGCTGAACATGCCGAAATTGCTATTCATAGGATTTATCCTGAATGTATGGTAACCAAAATTGCGGTTGGTGATGGGGGAGAAGGTACCTTAAGTGCTCTAGTTTCAAAATTAAAGGGTGAGTTGGTTACCTGCAAGGTCAATGGGCCTCTTTTTGATCCGGTCTTAGCGGAATACGGCATTATTGGGGGTAATGGTACAGCAATCATTGAAATGGCAGTAGCTAGTGGCCTAACCCTGCTTCCTATGGGTAAGCGTAACCCCATGCTGACCTCTACTTTTGGAACGGGGGAATTGATAAAAGACGCATTAGGGAAAGGATGCAGGAAGATTTTAATAGGCATTGGGGGAAGTGCCACCAATGATGGGGGAACTGGAATGTTGCAAGCTTTAGGTTATAACTTCTTGGACAACAAAGGAGAAAAGCTTGGCCACGGCGGGCAAATATTAAATAGTATAACCGCTATAGATGACACTGGGGTTCCGCCCGAAGTAAGGGAAGCTAGTTTTACTATTGCTTGTGATGTAAACAATCCGTTTTCTGGAAGTAATGGTGCCGCTTATGTATATGCGCGTCAAAAAGGAGCAGACGAACACATGATTCTAGAATTGGATAAAGGTTTGAAGAATTTTGCTAAGGTAATTAAGGAGAATAATAATAGAGATATTGATGGGGTCCCTGGGGCAGGGGCTGCGGGCGGAATTGGTGGAGGGTTTCTTGGCTTTTTAAATGCGCGTTTAAAACCGGGTATTGAAGTGGTCTTGGAGGCAATTGGGTTTAACGAATTAATAGAAGAAGCTGACCTTATAGTTACGGGAGAAGGTAAGTTGGATGCACAAACAGCAATGGGGAAAACCCCGGCCGGAATTCTAAAAGCCGCAAAAAAACAAGGAGTTCCTGTAATTGCTATTGGGGGAGGCGTGGAGGCGGTTGAAGAATTGAATAGGGCGGGTTTTCTTGCAGTTCTTCCTTTGTTGCCCTATCCTGTTACCTTGCAGCAAGCAATGGATCCAAAATTTACCTTGGAGAATATAAGGCGTACTTTAGAGCAGCAACTTCGGATTATTGCGTTTTATAAAAGTAAAAATGTATAGTATGAGCGCAATAGGTGCATTATTAGGGTTAATCTTATCTATAATACTGATAATTAGAAAAGTATCCCCTGTTTATAGTCTTATTCTGGGAGCACTTATTGGTGGTTTATTAGGAGGTTTTACGCTTTTAGATACTATTACATACATGGTGGATGGGGTAAAAGATATTACTCCGGCTATTTTAAGGATTCTGACTGCTGGCGTTTTATCCGGTGTTCTTATAAAAACGGGAGCGGCGTCTTCTATCTCCAACACAATTATTGAGAAATTAGGAAGGTCACATGTGTACCTCGCTTTGGCTTTGGCCACCTTTTTTCTTACCGCTATAGGTGTTTTTATTGATGTAGCGGTGATTACTGTAGCGCCAGTTGCACTTAGTATAGGGAAAAGGTTGTCCATTAGAAAAGCAGTCTTGCTACTCGTAATGATCGGAGGTGGGAAGTGTGGTAATATAATTTCACCCAATCCAAATACCATTATCGCTGCTGAAAATTTTAATGCTGATTTATTTTCGGTGATGTATGCTAATATTTTACCAGCAATTTTAGGGTTAATAGTCACAGTTTATGTGGTAGCTCGCTTTATGCCGGTTATGGGAGATCTAGTACAGGAAGAAGATTTGGATAAGGAGCAGGAAAATCTCCCTTCCTTTTTAAGTAGTATGGTGGCGCCTGGGGTTACAATATTGTTGCTTTCTTTTCGTCCACTATTTGGGTATGGAATAGACCCTTTAATTGCACTCCCAGTAGGTGGTGTTGTGGGGGTGATGGCGATGGGTAAAGTGCGCTTTTTAAAGGAAAGTATGACGTATGGTCTAAGTAGAATGTCCGTAATTGCTGTTCTTTTAGTGGGTACGGGGACCATTGCAGGAATAATAAAGGCTTCTACTCTTAAAGAGGTGATGCTGAGTGTATTGGGGAACACAAATTTCGGAGAAGTTTTAATAGCTCCACTGTCGGGGATTTTAATGGGAGCTACCACAGCTTCATCTACAGCAGGAGCTACTATAGCGTCCTCTTCATTTTCAGAAATAATTCTTAATGCCGGTATAAGCGGTATTTGGGGCGCCGCTTTAATTAATGCAGGAGCAACGGTATTAGATCATTTGCCACATGGTTCCTTCTTTCATGCAACCGGCGGTGTAACCAATGTTAACATTAATAATCGACTTAAATTAATTCCCTATGAATCGATTATTGGATTTGTACTTACCTTTTCATCTGTTATCGCATACTATTTATTTGAGGGGTAAAAAGTTCAAGGTCCAATGTCTAAAATATTAAAGTTGAATGTTCAAGGCAAATGTCTAAAGTTTAGCGGCAAAGCCTTCAATTCGATGGTAATTATATAAGGAAGGTTCTTAGGCGATTGGTATCACCTCTAAAATTCGACTCTATGGCAAATGATTACATATACCCCTGTATGTAATGAAAACAGCGAACTTTATATGAGATAAAGTGTATGACTTCGGTTCCGCTAGTCTACTGCTCAGGGTGCCGAAAATTGTTTGAATATTTGAATCGAGTTCGCTTTAGGGCCTGCCATATTTTTTTAGCTCTTATTTCATTTTCAAATTAGCACATTTCTATATTTTCACATTGAGTTGCGTTAGCTATTGCAGCGGCAACCTTTTTTTTGACTTTTCACCAATGAGGTCATTTATCCAGCAAGGTTTAGAGAACCTTGTAGGTGTTGTGATAATGCCCTAAAAAACAAACATATTGATGAAGCGCTACAACCAAAAAAGTTATAGCGGAAAGAGCGACCCAACAGGGGAACGCCCCATATAAAGATAAACTAAGGAGTCTTATATGAAAAGTAACGTGTTCCAACCAACGACTCTAGATTTTTTGTAATATAAATGTGGTGATTGCTGATTGTAGCGTTACACTAAGCTGTTGATGCCTTGGTGTATTTAAAAAGTGAAATCCCTTCGGTTACGAAACCTTAAAAGATAAAAAAAAGCAGTCTTAAGAGACTGCTTTTAATTTTTTGATTGTTTCAAAGGATAGCTTTTCTTCTGCATAAGATTTGCTTACCTTAAAGGTAGTTTCATCTGAACTGGGCAGTTCAAACATGGCATCCGTAAAGATGGCCTCACATAAGGAACGAAGTCCTCTTGCGCCCAATTTGTATTCAATAGCCTTGTCTACGATATAATCCAACGCCTGATCCGTTATTTCAAATGAGATATCATCCATTTTGAATAACTTCTCATATTGCTTGATAATAGCGTTTTTAGGCTGTGTTAAAATGGCCCTCAACGTTTTCTTATCCAATGGATTCATGTGCGTAAGTACCGGTAGTCTTCCTATAATTTCTGGAATTAGACCAAAGTCCTTTAAATCTTTAGGTATTATGTATTGAAGTATGTTTTCGTTGTCTACTTTTTCTTCCGCTTTGGAAGCGCTGTATCCCACGGCTTGCATATTCAACCTTTTTGTGATGATACGTTCAATACCATCAAAGGCTCCCCCAGCAATAAAAAGGATGTTTTCTGTATTCACCTCAATAAACTTCTGGTCAGGATGTTTTCTACCTCCTTTTGGCGGTACATTTACTACGGTACCCTCTAAAAGTTTAAGAAGTCCTTGTTGAACTCCTTCACCGGAAACGTCTCTAGTTATGGAAGGGTTATCGCTTTTTCGGGCTATTTTATCAATTTCATCAATAAAAACAATACCACGCTCCGCCTTCTCTAAATTGTAATCCGCGGCTTGCAATAAACGGGTTAAAATACTCTCTACATCTTCCCCAACATATCCTGCTTCGGTAAGAACCGTTGCATCAACTATGGTGAGAGGTACATTAAGCATTTTTGCAATGGTTTTGGCAATTAAGGTCTTTCCGGTCCCCGTTTGCCCTGCCATTATAATATTGCTCTTTTGGATCTCAATATCGTCTTCCTTGCTCTTTGGCTGTAACAATCTTTTATAGTGATTGTATACTGCCACGGACATTACTCTTTTAGTTCTGTCTTGTCCAATTATATAAGTGTCTAAAAATTCCTTTATTTCTAAAGGCTTTTTTAGGGTCAGTTCGGAAGAGAGGTCCTGATTTTTTGTTTGCTTGGATTCTTCTGCAACTATACCATGTGCCTGTTCTATACAACGGTCACAGATATGTGCATCTAAACCTGCAATCAACAAATTGGTCTCCGGTTTTTTTCTTCCACAAAAAGAGCATTCTAAATTTTCTTTTGCCATATCATTTTATCACATTCAATAATAGGAACGAAATAATTCGTTCTTTAGGTATGCCTTTTGGGGCAATACCACCATTTCATAGGGCTTAGTCGTTGCTATTCGGTATCCCTTACCAGGATTTCATCAATCATGCCATATTCTTTAGCTTCGTTAGCTTTCATCCAATAGTCTCTATCACTATCATCACTTACTTTTTCTAGAGGCTGTCCAGAATGTTTTGCAATAATTTGGTAAAGCTCATCTTTTAATTTTATAATTTCCCTTGCGGTAATTTCAATATCGCTGGCTTGACCTTGCGCACCACCCAATGGTTGATGAATCATCACTCTGGAATGGGTAAGACCACTTCGCTTGCCTTTTTCACCGGCACATAATAGTACAGCGCCCATAGAAGCTGCCATTCCTGTACAAATGGTTGCAACGTCTGGTTTAATAAATTGCATAGTGTCATAAATGCCTAATCCGGCATATACGCTACCTCCTGGAGAGTTGATGTATATTTGAATATCCTTGGATGCATCGGTACTTTCTAGAAAAAGCAATTGTGCTTGTACTATGTTCGCAACTTGGTCGTTAATGCCTGTGCCCAAGAATATAATCCTGTCCATCATCAGTCTAGAAAAAACATCCATTGCTACTGCATTTAGCTGTCTTTCCTCAATAATGTTCGGGGTTAGGTTAGTAGGGTACATGCTACTTAGAATGCTGTCATAGTACATGCTATTGATCCCTTGATGCTTAATAGCGTAGTTTTTAAATTCTTTCCCGTAATCCATATTTTTAATCGAGGTTTTATAAGATAAAAAAAGTGTCGAAAATAAATTCTCCGACACTGTAAATATACTTATTTTTCGTGTAACTTAACTTTAACGGCTGTTAAGGAAGGGCCAAATATTATTGCATAAATGGCCGCTCCTGCCTGCAGCTTTAGTTTTTATCAGTATTGGGGTAAATTACCCGTATACTTCTTTTACAAAATCTTCGTAAGTAACTTCCTTTGGCTTTAGATTAGCTTTTTCCTTATATAGGGTCAATAATTTTTGACTCATAAGTTGCTCGCTCAATCTTTTTACCTCGTCTTGATTCGAAAGTACTCTTGCAGCAATGTTGTCTAATTCCTCTTCTTTAGGGTCTAATTGACCAAATTGAGCCATTTGTTGTTTGATAAATCCTTTGGCAAACTCCTTAAGTTCATCAAATTGGATCTGGATCTCATTTGCTTCAATGATTTTTCCTTCAATCAACTGATAACGCAATCCTTTTTCGGATTTTTCAAATTCTTCTGCTGCTTCTTCCTCTGTTAAAGGTGTTTCTCCAGTAGTCTGAATCCATTTAGTTAAGAATTCCGTAGGAAGGTCAAACTTAATAGTTTCTATAAAATGTTCCGTAATGTCATTTAACAACTTTTGATCTGATTGTTGCTCAAACTGCTTTTCGGAATCTTCTTTGATCCTTGTTTTTAGTTCTTCTTCAGAAGTTACTTTCCCTTCTCCGAATAACTTATCAAAAAGCTCCTGGTCTAATTTGGCCGGTTCTTTTTCGTTAATTTCTTCAATAGTGAAAGATACCTCTATATCCAATTCCTTGGCTTTTCCTGTTTCAATGCCCAAAGCACTTCCCAGTAAATAGTCTTCCTTAAATAGGTCTTTGGTGTTAAGGGTAACTACATCCCCAACTTTTTTGCCCAAAAGGCTATCCACGGCTTTTTTGTTCTTTATTTTTTCGATCTCTACAACGGTCTTGTTGTCAATTTCCTCAGCTTCGTTAGTGAAGGTACCATTAACTTCATCTTTCTTGCCTACTTCGGATTTGCTGATCAATTTTCCGTATTGTTTCTGAATACGCTCTACTTGCTCGTTAATCATCTTGTCATCAGCAACGATCTTGTAATGAGTTAAGGCCTCTTTGGTTTTTAGATCTACCTCAAATTTAGGGGCAAGTCCCAATTCAAATTCGAATGCAAAATTTTCCGCATCCCAATCAAAATTGTCTTGTTGTTTTGGAATGGGATTTCCTAAGACGTCAAGTTTTTCTTCTGTAAGATATTTGTTTAAATTGTCTTGCAAAAGTTTGTTAACCTCATCTACCAAAACAGCTTTTCCGTATTGCTTCTTGATCAATCCCATAGGAACCTGACCTTTTCTGAAACCAGGGATATTGGCTTGCTTTCTGTAATCCTTTAAGATGGATTCTACCTTGTCGAAATAATCCTCCTTGGTTACCGCAACTTTAACTACTGCATTTAGTTCGTCTATCTGCTCTTTAGTGATATTCATTTGTTATCTGTATTTTGCTAAAATAAAATGGGACGCAAAAGTACTATATTTTATAATCTTCAACAAGTTTTTAAACCACTGATTGTCATAAAGGTATCTTAAAGCTATTTGTCGTCGTTAAGGAGGCTGTAAAATAGCGATTGAAGAAAGGAAAGCAATAGACTAAAAAGGAGCGCCCACCATATATTATCTACGGTAAACCCTCCAACTAAACTGTCGGCCAAAAGAATAATTATGGCATTAATTATTAGAAGGAAAAGTCCTAGAGTAAGAATGGTTACCGGTAAAGTGAAAATAACTAGGATGGGTTTTACAATATAGTTTAGTAGTCCTAACACTATGGCTACGATTATAGCGGTTCCGTAACTGTCTACGCCCACTCCAGGTAAAATATTGGCCAGGATGACTACCGCAATTGCGCTAAGGAGTACTCTTAATAGTAATTTCATTGGTGTTGATTTTTTTTGGTTGTGATTTAAATAGTTTCGTTAAATTAAAATAATTTTTATTGATGGTAAAATCATTAGGAGTAAATCGTTACTCTTTTATGAAAGGGATGGATTTTGACAAGAACTGTTTTGGGTTCTCCGCATGTAACCAATGTCCAGCATTACTAATAGTTTCTAAGGTGGCATTAGGAAAGTGCTTTTTTATTTCCATCATATCGGAATCGGTGATATATTCGGATTTGTCTCCTCTTAAAAACAGGGTGGGTCCGGCATAAAAATCCGTGGTGCCAATATTTTCTCCTACCTCCTCCATGCGTTCGCTTAGTACCTCCAGATTAAACCTAAAATCGAGTACTCCTTTTTCTACCCAATATAAATTTTTGAGCAGAAATTGTCTTACACCAACTTGTCCTATATATGCTGCTAATCGTTTGTCTGCCTCTTGTCTAGAAGCGATCTCGCGGATTTTTATAGCGTTCAGTCCGTTAAGTATATCCTGGTGGTGGGGTGGGTAGTATTTTGGTGCTATATCTGCAACCAATAATTTTTCAACTTTTTCTGGGTGCTTGCATGCAAATAACATGGCAACCTTCCCGCCCATGCTGTGGCCTAGGACTGTAGCGCTAGGGATGTTATGATGGGACATGTAGCGATTTAGATCCGCTACCATTACATCATAGTTGAACTGGGGGGAGTGGAAACTTTTTCCATGGTTTCGCTGGTCTATCAAATGAACCTGGAAACCTTCGTCAGCATATTTAGTGCCTATCGTTTTCCAATTGTCGAGCATTCCTAAAAATCCGTGTAGGATAAGAATAGGTTCTCCTTCGCCAATAATATTGGAATGTAGTATTTCCATGAGTTATTTTAATTTGTTTAGATACATATTTACAACGTTTTCCAATCCTAGGTAAAGCGATTCTGAAATTAAGGCGTGACCTATGGAAACTTCTAGAAGATGAGGAACACTTTCTTTGAAAAACTGAATGTTGTTTAGGCTTAAATCGTGTCCTGCATTAATTCCTAATCCTAATTCATGTGCAAGTTTAGCTGCCTCTACAAAGGGAAGTACCCCTTCTTTGTTTCCGTTCTCGTATGCAATGGCATAGCTCTCAGTGTACAATTCAATGCGGTCTGTTCCAGTTAACGCCGCGCCTTCTACCATTTTTGGATCTGGATCCACAAAAATAGAGGTTCGGATTCCATTGTTTTTAAAGATTTGAATAACTTCTTTAAGGAAGTCTTTGTGTTTTATGGTATCCCATCCTTCATTGGAGGTGATGGCGTCTACGCCATCTGGTACCAAAGTAACTTGGGTGGGTTTCACTTCTAGGACCAGTTCAATAAATTTGGGAATAGGATTACCTTCAATATTGAATTCTGTTGTTACCACCTTTTTTAGATCCCTGGCATCTTGATAAGTGATATGTCTTTCATCTGGTCTTGGGTGTATAGTTATTCCTTGTGCGCCAAATTCTTCAATATCCTGGGCTGCTTTTACTAGGTTGGGGACATTTCCTCCTCTAGAATTCCTAATTGTTGCAATTTTATTTACGTTAACGCTAAGCTTTGTCATATCTTTCTTGTAAGTTTAAATGACAAAAGTACAAATTAGGCATGCCTTTTGTAATTTATATAGGGAAAGAATTTATCTCGTTCAATAGTAGTTGTTGCATTTTGGGCTACGTGTAGCAAGTAGATTACCAGGCCAGTTAATAATAGGACGCAGTCAATACTAAATAAGAGTTAAGTCAGTTTCTTAAGCGATAATACTTGTTCCAATTTTGGTGCTAAGAATATTTTATTAGTAATTTGCGTTATAATAGAAAACAAAGTCATGCAAATCCAAGACAGTATATTAACAACAGTTCCTGTTTTTAAAGTGACGGACTCTTTAAAAGAGGTGATCCAGTACTTTAATCAGACTGCCTATTCGCATGTGGCGGTAGAGGATGATGGATTGTATATAGGAATGCTGGAGAAAAATGACGTAGATAATTATGGAGCAGATAAGATAATTGAGGAATATAGGTGTCAACTCGCTACTTTTTTTGCGAGACCCGAGGCTTCTTGGTTAGATGTGTTGGAATTATTCTCTAAAAATGAAGCCAATGTATTGCCAATAGTAAATAATGAAGGTAAGGTGGTAGGTCATTATGATTTGATTGATGTGGTAAATCTATTTATTGACACCCCCTTTTTTACTGAGCCAGGAGGTATTTTAGTGCTTGCCAAAGGAATTAAAGATTATTCTTTTAGTGAAATTGCACAGATTGTGGAGAGTAATAATCTAAAGCTAATTGGAGCCTTTATTACTGATAGTAGGAATGATGTTATACAGATAACCATAAAAATTGGTGCAACGCATCTTAATGAAGTGATACAATCTTTTAGGCGTTACAATTATACCATTCTATATGGTAATGACGATGATCAATTTTTGGAGGACTTAAAAGAAAGATCCGATTACTTGGATAAATACCTTAACGTATAATAGTTATGAAGGTAGCCATTTATGGAATTGCTTACCAAGAGACTGCAGTAGAATATGTTTTGCAGCTTATTGAAGAGCTACAAAATGAAAATGCAGAGATTTATTTCGAGAAAGAATACTATCACTTTATAAGATTGCGTGGGAAAGTGGGAGAATATGCCACTTTTACAAATTCGGAGGGGTTAGACCGAAGTTTTGATATGTTCATTAGCTTTGGTGGAGATGGTACTATTTTAAGGGCTACCACTTATGTAAGGGATTTAGATATTCCTATAGTAGGTGTCAATACGGGTCGCCTTGGTTTTTTGTCTACCTTTAAGAAGGAAGATGTTAGAAAGGTGGTGCGTGAGTTTGTTGCGGGGGCATATACTATTGAGGAGAGGAGCTTGGTAGAAATTGCCGAGTCTTCCGATATTCCAGAATTTAAAGAATTGAATTTTGCCTTGAACGAAATTACGGTAAGTAGAAAGGATACTACTTCCATGATAACCATAGAGACCTATCTTAATGATGAGTATTTAACTTCGTATTGGGCAGATGGGTTTATAGTGTCTACCCCAACTGGTTCTACTGGATATTCTTTAAGCTGTGGTGGTCCTGTAATGGCGCCCACGGTTAAATCTTTTATTTTAACTCCAATTGCGCCCCATAATCTTAACGCCAGACCTTTGGTTATTTCTGATGATACGGTTATACGACTTAAGGTATCAGGTAGGGCAGAAAGTCATTTAGTTTCCTTGGATTCCCGCATCGCCGCAGTGGCCAACGGAAAGGAGATTTTGGTTCGAAAGGCTCCCTTTACAATAAAAATGATAGAATATACCTCAGAGAGTTTTCTGAAAACTTTGAGGAATAAATTGTTGTGGGGGGAAGATAAGCGTAATTGATTCTTTGTTGGTAGCACAATAATAAAGTGCGAAACCTGTTTATCAGGATAGAACAAGAATATAATAAAAAATCGGGCATAGTGATTGAATTGGTTATATTTGCAAACTTTTAAAATAATGAGGTTTTTTCTTGCAGTACTTCTTGCGTTAGTATATTCCGGAGTAAATGGCCAAACTTATGAAGTGGGGTTGTTTGCGGGTGGAGCTAATAATATTGGTGATGTGGGAAGGACTAATTTTATAATGCCTTCGGGGCCCGCTTTTGGCGGAATTTTTAAATGGAATGTGAGTCAACGGTACGCTTGGCGGGGAAGTATAATTTATGGTGAATTTACTGCCGATGATTCCAAATCGAATATGTCGTCCAGGATGGATAGGGGCTATAAGATGGATAACAACGTACTTGAGGTATCTGCAGGACTAGAATTTAATTTTGTAGAGTATAATTTACATAGGTTAGGTCCGGCATTTACACCTTATCTATATACAGGGGTCACTTATTTTAGATATGGATATCATTATTTTGATGATTTAGGGCACCTACAGGATGCTGGTCAGAAAGACGGAGCTTTTGCGATTCCGATGACGGTAGGTGCAAAACTCAGGTTGAATCAGTTTTTGATTGCGGGGGCAGAGATTGGGGCTAGATATACCTTTACGGATAATCTAGATGCTAGTAATCCTTCCGGCTCTAATTTTCAAGACTTTAAATTTGGAAATAGTTTAAGTGATGATTGGTATGTTTTTTCAGGTATAACACTTACGTATACCTTTGGCCGAAAACCATGTCAGGATTCCTTCCGATAATACATATATGGATATCACTACAGGAAACAAAAAACAATTGCCCAAGCATATTGCCATCATCATGGATGGTAATGGGAGATGGGCCAAAAAGCAGGGTAAACTTCGAGTTTTTGGCCATGAGCATGGTGTGAAGACTGTAAGAAGAACTGTGGAGGATTGTGCAAAAATGGGGATTGAGTTTCTTACCCTTTATACTTTTTCCACCGAAAATTGGAACAGACCCAAATTGGAAGTGGATACCCTAATGCGTCTATTGGTATCTTCGTTAAAAAAAGAATTGGTAACGCTTAACAAGAATAATATTAGGTTAAATACTATTGGTAATATTAGCACCTTGCCCAAAAGAGCCCATAGGGAATTATTGGATGTGATGGATAAAACCGGGGAAAATACCGGAATGGTCTTAACCTTGGCGTTAAGTTATGGTGCTCGGGAAGAATTAAAGCATGCCGTTCAGCAGATTGCAGCCAAAGTTAAAAATAATATAATTATTCCTGAAAATATTGATGAAACCATTATAAATAACCATCTTTACACGCATAATTTACCAGATGTAGATCTCCTAATTCGCACTAGTGGTGAGCAAAGGATCAGTAATTTTCTACTTTGGCAGATTGCATATGCGGAATTATATTTTATTGATGTATTTTGGCCCGATTTTACGGAGCATCATTTATTGGAAGCCATTAAAAATTACCAGAACAGAGAACGACGATTTGGAAAAACAAGCGAACAACTTATCTAGAGGCATGGGAAGAATCATGACCCTACACTTTTTTACTGCACTTACCTTCTTTTTTTTTACATCCATAAACTACGCACAGGACCCCTCCTATGAGGATGGGAAACAATACACTCTTGCCGGTTTGGAGGTTACCGGTCTTCAAAGCTATAACGAGCAGACGGTTAAGACCTATACCGGACTAAGGATAGGGCAACCTATTACGGTTCCTGGGGACGAAATCAGTGCGGTTATCAATAAATTATGGGGGCTAGAGCTTTTTACAGACATTAGCTTTTATATCACTAATATAGAGGGTGAAAATGTATACCTAGAACTAAACATTATTGAGCGACCCACACTTACAGATGTCACCGTCTATGGAGTTAAGCCTAAAAAGGTTCCTGAAATTCTTAAAGACGCAGATCTTAAAAAAGGCAAGAAAATCACCGAGAGCTTAATTGCCAACACCAAAAATTACCTTCAAAACAAATATAAAAAGAAGGGCTATCTCAATGCCACCGTAAATATTGCTACGGCAAAAGATACTGTGGATACCAATACCCAGAGTATGGTGATCAATATTAAACAAGGTGAAAAGGTAAAGATCAATGATATTGTTTTTGAAGGAAACGAACAGTTGTCCGATAAGCAGCTGAGAAAAGCCTTAAAGAATACGAAGAAGAAAAAATTCTATCGTTTTTGGAAAAAATCTAAATACATAGAGGAAGATTATAAGGAAGACCTAGTTTCTTTGGTAGATAAATATGCCGAAAAAGGATTTAGGGATGCCAGAGTGGTTTCGGATACTTTTGTTAGGACAGGAGATAAGCTTATCGACCTGAAAATAAAAGTGGAAGAAGGAGATAAATACTACTTTGGGGATATAAATTTTGTTGGTAATACCGTGTATTCTGATCGCCAAATGGCTAGTGTCTTGGGACTGAAGAAAGGGGATACTTATAATGGAGTACTTTTAAGAAAGCGTATAGCGGATGCTTCCGATCCGGATGCTAATGACCTTACCAACCTCTATCAAAATAACGGATATTTATTTTCTAGTATTAATCCAGTAGAAATGTCTGCTGAAAATGATACCATCGATTTTGAGATCAGGATCATTGAGGGGAAAGAGACTTTTCTTAACCACGTAACTGTAGTAGGGAACGACAAGACTAATGATCACGTGATCTTTAGGGAATTGCGTACCAGACCAGGACAACGCTATAATAAATCAGACATCATAAGAAGTATTAGGGAATTAGGTCAGTTAGGTTTCTTTGATGCCGAACAAATTAAGCCGGATATACAAAACCCTAATCCTAATGAGGGAACAGTAGATCTTGCCTATAGTTTAGTAGAATCTGGTTCTAGCCAAATAGAATTGCAAGGAGGCTACGGGGGTGGTGGATTTATTGGTACCCTTGGACTATCCTTTAGCAACTTCTCTGTTAAGAATTTATTTAATGGAGAGGCCTATAAGCCGGTTCCTATGGGAGATGGACAAACATTTGCCTTGCGTTTGCAGGCCAGTAGAACCTATAGGGTGTATAGCCTTAACTTTTCTGAGCCTTGGTTGGGGGGTAAGAAACCGGTTCGTTTTAATATGTCCCTCTCTAGAACACAACAATTTTATTACAACCCTTACGTAAGTAGAAGACCAGATAAAAACAGAACATTCTCTATTACTGGAATATCTGCTGGATTAGCAAAAAGGGTGCAATGGCCAGATGATTTCTTTACCATTTCGCACTCCGTAGGGTATCAGTTGTACGATTTTAAAAATTATAACTTAGGTCTTTTCAATTTTGGTAACGGACAGTCCAATTCCATAGCATATAGTTTAGGGATTGCTAGGAATGCTACCGGGGGAGGGCGTATTTTCCCTAGATCTGGATCTAACTTTGAGATAACAGCTAAATTTACACCACCATTTTCTTTATTCAATAATAAGGACTATGATAAGTTGAATTCTGATCTTGAGGTGGCCGTTGCTGAAAAGAACAACGCAGAAATAGAACGCATAGATCAAGAGCGATTTAAATGGTTAGAATTTTACAAGGTTAACTTTAAAGGAGACTGGTATACTACCCTAGTAGATAAATTAGTACTTAGAACCAATGCCGAATTTGGATTTTTGGGTAGCTATAACGAAAAGGTGGGAAAGGTACCGTTTGAACGATTTTATGTTGGAGGAGACGGATTGGGAACCTATACCTTGGATGGCAGGGATGTGGTCCAGTTAAGGGGATATGAAAATCAGTCCTTAACACCCTATAGTGTAGATCCTGTTTCTGGACAACAGATACAAGATGGTGGAGTGGTTTATAATAAGTACTCCTTAGAGCTTAGATACCCACTTACACTTAAGCCTTCTGCATCTATATATGGACTGGCATTTTTGGAAGCTGGTAATGCTTTCAACAATTTTCAGAGCTTTAACCCGTTTGAAATAAAAAGATCGGCCGGAGTGGGACTGCGAATCTTTATGCCTGCATTTGGACTTCTAGGAATTGATTTTGGATATGGATTTGATAAAGATTATAACCCAAACTCCGTTGGGCCTAGCGGATGGCAAACCCACTTTATTATTGGACAACAGTTTTAATTGATAAAATTATTTTGCAGTTTTATACAGTGTACTGTGCGTTTAAGAATGAAACATTATTTTTGGCACGATATTTTCTATAATATAAAACGAAGATATTATGAAGATAAACGGAAAATTACTTGTAGTCCTTTTTATAGCCTTAACCACGGCTAATCTTACTGCTCAAAGAGGAGTTAGGATAGGGTATGTGGATATGGAATATATACTTGAGAATGTTGATGAGTATAGAGAGGCTAACGAGCAATTGGCTAATAGAGTACAGCGCTGGAAGCAGGAGTTGGAGAAGGAGAAGTCCGAAATTGAGCAGATGAAGAAGGACCTAATGGCAGAGAAGGTGCTTCTGACTGCAGAACTAATTGCGGAGCGTGAAGAAGAAATACAGATCCTGGAAAAGGAGATGTTGGAATACCAACAAAATAGATTTGGCCCATCAGGTGACCTAGTCTTGCAAAAAAGAAGATTGATTCAGCCAATACAAGATCAGGTTTTTAATGAGGTGCAGAAAATAGGTGCCAATAAAAAATATGATTTTATTTTTGATAAATCTGCAGATGTTGTAATGTTGTATTCAGAAAAAAGGCACGATATTAGCGACTTAGTATTGAGAGGTATCTCTAGAACGAGAAAAATAAGCGCTCCAGAAAAGAAGGATTCCAGAACAGATTTTAATGATTTTGAGGATGAAGAAGAGGAGGTTAGTGGCGCGCTATTGGATCGTCAGGAGCGAGCTAAACAGGCAGAGGAAGCAAGGAATAAAACTGCTGATGAAAGAAGAGCTGAGCAGTTAAGGATTAGAGAAGAGCGGAAGAAAGCGTATGAGGCCAGAAGAAAACAACTGTTAGAAGAAAGAGAAGCAAAGAGACAGAAAGAAGGAGAAAAAAGAAGTGGCAAAAAGGATGACGAGGAAACAGGAAGTTAGTATTAGGAATAATTACAATCATTATATATAACTAAATTTAAAATTAACATTCAAACATTAATGAGAAACATGAAACAAATAAAGAAAATTGCGGTAGCCATAGTTTTGTTCGTAGCAGCAACTGGGTTTGTAAACGCCCAAGCTAAGATTGCACACATAGACGTTCAGGAATTACTATCTTCTATGCCAGAGATGAAAGCGGCAGATGCGGAACTTAAAAAACTATCCGAAACATATAGGGCCGATATTGAAAGTTCTATGACCGAGCTCAGAAACAAGTACACGCAATATCAGAATGAATCTGCTTCTAAATCTGATGAAGAAAACCAGAAGAGAGCATTAGAATTGCAAGGATTCGAAAAGAACATTGGAGAGGCACAACAAACTGCTCAGCAAGAATTACAAAAGAAACAAGCAGAACTTTTAGGTCCTATTACAGAAAAAGCTAAAAAAGCTATTGAGGCCGTTGCGGCTGCTCAAGGAATAGAATACGTAATTGATGCTACCCAAGGTGGCGGACTTATTGTAGCGAAAGGAAAAGACCTTTTACCCGCAGTTAAGAAGCAATTAGGTTTCTAAAAAATAACGTTATAATATTTTAAAAAGAGCTATGCAGTCGCGTAGCTCTTTTTTTATTCATTATTCGCACTTTCAAAAGTTGCCCATTACGGATTGTTGCCTATTCTAACAGCAAAAACTAACTTCTTGGAATCCGATTAATAGTAACATCATTTTGGGAAAAGCAATAATAATGTAACTTTAGGACTTAAATTTCGTTGAATGAGTAAAGGTCCTATAGGTATTTTTGATTCTGGTATTGGAGGCACTTCTATATGGCGTGAGATAAATAGGTTGTTGCCCCAAGAATCCACCATCTATTTAGCGGATAGTAAAAATGCCCCTTATGGTGAAAAATCACAGGAAGAGATTCTGCGACTAAGCATTAAGAATGTAGAATTTCTTATCAGTAAAGGATGTAAACTAATTGTGGTAGCCTGCAATACAGCCACTACCAATGCCATTAAAGAACTCCGGGAAAAGTATGAATTACCGTTTATTGGAATAGAACCAGCTATAAAAACTGCAGCCCTTAATTCGAAGTCGAAAAAGATTGGGGTCTTGGCTACAAAAGGCACCCTGTCTAGCAGTCTTTTTCATAGTACCTCCATTAGTCATGCCAATGGTATACAGATAATGGAGCAAAAAGGTACTGGTCTGGTTGAATTAATAGAAAACGGGGAGCTTAATACCATGAAAACAAAGGCGCTTTTAGAGCGTTATTTGTCTCATATGGTAAAAGAGGGTATTGATCAACTGGTGTTGGGATGCACACATTACCCGTATTTAATTCCATTGCTTACGGATATATTACCCGATAATGTTAAGATTATCGATTCTGGAGAGGGAGTCGCCAAGCAAACTAAAAATATTTTAGAAAAATATAATATAAATGCCCCTCCAACATCCAAAGGAGAATTTCAATTTTTCACCAATAAAGAGGTATCCGTTTTAGAGGGCTTTATAAAAGATGCAGGTGTACCTTTTGAAGTCTCCTTTTTAGAGTTTTAACGATAACTGTATTTTGTAATTGTAGCCTTGTCGTTCAGAGATTTCGCTATCCTCGCTTTGCAATCGCTTTACCGAGTCGGCTGCACTTTAACTTATAGCTTCAATGGAACCATACCCTAAAGCTTCCTTATGTAGGTTAGATAGGTGAAGTCATAGTCGTGCCGTTCATCTTTCGGATGGAATTCCTCTTTTATAAGCATCCAATCTTTCTCGTCAAAATTGGGAAAAAATGTATCTGCCTCAAAACGCTCATGAACGCGAGTCAATTCCAATTGATTGGCATGCTTTAATCCAAGTCGATAAATTTCCCCACCTCCAATAATAAAAGCCAAGGAATCATCTTTCACCAGATCTAAGGCTTCTTCCAGAGAATGAACTACAATACAATCTGCATAGGGAATTTGATAGTCTGGGTCCCTAGTAATGACAATATGTACGCGATTTGGTAAGGGTTTTGGGAAGCTTTCAAAAGTTTTTCTTCCCATTATAATCGTATGGCCAGAGGTTCGCTTTTTAAAATACTTAAAGTCATCTGGCAAATGCCATAAAAGGTCGTTGTCTTTTCCTAAGGCATTATTTTCCCCTGCTGCGGCAATCATTGATATAATCTGCATTACTCTTTACTTTTATTGATACGGGACAGTGGGAAGTCCGTTTCTATTTCTTTTTGTAATTGGGCAATCTTCTGTTTTTGTTTTAAAACCAATTTTTCTCTTTGTGACCTTTCCCATTCAGGGCCCATAAATTTAGAGGTTATAAATACGTTAAAGGCATGGATGATAAATAGAAAGAACCAGGCAAGAATGACCCAGATAAACCAGTCATGCGTTTTACCATAGCCAAGGATTTTATTGATTACGATCATAAAAATACTGCCTATAAAAAAGATGACGAAATGGGAAAACAATCGTTTTTTTTGTTTTATCCTAGTCTGGGCATCTTCCAGCATTTGGTGGTGCTCCAAATCTATTTTAGACTTATTTTTATTTCTGGTAAACATCCTAATAAGTATCTTTAGGGTAAAGATACCAAAATACAAATCTTCATCAATAAGATTATGAAAAACATCATTAAACAATTTCCTGTCTTAAGTCAATATATTTATGCAGATACGGCTACCGCGGGATTGCTGTACGAAGGGTTGTTGGATTGGAGGCAAGAACACGATTTGGATGTGCTGATCGGAGGCAGAAAGCTAGGCTCCAAGCAAGGCAAAATAATATCAGAGACTAGAATTACCGTGTCGGAATTTTTCAGCTGTAAAAAAGAGAATGTCGCGTTGGTACCTAATTTTTCCATTGGTATAAATCTATTGTTGGAAGGGATAGGGGATAAGGAAAACGTGTTGTTGTTAGAAGGAGATTATCCTTCGGTAAATTGGCCATTTGAGTCTAGAAATCTAAAGATTAACTTTGTAGATCTTTCGGAGGATATAGAAAATCAAATTTTTGAAAAAATAAAGTCGGAAAAGATTACAATACTTGCCTTAAGTCTGGTGCAATGGTTAAATGGGATCAAAATAGATATTGAGTTCCTTAAATCACTAAAAAAAGAATTTCCAGACCTTATCATTATAGCGGATGGTACTCAATTCTGTGGCACTGAAAATTTTAATTTTGATCGCTCAGGAATAGATGTACTTGGAGCAAGTGGCTATAAATGGATGTTGGGAGGACATGGGAACGGCTTTATGCTGTTTTCGGATGAGGTAGTACATCGCTTTAAATGTGCTGCTATTGGATTTAATGCTGCTAAGGGGGATTTAGGAGGTAGGGATGGAATTTCATTTTCGAATAGATTTGAGCCTGGACACTTGGATAGTTTGTCTTTTGGAAGTCTCAATTATTCTTTGAAGTTTCTTACCAGCATAGGGATGGAAGTGATAGAAGAACAGATAAAAAAGCTCTCCGTTATGGCCCTAACTGAATTTGGCAACTTGGGGCTTTTAGAACCCTGTGTTATAAAGAGAAAGGACCATAGTACAATATTTAATATCGCGGTGGGCGAGAAGGGATATACAAAATTAATGCAGAACAAAGTGCTCCTTGCACAACGGGGTAGTGGTATTAGACTCTCTTTTCATTTCTATAATACGGAAAATGAAATAGATAGCATTATAAAAATCCTAAAATAAAGATGATTAATCATTGTATTATGAAATTGGGCTTCTTAATTTAAAGATGTGTGTACTGTAGTTATTCAATTTTTATGAAATTGGCAAAATGACATTGATCATTGTTAATGAGGCATTTAATAATGTAAGTTTGTAAAAAATTAAATACGAGAATTATGGCAATTTCAAAACAATATTTAAAGAGTAAACCAGTTTGTAAAGTTACATTTTCAGTGGAGGCTAAAGAAGCGAAAAAAGTAGCTGTTGTAGGTGATTTTAATAATTGGGATCCTAAAGGGAGTGCTTTAAAGAAGTTGAAGAACGGCACTTTTAAAGGAACCCTTAATTTTCCTAAAGATCATTCGTATGAGTTTAAGTATCTTATAGATGGTGAATTTGTAAATGAGTTGGAAGGAGATGGTTTGCAGTGGAATGATTACGCAGGTGCTGAGAATTCAGTATTAAAGGTGTAATTCACCGAAAATAGTACAATATATTATCGTTAAGGTCATGAATGACTAGTAGCAGGAATAACCTAAAATGCTGGAATTTCCCCCCCATTCCAGATCTAGGTATAGTAGGAGATGCTCTGCCGTCCTTATAAGCTAGTAAAGTTGGAGGACGTCTAAATTTAATGCTTTTTACATAAAATGCGCTTCTCCATCCGAAACGCAAACACGTTTCAATCAAAGGATGTTGCCTTAGTAAGGATGTAGTTTTTAAAATAATTCTTCTTATCCGAGAATTGAGCAGTAATCTGTAATCCTGCGGCTTTGACTAAATCAGATATTAGCCCATCATCGTACTTTTGCGATATCTCTGTATGAATGGTTTCCCAAGCTTTAAAATCAACCTCAAGGTCTAAAGCGGCAATCTGCACCTTCTGGTTAATTTTAGAGACTAAAAAGCTTTTTGCAGTCCCACTCTGTGGGTTGTAAGACTCCCAATGTAAAAAGTTGTCTAGAATAAAGTTTGCATTTAATTCACTATTGATACGGTGTAGTAGATTTTTATTAAATGCTTCTGTGACACCCTTTGGATCATTATACGCATTTAATATGGTCTGGGGGTTTTTTTTCTGGTCACAGCCAACAAAGATCATATCATTACTGTGCATTCCTGAGGCCAGTTGGGATAAAAAGGTAATAGCTTGGCTGTGGGATAGATTTCCAATATTAGAACCTAAAAAAAGAATTACATTCTTTACGGATTCAGAAGATTCAATGGTTTCCAGCATATTAAAATAGGTGCCCTGCTTAGGGGTTACAGTAAGACTTGGAAATTCTATGGATAGGGAGTTTTTTAGTTGGAGTAGTGCATTGCCACTAATATCTATAGGGACATAGCGAAAGTTGGGACTTTGTTTTTGGAGTTGCTCCAAAAGTATCTTTGTCTTTTTTCCGTTTCCAGCCCCGAGTTCTACTAAGTTTAAGGAGGCGGTATTTTGTAAGAATAGGTTGGCAATCTCTTTCCTGTTATTTTTCAGTATAGCTAACTCACATTCGGTTAAATAATATTCAGGAAGATTCATAATCTGCTCAAATAGCAGGTCTCCTTTATGGTCGTAGATATATTTTGAGGCCAAATGTTTTGGGGAGGCCGTGAGTCCTTCATGTACATCGTGAGCAAATTGAGCTTGAATTTTGGTTAAGGTATCTGCTTCCATAAATGGGTAGTTTAAGTTAATTTTGGTTAGTTTATTGGGCTAATCTTATTCCTGTATATTGCCACCTGAGATTGGTCTGGAAGAAATTGCGATAGGTAATTCTTGCGTGGTAATTAGGTGTAGCAACAGAACTGCCTCTTAGAACTTTTTGGTTTACCATAAATTTACCATTGTATTCCCCTAGCGCTCCATCAGCCTTTTTATATTGGGGATAGGGGAGGTATGCGCTTTCTGTCCATTCCCATCGCGCTCCCCATTTAAATTTCGGGGCTGCTATTTCCCATTCAAATTCGGTGGGTAATCTACAGCCCTTCCATTGTGCAAAGGCAAAAGCCTCAAAATATGAGATATGGGTCACTGGATGCTCTCGCTCCAATTTATTTAAGCCTCCTAAAGTGTAATGGTGCCACTCACCATTAATCTGATGCCAATGCAAAGGTGATTCTATCTTGTTGGTTTTTATCCATTCCCAACCTTCCGAATGCCAAAGATCAAATCTTTCATACCCACCATCATTAATAAATTCCAAATATTCCTGATTGGTAACCAGCTTGTTGGATATTGAATATGGTGATAGATAAACTTTATGCCTTCCCAACTCATTGTCATAGCAGAATTCTTCACCCAAGTGACCAATTTCATAAATTCCTTCTGGGAGAGATAGCCATTCTTGTTTATGGTCTTCAGTGCTATGTTCCTTAAACGAAGCGTCGTAGATTGGGAGCAAGGGGTTGTTGCCCAATATGTATTTTATATCGGTAAGTAATAATTCTTGATGTTGTTTTTCGTGGTGAATTCCTATTTCGGTAAGCTGTACTATTTCCTTACTTGGGTTATTGTTTAAAAGCGCCTCCATATGTAAAGTGACAAATTCACGATATTCATATACCTTGTTTACGGAAGGCCTAGATAGATTGCCACGATCTGCCCTTACCACTCGTTTGCCTATACTTTCATAATAGCTGTTAAAAATATAGGAAAAATTAGGGTCAAAAACGGTATAGTCTATTAAGTGCTTTTTTAAGATAAACTCCTCAAAAAACCAGGTGGTATGGCCTAAGTGCCATTTTGGAGGGGAGACATCAACGATGGGTTGTACTACATAATCCTCAATTTCTAAAGGTTTGCACAAATTTTTTGTATGGGTCCTTGTTTGTAGGAAAAAAGCAGTGATATCCATAATGATAACTAAAACATATTGTTACTGTTAGTCCACTAAAATTACGCAATAATTAGCATACAAAATTAACCTATAGGTAAATGTATTAACTCAAATCAACAAAAAATGGGTCATTATCCGTTAAATTGATAATGACCCATTTTGCTTGAAAAAGGTATTTTTAATTCGTAGTTCTATACAGCTACGGCGCCTTTTATATGAGGGTAAGGATCGTAATCTTCTAGAGTGAAATCCTCAAATTTAAAATCAAAAATATCTTTTACTTCTGGGTTAAGTACCATTTTTGGAAGTGGATTTGGAGTACGTTTTAGTTGAAGCTCCACCTGTTCCATGTGGTTGTTGTAAATATGTGCGTCTCCAAAGGTGTGAATAAATTCCCCTGGCTCTAGATCACATACCTGGGCTAGCATTAATGTAAACAAAGCGTAGGAAGCAATATTGAAAGGAACTCCTAAAAATATGTCGGCACTGCGCTGATATAACTGGCAAGATAATTTTCCGTCTGCTACATAAAATTGAAAAAATGCATGGCATGGAGGGAGCGCGACTTTTCCGTTGGCCACATTTTCTGAAAAGGTAACATTGGTATCTGGCAATACACTAGGGTTCCATGCAGAAACTAACATGCGTCTGCTATTTGGATTGTTTTTGAGGGAGTGGACAATTTCTTTTATCTGATCTATTTCTTCTCCATTCCAATTTCGCCATTGGTAACCATAAACAGGACCTAAATTCCCATCTTCATCAGCCCACTCATTCCAGATCCGTACCCCATTTTCCTGTAAATAGGAAATATTTGTGTCTCCTTTTAAAAACCATAGTAGTTCATGTACAATGGATTTTAGATGTAATTTTTTAGTGGTAATCAGGGGAAAACCTTCAGCTAAATTGAACCGCATCTGATATCCAAACACGCTTTTTGTGCCTGTTCCTGTGCGATCCCCTTTTTGGGTCCCATTATCCAAAACATGTTTAAGTAAATCGTGGTACTGTTTCATATTCCTATCCTAATTATGCTTTAAGGAGCCATCAGAAAACCTATGTTTGTGTCTTTTGGCTACACGCCGCAAATTAATGAAATCTGCTCATATGGGAGATTATGATTCCCTTAAGTTATCATAAATTATTAACGGAATGGTTAAAGCATATTGTGTGATTGTAGCATTTGAATGCTCCAGCCCTGAGTTCCGAATGTGATGAGTAGTTTTAATATAATACCACACAAGTTTGGCTTCATGTAATTGACTTAATGGAATTAGGAATCCCTATCACTGGGTTTAATGATCATTCTAAAGGATTGATCCTTATAAATGTAATATCCGATCCAATTATAGAGGGTGCGTACTTTGTTCTTAAAATTGACCAGGCCCATTATATGAACGAATATCCAAATAAACCAAGCGATAAATCCGTTTAGATGATATTTGTGTTTAGGAGAATCCATTACCGCCTTATTTCTTCCAATAATTGCTAAAGAGCCTTTGTCATTATAGGAAAAAGGTTTCCAATCCTGGGTGTCCAGATTAAGGTTGTGGGCTAAGTTTTTAGCCTGTTGAAGAGCTGGTTGGGCAAGTTGAGGGTGTCCTTCCGGAAAATTCTTATCTCCAGAGACCAAGGCGCTATCTCCCAAGGCGTATATATTCTCGTAGCCACTAACTAAATTAAAAGCATTTGTCTTTAAGCGTTTTCCGTGACCATAGCTTTCCTTGGTAAAACCCTTGAAAATCTTTGCAGATACACCTGCGGCCCAGATTAAGTTTTTGGTAGGAATTTGTGTACCGTCTGATAGGTATACGGTTTCATCCTTAAAATCCTTGACCAAAGTGTTAAGCTTAATTTTTACGTTTAGTTTACTAAGTTGTTTATGGGTATAGGTTTGTGATTGTTTAGACATTGGAGCCAAAACTGCATCCAGACCATCTATTACATAAATGTCACCAAGATCTTCTATGCTTAATTCAGGATAATCCTTTGTAATTATAAAAGATCTCATTTCTGCTAAAATCCCAGAGAGTTCAACTCCTGTAGGTCCGGCACCGGCAACTACGAAAGTTAGAAGTTTTTTGCGTTCCTGTGTGTCTTTTAAACGGGTGGCGCGATCTAATCTGGTAAGGATCACATTCCTAAGGGAAAGGGCATCACTAATTGTTTTCATTGGCAAACTCTTTTTCTCAATATTCTTGTTGCCAAAAAAGTTAGTTTCTGCTCCTGTCGCCATTACCAATATATCATACCTTAAAATGCCATTGTTAAGTATAATTTTATTTTCTGAGGGTACAACCTCTTTAAGTGCGCCAAGTCTAAAGTGAACATTTTTTTTATCCCTTAAAATTTTACGAAAAGGATAGCTGATAGCAGAAGGTTCCATAAAGCCTGTAGATACCTGATAAATTAGTGGTGGAAAAAAATTATAGTTATTGCAATCCACGAGAATTAATTCATATTTACTAGAATTCCCTAGTCGTTTTACAAATTCTAGGCCTGCAAAGCCACCCCCTACTACAATTATCGTTTCCTTCTCTTTCATTTCCTAATGATTATATATAAAGATAATTGCTATTGGGGAAAGAACGACTAAAATGAGTATATAATGTTGATGCTAAAACATATCTCAATTGTTTAATGAAAATATGTGAGATTCCTGGTGGTCACTTAATGAACTCCAATTAATTAAGGTGTAACTAGTATTTGTCTAGCGTTTACCTTTTATTTCCAAGAATTCATAAACGTTATTATCTAGCCAAGAATCATACCTGCAATAGCTGCGGAAAGTAGGGATGCTAAAGATCCACCTAATACGGCTTTCATTCCAAACTCGGAAAGGGTTTTGCGTTGCCCAGGGGCCAAGGAGCCTATACCACCTATTTGTATTCCTATTGAGGCAAAATTAGCAAATCCACATAGCATATAAGTAGCCATGATAATCGACTTGTTGTATGTGAAATGTGTGGCATTGGCAACATCTTTTAGTCCTGCTAATTGTATATAGCCTACAAATTCACTGGCAGCTAACTTAATTCCCAATAATTGGCCCATCAACATCATATCCGTAGATTCTACACCTATAAGCCACATTAAAGGGGCAAATATTGTCCCTAAAAGAGCTTCTAACGATAACTTTTGATAAGGGGAGCTCGCTGCAATCCATGAGTTTAAATTAGTCACATCTCCGGTCCAGTTTAATATCCCATTGATCATAGCGATGAATGCTACAAAAACAAGAAGCATGGCACCCACATTTACTGCAAGTTTAAGACCTTCGGTGGTACCGTTAGCTATAGAATCAAGAATATTGGATCCAATTTTTGATGTAGATACATGTACTTCAGTATTTACCGCTTCTATTTGAGGATATAATATTTTTGAGACGACTATGGCTCCTGGTGCTGCCATCACCGATGCTGCTAATAAGTGTTTGGCAAACTGAAGTCGCAATAAA
Source organism: Arenibacter certesii DSM 19833 (assembly GCF_000429545.1). Lineage (GTDB taxonomy): Bacteria > Bacteroidota > Bacteroidia > Flavobacteriales > Flavobacteriaceae > Arenibacter > Arenibacter certesii. Next base: position 44,698 of record NZ_AUCB01000019.1, read on the forward strand.
GGGTCGTCACCGCCTAGGAAGCCAATGTAGGCTGCCAATACTGCTCCGGCCACCGTTGCCATTCCGCCAATCATTACCAAAAGGATTTCTGAGCGGCTCATTTTTTCTAAGTAAGCTTTGATCAATAGAGGGGCTTCGGTTTGTCCAAGGAAAATATTCCCAGCTACACTAAGGCTCTCCGCTCCAGAAATACCCATAGATTTAGATAATAACCATGCCAAGGCCTTAACCACCTTCTGAATGACCCCTAAATAGAAAAGTAGAGAGGTGAGTGCCGAAAAGAATATAATAGTAGGCAGAACTTGAAAGGCAAATATAAAACCGAAAGTGTCCATATCAATTACCAAGCCCTCAAAGAGAAACTTACTGCCAGCTCGGGTGTAATCTAGTACGCTTACAAAGAGCTGTCCTCCAAATTCAAAGATTTTTGATACAAAACCTAGGTCAAACCTGTACCCAAAAGCATTAAATCCAATTCTGTTGCCAATCAATATGAAAATGGCTAAGAGAAGCTGAATAAATAAACCGATACCTACAGTACGCCAGTTAATTGCTTTTCTATTGGCGCTAAAGAGGTATGAGATAAATAGTAATGCTGCCATGCCCAGAACCCCTCTTCCGATACTATAAAAAGAAACTCCCTCATTGGGGATGATATCGGGGGAAGCAGCGTTGGCGGTAACATTAAGTTCTTGAGCTACGGAAGGGAATGTAATCAACAATAAAATTAAAATAATCCAAAACTTATTTTTCATCCAGCAGCACTTGATTTGAATTATGTTTATTTGCGTTTGGAAATTTCATCCCTAAGTTTTGCGGCCTTTTCGTAATCCTCGCTGGCAACGGCCTTGTCTAGCTCTGTATTCAATTCTTCCATACTGAGTTCTTTGTACATGTCTGCGGAACCTGGATTAATTTCAATTGTTTCACCCTCTTGTAAGATCTCGTCTACCATGATACTATCGTCAGTTTCTTCCTTATCCTTTTCCTTGGAAGAGAATTTAAGGAAAATACCAGCCTTGTCCAAGATGGTCTTATAGGTAAAAATAGGTGCATTAAACCGAAGCGCTAAAGCAATTGCGTCGCTAGTCCTTGCATCTATAATTTCCTCGATTTTGTCCCGCTCACAAATAATACTGGAGTAAAAGACCCCATCTACCAGTTTATGGATAATTACCTGTTTGATAACAATATCAAATCGGTCTGCAAAATTTTTGAAAAGATCATGGGTTAAGGGGCGAGGCGGTTTAATTTCCTTTTCCAAAGCAATAGCGATGGATTGGGCTTCAAACGCACCAATAACTATAGGTAGTTTTCGGTCACCTTCAACTTCATTCAATATAAGGGCATATGCGCCATTTTGCGTTTGGCTATAGGATATTCCCTTAATTTTTAATCTAACTAAACTCATACGTATTTTTAAACTAAAAAAGGCTGTACAAATAACTGGAAGGACCACGTTGACTTGCACAGCCCTTTAGGGGCACAATTTAACAAAAATTAAGTGCTTTGACTCTTAAATTCCTTTAATTTTTCGATTAGTTTGGGAACTACTTCAAAAGCATCGCCTACAACACCGTAGTCCGCTGCCTTAAAAAATGGAGCTTCTGGGTCGGAGTTAATTACCACCTTTACTTTAGAAGCGCTAACCCCAGCCAAATGCTGAATAGCACCAGAAATGCCTATGGCTATGTATAAATTGGTTGCTACTGGTTTTCCTGTTTGTCCTACATGTTCCCCATGTGGTCTCCACCCAAGATCGGAAACTGGTTTGGAACACGCAGTTGCTGCACCTAGGACTTCAGCTAGTTCTTCAATCATACCCCAATTCTCCGGGCCTTTAAGACCGCGACCGCCAGAAACTACAATATCTGCATCGGCAATAGTAGCTTTACCAGCTACTTTGTCTATTTCAACAGAGGTAGTGCCAAATATATTTCCGTCTAAAGAAGGGCTAAAAGCCGCTACGTTGGCAGTAGTCTTGTTTTCCTTATTTCCAAATGAATTATTTGAAACTCCAATAACTTTGATCTCGGATTTAAGTTTTGAATGGGCAAAACCTTTGTTGCTGAATACGGTGCGCTTCACCTTAAAAGGGGAAATACTGTCTGGTGCCGCTACTACATTTGGAACATACCCTCCTTTTAGTAGTGCCGTTACCATAGGAGCCAAATATTTGGCATCTGTACTGGAGCTCAAAATGATTACTTTAGCGCCTTCTTTTTCTGCCGCTTGCTTAAGAACATGTGCGTAGGCTTGGGCGTTGAAAGTTTTTAACTTTTCATCCGTGACATTTAAAACCTTGGAAATCCCGTAGTCGCCAATTGATTCTGAATCACCAGTATTGATGGCTATTGCGGTGGCGGTAGTATTCATTTGTTGGGCTACCTCATAGGCATAAGAGGCTACTTCAGCAGCGTTTTTTTTAAACTTTCCGTTTTCGGACTCCGTATATACTAAAACTGACATAGTTGTTTTGTTATTTATAGATCGTTGCTATACCATTTATTAAAAAATAGAGGGGCAATTGATCATTTTTGTTTTTAAATCGATTTTCGAAAAGAACCATTTGGTAGTCCCTTTACTTAGATTACTTTGGCTTCGTTGTGCAAAAGGCTGATTAATTCGTCCAAATTATCGGCATCTACCATTTTGATACTCCCTTTAGGGGCTGGTTTGTCAAAAGCAACATCTTCTGTTGTACTATGGGCATCCACCGGTTCTACAACATTTAGCTTTTTTTGTCTTGCCATCATAATTCCTCTCATATTTGGAATCTTAAGGTCGCTTTCAGAAACCAAACCTTTTTGTCCTCCAATAACTAACGGAAGAGTAGTAGTCAATTTTTCTTTTCCGCCATCAATTTCTCTTACTGCTGTAGCGTTTTCTCCTTCAATTTCTAAGCTAATGCAGGAATTCACAAAATTCATACCTAATAAGGTAGCAAGAATACCAGGAACCATCCCGCCATTGTAATCTATGGATTCCCTTCCGGCAATGACTAAATCGTATCCACCGTCTTTAACAATAGCAGCCAGTTGTTCCGCTACAAAATACCCGTCCAAAGGGTCCGCGTTCACCCTTATGGCTTCGTCCGCACCAATGGCCAGTGCTTTTCTTATAGTGGGTTCTGTGGCAGGTCCGCCAACAGTGGCTACATGCACGGTAGCGCCCTGCTTCTCTTTAAACCACATTGCTCTGGTAAGACCAAATTCATCATTGGGGTTAATCACAAATTGAACACCATTACTATCAAACTTGGTATTGCCTTCGGTGAAATTAATTTTAGACGTCGTATCGGGAACGTTGCTGATGCACACTAAAATCTTCATATAAATATATTTTTTAAATCGTTTTTTTTAGAATCACAGCTAAGATACTCATTAAATTTCAAAATACTATGCATGCATAATATGTTTTTGGGGTTTTTTTAATTATTTACCTCTTAGTATTGATATAATATTTCCTATTTTTGCTTGCACTTTTAGAATTTAACAAAAGAATTCCAGTTTACAGATGAAAACAATACAGTTTAGGGAAGCTATTCAGGAAGCAATGTCCGAAGAAATGAGAAGGGACGAGTCCATTTACTTAATGGGAGAGGAAGTTGCGGAATATAATGGAGCCTATAAAGCTTCTAAAGGAATGTTGGATGAGTTTGGTCCAGAAAGAGTAATTGACACACCTATTTCGGAACTAGGTTTTGCAGGAGTGGGTGTAGGCTCTGCTATGACCGGTAATAGACCTATTATTGAGTTTATGACCTTTAACTTCTCCTTGGTAGGAATAGATCAAATTATTAACAATGCCGCTAAAATTAGGCAAATGTCTGGTGGACAGTTCAATTGTCCTATTGTTTTCCGTGGGCCAACAGGTTCTGCGGGTCAATTGGGGGCAACGCATTCACAAGCTTTTGAAAGCTGGTTTGCAAATTGCCCTGGTTTAAAAGTAGTGGTTCCTTCTAATCCTAAGGATGCCAAAGGATTGTTGAAATCTGCTATCCGTGATAATGATCCTGTTATTTTTATGGAATCTGAGCAGATGTATGGTGATAAGGGAGAAGTTCCTGAAGGAGAATATACTATCCCATTGGGTGTTGCTGATATAAGAAGAGAAGGTACAGATGTAACCGTGGTTTCTTTTGGAAAGATTATTAAAGAAGCAGATAAGGCTGCCGATGAATTGGCAAAAGAAGGTATAAGTATCGAGATAATAGACTTGCGCACAGTTAAGCCTATGGATTACGAGTGTATATTAAATTCGGTAAAGAAAACTAACAGATTGGTTATTTTGGAAGAAGCATGGCCTTTTGGCAACGTAGCAACCGAAATTACGTATTATATCCAGGCAAATGCGTTTGATTACTTAGATGCGCCGATTGCCAAAATTAATACTGCTGACGCACCAGCACCCTATTCTCCAGTACTATTTGCAGAATGGTTGCCAGATCACGAAGATGTGATTAAGGCTGTTAAAAAGGTGATGTACAAGTAAAAAGCAAAACAAAATTCTTTGAGCTTCGTTAACGTTATCTTACTGTTAACGAAGCTTTTATGTTAAAACCCTATAGTAGTATAAAGTAGGTGGTTACGATTTTTCGTGCTTTTAATACTAAAAGTTAAATTTAGGCAGGTTTTACAAATAAGACCATGAGAACATTCCTTTTACTCCTACTTTTTGGTACGCTTCAATATGCCTTCTCCCAGACTAAGGTGGGGGGAGTGGTTATTGATGAAGTCGGGAGTCCTGTGGCATTTGCTAATATATTGTTTAAGAATTCTAGTGAGGGAACTATTACCAATGACGACGGTAGGTTCTATATAGAATCTAGCAAAACCCATGATACACTACTAATTTCATTTATAGGGTTTGAATCACAGGAGATTCCCTTAACCACAAAGACTACTGTTAATATGAAAGTTGTAATGCTGGAAGCCAGCGAGCAACTCAATGAAGTGGTCCTTTATTTTGGGAAGACGGACAAAAAGAACAATCCAGCTATAGATATTCTGAAGAAAATTTGGGCGAAAAAGCGAAACAATGGATTGTATATGTTTGAACAGTACCAATATGATAAGTACGAAAAGATACAATTTGATTTAAATACAATAGATAGCGCCCTGATGAAGAGTAGGGTGTTTAAGGGACTCGAATTTGTATTTAAGGATTTGGACACTTCCAGAATAACAGGGAAAACTTATTTGCCCATATTTTTGGATGAAACCTTTTCTAAGGTCTATGGTGACAATATTTCTAAATTAGCTAAGGAGGACGTCTTGGGCAGTAAAAACTCGGGCTTCGAAAATAATCAAGCTATCATCGCCTTTGTAGAGGATCTGTATTCGGATTATGATATCTATAACAACTACCTAAAATTTTTTGATAAGAGTTTTACAAGTCCCTTGTCTAAAACAGGTGTGGATACCTATAATTATGTGCTTTCCGATAGTGCTTATATTGACAATAAATGGTGTTATAATATTGTTTACTATCCAAGAAGAAAAAATGAACTAACCTTTAAGGGGAATTTTTGGGTAAACGATACCACCTATGCGGTTAAAAATATAAATCTAGCCGCAACCAAGAGTGCTAATATTAACTGGGTTAAGGAGATATATATAGAACAGGAATTTGATGTGGTAAACGATTCTGTGTTTCTTTTAAAAAGAGACTACATGTTGTCGGATTTCAGTTTTTCTAAAAAGGAAGAGTCTCGCGGGGTATATGGGAAGCGTACTACCGTTTATGATAATTACCGTTTTAATGAAGCTAAACCAAAAGACTTTTATAAGACCAAAACAGATCCATTTGATCCCTTAGTTTTAAATAGGGAGGATGTCTTTTGGGAAAATAATCGTTTAGAATCTTTAAATAAAGATGAAAGAGGTATCTATAAATTATTGGACACTTTAAAAACGGTACCCAAATTTAAGTCCTACTATAATTTGGTAAGTATATTGGGGTCAGGATATGTTGAGATTGATAAATGGAACTTGGATCTGGGTGAGGTGTTCAGTGTATTTGGATACAATGAGGCAGAAGGTGTGCGACTCAGGGCTGGTGCGCGGACTTACTTTGGGCAGAACGACCCCTGGCGTTTAGAAGGGTATATGGCGTATGGGTTTGGGGACGATAAGTTTAAATATGGAATATCGGCAAAATTCTTGGTGGATAAAGGAAGTCGTTTAATTATTTCCGGGGGCACTCGAAGGGATGTGGAGCAATTAGGGCTTAGTCTAACCGCTACAAATGACGTATTAGGGCGTAGTATCGCTTCTTCATCGGTTTTTACGGTAGGGTCTAATGATAGGCTGACCAATATTAACCTAGCTACGTTTAATTTGGAAATGGAGCCGGTTACTAATCTAAGAGTAGGTGTGGGAAGTAGTTTTAGAACGCTAAGCTCCGCATTGCCAGAGAAGTTTAATCTGGATTATGTAGACCTATCGTCTCCAACAGGGGTTACATCGGAGGTGAAGCAATTTGATATCAATACTACATTGATCTATACCCCAGGGAAACGCACTATTGGAAATGGGGTAGAAAGAAAGAATATCAATGACAATTACAGTACCCTGTTTTTGGCCTATACCACTGGTGTTAAAGATATTCTGGAGAGTGATTTTGATTATAAGAAAATTCAGTTTAGCTATACCCAACCTTGGCAGGTAGGTGGATTTGGTAGGCTTTTAAGTACAGTGGAAATAGGGAAGACCTATGGTGAAGTGCCCTTAGGGCTCTTAAACGCAATTCCGGGGAATCAAACATTTTTCTCCGTATATAATACCTTTTCCAATCTTAATTTTTATGAATTTGTTACCGATACCTATGCTTCAGTGCATTTGGAACATAATTTTAATGGGCGACTTTTTTCTCGGCTTCCCGTGATTAGAAGCTGGAATTTAAGAGAGATTATAGGGATTAGGGGAGTGTGGGGAGAGTTGTCTAACGAAAATAAGTCATTAAGTGCGCCAGCAAATATCCCACTTATGGCACCCTCGGGTACTCCTTATTGGGAGTATTCTGTTGGAGTAGGGAATATCTTTAAAATATTGAGGATCGATTTTAACTTTAGGGGCAATTATTTAGATGCTCCCGAAGCAAGGCCTTTTGGAGTGACCGGATCCTTTGGATTTTATTTCTAAATGAATTTTGGTGATTGCAAAGGAAAAATTTATTAAATTGAAAGTTGAATTAGTATAAAAACAAATTTATGAGTAACGATGAAATTACTTCGTTCGATGTATTGATCGAAATACCAAAGGGTAGCAGAAACAAGTATGAATACGATTTTGAATTAAAGAAAATACGTTATGATAGGATGATTTTTTCATCTATGATGTATCCTGCGGATTATGGTTTTATACCGGAAACACTTGCTTTAGACGGAGATCCATTGGATGTGCTTGTGTTGGTGACCGAGGCAACCTTCCCTGGATGTGTGATGGAAGTAAAACCTATTGGGGTGTTTCATATGGCCGATGAAAAAGGTCCCGATGAAAAAGTAATCTGTGTGCCTGTTTCTGATCCAGTATGGAATAGGATTAACGATCTTTCCGAGTTAAACCCGCATTTAATAATGGAGATAGAGCACTTCTTTAAGGTGTACAAGGACCTAGAGAAGAAAAAAGTAGATGTTGGCGGATGGGGCCAATTAGAGGCTGCTAAGGAAATTGTAGCTAAATGTATCAAAAGGTATCAAGACAGCGATGTGCCTGCAAAAGACGTGAGCATTAAGTATTAGGCCTTTTATTTTTTAGAATTAATTTTAAAGCAATATTATACAGATAATATTGCTTTTTTTATTCTGTCTTATTTTACTACATTTAGCAACCTAAACAATCAACTAAAACACATTAAATGGAATCAATAATTATTTATGTGCCAATAATTATGGCACTTATCGGCCTCGCTTTTATGGCGGTTAAAAGGTCTTGGGTATTAAAACAAGATGCTGGGGATGGTAGAATGAAAGAAATTTCAGATTACATCTATGAGGGGGCCTTAGCGTTTTTAAAAGCAGAATATAGATTATTGACATTTTTTGTGATAGGTGCAAGTATTGCCTTGGCGGTAGTCTCCTTCATTGTACCAACAACTCATATTCTTATCGTAGTGGCCTTTATATTTGGAGCCTTTTTCTCTGCCCTTGCAGGAAATATGGGGATGAAAATAGCTACTAAGACCAATGTGAGGACCACCCAGGCGGCCCGTACAAGTTTACCACAGGCACTAAAGGTCTCGTTTGGTGGAGGTACCGTAATGGGACTTGGCGTTGCTGGTCTAGCTGTGCTTGGGCTAACAGCAGCCTTTATTCTTTTGTTCCAATATTTTATGAACGGTACTTGGAGCTCCACGGATGATATGACCATAGTGTTGGAAACCTTAGCAGGATTTTCCTTAGGTGCAGAATCTATTGCCCTTTTCGCAAGAGTGGGAGGCGGAATCTATACCAAAGCTGCTGATGTAGGGGCAGATTTAGTGGGTAAAGTAGAAGCTGGGATTCCAGAAGATGACCCTCGTAACCCCGCGACTATTGCAGATAATGTTGGGGATAACGTGGGAGATGTTGCCGGTATGGGTGCAGATTTATTCGGTTCGTATGTAGCTACCGTTTTGGCGGCTATGGTATTGGGTAATTACGTGATAAGGGATATGGGAGGCGCTATTGATGATGCCTTTAATGGAATAGGGCCAATTTTATTGCCAATGACTATTGCTGGTTTTGGAATTTTGTTTTCTGTAATCGGAACCATGTTGGTTAAAATCAAAAGCAATGATGCTAAAGAAAAAGAAGTGCAAGGTGCGTTAAACATAGGAAACTGGGTTTCTATAGGGCTAACCTTAATTGCTTGTTATGTTTTAGTTATCTATATGTTACCAGAAACTATGAAAATGGAATTCTTTGGCGAAGGTTTAAAAGATATTTCCTCAATAAGAGTATTCTATGCTACAGTGATCGGATTGGTTGTAGGAGGTGTTATTTCTTCCATTACCGAATATTATACCGGTTTAGGCACCAAGCCTGTATTGGCTATAGTGCAAAAATCTAGTACTGGGGCAGGAACAAATGTGATTGCAGGTTTGGCCACGGGTATGATTTCTACCTTTCCTACTGTGTTGGTATTTGCTGCAGCGATCTGGTCTTCCTATGCTTTAGCAGGTTTCTATGGTGTGGCATTAGCGGCTTCAGCTATGATGGCTACTACTGCTATGCAGTTGGCGATCGATGCCTTTGGGCCTATTGCAGATAACGCAGGGGGTATTGCCGAGATGAGTGAGCAGGACCCAATTGTAAGGGAGCGTACAGATATTTTGGATTCTGTAGGGAATACAACTGCAGCAACCGGGAAAGGATTTGCAATTGCTTCAGCGGCGTTAACCTCACTGGCCTTATTTGCAGCCTATGTAACTTTTACTGGAATAGATGGAATAAATATTTTTAAAGCGCCTGTTTTGGCTATGCTTTTTGTAGGTGGAATGATTCCTGTTGTCTTTTCTGCATTGGCTATGAATTCCGTTGGGAAGGCAGCTATGGACATGGTATATGAAGTGAGGAGACAGTTTAAAGAGATTCCTGGTATTATGGAAGGGACAGGTAAGCCTGACTATGCCAAATGTGTAGATATATCAACCAAAGCTGCATTACGAGAAATGATGCTGCCAGGAATATTGACTATCGGATTCCCTATAGCCATAGTTCTTTTAGGGAAATTGGTGTATGGAAGCGATAACCAATTGATTGCAGAAATGTTAGGTGGATATATGGCTGGGGTTACCGTATCGGGTGTGTTATGGGCAATTTTCCAGAACAACGCAGGTGGAGCATGGGATAATGCTAAAAAATCATTTGAAGCAGGAGTAGAGATTAATGGAGAAATGACCTATAAAGGATCCGATGCACATAAGGCTGCTATTACTGGGGATACCGTAGGAGATCCCTTTAAAGACACATCTGGTCCTTCTATGAACATCCTAATAAAGCTTACCTGTTTAATTGGATTGGTGATTGCGCCTATTTTGGGTGGACATGAACTGGAATCTGGGGTTGCCAAGGAAGAAATAAAGGTGGAAATGACATCGGATTCTGAAGATGTGGCGCAGGCTGTCATAAATTATACTACCATTAAAAATGATAAATCAGTAAAAGAAGAGATAACCTTTAAAGGAACTCGAGAAGAGGTAGAAGCGCAGTTGAAAGCTTTTGAGAAAACTACCGTCAACGGAGATGATGTTGATATTAAAGTTATTGTCGATAAGGTGGAAATTGGAAAATAATTTACAGAATTAATATTTTAATACTATATTAAAACCTCGTTTAAAAGACGGGGTTTTTGCTTTTTTAAAAGTAATTTTGATGGAAAATGAACTATAATGATCTGGTGACTTTAGGTATCGCCTTTGGATTGGGGCTTCTTGTTGGACTTCAGCGTCAGAAGGCCAATGATGAAATGGCTGGGGTTAGGACATTTACCTTAATAGGAATCCTTGGAGTACTATCAGGATTTTTAACCAGAGACTATGGTAATCCCTATATTTTACCAATATTGGGGATTGCAGTAACTGCTCTCTTGGTTATTGCGAACTTTGTTAAACTAAAGAAGCTTACCCATCCCGATGTTGGTCAGACTACAGAGGTAGCGGCCTTGTTAATGTTTGCCATTGGAGCATATTTAGTAATGGGGGATAGAGTTTTAGGGGTGATAATGGGAGCCTCTATGGCGGTGCTACTTCACTTAAAGGACTGGCTTCACAGCTTTATAGATCGGTTAAAGGATAAGGATATCGCCGCTATAATGACCTTTGTAGGTATTTCATTGGTGGTGCTGCCCATTTTGCCAAACAAGACCTTTGGGCCCTACCAGGTATTAAATCCGCAGAATATATGGTTGATGGTTACCCTTATTGTAGGGTTAAGTGTATTGGGGTATTTTATATACAAATTTGTAGGAAAGAAAGTAGGAATTATTTCTAACGGAGTTTTAGGCGGCCTAATCAGTAGTACGGCTACAACGGTCAGTTACGCCAAGAAAACAGCAGATACCGCTGGGATAGGTAAGTTGGCGGCGTTTGTAATTACTACAGCTTCTACAATTGCCTTGGCAAGGGTTATGGTAGAGGTAATTGTAGTAATACCGGAGAAAATTCCTGAAATGCTATTGCCTTTATTGTTTCAATTCGTAGTAATGGCCTTGGTGTGTGTGGTGCTGTTTTATACGATAACCAAGGACAGTTCCGATGAAAAGATGCCAGAACCTAGTAATCCTGCACAATTTAAGAGTGCATTGCTATTTGGGTTGCTCTATGGGCTTATTTTATTAGCTGTGGCTTTTGCTAAAGAAGAGTTTGGTAATGAAGCACTGTATGCAGTAGCTATTATTAGTGGGCTCACAGATGTAGATGCAATTACGCTTTCATTGTCCCAGCTAGTTAAGGGAGGTTCTCTGGAAACTACAACAGGATGGAGGTTAATATTATTGGCTTCGCTCTCTAATTTAGTTTTTAAGGGAATAGTGGCTGCTGTGATGGGAACAAGGGAATTAACAAAATGGATAGCCTATTCCTTTGGCGTTGCTGTTGTTGCTGGGGTATTATTAATTTGGCTATGGCCAACAAATTGGCACTTTTAGGTTATGGGTTGGTTCAGTAGAGATCCCTTGCAGATCATCGCTTTTCAGACTTACGGTACTTCCCGTAATTTATATATAAAAGGTCGTGCTTTGGAAGATGAGGATATTGACTTGTCTAAAAAAAATATTTTTCATCTAGTGGTCAATTCTTGGAAGCGATTTAAAACCGATGTGGTGGGTAATGCTAAACTAGAGTTGACTCTTTCCAATGGATTTAAGCATGAGTTTAAAACGGACAAGGAAGGGTATTTCTTGGTGAGACTCCAACTAGAAGGTCAGCCTCCCGAATGTAATGAAGAAGGGTGGTTGATTTATGAACTTTCCTATGCAGATGTTGAACTTGAGCGAAAAATTCAGCTAGAAAATAGGTTCCCCGGAAAGATGTTGGTGCCATCTCTAAAGTCGAATTATGGGGTGATTAGCGATATAGATGACACTATTTTACATACAGGAATAGTTTCTCTACTAAAGTGGCGCGTTATCTATAACACGTTGTTTAAAACCCCTGGAAAGCGATTGCCTTTTGCCGGTGCGGCAGACTTTTATCATCTTTTGCACAGAGGGCCAACCGGGAAAGCGGCAAACCCTATTTTTTACGTGAGCAATAGCCCCTGGAATTTGTACCGCTATCTAGAATTCTTTTTAAAAAACAATAATTTTCCTAAAGGCCCCATTCTATTGAGGAGCTTAAGTTCTTTTTTTAAAAAGAATAAGGTTGTAAATGGAGAAAGCTTATCGCATAAGCCCCATGAAATACTCAATATTTTGGATATGTATCCTGAACTTTCCTTTATCTTAATTGGGGATAGTGGGGAGCGGGATGCCGATATTTATCTCGATATCGCCCAACGTTTCCCAGATAGAATTAAGGCTATTTACTTGAGAAGTGTGGCTCATAAGAAAAGGATGTTTCGGGTTAAAAGCCTATTTTCAGACTATAAAACCGTTCCAGTGTTGTTGGTGGAAAATTCCGATGAGGCCGTAATACATGCCAGGGAAAATGGGTTTATTCGCTAACAATGTATTATGTCACTGTGAAACAGCTAATTAAATTTCTTGGAAATTTTTTATAGCGATTAACCCATTTTCAGAACCTAAAACAGCCCGTTTATTTCAGCGTCTATTTTATTGATTACCAGTCCTAAGTCTTCCGGATTGTCTACGAAATCTAGCTTATCCACGTCTATTACTAATAGGTTTCCTTTCTCATAGCTTTGAGCCCAGGCTTCGTAGCGTTCATTAAGTCGGCTTAGGTAATCTATGGAAATGGTATTTTCGTATTCTCTTCCCCTTTTATGGATTTGGTTAACCAAATTGGGAATAGTGCTTCGTAGGTATATTAAAAGATCCGGAGGTTGTACCAAAGTTTCCATCAATTGAAAAAGACTGTTGTAATTTTCAAAATCCCTATTGGTCATTAAGCCCATGGCATGCAAGTTAGGAGCAAAAATATGGGCGTCCTCATAAATTGTTCTATCTTGGATGGTTTCTTTGCCGCTTTTTCTAATCTCCAAAATTTGGCGGTATCTACTGTTGAGGAAATATATTTGAAGATTAAAACTCCAACGTTCCATCTGATTGTAAAAGTCATCTAAATAAGGATTGTCCACAACGTCTTCATATTGTGCTTCCCATTTATAGTGTTTGGATAGTAATCGGGTCAAGGTTGTTTTACCAGCTCCAATGTTTCCAGCAACAGCAATATGCATAGGTGAATTTATATTAGGGTTATTGATTTTTGGGCTTATCCAAATAATGGGTGCAATATACGAGATATACTGTGCATGCTAAAATCTTTGGAATATAATCTAATGAAAAGTGCCCGAAAATGAATTCGAGCTTATTTTTTCGGAGCTAGACTAAACCAAATCTCTTATTAGTAGTCTTAGCTGTAATTACAAGATAATATTATTATGAGGATCTCATTTATTTTGCCATTGTTGTTGTTAGCGATTAATATCTATTCTCAGGATTTTCAAGGGGAGGCTACCTATTTGAGCAATGCCACCGTGGATATGGATTTAAGTGGAAGGCAAATTCCGGAGGAGCGAAAGGAGCAAATAATACAAAGGATGAAGGAAGCCAATGAGCGAACCTATATTTTGACTTTTGACAGATTCTCCTCAAATTATAAAAAGGAAGAACGTGTGCAACAGTCAGGTAGAGGAAGAGGTGGAATGAGATTTGGTATATTGGACGGTGAAAGTAAGGATTATTACAAAGACATAAAAGAAGGTAAATATCTGGCTCAAAATGAGCTTTTGGGGAGGTTGTTCTTAATAGAAGATGAATTGCCTAAATTAGATTGGAGATTGGAAGCAGAAACAAGACAGATTGGGAATTATACTGCTCAAAAGGCTACTGCTAAAAAAGTGATTACAAGACCAAACTTGCGAGGCGCTTTTCGTAGAGGTGAGGATAATCCTGAAAATGAGGGAGAATTGTTCTTGGAAAAGGAAGTGGAGATAGTTGCTTGGTATACCATGGATATACCTGTTAACCAAGGTCCCGGTGAATATTGGGGGTTGCCAGGATTAATCTTGGAAATCAGTGATGATATTACCGTAATTCGCTGTACTAAAATAGTGCTCAACCCAGTAGAGAAAAAAGAGATAAGTGCCCCCGCTGGCGGTAAGAAGTTGACTCAAGCGGAATACGATAAAATTTACAACGAAAAAGTATCCGAAATGAGAGATCGTTTTCGCACAGGAAATGAGGGTAGGAGAGGGAGGCCATAAGTCTAATTAAATTATAGGGTTTTATACTGTAATTCCAATTTTATCCATAGTTCTCTTATTTTTTTGCCCTGGTAAAAATGGGTCTTATGAATTACTTTTATTGTCCCTTCATGCTATATTCTGCTCGGGTGTACGATGTTTGACGTAAATTATAATTTAAAGGCCGTTTATTGCTCCCTTAAAAAATCTTGTTAAACCTATTTTGATTCGTCAGTAATTCTTGTACTTTTGTGCCTGTAAAATTTACGAGGAAGGATTTGACTGATTGCAACCTCTGAGGACCATAAAGAATTTTGGTCTAACAAAATGCTAAAGCAGTTTATGTTGTTTGTTGTTTTTGTAACTCTTGCAGCTACTCTTCTCTAGAATTCATCAAATCCTTGCCCTTATTTAGTTATATATATACGAATATGGCATATTTATTTACTTCAGAATCCGTTAGTGAGGGACATCCCGATAAAATTGCAGACCAGATAAGTGATGCGCTTTTAGATAATTTCTTAGCCTTCGATCCGGAGAGCAAAGTGGCTTGTGAGACTTTAGTGACCACTGGGCAAGTAGTATTGGCTGGCGAAGTTAAGAGTCGCACCTACCTAGACGTTCAGCAGATAGCAAGGGATGTAATCAATAGGATTGGTTATACCAATGGGGAATATAAGTTTAGCGGGGATTCTTGCGGGGTTATTTCCTTGATCCATGAGCAGTCCCAAGATATCAATCAGGGAGTGGATAGAGGTGCTAAAGAAGATCAAGGCGCTGGTGACCAAGGGATGATGTTTGGATATGCCACTAGGGAAACCGATAATTATATGCCATTGGCTTTGGATATTTCTCATAAGATTTTGCAAGTTTTGGCAGAACTAAGACGGGAAGGGACTCAGATTAGCTATTTGCGCCCCGATGCCAAAGCTCAAGTGACTATAGAATATTCTGATGAAAATGTTCCGCAAAGAATAGATACCATTGTGGTTTCTACCCAGCATGATGAATTTGATGCTGACGATGCGGTGATGTTGGCGAAAATTAAAAAGGACATAATTTCTATTTTAATCCCTAGGGTAAGGGAGCAATTGCCAGAAAATATTCAACTACTTTTTAATGATGAAATTAAATACCATATAAATCCAACCGGAAAATTTGTAATTGGTGGGCCACATGGGGATACTGGTCTTACAGGAAGGAAAATTATTGTGGATACTTATGGTGGTAAAGGTGCCCATGGTGGTGGTGCATTTAGTGGTAAAGATCCAAGTAAGGTAGATAGAAGTGCTGCCTATGCAGCGAGACATGCGGCTAAGAATTTGGTTGCAGCTGGAGTTGCCGATGAGCTATTACTACAAGTGAGCTACGCCATTGGGGTAGTAGAGCCAACCTCTATATTGGTGGATACTTACGGTACTGCCAAGGTAGATCTTACCGATGGGGAAATTGCTAAGAAAGTAGCGCATCTGTTTGATATGCGTCCCTTTGCCATAGAAGAGCGTTTGAAGCTGAGAAATCCAATATATTTGGAAACTGCAGCCTACGGACATATGGGTAAAGAACCCATTATAGTGACCAAAGTGTATGAATCTCCATATAATGGGAGAGTAGAAAAGGAAGTGGAATTGTTTACGTGGGAAAAATTAGATGCTTTGGACGAAGTAAAAAAAGCCTTTAATTTATAATTTTTTGAAAATATTAGGAAATTAAAATTTTCCGTAACTATATTTGCATACCTAAAGTTCAAGCACTTATTGAATTGTTATCAAGAAAGGTGGAGGGAATAGACCCTTTGAAGCCTTAGCAACCCTTTGACCCCATGTCAATGAAGGTGCTACATTCTACCGAAACTAAAAATTGGACCCATAAGCGTCTAATGTAGTCAAGGCAGATAACACAAACGATTACTTCGGTAATTGACTTTCTTTTTAACTCTTTGATTTTATAATAAGGCATTGTCCGCTTTATTTGCTTTGGATTTTTATTTAATAATTTAATAATTTAATAAAAAACAAAAGAATCATGAGTAATCAAAAATTTGCAACTAACGCGTTACACGCTGGTCACGATACCAATTTAACCGCAGGAACAAGAGCTGTACCGATTTATCAGAATACGGCGTATGTTTTTGATAATACAGACAATGCAGCTGGTAGATTTAATCTTTCCGAACCAGGATTTATTTATACAAGATTAAATAATCCTACTAATGATATCTTGGAAAAGCGTTTAGCTGCTTTGGAGGGTGGAATCGGAAGTGTAGTCACCGCATCTGGTACTGCTGCTATTTCTACCGCCTTGTTGGTGTTGTTAAAGACAGGGGATCATATTGTGGCATCTAGCAGTCTATACGGAGGTACTTATAATCTGTTAGCGGTTACTTTACCTAGATTTGGGATTACTACCACTTTTGTAGATCCAGGAGATGAGGAGAACTTTAGCAAAGCTATAAAGGAGAATACCCGTGCCATTTTTGTGGAGTCTTTAGGGAATCCAAAATTAGATGTGTTGGACTTAAAAGCGATTTCCAAGGTAGCTAAAAATGCCAAAATCCCGTTTATTGTAGATAATACCGTAGCAACGAGTGCTTTGGTAAAGCCAATAGATCATGGTGCCAATATAGTGATCCATTCCCTTACAAAATACATTAACGGAAATGGAACATCTATGGGGGGAGTAATCGTGGATGCTGGAACTTTTGATTGGAGCAGTGGTAAGTTCCCTGAGTTTACAGAACCATCTCCAGGGTATCATGGATTGGTATATCATGACGTATTGGGTGCTGCTGCATTCATTGCCAAGGTGAGGATAGAAGGGTTAAGGGATCTTGGTGCCGCGCTAAGTCCATTTAATGCATTCCAGATTATCCAAGGGTTGGAAACGCTAGAAATTAGAATAAAAAAACACAGCGAAAATGCTTTGGCCGTTGCAAAATGGCTTCAGGATAGGGAAGAAGTAGCTTGGGTGAATTATCCAGGACTACCATCAAGTCCTTACTACAAGCTTGCACAAGAGTATCTCCCTAAAGGACAAAGTGGAATTATCACTTTTGGGGTAAAAGGAGGATATGAGTCGGCCAAGAAAGTTGTGGACGAGACAAAACTATTTTCTCTTCTAGCCAATATTGGAGATACCAAATCACTTATTATCCATCCAGCAAGTACCACTCATCAGCAATTGGATGACAATGCGCAACAAACCACTGGGGTTACCAAAGATCTAATACGTATTTGTGTAGGATTGGAAGACCTAGAAGACATAAAAGCGGATTTGGAGCAGGCATTTGCCGTAATCGATAAATCACATTTGGTTTAATATTTAACCATCCGAAATTATATATAATATAAATGGAAGTTAAGGAGCGCTTATGTAATTGTCTAATGGCAAAGCGCTCCCTTTTTTTAAAACTTCCGAAATTGCTTTATTTAGAAATTTTACTTTCAACCTTAGTTTATGCTACATCAACTTTCGATTCAGGATTACGTTACCGATAGCGGATACAAATTGGATATTAATTTGTCTTATGAGTTATTTGGACTCCCATTGCATACGGCGCCAATAATAATGGTAAACCATGCCTTGACCGGAAATTCTAATGTTGCTGGGGAACAGGGATGGTGGAAAACGCTCATTGGGGATGGAAAGTGTATCAATACAAAGAAATATACAATACTATCTTTTAATATTCCAGGGAATGGGTATGACGGATTTGTTATTGATAATTATAAGGAATTTGTAGCAAGGGATATTGCTAGAATATTTCTTCTGGGCTTGGAGGCCTTAAAGATAAATCGACTTTATGCGTTAATAGGCGGTTCTTTGGGTGGAGGTATTGCTTGGGAAATGGCAGCTCTAGATCCTAACTTAATAGAGCATTTAATTCCTGTCGCATCCGATTGGAAATCTACAGATTGGTTAATTGGTAACTGCCAAATACAAGAGCAGTTTTTGATCAATTCAAAACAGCCAGTACATGATGCCCGTATGCATGCCATGTTATGTTATAGAACTCCAGAATCTTTTAAAGAGCGTTTTAAAAGGAGTACCAACGAGGAACTTAACGTATTTAATGTGGAGAGTTGGTTAACGCATCATGGTAATAAATTACAGGAACGTTTTCAGCTGTCGGCTTATAAATTAATGAACCAATTGCTGAAGACCATAGATATTACCCGTAATGGTGAGGAAGCTTTTGAAGCTTTGCAAAACAGCAATACCAATATCCATATCATTGGGGTAGATTCCGATCTGTTTTTTACTGCAAGGGAGAACAAGGATACCTTTAAAAAATTAGCACAAGCTAACAGTAATGTAACCTATGGAGAAATTCAGTCCCTTCATGGCCACGATGCGTTCTTAATCGAATTTAAGCAGATGGAAGAACTGCTAAAAGGAATCTTCGATCTAAATGGTAGGTCTAAAAAGATTAAAGTTCTAAAGTTTGGAGGTAAATCCTTGGCAAATGGAGAAGGTTTGGATTCTGTTGTTCGAATAATTTCTGGAAAGGTGGCGGCAGGTGAGAATATGGCGGTAGTGGTCTCGGCAAGGAATAAAGCAACGGATGAACTAGAAAGTATTTTGGATAAGGCGGCTAGAGGTGTTGAATATAGTAAAGATTTAAAGGAATTTGAAAAATATCAAAAGCACCAGTTTACCAATATAGACACTTCCGAAGAGATAAAGGGCTTGAAGAAACTATTTGAAGGAGTGGCTATTTTGGGGGATTATAGTCTTAAGATAAAAGATCAGGTATTGGCCTGCGGTGAAATTTTATCAGCCAAATTATTGACTCAAATTTTATTGGACAAAGGAATAAAAGCCAGATTTGTAGATACCCGAAAGTTAATAAAGACCGATAGCAATTTTGGGGATGCAAAAGTGCTTGACTCCCTATCTAAAGAAAATGTTATACGGGAATTTGCGGATCAGGATGAAGATATCGTATCTATTGCTACTGGCTTTATTGGATCTAACGAATTAAATGAAACTACGACCTTAGGAAGGAACGGCAGTAACTATTCTGCGGCTTTATTGGCCAATTATTTAAATGCGGAAGAACTACAAAATTACACCCATGTTGATGGGATATTTACGGCTAACCCAGATTTGGTGGCCGAAGCACAACGTATAGAGCAGCTCTCTTATGGTGAAGCCAATGAGTTGGCTAATTTTGGTGCCACTATTTTACATGCGAAAACGATTATTCCATTAATTGAGAAAAATATTCCGCTCAGGATTCTTAATACTTTTAACAACGATACTGAGGGAACTTTGATCAGTGCTAAAACTAGTAAGGAAGGAATAAAGTCACTTTCTGTTATAGAAAACATGGCCATGATTAATTTGGAAGGACGTGGTCTGTTAGGTAAAGTAGGGGTAGATGCCCGTATTTTCAGGACTTTAGGGAACAACAATATAAGTGTTAGTATTATTTCGCAGGGATCTTCGGAAAGAGGTATCGGATTGGTGGTGGATGCGAAGAACGCTGCGTTAGCAAAATCGTCCTTGGAAGAAGAGTTCCAAACCGATTTTAAACTTCAGGATATAAATAATATCACTTTGGTAGATCAGGTTTCTGTGATTTCAATTGTAGGTCAGGACTTGAGTACATTCCATAAACCGTACAATGCTTTGATTAAAAACCAGATAGTACCCCTTCTTTTCAATAACACTATTTCTGGTAAAAACGTGAGTTTAGTGGTGAAAAAATCAGATTTGCATAAAGCATTGAATGTAATGCACGGTCAGATTTTTGGAATCAGTAAAAAAGTGAACATCGCAATTTTTGGTCATGGGAACGTTGGAGGGACGCTTATAGACCAAATTTTGAAATCCAATACATCTATAGAGAAGAGGAAAGGAATTCACCTAAATATTTTTGCAGTTGCCAATTCCCAAAAGGTGTTGCTAAACAAAAAAGGGGTTTCCAAACAATGGAAAACTTCTATGGATTCTAAGGCCGTTCCTTATAAGTTAGAGGATGTTATTAAATATGCGAAGGATAACCACTTGGAAAACCTTATAGCAGTAGATAATACCGCTAATGAAGAATTTGTAAGCTTTTATGTTGATTTGGTAAAGAATGGGTTTGATTTGGTCTCATCCAATAAAATAGCCAACACCCTTAGTTTTGATTACTATCAGCTATTGAGGGAAGAGTTGGAGAGAAATCAAAAACAATATCTATACGAAACCAACGTGGGAGCAGGATTACCACTTATTGATACTATTAAACTGTTGCATCTTTCTGGTGAAAATATCACTGGGATAAAAGGCGTGTTCTCTGGGTCCTTAAGCTATATTTTTAATACTTTTTCGGAGAAAGAAGCCCTTTTTTCGACTATTTTAAAGGAAGCAATGGATCAAGGATTTACCGAGCCTGATCCACGAGAAGACCTTTCTGGGAATGATGTGGGTAGAAAATTATTGATATTGGCAAGGGAGCTCGACTTAAGTAATGAGTTCTCCGATATAAATATTGAAAACCTTATTCCTGAAGCCTTGCAAAAGGGATCAGTGAACGAGTTTTTGGACCAGTTGTCTGTTTTGGATGAGAAATTCAGTGCTATTAAAGCAGCACAAAAGCCTGGACATGTTTTGAGATATGTTGGCGATCTTTCTGGAGACTTGCAAAAGGAGAAGGGGAAATTAGATGTAAAGTTAGTTTCAGTACCAAAGGAGAGTGCCTTGGGTCAGATTAAGGGTTCCGATTCTATCATTGAAATATATACCGAATCTTATGGAGAACATCCATTGGTAATCCAGGGTGCTGGTGCAGGTGCCGCTGTAACTGCTAGAGGTGTTTTTGGTGATATATTACGAATAGCAGATAAAGGGTAGGTTAGACACCTTTTAGCCATTAGTATTACGGAAATTGAGCTTGCCTTCCGTTAGGGAGTCGTAGTCGATATTGGGTGTGGTTGATAGGAGGTTAATTGAATACACGTTTCGAATCTGCTATCAATAATTTCCTACGCTAACTTGGTTGTTGAGCAGATTATAGTCCAAAGCGGTTAGGGAAGAGGAGATATTAGCATAGAAAAAGAAAAAATAAAATTATGGCGAATCAACATAAATTTGAAACAGAGGCAATACGGACCCAAACAGAAAGGAGTCAGTTTTTAGAGCATTCCACTCCCCTATACCTGACCTCTAGTTTTGTGTTTGAAGATGCCGAAGATATGCGAGCCTCTTTTGCGGAGGAGAAAGATCGTGATATTTACTCTAGATATGGGAATCCCAATTCCACAGAGTTCATAAATAAAGTTTGTAAAATGGAAGGTGCGGAGAACGGCTTCGCCTTTGCTTCAGGAATGGCAGCGGTATTCTCCACTTTTGCAGCTTTATTAAATAGCGGGGACCATATTATTTCATCCAGAAATATTTTTGGATCTACCCATAGCCTGTTTGATCAGGTTTTTCCTAAGTGGAATATTGATCATAGTTATTTTCAGATTGATGAGCTAGATAAAATAGATGAGCTGGTTACCTCGAAAACTAAAATTCTTTATGCCGAAACTCCCACCAATCCAGGCGTAGATGTTATAGATTTGGACGTGTTGGGCAAGATTGCGAAAAAACATAATCTTATTTTTATAGTAGATAATTGTTTTGCATCCCCCTATTTACAGCAGCCCATAAAATTTGGGGCAGATTTGGTAATACATTCAGGCACAAAATTAATGGATGGACAAGGTAGGGTTTTGGCTGGAATTACGGTGGGAAGCGCAGAATTGGTAGATAAAGTATATCGATTTTCTAGGATTACAGGACCATCTTTATCACCCTTTAATGCTTGGGTACTCTCTAAGAGTTTGGAAACACTATCGCTCAGAGTGGACAAACATTGTGAAAACGCACTGAAGTTAGCTGACTTTTTAGAGGGACATCCAAAGGTAAATTGGGTAAAGTACCCATTTTTAAAATCGCATCCCCAATATGAAATTGCCAAACGGCAAATGAAAGCGGGTGGTTGTGTTGTGGCATTTGAAGTGGATGGTGGAGTAGCGGCAGGGCGTAGATTTTTTGATGCTATAAAAATGCTTTCTTTGTCTGCTAACCTCGGAGATGCAAGGAGTATAGTTACTCATCCTGCATCTACAACGCATAGCAAACTGTCTACTAAAGACAGGATGGCAACAGGTATTACAGATGGAATGGTAAGGGTGTCTGTGGGTCTGGAGCATATAGATGATATTATTGCGGATATTGAACAGGCTTTGGCTAGTTAATAGCATTTTCAACTTGCAGGATAGCTGGATATTTTGGTGCTTAAATTTTTACCAATTAAAATATCCAATTTTCCTTATCTTCGCCTCATGCTTTCCAAAAAAACTAAATACGGATTAAAGGCCCTTACGTTTCTAGCGTCTCAAAAGGGGCGTCAGCCCGTGCAAATTTCAGAAATTGCGAAACAGGAGAACATTTCGCGAAAATTTTTGGAGAGTATTCTTCTTACCCTAAGAAAATCTGGGCTTCTTGGTTCAAAAAAAGGAAAGGGTGGTGGCTACTACCTTATTAAGGAGCCCAAAGATATTCCTATGACCGTGGTGATGCGCGTTTTGGAAGGCCCTATTGCGATGGTGCCCTGCGTTAGCCTAAATTTCTACGAAAAATGTAGCGACTGTCCGGATGAGGCAAGTTGTTCTGTACATATGTTAATGCTTCAGGTAAGGGATAGCGCCTTGGAAGTGTACAAAAACAATACCCTGGCCGATCTAGTGCCGTAATTAGGGTTTCCTATACAAATCGATTGATTGAGAAGTAATAAAGGTTTGGTTCCTTATTTGGAATGCAATATCTATAATTTCTATGTCTCATTTTTAATAATCTACTAAAACTATAGGTTAATAGTAAAATTTTTCTGGATTTTAAGTTTTCAATCTAAAAAATAATTTTACATTTGCTTAGCCTATTAAATCGATAGGATAATAAGAAATACTTTTTTGCACATGATTGCAGAACAATTAATAGCCAGTAATAAGACGGTTACAAAAAGTTATAAAGTAGATAAGGGATCAGAAAATCCCAAGCGGAGTATTGCTAAATCCATTAGCTGGAGGTTGATCGGTACCTTGGATACCATGTTAATATCATGGGTAGTAACAGGTGAGCTTACGGTGGCATTTTCAATTGGAGTGGTAGAACTTTTTACCAAGATGATATTATATTTTTTTCATGAAAGAATTTGGAATAAAATCCAATGGGGGAAGTAATATAGAAAAGATAATAAGGGTTAAAACAACTAGACCATGGCATTTACAGAGGAGCAACTACATAAATTAAATCTGCAATTTAAGGGAATACCGCCAGCAGAGATCATTTCATGGGCAATACAATATGCAGAAAGACCTGTGGTGACAACTAACTTTAGACCTTATGAGGTAGCTATTCTCAATGCCGTTACTGAGGTAGATGCTGATATCCCGGTAATCTGGTGCGATACTGGATATAATACACCGCATACTTATAGGCATGCAGAGGAATTGATAGATAGATTGCATTTGAATATTAAATTATACGTTCCAAAACAAACATCTGCACATAGGGATGCTATTATGGGGATTCCTGGTATAGACGATCCAAGACACGCCCTCTTTACTGAACAAGTGAAACTAGAGCCCTTTAAAAGAGCAATGAATGAGCATAGACCCGATGTTTGGTTTACCAATCTAAGAAAGGGGCAGACAGCTCTTAGGGATTCTTTGGATATCCTAAGTCTAAGTAGGGATGGTGTTTTAAAAGTTAGCCCGTTTTATCATTATAGCGATATTCAGTTGGATGGGTATTTAAATTTGAGAAACCTCCCCAATGAACATAAGTACTTTGATCCAACCAAAGTGTTGGAGCACAGAGAATGTGGGTTGCATACCTAATAAAATATTAATAACGGTTGATTGTATTTTTAAAGATTTAGAATCAAACATTTAACAATATTATTTTGAGCATAATAGAAACAGATTTGGACACAGTATTAGACGTTGAGCAATCTAAGGTGCTTGGGGCTCTTAGAAATAACGACTTGGAGAATGAGGCAATCTACATTTTTAGAGAAGTAGCTGCCCAATTTGAAAGGCCTGTTCTACTTTTTTCAGGAGGTAAGGACTCCATTACCTTGGTTAGGTTGGCGCAAAAAGCATTTTATCCTGCCAAAATCCCATTTCCACTAATGCATATAGACACAGGGCATAATTTCCCTGAAACTATTGCCTTTAGAGATAAATTGGTGCAAGAACTGGATTTGGAATTGATAGTGAGAAATGTACAAGATTCCATAGATCAAGGGAAGGTAGTAGAAGAATCAGGGAAGTACGCCAGTAGGAATATCCTGCAGACTACCACCTTGTTGGATGCTATTGAAGAATTTAAGTTTGATGCTTGTATAGGTGGGGCTAGAAGGGACGAGGAAAAAGCACGCGCTAAAGAACGTATATTTTCGGTACGTGATGATTTTGGTCAATGGGACGAAAAAAACCAACGTCCAGAAGTATTCGATATGCTGAATGGGCAAATTGAGCTGGGCCAAAATGTTAGGGTATTTCCTATAAGCAACTGGACAGAATTGGATGTTTGGAGCTATATCCAGAAAGAAGCTATAGAGATACCGTCTATTTATTTTGCTCATAAGCGAAAAATATTTTTAAGAGATGGCTTTATATGGTCAGCTGAGGATGACGTGGTTTTCCGTGCCGAAGATGAAGTAGTGGAAGAAAGAATGGTTCGCTTTAGAACAGTGGGGGATATGAGCTGTACCGCAGCCGTGCTTTCTGATGCGGATACCATAGAAAAAGTGGTAGGAGAAATTAGAGCGTCCAAGATTTCGGAACGCGGGGCCAGAATAGATGATAAACGATCCGAGGCTGCAATGGAAAAAAGAAAGCAACAAGGATACTTTTAAGCCCTCGACACTAAATACTCAATACATAATACTAAAAAATGGAAGTACTAAAAATAGCAACAGCGGGAAGCGTAGATGACGGGAAAAGCACCCTTATTGGACGTTTGTTGTACGATACAAAATCGCTTACTGACGATAAGTTGGAAGCAATTGAAAAAACCAGTAAACAAAAAGGATACGATTATTTGGATTTCTCCTTGGTCACTGACGGACTGGTGGCAGAGAGAGAACAAGGGATTACTATTGATGTGGCACATATCTATTTTTCCACCCCAACTAAGAGTTATATAATAGCGGATACTCCTGGTCATTTGGAGTATACTAGAAACATGGTTACTGGAGCCTCTACATCGCAGGCCGCAATTATCTTGATAGATGCAAGAAAAGGGGTGATAGATCAGACTAATAGACACTTCTTTATCAATAATCTTTTAAGGATTAAAGAGGTAATCGTGGCGATCAATAAGATGGATTTGGTGGATTTTTCAGAGGAACGCTACCAAGAAATTAAGGCCGATTTTGAAGAATTGATGGGGAAACGTGATTATCAGGATCAGAAGATCACCTTTATTCCTGTTAGTGCGCTAAAAGGCGATAATGTGGTGAATCCTTCTATTAATATGCCATGGTATAAAGGGCAGACCTTGCTGGAGCATTTTGAAGACTTGGATAAGGAGGATGTGTACAATGTGGGTACACCAAGATTTCCGGTACAATATGTAATTCGACCTAAAACAGAAGAATTTCACGACTTTAGAGGGTTTGCAGGAAAGGTTTATGGAGGTGAATTAAGCGTGGGGGACGAAGTGGTAGTTTTGCCATCTATGACCAGATCTAAAATAAAAGAGATTTACTTCTATGATAAGAAGTACCAAACCGCTACAAGAAGGTCTTCCGTAACCATAACCTTGGAAGATGAGGTGAATGTGAGTAGGGGAGATATGTTGGTAAAAGTTGGTGACTTGCCTACAATAGATAAACAATTTACAGCGACGGTTTCTTGGATGGATTCCCAAAACTTAAACCTTGGTAATAAATACGTATTACAGCACGGAGTGAATAAAGTATTGGCCAAAGTAGAGAATATCCATCACAAAATAAAACCTGACTATTCGGGTGTAGATACCGAAGTAAGTGGTTTGGCAATGAATGATATTGCGCAGGTAACATTTAGATTGAACAAGCCTATTTTCTACGATACCTTTAAGGAGCACCGTACCAATGGCTCTTTCATCCTTATAGATAATCAGACCAACAATACGGCGGGGGTAGGGTTTATTGAGTAACTGTTACTCTAAGCCTAATCTCAAGGTCGAAGTTGTTGTCTCATAAATCTATTAAGTCTATAGGATAACAGTAATATTGAAAATATTAATTATTTGAATATATAAATTTAGGATCATGCAAAGTTTCAGGACAGAATTGGAAAATCCGGTAGTAGAAAAGGACATCATTGCCCTAGCCGAAAAAATCCATGAATTTAATGGAGGAAAGCTAGACGAGGAAAAGTTCCGTAGTCTACGTTTAGCCCGGGGAATTTATGGCCAGAGGCAACCAGGGGTCCAAATGATTAGAATTAAGTTACCTTATGGAAAGGTTTCTTCCCAGCAGCTAAGAAGAATTTGTGAGGTTTCCGAAGAATATTCTACTGGACGTTTGCATATAACTACACGACAAGATATTCAAATCCATTATGTAGATATTAATCGAACTCCAGAACTATGGGCCCAGTTAGAAAGGGATGCTATTACCATACGTGAAGCTTGCGGTAATACGGTACGTAATGTAACGGCCAGCGAAACGGCAGGTATAGATGTAAACGAACCTTTTGATGTTTCTCCCTATGCCCATGCTTTGTTTCAGTACTTTTTAAGAAACCCCATAAGTCAGGAGATGGGAAGAAAGTTTAAGGTTTCTTTTTCCGCTTCGGATGCGGATACCGGTCTTTCTTATATGCATGATCTTGGTTTCATCGCTAAAATTGAAAATGGTATAAGGGGATTTAAAGTGATGTTGGGCGGTGGTCTGGGTTCCCAACCAAGGCATGCCGATGAAATGTATTCTTTCTTGCCAGCAGACCAGATTATTCCCTTAATGGATGGTGTAGTGCGCGTTTTTGATCGCTATGGGGAACGCAAAAGTCGCGCTAAGGCAAGAATGAAATTCTTGCTGAAGGATGTTGGTTTGGACGGATTTAAAACATTATTGGAAGAAGAGCAGTTGGCAATTCCATTCAAATCCTATGAAATTGATGCAGATTCATATCCAAAAGTTATTGTTTCAGAGGCGGAGGTTCCTGAGGTGATCATAGAAGATCCAAACAATTTTGAACTTTGGAAATCAACTAATTTAGTGCCACAGAAACAGAAAGGGTATGTGGCGATCGGAATTAAAGTCTTGTTGGGAGATTTTTACATAGATAAAGCAAGGCAGTTAGCAGATTTAGTCGAGAAATATGCAGCTGGTGAATTCAGAATGACCTTGCGCCAAAATATATTGATACCTTATGTAAAGAAGTCTTTACTACCTTTCTTTTATCAGGAGCTTAAAAAACTCGGTTTTGTAGAAGTTGGGTACAATTCAGCGGTAGATATTACCGCCTGTCCTGGAACCGATACCTGTAACTTGGGAATTGCAAGTAGCACGGGAATTGCCGAAAAATTGGAGCAGGTGATTAAGGCAGAGTATCCACATTATATTGATAATCCAGATGTGATTATAAAAATAAGCGGGTGTATGAATGCCTGTGGACAACATAATATGGCCAATATAGGATTCCAAGGAATGTCTATCAGAACCAAAGATAAATTAGTGGCTCCAGCATTACAAGTGTTATTGGGCGGAGGTAATTTAGGTAATGGTAATGGTCGTTATGCAGATAAAGTAATAAAAATTCCAAGTAAAAGAGGACCTCAAGCACTACGTTTAATTTTAGATGATTTTGATGAAAATGGCGAAGGACAGTCCTTCGTAGATTATTACGAAGAAAAGGGGCAAATGTATTTCTATGACTTTTTAAAGCCGTTATCCAATTTGGATGATCTTACCTCCTCAGATTTTATTGATTGGGGCAATACGGAAAAGTATGAACAAGCTATTGGAGTAGGAGAATGTGCAGGAGTGGTAATCGATTTAATTGCGACCCTATTATTTGACAGTCAGGAAAAACTGGAAACGGCAAAATTAAATTTGGAAGAAGAAAAATGGGCGGCAAGTATCTATCATTCCTATTCCTCCATGGTGAACACCGCAAAAGCACTTTTGACATCAGAAAAAACCAAAGTGAATACGCATATCAGTATAATTAAGGATTTTGATAGGTTGTTTGTAGCCACAGGGAAATTTAAGCTAGAGAAAGGATTTGAGAAAACTGTACTTCAGCTAAAAGAAAATGCACCAACAGAAGCTTTTGCCAAAGCGTATTTAAAAGATGCGGAAACTTTTTTAAGTGGAGTGGAAGCGTATAGACAATTGGAACTGACAACAGCCTAAGATCATGACAAGAAAAATAGAAACAACAACGGATATAGATACCTCGACTCATGAAGGTTCCAAGAGAATTGGAAAATTAACGGTAGTAGGAGCGGGACCAGGCGATGTAGAACTTATTACGCTTAAGGCAATAAAAGTTTTGAAAGCTGCTAATGTAGTTCTTTATGACGCCCTTGTAGATACTTCCTTGCTGGAATATGCCCCTGATGCCGAGCATATTTTTGTAGGGAAAAGAAAAGGGTGTTATGCTTATCAGCAAGATCAAATTAATGAACTTATTGTAAGCAGGGCTTTAACACATGGACATGTGGTGAGGCTAAAAGGTGGTGACCCTTTTGTTTTTGGAAGAGGTGCCGAAGAAATGGAATACGCGGCCAGTAAAGGACTCAAGGTAGCTATGGTTCCAGGAATCTCCTCTTCAATGGCTGTGCCAGCTTCCCAAAATATTCCGGTGACTAAAAGAGGGGCTTCGGAAAGCTTTTGGGTAATCACAGGGACTACCAAAGATCATAAGTTGTCCGCAGAAGTGGCTTTGGCAGCCAAATCTAGCGCTACTGTAGTTATTTTGATGGGAATGAGTAAGTTGTCTGAGATTGTGGATTTGTTTAAAGAAGAGGGTAAAATAGAACTCCCGATAGCCATAATTCAAAACGGTACCTGTAAAAATGAAAAGGTTGGAATGGGCACCATAGGGACGATTAAAGATATAGTTGCCAAAAAAGAATTGAGCAATCCGGCAATCATTATTATAGGTGAGGTGGTAAGACACCGGTCCATAGTAATGGAACATGCCCAAAACATAATAAGTAACTCGCAACACCAACAAGACTCGGCAAAAGATGCATTGGATTATGCAGCACTTTTGGCTTAATCTAAAACTAAATTTAAACAAAAAAGGATGATAACGACAGATATACTAATAATAGGAGCTGGACCAACAGGTTTATTCACCGTTTTTGAAGCAGGACTATTAAAATTAAAAACGCATCTAATAGACGCATTGCCACAACCCGGTGGACAATGCTCAGAAATATATCCCAAAAAACCCATTTATGATATCCCCGCTTTCCCAGAGATTTTAGCAGGAGATCTTGTGAAAAATCTTATGCAACAGATAGCTCCTTTCGAGCCAGGTTTTACTCTGGGCGAAAGAGCACAAACTTTGGATAAATTGGATGATGGTTCCTTTATTGTTACGACCAACAAAGGAACTAAGCATCATGCTCCTGTAGTGGTTATTGCTGGAGGATTAGGTTCTTTTGAGCCTAGGAAACCATTAATTCCCTCTTTGGTTGATTTTGAGGATAAGGGCGTAGTCTATATGATAAAAGATCCAGAGGTATATCGTGATAAAAAAGTAGTGATTTCTGGGGGAGGCGATTCTGCACTGGATTGGGCTATTTTTCTTGCGGATGTAGCTTCCGAAGTTTCCCTAGTGCATAGGAGGGACGAATTTAGGGGGGCGCTGGATTCTGTAGAAAAAGCAGCAGAATTGGCAAAATTGGGAAAAATAAAATTATTTACCCAAGCCGAAGTGGTCCGCCTTTATGGTGATGATCATTTGGAAGCAGTTGTGGTAAAGCACAATGATGAGGGGAAAGGGGAAACCTATGTAGAAACAGATTTCTTTATTCCTCTGTTCGGATTGTCGCCTAAATTAGGTCCTATTGGAGATTGGGGGTTAGAAATTGAAAAGAACGCCATTAAGGTAAACAACGCCTATGATTATCAGACCAATATTCCTGGAGTGTATGCCATAGGAGATGTAAATACCTACCCTGGTAAACTAAAATTGATTTTATCTGGTTTTCACGAAGCTGCGGTTATGTGTCAAAGTGCCTACCAATTGATCAATCCAGGGAAACGTTATGTAATGAAATACACTACCGTAGGTGGAGTGGAAGGCTTTGACGGGAGTAAAAAGGAGGCCAAAAAAGAAGTGGTGCAAAGTATATTGGCTTAAACCAATAATTCCCTTGAATAAAGAGGGTTTTAGAGGACCAAAATAAATCCCGTTGGAATATTAAAATTCAACGGGATTTTATAGTTCTATAGATACACATATAGCTCAAAAAAAGTAGACCTTTCCTTGTTTTTGCAGATACTGTTATGTTACTTTGTACTTTGTTCATTATCAATTTGAAAACGTTATCAAGAAAGGCGGAGGGACTAGACCCAATGAAGCCTTAGCAACCCTTTGTTTTTTCCCAATCTTTTTGGAAGTATAAAGAAGGTGCTACGTTCTAATCCGTACGAAAGACGATAGTATCCGTTTTAAATTCGGAATAGATAACGGAAAGAAAGGCCTTCGCCCTAAACTCCTCCTTACTTGATTACGTACTATTCCAATGCATTTTTATCATGGTGTAGACTGTGGTGAATAGAAGGTGGAATACATTCTTAGTTCCTAAGAAAATGGGGAGTTTTCAATTTAAGTTAGATCCCATTTGGGCCGATTATATTTATAAAGTAGATGAAGAATATTCAGGAAGTATTAAAAGAACGGATTTTGGTGTTGGATGGTGCAATGGGTACTATGATACAGCGCCATAAGTTTACGGAGGAGGATTTTAGGGGAGATCGCTTTAAGGATTGGCCTAGTCCAGTGCAGGGGAATAATGACCTTTTGTCCCTAACCCAACCTGATACTATTGCCGATATACACCGTCAATATTTTGCAGCGGGAGCCGATATTGTAGAAACTAATACCTTTTCCAGTACCACCATTGGTATGGCAGATTATGGGATGCAAGAGATCGTATATGATCTTAATTACGAGTCGGCCAAATTAGCTAAGGAGGTAGCCGATGAATTTACAGCTAAAGAACCTCATAAGCCAAGATTTGTTGCAGGCAGTATAGGGCCTACTACAAAAACTGCAAGTATGTCTCCAGATGTAAACGACCCTGGTTTTAGGGCAATAACATTTGACGCACTGCGAGTGGCCTACAAACAGCAGGTAGAAGCGTTAATAGACGGTGGCTGTGATATATTATTAGTCGAAACTATATTTGATACCCTAAATGCCAAAGCAGCATTGTTTGCCATAGAGGAAGTTAAGGAAGAACGGGATATAGATATTCCAATAATGGTCAGTGGGACCATTACAGATGCTTCTGGGCGTACGTTGTCCGGGCAAACTGCAGAAGCATTTTTAATTTCCATTAGCCACATTCCGATTTTATCGGTGGGGTTCAATTGTGCTTTGGGAGCAAGTCAGTTAGTGCCACATTTAGAGGTACTGTCTGTAAAAACGGAACATGCCGTATCTGCACATCCCAATGCGGGATTGCCAAATGCTTTTGGGGAATACGATGAAACTCCAGAGCAAATGGCTGCTCAGATTAAGGAATATGCAGAAAAGAAATTGGTGAATATTGTTGGGGGATGCTGTGGAACAACTCCGGAGCATATTAAGGCAATGTCAGAAATAGTTAAGGATTATAGTCCTAGAACGCTTAATACTTTGATTGCACTAAATTAATGATACCCACTAAAGAAATTGTGTTAGAGGCTGGTAAGCGTGTAGCACCATATGTTCATAGGACACCGGTACTAACGTCCCGATTGTTGGATGATATTTCTGGGGCAAGATTATATTTCAAATGTGAGAACCTTCAGAAAATGGGAGCCTTTAAAATGAGAGGTGCCATAAATGCTATTATGCAATTAACAGAGGAGGAAAGAAAAGTGGGAGTGGTTACCCATTCCTCAGGGAATTTCGGTCAAGCTCTGGCATTGGCAGCGAATAATTTAGGGGTTACCGCGCATATTGTTATGCCAAGCAGTGCACCGGCAGTGAAAATAGAAGCCGTTAAGGCCTATGGAGGGAAGGTGGTGATTTCTGAACCCACTTTGAAAGCTAGGGAGCGGGAGGCAAACAAGATTGTAAAGGAAATGGGTGCGGTGTTTTTACATCCCTCTAATGACGTAAATGTAATTGTTGGTCAGGGTACCGCAGCTTTGGAGTTGCTAGAAGACTATCCAAATTTGGATTGTATTATGACTCCTGTAGGTGGAGGTGGACTTATTGCCGGTACCGCACTAGCAGCCCATTATTTTGGGATAGAATGCAAGGTGATTGGCGGGGAGCCTTTTGCAGTAGATGATGCGTACAGGTCTTTAAAGAGCGGGAAGATTGTGGATAATACAACTACCCATACCATAGCCGACGGTTTAAGAACCCATTTGGGCGATATTAATTTTCCTATTATACAATCCCTGGTCTCGGAGATTATAAGAGTGGATGAGGAAGAGATTATTGAGGCTATGAGGCTGATTTGGGAACGAATGAAAATTATAATAGAACCCTCTAGTGCTGTTCCATTTGCAGCAGTCTTACGGGAGAAGGAACAATTTAAAAACAAACATATTGGCATTATCCTCTCTGGAGGGAATGTGGATTTATTAAAATTATCATTTTTTAAACGCTAGGGGCATTTTAAAGAATACATTATATAAAAATACATGGGCTATACTGAGCAGAAAAATGCAGAAAGATATTTAAAGCTCTCCGGGTTGGAGCCATTAGTGGTTACTCCGGACAGCAATTTTGTTAATGTAGGGGAGCGCACCAATGTGGCTGGTTCTAAA
Organism: Arenibacter certesii DSM 19833; assembly: GCF_000429545.1. Lineage (GTDB taxonomy): Bacteria > Bacteroidota > Bacteroidia > Flavobacteriales > Flavobacteriaceae > Arenibacter > Arenibacter certesii. The sequence continues at coordinate 78,030 of NZ_AUCB01000019.1, forward strand.
AAATTTCTTAGGCTCATTAAAGAAGAGAAATTTGAGGAAGCGTTGGATATTGCTCGAGAACAGGTAGAAAATGGAGCGCAGATCTTAGACGTAAATATGGACGATGGTCTTCTTGATGGTAAGGAAGCCATGGTGAAATTTTTACACCTAATTGTTTCCGAGCCCGATATTGCTAGAGTCCCCATAATGATAGACAGTTCTAAATGGGATATTATAGAAGCTGGTCTACAGGTGGTGCAGGGAAAATGTGTGGTAAACTCTATAAGTCTTAAAGAAGGAGAGGATGAGTTTATCCGTCATGCAAAACTAATTAGACGTTATGGTGCCGCTGTTATCGTGATGGCTTTTGATGAAGTGGGCCAGGCCGATAATTATGAGAGACGGATAGAGATTTCCAAGCGTTCCTATGATATATTGGTGAACAAAGTGGGCTTCCCCCCTGAGGATATTATTTTTGACCTTAATGTTTTTCCCGTGGCAACTGGGATGGACGAGCATAAACTAAATGCGCTAGATTTTATTAAGGCGACGGCTTGGGTGAAGAAAAACTTGCCCTATTGTAGCGTTAGTGGAGGGGTGAGTAATGTGTCTTTTAGTTTTAGGGGCAACAACCCCGTTCGGGAGGCTATGCATTCGGTTTTTCTATACCATGCCATAAAAGCAGGTATGAATATGGGAATCGTAAACCCTAGTATGCTAGAAATATACGACGATATTCCCAAAGACCTTTTGGAGCATGTGGAGGATGTAATGCTTAACCGAAGAGAAGATGCTACAGAAAGGTTACTGGATTTTGCCGAATCGGTAGTAGGGAAAGCTAAAGAGAATAAGATAGACCTGACTTGGAGGGAAGACCCTATACAAAATAGGATTACGAGGGCTTTAGTAAAGGGAATAGATCAATTTATTGTAGAGGATGTAGAAGAAGCCAGATTAAGTGTAGATGCGCCTATTCAAGTAATTGAGGGTCATTTGATGATTGGAATGAACGTGGTTGGGGATTTGTTCCAGAGCGGTAAAATGTTTTTGCCGCAAGTGGTTAAATCTGCCCGAGTAATGAAAAAGGCAGTGGCCTATTTATTGCCGTTTATTGAAGAAGAAAAGCTTAAGAATCCTGTCCAGGAAGGTAGTAGCTCCTCTGCTGGAAAAATATTAATGGCAACCGTAAAAGGGGATGTACACGATATTGGTAAGAATATTGTAAGTGTAGTCTTGGCTTGTAACAACTACGAAATTGTGGATCTTGGAGTTATGGTGCCGCCAGAAAAAATAATTGCAACTGCCAAAGAAGAAAATGTAGATATTATTGGTTTAAGTGGATTAATAACACCTTCATTGGATGAAATGGTCTTCCTAGCAAAAGAAATGGAACGGCAAAACTTTACAGTGCCCCTGCTTATTGGTGGAGCTACCACCAGTAAGGCGCATACTGCCGTTAAGATAGATCCACAGTATAATAGTGCGGTGGTGCATGTGAACGACGCTTCTCGCGCAGTGACCGTAGTAGGGGATTTATTGCAAAAGGATGGATCTACTAAATACAAGGAAAATATTAAACTAGATTATGCCGATTTTAGAGAGAAATTCCTAAAAAGAGGCAGACATAGGGAATATATAAAACTGGAAGATGCCAGGGCAAACAAGTATCAAGTAGATTGGGAAAACTCCGCTATTGTGAAACCTAATCAATTAGGGATTCAGATTATTGAGAATATAGATCTAAGAGATTTGGAACCTTATATTGACTGGTCTCCTTTCTTTAGGAGTTGGGAATTGCATGGTAGATATCCAGATATATTGGAGGATGAGGTGGTTGGACCACAAGCGAAGGAGCTCTTTGCCGATGCCAAGATGATGATGCAAAAGATTTTGGATGAAAAACTTTTCAAAGCCAAGGGGATTTTTGGTCTGTTTCCTGCTAATATGGTCAATGATGACGATATTGAACTTATCCATAATGGGGAGAAGACCCATTTTAGAACCCTAAGGCAACAGTCAAAAAAGTATGTGGGTAAACCTAATTTTGCTTTAGCCGATTTTATTGCACCAAAAGAAAGTGGCATAGAAGATTATATAGGATGTTTTTGTGTTACTGCCGGATTTGGTACGGATGAGCTGGCCGATAAGTACCGTGAGAATTTGGACGATTACAACAGTATTATGGTGAAAGCCTTGGCGGACAGATTTGCGGAGGCATTTGCTGAATATTTACATAAGGAAGTGAGAATGGTGCATTGGGGATATGCTTCCAATGAAGGCCTAACTAACGAAGAGTTGATTAAAGAATCGTACAAGGGAATTAGACCTGCACCCGGATACCCTGCCTGTCCAGACCATTTGGAGAAATTAACTATTTGGGAGTTGCTGCAGGTAGAGGAGAAAATAGGTGTTCAATTAACGGATAGTCTGGCTATGTGGCCTGCAGCTAGTGTTAGTGGGTACTATTTTGCTAATGAAGAGGCGCGTTATTTTGGACTAGGGAAAATTAAAGAAGACCAGGTGGACGATTTTGCCGCACGAAAAAACATCCCTGTGGAAGAGGCTAGTAGATGGTTGGCTCCCAATATTGCAGATGATTAAATTGATGATTTGTTGATTTGGAGATGAGTTAGTTTGGAGATGTGGGAATTTGAAAACGTATAATTACATCAATAATTTAAATAAGTTAATGATTCCTTTTAATGATTTTTCACTGCGTTAGGGATAGAAACGGTATCTTTTTTAGGTTTTGCACCTAAAAAAATTAAGTGGATAGCCCGGTCCCTTTTGGGAAACGCCAAAATCCATATTCAGCTTGTAAGCGTTAAAAAAGAATTGGTTCATTTTTCGGGTAATGGAGAATAAGAGAGTATTGAATTTTAAAATTAAACACCTTCCTTCTAGAGGGTATTGAGAAAGAGCATGAAAGTAACAGAACATTTGGAGAGTGCCAAGGGGAAGACCTTGTTTTCGTTTGAGATAATCCCGCCGGTTAAAGGGAGAAATATTCAGGAATTATATGATAACATTGATCCGTTGATGGAGTTTAATCCGCCTTTTATTGATGTTACCACCTCTAGGGAGGAGATTGTGTATTTGGAAAAAGATGGGTTGTTTGATAAAAAATTGACTCGTATGCGCCCGGGAACGGTGGGTATTTGTGCTTCTCTACAGCATAAATATGGCGTAGATACGGTGCCCCATGTACTTTGTGGGGGCTTTACCAAGGAGGAAACCGAGTATTTATTGGTGGATTGCCATTATTTAGGAATTCATAATGTAATGGCTCTAAGGGGCGATGCACGTAAAGGGGAGCAATATTACACGCCTACACTAGGTGGGCATTGTTATGCTTCCGAACTGGTAGGGCAGATTCGTGATCTTAATTCCGGTAAATATTTGCATGCAACTGTGGAGAGCGAAAATTGTGGTGATTTCTGTATTGGGGTGGCTGGTTATCCCGAGAAACACATGGAGGCTCCTTCCTTAGAATCGGACCTCAAAAGATTGAAAGACAAAGTAGATGCAGGTGCCGATTATGTGGTGACTCAAATGTTTTTCGATAATAATCGATTTTTTAAGTTTGTAAATGCAGCTAGAGAAATGGGAATAGAGGTGCCAATTATCCCTGGTATAAAACCTATTGCCGTTAAAAGACACATGCAAATATTGCCTCAAGTATTTAAAATAGATTTACCGCAGGACTTGGTAAATGCAGTGGATGCTTGCGCCAATAATGCAGCTGTAAGGCAGGTAGGGATTGAATGGGCTATTCAGCAATCCAAGGAGCTGAAAGAGGCCGGGGTTCCCGTACTACATTACTATTCTATGGGGAAATCGGACAATATAAAGGCCATCGCCAAAGAGTTGTTCTAGAGAACTATTTATTAAATGAAGATAATATTGTTTAATTGGGATGCAATTAATAAAACAGGAGTTGCTATAAGGCTGTTTTCTAAAAACTACTAATTGAACCCTTATTTTAATGAAAGGCCCCCAGTCTTATCTGGGGGTTCAGGGGTTAACTAGTATGTTTTATAAGCGCATTTATAAAAATCCACCCCTTTTCAAATTTTCCCTACATTTGCTGTTCATGAAACAACGTTTATTTCTATTATGCTGTCTTTGGACAGCATTTTGTATTTCACAGGACCACAAGGAGAAGTATACCTTGGATATTAACCAGTTTTACGGTTCTGTGCTCTTGCATAATAATTACATCTCCCATTTAATTACTTCGCACCCCGGAGGACTCATAGCAAGCTTCAATAGGAAGACTTATGGAGATGAAGAATGGCATCAACTTTTTAATTATCCTGATACCGGGGTTTCTTTTGTATACCAAAATATGAACAATAGTACCTTGGGGGAGAACTTTGGAATTTATGCCCATTATAATTTTTACTTTTTAAATAGAAATCTTCAGTTTAGGCTGGGGCAGGGTATAGCTTATAACACCAATCCATTTGATAAGAATAAGAACTTTAGGAATAATGCCTATGGTACGCATTTATTGAGTTCTACCTATCTTATGTTGAATTACCATAAGGAGAATGTTATTGATGGATTAGGGTTTAAGGCGGGCTTGTCTGTAATTCATTATTCCAATGCCAATGTAAAGGCCCCAAACACCTCTACCAATACCCTAGTATTAAATGTAGGTCTTACCTATGATTTAGATGGGGGCTTGGAAAAGGACTATATAAAAATTGAAAACAGGAAAAAAGTGACTGAGCCAGTGAGGTTTAATTTGGCTTTTAGGACAGGGATAAATGAGAGTGATATAGTAGGTTCTGGTCAGTTTCCATTTTATATATTTTCTGCCTATGCAGATAAACGATTTGGAAGAATTAGTGCCTTGCAAATTGGGGCTGACCTGTATTTTTCTAATTTTTTAAAGGAGTTGATACGATATAGGTCCATTTCATTTCCGGAATATAATGTTAAGGCTACCGATGATTATAAGCGTGTTGGTGTAGTTGTGGGACACGAATTGTTTATCAATAAAATATCGATTATTTCACAATTAGGCTATTATGTCTATTATCCCTATGATTTTGAGGGTAGGGTGTATAATAGGATAGGGCTAAAACGATATTTTTCAGATAAAATTTATGGCGCAATTACGTTAAAATCACATGGTGCTAAAGCCGAAGCCGTAGAATTTGGAGTTGGGATAAGAATGTGATGTTTAGATAATATGGAGAATTTAAATATGGTCGATTTTTTAAAATTAGGGCTGCTAATGTTCCTCCCGCTGCTACTATGGAACTGCAATAGTGAAAATGCGCCAGATTGTTTTCAGAATGCGGGTACCATTAGCAGGGAGACAGTGGTGGTTCCCAATTTCACAAAAATAACGGTCTACGAAAATGTACAACTAACCATTAAAGAGGGAGCAGTTACTAAGGTGGAAGTGGAAACTGGAAAATATTTGCGCAATGAGGTGTCGATTACCGTAGAGGAAGGTAGATTACTGCTCCGTGATACCAATTCCTGTAATTTCACCCGTAAATACGGAATTACCCATGTGTATGTTACTGTGCCCAATATTACAGAAATAAGAAGCAGTACAGGTCTGGCCATCAACAGTGAAGGTGTGCTATCTTTTCCGAATCTAGATCTTATATCGGAGAGCTTTAACGATCCTGAGGCTAAATTTACCAGTGGGGAATTTAATCTAGAGTTGGATTCTGAAAAGGTAAGCATTGTCTCTAACGGACTTTCCTATTTTAATTTGCGGGGAAAAGCAACTAGTTTTAATATCATGTTTGCTGCTGGTGATTCGCGCTTAGAAGCGGAGTTGTTCTTAGCGGATAATATAAGTGTAAACCATAGAGGTTCCAATGATATGCGGATTAATCCCCAAGCCTCTTTAAAAGGTGTTTTACGGGGTACGGGAGATGTCGTTAGTTTTAACAGACCGACCGAAGTAGCCGTAGAACAATTATATAAAGGAAGGCTTATCTTTATGGAGTAAGACATTGGTTATGTGATGTAAACCTTGGCTAGTCCTATCTTTAAGCTGGTTGTCTAGAACAACTGCTGCATGGAACCAAGAAGTCTGTTTTAAAATATAGCCACTTTAATGTTGGAATATGAGTTTAAGATAAATGAATAACGCATCTGTTGTCCCATGAATCCTATTTTAAAGTATGTGCGTGATTTTTTAGCTTCCCGTAGGGTAGTGGGACGGGATGTCCAATTGTCTGGAAAGGTGGGGGCAGATCATTTGCTACAACAGCTTATAGATGATAAAAAGGTTCCCGGATTGGCAATTAGCGTCCGTAAGAATAACCAGGTGTTCTTCCAAAAAGGGTATGGGTTTTCCAATGTGGAGCGTCAGACGCCTATAAATCCCGAAGAAACTATTTTTAGGATAGCAAGTGTATCCAAGCCTATTGCAGCAACGGCCTTGGCCGTTATGGTAGCGGAAGGACAATTGGATTTAGATGCTTCCTTTTATCAATACGTGCCTTATTATCCTAAAAAGGAATATGATTTTACCATTCGTCAATTGGCAAGTCACACCGCTGGAATTAGGGGGTATAAAGGAGTGGAATATGGGTTGAATCTTCCCATGGGAATTAAAGAAAGCCTTAAGATATTTAAAGATGATCCACTAGTTTTTAAGCCAGGCACACAATATTTATATACAAGTTTTGCTTGGGTTTTAATTTCTTTGGCTATAGAGGAAATTAGTGGTGTCCCTTTTGCAGACTATGTTCAGATAAAAGTATTGAAACCCTTTGGACTAAAGAATACCGTTCCGGAAATACCAGAGGAAGCCATTGCCAATATGTCTAGTTTCTATTCTAGGAGCAGATCAGGATTTAGAGCGGCTATCCCCGTAGATAATCGTTATAAATTGGCCGGAGGTGGCTATTTATCTACAGCGGTTGATATAGCAAATTTTGGGCAAGCATTTTTAGATTCTTCTTCAGAGGTGGTTCCGGATATGTCCCAATTCCTTACATCGACTGTTATTGAGGGTGGTGCTACCTATTACGGCTTGGGTTGGCAGGTGAGCGAAGATAAATTGAACAGACCGTATTTTGGCCATGTGGGCAATGGGGTAGGTGGCTATGCCGTGTTTTATGTATATCCAGAAGAAGATATGGTGTTTTCTATACTTACCAACTCTACTAATCCTAGAATTCAAGAAACCTTGGAAGAAGTGGTTTCTATGCTAATAGGTGGTCGTTCTTAAGGTATTAATATTTCTTTATTTTAAAAAAAACTGGGAGGTATGATTTACTGGGGAATTAATTTAACGCATCCATAGGTTAGGTAATTGGGGTAAATTATTTATCTTCATAGCTTGGTTAAATTAATAGAAAAGAAATGAAAAAAACTATTGCTCTTTTTGTCTTCGCCATTGCGTTGACATCATGTAAAATGAATCAAAAATCAGATTCGGAGAAAGTAGATGCTTCCATTGATGAAGTGAAATCTACAGCAACAACCGATTCCGAGGATTGGATTTATCTTTTTGACGGAACCTCTACTGAAGGATGGCGTGCCTATAATGGCGATGCCTTGCCACCAGGTTGGACCATTAAAGATAGCACATTAACGTTCGATACCGAATTGGGCATGGAGCAAGATTATACAGGTGGAACTGATATTATCTACGGTGCCGAAGAATTTGACAATTTTGAATTGTATTTGGAATGGAAACTACCAAAAGGTGGGAATAGTGGTGTTTTTTATCACTTAAAGGAGAATATACCCAATGAGGGGCCTGCAACCATTTCACCAGAATATCAGCTTATTGATGATGAGAACTATGCGTCCATTCACGACCTAACTTCCTATAACTTAAATTTGGGGAATACAGAAAATCCAGAAGCACTTCAGCCGCTACAGCAGACCGCTTCGGATTACGCAATGCATGCTGCAGACCCTTCAAAAAAAGTGTTGCACCCAGTAGGGGAATGGAACACTACCAAAATAGTTTTTACTCCAGAAAAAGTAGAGCACTGGCTTAACGGTCAGAAAGTATTGTCTTTTGTTCCATGGTCAGAGGACTGGTACGAGAAGAAAAATACGGGTAAGTGGAAGGATGCCGAAAACTATGGTCGATTTAAAACCGGTTATATAGGCTTACAAGATCACTCCAGTCCTATTTGGTTCAAGAATATTAAAATTAAAAAATTATAACCACCACTTTCAGGTTGTTCAGTATAGTTTAATCTGGTAAATAACCACTTCATGGAAAGACTAATGATTCCCTAAAGTTGGGTGAGAGACCAAGGTTTTGACTATCATGGAAGACCACTAATAAACACAAGAAATGAAAAAAAGAGACTTTCTAAAAAGTACCGCGGCACTGGGATTAACCGCACTTTTGCCTACTTCAATTTGGGCCTTGTCCAAAAACGGTCGATTACGTACAGCTCATATAGGGGTGAGTAGTATGGGGGGAGCAGATTTGGCTGCTATCTCCTCGCACCCATTGGTAGATGTAGTAGCCCTGTGCGATGTAGATTCAAATGCTCTCGCCCAAGCTAAGAAATTACATCCAAATGCAGCTACTTATAAGGACTATAGGGTGATGTTAAAGGAGATGAAGAGCGGTATTGATGCCGTTATTGTATCTACTCCAGATCACACCCATGCACCAGCTTCTATGATGGCTATGGACATGGGCAAGCCAGTCTATTGTCAAAAACCCTTAACACACCATGTGGTTGAAGCAAGAGCTATGCGTAAAAAAGCAAAAGAGAAGAATTTGGTAACCCAAATGGGTATCCAGGTGCATTCTTTCTACGATTATAAATTGGCAACCTTGTTAATTCAATCTGGGATAATAGGGAAAGTAAGTACGGTTAGAGCTTGGTCACCTAAAAACTGGGGTTATGATGGTCCAGAACCTACAGGGTCGGATCCCGTTCCTGAGACTTTGGATTGGAACCTTTGGTTGGGGACTTCTGCAGAACGGCCTTATAAAGAAGGGTACTACCACCCTGGTAATTGGAGAAAGTTAATGGATTACGGTTGTGGTACCTTGGGAGATATGGGAGTACATATTTTTGATACGCCTTACAATGCCTTGCAATTAGATGTTCCCATGACTATTACAAATAAATGTAGAAAACCTAATGGATTTGGATTCCCAGAGAAAAATACAGTTACGTATACCTTTCCTAAAACCCCATATACAACAGAAACCTTAAAATGGGTTTGGTATGACGGTGTAGGTGCCCCCGAAAAACACAAGGACCTTTTACTGCCTAATAACGAAAAGTTACCAGAGCAGGGAGCTATGTTCATAGGTGAAAAAGGAAGGCTATTGTTGCCTCATTTTATGGAACTACCAAGGCATATTGTGGATGGTAAATATCAGGAACTTGATCTGTCTGTTATAAAGGAATCCGATAATCTGGGCGAACCTGTTAAGAGTTATGATGAAGAAGGAGAGAAGCATTATCACGAATTTGTAGATGCTTGCTTGGGCAAGGCGGAATGCAGTGCCCCTTTTGAGTATTCGGCCCGACTTACAGAAACGATATTACTGGGTGTAATTGCCGGTCGTTTTCCTAATAAAACCCTGCATTGGGATAGTAAAGCTGCTAAATTCTCGGAAGAAGAGGCGAATAAATTCTTAGATGCCCCTTATCGGGATTTTTAAAAGACAGCATATTTTAAATATTAAAAGCTTGGTGAACTTCTTTATTATGGGGTCTGCCAAGCTTTTTTTTATTATTTCCTTGAAACAGTAGGATCAATGTACTTGTTAAACGCAAAAATTATTGGCAGATCGAGACAAGGGTTCCTCCTTTATCAGTAAAATGGAATGCCAAAATCCCTAACTATTTTTATTGTAATTTGCAGCAAACGACAATCATGTATCAACTTTCATATCAGTCCACGGCTACTCATGGGATTTCTCCAGATGATATTCAAACGATATTACAAACCGCTAGAGCTCGGAATAAGGAAATTGGAATTACTGGCTGTCTGGTATTTCATAATTCTTGTTTTATTCAAATTGTAGAAGGCAAAAAGAAACAAGTGAAATCCTTGTTTCAAGATATTAAACGGGATAGTAGACATAATAATATACGCTTGTTATGGGAAGGAAAATTTGAAGAACGTAGCTTTAATGATTGGTGCATGGGGTATTTTGACTCTACTAATGAGGGTAGAGATGGTGAAAATATAAAGGCTTTTGAGCAAAATTTAATGCTGCTTTCCGAGCTTTCAGATACAACTTCGGCAACCTTGCGCATATTTTGGGTAGGAGTAGGCAAACTTTTAAAGGAGAAAGGATGCTAACCAGATTAGAGGTCTAATCTAGATGTAGCCAATTATATTACCTCTCTATTGGTTGATAAACCATGAATTAGCAGTTTCAATTTTAGGCGGATTTATGCCTGTGTCAATTCCGAGAAAAGGTTTTCTAAATTTTTGTTTTTTCTGCTGAGTTGCAAAGTTTTTAGCTGGTTATCATAAGCGAAATCGAACACTGACGATCGCATATCCTTTTGGGTGTCAAATGTAATCTCATAAACAAAACCACCTATATTTTTTACGGTAGTAGCGTATTCCAGATTCTTTAAAAAAACTTCTTCCACTCTAAAGTCGAACTCTACTATCAACACTTGTTTTTCCTCCTTTCGCAGTTCCGATAGCGTTTTATCCGCCACTATGTTCCCCTTATTAATTATCAGTACTCTATCACATACCGCTTCTACCTCTTTCATAATATGTGTAGATAATAGAATGGTTTTGTCCTTACCTATTTCCCTTATTAGATTTCTTATGTCTAGCAATTGATTAGGATCTAGTCCTGTAGTAGGTTCGTCCAAGATTAGTACCTCGGGATCGTGCAGTAAGGCAGCCGCTAGGCCCACTCTTTGTCGGTATCCTTTGGAGAGCTGTCCTATTTTTTTATGGGCTTCTGGCGTTAATCCGGTCTGCTCTATTACTTTAGCTATTCTTTCTTTGCCCACTTTGTACACGGAGGCATTAAAATCCAGATATTCTTTTACATACATATCTAGGTAAAGAGGATTGTGCTCGGGAAGGTATCCAATGCTTTTTTGAACCTCTTTTGGTTCTTCAAGCACATCATGGGAATTTACCGCTGCACTGCCTTGGTCAGGGGTGTGATAAGTGGTTAATATTTTCATCATGGTGGACTTGCCAGCACCGTTAGGGCCTAAAAATCCAACAATTTCTCCTTTGTTTATGGTGAAAGAAACATCATTCAACACGGTTTGATCACCGAAGGATTTTATAATATTTTTTGCGACAATGGACATGGGTTACTTTTTACCAAAAATAAGGTAAATTAGGTAATATGTGTTTTCTTGTGCTTGTAGTGGTATTAATTTTTATTGACATTGTCGTGAGGTATAGGGAAGTTTGTGATTTACAAGCCTTTGCGAGTGTGAGATTCGTAATGAGGGGAGGCTTTCAAGGGCGATTCCATAAATAGAAGGGTGTAAAATTGTAAAAAATAAAATAATAATAATTTTTAGTGAAAGTTTTGGAATTAATTATTACATTAGCCCCAGTTTTAAAAGAAAATGACAAAGCAATATTTCTGGAACGGATTCTATTTTTACTTCTTTTTTCAAAGAGGCATGGGGCTGTTCTAACATATTTTAAACGTATATATAGATAAAAGTCCCGTGTAAACAGGGACTTTTTTTTTGGATTAAACTAAGGTAAATTCTCTTCGAAGAATAATATAAATGGGGTTAAAAATAGCAATTCAAGGTATAAAGGGTTCTAATCACCATCAGGTAGCAAAGAACTATTTTGGAGATGATGTTCAGTATGTGGAATGTCGCTCCTTTGATAATTTAGTAGATCAATTGTTGCTGAAAACTGTTGATACAGGGGTAATGGCTATTGAGAATTCCATAGCAGGATCAATTATTCCAAATTACGCACTGGTATACAGCAAAAATTTGCACATTATAGGAGAGCAGTATTTAAATATTCACCACCATTTAATGGTCTTAAAAGGCCAGACAATGGAAGATATTAAAGAGGTACATTCTCATCCCATGGCTTTGCTGCAGTGCAAGGAGTTTTTTAGGGATTATAGTCATATAAAGTTGGTAGAGGATATAGATACGGCCGAAACAGCCAAAAGAATCCAGGAAAACCAATTAGTAGGTATTGCTGCAATTGCGCCAAAAGTAGCTGCAGAACTCTATGATCTAGATATTATACAGAGTAACATTCAAACCATTAAGGAGAATTCCACTCGGTTTATTATTGTTAAAACACAGAATAAAGTTTGGCCCAAGGAGGAGATAAATAAAGCATCTATACGTTTTCTTACAGATCACAAGAGGGGTAGCTTGGCTACAGTGTTGAATGTGATGAGCGATTGCAATTTAAACCTTACCAAAATTCAATCCTTGCCGGTTATAGAAATGCCTTGGAAGTATTCCTTTTTTGTGGATGTAACTTTTGAAGAATATCAGCACTTTGAAAAAGCAAAATCCCTGCTCGGAATTATGACGGAGGAATTTAAAGTGTTGGGAGAATATAAAAAAGCCAAAAGAATATGAAAATCGCAGATAGATTAAATACGGTGGAAGAGTATTACTTCTCTAAAAAATTGAGAGAGGTAAGAGGATTAATGGCAGAAGGAAGACCTGTAATCAACATGGGAATAGGGAGTCCGGATTTGGCGCCCTCCCAAGAGGTTTTAAGTGCCGTTACGGAGGCAATTGCCCATGATGGGGCGCATCAATATCAAAGTTATCAGGGATTGCCCGAACTGAGGGAAGCTTTTGTTGCATTTTATAGGAATAAGTTTAATGTGACAATTAATCCCCAAACTGAAGTTTTGCCGTTAATGGGGTCTAAAGAGGGTATCATGCATATTAGTATGGCCTTTTTAAATAAGGGGGATGAAGCATTAATTCCAAATCCAGGATATCCTACGTATACTTCGGTTACAAAACTGGTAGAGGCGGTGCCTAGATATTATGACCTTAAAGAAGATAATGGTTGGTTTCCAGATGTAAAGGCGTTAGAGGCGCAGGACCTTTCAAGGGTAAAGGTAATGTGGACTAGTTATCCCCACATGCCTACTGGCGCTACAGCAACTGTTGCGCAATTGGAGGAGCTGGTTTCCTTTGCTAAAAGAAATGATATTCTATTAGTGAACGACAATCCTTATAGTTTTGTGTTGAACGATCACCCCATCAGTATTTTAGGAATAGACGGTGCTATGGATGTGGCGCTCGAATTAAATTCGCTTAGTAAAACCTTTAATATGGCTGGTTGGAGAGTAGGTATGGTGCTGGGGAATGCCCAGCATATTGATGCTATATTAAAAGTGAAGAGCAATATGGATTCGGGAATGTTCTACGGTATCCAAAAAGGAGCTATAGCCGCTTTGAATAGTGATGATGCTTGGTTTAAAGAGCTTAGTAGGGTGTATAACAAGCGAAGGGAGTTAATATTTAAATTGGCCGATAAGTTGAACTGTGTTTATGATAGGACTGCCGTTGGAATGTTTGTTTGGGCCAAACTACCAGAGGGGATAATCTCGGCAGAAAACTTTATTGATGAGGTGCTCTACGATAAAAATATATTTATTACTCCAGGTACAATATTTGGGAGTAATGGGGAGGGATATATAAGATTCTCACTCTGCGTAAAAGCCGATCAAATAAAAGAAGCAATAGATAGATTTTAATATAGTAAGAATAGATAAGGCTGGTTTAGAAAGAGGTAAATGTTGATACTCCAGTTCTATTTGATAAGTATATAAGTAGCGTAATCATGAATGTATTTATAATAGGGGTAGGATTAATCGGAGGCTCTTTTGCAAGAGATATAAAAAGGACACAACCCAATGTTCGCATCTTTGGGGTGGATGCCAATCCTAATCATTTGGAAGAAGCACTTTCTCTTTCCATAATTGATGAGAAGGCTGATTATAGTTTGCTTCCCCAAGCAGATCTTGTAATTGTTTGTATTCCTGTTGATGTTATGGTGCGAGAGCTGCCACTTATTTTGGATGCTGTTAATGATGAAGCAGTTGTAATGGATGCGGGATCAACGAAATCATTGATCTGCAAAACTTTGGTCAACCATGATAAAAGACGTAATTTTTTAGCTTGTCACCCCATTGCGGGAACTGAATTCTCTGGACCCTCTGCGGCAATTGAAGGTTTGTACAAAGGCAAAACAAATATTATTTGTGAGATAGAGAAGACAGCATTCAAATTACAGGAGCGTGCATTGGATCTGTTTCAGCAGTTGGGAATGAGAATTAGATATATGAATCCTGAGGCGCATGATAAACATATTGCTTATGTTTCCCATTTATCACATATAAGCTCTTTTATGTTAGGAAAGACGGTTATAGATAAAGAAAGAAATGAACGTGATATTTTTGACATGGCGGGAAGTGGATTTGAGAGTACTGTGCGGTTGGCAAAAAGCTCGCCGGCAATGTGGACACCAATTTTTAAACAGAACAAGGAGAATGTTATTGAGACCCTAGGCGAATATATAGGGAACCTTGAAACTTTTAAGCAAATGCTGGAAGCAGACGATTATGAAGGCATATATGACGAAATGAACAATACCAATAAAATAAAGGGAATATTAAACGGAATACCACTTAATAAATAATGAGTATAGAAATGGAAAATTCAAAACAAATGAGAACTTGGTTGGACGATATGAAATTGGACCATCCATTAGTGATTGCCGGACCATGTAGTGCGGAGACAGAAGAGCAGGTAATGCGAATTGCAAATGAGTTAAAGGATACCGATGTTAATTACTATAGGGCTGGAATCTGGAAGCCAAGGACTAGACCTGGTATGTTTGAAGGGGTAGGCGCATTAGGATTAAAATGGTTGCAGAAGGTAAAAAAAGAAACTGGATTAAAAACGGCTACCGAAGTGGCTAACAGAGCACATGTAGAATTGGCTTTGGAGCATGATATAGATTTACTTTGGATTGGGGCACGCTCTACAGTAAGTCCATTTATCGTTCAGGAAATTGCAGATGCTTTGGAAGGAACCGATAAGATAGTATTGATTAAAAACCCTGTAAACCCAGATTTAGCATTGTGGTTAGGTGCTGTAGAGCGTTTGCATACTGCTAATATTAAAAATTTAGGGGTAATTCATAGAGGGTTTTCTACTTATGAGAAATCTAAGTATAGAAATATCCCGGAATGGCAAATGGCTATTGAACTACAGACCAAATTTCCAGATCTGCCAATAATCAACGATCCTTCCCATATTACGGGTAATAGAGATATGATTTTTGATGTTTCTCAAACCGCATTAGACCTTAATTTTGATGGATTGATGATTGAAACTCACTATGATCCGGATAATGCTTGGAGTGATGCTGCCCAGCAAGTTACCCCTGAGAAATTGATCCAGATTATGAGGGATCTTAAAATTAGAAAAGAATCCAACGAGGAGATGGAATACACAAATAACCTGAATAATCTAAGAGCTCAGATAGACATAATAGATAATCAGGTGATTGATATTCTTGGAAAAAGAATGAAGATTTCCGATAGCATCGGAGCCTTGAAAAAGCAAAAGAACGTTGCCGTATTACAAAGTAATAGATGGAATGCTATTTTAGGGAATATGATCTTGGAAGGAGAAGCTAGAGGATTGAGCGAAGAATTTATTCTAAAAATGTTTAAAGCAATCCACCAAGAATCCATTAACCATCAGGAAAAGATTATTAATGGGTAAGATGTTGATTAAAAAAATATTGAAAAATAAAACCCGCTTTACGCGGGTTTTATTTTTCAATGGTACTGGTCTAAAAGAGGGAGACCGCAAATTGGTTTAACGTCAGCCTTAAAAGGAGCGCTGAACTTTAACTGTTAAAAAGAATAGGTTTTACAGCTGATGAGGAAGGAGTCCTGAATCCAATGAAAAGTTAAAATTTTCCTTAATCAAGTGTAACAAACTAGGTTTTGCCCCATCTTTATTGAAAATATTAAGAACAATAACCGTCTAGATTAACTTCTATGACGGATAAAAAGAACAATATGAAAGTGAAAAATATAGTTGCTCTAGGAGCGTTATTGCTATCCTTTACAATGATGTCCCAGCAGACATCTGAGAGGGCCGTTGGTGATTTTAATGAAATAAAAGTGTACGATTTAATTGAGGTGAACCTCATTAAATCTAATGAGAATAAAGTGCTGGTTAAAGGTGATAACGTGGACGATTTACAGGTGGTCAACAGAAATGGGACGCTTAGAATAAAAATGGCATTGAATAAGAAATTCCATGGGGAGAATACCTTTGTTGAGGTATATTTTAAAGAAATAGATCTGATCGATGCCAATGAAGGGGCGAAAATTACGGTAAATGAAACCTTAACTCAAAATTCCATAACCTTAAAGGCACAGGAAGGCGCGCAGATTAAAGTGGGATTAGACGTTAGAAGAGTAGACTCAAGATCGGTAACTGGTGGAATTATAGAAGCTTCGGGCACAACGAAAAACCTAAATGTTGTACTCACTACTGGGGGTATATTTGGAGGTAAGTCGTTGCAAAGCGAGGATGCTAACGTTAAAATCACCGCTGCAGGGGAGGCAGAAGTGTATGCTTCCGAAATAGTGGATGTACACATGAGAATAGGTGGTGATGTTCTTATTTACGGTAACCCAAAGGAAGTAAAGCAGAATACTTTTGCTGGGGGAAGAGTAAAAGTGATGAACTAAACTAACTTAAAAATCATAAAGGAACTAGGCTTATGTGCTAAATCCTTTTTGAAATTATAAGAAATAAAACCCCAAGAAATTGGGGTTTTTAATTTTGTACGTAATGCGTTTTCAAAGGAGGTTTTACAGCTTATTTCCACAGAGAAGAGATAGAAGTTTTACGGGTTTAACCATTATGGTAATTTGGGATACAGCTTAATAATCTTTTTAAGAATTCACAAGGATAAGGTATTTTAGATTTAAGGTGTTGATCGTTGCACTGTAACCCGTGGTTTTGTTAAACTAAAGTTGTTTCTTTGCAAATATAAAGACGAATGAATTCATGAAGGGAACCGTTTACAAATCTACTGGCAGCTGGTATACCGTAAAGACCAAAGAGGGGGTGTTCTATAACTGTAGGATTAAAGGAAGATTCCGGCTTAAGGGAATAAAGAGTACCAACCCTATTGCAGTAGGAGATGTGGTGATTTTTGATGAGGACCCTTCTTCTGAAGAGGCGCAAGGGGTAATTACGGACATACAGGATCGTAAGAACTATATAATTAGGAAATCGGTTAATCTTTCCAAGCAGACCCATATTATTGCGAGTAATTTAGATCAGGTCTTCTTAATTGTGACGCTTAATAATCCCACTACTTTTACGACTTTTATAGATCGATTTTTGGTTACGGCAGAGGCTTATAATATCCCTGCAATTTTACTTTTCAATAAGATTGACACCTATAATTCTGAAGAGCTCGATGAGATTAGATACTTGGCATCGCTGTATAGGGTAATAGGATATAAGTGTATTGGGATATCTGCTGCTACCGGTAAAAATGTAGATCAGGTTAAAGAATTGATGTTAGGTAAGACCAGTATGTTCTCTGGGCACTCTGGGGTAGGTAAATCTACGTTGGTTAATGCTATTGAGCCAGAGTTGAACCTAAAGACCAAAGATATATCTGTTCAGCATTTGCAAGGGCAACATACCACTACATTTGCAGAGATGTTTGATCTAAATATAGGGGCGCAAATAATAGATACTCCAGGGATTAAAGGTTTTGGGATTGTTGATATGGAGAAGGAAGAGATAGGTGGTTATTTTCCAGAATTTTTTAAACTTCAAGGCGAATGTAAGTTTAATAATTGTTTGCATGTAGATGAGCCACAATGTGCCGTGAAGGAAGCCTTAGATAAGGATCTGGTGGCGTGGAGCAGGTATAGGAGCTATTTGCAGATGATCTCGGGAGAGGAGGAGAATTACAGAACAGATGTTTACGGAGAGAAAAAATGAGGGCAGTAATACAAAGGGTAGCTCAAGCCAGTGTTACCGTAGACGGAGAATTAATATCAGAGATTTCTAATGGGCTTTTAGTGCTTTTGGGAATTGAGGAAGCAGATGGGGAGGAAGATATTGTTTGGCTTTCCAAGAAAATAGTAAACTTACGGATTTTTAATGATGCAGAAGGAATTATGAACCAATCCTTACTGCAGCAAGATGGAGAATTGATAGTGGTGAGTCAGTTTACTCTTCATGCCGCTACTAAAAAGGGGAATAGGCCTAGTTATCTTAAGGCGGCCAAACCCGATACGGCTATCCCATTATATGAGCGTTTTATAGCTCAAATAGAAAAAGACCTTGGAAAGAAAGTAGGGGCGGGAGTTTTTGGTGCAGACATGAAAGTAGCTTTGTTAAACGATGGGCCGGTGACCATTCAGATAGATACAAAGAACAAGGAATAGGGAGCTGCAATTATGGTCGGGGAATAAATGAGAAAGTGGTTTTAGTAAAAAATGCTAAATAATGAATATAAAAGACGCACAGTTAGCGGTAGACGATTGGATTAAGGCCCATGGGGTCCGATATTTTAATGAGCTTACCAATATGGCCCAACTCACCGAAGAGGTCGGAGAAGTGGCCCGTATCATCGCAAGGAGGTATGGAGAGCAAAGCGAAAAAGAATCGGATAAGGATAAAGATCTCGGGGAAGAATTGGCAGACGTGCTTTTTGTGGTGTTGTGTTTGGCAAATCAAACGGGCATTAATCTTCAGGAATCTTTTGATAAAAAATTGGATCTAAAAGCAGCAAGAGATCACGATCGTCATCACAGCAATAAAAAGCTGAAATAATAGTATATTTGTAGCTTGTGCTTTTTAAGCATAGTCAAAGAACGAGAAAATTAATACTATTATAAATCCCATAGAATTTGAAACTACATTTATCTGCCCCGTCCAATTCATTGCTAAAAGCTACAGTAAAAATAACGGGATCTAAAAGTGAATCTAATCGGTTATTGCTTTTACAAGCTCTTTATCCCACTATCGCTATAGAGAATCTTTCTAATTCGGATGATGCCGATGTAATGGAAAAAGGTTTACAGATAGAAAATGGGATTGTAGATATTCACCATGCCGGTACCGCCATGCGATTTTTAACCGCCTATTTTGCATCACAAGAGAATAAAGAAGTGATATTAACTGGCTCTAAACGTATGACAGAACGGCCAATAAAAGTTTTGGTAGATGCTTTAAAAGAGTTAGGAGCAGATATTAGTTATGAAAATAATGAGGGTTACCCCCCAATAAAAGTTAAAGGAAAAAAATTAGTAAAAAACAAGGTAAGTCTACCTGCGAATATAAGTAGCCAATATATATCAGCATTGTTGTTGATTGCTCCCAATCTAGAAAACGGACTGGAGTTGGAACTGATAGGGGAAATTACTTCCGTGCCATATATTAAAATGACCTTGGGACTCCTTTCCCAGATTGGAGTTGAAAGTTCCTTTGAGGGTAATACCATTAAGGTGCTTCCGCAAGAAACAGTTCCGAGTAGCACGCAAGTGGTTGAGTCAGATTGGAGTTCTGCGTCTTATTTCTACAGTATTGTTTCGCTTTGTGATGTAGGAACAGAACTAACCTTGTCTTCTTATAACAAAAATAGCCTGCAAGGGGATAGTGTGCTAGCGGAAATTTATAAAGATTTTGGTGTAGAAACCAGCTATGGAGAGCATGAAGTGTTGCTTCGTAAAATAGCATCAGAAACCAACAAAGAAATTGAAATAGATCTTGCCAACGCTCCGGATATTGCGCAAACTATAGTGGTAAGCTGTTTTGGTCTGGGAATTGGATGTCATCTAACAGGTCTGCATACCCTTAAAATTAAGGAAACCGATAGGTTGGAAGCTTTAAAGAC
This sequence comes from Arenibacter certesii DSM 19833, assembly GCF_000429545.1. GTDB lineage: Bacteria > Bacteroidota > Bacteroidia > Flavobacteriales > Flavobacteriaceae > Arenibacter > Arenibacter certesii. The sequence continues at coordinate 97,881 of NZ_AUCB01000019.1, forward strand.
CGAGTTGGGCAAATTGGGGGCGCCAATTTACGTTACCGACAAGTCCTTGACTCTTAAGCCATCAGATCAAATAAATAAAGATGTCGCCATTGATACTTATAATGACCATAGAATGGCTATGGCATTTGCGCCTTTGGCACTGAAAACCTCCCTGTTTATAAATGATGCGGAGGTAGTTTCTAAATCTTACCCCGATTTTTGGAAAGATTTGGAAAGCTTAAAATTTCAAGTAAAAAATAGCTGATTATTATTTAAATGCCGATTTACTTGACAACCCCTATGTCAACATCGTATATTTGCAACCGCAAAAAGTTTAACTTTAAATAAGGTAAATACTAAATGAAATTATCGCACTTCAATTTTGAACTTCCAGATGAATTATTGGCTGAGTACCCTGCAGAGAATAGGGACGAGTCCAAATTAATGGTAGTACACAGAGAAACTGGTAAAATAGAACACAAGCTGTTTAAAGACCTAATAGATTACTTTGATGAGGGCGATGTAATGGTGCTCAATAACACTAAAGTATTTCCAGCGAGATTATACGGTAACAAAGAAAAAACTGGAGCTAGGATAGAAGTTTTTCTATTGCGAGAACTAAATGAGGAGCAAAGGCTGTGGGACGTTTTAGTAGATCCGGCGCGTAAAATAAGGATAGGTAATAAGCTGTATTTTGGAGAAGATGAGTCTTTGGTTGCGGAGGTAATCGATAATACTACCTCTAGAGGACGTACATTGCGATTCTTATATGATGGTTCCTATTTTGACTTTAGAAGAAAATTAAAGGAATTGGGTGAAACCCCATTGCCAAAATATATTAAGAGAATGGTGGAGCCAGAGGATGCAAAGCGATACCAGACCATTTATGCTAAGCATGAGGGAGCTGTAGCGGCACCAACTGCAGGACTGCATTTCTCCAAGCATTTGTTGAAAAGATTAGAAATTAAAGGTATAGATTTTGCTGAGCTGACCCTACATGTAGGCTTGGGAACGTTTAACCCAGTAGAGGTAGAAGATCTTTCTAAACATAAAATGGATAGCGAAGAGCTAGTTATAGATGAAAAGGCTACCGAAATCGTAAACAACGCTAAACTTGAAAAACGTAGAATTTGTGCAGTAGGTACTACCGCCATGCGAGGATTGGAAAGTGCTGTTTCTACGCAACATACCCTAAACACTTTTAATGGCTGGACTAACAAATTTGTTTTTCCACCTTACGATTTTAGTATTGCAAATGCGATGGTAACCAATTTTCACTTGCCAAAATCAACACTTTTAATGATGGTGTCTGCCTTTATGGGGCACGACCTTATGAAAGAAGCATATAAAGAGGCTATTGCTGAAGGATATAAGTTTTATTCTTATGGGGATGCCATGCTAATTATATAATAGGCATTACAATTATTTGGAATCCCGTCCTAATGCAGAATAATCTGGATTGACGGGATTCTTTTATTTAATCAATTACCTTTGTGCCGTGGAAATAGCAAAGAACAAAAGAGATATAAGAGCGTTTACCAAAGAACAGCTTCGCGAATTCTTTACATCGCAAGGGGATCAACCCTTTAGGGGGAATCAGGTCTATGAATGGCTTTGGCAAAAATCGGCGCATAGTTTTGAGGATATGACCAATATATCCAAAGAAACCAGACAGATGCTGAAAGATAATTTTGTGATCAATCACATTAAGGTAGATCAGATGCAGCGTAGCAGCGATGGCACCATTAAAAATGCCGTTCGTCTTCACGATGACCTTATAGTAGAGTCGGTATTGATTCCTACCAAAACAAGGACTACTGCCTGTGTATCCAGTCAGGTGGGATGCAGTTTGGACTGTAGGTTCTGTGCTACCTCTCGTCTTAAACGCATGAGAAACCTTAATCCAGATGAAATCTACGATCAAGTTGTGGCCATTGACAATGAAAGTAGATTGTACTTTGATAGGCCTTTGACCAATATCGTTTTTATGGGGATGGGCGAGCCTTTAATGAACTATAACAATGTACTAAAGGCTATAGATAAAATAACTTCCCCAGAAGGATTAGGGATGTCTCCCAAGAGAATAACGGTATCTACTTCTGGAGTGCCTAAAATGATTAGGAAAATGGCAGATGAAGAGGTCAAATTTAATTTGGCCGTATCATTGCACTCTGCTATAGATGAGATAAGAACATCCATAATGCCATTTAATGCCACCTTTACACTAACTGATCTTCGTGCAGCATTGGAATACTGGTATCAGAAAACCAAAAGTAGGGTTACTTATGAGTATGTAGTGTGGGAAGGAATTAACGATAAACAAAAGGATGTAGATGCCTTGGTGGAGTTCTGCAGATTTGCCCCTTCAAAAGTTAATCTAATAGAGTATAACCCTATTGATGATGGTGATTTTAGACAAGCTAATGGCAATGCTATTGATATGTATGTGAATACCTTAGAGAGAAATGGTATTACAGTTACCGTTCGGAGGTCTCGCGGGAAGGATATAGATGCAGCCTGTGGGCAATTGGCCAATAAATCGTAAGGGATAAAGGTATTCTTGGAATGTGGTTTTGAAATTTGATCATCGAAGACTGATTAATGTTCTATTATTGGTAAAGGACTACCTTTTGCTATTTTTTTTCCCTAATTTTACACTATAGAATCACCAAAAAATATTAGCCCTATCTACCCTTTGAAAATTGTATCCCAGATAAAGGAACCGATAAATATGGAAATGGAACTTTTCGAAAAAAAGTTCTATGAATCCATGTCCTCTAAAGTGGCATTGCTAAATAGGATTACCTATTATATTGTTAACCGTAAGGGAAAGCAAATGCGGCCCATGTTTGTATTCCTAACCGCAAAGATGCTTAACAGTGGTGAGGTAAATGAAAGGACTTATAGGGGAGCAGCGGTTATAGAATTGATCCATACTGCTACTCTTGTCCATGATGATGTGGTGGATGATAGTAATAAGCGAAGAGGTTTTTTCTCTATAAATGCCTTGTGGAAAAATAAGATTGCCGTATTGGTAGGAGATTACCTTCTTTCCAAAGGGTTGTTGCTTTCTATAGACCATGGGGATTTTGATTTATTGAGGATTATCTCTGTCGCCGTTCGTGAAATGAGCGAAGGAGAACTGCTGCAGATAGAAAAGGCAAGAAGGCTAGATATTACCGAAGAAATTTACTACGAGATCATTAGGCAAAAAACAGCGACCCTTATTGCCGCATGTTGCAGTTTAGGGGCATGCGCAGTAAAGCCCGATTCCACAGATGTGGAGACTTTTAGGAAATTTGGAGAACTTATTGGAATGGCCTTCCAAATTAAGGACGACTTGTTCGATTATGGCGAAGAGCGCATAGGAAAGCCTACAGGTATCGATATTAAAGAGCAGAAAATGACACTGCCCCTAATTTATGTGCTTAATAATTGTTCCAAGGAAGAAAGGAAATGGCTGATCAATTCCGTTAAAAATCACAATAAGGACAAGAAACGAGTGAAAAAGGTGATCACTTTTGTGAAAGAAAATGGTGGTTTGGATTACGCCGTAGAGAAGATGCTTGCCTATAAGGAAGAGGCATTGGCCTTATTGGAATCCTATCCTGAATCTGACTATAAAAATTCACTGATCTTGATGGTGAATTATGTGGTAGATCGAAAAAAATAAATCATAATATTTTCATTTTAAGAATCATTTTTCAAGACCAATCGGATTTTCTCTTTGGTATAACCTTGTTGTTGTAACACTTCAGTAAATTCGTCTTCAAAATAGGTTTTTTTACAGTGAGAGCAGCTAATAAGGCGCATTCAGAATTGACGCAACTGCTTGTTTATCAGGTATTTAATTCGTATATTTAGATATAATAAAACCCCGAAAACGAGTCTCTAGCTCAAAAAACGGGGTTTTTATCTTAATGTCTATGTCCAAGATACGAAGAATCCACGATTTCCAGCACAGTTTTACATTTTCCTCCCAGACCGAAGAGTTCGATGCGTTTTACGCCCGGTTTCTCGAAAGCGATCTTGGCAAGATCTATATCGCCATCCCTTGGGACGAACTGGTAGCGGCCCTTGGTCTGAAGGAAGCCAAAAAGGGCCCAAGGTGCATCTTCTGCGCCAAGGGCAAACTTGCCCTTATG
>NZ_AUCB01000020.1 GCF_000429545.1 Arenibacter certesii DSM 19833
TGTCGGCCATGGCGCTGGAAAAAGCGGCATAGGGACTAGCGATCCGAAACTTCGATGGGAAAGGTATGCCAGAACCTCACTAAAACGACCAAAAAGCCCTCTTAAACCGGACGAAAATCCACTTCGAAAATAAACCATAAAAAAAATCCCGGAAACATCGATGTTCCAGGATTCGTTCTGTCCAGTTTTTAGTGAAAATCGGCCTACTCCCGAATATCCCTATATAGGTTTCCTGGTTTAGAACCGAAGAAGCTTAAAATACAAATCCACGCTGTTTCTTTAACCCAGCGCCCAGCGATATGGATGCCATCGTAAAAATAGAAAAGAGACCTAATAATCTATTTGAGGCTTGACTACATCCTGACCAATAAAACAAAAGGGCGTATATGGAATTCACCACATACGCCTTCTTATTATTTACTTATAAGGAAACAACCCCTTATCTATATAAAGATTTGGGTTATAGGTCAAACTTGTAGGTAGCACCCGCCATAACCTGCAAGCCCTGTACCTTAAAGTTGTTCCACCTCATATAATTTTCATTCGCAATATTATTGACCTTAGCAAATACAGATAATTGCTGGTTCAATCGATACCCTACATGGGCATTTGCATCAAAATAACTTTTTAAGGTTATTGGTGTCATCGTAAAATCTGCGGGCGAAGCACCTGGTGTAGCTACAGAATAGACATCATCCCTTTCTCCTACAAAAAATAAGTTAGCTCCCATATACCACTGCTCTCCAATCTGATAATCCATAAACAAAGAGCTAGTGAAACTAGGAAGGTTCCAAGCGGGATTTCCAGTTTCCGTATCATAATCAAAAGCTTCGGCATTAATACCAATACTAAAGTTACGATTAATATCCACGTTTAATTCCCCAAATATCCCTAAGGTTCTCACATCATCATAAAAGACCTGAAAGCTATTTCCATAATAATAACCTTTCTTATCGTTCCTAGAAGTATTCTCTGGATTTAGCATAAACAATGGCTTTCTGTTTTCGGCAGTATAAGACCCCTTTATATTATAGCTAAGGTTGGACAACAATTGCCCTTTCATACCAATATACCCGTCATACTGTTGATCTGTAGGCTGAATTTCCAAGGTTGGGGAAACATAGGGATTCTCTTCTACATACCCGTAAAAAGAATTCTGATTAAGTCCCCCTTCAATTCCTCCATAAACAATGGCCAAATCATCTAGCAACCTATAGGATCCTGTAATTTTAGGATACACATAAAAATTATTGCCATTATTTTCCATATCCATTCCGTAAACAAAGTTCGCTCCTAAATTAAGGGTAATATCGTCCTTTATTATTTCGATATTTGGATTTACACCGAGCTGCAAAAAGGCGTATTTTGTTTCGGGGTCTTTAGTGTCATTGCTTACTGGGGCATTTTTAAAAACACCTCCCAGATAGTCAATTTCTGTTTTTACGGTCAGTAGTTCATCTCCTATTGGCGCTTCAAAAACCGGCTTTAAAACCGCCCTATTTTCACCTGAATTTGTAGCGTCCCAGAAACGTCTAAATAGTAGATTTGCTCCTTTAAAGAAGGAATCCTCTAATCTAATATGAGCTCCTGCATGAACATTAAAATAGTTTTGTTTTTCATCGATACCGTTTACCAACTCCTCGGTATAATATCCATTTGGAATACCATACCAATTGTACATTTGATGTTGGAAACCCATATTGGCACCCCAACTTAGATATCTATCGTATTTGGAATAATTAGCATCCAATTTAGAATTGTAATACAGATTATCCAGAGCGGAAGTAGGTATATCTCCTCTTGAAGAATGATGATTTAATGAAATATCTAACCTTTCATCTCTGTTTAATGCCCTACTGGTATAAAAATCTAACAACGCATTGTTATAATTCCCAAGTCCAATGGAAGCCGAAGAATTAAAAAGCTTTGGTGCTGGTGTTTTCTTTATCCCAGAAGCCTTTCCCTTAGCTGGGGTAAATGTGGAAGCTACTGGTACAGAAAAGATGCTATATGAAATTGGCTTCTTCTGTAGAACAATAGAATCGTTCAACGTAGGGACCGATTTAATCTTGAAAGCATCGGAAATAGATGGGGCATATGCCTTTACTACAGTAACTGTCTCTGTCCCAATATCTTTTTTATCTTCATCCTGTGCTTGAATGGTCTGGAACAAACCAACCATTACAAAAAGGCTTAATTTTATATAATTGTGCATATAATGTTCTTTTTGCTGGGATTTTCTAGTTCCCATTGGAGTTAATTGAGGAATTACTTTGAGCTTCTTTTGCTTTAATAATGGCCGACTCCCTTTTAGCTTCTTCTACTATTGAAGGATAGTCTCCAAAGTTTGCGATTACACTATCTAAAATATAGGTAGCCTGAAAAGCATCTCCCAAGGCATAGAAATTCTTGGCCATTACAATCAATCCTTTAGCACTCCATTCTTTATAACCTGGATAATCTTTCGCCAATTTTTGAACCGAGGCGTTGGAAGCTTCATACTTTTGGTCCTTATTCTTAAAATAGGCATCATAGTAATATGCCTCTGCTGCCAATTCGCCAGTAGCAATTTTTAGCACTTCGGAATAGGCTGTTTTGGCCCTACCTTCATTATTAGTCTTAATAGCCGATCTAGCGATCATTATATGGGCATCACTCTTAATTCGGTCATCAATTTTAGAAGTAGCCAATACTTTCCCGGCATAGTCCATGGTCTTATTATAATTGGATTGCTCGTAATACCCTTTCATAAGGTTAGAACGTGCATAGGTAACATTTTGTTGAATCTGCGCAGTAGCTTCAAGTTTCTCCAAATAGGGAATTGCAGTAACATAATCGTTATTACTCACATATATCTCACATACTCTGGTAAGCGCCTGTTCTGCATATTCATTTTTACCTTTCTCTGCTACATTCTTAAAATAGGGCAGAGCCTTGTCTTTTTGGCCTTTCCCAAAATAAAGTTGCGCGAGGTTAAAATTGGCCTTCAGGGAATTTAACCCATTAGGGAATTGCTTTATGTAACCCTCATATCCTTTTATAGCGGCATCTATTTTACCTTCTAGTTGCTGCTTGTCTGCCGACTCGAAAGTAGCGTTATCCAATTCTGCATCTGTTACCTCTACAAAGTCTAGACCGTCTACCCACTGGGCATATTCGTTTACCCGTCCAAGGTCCACGTAGATTAATTTGGCTGTGGTTACTGCTTGTAATGCTTCCTGGGAATTAGGATAATCCCGTACCACAGTCTTGAATTTCGCTAAGGCCTGCTCGCCCCTATTAGCATTGTAATGTACCAATCCCTGTCTCATTAGGGCTTGTGGCACCAAGGAACTTCCACTATATTCCCTTATCATTTGGTCATATAATTGTAATCCTTTATCCGTATTATTAGATCGCACATAAGAATTTGCTAGTTCAAATAGCACATCATCCTTTAGTGTAGATTTAGGGTACTTGGAAACGAAATTGGTGAGCTCTTCTATTTTAGTAGCATTCCTATCCACAAATCCGTAACTCAATGCTTTTTGATAGGCAGCATAATCCTGTTCTGGAATATTTCTGGCAATAGCCTTATTATAGGTCTCGATCGCCGGCCAGTATTTACTGCTAACAAAATAACTATCTCCCAATCTCAAGTAGGCATCGTTTAATTTCTCTGCATCCTTTCCATTGGCCTCCACATAGTTATTGAAGGCGCTAATAGCCCCTGCATAATTCCTAAGCTTAAAATAAGCATAGGCAAGATTATATTCCACATCCTTATATTCTGGAGTCGATTTTGAAGCGGGGTTTTGTTTAAAGGCCAAATACCCTGCTACTGCATCATCAAATCGGTTGATAGCAAAATCAGATTCCGCTTTCCAGTAATTTGCTCTAGCCTTAAACACCTGATCTTCCGCACTATCCAAAGATTTCTTAAAGGCTTGTGAAGCGCCTTCATAATTGGTTTCCAAAAATAATTCCACCCCTCTATAAAAGGCTACTTTCTGATAAGTAGCTTTACTAGCAAAATTTTTATTGGTTTCCATAAGCAACATAGCCCCCTCAAAATTCTTTGAGGTAATGTAGGAATCTACCAATAGATCTTGAATCTCCTCCTTATATTTATCGTTGGGATATTTTTGCAAATAGGTGGTCAGTACTTTTGGTACTGGCTCATAAGCATTTCCTACTTCGTAACTTAGTCGAGCGTAATTTAGGTAGGCGTCTTTCTGGATCTCTAGATTAAAATCCATTTGGGAAGCATTTCTAAAAGCGTTCAGGGCTTCCTGTTTCTTATCTAACTTAAGATAACATTCCGCCAAATGGTAATACGCATTTTGGGAAACATCATTATTACCATCAATAATCCTATTGAATTGCTGTACCGCATTGGCATAATCCCCTTGCTTGTAATAGGAATAGCCTAGCAAATAATAATCTGTATTATTCCATTTCCCTCTTTTCCCCTTGTATTCGGTTAAATAAGGAATAGCGTTATCATATTGATTTAGGTTGAAGTAACTTTCCCCAATAATTTTATTGAGTTCTGATATTTCGGTCCTGTCCGATTTTGGTAATTGCGCCTTGGCCAAAGATATAGCCTCTTCAAACCTACCTAGCTTAAAGTTCATATCCGCCTGATAATAGGTTAACTTTTTATCAATTAGATCTTGATCGGTAATTTGATCGAATTTTTGATTAGCCCCTACATAATCATCTTGTTGGTAAGCGATATATCCCAAATAATACTTTGCTTGGGAACCATAGGTGCGTGAAGTAGTCACTTTTTCCAGGTATCTTTCTGCCTCTTTAGGTTTATTTGAGGAAAATAACGCATACCCATTGTTAAAATTAAAACGCTCCTTATCCTGACGCGATAGTGCATTCTGGTCTACCTTGGCATACCATTTTAAGGCATAAGGATATTTTCCTGTTTCAAAATAATAATCTGCTACATCAATATAGGCAGAATTTCGTTTGGTAGAGGTAGGGTAGTTTTCTACAAAATCCTCCATCAACCTATCCGCGCCCAATTGATTTAAGCGAATAGCGGCGTTGGCCGCATAATAAGCGCTATTGGCCTGCGTTTCCACATTCTTGGCATTGCGCTGTACCGATTCAAAAATTGTCTGTGCTGCTTGATACTGCTTATTATTATACAATGCCAAAGCCTCTTGATATTCCTTTTGGTCATGCGTATAAATCTTAGACTCCTGCGAGATACCATAAAATAAGGACCCAGCGAAGCATAGTAGTACAGCGGTTTTTTTTCTTAGCATAATGTTCTCTAATAGTTAAGAGTTACCGTTCTTCAATAGATAACGATAAATATCGTTCACAAGTATATGATAAAGAAAAACATTTTTCAAGTTGTTTAGACCTTATTCCAAAGTAACTTATTACTTTTATGTCAACATTTATAACTATGGGCGAGAGTATATTGAAGTTGAAGGACGTAGCGGTATTTCAGGCAGAAAATTTAGTGTTAAACGACATAAGTCTTGAAATAAAAAAAGGCGAATTTGTATATCTTATAGGCAAGACCGGTAGCGGTAAAAGTAGTTTCATGAAAATGCTCTACGGAGACCTTCCTTTAAAGCAAGGTGATGGAACTATTGTAGATTTTGACCTAAAGACCCTAAGAGAACGGGACATCCCCTATCTAAGGCGAAAATTAGGGGTAGTTTTCCAAGATTTTAAGTTATTGCCAGATCGTAATATTAACAATAACCTATTATTTGTGCTGAAGGCTACTGGCTGGAAAGACAAAAGCAAAATGGACGCCAAGATTGAAGAAGTCTTAGGAAAGGTGGATATGAAGACCAAAGGTTTTAAATTTCCGCACGAATTATCTGGGGGAGAACAGCAACGAATTGCTATTGCACGCGCCCTATTAAACGATCCAGAGCTTATATTGGCCGACGAACCCACAGGAAACCTAGATCCACAGACCAGTGTGGAAGTGATGAAGGTACTTCAGGATATAAACAAAACGGGAAGAACTATTTTAATGGCTACCCATGATTATGCCTTGATATTAAAATATCCATCCAAGACCCTGAAATGCGATGGCAATAAAGTGTTTGAAGTGATCCAACGGGCGGTTTAATTCCTTAGCCTACTTATCACTAACAAAACTCAAAACCTAGAATTATAGACTGCATGCCAAGGAAGCTTTATGGCAAATCCGGTAATGCAGCTATAGAAAAGCGTAAAAGGTAAATACCTTATATAAGTGAACTTATTCACTAAAAGCGCGTATTTTTTAATTATGAAAAATTAGAAAAAATTCCCCAATTGCAATTTTACACCGAAAAGCTAACCCCATTTACAACTCACCTGAGTTAGCATATTATAAGAGTTGCCTTTTATTATATAGGATTTAACTACTTGCCATCAATAAAATTTACCACCTAATTTAAGCCCAATTTTAGAGCAAACCACCCCGACCAAGAAAATGGGAAACCCGGTTAAAAGCATCCCCACAACTGCCTGAGCAACAAAGCCCTATACACCTCAACCTCCCCCTACTACGTTTCACTTGCCATTTTATACACTTCACCCAATTACCTCCAAAAGCAGCAATATATGAGGCTATATTTGTACTTCGAATAATAAAGTAAACCTAGTCAGAGTGCAAACCAAATCTTTAAAGTACACAAACAAAATTATAAATCACATGAAAAAACTAAGTATATTAATTGGAATGGTGATGGTTTCTACCACACTACTTTCCTTTAGCGACAAAAATGAATGTATAATATCTATGGATGACAATGGAGAATTCTTCACTTTATCTGAAGTTTCCTGTCTTTTTGAAGATGTATTGTCGGATGATCAACAGGCTGGGAATTTAAGTCTAGAAGAAATTAAGGTAGTTGAACCGAACGAAGAAGAAGAAATTATCCTTGATTTCAATACCGCAGCATACCTGCCAATTGGCTTTAACGCATATACACCTATAAAGCTAAACCTAGACAATATTGTTGTAGAAGAAATGGAAGAAGAAATTACCCTAGATTTCAACACTGCAGAATACCTGCCAATAGGTTTTAACGCCTATGCAGGAATGAAGCTAAACTTAGATGATATTGTTTTAGAAGAGGTTGAAGAAGAAATTGTTCTAGATTTCAATACTGCAGAATACCTGCCAATAGGTTTTAATGCCTATGCAGGAAAACAGCTAAACTTAAATGATATAGTTTTAGTAGAAATAGAAGAAGAAATTGTTCTAGATTTCAATACTGCCGAATACTTGCCCATAGGTTTTAACGCTTATGCAGGTAAAGCGCTAGACCTCAACGATATTAAAGTGGAAGAAGTGGAAGAAGAAATTGAACTTGGCAAAGACCTGCGCAATTACCTACCCAAAGGGTTTAACGTATTTGCCAAGTAAGGAATTAGTTTTAGAGGTTAGTTGGTTAATTAGTTAGATAGGTCTTTAGCAAATGCAAAGGACCTATTGTTTTTAAACCCACTTGAGAAGTAGCGTTGTGACATACACCAACTAAATTATATACTATAATATTCCAATAAGAGACGCTCCTTGCAATCAATCAACAGCATATATCCACTAAAAATAGACAGAAACAATCAATTCCAGTTTTTTGAATTAATTAGGTATCTTTAAAAATTAGAATGTAAAAATGCAGCGCGTAAAAAAGGTTAAACTACAAGAAATTTTAAAAATAGCGGTACTAATAGCTGTATTGGTAACACTTCCTTTAACTTTAAGCCTGTTTAAATCGGTTTGGTTTACGGATGAGCTTTTCCTCAAGGATCTTATTAACGACTTTATATTAAAACTGCTATTTTTCTTCCTGTTTTCTTGGATCACATTGCAATTTAATACCATTTGGATCTATAAAATTCCAAAAGAAAGCAAGTTTATTGATCTTGGACTCCGTTTTATTGGAAACTTAATCCTTCTGGTCGCTACAACCACACTCTTCAGTAAATTAAATCCATATTTCGTGGATAAGGTCATCTCTGAAAGGGAAGCTGGATTTGTGAACTCTATTTTTATTGTAGTGCACATAATTATTTTATTTATATCTAGAATTCTACGCCTACAAATTATACAACGCGAGAGTGTTTTGGAAAACGAATATCTAAAACAGCAGAACCTGGAAAACGAACTTACCGCTTTAAAGAATCAGATAAATCCGCATTTTCTATTTAACTCTTTAAATTCGCTCAATTATCTTATTCGCGATAATAAGGAGGCCACACAATTTGTAAAGAAGCTTTCCTTTATGTACCGATATATATTACAGAGCGGGGATCGTAACTTAGTATTATTAAAGGAAGAACTTAAATTCTTGGAAAGTTATACCTATTTAATAAAAACACGGTATCGCAACCGTTTTTTAATTGAGATAAACATAGATGATACTTACCTGGAACGAAGAATTCCACCTTTAGCGCTACAGTTATTGGTAGAGAACGCCGTAAAACACAACGAGATTTCAGAGACCAATCCATTAAAGGTCATCATCTATTCGGATAACGATTCGCTTTATGTAGAAAATAAAATTAGAGCAAGGTCCTCGTTGGCAGAAGGGACGGGTAGCGGACTTCTTAATTTGTACAAGCGATATTATATGATTAGGAAACAAAAAATAGTAATTGACAGAAATAATGAATTTTTCCGTGTTAAACTCCCATTGAATAAAATGTCATGAAAGTTGTAATAGTAGAAGACGAAGTTGCGGCAAGTGAGAACCTTGCCTTTATGCTTAAAAATATAGATGACTCCATTGAGATTTTGACCGTTCTGGATTCGGTTAAAGCATCTATCGCATATTTTTCCAAAAACCATGAGGCTGAACTTATTTTTATGGATATCCACTTGGCAGATGGGCTCTCTTTTGAAATATTTGACTCTGTTAAAATTGAGTCGCCTGTTATATTCACTACAGCTTATGATCAGTACGCGCTACAGGCGTTTAAAGTAAATAGTATAGATTACTTATTAAAGCCAATAGATGAAGACGAGCTGGCTGAGAGCTTAGATCAGTATAAGGGGCAGTTTAAAGACAAGGGCCTCTATACTGATCAAGTTAAAGGATTATTAAACCTTATCAGTACAAAAAAAAACACCTATAAATCCATGTATTTGGTCCACCATAGAGACCAATTAGTTCCTGTAAAGACTGAAAACATAGCCTACCTATACATTGAGACCGGCACTGTTAAAGCCGTGACCGATGATAAGCAGACCTATATCATGGAACAAAATTTAGAGGATATGGAAAATGATCTTGATCCATCTATTTTCTTTAGGATAAATCGACAGTTCATAGTAAAAAAAGACGCAATAGAGGGCATAAAACAGTATTTTAATGGGAAGCTTATCGTTGGGGTTACCCCTCCCTCTCCAGAAAGGATTGTAGTGAGTAGAGCAAAAGCGCCAGAGTTTAAAAACTGGATGAGTCAATAAAATACTGGCAATATTTAAACTAATAGCAACCGGCCCAATAGATGTTTAAACATTTATTGGGCCGGCATTATTTAAATAGAGATTTATAATATATACTTAATAAACTACATTACATGCTAGACTTCCAATCCAGTGAAACATACAGCTATAACAATCAACTTACAGTAAAAAAAAACTCAGCTATCTTTTGATTACTAGTTTTAATTTTGCGTGGTATCGAAGGTGTCTGAATCACTCTTCAACATAACCGATTTAGTACCTGTAAGCGGTTTAACGTTATTCTCTCCCTGGTCTGTATAGGAAGCCGAGATAACCATAACCTTCCCACTATCCCCTTTTGAAGGAACTATAGTACCAGCAGCAGGCAGGGATTTTTGTACGAGACCGGTATCCGCCAAAGACTGGATATAGGCAGTGATTTGCCTAGCCTCATCCTGAGTCATTTTAGGGTGTGCCGGCATGGTTACCTCTCCCCAAACACCGCTACCACCTGAAATTATTTTCCCTTGTAAATAGGTTGCTGCATTTTTATCATTCTTGTATTTCCTTGCAATCTGATCATAGCTAGGGCCTATAGACTTCTCTAATTCCTTATGACACGTTCTACAATCCATGGCCTGGGTAAGTGACTTACCGGTAACCGCCGCTGAAACCTCTTGATGCCCAAGCGAAAGGGACGCTTCATCCAGACTCTCCAAATAATCCACGGAAACAAAAATGTTCTCTTCTAAAATCTGTGAACCATCTGGATCACTCACGATAACATTATAATTTACCGGCTCACCCACTGTGAAGAAAGAAGTATTTCCTCCGCTTAGGTCTATTGATACCTCCGGTCTAGAATTCCCCGCCACTATGGATACAGAGTTGCTTTTTGCAGATGCTCCTTTATCATCTTTTACTTCTACGGAAATAAAATAATCTCCCCCCTCCTCATAAGCATAAGCAATTTCAGGCTTAGTAGTTTCCTTGGTTTCTCCATTACCAAGATCCCACATATAGGTCAATTTATCATTCTCGCGATCCGTAGCAGTCACTTTTGCCACGACATTTAATGGCAATTTTCCTGAAGTTTTATCTACCGTCATGCCTTCTACCAAGGGAGGGCGGTTACCGCCGTTATAGTCGATATAGCTTAAGGCCGAGTCATCATTTTTTGAAAACCAACCGCTTCCGTATTCTAAGAGATAGATTCTTCCATCTGGCGCCACTTCCATATCTATAAGGTTATTAAGCTTAATCTGATCGGCAAAAGGTTCCATTTTATTAAATTCTCCATTCGGGAACAGACTTACAGCCTTCATCCAACCTCGTATCCAGTCGTACACAAGAACCTTACCGTCATAATAATCGGGCAATGCCTTTTCTCCATTATAGATATCCTTGTAGTAGACAGGTCCGGCCATGGCATTCCTTCCTCCGGTACCCACTTGCGGGAATTCCTGTGATTCTACATAAGGATAATATACAAAGGCCGACATTGCTTTAGGCAATTCCCTAATTCCTGTGTTGTTTTTAGAATTATTGATAGGCTTTTCGGGATCAAATGCTTCCCCGCTTTCACCCGTGGCATAATCGTAGCTTCGGTACGGCTTATTATCTGCAATAAAAAATGGCCAACCAAAATTTCCAGCTTCTTTTGCTTGATTTAATTCGTCATACCCTCTTGGCCCTCTAGTCTGTAAACTGTCTACACGAGCATCGGGACCTACATCACCCCAGTAGACATAACCATTTTTAGGATCCACAGAAATTCTATATGGATTTCTATGACCCATTGTATAAATTTCTGGACGAGTTTTTGGAGTCCCCTCAGGAAACAAGTTGCCTTCCGGTATACTATAAGATCCGTCCTCATTTACTTTTATACGTAATATCTTACCACGTAAGTCATTGGTATTACCCGAGGATCGTTGGGCATCGTATTGCTCACGACCGGGGATATCGTTCAATGGGGCATAGCCTCTATTGACATATTTAACGCCCTTTTCATTAAAAGGAGTACTATTATCACCCGTGGATAGATATAATAGATTGTCGGGGCCAAAAGCGATGGAACCTCCAGTATGACAGCAAATTTCTCTTTGACTTTCTAATTCTAGTATAATCTGTTCAGAATCCATCTGCAGCATATCGTCCTCAAACTTAAATCGCGACAATCTATTTACCCAATCATCCCCGGAAGGGCTATAAAAAAGATAGACCCAACGATTGTTGGCAAAATCGGGGTCTTTTTGTATCCCCATCAATCCTTCTTCGGCATTTACACCTGGCGTCTCCAATGTTTTGTGGTATACATCCAAAAAGCCTACCTGATTAACTTCACCCGTTTCATGCTTGTACAACACAATCTCTCCTCTTCTTTGTGCTATAAGCACGTCCATATTGGGAAGTATGGTCATTTCTGTAGGTTCAAAGAAATCACCTACCTTCAAAGGCACCTTGGTAAATCGGTCTGAATCTGGTGGAATCTGAGAAGTGACTTTCTCATAACGAAGGTTTTCATTGTTCCCAATCGCATATTTAATTCCGCCTAAAAGATGTTTTAAAAACAAGTCTTCTGAAAAACTTTCCTCTGTATGCCCCAAAGCAGTATAAAACGCCCTTCCCCCATCATATTCATGATACCAACTCATAGGGTGAAAATCACCATTCTCACCACCTTCATAGGAATTCTCGTCTACCGTCATTACTACATTGACATCCGAATTAATTTTCTTGAAATTGTACAGTTCATCAGAGCGTTTCCAAATAGTATCCTGAAACATATCGGTAGCCATGAATGTGGGATCTTTAATAATAAAATCGGCTTGTGGAGTTCCTGGGGGATGACTCTGGAAATAGGCTCCTACCAATTTTCCATACCAGTTCCAGTCGTACTCCGCATCAGTAGCTGCATGTACGCCCACAAAACCACCACCGGCCTGAATATATCTCTCAAATGCAGCCTCCTGCTTTGCATCCAAAATATTTCCCGTAGTACTTAGGAAGATTATAGCAGCGTATTTTTTAAGTTCTTCATCAGTAAATAAGTCCGCATTCTTGGTAGTATCTACCACAAATTGATTTTCCTTCCCCAGTTTTTGAATTGCGGCAATTCCCGCAGGAATAGAAGCATGCTTATACCCCATGGTTTTTGAGAATACCAAAATTCGGGGTGCTCCTTCTCGTTTATTACTGTCACACCCCATAACTAAAATCATGGAAATAGATAGAAGTAATAGAAAATAGTTTTTCATTTATAAGTTTTTAAAGGTGATTGTTTGGATGGTTGAATCCATTATTAAGTTTTGTAGTAGATATAGTATCTTAACTGAAAATTGATTAGGAACATCGCCTTTAATTAACAGTAAATACCATATAAATTTATGAAATCTTCCAAATATAATATTAATTTCAATTTATTGAACTCCATGCCGGCTTATTTTAAAAATCCTAGTCTGGATACCACTAAGATTGCTTAGCCTATTTTTAGGAAAAAGCTCCTCATTATTAATCGGGTAGATTTTGAAACAACTATTAAATAAATAGAAAAACTCCTAAAATACCTTAATAACCAATAAAACTCACAACATAACCAACCTATAATTTTTCACATAAGATGATCATAAAAAAACAAGTTTATACCGCTGATAAGCGCGTTAATCCCTTGATAGGAATTATATTATTTTTCATATCAATCATACTATTTGTAATAACAGTACCCCTAGGTTTTGTGTATGGACTATTCCATTCCATATACAAAAAAGGAATAGTAGGCATTGGAGAGTATTCATTAAAAATGGCGGTATCAATAGATCAGCTAGGCAACGTTGTCATGCAGCATTTATTAAATGTAATCTGGATAAAAAAAGGTGGATACAAATTTGGCAATAGAGACGAAACCATTTCCAGTGTTTTAGGAAGGAATAATAAATTAAAGACACTGACCGCGGCGGGAAAATTTATAGATAATTTCCTTAACCTTATAGATAAAGATCACTCCTTAAACTCTATAGATTATTATGTAGAACCTACCCCAGAAATTTTAGATATGCTAAGCTGGATATGCATTGTAGACTTTAAGATACTTGTCCTTTTCCATAAAAACACAGGCACTTTTAGTCTTCCCGGAGGTTATAAGATAAAAGAAGAATCAGATGCCAAAGTGCTTCAAAGTTATATGAAAGAACTTTTAGGGATTAATTTAATAATCTCCAGTATTACGTACTTAGGCATATTTGAAGCACAGAGCGCTTTCCCCAGCCCTGTTATCTTAGATAGAAAAACCTGCTATACTACCGGATTTACAGGGATTATTTCTCCAAACCTTACACACCTAGAGGTTGGTTGGTTTAGTTATAGCGAAAAGGAGAAGTTAAGCGAAGTGGATAAACTGATATTCGACTATCTGAAAGAAAGGGAATATTTACACTAAGGACCAGACCAATTGTACTATAATTGGTTTTTTTTGTTACTTTGTCATAAATACTTTAAATAAATACATGGAAATCCTAGGAATAGATGTCGGTGGCTCAGGCATAAAAGGAGCTTTGGTGAATATGGAAACGGGTGAAATGATTTCGGAACGATTTAGAATCCCAACACCCAAATCACGAAAACCTAAGGCAATGGCAAAGGTGGTCGCAAAGATCGTTGCCCATTTCAACTATAAAGGTCCAGTAGGATGCGGTTTTCCAACAGTAATAAAGAATGGCGTTTGTAACACCCCTGGAAATCTGCACAAATCATGGAAAGGCGTAAAAGTGGATGAGCTTTTTAGTGAGGTAACGGGATTACCAGTAACTGTAGTAAACGATGCGGACGCTGCCGGTTATGCTGCTGTTAATTATGGCGTAGGACAAAACAAAGAAGGACTGGTGGTTATGATCACCATAGGAACCGGACTTGGTAGTGGGGCATTTTTAAATGGAAAACTGATTCCCAATTTTGAATTGGGCCAGATTCCCTATAAAAAATATGATAAAATAGAACTATGGGCAGCAGCTTCTGCCAAAGAAAGGGAGAATCTTAGTTACAAAAAATGGGGCAAGCGTTTTAATACTTTCTTGGAATATGTAGACCTTATTATCTCCCCAGACTTAATCATTTTAGGAGGAGGAACATCTAAGGATTGGGATGAATTTAAAGAATACATTACCATTCCAACTCCTGTAATCCCTTCTTTACTGCAAAACCACGCAGGAATTATAGGAGCGGCGGCAGCAGCTTATAAAAAGTAAAGCCAAACATATTGGAAGGTTATTAATGTGATAGCCCCTACAAAAGGAAACAAAAAAATCCCCAAAACACAGTTTTGGGGATTTTTACTTATCAAACCGGATCGATTATGCGATTTTATTTCGCTTACGATCGTTCTCAGTTAAATAAATCTTCCTTAAACGGATATGTTTTGGAGTAACCTCAACATACTCGTCTTTCTGTATATATTCCAAAGCCTCTTCCAATGAAAACTTAATTGCCGGAACAATTTTCGCTTTATCATCGGCACCTGAAGAACGTACGTTAGACATCTTCTTAGTTTTAGTAATATTAACGGTCATATCGTCCCCTCTAGAGTTTTCACCAATTACTTGGCCTTCGTAGATATCCTCACCTGGATCAACAAAAAACTTACCTCTATCCTGCAGTTTATCAATAGAATAAGGAATAGCTTTTCCAGTTTCCATAGAAACCAAGGATCCGTTTTGTCTTTGTGGAATTTCACCTTTCATGGGTTGGTATTCCAAAAAGCGGTGCGACATAATTGCCTCTCCAGCCGTTGCAGTCAGCAACTGGTTTCTAAGACCTATAATACCACGCGATGGAATTAAAAACTCACATACCATACGTGTACCTTTGGATTCCATACTGGTCATTTCACCTTTACGGATCGAAACCATTTCTACTGCTTTTCCTGAAACTTCTTCTGGAAGGTCTATAGTCAAGTGCTCAATAGGCTCACATTTAACCCCATCTATTTCTTTTATAATTACCTGAGGCTGACCGATTTGCAGCTCATATCCTTCTCGCCTCATGGTTTCTATCAATACAGAAAGGTGCAATACCCCACGTCCAAATACCAAAAACTTATCTGCACTATCGGTCGCGTTTACCCTTAAGGCCAAATTCTTTTCCAATTCTCGCTTTAAGCGTTCATTGATATGCCTAGACGTTACGAATTTACCATCCTTTCCAAAAAACGGACTATCGTTAATGGTAAACAACATACTCATTGTAGGCTCATCAATAGCAATCGTTTTCATTTGCTCTGGGTTATCGATATCGGCAACAGTATCACCAATTTCAAAACCTTCAATACCTACCAAAGCACATATATCTCCAGTAACTACTTCTTTAACCTTTAATCTGCCCATACCTTCAAAGGTATAGAGTTCTTTTATTTTGGACTTCACAATGGTACCATCCCTTTTAACCAACGATATTTGCTGTCCTTCTTTTAGAGTGCCTCTCTGAAGTCTTCCAATAGCAATTCTACCGGTAAAAGAAGAGAAATCCAAAGATGTGATCAACATTTGCGTATTTCCTTCCTTTGCTTCAAATGATGGGACATGCTCTATTACCATATCCAATAAAGGCTCTAAACTATCGGTCTGGTTTTTCCAGTCTGTACTCATCCAGTTATTCTTTGCAGAACCGTAAACAGTTGGAAAATCTAACTGCCACTCTTCTGCACCCAACTCGAACATAAGATCAAAAACTTTCTCATGTACTTCTTCCGGAGTACAGTTCTCCTTATCTACTTTATTGATAACCACACATGGCTTAAGACCTAAGTCTATTGCCTTTTGCAATACAAATCTTGTCTGTGGCATAGGCCCTTCAAAGGCATCCACTAAAAGAAGTACCCCATCGGCCATATTTAAAACACGTTCCACTTCACCACCAAAATCGGCGTGACCAGGAGTATCTATAATATTGATTTTGGTATCCTTGTATACAACGGAAACGTTTTTAGAGGTGATCGTAATCCCTCTTTCACGTTCAAGATCGTTGTTGTCTAATATTAAATCACCAGTGTTCGTGTTTTCACGAAACAATTGGCAATGGTGCATAATTTTGTCTACCAAGGTTGTTTTACCGTGGTCTACGTGAGCAATAATAGCTATGTTTTTTGTTGCTGCCATAAATAATTTTTATTTGCATTCAAGTAACTTAAATGCGGGTGCAAAGGTACGCATTTTTTTTATGCCGACTAGAAAAGGTTTATTTTTCTTATCTCTTTGATAATGAATATGTTTAAGAGGCTTTCAATAGTTATTTATGGACTAGGTATGCGTTTAGAAAACCTTTAAAAAAAATATTTCAAATAACTAATTGCCAGTTATTTAAATATTAAATAAGAGTTCATCACCGCTTACTGATGGTCGTCGGCAGAGGGACCATAACTTCCTGGCACAGGTATATCGTTGAGTCGGTAAAAAACACCTAATTGTGCCCTATGATGCGTAATTTGGTTAAAAGCATGTCGCAAAGCACCATATTTTGACCATTCTTGAAAGACTGTATCCCCTTGACGAATATCCCATTTCCCATCCAATTTCTCCAGGGTTAGATTTTTTAAGGTTGTCTTTCCTAAATTATAATCCGTTTCCAATTTCTTTTGCATTTCTGCTCGGGTACTCAATTGGGGCTGAGTATAAGGAGTTTCCGCAAAATCGAGATAATCCGTATTCATTATTATATCAGGCCAAGCAAAAATTTCAATGATATGCACCGTAAGTGTTTTCATATCCATGGATTTCTTATGGGGTTTCCATGAGTTTTTATCTTCAGGATAAAGGTCAATAAACTTTTTAGTTATTATATATTCGGATTCTAGTTCCTTCTGAAGCGCTTCAATACAATCCATAGTGTTTCTATTTGAGCATATATTAATTTCCCTGACCTAGACTTAAATTTACGAATTCCATTTAAATAACTGCTGTGATTTTTATTGTTTTTTGGTTTTATACAATAGGGTCCATTTCCTCAAAAGAATTTGGAGGTAGTTTAGGTACTTAAGCTCATAACATTCTTATTAACCTAGTAAAGCGTCATGAGTTACACAAAAAGAGATTCCCTATCCACTCCTAAATGTGTTTTTGATATTCCTCTGCATCTTTCAATTTCCTATCTTTGCAACAAAATAATAATTCATGGATTTAGCGTTAATACCACAACTCAAACACCATCAAAGCAATAATTTTTTTCTTCTATGCGGGCCTTGTGCCATTGAAGGAGAAGAAATGGCAATGCGTATTGCAGAGAAAGTAATGACCATTACGGACAAACTGAACATCCCCTATGTTTTTAAAGGAAGTTTTAAAAAAGCCAACCGTAGTAGGGTAGATTCCTTTACGGGGATAGGAGATGAGAAGGCGCTAAAAATACTAAGAAAAGTCTCCGAGACGTTTAAAGTACCTACCATTACCGACATCCATGAGATTTCCGATGCGACAATGGCTGCCGAATATGTTGACATTCTACAGATTCCAGCTTTTCTAGTGCGCCAGACCGATTTGGTAGCAGCAGCAGCTAATACCGGCAAGGTAATTAACCTGAAAAAAGGACAATTTATGAGTCCCGAAAGCATGAAACATGCAGTACAAAAGGTTTTGGACAGCAATAACGGACAAGTAATGGTTACCGATAGGGGAACCATGTTTGGATATCAGGATATGATCGTCGACTTCCGTGGTATACCTACCATGAAACAATTTGCTCCAGTAGTATTGGATGTAACTCACTCCCTTCAACAACCCAATCAATCCTCAGGAGTAACAGGGGGAAGACCGGATATGATAGAAACCATTTCCCGTGCCGGAATTGCTACAGGAGTTGATGGTATTTTTATGGAAACCCATTTTGATCCCGCCAACGCAAAAAGTGATGGCGCCAATATGTTGCATTTAGACCATTTAGAAAAATTATTGACTAATTTAACAGCTCTTAGAAAAACGGTCAATAGTCTCTCCTAATCCATCTAGTTATAATATATAAAGAAAGGATATAAAAGTGAACAGCTGGCCCCAATGCCAGCTGTTCACTTTTATAAATCTTTAATTCACTCAGAAATCTAGTAGGCAACAGCGCCCACCACATATATAGCCTCTATATAATCGTGCAGAGAAGCGTATTTTTTAATCGGTTTGCAACTAAACAATATCTTTCCCACACCCCTTAATTGGAATATTATTCGATTCAAATAAGGAAAATACGACCATATATACGGTTTTCCATTCGGATTATACAACCAGAACACAATAAGCCCATAAATGCTGTAACTTAAGTACAGCTAGCTATTTACTTAGTTAAAAAATACCCCCAAATTGCAATAGATGTTTACCTAATTTTTAAATAACGAAAACCTATGAAGTCGACTGATAAAATCATTGTTGTTTTTGTACTTCTAGCATTATCAATTACATCTTCATGTGTTAGCACCCGAGTAGAGGCAAGTCCCTATCAAGACAGTGTGGAAAACTTGGAATGCAGAAAAGTTTCTAACTGGAGCTACTATTGGGGTTTAAAACAAAAAAGAGTAGACGCCAACCCTGAGGTGGCCGATAACCAATGTCCTTGTCGCGAAGGTGCTTTATCTTGGGTAGTGGTTAAAACCTCTCTTGGCGATTTTCTATTAAGCGCATTAACATTAGGGATTGTAAATCACAGAACCGCCACCTTTGGTTGTTCGAGACCCCAACAGGGAGAGGGCGATATGGATAATTAAACAAAAACAGTATGACTCCAATAGGAATAGATCCACTACCCATACAGCAATGGTCTAATAAGCACCAGAATTTCACGCATGACTTAATACCCGATTGCTCTTTTAAGCTTTGGAATCCTCCTGCGGTTAACTACAGGAATCGCTACCTAGCTACTACGAAGAATTTTCAATGGTTAATTGAAAATGCCATTAACAAGAACCATAAATTAAGAGCAATGGGAAGCGGTTGGTCTTTCACAAAAGTTGGACTTACGGAAGGTGGATTGATTGATACCGCAGGCTTAAATTTCTCCTTTCCAATTTCGGCTGATTATGTAAGTCCGCTTTATGCCCAGGAACCCGAAGACCTATACTTTCTTCAATGTGGTGCCATAATCCATGAAGTAAACACTCGATTATCGTCCAAAAATCCGCAACGTTCATTAAAAGCCTCAGGAGCCAGTAACGGCCAAACCATCGCGGGGGCCCTTTCCACTTGCACGCACGGTGCCGCTTTTAATGTTGGAGCGGTCCCTGATTTTGTTGTGGGACTTCATCTGATTACCGGGGCCGATAAGCATATATGGTTAGAAAGAGCAACTTATCCCGTGGCCTCCCCAAATTTTATAAACTGGTTGGATGCAGAATTGATACAGGATGACGCTTTATTTAATGCCGCTTTGGTAAGTTTTGGCAGTTTTGGATTTATACACGGGGTAATGATTGAAACCGAACCTCAATTCTTACTTACCGAGCATCGCTATGGCACCATAGCCTATGATGACACCCTAAAAACTACTATGAGCACCTTAAATTTTTCTGGTCTTAACCTACCTGGAGTAGGAGAAAATGGGGAGATGTACCATTTTGAGGTGGTTTTCAATATTCATGATTTTGAACCCAACAATCCGGCCAAGGGGGCATTTATTAAATACATGTTTAAAAAACCATTTCAACTCCCTCACACCCCTCTACAAAGGCGAAACGATTTTACTTATGGTGATGATCTTTTAGGTATTATTTCTACATTAATGGATAACCTACCAGGCTCAGGTATGGCGGTTCCTGCATTGGTAAATGTAATGTTCAAGATGGCTTTTAAGCCAGAGCCTCCCCGTATTGGAACGGTGAGGGAGATTTTTAACTATACTAAGTTTAGAGGCAAAGTTTGCAGTGCAGCTATAGCGATAGATATAGCAGATTCACCACGGGCAGTAGAATTACTAGTGGAGGTAAACAAACAAAATCCATTTCCTGGCGGACTTTCCCTACGCTATGTAAAAGGCACCAAAGCCACCTTAGGATTCACCAAATTTCCAAAAACCTGCGTATTGGAAATGGACGGAATTGACGGACAAGCCGCAAGGAAATTTTATGAAGCGGCATGGAATAGATTGGAACAAGAAAATATTCCTTATACCCTTCATTGGGGAAAAATCAATTTTAATTTAAACGAGACTCGGATAAAGCAGATGTTTGGCAGCACACAGGTAGAGGCATGGGTAAATGCTAGAAACACTTTGTTGAACATCCCCACTCTAAACGTTTTTAACAGTCAATTTTTGAAACAATGCGGTTTAGATAAAATCCATGGGGCCATAGTGTAAGTTCAATTGCTGCCTTTTTGGTATATACGCATCTGGATTGGTAAGAAAATTGAATAGCGATATAGTTGATCAACTATATAAATTTATTCGCACAAGGTGAATTAAATTCGACATCCTCGGCACTAATAAAGTTCCTTCCTCCTGAAATTACGCCATAAATAATCATTTTAATCAGCGCAAATGGAATGTTCTAACTACCTGGAAACGGCCTTAAATAAAGGCGAAATCCACAAGCATCTATACCAAGGCTCCAAAGACAAAATAGTGGTCACAGACCTGCAACGGACTCTATTTGAACTGGGTTTCCGACAGGAACTGAAATGGAACAATTATGAGGCCGATGGGGATTATGGACCTGCCACTGCTGCAACAGTAAGAGCGTTTGCGAAAAAGAACAGATATACCACTGATGGTATCTCGGTTTCTAATGATCTGGCCAAACTAATCCTTCAACGTCACGATTTTCTGCCAGACATGTACCTACTATGGTCTATTTACAAATCGGATCTAAGAACAAGATATTATGTTTCTAAGGGCACATCTACCAGCATCACAGCGATACAGTTACTCCTAAATGAAATGGGCTATGGCAATCTGCTGAATTTCCCAAAATACGGCGCCGACGGTCTCTATGGCAAGAGCACCAGAAATGCGACCATTGCCTACGCCAATGATAATTCATTGCCCTCTGATGGCGATTTATTATCCCGTCCTTTTGTAGATCTAATGATAAGGGACATAAATGCCTTTTATGGTGAAAATTGGAGCGATCTGGCCAAAAACAATCTTCCACAAAGCAAATCCCCTTTAATTTTCTTTGAAGGCTCCCGTTTCCGTGGGAAAGCTTGCCGCACAGATATCCTGTTTGCGCCGATGCTTGAAAAAGTAAATGACTACGCCGAAAGA
This sequence comes from Arenibacter certesii DSM 19833, assembly GCF_000429545.1. Taxonomy (GTDB): domain Bacteria; phylum Bacteroidota; class Bacteroidia; order Flavobacteriales; family Flavobacteriaceae; genus Arenibacter; species Arenibacter certesii. The sequence continues at coordinate 21,632 of NZ_AUCB01000020.1, forward strand.
TCCCAGGTTTATGTATATGTTACTAGTTCCTTTCGCACCTCCACCAATGTTGCTGGTGCCATTGTAAAACCTGCTAGCCGATCTAATCATATGGCTGGTCACGCTATAGATATGAATGTTATTTATGGAAATGGGCAATTGGCCAATTCTAAGGTATTGAACCACTACCCTGCCGTGGACGAACCGGTAAGGCAGTTTATATCCTACATTATCAATGACCCCCAATTACGCTGGGGTGGGCAATTTAGAATTAAAGACTCGGTTCATATAGACGACAATCTTAATTCGGACAGAAATGCATGGGACCAAAGATACTTGGCTATGCAAAGGGCAGTGCAATTTGGAGTATACGCCTAGGATATTTATTCTTAAGTGCTATACTCTATACATCTATTTAACAGAAAGACCCATAACAAGCACTAACGCTATGACACCGGCCACTGTTTATAGATTATTTTCCACTGTTTACCTTTTACTGGCCACTGCCGACTGATCACTGGTCACTGATTACTACTGACTGGCAATTGATTTCGGCTCAATATAATCTTGAAGATAAGCGAATCTTTTAGTTAGCTTGCCATCTTTGGTCATCCTGGCCCTTTCCAGAATGCCATCCTCGTCCCCATTATAGAATGCAGGAATAACATATTTCAGGAATGATTTCCCAAACCCCACACTTGCATCCCTAGGTAATTCGCAGGGCAAGTTATCTACGGCCATTACTGCAATGGCGTTTGGATCCTTAAAGTGCACCTCAGACCCGGTTATGGGATCGTATCCATAAACGGGGTCCGCAATAGTACTTGCCCTTATAGTGGGGGCAATAGGACCATTTATATCGCAGCTGATATCGGCAATGACTTTAATTTTGAAATCCTTTTGCCTTACATCTTCCTTAGTTAGAAGATAGGGAGCCCCTTCGTCATAAAAATGTCCCGCTATATACAGATCCGTTACCCTTGCAAAACGAAAGAAATTGGATGTATACTCCTTTGGATTTTCAAAAAAGTCGGCCCTACTTCCCACAATACCATCGGTTCGCTTATTATATTTTGAGGCATCTATTTGGCAATAGACCGGTTGAGTAAACTCCTTGTTCAGAAAATCGGTAGCATTTACTTTTTTAAGACCCATAGCCTTAAGCATTTCTTCGGCACCATTGCCAACCCTCCCCCTACCGGTAAGGAGAATTTTTATATTGGGAAGCTTAATTTTTCTTAATTCTGAAATAAGTTCCTTTTGATCTGCCAAGGTTTCCGCTTTTGGCAATTGGAACAAATCGAACTTAAGTCCGTAAGCTCTTATTCCGTTATAGGCCCCAACAATTCCCGCATACTTGCCAAAAGCCACCAATCGTTGGCCCTTTGTTCCGGTAATCACCTCGTGGTCATACAACTCTATGCCCTTGGCTAATATAGCCTGAAGCAAGGTTCTATTATAGGGTTGCCTTTTAATAGTATGGGAGAAAAATATGTATCTTTTATTGGGTATCAGATTGTCAATAGGCACTTCTTTTACCCCAATCAGCACATCGCATTCTTCCATTTTATTGGCCACCTCTATTCCGGCATCCTTATAATCGGCATCCGAGAACACCCTAATGGGCGAAGGTTCTACAATAATTTGTGCCTTATTGAATTTGGCCAATAATTTTCCACAGGTTTCAGGAGAAAATACCACTCTTCTATCAGGTGGATTTTTTCGCTCTCTAATGATTCCAAACGTCATTCAAATATTGTTTTATAACTCTAAAAAGGAGTTTAGTTGTAAATATAACATTTAGCATCTTGGGATGCAAAACTTTTTTAGGAATAGTTTTTGCACTATCTTTGCAGCCGCGTTAGGGATAGAGGCAAGTACCTGCCTGCCAACAAGCAGGCTTGTACTGCCGAAAGCCCGACCCAGAGCGCACTTCAGAAGGTTTTTATAAAACCGTGTGAGATGCGAGCGAAGGGAAACGCCCACAACAGGAATATACAGTTCATTGAAAAAAATCATTGAGGATTGGAATGACCCTTCGGGCAAGTTCAATTATGGTACACAATTTGCACCAAACTCATGAAGGGGCCGACTGGTTTTGACAGCGAGACCAATTGGAATGTAAGCATGCCGAGCGCTGGGCTACAGCTCGTTAATCTCATTTTCCACACTTTTTAATTGGCGAAAATAATTACGCTCTTGCCGCTTAATCTGAATTATAGTAGGATTTAGCCTCGTCCCTACAAGGTAGGGAAGCGAGATGTTTCTGGGAAGCCCTTGTTGACGGCGTCCCTATCAGAAGCACCAGCAATGTCAACACAAGGGTAGTGAAGCTTCGGCACTACCACCAAAATTCAAGAAGCTAAGTGTGTATTGGGCTGTTCCTGGTCAGGTGCACATCGAAAACTAATTAGGAACTAAGCATGTAGAAGGCATTGTAATTGCTTGTTTGGACGGGAGTTCGATTCTCCCCGGCTCCACGACACTTAAAAATACGTAGCAGTTTAGAGCATTAAAAACTGCCAAGCTCGCTTGAGTATTTTTTTAAAGATTTAAGATGCCCATTGTTAACGCAATGGGTATTTTTATTTGCAACATTACAAGACCCAGAGAACAACGAAAGTTAAACTCTCTCCTACTCTACTTATCAAACCAACTTTGGGTGATTTTTTTTAAAGATACCTTCGGGATTCAAAAGCCACCTTTTCGACTATTGCCAAAGCTTAAAGTGTAATTTCGAACAAATAATAGTTTAATAACCACCTTCAAAATCCCTAGATAATTTTATGGCCTCTCTTTTTGCATTTCCCTCTAATGGGTACAAATTCCAATTATTATGGTCTAACTGTTCCAAGTGCCAATTCCTTTTTGGATCTACCAATATTTTTTTTATATCACGCGGAAATGCATTTGCAGCCCTGGCATTCTCCCATGTTCTGATAACCTTAAAAATAGCCTCCTTTTCTGGGCAGCTTTCCACATCCTTCTGATTTAAATAAAGGCTATAAGTGGTGCCAAGACCAACCGAAATTGCCTGTATATGTTCATATTGCTCCGCCGTGGATTGAGCGTTTATTGGAAAATTGCCTCCCATACCTGTTGGGAAATAATTGGCATAGGTGACGTCCCTAAGATCCTTGCCCTGGCTAGTAGTACTGCCCCATTCCCTAGTATCCAGATCATAAAGATTTTTTCCACCCCCAACATTCCATATGCTTTGGTAATGCCAGGATCCTTCTGATAATGTGGCACCTGTAAAACGAATGGGCGCAATACCATGTGTGGCCGCCTGTTTAAACATTTTACCGAAAAAACGTTTTGTAGAATAATAACCATGTCCGTTATTGAACAAAAACTCCTGACCGTCAAAATCGTAATAGCCTATGCCGTTGATGTAACATACATCTGCATAATATTCAGCTATTTTATCCTGTAGTTGCATATTAGGAATTAAACCATCATAACCATAATTTAAAGTTACTTGTAGTTTATATATAGTATCCTCTTTTACGTGTTCAATAGGTTTGGTTCCCCAATACCCGCGCTTTACATTTAAAAGTCGGTAAGGTTCATCTTTAGAAACCCCTAAGTAATGAATGAGCTCATTCCCTATTTTCACCATATTCAAATTCTCTGCATGTCCTTCCCAACTGGCAATCTCATCCATATATGTAGGGTCATCTACGATAATGATGGTATCTGTTGAACTAATAGTATTCTTTAATAAGCGCTTTTGTTGGTAACACAGACTGTCACTGGGATTAGGACTGGCATCCTTAGTGCCGGGAGCTAAAGCAGTAGTTATTGGCGTTCTCCCTATAATAATATTTCGCTCCGCTGCAATCTTGGCGAATTCTTTATGGGACAGGTTGCCAGAAGTTAGTTTTAAAGGCTTTTTCTCAAAATATTTCCCATCTATAAACCCCTCATTCCCACGGTCTGGTCGCAAAAAATCTTGATCATAGAGGCTAATAGCCTTAAAACCCAATCTGGAAGTATAAGAAATAATGCTATCGTACAAACCTCCGCTGGTAATTGCATCGGGAACATAAGCGGCCGGGTCCTTTACCCACTTCCCATCTATTGTCGGATATGGAAGTCCTTCTGCCAAAACAATATCCTGAATCACATCCATAAGGGCAGTACTGTCGGGACTACCCCATAAAGCAACCGAAGATCCTATGTAATCAATTGGTAGCGGTTGTACCTCCAAATGGTTTGGAGTATTAGCAGGCATATTAGGTATCAAAGAAAAATAAATTTCTCTCTTTTTTGAACGGTCCCTTGAATTGTAGGTAATGGATATCTTTCCTTCGTTGTCTACCTCAGCAGCATTACCGTACATGATTCTATAATACGGTTCCTTGTGGGCATAAAAAGCAACATCACTAATTCCATCACCTCCTAATGTAAACACCTGCCCTTCATGTAAATGATCCGGTAATGGATATAGTAACGTATCTGGGGAGTGGATTATATATTGAAAAGGTGCTGCGTCTCCAATCGTTCTCGAATTTCCCCCAAGGGTATTATCATTTAGGGCAAGCATTCCAATAGCATAATTTACAGTTTCACTGGTATCACGTGCCACCCCAATAATCTCACCAAGTAAATTGTTAATATTAGTATGAATAGATCCCCACTGAACCCCTTCTATATCTTCTCTGTTTGATAAGGATAGGAGGGTGAATTTTAAATACTTCTCCTTCGCATCAATCCTTATTTCAGCTACGGATTGGTTCCCATAGTTAAGCCTAATAATATTATCTGAGTTGTTATAATCTGCACTTTGTGGTGCGTATAGGGTATCAAGCTTGCTATTGTATAAAGACAACAATGGAGAGGGTTTATCGGGGGGACTAAAATCATGAAGCTCTTGCTTAGTTAAGTTTTTAAGGCTAGTAATATACCCTTTATCATTTAAGGTTATACCCAAATAATTAGTAGCGAATTTTACTTGATCGGGATTTTGGCAACTTAATACAAGGGATATAACAAAGAAGAAAAATAAACTTTTATTGATCCTAATAGTTTTTAAAGGATATTGCGTATTACACTTAACTATTTTCATACATCTAATTTAGTCTCTTCCCCTCTTTAATTCGTACTTGAGTTAAGTATTACTATCAATATCGCCCCTATCCTATGTATTTGCATACTGTATTAAATACTTCGTTGGTAATTAATGTAAATAGCCGTTTCTACAGATTCATACCAATACGTGAATCTATAAAAGATAAAAATTTGTTTTCCTACCGTAAAAAATCTATACGTTAAATTCTTATATTCGATTCCTATATTGTAAAATTACAATGAAAATATATTATTTTTTTATCACTAACCATAAAACAGCCTAAAACTTTGAGACAACTTTACACTTGCTACATTTTACTATTAATACTTCTAACTTCATGTAAAGAAGGAGATAAGCAAAATAATACCAAAGCACTTCCTCGAATTGCAATTGCCGGTCTAGGTATTGAAAGTAGTACCTTTTCACCTGCCTTAACCCATGAAGAAGCTTTTCATGCCACAGAAGGAGAGGACGTATATAAAAGATACCCCTTTCTGCAAATGGATTCTTTAAATAGAAATAGGGCACAATGGGTGCCTACCCTGGTGGGGAAATCATTGCCAGGAGGTACTGTAACGAAAGAAGCTTACGAATCCTTGGTATCCCAAACCTTGAAATTATTAAAAGAAAACGGACCTTATGACGGACTTTTCTTTGATATACACGGTGCAATGAGCGTCGTAGGATTAGACGATCCAGAAGGCGATTTAATTAAACGAATTAGGGAAGTAATTGGGACAGATGTACTTATATCTACCTCTATGGACCTACATGGAAACGTATCGGAAAGATTAGCCCAACATACCGATTTAATAACCTGCTATAGAATGGCACCCCACGAGGATGCTATGCAATCCAAGAAAAGAGCAGTGGACAATCTTCTAGAGCGACTTGAAAATGGGAAAGGGAAGCCCAAATATAAGGCTTGGGTACCAGTCCCCATATTATTGCCGGGCGAAAAAACCAGTACCCGTATTGAACCAGGTAAAAGTCTATACGCTAAGGTACCAGAGGTAGAGAAAGAAGAAGGGGTTATAGATGCTGCAATTTGGATTGGTTATGCTTGGGCAGATGAACCGCGAAACCATGCTGTAGTTATGGTTACTGGTGATGATAAGGAACAAGTTGAAAAGGGGGCTGAATTTTTGGCACAAAGTTTTTGGGATGTTCGAAATCAATTCGAATTTGTTGCTCCAACTACCACCCTGGAAGAGAGTTTAAAATTAGCCTTGGCCAGTGAAAAACAACCTTACATGATCAGTGATATGGGAGATAACCCTACCGCTGGCGGTTCGGGTGACGTTACGTGGACTTTAAAACAATTATTGGCCAGGCCCGAGTTTAAATCAGAGAATGGTCCATCTTTAATTTATGCCTCAATCCCAGGACCTGAGTTTGTTGCTAAAGCTCTTGAAATAGGTGTAGGCGGAAAAATTAAAGCCTTGGCCGGTGCTGCTGTAGATGATAGATTTGCTGGACCCCTAGAACTTGAAGGTACTATAGAAGCGATTAAGGAAGGTGACAGGAATGCAGAAGTAGAAGTAGTTGTTAAAGTGGGCAGTATTCACGTAATTGTAACCAAAAAGAGAAAACCGTATCACTATTTAAGCGACTTTACCAATTTGGGCTTAAATCCTAAGCAAACGGATATCGTTGTGGTCAAAATAGGCTACTTGGTACCAGAGCTTTATGATATGCGTGGAGATTGGGTTATGGCGTTAACCCCAGGTGGTGTTGATCAAGATCTTCATAGATTGGGCTATAAGCGCATTAAAAGGCCTATGTTTCCCTTAGATAGCACCATGGTACAACCAGATTTGAAAGCCCATTTTATTCCCGCATCAAATTCAACCGAATAATTAACTGACACATGGTAGACATTAAGGCGAATTAAAACTTTAAGGTTTTCTCTGACTAATTCTATTGTAGATTCAGTCATATCAATACCTGAAACAATAGTCAGTTTAAAAGCAAGAATTCCTATACAGTTATATTAATAGGATCTGCTATTAATCGAAATTTTGAAATCCATAGAATATCATTATCATCTACTATAGTTACCTATGTCCGCGCAACTTCTAAAATGGAGTCTAGTGCGGACCTAGGTTTAATTTTTTTAATGATGTTGGTCCATGATAAAGTTATAATACGATGTTGAACATTCTGAAACATTGGAAAAATGGAGGGAAATGGCTGGAATGTAAGGAATCCTATTTAAAATAAATGAAGCATAGGAGCTTTAAGCAAATAATTTTATTTCCATTATCAGTCTTCGAAAGTTCTATATTTGGAAAGAAATATAAAGAATAAACCGTAGGATATAAATCCCACTGAAGAGAAAATCATCAAAACTGTGCCGAGGAGAGATTGATCCAAGAATGAAAAAGCATCTTGAATGCCCTTTATTTCATGACTTCCAGAATATAACCCTGCCCGTAAAAAAAAATAGGCGATGATTCCCACGATAAAAGCCCTCGAAAAAAAGCCAAATTTCCCTACAAGACGAATTAAAGATGATCCTTTACGGCCTTCAAGGTTAAACTGATCTAAAAGACCGCCTTTTATTACACCCACTATTAGAATAATTGCTTGCATCACTAATACAACCCCAATACAAATAAAAAGAATCGAAATTAGGGATGGACCTAGTAAATCAACATAACGGGAACCCGAACTTCCTTCCGGAGAATAAGTGAACAAGTGATAAAAAGGGAGAAGTGCTAAAAAAGTATAGACCAGACCAGTAATAAAAATACCAATACGAGACATTTTGCCTTTTATATCATTGCTAATATTTTCAGGGTTCTTAATACTTCGCACAAACATCCAGTAGGAATAACATAGCAAACCTGTACCTAGAGCGAACAGCAGCACTTGGCCAAAAGGTTGTTTTTTCAGAAACTTTAGGGCGGTATTAGTACCCGAGCTTTGCCCCCCCATGTTCAAAGCAGCCAAAAGAGTAAGCAGTCCAATAATCAGATAGATAAAGCCCTTTGATATGAAACCAATAATAGCTGTGGTTTTCAACGATTCTTTCAAAATTTCTGATATTTAATTCGCAAGGTTAACTTTAAGATACAATTATACACCTAAATTCATTTAATTCCGTTCTTAACTGATACTCATTCTACCTGCTTAGCACGATTTATCATACATGTAGGATGCTTTTTCCAGTAGAGTGCCATATGGTATTATGGGCGGGAGTCCGCTATATAATGACTATTAGAATAAACTTATAGTTCTTATTTGAAAGAATATAATATTAGAATACTACAAAACTATTCTCAAATTTAATAATAGTCCAATAGTTGTAATTGGAACCTTTGATTGTACTCCCCAAAAATAATGTAGCTTATGATACCTTTATAATTAGGCCCATCAAGATTAGGGTTATGCTGCCACCAAAGTGTACAAAATGCAATAGTAAACCTACTGGACACGATCTAAAAATATTATTATTAAAAAATCATCCCATATAAGATACACTAGCTGGATTATAAGAAAAAGTGGTAAATTCCTAAATATGCTAAAGGAAAATATTGTAACTTAATAGCAAGTATAACAGCAGAAATAACTTATACTACAATGTAGCAACTAGAAAACGTACGCTCCAATACCGGTTCTATAGTCATTAAGCATATTATTCGCTCCCCCTCATTGATATTCATTTTAAAAAGGGGTTCACATGATAAATAATGTAAAAGCTAATCAAAATACTACTGGATTATCTCAGTATAAAAATATCAAAAATATCTGCTATCTAATTCCCGAGATAGCCAAGACATCCCACTTTATTGCCATTTTATCTTTTTGCATTCCTATGGGTGGAGGTTCGATTGCAGCAAATAATAAAAATTTCAAAATAAACTACGCTAGAAGCCTATTCGTTTTTTTAATCTTAATATACTTTTCCTTTGCTTTGCCTGCCCAAGATTCACCTCTTATTCAAAAGAATGAATCATTCGCTCTTGCCCAGGTCTATATGAACTTGTCCTTGACCGAAAAGTATTTTGATAGCCTTAGTACATCGAGGATTTCTAAGATAATTCCCTATGAAGAAAATGTATTGGAATCGTTTGAAAATAAAAAATTCATTCGCCAAAATGCCAATCTTTATAATTTTTCCTACTCTTTATTGAACTTCAACAAGGCAAAATTGCTTTTCAGAGATAGAAGGGAAGTAAATCGTGATAAACTGGTAGAATGGAAGAATGAATTGGGGCTGGCCAATAGATACTATAAAAGGGCATTGGAAAAGCCAATGTTTACGCGTCTTGACACATCATTTTATGACCTGATAAACTTTAACCAAGACTCCGAAAAATCATTGTACTGGGGAATAGAAAATTTTAGGGCCAAATTTACGCCCTATTTCAATAATGACATCTATCCAGAATATCAAAAGCTATTTTTTAGTGCAAAACGCGCTAACAACTTCAATTTCCTAGCACTATGGAGCAGTGCGGCTATCTATGACCTGTCCTTGGAATTTTCCATTTTAAATGCAATGGGAGAGAAAATAACTAATTATCTAAAACCTTCGGGAGACATTATTTATACTCTAGACCGCAAGCTCGATTTAATTTCCAGATATATTCAACTTAAATATATCGCCTCAGATCAGTTTAATAAGACATTGACCGAATTTCAAATTAGAGAACTATATGATTCTTATGATAGTTTTAATAAAGATCTGAAAGGTGAAAAGGATAGATTTATAATACAAGAACTGAATACTGCCGTAAGTAAAACTTTGTATAATGAACTGCAAAAAAAGTATCCCCATGAGAAAGTGCAAATTGCATATAGCATCAATAATCCTTCACCTTCTGGTGTAGAGGCTATGGAATATATTAAAATTGATCAATATTTCTTTCCGGACCCTGCCCCCTTGGCTTCGGCAAATATAACCGTTGAAAATTACCAACCTAGTTCGACAGTTTTAGGTGACGTTGATACCCATATAAGTGGAATTTTGAGAACAGCGGGATATAGGAATCAATTACACTATTATTATGATCTGGACGGATTTGCATTGGCAACAAGTTTAGAAAAATTCAATACCAATGGTTCTACTATAGCAGAGGATGAACGTTGGATAACACATCTAGGAAGTGAGGGCAAATTTTCCTATTACGAAATATTTAAATCCCTATTTTTTGAAATAGAGTCCGAGTTCAGGATGTTTGTCTTTATTGTGGCTTCTAAAAATGTAACCTTTAGTACGGAGCCACCAAGCCCTGGAGACGTGGAGTTCTTGATACAACATAGTTATGAAACTCTTCCAAAAGATTTAAAAGAGAAATCGCTACCTAATAAAAACCTAACAGTTATAGTATATTATTTTCATCAAAACGATATTGGCCAAGTACCAGAACTTGAGCTAAGCGGCACTTTAAGTGCTTTGGACCACCTGAATCTTGCAGAAATAAACAATTTAATCCGAAATGATTGATTGGAATTATCTTATTCCTATAAACCTTTAAATTTATAGATGTCATTACTCTTCCTTAACGAAGTCATTATATGACAAGGAACGCCGAATTGTATCGCCTTTTTTTAAGATAATATCAATTTCATACCCAGCCGGACAATACCCCCATCCAAGATATCCAATCGAAAATGAAGACGATGGTTCATTGGAAATCCGTACACGATCCCCAAAGCCCGGGCATAATCTGTATTGCACTTCTTTAATTTCATTTTTACGGAAAGAAGGCACATCTATCCACATTAAATAATTTCTGTTTTTACTTTTTTGATTTTTGGCACTAACATAACCTCTTGGTTTAACAAGGGCTTCAATTGGCATATTTTGTTGCAGTTGAAGGCGCTCGATAATGACACTATCCGCCTGATTTTCAAATTTCTCCCCTCTTCCCTGCATTACAATGTTTAACAATTTCTTGGTTTGTCTTTCAGCTTTTCGTGCTTCTACCTTTTTATTTTCCGCAATTATAGTCTGTTTCCTTGTCTTGATTGCTAACTGAATTACCAAAGCAGTAAATCCTATTAAAATCACAAGGGCTGCAGCCATAATGCGCATTTTTTTCCTTTTATTGCGATTCGAAATTTCTCGTGTAATTTCGTTTTCCTTTTGCTCGTTAATAGCAGCAGTACTTTCATCAATTCGCTTCTGTAGGTCTTTAGGTAATTTTAGGCTTTTTTGAAATGGCCTGATATAATCGATGTCATCTTGGGTAAATAGCCCTTGGCGTTCTGCATATACCACATAAATATCTGCAGCCTTTTCTCTCATCTTCATTTCTTCGGTACGATTTTCACCCACTACGAATGCCAATGAATCGTGACTGATCTCGTATTGCGTTTCATCACCAGACTTTAGCGTACGAAGGATTCGTCTTCTCACCAGTTCTTCCAATAAATCAGGGATTGGTTTCTTGCATTTTACATCGTCATGATCCAGTTTCGCTTCTATTGCCGCGGCACTCATTGGTAGCTTCGTGAATTTCTCAGAAATCATGCTAGCCAGAAGTTCTAAGGGTACGTTTTCACCGTAAATGCCTTCCAATGCTTGTAGTTGTTTCTTCAAGAAGCTCTCCAGTATCTTCTCCAAATCATCTCCTTTTTGGATTAACTCGGCACTTAAAACGGGTAGCTCTTGGTCTTTCTTTCTACTTTGTGCCCGATCCCAAATCTCACTTAGAAACACCTGAACGTGTGCCAATTCTATTTCCTTTTTCTTATCTGGCAATCTGGACAAGATTTTTTCAGCAAGTTTCTGGCCATCATCTAACTTATAGTATTTCTTATACTCTGGAGCTTCCAATATTTTAAATATGACTTCCTCCACATTTTTCCTACCCATTTTCTCCACGCGGAATCGGTTCTGTAAAATACTTGGACATAAGGCTTCAAATTCCGACAGGTGACCAATGAATTCTTCACGCATAATGAGCATAATACGACAAGGTACCGTATTGTGAATAAGTTTATTAATGCCTACAAAAAAAGTACGCTGTTCATCAGGGTTACCAGAGATCAGTAATTCCTCAAATTGATCGAACAATAAATACACAGGTTGGAAGCGCTCTTTAAATAATTTCTCAACCGCCTCGGTAAACCCTATGGAAGCATCCTCTGGTAATTTGGTAACTGCATCTATGGGTATCTTATTTTTAAGGGCACCATTAATAGCTGAAAATATGGAAGTATTGATATTCTCTGCTTTGCGAATGGTCAACGCAAACCAATCGGCATTGGAAAATCGGTTTCGAAGTCCACATTCCACCAAACTGGTCTTTCCAGAACCCGAAGGGCCATAGACCATAATATGTTTCACCCCGCTCAAGGCATTATAAAGCGCGGTGGTTTCCTTACTTCGGCCAAAGAAAACCTGGGCATCGGATTGCTGATAGGAGTCCAAGAACTTAAAAGGAGATGGAACCCTGCTCATGATGTTTTAATTTTAAAGGGGTTAAAAGTTTCTTCTAGCTGTTCAAAAAGATCATCTAGTCCAGAAAGATCCGTATTGGTAGATTTTACATAAAGGGTTGGATATTTACCATGGTCATCCTCCTTAGACCCCATAGGCAATTCCTTATTATAAGGAGAATAGGTGTATTGTCTACCCTCTTTTTGATAGCCAGTGTAATGAAATATCTCTGGTGTTTGCTTTATGTTTACATCGTCGTAAACACTTTTATCTATAAGAAATGGGGATAGCGAGATATAGGAGTCTTTGTCCACAATATTTCGTAAGCAGGCCGCCAGTACATTGCCTCTAAACAATAAAATGCTTTTACTATAGGTAAATGAACCCTTTACTTGAATGGTTTTAGTCTTATCTGTAACGCTACTTTTGTTATAGACACTATGCAATTCTGCATAACGATGTAGATAGGTTTCATCGGACCCTATACGGTAATTTAGGTTGATATCATTTATGGATACGAGGCGGTAATTGGCTAAGAACGATAAATTTTTTAGCCAGTAGATAAGAGCTGTCAAATACTCTTCCATTAATAAATGAAACGCCTCATTTTTTTGAGTGGTACCAGAGAGTAAATTGCGACGTTCAGACTCTAAAAAAAATGCGGTACCAAAAAGATCGGAATCTGTTTCTCTAAGTTTCTCTACAAATGTATAGATTTCAGGAACAAAACTATTTTCACCTATAAAATCAGAGGTCGTAAGAAGCAGACTGGTATAATCAAAATCAAGATATTCTTCATCACCCAACTGTAGAAAACTAGAGATAATACCCAGTTTTGGGGGTTCCTCCAATTCTAACAATTGTGCCATCTGGATATAGCATAAATATCGCAAGGATGCTTCGTAGGCTTCAACCATAAAAGAAAATGCATATATCGTTTTTTCCCGACCAGAAGGGGTGCACATTTTTTGTAGAAAGACTTGTATGAGCCAATCATAATTGTGGAAGATTTCTATAGGGTCATCCCCAACAGGAATACCTTCTTTTAGTAAGTCTTTACCAAGACTTTTAATCCATTCATCTCCAGACCCCACTAAATTTTGAGATAATGAAGTTGGTAAGGATTGATCGCGTCCCGCTTGACCCATTAAATACCCAAAATTGGCATTTGTGATAGACCCTATATTATATACTTTATCTGCAGTCTGAACAGATTTAGTTGCTTGCTGCTCCATTAGTGCCTGCAAGGCATCAAGTTTTCTTTCTACTTCATGTAATTGGCCGTCTACGTTTACCGTTATAGAACTTTCAGAAACCCCTTGGATAATTATGTTATTACTACCTTTAACAGTTGTGTTTTGGGTGATATTATCACCAACATGCACATCACCACCAGCAGTGATGTTAGAATCTATAACCGCATTTTTAACATTAAAATAATTGGTAACTGCCTCCTGTGTCCTGACCTTTATTTCATTTTGAAACTCAAGATGTCCCTTGTCCTCAAGACGGTCTAATTGTTGTCGGAATTGTAATTTAAGGTTATCTATATTGGAATATGAGGTATAAAAATGCCCCAGTTTGGACAAGCGATCTTTAAATGAAACAAGGTCTTTTGCCAATTGATCGGAAGGATCTGGTTGGGGTGCGCCAGATTTGAAATAGGTATATATCAATGGGCTTCCCGTCTCCTTGAAATGGGATAGAGCGGTGTCAAATTCCTCTTGGGTATATTTTCCGGCCTTGGTATAAAATAAACAGATTACAATATGAGCCGTCTTGATTGCTTCGTTGTATTCGTCCTGAAGTCTCGTCTCTGATACCACATCCAGAAAGTATTCCCATTGAATTAACTCAAGATAGACCCCATTTTTATGCAACCGATCATTTTCTACACTTAGATATTCTCGGAACTCTTTTCTATCTGCTACTAACTCTGAGGAAGATGCTATAAAAATTTTGATGGTAGACGCCATACATTAATGGTTTTTATTTAACTGATTTTTTTAGGCTGTCAAAATACCTACAGCCTTTATGCTACCAAAAAACTCCTGCATTTAAACTTCTAGCCCTCTTAATTACGCAAGTCTGCCATTTTAAATTGGTTTCATGTTTTACTCATTATTTGGAGTTAATGCGATATAATTTTTTTCTGGTTGTAATACCTCGTCACTAAATACGCCTCTGTTAAAGAAGGAGAACAAATGGAAAGAAGTCCTTTCCCATTTTGGAAAACACCTTCTAATCTGGAGATTGCGTGTTCGTTTAATAATCTTGGTTTCAATAATTAACTTTGAAAAATTCAAACTTTTCATATCCCCATTTACAGTAAAATGGAACACCCTTTATTGGCTTACATTTAGGACGCCGTGGCTGTCCATGTATCAGGTTACAAAATAACCACAACTTAAGGGCAATCGTATGAAATTAGATAGGGGGGAATATATTTTTTGACGGTATCTTAACTACCAACCTCAACTTTAAACATTAATCCTACCTCAATTTACTGATTTTTATTGTTAATCCGAACCGTTAAGATTGATTTATTCTGAAGTGCTTGCCCAAGAAAATCCTAATATTAACTACCCAAGCTCAAAAGTGTATCCATAGCCTTATTGATTAAGTCCACGTTTCCAAATAACAGATCATTTTTTGTAGTCTTATGTAGTACGTCTGGAACAATACCTAAATCTTCAATAGGTTCGTCATTTTTTCTTAAAATCCGACGCACTGCTACACTTAAATTAGCTCCTTTAGGCATTGGTTTTAGAGCTATCGCTTCAGAATCTTGGTCCGCTAGGAGATTCCTCAATATTTCATGGCTCCAAACGTTTGCACCACCGGCGCCAGTATTGGCATGAACCCCGATAATTTGCCCAAGACCATGGTCTTGAAAACCTGCAGCGAACATATCTGCGGCACTATAGCATAACGCATCCGTAATTAAAACCTTTGGTTTGGCGAAAATACATTCTAGCGGATCACCCTTGTCTAGTTTAGTAATAGGATAACCCCTAGAATAACGATCTCCAGTAACTTTGGAAAGGTTGATGGAACGGATCCAATCGGATAAATCTATAACACCGTTATTATTACCGTATTTCTCGCAGAGCTGAAGCGTAAGATCCGAATTGATAAACTGCGCTCTTTGCAATTCTATAGGTCCCCCAGCCAAATATGCCAGTAAAAGTTCACTCGCAGTAATTAATCCACCACCATTACCTCTAATATCCAATATAAGTCCAGCTATATTTTTCAATTCTAAAACCCTAAGAACCATACTAAAATCCGTTACAAATTTTTCAGCATTGGAAGCGGCGAAACTATAAATTCGGATATACCCAAAGTTTTGATTTCCCTCCGTATCCTGCACCACTTTTCCCTTCATCAAATCTGGATAGTTCTCTGGACGTGTCCAGGAACTCTTTTTTTTGGGTTTGCTTTTTCTGGATGCACCTCCATAGAGTGTAGCCTTTAATCCGTTCACCGATAAGGTGTCGTAATCAAACCCATAAGACATCATGGTAGCGTTCCTTTCCTGTTTATCCAAATCGAAATGAGGCGGGTGATAAGACACCAGCCATTCAAATTCCAACTCTATATTTGATTTGGTAGTTTGATTGTAACATACCAATCGCACCCTATGTTCATCTGGCGGATTGGATGTTCCTAAAGACCGTATGGTCAAGGTATCCAGACCCCTTGCGTTTCTGGCCACCTCATTGCTCCCCGACTGATTTTCCGAATTAAGCGCGATCGCTTTTTTAATGGGAATGTTATTCCAGTATAATACCTCCAATCCTATTTTATATTCTGGTCTGTCATTTAAAATCTCCTTAAAATAGGTAGTTATGATATATTTCGGTTCACTATCGTATGGCGTGGGATAATACTCCTCTATTAGAAATGGCAAAAAAGCAAACCTATTTTTGTAAGGTTGGGGAAGGATATATTTGGTATGCAAATCCCGAAGTGAACTAAATATATCTAACAGTTCATGGTGGAATTTATGATCGTCTTCTAAATGCTCTGGATGGTATCTAGCATCGTTTCTAATGTTTCGTTTCATCAAATCAATTCTATGAACTGGATTTACGGCGTACATGGATCTTTTCATAACCTGGTGCACATATACTTCCTCAAGGATAATCTTCACCTGGTCTAGAATGCACAACTTATCACTTACAGATAGATTACTGGACGATTTTAAGAAGCGCTCCAAAGTAATGGGTTCCTCCAAATTTGTTACTTTTAGTCCCTCAATATCATAGTCGCTATGGGACAATGAAAGGGAAGAGCGGTCATAGAAATCTGGAAGTCCTTTTCTAACATATTCTGGCAAGGGATGGAAACTCATTCTTCTAAAATGCTCGTCATCCTCAATAACGGTCAGCTTATCCAAGGGCAGGGGTTCCGCTAGCTCACTGAAGGGTATGCCTCTTCCCCACTCCAACTGCCCTTCCTCCAGACCTGTACCAGCGCCATCATGCTCATCTGTCACTAAAATCCATTCCGTATTCAAGGGATTATCGGAAGCGGACAGCAAGGCATTACCATGGGCTTCCTCCAACTTAGTTGCCAGTACGTTTAAATTTTGTAGCCCACTGGCTATTTTATCATGGGCCATTTTTAAAGAAATATCTTGGAGCATATTATCGGGATCGGATTCTTTCAGGTAGAGGTATCTAGTGGAATTGCCAATCTTAAATTTTTCAATATGTGCTGAATTAAAATTAAATTTTTTCATAATTCTACTTTGGGCACACCTGGGCACCCCATTGATGAAAATCCCCAGTAAACTGATTTCCGTAGCTTGGATGAGCTTATAAAAAGGGTCACCGGTATACCCATGGACAATAAGCATATCGGCTTTCATCCCCACCTCAAGGGAGCCTAATGCAGCCTCCCAACCTAATATTTTGGCGGGATTGCATGTAACCATTCGTACCAGTTCCTCATTGGAAAAAACGGGCTCATCATATTCATGTTCACTTACTAGATAGGCAACCTTTAACTCTTCTAAGAGATTTTTGCTACCACTTGGCGACCAATCGGATCCCAAGGCGATTAATATGTTGTTTTCCTTGGCCGACTTTATATGGGCCGTACCCCCATATAGAACCAAATTACTCAGTGGAGACCAAGTCATGGAACCTCCATGGTCTCCCAAAATCTTAAAATCTTCCGGTTCCAAGCCAGCACAATGAATACCGTTTAACTTTGGGGTAATAGCCCATTGGTGGTCATTGATCTTTAGATTGGTAAAAAAGGACCGTGCCCTTTCATCCACTCCCTCCGCTAGGTGCAATAACCTTGTCTTAATTTCAGACAAGGAATCTTTAAACGCTTGGGCACCACCAGATGTTACATCTGCAATTTTGGTGAGCGCCTCAGGCAAATCATCCTCATTGGTCTCCTCCACATTCCTAATAATTCCATGAAATACTTTTTTCGTAAGGCTAGAATTGGCCAAAGTAATGCCTTGGGATGTAGTTACTCCACCTACCAAACATTTACATTCCACATATCTTACTATCGCTCCGGGAAATTCCGGGGATTTCCCCAAAGTTTGCATGGGTCCGGTAACATTAATCCTATATCCCTTTATTCCCTTCCATTGGGAATGGTTTCTATACTGTTTATCGGCCACCCAATACGGTAATATATTATAGGGAAGATGATTGTGAAGCTCAATCATACCTGGGAATATAGTTCCTCCAGATTTAATTATATCAGCCTTCATAAAACCATCAGGATAGCCTTCGTTTACTTTCTTAATGGCTACAATAATGCCATTTTCCACAAATATTCTTCCTCTTTTTATAACGGTACCCACTTTATCCATAGTCACAACCCTGCCCTCAAGGGCATACTTCAGACCAAAACTAGGATGTATTGGGTTGTTGGGCATCTGCTATATGGATTGCCAGATTATATTTTTAACCCTATCAGCGGGGTCTCGCTTGCTGTTAGTACCATGTGTTCCGTGCCAAAAAAGGAATATCATATGGCAGATCAAATCTAGGAATATTGGTCATATGAAGCGTTTTGTCCCATTTTCCAGTATACGGTTCCATATTTATTATATTGGGATCATCAGCCTCCAAGAACTCCGCAATCTCTGAAAGTTGGTTATTCCAGCTAGGATGTGTAGTTGCCTCGGGTGCCGTAGGGTGTACCAGATTGAACACTTTACTATTTTGAGTGTTTTCCCAATTATCCATGGCATGCTTGGCGCCGGCTCCAAAAGTTAGGATCACTTGAATGGGATTTTTTTTAATAAGGGTGTCAATCAAATTTTCTCGAAAGTTTTTTAAGGTAGGTTCTAGGGAGATTCTCCGCATTTCCGAGTCAAATTGTCCCAATATGCTATAGGCAAATGTGTTTATAATAATATAAGAACGGGTAATACCCACCTTGTTCAAGAATTTTTGCAGGCGTTGTCCCGCAGATCCAACAAAGGCTCTTCTCGCTATAGCCTCATCGGTGGAGGGGTCTTGGCCAACAACCAACACCCTTGCGGTATTATCCAATCTCCCTCTGTACAATACACCTCCAAACGCACTTCTAAATCGTGCCGAAGGGTGTTGTACAAAATAGTCGTCCGACAATTCAGAGAATTTTTGAAGCCAAAATGGTGGCGGTCCTGCATCGTACTCTTTTTCCATTTCTGCCCGATAGATAGCTTGGGCAGCTAGAAAGTAAGGATTGGATCCAAAATCATTGATAGTTTTGATACCGAATGCCTGCTGTAAAAGGTCTGCATCCTTTTTGGACACCCCCTTTAAGGTATCTATTGGCATTTTGCCCAACTCCTCTAAAGAGTTATTGAGGTAGGCCTTATCGATAAGCTTGTCCCATGCAAATGGCATTGATATAGATTTTAGTAAACTTTAAAGGGGAGAGGAATACGTGTATCAGGAATAAAACAACTATTAGTAACAATGTACCGAAATTGCGGCAAAAGATTGTGCAGAACTTTATGGTTGGTGACCTTTTATGTGTAACTGGTGCCAGCGTAGGCAGTTAAGCACTGCTATACCCGAAAAATCGGGAGTTTTAGATAAAACGAAAACAGATAAATACTAATTTGAGTATATTAATACATTATGGATCATTTTTACGGATGTCCAACAACTGGTCGAACTTCAAATTGGCAGATCCCTCGCCTCGTCCTGCTGCTTTTCTCCTTCCCAACCAAAGAAATGTTTTCCCGTTGATCCATCTGGTTCGCTGAAAATTTCTGGTAACGATTGTTCCCGCGCTCAGCACTTCTTGTTCTTCAATAAAATAAACCGGCTGTACTTCAGAGATCAATTTACTTTTTGCAGCACTGGACTGGGGCATTCTGGCCCTTTGCAAGCGAATTTCCTGTGGAATTACATTTGCGGGCACCTTTTTATGGACCGGTATAAAGGGAATCCAGTTGTCTGGAACGGTATTCCCAAGAACATATCTAATCTTTGATTCCTCATCCGCTGGCTCAAAATCGCTCAAGGAGGGAATATTTCGCTTTAATACCCTACCCATACCAGCGGCCGAGGGGACAGTGTTTTCAATGGCCCATACCATATTGGACATTTCATCCCTCATTAGATTTACCTTCTCTATATCCTCACTTTCCATAAGTTTCCCAACAGCGGGCACCAAATAAAAAATACTTTCGTTAAAGGTGGCATTATCGCGTTCGGTATGATGAAATTGGGCAAATTCCTGCCAATCCATCTCGGGATCTTCAACCGTTGGAGCAATATGGAAATGCTGTCCAAAAACATCGGTTATACAAATTCCCTTAACCTCACAAATAGTATTTATATTCAACTCATAAGGTAATACAAACCAATCATTGGAATAGGTGAGCCCATATTCTGCAAGCAGAAGGTTCATTATTGATGTGGGTGAGGCACTTAACGCCCCAAAATCTGTAGTGCCATCCTCCATTTGCCAAAGTCTAGGGTGGGGCATTCCACTAAACTGCAATGGGGCCGGTATAAAAGTTTGGACTACCTCAACAGGATCGCTAAAGGGGTGGTCAGAAGCGGTGGCACTAGATTGTTTTTGGTCAAAATCCTTCCAATCCAAATGACCCGATGCATACTGATCGGCCATCAACGTTCTTTTTAAATCGGCATTTATCTTGCTATCTAGGGCAAAATTATATTCCAGGTGTTCCGGTACCCAAGCCGATTCATCTTTCCCTGGTTGCTGGTACAACCTGTGGAACCAAGCCCCAAATTCATCTGCGGACTTGGCCAACAGATCATAATGACCCACATCTATATTGGCGTTGGTTTCATACCATGATTTAAACTCATTTTTAATTATCGCGCCATAGACCAAATAGCCATCTGGTAATAGGTGACCTATAGCTTTCTCCAAGTAAATACCTTCATAATCATCGGCATCCACCTCCACTTCTATGGGATACTCCAATTGTAGCTCCTTGGTATATTTCGCTATATTTTTACTTTTCAAGATCTTGCTCAGATGCCTTCCCATTTGTGCCCTAAGAAAAAGCGTAGCATCTATATCTTCCCGCTCAATAACCATCTCCAAGGGCTTGTCTATGGAATAAGTAATTTTATTTCCGTTATGGAGGGTGATTTCTTCCGGGACAGAGTGGACTCCCATTATATTGGCCTGATAGGCAGTAGCCGCATCCTCTCCCTGAAATTCCCCAAACTGCCATTGTCTACATAAAAACCAGAGGGGATCACGCACCTCCATTTTTAGGTTATGATTTGGGTTTTTGGAACGCGGGCTCCCCTCTATCCGGTTATAATTCCTGATGTTGGGGTTGGAATAGCGATCTCCTTTCAGTTTTAAGTTTGCTAATGCCAAGAGTTTTGCCATGACGTGTCCTATTTAAAATTAGTAATGGTTTTTATTCAAAATCCTTGTATAGACCAAAGTCTTTGGTCTTCATCGTTCTCAAAAATTCATCATTCGTTACAAGATAATCCAGGGAAATATTGGATCTCTGCAAATCATAACTTGCGACGGTCATAGGGGATAAGGTATCCAATGCTACATCTTCCAGTAATTGTGCAGGTTCAACCGCTCTGGATTTTGAGCGCTTTAAGGTGTCCTCCAATATCCCCATAAGAACGTCCCAGTCCCAATTCTTAGAACCGGTGGGTTCAATTGCCAACAACATTGAATTTGGAGATGTGGCGTTTGGTTGATCGTAGTTAAAGGCCACCCCCGTAATTTCTCCTGTATTTGGAATAGATTCCGTCCAATCATCTACTACCAAAGCAGATTGTGCCTGAGATACGATACCAGCAGTTTGCCCGTGTATAGATAGGCAGATTGTATTATCCATTATATTAAAAGGATCTCCAGTTTCGGTGTCCAATTCAGGGAATTCTACTGCCAACCAAGTATCTTTTTCCTTAAACGGTAACTGTGCAGGCACAAAGGATATTTCTGCGCCTCCTTGAGCTTCTGAAATCATTTTTAATTGTTCCAAACGGCGCATATTTGGTCTTACGGGTGCCACTGAAGCTATCCATGTCTCCATCGTCAATTCAGTGGTAGCATCTTCCTTGTCATTGATAAATTTTAATAATTGCTTGTGCTCATCTGCCTTTAGAGTATCTGCAATAGCGGTTTGATCTACATAGGTAAAAGTGGGAACTATTACAAAATCATCCCCTAATACCGCTTTGCCTGCTTCTACAAGGTGCCTAATCTCCTTACTGGCAACTTGTCCGGAGGCAGCCAGCAGTTTTTCCTCGGCTAATAAAATTTTCTTATTGATGGTCTGTAGGTAAGAGCCAACAACCGCTACTAGATCAACGGTCTTTTTACTGTCCCTTAAATCCAAGTTATCAGGATAAGAGACCTTAACCCCAAATTTGCTTCCACTTTCTAAAAACGATAACAGATTTTTAATGGCGGAATCGGTATAGGATATGCTTTCTAGGTACTCCCTATTACCACCACCTTCATAATGGAATTCATATAACTGCTGAAAATTGGCCGGATTTTCCTTATTCTTTGGCTGTTGGTCATTGGGTATGGTAGCTGTTACCTTTCCTAACTCCTCTTTAAGTTTGGTCAGGGCTGTATTTACCCTAACCTTTAACTCGGGTCCGTTATAGCCATACAATAGTTCAGGATCACTTATTTTGGATTTAGAACTGGGTAAAAAATCTTTGCCATTGGCCGGTCTAGATGAAGTTACCAATAGGCGAAGACTTCGAATAAGCGGTAACATGCTTGCAAAACTATGTTTGGAGGCAGTAAGATTTTCAGGTTCAAACTTAATATGGATCCTATTTTCTTTGGGAACATTTACTTTTTCAGCATAAACTTTGGCTATGACATACTCCAATTCCTTAGCTCCGGACAGGATATCCTCGCCAGCACTATACATTAAATCGATGGGCTGTAAATTCAGTTCCTCAAGTCCAATCGATGTCGCAACTGATTCATTTCCATCCAAATCTACGTGAAATACGGAACAGACTATTGTTGAGGGATCTCCCAGCACTTTTCCCGTCCAAAGATTTAGTCCGGCCTCCATCGCGGAACGTGGAGAAGGTTCTGTAGACCATCCCGGAGCCAAAGGTCCTACTGAGGAAGGTTCAAAATGTAAGGTTACTCGGTTCGTGATGCTCAAATGGGTAGACCTTGGAGTTACGTTAACCTCCAATTCCGGGGGCACATCGGCATTTTTCAACGAATTTAAAATGGCTGCAGTTCTATCTGTTTTCCCTTGAGTGGCTTGGAATGCCGCTTCCGATACCATAAGATCGTTAAGGGCGTCCAAAGTATCCTCTAAACGGTCTTTCTCTTTTAAAACCAAAATGGAATCATCAGGATTTGCTACAAGGGCCTTTATTTGATCAGAAGTTGCTTCTATGATTTTTAATCCGTTAACCACTGAATACGGACTAATGGTCTCCTGGGCCTCATTTCCCTGTTGGGGGATAGACCTAGCTTTAATAGGAAACTTATCCCTGATGGCCAATATATATTGATTTAGATTGTTTGCTGCGTTGTTTGTAGTGATATCGTGCAAAGCTCTTTCAAATTGGTATCCCAACAGTGCTTCTATAGACTGGTTATTCTGCACCCCTTCCAATACATATAATGCCCTGCGCACACGTTCTGAGGAGAGGTTTACGGCAAATGGTCCTGGATCTAATTTTGTTGCATGGTTCTGATAACCAGATAAGAGTAATCCTGCCGCTGTCGCATGGTTTAGGGAAGGAGTATGGATAAAGCCCGCATTCTTCCTTAATTTATGTACTGGTTTGCCATCGGCGGGTTTCAATGCCTCAGGAACAACAACTTCCGACTTTACATTTTCCCGGAGATTTTCTACCCAACCGTAGGCGCCTAAATAAATCCCTTCCGGATTTTTCTTTCGCATCTCCAACAGTCTTTTGTAGAAAAGTCCCATTTCCCAAGCATCCAGTCTATAGGAACACAGGTCTATATGATCGGATAAAAGATTGTGCAGTTTGGAAGTGGGCAACTTGGCCAGTACGGACATTGCATCCCGCATTTCCTTCAAATTTCTTGAGGATTCGGTATTGTCCCTCAAATTTAAAAAATGGTCCCCGATGGGTTCTTTTACTTTTAGGTTTATTTTATCTACCTTTTCTGGTACTCCCAAAAGTATTTCCCATTCGGTAAGGTCTTGAGTTTCGGCAGAAAAATTATAAAGGCTCTTTTCAAATGCTGCACGTCTGTAGGGCACGTTTCCGTCAGTATAGTATTTCTCAGCCCCTTTTTTCAGTTCTTGAAGCAAGGCATTCCGCAACAATAAAAATAAAATCGATCTAGGGAATATCACCCCGTGGATACGACTTTCAAGCTCATTGACTTTTGTAACGGAAGCCAACCATTCTATATAATTATTTTTGGTGATTTTATTCTTTTCCAAAAATCGTGTTGGGGAAGGCAGTTCCCTATCCACAAGATGGTTAGTAGATATGTTGTTTAAAAATCCATAGAAGGATAGATTACTGATATAGGGATAGGCATTTTCTCCCCTATCAAAACCCAGTTCCTCCAACATTTTTGTGATTTCCGATTGCTTATGGACAATAGATCCCATTAGATCTCCTGGGATGGACATGGTCATCCAAATGTCCGGTAAATTGCCCAAACGCTGTTTAAATGAAACCGATCCCGCGCTGAGTCCCAAAATATTTAACATCAATGCCCCTGGGTCTCCTGGTTTACCAACATGGGACACCTTGTTGCTGGCAATATTATCCCATTTTTGCTGAAGCACGGATAGGGTTTTGGTGAGCCCTGAATGAAATGGATCACTTTCCTTCCATATATTTAGATCACTGGTCAACAATGTTCCGTAGGGTTGATTTCCAACCCTTATGCAAGGTAGTGGTCCCGGAGCCGTTACAAAATCATTAAAAAATTGCCTTAGCTTGGGGTGTGCGGCCTTGTTCACCACTGGATCCGCCAATACTTCAATAAAATTACCTATTGTAGATGAGTAGATGGCCTTGTTCATGGCCGAAGCTTCATAAGATTCTACCATCCCTGCATGATTCACTTCTTTAAGAACAGTACTTTTGATTCCTAGATATTCTGCAAAATTATTACCCTCCGCATTGGGCAAATTGTCCAAATCCACGATATCGGACCCATCATAATAATTTTTCGGTAGGTAGTCTTCATTCTTTTCATAGGCAGAAGCTGTTTCCTCAGTATTGTTAGTTGCACTCATCTGTGGCATAAAACTGAAGCCATTGTGCGAATAATGATGGCTATCTATCAACTGCTCCAACAAATCCTTCCCCTCTTGGGGAGTGGCAGAGGGCATTAATCCCATAACCATTACCCTGTCTATAATCGACCGGTTAAAGTGGGTATTGTCCAAGGGTATTTTCACACCAAGTCCTTGTTGCACCGCTTTGTCAAAATTGGTTATCCAAGCAAAACTCTCATCCAAGGTGATGGTGTTCTCCTCATTGTTGAAAGCCTCTTCCGCCAAGAAAGGATCGGGTCCTAAAAAAACCGTATCAGGTACTTGGTTTCCTAAGGTCATCTGCACTACTCTTCCGTCTCTAATGATACTCACAGCAAACTTGTCCGGTAGTATCTGTGTTCTAGGGGCTCGGGTCCAATCATGTATCTTCGTTTCCGAAAGGTCTGGAAACATTAATTGCGTTTCGCCTACGGTTAGATCTACTGTCCAATTTATGGGCATCGTCCTTTTCACGATCCAGAGTGCCCTTTGTATACCCGCCATTCCATTTAATACCTGCCATGCCTTTTGCTTAATGGCTTCCTTATCCTCCCCGCCTTTACGGTTGGCTATAAGCAGGTCTACCCAGTATTGCTTCCCGTAATTTACTTCATTTTCAGTAAGGTAGGGCTCATGGGAGTGCACATGAATATCATCGGGATAAATGCGCACCCATAGTTCTTTTCTATTGTTCACGTTCATAAAACGGGTCTCCAATCGTAAGGGAAGAAAAAGTATAGGGATATTGGCATCCATCGCTGCGGTCGCCTCCTTTAATTGGTGATTCCGGTATAAATTCGCCAAGCTAGCGCTCAACACTTTTTCTGCGTCAAAATAAGCCCTACTACTTGCTTCCAATTCAACCTTTACTTCGGACAACAAATCAGGATTTTTCGCCTTGTGAACAGACAATTTTGTTCTATAAAACGAAGCCTCAGCCTTTTTTAGGGCTTCTCTTGCCTGTGCTACTACTTGTTGGTCTTCCTTAAATGTTGCCATGACTTCTTGCTTAATTTATTGTGGGGTTATTTTTGCGTACGCTTTTAAAGTGATCATTTCCTTTAGGCCTATGATTCTGGCAGGGACCTCTTTGTTTAACATTTCTTTGGAATGTATTGCAACCATAACGGGACGTTGGAATAATATACTGGCCATATCAGCAGAGCTTTTGCCCCAAACCCCTGTTTTCGGATCGTTGGGAGGGGTGAATTTGCCTCCTAATTTATTGGCATTCTTTGGTGATTTATCAGATTTCACAAACTGTAGGTCCTCATCAAAATTTTCCCAAGATAGATCGTTCCAAGTAAAGTTATCTGGTTTGGGAGGATCGGAGGGCTGATTGGGGTTATAGGAAATATCCATTCCAAAATGAGGCTCCCCTGGAACTTCGGCAATGATAAAATACCAGCCCAATTCACCATCAAATCCGGGCGTCTCAACTTCTCCAGACGCCTCTTCAATGGTAAGATCAAAACCTAAAAGCTTAATATCTGGTCGTATCTCGGCTTGGTATAGTGGGAACCGTACGTGTTTTTTGTATACACTCTCATCGGTCATATCCTCAATAATTTTTGTCTTGTCCCCATCTTTTACCGCCTTTTGGGCATAGATCACGGTATTGGGAAATTTCTTTAACAAATCTCCCTTAATCACAAAGACCAGCTGTTCTGGATCTCCCTCTGCATCCCGTTTGTTATGGGTCCCAAGGTTACTTGTATTGGGCCATAGGTGAATAGGTTCTATATCCTTTAAAGATTCTGCATCTTTGGGGGTAGTATCAGGAGTAACAAATCCCGATACATCCCAGAACTGTCTAAAATAACTGCCACGCATATCGGTAGGGTACTCGCGCCATAGCAGTTCTTTCCCCATTTCAAAATTGAGCCCCATTAAATACGCTTCTATAAACTTCTGATTGGTTCTTAATAGGGATAGCGTATTTGGAGGTATCAGCCTTAGGTTTGGAAGCAAAAACTCCTCATCTATATCCAACAAGTATTTGTACGATGGTTCTGGAATATCGGGATAGGCCATTGCCGGTAAAAACTCCTCTTGGGGCTCCTTAAATACCCCTGCAGGCCATTTTATCATGGCATCCATCAACTTTTTATAGGCATTGGATGGCTTTATGGTTTCGGTTATCTTAGTTTTTATTTCAGCAACCTTTAAGGTAGTTTCCGCGATTTCCTTATCCCTATATTCATATCGGAACGAGGCATCGGAATAGGCCGTTTTTATATGTTTTATCTGAGTCGCTCTTTCCAATCGGTTTTTGGCAACAACGGTATCGGTCAATAGTATCCTTGATGGTATGGAAGCACCAGATGAAATTGTGGGCCTTCGATGGGGCGTGAAAATTGTAGGGCCTGTTGTAGCGGTAGGAGTACCTGCCCTTGGGGAAACGGGTCTACTAATATTTATATTGGGCGAAACTGGCCTTCCTATATTCAAATTTAAATCGAATTTCTTATTCCATTTATCTGCCTTTGGCAATCCTCCGTCAAATTTTTCACGATTATAAATAAAATCTTCATCCAGATTGGATTGAACACTCCAAACCTTAATATCCATTACCGCAGCTGGTGCAGTGAATTCTTTTAGGTCCTGTAACTGATGGTGAGACTTAAAATCCCCCTTCACATCTACACTAATCCCGTTTATCTTGTTCATTGCCTTAATAGTAGTATCAAAGTGCTTAACGGCATTGTCAATTTCCAGCCCCCGGACCAAGGAAGTCTTATTTCTGGTCAATCGCTTAAAGGCGGGTTGAAATATAGCTTCTGGAAGAATGCTATCCTGAATGGAAAATTTCACGGTGGTGGCACCGTCCAAAATACGAGTCGCTAGGGGCCTGGTAAAACCAATGAGGTTTTCGGCTGATTGCACCACAATATTTTTCTCGTACATTTTCCCCATCAGCTGCACCATAAACTGCGCCAGCTTCATTCTCTTATTTGCTTCCAAGACCTCTGTTAACTGCTTCCAAGCAATATCCATAAACTTCTCTTGATTCTGCTGTACTACCCGCATACCGAAACCTGCTGGAACCCTTGTACGTGGGTCTCTATTGAGATCATTATACCAATTTTCAGAATGCGCCTTAAACTCGGGCACCGCCCTTTTTCCCGGACTGTTATTGTCTTTGCGCATGGCGTGGTACATACCGTAATAGGGCACGGTTACAAAAGGATCTTCAGTAGTGTTTTCTTCCTGTAGGGTATTGAGATTAATTAGTTTTTGAATTTGATCAAAAAACGGTTGCGGCGTATTAACTGGCGGAAAAACAGTGGATTTTGCTTGTGGTGCCTTCATTGCACCCTCCAAAAGCATGATAGGTGGTACTGGGGCCGCTACCTCCTCCTTCTTATCGGCCTGTATAAATGCAGGTTTGGAGCAATCCATTGGACGTACCCCTACCCGTTCATCCATAACTCTGGGCTTAAGTAATTTTACCAAATATTCAAAATCAAAATTCTTCCCGGTACGGAAGTACCATCGGTGATAAATAGGGAATTCCAGATCCGAGGCAAAAGCATGTTGCTGGGTCTTTATGCCTGTTGTTGGCCTGCCCAGACCAATAAGCCGCCCGGTTTCATAAGAAGGCACCAGAAACGCGTGATACAGTGCTGTGGAATCTAGTTTCCTAGGACATAGCAACCTACTATAAATTCCATCGGGATCCATTTTTACATCCTTTTCAAGTCCTTCTAAAAATTCTGTAAAATCACTTTCAGTATGGGGCAAATTGGAATGCATATGTGCCCAGAGGTGTAGTTCATCTGCCGGTGGCAGATAATCTGCACTCCCAATTTTTATACTTGGTAGGGGTTCCCTTCTTTGGGTATCCAAAAATTCATTTTCTTTGAGAACAAGGAGCGCCATCCAAGGTCTAAGGTGTTCATTTTTGGTTCCTGTGGCCGATGCTGGAGTATATCGCCATGGAAAATCCTCATCATAAAATTCGATATAGGGTAGCAGATTAGGCTCAAAATCTGGTATTCCGTTCAAGGGCTCTGTCCTAACGATCATCTTCTGTTGGATGCCGGTAATATCTCCAGGACCAATAAGGTTAAACTCTTGGGTATGGTTGGTGGCTGAATTTATTTTTACAGAGATAGGAATTTTCGCCCGTTCCACAGCAGTACCTGCGGACTTCCCCAGCGTATCTTTTTCGATGATACTTCTGGCGATACCCCTGCGGGACCACGAAAGAAATTGATATTTGCCGAATTCCATATTTTTTAATTTAAGTTAAAGATGCCTATGTACATTTCTTAGTTCGCCAGTTCAAAACTTTCCACAATTTGAAGCTTGGACACCAATTCAGGGTCTTCGCTGATCAAGGCTTCATAAGCTTTATTGATCTCTGCGAGGGTAGACGCCCTAAATTGTCCCTCAAACTCTTTCATATCGGAGGTTTTGGCAATGGCATAGCCATTATCGTTCAAAATAACTTCCTTAGGTTTGTTTATAGCATTTAAGGCAGATCGGTTCCAAGCTATTTCGGATTTGGACACGGCTGCCAATCGGGACATATGGTTAAAACCAGTTTTAGGAAGTCTAAGATTAACCTTTACCTCGTCATCTTCCGTATAATTCAGTTCATAATCCATAACGGTAGGATCCAAAACCGGGTCTGCGGTCAACAATTTGTTACTGTCCTTAAGTTTAAAACCACTATCCAATTCTTCGTACGATTTTCTGTTCAGCTTTTCCTTTTCCGTAAGCTGTGTGAAATGGCCTGGTGCAAAAAACTCTTTTTGTAGGTCTATTTGATTTACATCCTCACCAACTTTCACCTCCGAAATCTGAAAGCGTTTTTCGTCCTTGGGTTTTTTGGTGCCGTATTTTTCAATGTTATAATTTAATGGGATGCTCCGTTGAGAAAACTTCAGTTCCCCGAAAGGATGTAGAATAAGGGACGCATCTACCCCATCTTCCAAACTTTTAAGCGTTACGTACTGATGTTGGTTCTCGCTATATAAGGCTTGCCAATTGGGAAGGGCTTCCAATTCCCGCGTTACAATGGAGAGCAGATCCTCCGTTGCGGAAACAACCGATGGTGTTGGATCGCCCCAGGTAGCGCTGAAACCGATGGTAACATCAAAAAACAGAACGGAAAACGAAACTTCCCCTTCCACATGCCAAGGTGTTGGCCCGGACAGTCTTCCCTTGAAGTGGATACCAAAGAGCACGCTTGTTCCTTTTCTTATGGCCAGTGTGGCCTCTAGACTAATTATAAAACTGAACGGATCAAAAATAAACAGGGCATCAAAAGCCAACATTCCGTAAAGGTTGAAACTAAACGGTCCTTTAGCCAACAGCTCCAATTTTGCGCCAAATTGGACCGAATTGGAAGTAACGGCAAAATAACATTCAATAGTCAATTTTGGATTGCCGCCCTCCAATAAGGAAAGTCCAATCCTTGCCATTTTCCTAAAAGCTCCGGGCAGGGTAGGTACGGTGGGATAATCCCTAAAATCTGGGTGGAAACCTCCCACGCTGATGGCAAATATGTTTTGTCCGCTCCAAGCTACCGCAAAGGCCAGACTACCGGTTAATGGGAACCCTACCAACATGGATTCAAAAAGATGGGCCTCGAAATAAATAAATTTATTCTGGAAATCTATTACTCCCAAAAAGTTCACCTGCAACTTTAGTAGTGCTGCATCCTCTGTAGGTAATGCCAATTTGATGACCCCTAAGATCACCACTCTTGGATTTGGGAACTCTATAATAAACCCCAACTCTATATGAAGCAAAGTGGGTGAACCCCATCCAAATTTCCCCATAAGTCCCACTAAGAATTGATCCTCCTTAATGGGAAAGATTTGCCTTATATCGTTAATGATCCGTGTTATATTCCCAACCACATCTTCAGGGAAGAGCACACTTTTTATGGCATTGGTACGGATCCCCGCTCGAAGTACTTCTACTTCCATGGTACGGTCTATTCCCAATAGTCCTCCTACAGCAATCAATGTAAAACCAAAACCGAGCTGTACCGGTGAAAACTCTGCGGTAATGATGATCAGCATGGAGAACCCCTTGGAACCATCGGGCATTATAGTATTGATAATCCCTACGGCCTTTAAAGTAAATAAATTTTTGAACTCCAATTCCAGAGAACCGAAATATTCCCCTTTTTCATCATCGAAATATAAGAACCCACCTCCTTTTATTACTTCAGCATTGATCCTAATCCCTGCGCCATTGGGCGGTTTAATTGAGGGGACCATATCATACCCTAAAACGCCGCCATTATCGTCCCGTTTAAGCATATTTAGATTAAACCCTAGCCGACTGATACTGATGGTAACAACGGGACCAAATTTCACCCAAAAATCTAAGGAGGTCTCCAACTTCATCTTATCAAAATTCCCTTCCACTCCGGTCCTCAAATTCAGGGTCTCGAACCCTACAATGTCCCCTATACTTTTGTGAATAGGAATACGAAGGTTAATAGCATTGAGTATTTTAGCCACAACTCCTGCAACAAAGGAAGGTTCTTCTGCGGCAGCTCCCCCACTACTGGCGGTTGTTTCAGCAGGCTTTGTTGATGAGCCTGCACTTCCGTCCCCAAAGAAAAAGTCGCGCTTAAGGGAATACCCAAACCCAATGGGGATCTTCTCATCTATCTTTTCCGGTAAAAGGTCCCATGGAAATCCGGTTTTATCACCGCGACCGAATTCGAATGGCATTTCAAAATTCACCTTGATTTCAAAATCGTCGGGAGTCACGGTCATAGCGATGGAATAGGTCCCAAATCCCAGTTTAATGACAGGGGCATCCATCAACGAAAACTTATCGGCCTTCTTCCTGTCGTGTTTATAGGT
The DNA here is from genome assembly GCF_000429545.1 of Arenibacter certesii DSM 19833. GTDB lineage: Bacteria > Bacteroidota > Bacteroidia > Flavobacteriales > Flavobacteriaceae > Arenibacter > Arenibacter certesii. Next base: position 53,647 of record NZ_AUCB01000020.1, read on the forward strand.
TACCTTGATCTTATTGTTTTTACCTGCCGAAGCTTCTGGACTGGTCCCTATTCTGAATACTCCTTCTCCAGAAGCATCAAATTTAAATGAGATATCTTCTGTTACGGGCAGCGTAAAATCTACCTCCCCGGACAGGTCGGTGATAAATGCGATTCCCCCTTGTTGTTGGGGAATAAATCCAAAGGTATTGAACAAGGTAATTTCATTATCGGGATCGGCAGTCGGATTTATGGTAACAGAATAGTTTACAAACCGGTTGCTGATCTTATCGGCATTAGGGGTAACAGAAGTACTTGCCCCTTCGTACCCATAACCTGCCTTGATCTGAAGGGTATCCGACCCATGTTTTTCAAGGATGTATTTTTTAACCAGGAACAAAACAATGACAAAACCCACAAAAACGGTATCGGATACCGCCTTGGTGCTCTCTTCACTTTCCAGACCTTTGCCCATTCGTTTAAAGAAGTCTACGACAACATCTTCAAAGAAATTATTCATCCCTCCTTCTGCCGCGGACTGCTGGGTCACTACCTGAAACAAATTGACCATTCCGTAGACCTCTGGCGACTGACGCCTTATAAAGTCCATCAATAGCACATTTAAAAAGGATTGATAAATTTCATCAGCAGCAAATTCAGGATTATCTCCGGCGGCGACTCCTGCTCTTATAATTCCCTCAATTGCCAGCGATAAGGCGGTAAGGTCTGCGATAGCACTAACCAGTTGGAAGGTATCTACTTCCTCTGACTCCGATTGTATGTATTGATCTAAATTGGTAGTGGCCGGAAGGTTAATGGGGCCCCCTGTACTAGTTAAACCAAGAGTTCCAAATAATTCGGCACGGGCCTCAGAATCCTGTAATATTCCCAGCCCAGGCTTCAAAATATCACTGATCCCTGTTAATAAAACCTTGAAAAAATCGCTATTTTGCTCTTCTTGTGCCATGATTACGTAATTTGTGGCCTATTGGTCTCGCTTCCGGACGCCACTAATGGCATCGTGTGTTTTATATGGGTACCCACAATATTCTTGTTGATATCCCTATCGCCCTTCCTGAACAAAAATTCATGTTTTACCTTCCAACTGGCACCATCAGCCTCAAATTTTATCAGGCCTACATTAGACGGCCAAACCATACGCCGATGTACTCCTGAAATAAAATTCTCTTGGCTACGCTGCACAATTTTCTTATATCCTTCTTTTAAGGAAGTGGGGTTGTTGAGAACCACATCTTCCGTAACCAGATCATCTTCACGTACCGTTAAGTCTGTCTGCACGGACATCCTATATCTGTAATCGGGAGCCTGATTTACGGTTGCGCCGGTTTGCCATCCTGCCGTAGGTAATACGGCAGGGTTCTGTCTTAATCTATTTCTATTTCTAATACTGACATCACCTGTAACGGACAATACCTTGTTTATCCAAACCAATTTCTCTAGTTTATCCCCTATTCCGGTCAGCACCTTTTCGGCAAGTGCCGATCTGTACAAGTGTTCAAAGCCAAAAGACTCATTTTTCAGGGAACTTGCGGTAAGCTGTATCATCCTTGCCTTGGGAGTAGTGCCACTTCCTTCCCAATAATCTAGGACGGAAGAAAACCCATAATGGACATCTCCGGAAAGGAGGATTACCTTTTCGAGCTTTGCCAATCTTTGGATCAAATTTTCCAAAGCCTCAAAATTAAATCCCCATGCTTCAAAGTCATAGTCGATCTGCCCTTGCAATACCCCAGGATTGGGCCCGGTAGTAGTTGTTATTCCCACAACCGAAGCGGCCGCCGGTTGTATTAATTCTTCAAAACTTTGAAGCCCAAAAACTGGGGCTGCCGAGATAACAAAGGAAAAAGGCGCATTCCCAAAAGGAACTGTTTCCGGTGTCTGTTCTAATAGTGCCTCTTTGGATACTAGTCCGGGCGGACTGTTTAAAGAGGGAAAGTTTCTTCGCGTTCGCGTGTCCAAAACATAGGTTTTGGTGGGGCCTGTATCCACATTATAATGCCATCTTACCAGATCTTGCGCGGGAATCGTGGCAGCGCCCATCCCCAATAAGTTTTCAATTGGTGATATAGTATTTTCCCTTAAGGCATCCAGTCCGGAGGTATTGGCGATACTAAAGCAATAATCGGATATTTTTCTGATCAGTTTGGTTCTTGGTTTAAGCGTGTTGGCGTTTTCCCCCGCCTGTTCAATTGCCACATACTCGTCCGGTACGTTGCCCCAATCTTGGAACACTGCATATGCCATTAGGCCATTTCGAATTACATCCCTTCCCAAAGGTTTTGAAAAAACTTGATTTTGCCATCTTTTGGAAAGGTTCCAATCGTCAGTCACTTCATGGTCATCAAAAACCATATAAGTGGGGGTATTGGCCATAACCCTGCTCACTTGGGGTAGACTATCAGCAAATTCTGCCATTTCCTTTAGTTCTCCGATCAATCTATTTTTGATTCCGGTTTTCCAACTGTTGAATTTTTCGGCAGGCGGACTTTCATTAAATATTTCGTTGAGTTTGTCGTTAAATACAAACTGTGTGGCATTCCCTCGTAGGTTGTCCACATCTCTAATGATAGGTATAAGGCCAGAGGTTTCTGGAAGGGAGTCGTCTTGAAGAAATTTATCGGCTACTTGGGCGATTACTGTTTTCACCTTACCACCCGTTTTCTTAATCTCATCACCTATTTTCTTTATTTCTTTGTAAAAATCAAGGTTCCAAGAGCGAACACTCCAATAATTGAGATACGTACCCGCAAACTCTTCAAAAGAGATCAGATGACACCTAGAACTTCCACCAGAGGTTAGACCGGCGTACTCTGCCAGAAGATGCTGTCTTAAAAATGGAGGAAAGCTAACACTGTCTACCTCCACATTTTCTGTAGACGCAGAATTGTTTATCCGTATCTGCACGGTTTCCTGTCCTACCAAGGAACCTCCGTCCTTTAACCCGGCATTAAACAGCAGCATGCCCGGCACATCATCTGCATAGATTTGGTCTCCGGTAAGGAATAGCTGTTGGGGCCTTTTGAAAGGGTCTACATCCACACCAATCACGCTTTTTTTAATGATATCGTCTAGATGGGCAAGGGCATCCATCCCATGACCGTGCATTTTTCTACAAGAAGCATGTGCTATAAATAGGTTTGCCGGATCATCGGCTGGCAATACAAAGGTGGGCAGTTCATCCGGTTTATAACCCAAAGCCTTTTGTGACCGCCCTTCGTGCTCACTATCCTTCAACAATCCATCTGTCCTTAGGTCCCCTTTGTCCGAAGGGTCATCGGAACTTCTAAAGAGCACATTATAGCTATAGGTTTGGCCTACTTGTAAGGGCAATAGGAGTTCTGCGGTGACCACCGTAATCCATAAATTTCTACCAAATTGCACGGTTACCGCTTCTGCGGCCGTTGTAGTATCTAGTTTAACTGCCACTGTAGTCGAAATTTCGGTTGCATCTGCGTTAACTTTCACATTATCCCCCTGATACACATTTAAGGTTAGCCTATAGTTCCTGGAACAAGCCATCCAAACAGACACTTTCCTCCTTTCTACCCTCCGTAGAATTGGTCCACAAATAATTTTTGGCATTGACATAGAGGTTCCGTATTAAATGAATTAATATGGGAGCAGACCCCATCGGTCTGCGACCAAATATTAAAGTTAATTCTACTGTTCCAATGAAACAGTGGGTAAGCATTGGGGGAATATTAATTAACCGGTAAAAGTTAATATGAACAAATGGGAGGATTTGGCCCTAGTTGCGAAAAACTACAAAACCTTCAATAAACACCATAAATATCAGAATATAAACGGTTAAAATCAATCCCCATTTTTAGGGGTTTTTAGATTGAAACACTACTTTGCTAAGCCTTGAAGGTTTTCCTAAAAATATCCATTACCTGGATTTTTTTGGAATACCCCTATTTTCCGTAGTTTTAGATTTCATCCAAGAATATCATGAACAGTTTCATTTGAACGGTTGTCTATGCCTCAGGGGTGAATATTTTAGAACCACTTGGGATATAAAAATACTTCGTTCGTTATTTTATGGATAACTTTCGCCAAATGCGATTGGTTTATGACTGGCTCAAACACAGGAAATCTAATTTATTCTCGTATCTATTCCGTGTACAATTAGATTAGCAGACCATTATTTTAAATAATTGCACAACTGGACAAAAGAAGTTTTTTTGTGCTATTGGTTACGGTATCGTTCATAAGCTGCTCTTAATTTAGCATCATATTTATTCTGCTTGTACCCCGGCCCATTATAGCCATGGGCAAAATTGGCCCAATTCTTTTCTTTTAACCAATTGGTCAACGTTTTGCCCCTAAAACGGTTTAGGGATATAAATTTCCCAAAGGCGACTAATTGTTCTCGTTCGTGCTCTTGCATCTTTAAGACAAATTCGTTTATTGAGGCATAGCCCAAGTTTTCATAATGGTATCCCATAATTTGAAAGGCTCCCCAAGAAGCCGAGCTGTATGCCGCATCGGCTACCTCAGGAAGGTCTGATATTTCAATAGCTTTTTGCAATCGGGAATATTCCCCAGAACCACCCTTGTAATATTTTCTTGTCCATTTTTCGTACAACACCTCTTTTGTTTTATCATTATAGAAATCTTGGGCGTTAAGACCCCGTTTTTTCAACTCCCGCCAAAACACGTGACCCTCAAATAAAATGACTGCTCTTCCGTCTACCAAAAAACCCTTTCCTCTGCTCTCTACCGAGTTCACGGCCTTGACCGCAGGGAGTTCTAGACCGTAATGATCTGCAAAATCTTGAAGATCTTGTTCTGACAATAACTTGGAGTTAAAGTTGGTGAACAGGTTTTTCTTTTCTACCAATTTGGCCCAGGTTTTTAACCCAACCATACCATCAACAACCAGTTCGTTTTCCTTCTGGAATTCCAAAATAGCTAGATGGGTATCCCTACCAAAAAACTGGGAGACATAAACCTCATACCCCAAGATGTTTAAAACTTCCTCGAGGAGAAATACTTCAGGGCCGCGGGAACGATATTTTAGTGTTTTCATTTGGTCTTTGTTTTAAGGGGGGACGTTATATAATTTGATTTTGGGAAAAGAGTATTAGGTGATGATTTTTTAATGACTCATGACGTTCACTATGAACTTGATATTTGTTCTCCATAATTGGCATGCAGTATTAGCAATAATTGGTGATAACATTTAAATTTTAAAGGGAGATCCCGGATATTTAATGCCCTATCACAATATAAATACCTTTAACAACACATTGAAAAATCCTGAATTAGTTTCAATGAGTGTCATCACCTAGCCTTATAATTTCAAATAATTCCTCTAAACCAGATTTACAACGGTAGGCATTCTAACGGAAACTGTTTTTGCTCCCGCCTACCTTGCGGCGGCTATTGCCCATTGTTCATAGGCTGCATGCACCAACCAGCTACGTTCAGAGTTCACAATTACTCCTCTCGTGATAACCAGTTCCCTCTCTTCCAGAATTACATTTACTGCTCCAAATTCTACTCCTTCTATCCCAATAGTTCCAACTTCAGTGGTACCATCCCTTAACAATCTTGTGAAAAATCTGGAAAGTCGGGATGTAGCCCTGCCCTACAAGTCCAGGCGAAACTGCTAATGCACCGCGAATTACAGAAGCTCCGGCACTTGTTCCATCTGAAGGAAGTAAATTAACAAGGATGTCAATAATTTCTAACCGCTCCAATACTTCTACCATTCCTGAAGCCACAACATCCCTATTTCTGGAATATTCCCCTTGCATGGCGTAAAACCCCAGAAAAATGCGGAGCGGGCAATTGTTTCTTTATTGATGAGATTATTTACCTTATCTTCTTCAAGATAGTTCGTGATCTTTAGTTAGTCGTTGATAGACCTAGTTAGAAACTTAAGGGTCAAATGTTTCATATATGGGTACATTATATTCTATTAAAAACCTGTGGGGAATAGGGGGCAAGTTAGAATCAAGGGCAAAGGAAAATTTTTTATAAATCTTCTTTTTGTTTTTTCTGAAGATGTAATAATACTACAAATAATAATCAATACTCTAGGTCCCATCTCTCTGGAAGGGAGAAATTGACTTATCCTATGCAAAAAAAGGGACGATTACGCAATGAACCCCTTATTTTACTATGTAATATTTTAAGATAAGCTTATAAAACAATCCCCATTTTCAGGGATATTAGTATTTTTTATAATAGGACCAGGGGGTTGCTCCTATGGTCAGATAAATGCGGCAGCTTTTTTAATTAAGTGTGCTGTATTTTTTACCTGAAACTTTTCGATTAGATTTTTACGATGTGATACCACGGTATGATTACTTATAAAGAGCATATCCGCAATTTCTTTGGAGGAAAAGCCATTAGCTATATGCTCTAGTACCTCTTGTTCCCTTCCTGAAATTTGAAGGCAATTATTGTTGGGAAAAGAAATGTCGTTTAGGCTTTGTGGAACTTGAAAACATTCTTCGACCTGTTCCTTAACCGAAACATCGTATATATAATTAACAGCTATTCTCTGAAATTCCATTTGATGTAAATAAATTTCATGCTTTACACAAATTCGTTTTCCCTCCAAAGTGGCAATATGATATTTTAGTATAAGGGGAGATTGGCTATTGTTAGCAACAAAAAAGTTGTTAAGAAGCTCCATCACATACATTACTTCATCTAAATCGATCTTTGAAAACCAAAAGCTCCAACCTTCACTCCATAATTTGGGAAGATTATTCGCTAGAATATTTTTACATCCCTGGTTACAATAAAGAAATTGAGCTTTTTCAATAAGATAAATACCCACCATCAAATTTTTAGAACGCTCACAAACCGCTACAATTTTTGCAATCCTTGTTAGCAATACCTTTTCACAAATGATATTGGGATTAAGACAATCGTTTATTTCCGTTACCTTCATTTTTCTGGGGCGTTTATCTGAAGTTAATCAACATTTATTGTTCTGTAGTATTCAATTGTGTGTATGGTTATTTTTTTTGTATAAATGAACTCATATATTGATTTATCTACTTTCATTTTTACGGTATAATATCTTACAAGGGTTGGAAATCAGTTTTCTGTGTTACATCAACTATTCTATGTAGAGGTAAACCAACAACGCTCCCAATAAAATTTCACTTTTCTCAAAATGAAAGAATGGTAAACATCCAGCTTTTTCTTGTTTATTTGAAGTAACACTTTTGAACATATATCGTTTAAGGACCTTAACTTTTGTCTTCCATATAAAATGCTAACGTTTTATCGTACCAAAACAATAGACCCTTCGGACGAAGTTAAATTGATACGATTAATGAAATGGTTGGTCTCACTAATGGGTGTCATTTTACCTTTATATTTGACTTTTACATTGTTTGCTCTGGTAATGGTAAATTCAATATCAAGACCATTAAAGCTTCCGCTTAAGGGGTTACCATCCAATGCCGAATTGTTATCATGCTCCTCTCTCCCATTAAACACACCTGACGGCACATTTTTATTGGCATCATTGGGCTGAAGATCCATTCGGTATTCATCATTAGTTCCCTCTACAGGCCATGTAGCATTAAATCCGGGAATAAATACAGTTCCACCACCATCGCTTGAGCTACAGCCTACACATGCGAATATAATGATAGCTATAACCATAATTTTAAATAAACTAAGAGTTTTCATATCTGTTGGATTTAAATTATTAATACATATTATCTTCTAAATTATTCACTTATTTCTACCCTAAGATGGGACAGAAACGGATTTATTTTTCCGTGCATAATATCAATTTGCCTCTCAAGGTCATCGGTAGTTGTTTTAACACTCTTAAGGATATCGTTCCTTATTTTTTGCTTTTCTTTCTTACCCCCAGTGCTTTCGCCATACTCCCAAATCGCCAATCTAACCTTGTCCAATTTAAGAATGTAGGTTACGTGTATATCATCTAGAATTCCTTTGAAAATAGCTTCTAGCTCTTGGCCCCTTGGCTCTTCCCAATATTTTATAAAACCTAAGTGATATTTGGCCCTATTGGCCGTAAGGGTATCAAACACATCATTATAGGCAAATATGGTCTTCCCCAGTTCTTCAAAGTAATTTTTATCGTCGAAGGCGAATCTGGAAATATCCTGAAATCTATTTTGAACATCCTTCACGCGAACCATATAGGTTGCCAACACCCCTGAAATTAAATCGTATTGTCTTTTTTTTGCAGCCAAAAGTTCTTTTGCGTGAACAAGATCCACTAAATCTTTCATGAATTTTTTTCGGGTCTGGTTATCCCGTATTAGCCCCCTGCCTATCAGGATACTCCCTTTTCTCAATATCACTTCGTTTAAACTTTGGAACGTTACCGTAACCTCGTAGACACCGCTATCAATATCATCTTTAACCTCCCCAAAAATGACCACTCCTGCCCTATTGGCTTCCAGACTATCTTTTGAAGCAATAGGTATTTTTTTGACATCCGAAATTTCCTTTCCTAAGTTTTGATGGGCCAGCACCCTATTAAAACGCCTTCGTTCTAACACCGTATAAAGTCCTGAATTGATGAGTTCAGTTTCAAAATCGTTGGTCAACATCGTTGCGATAGGCTTTAAGGCCACGTCGGAAACGCTAAAATCCCAGACGTAAACTATGGAATCATTTATGTTTAATGGGGGCACTATAGCCTGCGCCTTATTAGACAAAGCAATTATTAGAAATCCCGTAAAAAACACCAAGACTATATGCTTCATTCTATATGGTTTATAGTTCGCAGTTGTACTGCCAACAATCGTCAAGATGCCCATATAATGGGAATCTTTGCACAATTGGAATACTTACTAGTGGGGGAACTGGACTATTATGCAAATACAATTGACCAATCTAGTTACACAAGGTTAACTGAACATTGTCTTTATTAATCAGTATATCTGTAGCGCATTTATCTAAACCATCATTTATTTCGAAATGATGACTTTTTGCTTTCTTAGTTATCCTTACCGTTATGGATATTAGGCCTCTATCGATTATTTCGGCCCTTTTCCCATCTACTAAAACGGTCGCCTGCGCCATGGTGGAGGGGACGATTAATTTTACATCATACTTAATATTGGATACCGGAACCTCCTCTTTGTCATCTGACACCACTTCTTTATATAATATCGTCTCCGGATTTTCAGCCTCTAAATCCGAAAGTGAATCAGTTTTTTCACCCTTTACAATTGTACTGTCTAACGGAATCTCCTTTTCATTTCCCGGACCCCATTTGGTTATCGTCTGAAAGGCAGCCACCACTACCAAAAGAAATGCAATCAACAGAGCAATTCGTTTAAATATCTTGGTTTTATCTTTTTTTTTGTCCTTTAGACTAGAGCGGTCAACCTCTGCTGGCACTGCATCCCCTACAACTTCCTTCTTGTTTTGATTTTCATCATGCACGTCCGACTTCACTTTAACTTCTACGAGTTCATAAAGTTGTTTAAAGTCCGATTTAATGTGTCGGTCGGTATTAAGGGTATTTATATCCTTTAGGATATGCGTAAGTCGTGCTATATTACCTCTTATCGCTGTATACAGATTAAGATCGTCCGTAACCCCCTGAATATTGGAAAGTTCCTTTAATTCCTTAATCTTATTATTCAGGTTTTCGGTCTCATTTTCCCAGTATTTCAACAAATCTAGTCGATCTACTGCTTTTGCAATTTTGACCTCATCCAATACCACAGGAAAAATACGCTCATAAAAATCACGGTTCTCAAAAATCTGCAGCAACTCGAACATGCAATTCTCGGATCTCAGATATTTGTTGCTAATGATAAGGATGACATACTTTCCCCGTCCGATCTGCTCCATAAAATCTTTGATCCTACCCTTGTAGCCCAAATCATTCTTATCACGAATAATCCGTAAGCCTCTCTTTTGAAATTCCTTTTCTACTGCCTCAGCAATTGCTTCACTTTCAGAACCCCAAGCGTATGATATATAAATGGACGGCACATAACTACTTTTCTGCATTTACAGAACGTGTATTCCGATTGACGTTTATTCGTCCTTCGGCATCAATCTTTCTTTAAAGTACAATATTTCTTACTTAAGTTACGAAAAAATGTGTTTCCTGCAATGAATTTTATGTATTTGGTACTGAGAAATGCACCTTATAATTGTTTGTCAAATTAGGAATTTTAAAAACGTACTGCTTTATTTACATAGGGATGAATTACGATTTTATGAAAAATAGATTTATGGTTCGGATATCTGATATAGATGCAGTAGTTGTTTTGCTTAAATAAGTGGTTTTCGCAACCCTAAATACCTTTCAAAACCAATCACATAACATCCGAAGACCATTGCCAGTTTTGGAAACCAATGGGTAACCGACTATACATTAAATAGTGCTACTCATACATTTATATCCGAATTATGAATAATTCCTTCTTATTTTAATACAAGTTAGATCAACATGAATTAATTTTATTATGGATCCTCCAATAATCTATAAATGGAGAAAGGTGGTTTAACAAGGGGCTCCCATAAAACCACTATGGAAATGAATGATTTAAGTTCGCCCCACTTGTAGTATTCCCTCGAAAAATAATAAACACTTTTATTATGAGTTTCTCCAATCTCATGGGAAAGAAAGTAAAACCTCGTATTTTCATCTGCTACCGAAGGGGCGGAGAAGGTGCAGGTTTCGGCGGCCGTATTGCCGATAAATTAGTCAAACATTTTGGAGATAGTCAATGTTTTAGGGACATAGAAGATATTGAAAAAGGAACCGACTTTGTAGAAAGTATTAAACGTGCCACCAGCATCTGCGATCTGCTTATTGTAGTCATAGGACCAGATTGGACAAGTATGACGGATGTACATGGAAATATACGGCTACAAGACCCCAATGATTTTGTCCGCTTGGAAGTAAGTACCGCACTGAAACGTGATATTCGGGTAATGCCTATTTTGGTAGGTGGGGCAAAAGTTCCTTCCGAAGAACAGCTTCCTGACGATTTAAAAGCGCTAGTAAGAAGACAATCACATGAACTCACGGACCAACGCTGGAATTATGATACGGACGAATTAATACGATCCATTGAAGCAATGGGTATAAAAGGAATGTCCCCTGAAGAACAGGAGGCCCGAAAAAGAAAACAAAAGATATTTACTGCTGTTGTGCTCACTACCTTCATACTTCTAATTACGGTTGGTATTGGTTTTATGTTTAAGTCGCAACCAAATGATAAGGATATTAACCGTAGTGGAAATGAACTTTCACCAACTACCGTAGTTATTCCCAAGCAAGAAATCTCAGCTAAGAAAATTCCAGCTAAGGTTAATAAAAATTTCCAGCCCCTTCCTGTTTCAGATAAAAGTGCATCCGATTATAGTACGGAGATAGGTTCTATAAAAAACTCCATTCAATTGGCGTCCAGCTTAGAATCCTTAGCAATGGCTACTTTAGATATTACTCCTTTAGGGCAAGTTTTCATGGGAGATGCCCTGCAGAATTACCAAACGGTTCTATCCGAGTATTATCAAATGGGAATTTATAGTCTAAACATTATGGAGGCTCAGACTTTTGGAGATATAGCGGTATTTAAAGAAGGAAATAAATTAATGGCCGAGGCCGAAGTTCTGGAAATCTGGTCTACACATACGCATAGAACCTCCGATCATTTATGTTTAGTGCATCAACCTTCCCACAATGCACCGCAGACCGTTTATCTAGAAAAGAAAAATGATAGTTGGTATATTTCCTCCATAATGCAACACAATACTTCCATGCCAACTTCGACACAATGTGGAATGTATGATTGTCCACTTTTGGCAGGCCTCCAGTAAATAGATCCCACATAAAACGAAAGATTTTTTTTATAGTTAGCCCAATATGATTTTATTTCTATGTAGAAATCCAAGGGCCATTGTTGCTAAATCCGGAAAGCGCAGTGAAAGATGTACTATGTATAGGTGGGACATTGAAAATATTGTATTAGCCTAATAACCTCAATACTTCAGATTCAGGATGAATGAGGTAAGTAGGTTATATTATAAATCAATAACTTTACTTTTAGCACCTTTTTTCTTCACTTCCTCTATCATGTGTTTGGTTCCTCCAGGACCGTCTTCGCCCTTCCCGTCCCACAATGCCAGTAATGTAAGGTTATGTCCGCCATAGGACAAGGCTGTATTTAGCAACCACAGATTGTTACGCTCCCAAAAAGAATACCCTTTTTTACCTTGTAACCAGATCGGAAGTTCTTTGGTATCGGCCAAAATGCTTATCTCGGTATCTGGGTCCTCATAAAGATTATAAAATCGCTCTACCCAAGTATTTCCAGCTTGTTGAACGGATTCTACAATGAATTTATCGGGAGGTAACGCCAGGTACATTTTTCTTTTAATCCCCAGTTCCCTACAAACTTCTAAAAAAAGTATATCCCCCCCACTGGCACCACCGGAAATTCCTAACCATTCTTGATCTGTTGGTGTCTTCTTAACTATTTCTTCTATATTGCCTTTAATCCTTTGGCGCACATCAGGCTCTAATTCTTTTGGAAACCTTGGAGATTTTCTATCTTCCGCATCGATCATATGACCGGTAAAAAGAATTACTTTTTCTGCTTGGACTGGGGATTGATCGGAATTTCCGAATACCTCCAGGGCTGCGTTTACCTTATTGGACATTATATTTAATTTTTGGAACAAAATCAGTTGTCTTTTCGCGGCATCAAAATTCAGGTCAGTCCCGGATTCGATGGCGTTACAATATAGGATTTTTATTCTTTCAGAATTATCGATCATTAAAAAAGCCAGATCCGCTAGGGTTATATTTACCCATGGATCGCTTAAATTATCTCGTTCCAATGCCTTTTTTGTTGCAAAGACAGCTCTTTTCACCGTTGTTGCTAATTCACCAAACTCGGTAATATAATTATCCAAAGCCGTTTTGGCTTCATGGGGGCTATCAAATTTAGATTCCCAAATATAGACTTCCCTTACTGCTAGCTCGATGATTGTCTTTAGAAGTCCCAAAGCATTTACCCCAGAATAAAAATGGTTTAGGTCTTGATCATATCCCAATGCGTAATTTTTATATGCTTTTTGTAAAGAAGAAGAACGAATTGCCTCCTTCCCCATTTCTTCGGGCTCCAGATCTATCCATCTTCTCACCCATTTGGTTTTTTCGTTTCGCCCTCTAAGGGCATAGGCTTCTGCCCGTTTATTTCTATCTAAAATGGAAAACTGATCGAACAATCTATTGATAGCCATTTCTGATTTTGCCAATAACTGCTGCGCAATATCTGAATTGTGCTTAATTTCAACATCTTCCAATCTATGGTAGATCGTGGCCAAATAGTCGTTGGCTTCTAAATCATGAGGTTTTCTTTTTTGTATTTTCTCCCAGACCTCCTTAGCATCGCAATAAAACTTGGATTTAAATTGAATATCCCCTATCATTCTTAAAGCTGGCATTTCCCATGAAAAAAATTGAGCTTCAGTGGCCAATAGGGACAACTTGCCTCTATGTTCCGTTTTATTTGCAATAAAAACCTCCTTGCAAAAATCTTCGGGTACTGCCAAAAAGTGTTCGGGATTTTGTGCGGTTAGTTTAGGAAGCATTAAAAAAACAGGACTATCGGTACGTTCCGAATTCAACGTCTGCTTCAATGCTTCAGTAAGTACTTCCACATAGGCATCCAAATTATCCTGTTCGTAGGCAATATATCGGTCCGTCTTTAAATCGAAGGGTACCTCATCCTTTCTACAACGAATCATCAGTGTCTTTTTAGCCCGTAATGCATGCCTAATGCCCAATTCATAAAACACATTTGCGTTGTGAATGGAGATATCGGCAACAACAACATCACTTGTGAGCAGGAGTTGGAACATATCTTGCCGTATGTTACCTGCCTCCATAATAACTCCGGTTGTGTATCCTTTAATTCCCGCGTTTTGCAATGCCGGAAGGATCAATTTTTCTTGTACTTCCTCAAAATTAATTCCATTCTTTTCACCAAAAGGCCTAACAATAAAAGCTTCCATAGGTAATTATCTATTGCACAAAAGATCCTAAATGATCTAAGCTAACCTGTGCCTTAGCTGTTTTGGCACCCACCAATTGCAGGTCTTTCATGTGTTTTACAGAATCCATCTTACCCACCTTTTCGGGATCTATATGACCTAATCCCAAAGCTTTTAGCCCTTCTTCGCTAAGGTCGGCATTGTAACGAACATAGAGAAAATCCTTATTCTCATTACCTTTTTTGGAAACCATATCCCCCAATTCCCGATCTATCTTTTCCCCAAAAGCACATCTGCCAAAGGTACGGCAGTTGATATCCTGATCGATCTGTATGGCGTACATCAGATTAGTGGGCAATTGCAATAAGGTATTACCCAGATTTCTATACTCTCCCCCAGAAGCGGCACTACCCGTTCCTACGGAAAGAATTAACAACTTGTCCTCCCCCTTTTCCCAGTTTAGCTTATACACTGGCTGTGTGGCCATACGGTACAATAAAAAAGCAGGATTATTGTAGGGGGTAACCCCGCCATCTACAAACACGAAAGTTTTGGACGGGTCTTTGGAATCCCATTCCAAGGTTTCTGGAGGAAAATAGGCTGGTGCCGCGGTACTTGCCCTTACCAACTGGTACAGCTTAACATTTTGATTATTATCGGGTCTATTTTTGTCGTTATACTTAGCCAAGGGATTGTTGCTAATTGGCCATGGCGAGTCCGTACTTCGGTTCATAGTAACTACTGTTAACAAAGCCTTGAATTTACCATTGGAGATATCCATATTGGTATCCTTCCCAAAAGTATCCTGCAACATCTTCAACAAGGGCCCCGATTCATAAAGCGATTTCCATTTTTTTAGTAAGGCAGACTTATCAAACATGTCCTTTCCCTTTTTGGTATAGAAATCCAATAGTTCCCCAGCTGACATCCCAATGGAGAGTCCGGCAGCAATTATTGCCCCCGTACTGGTGCCCCCAAAATAATCGAAGAAATCACATAATCGGAAATCCTCATTTTTTTTAAGTTTTATACGCAGTTCCTTTTCCAATTTCAGTAGAATTTCCAACGTTATAATACCGCGTATTCCCCCACCATCCATAGCGAGAATTTTACGTTGTTGCGGATTTTCATAACGTTCCGATAGATTCCCCCAAAGGGAAGTGTTGGTAGTTGTCATAACAGTCCTCTATTTATATAAATGGATAGAAAGTTAAACAGTGTAAGACACCATCTCTTTTTATCAATAAGTTACAATGTTATCGAGGGGTATGTACTTGGGGGAAATGCACTAATGCCATAACAGCCATTTGGGGAGATAATGCTGCTATTAAAAAATAGTTATAATCTATCCAAGTTAGAGTTTTATTTCCTAATCCGCAATAATATCCGAATGATTTCTACCAAATCCCCTAGAATTTTCATAACTTTAAGAACAAACATTCCTCTCCCCCTTTTTATTTAACTAGTAAAACTTATTAAAAGTCGATTTATGGTATTGGGCCAGTCTCACTACCAAAATCCCATAACCTCAAAACCATTATATCATGAGTGGATTAGCACATAGTTATGAAAAAGCGATAAAAAAAGAGCTGGGTGCGCATGCGGCCTGGCTTCCTGTAACCAATACCCTTTCCGTAGGCGATTTTGGTTACTTTGAAGGTGGAGTATTCCGTTCCGTGGGGAATTTGAACAAAAAATATCCAGATATTGTTCTAGACATTACACCAGGGCCCGCTACTAAAGTAAATTTTACTACAGAAGGAACTAGGATCACCAGAGTAGGGGCAGATGGTAAATCAACGGATTCTTTTGCTAGTTTGGGCGATGCTGAAGCTGCCTTGAATTACAAATTTGAAAAGGAAAACTCACTGGTCATAAAAGCAGAAAAAGTAACAGTAGATCAATTACAGAATATAGATGAAGTAGCCTTGGCCTTGGCTGGAAAGTCTGAATGGAGAAAAAAATATAAGGTGATCTCTGCCGTTTATACTGGTGAAAATTGCCTTATAATTTGCGCTAGGGAAGCAGGGTCGGACTTTAGTATAAAGGCAAGCGCCAATATTCTAGGTCAGATTGAGGGTGGTAAGGCCGAAGGGGGTCTTAATACCTCCTCCTCCACTGCAAGCACCTTTAATTCTATAGGAGAATCTGGAGTTGTAGGCATCAGACTTTTTAAACTTAACTGGTTCAATAAGACCAAATTACTGGGAGATGACCAACTTACTGCTGAGGATATAACGATAGAAGATACCTTAGATAAGGCCATAGAGGACGACTTTTAAAACTATGAAGTCCGATAAGATTGAATACATACGTTTTGACGATCTCAGTACCGGCATCCTTATGGGCAATAAGCCCTATATCCTTTCGCATGGAGATTTTTGCTCTTTACAGGAGGTACGTACGCCCATGGGACAGATTGAACTATTGGAACAGTTGGGAGAACAACTTCGATATGACTCCAAAACCTCTGGAACCGCTATGGAAAAATGGGAGACCATTAAAAAGTGTAGTGATCAGATACATTCCTTATTTCTCGGTCTGGATAGGCTTCCAAATGATATTTCACATCTGGAAATCTATTTAAACCCCTCCGAATTGGCCTTGATTCCTTTTGAATTGTTATTGAACGACAGTGGGCAACCACTTTTTGTAAATAAGAATGGTGAACAATTGGTACTCACTCGCAATTTCAGAAGGAATACTATAAAATATGTACCGACTCCTAGTAAGCCCCGGGTATTATTTGTGCACTCCAAACCGGACCATAAAAATTTCCTAGGGCTACCTTTCCCAGACATTCCTTTTAAGGATCATGAACAATCATTAAAGTATGCCCTACGGCATTGGAATCCAGAGAAACAAATAACAGTTCTGGACAATCCCACTTTTGAAGAATTTTCGACCTTCCTCTATCAGGCTGATAAAAATAATGAACCCTTTACCCATATCCATATTTTGGCTCATGGCTCACTGTTATTAGATCATAAGAGGCCCTCAAATTTTGAATATGGTATTGCGTTTCATTCCAAAGAACCTCTAGACAGCCCTTATAAACCTACTACTGCAAAGGAGATCAAAATCCTTTTTGAATTGCTACACACTCTCCCCTATTTCGTGAATTATATGATCTGTGATGGCGCCAATTTCACCAATGGCACCAAACCGGACCGTAATCCGGTGCAAGCTACCTTTAAGGCAGGCGTGCCTATAGTGATAGGGTCGCAATTTCCATTGTCTGTAAAAGGTTCCAATAAAATTACCAAAGAATTGTACAAAAGACTGTTTCGTGCAGAGGATATCCGTACTATTTTAGGAAATATAAGAACGCAACTGTATGCCGGGGAACAAGAGTACCATCACGATTGGATCAGTTTGGTTAGTTATATAAACCTGCCCCATAATTATGAATTCCAACTACTTATGCTGAAAATGGAATATCAGTTAGTCATTTTGAACAGTATTAGAAATTCAACTTTACAAACAAATACAGAAGCCATTCCTTCAAAAGACGATTTTATACGGGCCAAGGTACAAATCGAAGAGTCCATTAACGATCTGAGTGCGCAGGTGAAGGAAATTGAATATCAAAAAAGCAAAGAAGAAGCTTTTTTAGAAAATAGCGGTCTTTTGGCAAGTGCCTTTAAGCGTTTGGCCGAAATAGAATATAGGGAATCCCTAGTTCTGGATGGCGATACCACAACAAAACAAAAACAATATTTAAATGAAGCGAAAAAGTGGTATAAAAAAGCGGCAGATCGTAATTTATCGCACCATTGGAGTATTGTGCAATACATTTCCTTGGCAACCCTATTGGATGGTGGGCCAACTAAAGCGAAGGGCGATTATTGGTGTACAGCAAGATTAGCAGCCTTAACCGAAATAGACGCTAACGATGCCCTGGATAAAAAGAACATTTGGGCCTATGGTAGTTTATTGGAGCTATATTTATTAAAAACTGATGGCTACGATAATGACCTGAAAACCCAGATTATTCACCTGACTGAACAACTTGTTTCTAACGCCAAAATACGTAATAACCCCGAGGCTATAGTCGCAACAAAGTATCAATTATTACGCTATAAAGATTGGTGGAGTTGCCCAGAGTTTATTATCCCAGAGGGGACATTGGTAAAGAATCGTGATTTTCTACAGTTGGTGATCGATCGTTTGGATTGCTAGGCAGGCAAGGGACAATAATCTATAACGTATTCGATCTAAGTATTTCCCGATGGACTAAAATTCACGCACATCTTGCACCCTCAATATGTTATTAAAGGGTGGTATAGAAATAAATCCCATACCACCTTCTATAAGCACTACCACTCTTATTAGCAATAATCGCTACTCAATTTCATCCGTAACTTCCCCACATCGAAGCATACTGGCCCCGAAATACGGATTTAGGATTTCTTCCTCAGTGCTCAACCAAAACGCCCCCACATCATTATTCACCATAGGGCAATACTCCACATACACTTTTTGGTCGATGCCAAAAGTTTTTACGGCATTAATTAAATGTGCCGAAAGTGTGATGAAATTATCCCTTTGCATTTTAATATCAGAAGTTCTGGATATTTCGGTAGCTGCTTCTTGAAGCCCTTCATTTAAATGCATCCATTTATTATGAGCATCGTCATCTTTTAATAGTTTCATATCCACCTTCCTTATGCTTTTAAGCAAGGTGCTAGCAGTATTTTGTGGGATTTCCGCATTATCCTGGACCAGTGCATTTTCCATAACCATATAATCATCAAAAACTGCTTTCAACTGTATACGGAACTCAGAAGGCACTTTCAATCTTTCTATACCCTCTAAATGATGCAAAGGATCTATTTCCATTTCCTCTCCAACATTCATCATACTTCTTTTGCCTTGCAACTGTGCCGCCGCATCTACTGTAAAAGTCCCATTGGTCACCACCTCTTCTCCGTTAGATAGGCCATCAGTTATAGTGTACAGTTCTCCACTTTTAGCTCCCAAACCAACCTCTCGCATTTCAAAAACAGGTTCATCAGGATTTGTTTTTACGTAAACTAAAGACCTATTTCCCGTCCATAGCACTGCCGAAGCTGGGATGCTTATTTGCTCCTTGTTTTCATTACTTTCTGCCATTTCCACCTTGGAAACAACGAACATTCCTGGTTTTAAAACTCCCTCTTTATTGTTTAAGGTTACCCTTACCGATACAGTTCTTGATTGGGTATTTAACCTTGGGTCTATAAACGATACCACAGCCTCAAATTCCTTATTGGGATACGCATTGGCGGTAACCGTTATTTTCTGACCTTCCTTTAACTGAGAAATCTGATTCTCATAGGCATCAAAAATAGCCCACACCGTTCCCAAATCACTAACCTTCACTATTGGCTGTCCTTGGCTAACGTAGTCTCCAACTTCAGCTAATTTTTCGGAAACAGTTCCCGAAACCGTGGCATAAATGGGGAAATTCTCACTTACTTTCCCCGAAGTTTCTATTTGCTCGATTTGCTTTTCTGTTAGTTTCCATAATTTTAATTTATTTCGGACCGCATTATACAATGCAGGTTGCGACTCCTTCATGGTAGCCGCCGTTAGAAGTTCCTGTTGTGCAGCAACAAGGGCTGGGGCGTATATAGTTGCTAGCAGTTGTCCTTTCCTAACTTTTTCTCCAGTGAAATTAACGTTCAGTTTTTCTATTCTCCCTTCAAAATAACTGGCTTGAACCGCATTTGCCTCCTCATTGGGCATAATTTTCCCAGAGAGCATCAAGGAGTTATTTTCACCTTCGGAAGCATTGCCTACAATGGTAGTTTGTATATTGGCCAGAGACATGGCATTTTTTGTCATTCTTATCTCGTTCAATGCAAGACCTTCTGCACCTGCATCTGCAGGTATTAGGTCCATTCCACAAAGCGGGCAATCGCCAGGTTCTGGTTGCATAATTTGAGGATGCATGGAACAGGTCCACATTTGGATTTC
The DNA here is from genome assembly GCF_000429545.1 of Arenibacter certesii DSM 19833. Classification (GTDB taxonomy): domain Bacteria; phylum Bacteroidota; class Bacteroidia; order Flavobacteriales; family Flavobacteriaceae; genus Arenibacter; species Arenibacter certesii. The sequence goes on from NZ_AUCB01000020.1 coordinate 73,587, forward strand.
ACCCTCAGCACTTTCTGAAGTATGGGAACCGTGGTTGTCTGAAGACCCTTCATTGTTAGTTCCAAAAAACACATAACCCAAGGCCAATCCAAGAGCTAATATTGCGGTATAGATGATATATTTTTTCATGATAGTTTTATTTTATTTTCCCTTCAATCACTTAATGAGATTTAATTGCTTTGCTATTTACTTTAATGGAATTGACTTACTTGTTAACCGTTGTTGCGCTAGGGATTGCAGCGGCATCCTTTTTTCCTTTAAAAAAGATATAGCGAAAAGCCCGTCCGAGCGCGATAGCATTACAATTTAAATACCATTAGAAAGTTTTATTTTATATAATAGTTAATGATGCTCATTTGCTTAAAATAGTCGCCAATAGCTTCCACACGATTCAGCTGAATATTTAATTGCAACTCTTGGACATCCAGAACTTCCCTAAAATCCATAGTTCCCGTTTCATAATTCTTAAATAATATTTCAGTAGCTTGCTCTGCTTGCCTTAGATTTTTATCATGGGTCTCTAAACTAATACGTGCCGCATTTCTACTTCTCACTGCAGATTGTAATTGGGTTACCAATGAGTTTTGTGAGGCTTGTTTTTGAATATCCAACTCCTCATATTTAAGTTTGTTCTGCCTAGCAATTGATTTATACCTTTTATTAAAAATTGGAATAGAAAGAGACACCATTGGCATTAGCATATTAGGGTTCTCATTGAACAGCATATAGTCCATTCCTATTCCAAATTCTGGCGCACTTTCCTTTTTATTAAGTGCATCTGCATGGGAAACCACCTTAATCAACTCCTCATATTTTGCTAATTCGGGATGCAGCTCAAGATTATTAAAATCGATTTCTATATCCTTTTCCGGAACTGCTAGGCTATCTAAAATAGCTACATCTGCAACTTCCTTTCTGCTCATTATCTTATTAAAAGCAATTAGTTCTGCCTCATAGTCCTGTTCTAACACTAATTTCTTTTCTATAAGGTCGTTTTGCCTCATCTGAAGTCGCAACACAGATACTGCAGAGGCTTTCCCTACCTCCACCGAGGTTAGCGCCAACTGCTCATACACCTTTAAAAGTTGAATATTGGAATCCAATACCTGTTGTTTTTTCACAATTTCATATAAGCGATAATAGGATTGGGACAATGCCATGGCAACCTTTCTTTTGGCAATTTCAATCTCCAAAAAATCGGCATCTGCCATTGCCGTAGCATATTTACCACGTGCGGCAAGCGTACCAAACCAGGGAAACATTTGCATTACAGAAAACTCGCCTTCTTGCATCATTGCCATATCACCTTTCCCAACCATATACCCTCCTGAAATCTGAGTATTAGGAAGCGAATTGACCTCTGAGATCTTTTCTGTAGAAATTGCATATTGCTTTTCTACTGCTTGAATACTCGGATTATTCTTGATCGCTTCTTCAATATAGGATTCTAACCGTTGACCTTGCGCAGACCAACCAAAGAACAAAAGTGAAACTAGCCATACCCCCACATGGAGGAACCTCGGTCTACGCAATCTTTTAGTTGTATTAAATATCAGATTCATTAATTCTAGATTTCTTTAAGGGTTCTTAGTTGTCTTTTCAATTTCGCTTCCTTTCTCCAGCTAAATAATACAGGAACTACAAATAGGGTTATTAGCGCTATCAACATTCCACCAAAACTAGGAATAGCCATTGGGATCATAATATCACTACCCCTTCCTGTAGAGGTGAGGATTGGTAATAAGGCCAAAATAGTGGTAGCTGTTGTCATTAAACATGGACGTAATCTTTTCATACCTGCTTCAACAACGGAAGCTCTAATTTCCTTAACCGATTCTGGATCGTTCTTATCAAAGGTCTGGGTGAGATAGGTTGCCATTACCACCCCATCATCGGTAGCAATCCCAAAGAGGGCTATAAACCCTACCCAAACGGCCACACTAAGGTTTATGGTATGCATTTGGAACATATCCCGTAAATTTTCCCCAAAAAAATTGAAGTTTAAAAACCAGTCCTGACCATAGAACCAAATCATAAGAAAACCACCTGCAAACGCTACGGCAATACCCGTAAAAACCATCAGGGAAGTAGATACGGAGCGGAATTGGAAATAGAGTATCAAAAAGATAATCGCCAACGCCAAGGGAACAATGACCGAAAGTGTTTTCTCTGCCCTTAACTGGTTTTCATAAGTTCCGGTAAACTGATAGTTTATCCCTTGTGGAACTATAAGCTCACCACTTTCTATCTTTTCTTTTATTAACGCTTGTGCATTCTCTACTACATTTACTTCTGCAAATCCTTCAAGTTTGTCAAACAAGACGTAACCCACTAAGAAAGTATCCTCACTTTTAATCATCTGTGGTCCCTGCTCATAGCGTACCTCAACAAGTTCTCCTAAGGGCACGGGATTACCTTTCTCTACTGGAACATAGATATTCTTAAGATCTTCGGGATTAGCTCTCAATTCACGTGGATATCTCACCCTCACTCCATAGCGTTCTCTTCCTTCTACCGTTTGCGTTAACGGCATTCCACCCACTGCTACTTGAAGAATTTGCTGTACCTCTTCTATAGAAACTCCGTAACGGGCCAATCGGTCTCTTTTAATATCTATAAGCAGGTAAGGTTTCCCAACAATACGATCTGCAAAAACAGCTTCTACTTTTACTCCTTCTGCATGCTTTAGTATTTCTTCCAATTCTATCCCGAAAGCTTCTATCTCCCTAAGATCTTGGCCTTTCACCTTAATTCCCATTGGGGCGCGCATTCCTGTTTGCAGCATCACCAAACGGGTTTCAATAGGCTGCAATTTTGGAGCAGAGGTTACTCCAGGGAGTTTGGTTACCCGTACTATCTCATTCCAAATATCGTCTGGAGATTTTATATCCGGTCTCCAATTCCTATAAAACTCACCCTTATTATCGGGTATAAGATTTTGATATTCTACAAAATAGGGATCCCCAATATCTGAATCCCCATAATGGGTATCCTCTGCAATTTCACTATTGGGATTAACAACATAACTTCCATCCTTAAGAACAAACAACCCATCCTTATTGACTCTAAACCGTTGGCGTTTTCCGTTTTCATTTAGCATGTATTCTGACTTATACAGAATAATATTTTCGTACATCGCTAATGGTGCTGGATCAAGAGCAGACTCGGTACGCCCTGCTTTTCCAACCACCGTTTTAATTTCAGGAATACCCGCCACTGCCATATCCAACTGCTGCAACACCCGTTTATTTTCCTCTACTCCGGAGTGTGGCATGGAGGTAGGCATCAGTAAAAAGGATCCCTCATTTAAGGAAGGCATAAATTCTTTACCTGTATTCTGCCAGATTAATACCCCGAAAACTACAATTAACGTTGGCACAGAAAGGAAGACTACTTTATTACGGAGTGCCCAACGAAGGATCCGAGAATAATAATGCAAGAAAACCCAGAATCCTCCTAATAATCCAAAACAGATAAAGCCTACGAATAATAGGTTCCAAAATATACTTTTATCCAACCCAAGCGGACGCCAGAATTCTGCCAATAAGAACACAATTGCCAAGGCAGAGATGGCTATATTTAAAAAATTGGCTCCTTTTTCAGTGAGGAAAAGCTTGTCTGATATTTTGAATGCAATTTCCTTATCTTTTAATAGCCCAGTACAACCGAATCCGATTAAAACAAGCCCTAACCAATAGCCAAAACCAATAGCTGTAACCCCCAATAAGATCAATAATCCATTGATTAGGTACCCCGTAGTTTTTCTGATAGATTTTCTTCTGAACAAATAGGCCGCAAAAGGGGGAATAAGGAAAAGCGCCACTACAAAGGCAGCGATTAATGCCATGGTTTTGGTAAACGCCAAGGGTCTAAACAACTTCCCTTCCGCCCCTATCATAGTAAATACCGGTATAAAGCTAATAATAGTGGTGAGTACCGCCGTGAGAATGGCTCCAGAGACTTCGGCACTAGCAGTATATACCACCATATTGATAGGTTGTTTAACACCTGTTTCTCTATATCGCTCATCTTCCTCATCTAGGTGCCTGATTATATTCTCAGAAAGTATAACCCCAATATCCACCATGGTACCAATGGCAATAGCTATACCGGATAAAGCAACAATGTTTGCATCCACATTAAAGAACTTCATGGCGATAAACACCATTAATACCGCCACCGGCAAAAGGCCCGAAATAAGGATGGACGCTCTTAGGTTGAAGACCATAACGATAATCACCAATATGGTAATGAGTATTTCTAAACTTAAAGCTTCGTCCAGCGTATCTAGGGTCTCTTGAATAAGTTCTGAACGATCATAAAAGGGAACAACAGTAAGCTGAGAAATAGTCCCATCCGAAAGTTCTTTAGATGGAAGTCCGGCTCTTAGTTCCTCTAATTTCTCCTTTACATTAGTGATCACCTCCATTGGGTTTGCACCGTACCTTGCCGTTACCACTCCACCTACGACCTCAGCCCCTTCTTTGTCCAATATTCCTCTACGTGGGGCAGGCCCTAAACTTACTTTAGCGATATCCTTGATACGTATAGAAGTGTAATCTTCCGAAGTTACTTCAGCGTCTTCTATATCGGCAACAGATTTTATATACCCAAGACCCCGCACCAAGTATTCCACTTGATTGATTTCCATTGTTTGGGCACCAATATCCTTATTACTTTCCTTGACCGCTTTTACAATTTCCCCTAGACCAATGTTATATTGACGCATCAGTTCCGGTTTTACATCTATCTGATATTCCTGTACATAGCCCCCAATAGATGCTACTTCAGAAACGCCACTTGCCGAAGAAAGCGCATATTTCACATAGTAATCCTGAATGCTACGCAATTCGTGCAGGTCCCAACCACCGGTTACATTGCCCTCTTTATCACGACCTTCCAGCGTATACCAATAAATTTGACCCAATCCTGTAGCATCTGGACCCAAAGATGGATTTACACCATCGGGTAGCAGACCTGAAGGCAAGGAATTCAGCTTTTCTAAAATTCGGCTACGACTCCAGTAGAATTCAATATCCTCTTCAAAAATGATATAGATACTGGAAAAGCCAAACATAGAAGAACTACGTATTGTCTTCACACCAGGAATTCCCAATAAGGTGGTGGTTAGCGGATAACTTATCTGATCTTCTATATCCTGTGGAGAACGACCTTCCCACTGGGTATATACGATTTGTTGATTTTCACCAATATCGGGAATGGCATCAACAGCCACGGGATTGGTAGGGAGAAACCCGGTATCCCAATTAAAAGGGGCATTAACAAGACCCCAACCTACGAAAAGTGCGAGCATTAAAACTGCTACCAGTTTGTTCTCTATGAGAAATTTTATGCTTTTATTTAGCATTTGTATTGAGTGTTAAACAGTGAAACATTGGTTAAATTCCTGATACATCAGAAAATTAATGACAACGAAATAAACCCAAAATGGAAGTTACCATAGGGCATAATTCTCCTTCCCGATAACTATCGGAATCGGAAACTGTTTTAAATCAAATTAAATACGTCTCGTGAAGCTTCTGTATATCCCGTATGAGAAAAGGAGGATTATAATTCCTAAAAGGAACTATATTTTTATCCAGATCTTCAAAAAGGTTTATATAAGTGTAGAAAAAAGTGGCAACAAAGGCTTGTTGCTCAAAAGATACTTTATCAAATGATAACTTAAGATTATCCTGCCCTTCAACAACTATTTGCTTATCTGAACAACAAGATTGCTCAGGAACCACCGTTTCGCAATCATTCTCTGATTGTGGTATTTCCATACCGCAGGTATGCGCGTTTTGGGCCAACGAGAAATCCACTAACGTCTCTCCACAATAATGCATATCCAAAGTGAACGACATAGTGGTAAATAACACTAAGGTCGCCATAGCTACGGATAACATTTTATGGAAAAATGATTTCATGACGTGGCAAAGCTATAAAATAAATCCATAGGTAGCTGATTTTGCATTTAAATCCAATGAATTTTATCGATTTTTTGGGAGTAACTGTTAAAAAACTAGTAAAATCAACTTTCTAGTATACCTAAATAATGATCCTTACCTAAAACAGTTCCTCAGAATCGGTTTCTTTTACTTTAAAGTTTTTAAGTTTAAATCGTACTATATCTCCTGGCTTCCATGTTTGCACCGCGGACCTCAACAAAATACGTTGGGTATCTTCCAAAGCTCCCTTTTCACAATCATTGGCACAGCTAGTACATCGGTTACAACATACTTTTAACTGCATATGATCCCCTAGGTACATGCACTGCTCAACCATCCCACAAAGATGTGGTTCCTCTGCATTACAAAAATCGGTTTCCTCTGCCCTAAAAAATAAATTCACCTTATCCTTATTTACAGATAAAGGACAGTCTTTGGGTCCCGATACAAATCCGAAGGGAGTTTTAAAACCACCCGGTTCAACGGTTGCCACAACGTTATTAGATTTCCCAAAAAGCTCTGCAACATAAGAAGAGTTAGGGTCATTATATAACGCATCAGGAGTATCGATCTGCAATAATTTCCCGTTAAGCATTACCGCAATTTTATCGGCTGTTGAAAAAGCATCTTTCGTATCATGGGTTACTAAAATAGCGGTGATTCCCATGGCTTTGATTATCTGTCTAACTTCCTCGCGAACTTGATCGCGCAGAATAGTATCTAGATTACTGAATGGCTCATCCATCAACAACAGCTCTGGTCGAGGCGCAAGTGCTCTCGCTAATGCAACTCGCTGCTGCTGTCCCCCAGAAAGTTGATGGGGATATTTTTTAACGTCCTCCTTTAAACCTGTAAGGTTGATAGTGTCGTGAACCCGTTGTTCCACCTCTTTTTTATTGAGACCTTTTAATCCGAATGCCACATTCTCAAAAATGGTTAGGTGTGGGAACAAGGCATAATCTTGAAAAACCATACCCGTTTTTCGTTTATTAGCAGGTAAGGATTTACGACCACTGACAATAACTTCTCCACCCAATTGAATAATTCCGGAATCTGGATGTTCTAGTCCTGCGATTAACCTTAATAAGGTTGTTTTCCCTGAACCACTTTCACCAACAAGTGCCAATATCTCCCCTTTTTCCAATGAAAAAGAAACATCCTCCACCGCATTGGTGTCAGCATTACGATATCGCTTACTAATATTGTTTATTTCAATAATCGCCATGTTCATTCGTTTTATTTGCTTTTGCAGTCCGATTAGAAAGAACACTGTCTTAAATATCGTTTTACATTAAAAGCTATTATCACTCCTTCTCCCCCATCCATCTCTCAAGTCCTATTCTTTCCTACTTATCATACTATTTAGCACTATAATTGGTATCACCCCGGTTAAAACTACAACAAGGGAAGCGTTTGCCGATTCTGCTATCATCTCATTTGTCGCCATATCAAAAGCTTTAGTCGCTAGTGTATGGAAATTGAATGGTCGTAAAATTAACGTTAGTGGTAATTCCTTTAATATATCTACAAAAGCTAACAATACTGCTCCCGCTATGCTGTACTTAATCAAAGGTAGGTCTATTTTCCACAAGGTCCTTAAAGGGGAAGCTCCTAATGATCTTGCTACCTCGTTTACAGAGGCCCCAGTTTTCTGGAATCCTGCGTCAATAGCATTATATCCAACTGCCATAAACCTAACTATATACGCCACGACTAAGATAAACAATGTTCCTGATAAAATCATCCCTACATTTTCTGATAGCAACCAGTTGATTTTCCGATCTAATCCCATCATGGGGATCATTACACCAACTGCAATAACCGCACCAGGGATGGCATAACCTAAGGAAGCGGTCCGTGCAATATGTTTGGTCCACCACAAGGGACTTAGGCGGATGGTATATAGCAAAAATATGGCAATAATTGCAATAGCCACTGCAGCACCTATTGCCAAGGAAAAACTCCTAAAAATTAATATTCCGAATTCAGAATCTACCACATTACGCCAGGTAAGGGAAACCCAGTAGAACAGTTGTGATAAGGGTAATATAAAACTGATCAATAAGACGGTCAGGCACAGCCCTGTATACAACCATTGAGTACTTTTATGTTTGGGCCAGATCCTAATTGCCGGTTTGGTATCGGCATTACCAGAATTCCAGTTCCGACTCCCTCTTTGGAAATTCTCCAACCAGATCAATATTAAAACTATCACGGTTAAAATAGCAGAGAGATAAATAGCGGTATTAATATCCCCAAAGGAAAACCAGGCTCTAAATATTCCAGAGGTAAAGGTATCCACCCCAAAATATTTAACTGTACCATAATCATTTAAAACTTCCATTCCCACCAACGCAATCCCTCCAGCTACCGCAGGTCTAGCCATTGGAAGCGCTATCTTGGCAAACATCTGCATGCGATTACTTCCTAAAAGAAATGCCGCCTCTTGCATGGCGCTGGATTGTCGCATAAAAGACGCCCTACAAATTACATATACATAGGGAAACAGACTTATTGAAAGAATAAATACAGCTCCTGGCATATTCATGATATCAACTATAGGCCCCTTGAATGTTATATCGAAGTTATTCCTCAAAAAAGCCTGTATTGGACCAGTATACTCCAGGATTCCCACATAGCTATAACCCATCATATAAGAGGGAAAAGCAAGGGGAAGAATTAATAGCCACTCAAAATACTTGCGCCCGGGAAAGTTATACACTGATACCAACCACGCCATACTTACCCCTATTATAAAGGTAAATACGCCTACCCCCAGCAATAAAAGGAAGGAGTTGATGAAGTAAGAAGGCAATAAAGTTGATGAAATATGCCCCCAATGCTCCCCAGGTTTATCGAAGAGCTTAATTAAAATGGTGAATATTGGAGTTAAGACCAGAAGCAATATAACAATTGCCCCGCCTGTCCATTTATTCCACCAATAGGTGGTTTTTTTTGCCATTTAATTACTCGATTCATTGTTTTGGATCCCGTTTGGAATCCAAAACATTTAAACTATTAGCTACTGATTAAGTCAATCCTACCTCGCTAAAAAAGGAATAAAACTACTTCGCTACTTTCTTTCCATGACTTAAATCTTATTTCCCAATTTATTTCCAGCCAGCCTCGTCAAAAATCATAACGGCCCTGCTATTATATTCTCCTAGCTTATAAAGCTCTACGGGATCTGTCTTAAAATCACCCCAGGTTTTTAAAATAGAAGCCTTTGTAGCTTTTGGATTAATAGGATATTCATAGTTTAAGTTTGCCAAAGTCTGCTGTGCTTTTTCATCTGACAGAAACTCCATCAGCTTAACGGCGTTCTCTTTATTGGGTGCATGTTTGGCCACCCCTATCCCGCTAACATTAATGTGGGTACCTCTGCCGTCTTGATTTGGAAAAATAATGCCAACACTTTCTCCAGCCTTGCGCTCTTCTACATTTTCATCGTTCAACAACAATCCTATGTAATAGGTATTTACCACTGCAATATCGCCTTCCCCAGAAGCTACTGCCTTAACTTGATCTCTATCACTACCTTTGGGGTTTCTAGCCATATTGGCTACTACCCCCTCTGCCCACTCCTTGGCCTTTTCTTCACCATCTGCCAAAATTATGGAAGCCATCAAAGATTGGTTATAAACATTTTCGGAGGAACGGATTACTATTTTACCTTTCCATTTTGGATCTGCTAAATCTTCATACGTTTTAATTTCTTCTGGATTCACCCTGTCTTTAGCATAGGCAATAATCCTTGCTCTATAAGTTAATCCGTACCAGTGTCCCTCTTTCTCCCTAAACTCAGGCCCAATATTAGTCTCTAAGATTTTAGAACGTATTGGTTGTAACAAATCTTTTGACTGTGCACGATAGAGTCGGCCTGCATCTACCGTAATCAGAATATCTGCATTGGAGTCCTTCCCTTCCGTCTCTAACCGTTGGATAAGTTCATCTGCACTAGCATTTACAATATTGACTTTAATACCGGTCTCTTCAGTAAATTTGGTAAAAAGCTCATCATCGGCCTTATAATGTCTGTGGGTGTACACATTAACCACTTCAGAAGATTTTGACGAATCCCCGCACGCCACAAATAAAGTTATCAGGCTCAGTACAAAACCAAGTTTTAAGGTATTTATCATTTGTTTTGATTTTTAGAACTGCAAAGGTAGGCTTATTTAGACTTATTACAAACAAGAAATGGACATTAGGGAGTAGACGCAGGAGTATATGGAATTGCTAATTAAAACACCCTCCTTACAACATCAATTTGCCCTGGTCATTATATTTTACACCTCTAGCTACACTAGGACAATCTAATTCGCCATCTAAACAAGACCCTATCGAACACAGTCTGAGAATTTTAAGTGTTTTTAACCCCCTAATAGACACGAATGCCCATAGAAAATGGAACGGCCAACTAATTTGTACTTCTGCTATTGCTTACTATCTTTTTTTAAAATTTATCATCACCACTGCGAACAAAATAATTGCAATACCCATCCATTGCAAATTGCTAATTTGCTCGTTTAAAATCCAATAAGCACTTAAAACGGATACCGGAATTTCTAATGCAGCAATAATACTCCCGAGGCCCGTACCTATTTTAGGAAATCCTTTATTAAATAAAAGTGGCGGAAGAATTGTGCCAAAAAGGCCTAGAAAACTACCCCATTTAATAAAGACATTCCAGTTGAATTCCTGTAGAATATGAAAGTTCCAAAATATCACAATCACTATAAACCCTCCGTACACTAAGAATTGCGTACGCACAAGAATAGGGAGTTGCAAACCCACCCTACTGGTAGAAAACATTACCCCTGTAAAGCTCAAAGCGGCTAGAAGGCCATATCCAATCCCTTTTAGATCAAGTTCCACATCGCTCTCAAAAACCTTTGCGGCTAAAAGGGTTCCAACAATTGCCACAAATGCACCTATTACTTTTGCTTTATTGATTAATTCACGGGCCATAAAAAACTCTAGAACCACTCCCATCCAAATCGTCTGCATTAAAAGTATAATCCCAACAGACACAGGCACATATTGAATGGATAAATAATAAAAACTACTGGTAAGCCCTAAGAAGCTTCCAAAGAGCATTAATTTCAGTTTGGTACTTTTATTTCTTCCCGCCCTATCTGATTCTGTAGTTCCAGTTCTTTTTGAGGATATAAAGGCGAGTATGCTCAGTAACAAAACCCCAAACAGATATTGGGAAAAAGCAAGTCCGGCTGTTCCTAAACCCTGGTTATTGGCATATTTCACAAAAGTGGCCAATACCCCATAGCTAGAAGCCCCAAGAGCGATATATAAAACACCTTTTAGATGCGTATTCATTGCTTATGGTTTAAGTTGATTAATGGGTACTTTAGTTATGTACAGCATTCAGCACAGCAAACATAATCAATCAAATAAACACTGCCCCCCTCTTTATTTCTCGTCCTCTCTCTTATGGTAGTGTTATAAGGCATTAATACAGATAGATTATATAACATTTATTGATAAGTCCAGCTTTTGAAGGGGCAGAAGATAAAACTATACCAAACGCTCTTAACCTAATACTGCTTGTTTTAATATCTTCTAACAGAACTTCAATTCCAAACTCGGTTCTTAGCTTTAGGCCCAATAAATTCTATCTCATTTTCCCTATTTATACATTATTAATATTTGTAATTTTAGACCGAAATTGGAACTGAAAATATTCTTAGGGGAAACTCTATTTATAACACGCAATACCCATACTCATTATGGAGCTAGAAAAACTTGAAAACCAACTAGAGGAAATTTACAGTAGACTTTTAGAAAACGAAGAAATTGCCGATGGCATCGCTTCTTCCGTACACCCTCAATATAGGACTAGTTCTAAAAACTTACATCGCTATCTATTACTACGCAGTAAAGATATTAGGGAAATTCAGGAAGGGTTATCGGAATTGGGAATTTCATCATTAGGCAGTGGTGCAGGATATGTATACGATAATGTTTCTGGGGCGTTAAGACTCATAAAATTATTGAACGGTAAATCGTGGAAGAAAAATACCGATATGGAAGCGATAGGCTTTTCGGGCAGTAAAAAACTTTTGGTACAACACGCCAATACCCTTTTTAAATCTGAAAGCGAATCCAGGGATACCGAAATTATGGTAACCATGCCAGATGAAGCTGCTACGAACAAAAACCTAATAAAACGACTTCGAGTGGCAGGGATGGGCATTGCCCGACTCAATCTAAGCCATGGGGAAGAAAAGTTATGGAAAAAAATATTAAAAAACATTAAAAGTGTTGAGAAGGAGTTAGAACTCCCAATCCACATATATATGGACCTACCAGGTCCTAAAATACGGATCAGTTCTATTTACGCACAAGAACTTCCCGGACTACCTTTAGATTCCATGCCCTTTATAAAATTGGACAAGAAATCTAGATTAATGCTTATAAAACCAGATTCTCCTTTATTATCCAAAAAGAAATCGACCAAAGGTATTCCGTTGATCGAAGTCTCACTACCACAGATTATAGATGACCTTAAAGTTGGCCAGCGGGTATTTTTTGATGATGGTACCTTTGAAGCCAAAGTAGAAACATTGAAAAACGACACTGCTACCATAAGGATAAAAAAGGCACATAAGAAAAAACTACGTCCAGGAAAGGGAATTAATTTACCAGACACCAATTTAGATCTTCCCTCCCTTACCCCGGAAGATCTAGAGTTACTACCCTTTGTTACGAAACACGCAGATATGATTGGATATTCCTTTGTAAGAAATGCCGATGATGTTTCCCTTCTTTATAAAGAGCTCCAAGAGTTAGGCGATAAGGATACTGGAGTAATTTTTAAAATAGAGAATAGTACTGCTTTTGATAATCTACCCGCAATACTTTTTAGGGCGATGCAAAGACCAAAAATTGGGGTGATGATTGCGAGGGGTGATTTAGCGGTGGAGATCGGTTTTGAACGTATTTCCGAGGTGCAGAACGAGATACTTTGGTTATGTGAAGCTGCCCAAATTCCTGTTGTATGGGCTACACAAGTTTTGGATACCATGGCGAAAAAGGGAATGGCCACACGAGCAGAAATCTCGGACGCCACCATAAGCGCCCAGGCAGAATGTGTAATGCTAAACAAAGGACCTTTTATTGTGGAGGCTACCAAAACTTTAAAAAATGTTTTGAGGAGAATGGAGGCTCATTCTCAAAAATCAAAGAATACCCTAAGAGCTTTAAAAGTAGCAAAAAAGGGCCTAAAGGATATCCATAAGCAATTTCCAGAGAACCTTGAAGCTAAATAACAATTCAACTATGCCTACTAGAATTAAAGAAATGCAGGCGTAGACAGGTAATTATGTGACTATAACTCTCCTTTTATTTGACAAGGATTTCCGTATGCCAATACATTATCAGGAAGATTTTTGGTCACCACGCTTCCTGCTCCAATAGTTACATTATTTCCTATGGTAACCCCTGGAAAAATCACTGAATTTCCGCCAATCCATACATTATCACCAATAATGACCGGTTGGGCGGAGGTTAAATACCTAACCCTATTTCCGGATTTAATTATTCTTTCAGAACCTTTTAAAGGATGACTTGCCGTGTATATTTGCACATAAGGAGCAATTAATCCGTTTTTTCCAACAACTATTTTATTATTATCTAAGAACATACAATTGGTATTGATAAAAGTATTTTCATCAATGGAGATGTTCTCCCCATAGTCACAATAAAAAGGCGCTTCAATCCACACTCCCGCACCTTTATAATGGAACAATTTAGTTAAAATCCGCTCCCGTTCTTCTAGTAATCTCGATTCTAGACTATTGTATTTCTTTAATAAATTTCGTGCGTTATGATACATTTCTATCAATTCCGGATCTCTAGAATCATACGATTCTCCACCAAGCATTTTCTGTTTTTCAGTCACTAAAAATCTTTTTTTTTATTACCGACAAAATAGGGATACTTATTTATATCAACGATACTTTATAATTATTCTTAAATTTTATTCAGTAGTATTGGGGACCTTTTCCTTCATACTTGCTAAATCAAACGTCAGAAAGTGAGAAATTATCAATTTTCCCACATGATAAATATCTTCCAATACAGTTATATGTTAAATAAATCATTGTTTCGGAGAATCATTTGTTACCATTTGTAATCTTTGTAGGTTTGCGCCGACAGCTAAAAAAACCTCTTAACGTAAGGTTTTTGTAACAAATTAATCACATTTTATAGCCGTTGTTCATCATGAAGCTAAATCATTAAAAACGCGATATACAACTATAATCTTAATACCAACATTTTATTTCAACATCAATTTTATTAACTAATTCGAAACAAACAATTTAAACTAAACATCAATTATTCATGAGAAAAATTTTCTTGTTTTGCTTCCTCTTAGCGGGTAGCTTAAATGTTTTTGCCCAAAACGGGATTACCGTTTCGGGTACGGTTACCGAAAATGGAACCGAAATGCCCATTCCGGGAGCAAGTGTCGTTGAAGTAGGTACAACCAATGGTGTGGTCAGCGATTTTGACGGAAACTACTCCATAAACGTTGCAGAAAATGCTATCCTAGAAATCAGTTTTCTAGGTTATGCCAAACAACAAATATCAGTAAATGGCCAAACAACCATAAACATCACACTATCTGAGGATGCTGAGTTTTTAGATGAGGTGGTAGTAGTAGGATTTGGTACTCAGAAAAAGGTGAACCTTACTGGATCGGTCGCTACTGTAGACAGCAAAATGCTGGAGTCCAGACCAATTACTAGTGTATCTGCCGGACTTTCCGGATTATTACCTGGGGTGTACGTAAACCAATCTTCAGGATTACCTGGTAACGATGGTGGTACCATTAGGATTAGAGGTACAGGAACGCTAAACCAAGCTTCACCTATGGTTCTAATAGACGGTGTAGAAGGCTCATTAAATGACGTTCAGGCAAATGATATAGCCAGTATCTCTGTATTAAAGGATGCTGCTTCCGCTGCTATATATGGTTCCAAAGCAGCTAACGGTGTTATTTTAGTTACTACAAAATCTGGAAAATCTGGGGTGCCTACGGTAACCTATACAGGAGATTTTGGATGGCAAGATCCTACTGTACTTCCAGAATATCTAGGGTCTTACGACTACGCTATGCTATATAACGAAGCTTTAGCCAATAGTGGTAAAGCACCTAGGTTTAGCGACAATGATTTAGAGCTTTTCCGTAATGGCAGTAGCCCATTTACACATCCTAATACAGATTGGCACGACCTTCTATACCAAGGTTCCGGATTTGTGACCACCAATAACTTTGCTGTTTCCGGTGGATCGGAATACACCTCCTATCGCGCCTCCCTGAATTATCAAAATCAGGATGGGATTATAGAACACACAGGCAAAAAAGATTATAACGCAAGGATTAACCTAACCGTTACTCCCAATGACTGGATTACTACTAATCTAAATATGTCGTATAGTCAATTGGATCGTTACGAGCCTAACAATGCCTATGTAGGTGGAGGTTTAGACCAGATTATTAGACAAGCCAATAGGATTGCCCCATGGATACCTTACAAAAACGAAGATGGAACTTATGGAACCATTTCGGATGGTAACCCTATTGCATGGCTAGATATGGGTCCACAGATTAACTACCAACGCAAGACTTTTGTTGGAATAGGTTCTATTCAATTTGATTTATTCGATGGCTTTAACATTAAGGCCACGGCGTCGCATAGAAATGTAGATTCGGGTAATTCTGAATTAAACAAGGAGTTACAATACAACCCTGCTAAATATCATGGACCAACAAAGTTAACCGAAACATTTATAACAAATACACGTAATACATTCGATTTAACAGCTAATTACTCTAAAACATTTAATGGAGATCATAATTTAGATTTGTTGGCAGGCTACCATGCCGAGTCTTACAATTATAAGAATACGTCAGCTTATAGAGAAAACTTCCCTAGCAATGAACTTACCGATTTAAATGCCGGATCAACTAGTGGTATGACAAACTCAGGTTACACCCGTGAATTAAACATGGTGTCTTGGTTTGGTAGAGCTAACTACAACTACATGGGCAAATATTTAGTAGAGGCCAATGTAAGAGCAGATGGTTCTTCACGTTTTGCAAAAGACAACAGAGTGGGAGTATTCCCATCCTTCTCTGCCGGATGGCGTATATCCGAGGAGAACTTCTTTGATGGATTTAAGGACACTATGAGTAATTTGAAAATAAGGGCTTCATGGGGACAGTTAGGTAACCAAGATGCTTTGGACGATTACTACCCAACTATTCCAACCCTCGCCTTAGGCAAAGATTATCCATTTAATAGTATCATTAATTCTGGAGCGGCTATCGTAAATGCAAAAAATGCTTCTTTAATTTGGGAAAAAACAACTTCCTACGGACTTGGTTTTGATGCTACTATATTGAAAAAAATAGATGTTACCATCGATTTGTATAAAAAATTGACCGAGGGTATAATCATGGAAGTTCCTGCTCCTAATGAGTTTGCATTAGGCAAGTTTTTCGATAATGTTGGAAAGCTAGATAACCAAGGAGTTGAACTAAGCGTGAATTACCGCGATCAATTTGGTGATTTCGACTTTCAATTTGGCGGAAACATTGCGTACAACGAAAATGAGTTGGCAAAATTGGCCGGAACAGATCAGGTAATAGACGGAAGAAAAATCAGAAGACTTGGTACACCGCTAGATTCTTGGTTTGGGTATAAAACAGATGGATTATATCAAACCGAGGCAGATATCACTTCATGGCCTACCAATACCATTTACGGGAGTCAATTACAACCAGGAGACCTTCGTTATGTAGATAGCAATGGCGATGGCAAGGTAGATGCTGAAGATAGAGCATTATTAGGTAAATCTATACCTCCAGTAAATTTTGGTTTTAATCTTAGCTTAGGGTATAGGAATTTTGATTTCATGGCGCTCTTCCAAGGTGCTACGGGTGCTTACGGATACATGGATTCTGATGCTATAGGTGCTGTAAACGGAGATGCTCAAAAACCGCTGAAATTGTTTATGGACCGTTGGACCCCAACAAATACCAATACAGATGTACCTCGACTTATAGATAACATTTACGGGCCCAGCATGCCTCAAAACTCAACCACCAGCTATTGGTTGCAAAGTACAGATTATCTAAGGTTGAAAAACCTTCAAATAGGTTATAATGTGCCAACAGATATTTTGGAAGAGTGGAACATATCGCGTCTACGAGTTTATTATAGCGCCCAAAACCTATTCACCCTTACTCCTTATACCAAAGGATGGGATCCAGAAGCTCCTTCCGGAAGAGGTAGTGGATATCCCGTTGTAATGACCAATTCAATCGGAATTAACTTAACATTTTAATTTGATATGCTCAAAATGAGAAAACTTATATATTTACTAGCGATAACCGTTGTATTTAGCGCATGTGACGACTCCTTTTTGGAAACCGCTCCCAATGACGCCCTTTCACCTTCCACTTTTTGGAAGACTAAAAACGATCTAGATTTAGCACTAACCGGTTGCTACAATGAATTTGAAAGTTCTGGAAACATCTTCTATCGTGATGCTGGTTCAGACAACGCATACAACAACTTCCCATGGGAAGGATGGACCAATATTGGAAATGGAATTCTATCAGCGGCCGATCCAGGATCCTCATATTATAACTTTAGCACTATAAATAGGTGTAATGAGTTCTTAGCCAATTGCGATAACGCAACTGCGGTATCAGAAGACGATAGGACCATCTATAAAGCTCAAGCTCGATTCCTTAGAGCTTATAAGTATTATACATTGACCGTAAATTATGGTGATGTACCGTTGATCCTAGAGAATTTTGATCACCCAGAGGAAGCCAAAGTACCGAGAAATTCCCAAGCTGAAGTTCGTACGTTTATTGAGGATGAATTAAAGGACATTATTGATATTCTCCCAGAATCCTACTCCGAGGCAGATCAAGGGAAGGCCACCAAAGGAGCAGCACAGGCCTTATTGATGAGGTATTACCTTTATTTTGGTGAGTATGAAGATGCATTAACGACAGCGAATAGCATTTCTGGGTATTCTTTGTTTCCTTCCTTTGACGGTCTTTTTGACCCATCCAATGAGCAGAATAATGAGGTAATCCTATCGGTACAATATACTCCGGATTTATACAGAACCGATTATACTCCTTATTTACCTAATAGTATTGGTGGATGGTCATCTGTAGTACCTACTCAGTCATTGGTAGATGCCTATGAAATGATCGATGGAAAAACCATTGAAGAAGCAGAATTAGCAGGAGAGTATGACCCAGCTAATCCATATGTTAATAGAGATCCCCGCTTAAGGGCTTCTGTAGTTTATCCAGGACAAATTTTTGCCAATAAAGTTTATCGCTCCATAGAAGAAGACAGCAATGATTATTTTAACAAGGCGGATAATGCGTCTAAGACTGGGTATAACTTTAAGAAGTACACCACCTTCAAGGATTTAAATCCAGATGCTCCACATTGGAATATGGGGAATGACGTATTCATTTTCCGTTATGCCGAAGTATTGCTCACCATAGCAGAAGCAAAAATAGAGTTGAATGAGATAGACAATGAGTTATATGATGCCTTAGACGCTGTTCGTGAAAGAGCTGGTATGCCAAAGGTTAATAGAACGAAGTATGCTACACAATCTAGCCTAAGAGAATTGGTAAGAAATGAAAGAAGGGTAGAGTTCGCTATGGAAGGTCTTCGTAGAGACGATATAATCCGATGGGATATCGCAAAAGAGGTACTTAATGGCGACCTTAAGGGCGCAATGAGAGGTATTGTTCTTGAAACCACGCAGCCAAATGGAGATTATAATGTTTCCATGACCTTACCAGAAAACCTGATCGAGAACCGCTCTTTTGAAGCCCCAAAGAACAATCTATTGCCCATACCACAGAGTGCAATTGATAAGAATCCAAAATTGGCACCCAATAACCCTGGGTACTAATTGATAATTAGCATTGAACAATTACCTACCCAATGGTGCTAACGCAATTACTTGGCACCTTTGGTAAGGAGTAATAAGAAATCCCGAAAAATCAATTTTTCGGGATTTTTTGTTCTTGATCATTACCATGAACTATAGCTACGAGGTAGTATTCTTTACAACTTTCAAAATTCACCAAAAGTGGTGGCCGTCTCTAACGTGTCATTTAATAATACCACCACATTTTATCTACCTAATGGAAGCATCACCCTTATAATGACTAGGAATACAAAGTAGTGGATAATGGCCTATGTTCTTCTAAAAAGCTTGGAGTTAATCAACTTTAAGTTATCGAGATCGTTTTCTGAGTGAACAGACCCAATTTAATAAACTAGTTTTAAACCTAACATTTTACCACAACAACAAGTCAAGTTTTTTAGATCTAACCTAATTAAGTTACCTCCCCATTATTTCATTGATGATAAAGACAAATAAATGAGCCTTAGCATGTAGCATAAAAATAACCTTATCACGTATCCCAGTTGGTGTTGGTTCATAGCAGCCTTAAAGTAATGGAATGAAACTTAACGAACAGTCTATTTAATTTTGTAAATTACCTAAAAGCTATTCAAAAATAAAACAATGTTACATACACTACACCCAATACTACTGCAATTACCAATAGGCACGAGAAATCCCGATGACAATAGCCCTTTAGACCTTACAAACACTTTTGATGTTATTGTATATATTATATTACCCATTCTTCTAATCGTCTTCTATATCCTTTGGAGGAGGATGAAAAACAGAGATAAGAATTAGAGCGTGTACCTATCTCTCATAGGATTGGCTGCGCCCTTCCCTACAAAGCTCCGCTTTGAAAACCACAAAAAGTTGTGCTGCGACAAGCT
>NZ_AUCB01000021.1 GCF_000429545.1 Arenibacter certesii DSM 19833
CTGTTCGATCTTACGGGATGAATACAAGTTGCGAAGGTAGGCGTAGACTAAGATTTTGAGCAAATCCCGAGGATGATAGCTTGAGGTGCCACCGCCTTTATAGGTTCTTTCTATGGAGGTAATATCTATCTGGTCCAAAATGTTGTTGACGATACGTACAGGATGGTGCTCTGGAACAAGATCATCATAACTGGGTGGAAGAAGACTCAATTGTGCCTGACTGTTGGTCTTCCATACAACTTTTCTTTTCATACCTTAAGATACGAAAAACAGGACTTTTCTTAAAATATAAAGCACAAAAAAGAGGCTGCCTTTTTAGACAGCCTCATTTTTTTTTAGAAAAAGATTCTAATGTTTGACCCTTTATAATAACTACTAAAAAACTAATATAAATTTATTCGAATATTAAAAAGGTAGTGCTTAACGATTTTAATTGCCATTCAAAGTGTGGATTAGCTAATTTATACTCTATTATGGATATTTGACCTTAATTAAAGAGTACTAAATACTATGCGCATTATAAATTCCAAAAATAAACTAGATATTTTATGAGTCTAGGTTCCCAAATGTTTAAGGGAATGGCTTGGAGTGCCATAGAACGTCTTTCCGTACAAGCAGTCCAGTTTGTAATAGGGATTATTCTTGCTCGTATTCTTACTCCAAAAGAATACGGTATTATTGGAATACTGTTGGTTTTCATTGTAATTTCAAATGTATTTATCGATAGTGGGTTTACAAAAGCTTTAATTCAGAAACAAAAAAGAACAGAAGCGGACATTTCTACTGTTTTTTGGTTCAACATATTAATAAGTATTATCTGCTATCTTCTTTTGTGGATTTCGGCACCATTTATTGCTGAATTTTATGACTTAACAGATCTAACTCTGCTATTGAGGGTGATATCTTTCTCTTTAATAATAAACGCCTTATTTACCATCCCAATTACATTGCTTACTATCGATTTAGATTTTAAGGCTATATCCAAAATTAACCTAATAGCAACGATAATTTCAGGAATAATAGCTGTGTATTTTGCTTACACCGGATTTGGAGTCTGGGCATTGGTAATACAGATTATGGCACGCTCTACCTTTACAGCCGTTCTTACTTGGTTTTTAATTAAATGGAGACCACTATTTGTTTTTTCCAAGCTTTCTATTAAGGAGCTGTTTTCGTATGGATCGAAACTTTTGGCATCGTCCTTATTAAACACGACTGTAAATAACTTTTATGCACTCTTTATTGCGAAATTAATTAGCACCAAAGATTTAGGTTTTTATACTCGCGGCACTCAATTTTCAGATATGGTTTTCGGTATTCTAAGTGCGGTCTTAGATAGTGTGCTTTTACCAGGGCTTTCAACAATTCAAGACCAGAGAGAACTTCTCATCAAATATACGCGTACAATTATCAAGTCCACTGCCCTATTCACAATTCCAATATTTCTTTTTTTAGCAATACTTGCCGAACCTTTAATAAAAGTTCTATTAACTGAGAAATGGCTTCCTGCCGTTCCTATTATGCAAATTTTCTGTGTCGCACGACTTGTAACGGTTATTTCTGGAATTAATATAAACCTTCTTTACGTAATTGGCCGTACAGATTTGGCATTACGTCAAAATTACTTTAAGATTGTTATTCGTGTAGTTGCGTTTATAATCGCTTTAAAATATGGCATTTATTATATTGCCTTAGCGGAGCTTATATCCACTTTCATTCACTTTTTTATTAATTCTTATTATCCAGGTAAGATTATGAACTATGGAGCACTAAATCAGATTAAAGATATATCCAAGATCATTTTTATAAGCATTTTAATAGTTTTGATCTCTTTCGTTTTAATGCAGGTAATTGATAATGAAATACTCCAACTTTGTATTATTCCAATAATAATGATATTCTTATATATTAGTTTGATTAGGTGGTTTAAAATTCCAGAGTATTTTCAATTGATGATTAGGATAAAAACTTTATTAAGATAAGAATTAATAATCCTTAAAGATTGCAGTAGACCCTATGAAAAAGCACATCTCAAGGTTGATTTTTTCAAATAGCTTTTTAACATCGATAGTCATGTTCTTCGTTAAAATGAGATTGAAACAAAAAATTGACATTGCATTTGGCAGGAATGTATTCATTACCCTATCTAATAAATATGAGGGCCATAATAGGCTAAATGATAACTGTACTCTCGCAAGTTCCATGATTGGATATGGTTCTTATATAGGTCCAAATTGCAATATTTATAAGACTAAAATTGGTAGGTTTACGTCAATTGGACCAAAAGTCACCTGTATTTTCGGGAAACATCCCTCCAACACTTTTGTAAGTACGCATCCGGCCTTCTTTTCAACCGGAAAACAGGCGGGCTTTACTTTTGTTGACAAACAATTATTTGAAGAATTTGAAAAACCATTTGATGAAGATAAAAAGTATTCTATAGCTATAGGCAATGACGTATGGATTGGGGAAGGTGTTTCTATCATGGATGGGGTCCACATTGGAGATGGAGCTATAGTAGCTGCCAATGCTTTAGTCGTTAAAGATGTACCTCCATACACCATTGTTGGTGGATTACCTGCAAAACCGATAAAAAAACGATTTTCTGATGATCACATCACCTTTTTAATGGCTTTTAAATGGTGGGATAAAGACATAAATTGGATTAAAGCGAATGCACACCAATTTACGGATATTATAGAATTTTATAAAAAAAACAAAAATGAATAGTCAGTCATTGCCCATAGTTGTTATAGCTTATAACAGGCCTAGATCGCTACGGCGCCTATTAGACTCTCTTTCAAAAGCTACTTATCCAGATCGTAACGTACCCTTAATTATAAGCATCGATCATTCCGACACCAACAAAGAGGTACTGCAAATAGCAACAGACTTTGAGTGGCTATTTGGAATAAAAACAGTGGTATATTCTGATGTCAATCTTGGTTTAAGAAAGCATGTATTGAAATGCGGAAATTACGCCACTGAATATGGAAATGTAATTTTACTTGAAGATGACCTTTATGTATCCCCCTGTTTCTACGAGTATACTTTAAAAGCATTGGAGTTTACGAAAGGGAAAGAGTACATAGGAGGAGTATCTTTATATAACCATCAATTTAACGTGCATAAAGTAGTCAACTTTACTGCTATTGACGACGGTTTTGATAATTGGTATTTTCAATTTGCCTCTTCTTGGGGACAAGCATGGTCCAAGACGCATTGGGAGGAATTTTATACCTGGTATAAAAATCAAGGTGTCCTACCTCCCAACCCAGAAACACCCGATAATGTTACTGCTTGGTCAGAAAAATCTTGGTTAAAGTATTACATCGTTTACCTGATTGAAAAGAACAAGTTTTTTCTCTACCCCAAGGTTTCCTTAACAACCAACTTCAGCGACCAAGGTACTCATGCAGTTAAAGATAGTAGTACCTACCAAGTATCCCTCTTACATTACGCAGCTAAAAACTTTAATTTTAGCAAATTAGAAGAATCAAATAGTACTTATGATGCCTTTTTCGAGAATTTGAAACTACATAAACTTCTAGAACTTAATAAACATGAGCTGTGCGTAGATTTAAATGGGTATAGGAAAGTATATAATAAACGTTACATCCTTACCACCCAAATACTGAATTTTGAAATTGTAAAATCCTATGGCAAGGCTTTAAAACCTATTGACGCCAATATTATAGCTAATATTCCTGGCAATGAAATTTTCCTTTATGATTCAAGTAAAACGGTAACAAATATAATCACAATAGATAAATTACAAAATATACTCTATAATATAAAATACATCTCTTACAGGGATGCTTTATATCTATTTGTTAGCATGACAAAAATGAAAATTAGTAGCGTTATCAATAAATTGAAATAATAGAGTTATAATATCTATTGTACTGTAGTTTTTTAATATAATTAGAATCAAAATAAGATTAGAAGAAAGAATGAATTCAATTCCTAAATACATAGTAGATACAGGAGTTTTAATAATTATCCTATTGGGCTTATACCTTTTAAACCCCTTTAGTATGGGATATTTATTTGGTTATCTTTTAACGCCTGTAGTATTTCTAAAAAGTAGTTTTATTAGAGAAAATTTAGATCTTGATTTTGTATTGCTTATTCTTTTTTCAATTTTCTATGCCTTATTTTATTCATTTAGTGCGGATGCAGCAGACGGGAAACAGTTTATTTTAATCTACTCATTATCTCCACCAACATTTTATTTAGTTGGAAAATTTTTAGTCCGATTAAAACCAACATCTAATACCGTTTTTTATATTTTGTTCTTTATTGGTGCCATTTTCTCTATTTCCGCGGTAATATCCGTTTTTTTAAACTTCCAAGAGGGCGGATTTGCACAATTAGATAGATCTATTCCTATGTTTTGGGACGGCAGTCCAATTTCAGCCACAATCATGGGCGGATTCTTAACCTTTAACATGTGTATTCCTGCAGTATTAATTACTACACAAGGAAAAAAAGGTGTAGCTTTCAACATAGGGGCATTATGCTTATTTATTTTATCATTAATATGCGCTCTAAGACTAGGGAGCAGAACGCAATTGGGTATCTTTTTAATAACAACTGTCTTTGCTATACTATATATGCTACCTAGACAATCCATTAAAAAAAATGTATGGTTGTTTGGACTCATGGCTGCGGTTATTCTCTATTTAATACGGAATGTCTCCTTTGATTTAAATGCAGATTGGCTAACAACCTTTGCAGGTAGAATGAGTGGTGGAACTGGTGAACTAGCTAGTGGGGGCGGAAGAACAGAAAGGTGGATTAAGTCATTAGAGTACATGCTATCCCATCCCCTGGGATGGGACATTAAAGAATTTGGCTACTCCCATAATTTATGGCTTGATGTTTTGCGTGTGGCAGGAATTATACCTTTCGTAATTTTAATAATATACTCCATAAGATCTTACATTCAAATCAAAAGAACAATTCTGATAAATAAAGAAAGTATCTATTTAAACACGCAAATATTGATCTATGCAATAGCCATGTTCTTGCTTTTTATGATGGAACCCATATTTGAAGGTCTTTTTTCATTTTTTATTGTTTTTTGTATTTATAAAGGGATAATTAATAAATACTATAGTCATATTAGTCAATGCTAAAAATACTGTATATAAGCTCACTTTGCTCGGAGAAAACTTTACAATATATTTATGATACGTCCATTAATAAGCCCGAACAGGCTGCGCAAAAGTTTCATAGGTTATTGGCCCAAGGACTGGCAATGCACGAAAAATTATGTAGTGTAACAACCTTAAGTACGCCTCCAGTAGTTCCCAGCAACCACAATAGAAAGCTTTGGAGATTGGCTCCCGAAAAAGTTGATAATCTAAAATACCGCTACGTTCCGTTTATAAATCTTCCTATTATTAAAAACATCGGTATTTTTATTTACACCTTTTTCAGCGTATTGTTTTTAACATCTTTCTTAAATAAAGGAAATAAAATAGTCCTTTGTGATGTTTTAAACTTTACAGTCTCATTATCTTCATTATTGGCTTCAAAGTTAACAGGAGCAACCACGGTTGCGATTGTAACTGACATTCCTGGTCTAATGGTTACAGAAAATAAAAATGAGGAAAATAAGCAATCCCTATACTTTACTACCATTACCAGGATGATACAGGGTTTTGATAGGTACGTATTATTGACGGAACAGATGAACTTAGTAGTCAATCCCAATAATAGACCCTATATCATAATGGAAGGCCTAGTAAACATAAAGATGAACAAAATGGAGAATAATCTGGCCCTAAAAAATAGGTTAAGAACTTTAATCTATGCAGGTGGATTGTATGCCAAATATGGAGTAAAAGACTTAATAGAAGCATTTATGTTATTAGACAACCAAGATGTAGCACTACATTTATACGGTGCTGGGGAAATGACTTCAGAAATGCCCTCCTATACCAATAAGGATAGCAGGATTATATTTAAGGGAATGGTTCCTAATAAATTAGTAGTTCAAGAGCAACTTTCTGCTACCTTATTAATAAATCCTCGTCCAACAAATGAAGAATTCACCAAATTTTCTTTTCCGTCCAAAAACATGGAATATATGGTTTCTGGAACGCCCATGATAACAACAAAACTCCCGGGAATGCCAAAGGAATACTATCCATTCGTTTATTTATTTGAAACGGAAAGTGTAGTTGGAATGATGAGTACTTTAAAAGATGTTCTTAATAAGTCTGATGAGGAATTACACCACTTTGGACAAGAGGCAAAAAGTTTTGTTCTTTCCAAAAAAAACAATTATATCCAAGCTAATAGAATTTTAGATTTTCTAATCGCCAACAAAACCGAATAAACTTATGAGAAATAGAATTAAATATTTAGTTAAAGACAATATGTTTTTATTAAATATTGCACTAAGATTTCAAAGGTTTAGGAATAGATATAAAAAAGCAGTCTCAGGAAAAGGAAATAAAATAAAAAACAATGGGATCCTTTTAAATGTGAAGTTTGATATTATTGGGAACCATAACTGTATAAATATAGAACATGGTGCTATATTATCGGGCATTACCATATACATGAGAGGAGATAATCACACTTTAAGCATTGGCAAAAACTGTCAATTTAATGGCGGCTCAGTATGGTTCGAAGACCACCACTGTACCCTGGAAATAGGGAATAACAGCACCATAGAATCTGCTCACATTGCAGTTACTGAACCGAATAAAAAAATTATAATTGGAGAAGATTGTATGTTCTCCAGCCATATTGAATTTAGAACAGGAGATTCCCATAGCATATTAGACAATACGACCAGACAACGTATTAATTACGCAGAAAATATTCAAATTGGCAATCATGTCTGGATTGGTGCTCATTCAATAATTTTAAAGGGAGTTACAATTGGAAATAACTGTATTATAGGCACAAGTTCGTTAGTCACTAACAACATTCCTGACAATTCTATTGGTGCAGGTGTGCCCGCGAAAGTTGTGAAAAACAATATCGACTGGGTTCGAGAACGGTTATATGAAAACGTGAAATAGCCTAATTAAACTCACCCTGCAACTGAGTTACTTGAGCAGAAAAATAATCGACAATTTAGTAGTACTTTTGCTGGATAATAATTTACCCGTATATATGGAATGTTTAACTATAAGAATGGAGTAATTAACTTTTATAAAGTATAAAGAAAGTAGAAACAAAAGAACTAAACCTATATCAGATTAAGAAAATTAAATATTCTATCAATAGGTAGATACTTTAAGCAATTGCCCATCGTTAATATAATAATTAAACATGTGCAAGTAAAAAAAAGGTGTCACCTAAAATGAAATCATATAATTAAATTCGGCAACTCATCCCCAATTCCACACCATTGGTAGGGTTTTTATTCCAGTTTTTTTAATTATAAATATATTTATATTTTATTACTTAATGCTATTTAAATGTATCCCCCATGAAAATCGCCTTACTGTTCCCCAATAATGTTTTTACATCTCCCTATCTCAAATATTATAAAAACATTTTAGAAAAAGAAAATATCGAATACGACTTATATACATGGGATAGAAATGGAGTTGACGAAGAAGGGTGTATTCCATTTAAAAATAAGGTTAACGTATCCTTACCCTTATTGAGAACGTTAGATTTCATAAAATTTAGAGCGTTTTTAACTGGGCACCTTAAAAAGAACAACTATGATAAAGTTATTGTTTTTTCAGGTCAACTTGGAATTTTAATGGGAGATTATCTTTTTAAATACTATCCAAAAAAATACATCTTAGACATCAGGGATTTTTCACCAGTCATGAACTATTTCAAAAATAGGTTTGCAAAGCTTGTTGAGCAATCCTTTTTTGTATGCATATCCTCCAACGGTTTTAAACAATGGTTACCTCCCAAGGGAAATTATGTTTTAGGTCATAATATAGACATACATCTTGTAGAGGAGTCTTTAAATAACTTTCCTAACCGAGAGAAAACATTTGAGAAAAAGACATTAAAAGTAGATACTATTGGTCAAATAAAAGACTTTAACTCCGATGCCAAGTTTATTGATCAATTAAAAAATGACAAGAGATTTGAGATGGAATTTATTGGTTTTGGACATGCATTACCCAATTTAAAGGAAAAAATAAATTCTGAGCAGGTTGAAAACATAAAATTCCATGGTCCTTATGAAAAAAAGGAAGAGCCCCATCTCTTAAAGAATACAGATTTAATTAATATTTTAATTAGCCGCTTTGATAGTAACAAGGGAAGTACATTGTTAAGTAATAGATTATATTTATCTGCCCTTTATAACATTCCATGTATTGTAAATGGGGATACTGAGCAAAGTAAAATAATTAAAAAATATAATTTGGGAATTGTTGTGGATAGATATGAGGAATTACCCCAGAAATTAATTACATACCGAGATAATTTTTGTCATCATAGTTTTAAAAATGGGTGTCGTGCTTTTTTAAATGATGTAAAAAAAGATTACTCCTTTTTCGAAAAAAACGTTACTAATTTTTTAATAGCTAAGTAAAAAAACATGTTTAAAGATAAAACACTACTCATTACAGGAGGTACAGGCTCCTTTGGAAACGCCGTGCTAAACCGCTTTTTGGAAACGAATATTAAAGAGATCCGCATCTTTAGCAGGGATGAGAAGAAGCAGGACGATATGCGGAACCAATTAAAAAACGAAAAGGTAAAATTCTATATTGGGGACGTAAGGGATTATAACAGTATTGCCAAAGCCATGCAGGGGGTAGATTACGTATTTCACGCTGCAGCACTAAAACAAGTCCCATCTTGTGAATTTTTCCCCTTAGAAGCAACAAAGACCAACGTGTTTGGAACCCAGAACACCATAGATGCCGCAGTGGCCAATAATGTAAAACGCATTATTTGCCTTAGCACGGATAAAGCCGCCTACCCTATAAACGCCATGGGAATCAGTAAGGCCCTTATGGAAAAGGTTGCCGTTGCTGCATCCCGGAATATTCCTAATGACAACACCATCGTCTGCCTAACCAGATATGGCAACGTAATGGCCTCTAGAGGTTCTGTAATCCCTTTGTTCGTAAAACAAATTAAGGAAAATGCTCCTCTAACAGTTACCGATCCCAATATGACCCGGTTCCTAATGTCATTAGAAGATGCCGTAGATTTGGTCATCTTCGCATTTTTAAATGGAAACCAAGGGGATCTCTTTGTTAACAAAGCACCCGCTAGCACTATAGGCGACCTTGCACAGGCCCTTAAGGATATTTACAAAGCTAATAACGAGATTAAGGTAATTGGTACCCGACATGGGGAAAAGTTGTACGAAACCCTTTGTACTAGGGAAGAAATGCAAAAAGCTGAGGATATGGGCGAGTTCTATCGTATACCAGCGGATAACAGGGATCTTAATTACAGCCGATATTTCTCTGAAGGAGAGACGGATACTAGTGTTATTGAGGATTACCACTCTCATAATACCGAGCAACTCACCAACTCTGCCCTAAAGGAAACCTTATTGAACTTAAATTATATAAAAGAGAATTTATAAATGCAGCAAGCCGTTCCTATCCAAGGAGACACTTTTAATGACAACAGGGGGAAAATGAAATTTTTCAATGCTTTTGACATGTCCCCCATTGTCCGTTTTTACGAGATAGCACCTTCTTCCATCGATATTATTAGAGCCTGGCAAGGCCATAATCTAGAAAAGAAATGGTTCTATTGCCATAGCGGCAGCTTTGTAATTAATATTGTAAGCATTGCAGACCATAGCGCTACCGATTTTAGTCCGGAAAGATATGAACTAAGCGCAGATACTCCGTTAGTGTTAGAAGTACCTGAAGGAAATGCCACCGGATTTAAAGCCATTCTTCCCCATTCTAAGCTCATGGTTTTTTCAGATTTCACTTTGGAAGAATCGGCCAAGGATGATATCCGATTCCCATTAGAAACCTGGAACGCCAAATGGTAAGGGGTAATATTTGATTAAATACATAAATACGTTAAGAAAACCTTAGATTGCACAATTAGCATAAGAGAAAACATATATATAATAGTTACACTCCAACACTAATTATATTCGTTTAAGGCAAAATCAGCATCAATGAAAAAAATTGGAATAACCGGACAGGCCGGTTTTGTAGGAAACCATCTTTACAACACTTTAAATTTAGACGACACGGTAACCTTAGTGCCGTTTGAAAGATCTTATTTCGGGAATAAGGCTATGCTGGAAGAATTTGTAGCACAGTGCGATACAATAGTCCACTTGGCCGCCATGAATCGACATGAAGACCCTAATGTAATCTACAATACCAATATAGACTTGGTGCAACAATTGGTAAGCGCATGTACATCCAAAAAAGCCACTCCACATATATTATTTTCTTCCTCCTCTCAAGAAGAAAAAGACAATCTATATGGACAGTCCAAAAAAGAGGGCAAGCAAATTTTTATGGAATGGGCAGAAAATGAAGGCGGTAAATTCACCTCTCTCACTATTCCCAATGTTTTTGGTCCCTTTGGAAAACCTAATTACAATTCCGTAGTAGCCACCTTTTGCCATAAGGTTGCACACAATGAAACACCAACCATAATTAACGATGGCGAGGTAGGTCTCATTTACATTAATGAACTGGTGCAGATCTTTATTAACGCAATGAATAATGTGGAAGAAGGAGTATCAATCAATAAAAACTCCACGGAAATAAAGATAGCGCCTACCAAAAACATTAAAGTATCCGAAATACTTGCCCTATTACAACGGTATAAAAAGGATTATATGGAAAATGGGGTTTTTCCCAGTCTGGAAGTCGAATTTGAAAAATCGCTTTTCAATACTTTTAGATGCTATGTTCCCACCAGTCATTACCCCGTTAAATACATTAAAAACACGGATAATAGAGGTAGCTTTGTAGAAATAGCACGTACCCAAACTAGCGGCCAGTTTTCATTTTCTACCACTGTCCCAGGGATTACTAGGGGGAACCATTTCCATACGCGAAAAGCGGAACGTTTTGCGGTGATCAGCGGCAAAGCATTGATACAATTGCGAAAGATAGGTACAGACGAGATCATCGATTATTATCTAGACGGCAATGAACCCGCGTATGTAGACATGCCTATTTGGTATACCCATAACATAAAAAATATTGGCGACACAGAGTTGATCACTTTATTTTGGATCAATGAGCCTTACGACCCGCAAGATGCGGACACCTACTTTGTAAATGTGTAATCAACAAAAAATATTCAACCTTGAAAAAATTAAAAGTACTGACCGTCGTGGGAACGCGACCAGAAATTATAAGATTAGCTTGTGTGCTAAACGCCCTTGATGCTAATGAGGCCATAGATCACACCTTAGTGCATACGGGACAGAATTACGATTATGAATTGAATGAAATATTCTTTGATGATCTAGGAATCAGGAAACCAGATCATTTTCTGAATGCGGCAGGCAAAAATGCCTCGGAGACCGTAGGGAATATTATTATAAAAATAGACCCCCTTTTAGAGGAGATAGATCCAGATGCATTTTTAGTACTTGGAGACACCAATTCCTGCCTCTGCGCTATACCAGCAAAAAAACGAAAAATCCCTGTTTTTCATATGGAGGCCGGTAACCGTTGTTTTGATCAACGTGTACCCGAAGAAACCAATCGCAAAATAGTGGATCATATTGCGGATATCAACATGACCTATAGTGATATTGCAAGAGAATATCTCTTACGTGAAGGATTATCCCCAGATAGAGTCATAAAGACAGGGAGCCCCATGTACGAGGTGTTGGGGAATTTTAAAGCAAAAATAGAAGCTTCTAATGTATTGGATAAACTGAAGCTGGAAAAGCAAAAGTTCTTCGTAGTTTCTGCACACCGTGAAGAAAACATAAGCAATCCCAAAAATTTTGAAGGACTGATAACTTCCTTAAATCTAATCGCCGAAAAATACGATTATCCTATTATAGTATCCACCCATCCCCGGACCAGGAATATGTTGGATGAAAAGAAAATGGATACCCATAAGAATATCCAGTTTCTAAAACCCTTAGGGTTTTCGGATTACAATGCCTTGCAATACCATTCCTTTGCCGTATTGTCTGACAGTGGTACCATCTCGGAAGAATCGTCCATATTAAATTTTAGGGCCCTTAATATTAGAGAAGCTCATGAACGACCAGAGGCTATGGAAGAAGCTTCGGTAATGATGGTAGGACTTAACCCAGAACGCATCTTACAGGCCCTAGCTGCCCTAGAAGTCCAGGATAGGAACCCAGAACGCAATTTTAGAGAAGTAGCAGACTATTCCATGCCCAACGTTAGTGAAAAAGTAGTGCGAATTATAATTTCCTATGTAGATTACATTAACAGGGTAGTTTGGTCTAAATCATAAGTTTATGAGAATAATTTATTTAGGATTAGCTGTTCCAAATATGGACCATTATCACAATATGTTTACCGAACTGGTAGCAGAATTTCGGGATAATGGGCATGATATCATGGTGGTAGCACCATCCTATGCCCCCAATATAGAGGGCTTACAAATAGAGGATGGAGTTCCTGTTTTAAGGGTGCCTACCATGAAGATGTTCAGGGTTGGAAAAATACAGAAAGGATTGGCAACCCTACTACTCCCCTACCAATATAAACGAGCACTTAAAAAAGCCAAAATTGACTTGAATTTCGATTTGGTAATGATGCCCACTCCTCCAATTACACTGGTTACTGTAGCCAGTTGGATAAAGCGGAAATATGGGGCAAAAATGTATTTGGTACTTCGTGATATTTTCCCCCAAAATGCAGTAGACCTTCAAATGATGAGCGCTAAAAGCCCGGTCTATTCCTATTTTAGGAAGAAAGAAAAAGAGATGTACCAAACTTCAGATTACATAGGGTGCATGTCTCCTGGAAATATAGCGTATGTAAAAACCCATAACCCCGAACAGGACGCTAGTAAATTACACCTATTGCCTAACTGGAGTCCGTTACATCCAAATTTAGAACAGACCGAGATTAATAATATTAAGGAGCAATATGGTCTCTCTGATAAGTTTATCGTTATGTTCGGAGGGAATATTGGCAAACCCCAAAAAATGGAAAATATAGTGGCACTTGCTAAATCTTGTGCTGCAATTAAGGATATCTTCTTTTTCATTATTGGGGGAGGGAATGAAAAGCAACACTTACAACAACTGATCCTTGAAGAAAAACTAGACAATGTTGAGGTAAAAGATTACCTGACCAGGGAGGAATATTTTAAAGTTTTACAAATTGCAGATGTCGGTCTAATATCGTTGAGCGAAGATTTTACCATACCTAATATACCTTCTAAATCTCTGGTCTATTTTAATGCTAAAGTGCCTATTTTGGCCTCCATAGACGTTAATACCGATTTTGGTCCACATATAGAAGAGATAGGGGCTGGCCTTTGGGCAGAAGCAGGTAAAACAGAAGTGTTGAAAGAAAAATTAATGCAGTTGTACCATAACCCCGAAAAAAGAAGAGAAATGGGGGAAAATGGGTATAACCACTTTAAAAGCTCCCTCTTGGTTTCTATGGCCTATAAGAATATAATGTCCCAAGTAAATGTGAAGTAGTTGAAGTGTAGTTAATTGTTAAATATCGATAAACTACCGTTAATCAATAAATTTGATAGGTTCATCCTTGATATTAAATATTGCCAAAATTAAATACTTACTTTGGTTATCATATAGACCGCTAATATGTACCAACATTTTTTTAAACGAGTACTCGACCTAGTGATAGCTTTAGTTATGCTATTACTATTAAGTCCAATTTTTATCTTACTAATTATCCTGTTATATATTTTTAATCAGGGCGAAGTTTTCTTTTTCCAAAAACGGCCCGGAAAAAATGAACGTATCTTCAGTATAATTAAGTTTAAGACCATGACCGATGAAAAGGATGCACAAGGAAATCTTCTACCCGATGCAGATAGATTAACCACGGTGGGTAAAATAGTGAGAAAGACTTCCATGGACGAGATACCCCAGTTGATCAATATTCTTAAAGGAGATATGAGTCTTATTGGTCCCCGCCCCTTATTAACCCAATATTTATCAGTTTATACGGAAAAAGAAAAACTTAGACATTCCGTCTTACCAGGAATTACAGGCCTTTCGCAAGTGTCTGGTAGAAATAATCTAGGTTGGGACGAACGGCTGAGCATGGATGTGGAATATGTAGAAAATATTTCTTTTTTACTTGATGCCAAGATATTTTTAAAAACTATAAAAAACGTACTTATATCCAAAGATATTGCAGTAGATGCTACTATAATGCCAAATTTAAATGATCACAGAAGAGAAGCTTAATTGGGCTATCTTGGTTTCTAGATGGGGCCGTAACGCAAAAGATGTTATTACCGCATATACACAGGGAGAATTGGATCGTTCCAGAATTAGTCTACTTATATACGAAGTAGAACCTTGTGGTGCTGCAAAAGTTGCAAGAAAAGCAGGTATAGAAACCCTACGATTACAAAGAAACCATTTTGAAAGCCAAGAGACCTATCAGAAAGAAATTTTAAAAATTTTAAAGCAAAGGGAAATTAACTATGTATTATTACTGAGTTTCAAGCATATTATTAAACAAGATTTATTGAAGGCTTTTACCAACAGAATAATTAATATTCATCCTTCCCTCTTTCCAAGTTTTTTAAGAACACATACGGCAATCCAGGAAGCTTTGGAGTATGGAGTAAAGGTTTCTGGACTTACAACCCATATTATTGATGAGGAAATAGATAAGGGAACAATTTTATGCCAAGAGGTAATTAAGTTTAAAAAAAACGAAACGTTTGAAACGGTATATCCAAAATTTGGAAAAAAAGGAAAAAAGATTGTCCTAAAGACAATCTCATTGATAGAAAAAAAACACTTTAAGAACAAAAAGTCCAAAAATCAAATATTACAATATTGAAAGTCCTATTCTTATTAAGCAGAATTGAAAAAAGTGGCGTAACACTTCATACCTTAGACCTTGCCCAGGGGCTTGTTGATCTAGGGCACGAGCTTGTTCTTATTACTGGTGGCATAACGGACAGAAACAATGAGTACTTAGTTAAAATTGAAAATGATTTTAAGAACCTAGGCACGGAAGTTAGAACATTTAAAACGCCATCGGGAAATATCCTTAATAAAATAGGTATTTCAACTGCTGCTATTTACCAAATCCTTAAGTGGATAAAAGAGCTTAAACCAGATGTAATCCATTCACAATCCCCTAATATGTCTTTTTTACCATGGATATTAGGCAAGCCATTTGTATCTACGATCCATAATGTGAATGTGCAATTGGAGAAAAGTTTTAAATATAAAAATCCCACTCAATTAATCGCTATAAGTAGAGAGTCCAAAGAATATGGCATAGAAAAATTAGGGGCAAAGCCAGACAGTGTTTCAGTAATATGCCATGGTATTTCCAAAAGATATGCCGAAACATCTCCTGAAAAAGAGCTAACACTGTTAAAACAAAAGTATAATCTGCCAAAAGAAAAAGTAATTATTGGCTATGTAGGTAGAATTACTGAGGACAAAGGATTGGATGTCCTCATTACTGCCTTGGAGAAACATCTTCCAACAACCACTACAGACAACATACATATCGTTTTTCTAGGTGATTATTGGTTAGAACCCGATGAAATTTGGCTACAAAATATAGTTGAAAAATCCGCACTAAAGAACCAAATAAGTATTGTACCTTTTCAGGATCCAAAACCGTTCTATGAAGTGTTCGATATTTTTGTACTTCCTTCCAAATATGAGGCTTTTGGCCTTGTATCCATAGAAGCAATGATGAGTAAGTGCTGCACCGTTAGGACTGACACTAATGGAGCTTTAGACCAAATTGATCATGATAAAGAGGGTTATATATTCCAAAACGGTAATGCCAAAGCATTGGCAGCTATTCTGCAGCCATTAATTGAAAACAAGGAACTTAGGGATTCCATTGCAGAAAATGGAAAAATAAAAGCATTGAAAAATTTCACTATAGAGGCCATGTCCAAAAAGACATTGGCTATTTATAATAAACTCACTTAACATCTTTAGCGCCATGTTAGATATAATAACAGAGAAGAAAGATTGGGAGAATGCTCTGGGGCAGTTAGGGGACTATGATTTCTATCATACGTATGATTATCATCACCTATCTAAAAATGATACAGAGGATCCTGTACTATTATTATACACCAATAATCATTTAACAGTAGCGCTCCCACTATTGGTCCGCCCTATTCTTAACACCCCCTATTTAGATGCCACATCGGTCTATGGCTATGCAGGACCATTATGCAATAACACCTCGGAATATAACGATTTTAAGGAGTTTCAAAATTGCCTTATGGCGTATTTTAAGAAGAGAAATATCATTTCTGTCTTTTCACGTCTTAATCCATATATTTCCAATCAGAATAACATCTTATCAGGTATGGGCAATGTAAATCCTAGTGGCAAGGTGGTTAATATAGACCTAACCCAAACTTTAGATGATCAACGTTCTGCATATCGTAGGGATACCAGAAGTAGAATTAATAAGGCAAGAAGATTATGTTCTGTTAGAAAAGCTGAAAATGCGGAGGACATTAGAAGCTTTATTGATATTTATATAGAAACTATGAAAAAATTAGAGGCAGATTCATCTTATTTCTTTGATGAGGATTACTTCTTTAATTTTTTAAAATGTAAGGATTTTGAAACGGAGATACTTTTGGCAATCCATAATGAAAGTAAAGAAGTGGTTGCCGGTTCCATGTTTGTAAAAACAAATAACATAATTCAATATCACCTTTCAGGAACCAATCCAGATTATATGAATATTACGCCCTCTCGATTGCTGCTAGATGAAATGCGCATAAGTGGTACTCAAGAGAAATTCACCTACTTTAATCTTGGTGGTGGTTATCAAAGTAAGGAAGATGCCTTATTTAATTTTAAATCATCCTTTTCCAAAGACATACGATTATTTAACGTGTGGAAATTTATAGTAGATGAAAACGTCTATAACGAACTAAAACAAGATGCCGCTATAACGGAAACCGATTTTTTCCCGGCGTACCGGGCCATTATTTAATAATTTATAAAAATACCCAAATGATTATTTTTATTGTACCCATAAAAAGTGCCCAAATATCCTCCAATTGGGAAGTGTTTTCAATTTTGGTAGAAAGGACCATGAGATCTATTTGCCAGCAGACAAGTAGTAATTTTAAGGTGGTAGCGGTTTGCCACGAAATACCGAAACTTAATTTTCAACATCCGGCTTTAGAATTTATACAGGTAGATTTTGACCCTCCTACTGCAAAAAATATTGAAAAATTGCAATCAGATGATCCATTAAACTATAGGAATGCCGCCAAAGAAGCTGATAAAGCTAAAAAGATAATGCAGGGCGTAGCTTACTCTAAAAAATATAACGCCTCCCATTACATGGTTGTAGATGCCGATGATTGCATTAGTAAGCATATTGCAAAGTTGGCAGAAGAAGATACCAACAATGTTCCTGGTTGGTTCATTAAACAAGGTTACATCTACAATGAGGGTAGCAATTTGATCTTTCTTAATAAGAATACTTTTAATGTTTTATGTGGGACCTGTATCGTTGTAAGATCGGAATATATAAATCAATTGTTACAGGAAAAACCATACCCACTTTACAATCATGACTTCACTACCTTGGGTACTGGTGAAAAGTTGCAGCCTCTACCCTTTCCTGGAGCTATTTATAGCATTGGAAATACCGAAAATTATTGTAGCACCCCGGAGGCAGTAAAGAAAATGAATTCCTATAACTTTCTAACTAAGGATTTCTATGAAAATATTATTAGAAAGTTAATGAAATACAGAGTTAAGCTTGTTACCGACGGTTTTAGAAAAGAATTTGGATTGACCAAACTGGATTTCAGCTCAGTTTTTACCAAGTAATTTCAATATTAAACTATATGAAATTCGGTTTACTGATTTTTCAAAAACCATAGGTGAATGTTCACTGTAATTGATAATAAGGACCAATGGAATGCGATATTAAAAGAAGTGGACACCTATAATCTGTATCACACGTACGAATATCATCAAATAACGAAAAGCAGTGAGGAAGCGCCCGTTATGATATGTTTTTCCGAAAACAATAGACCAATAGCTATCCCCTTATTACTTAGACGTATTCCCTATTCCAATTACAAGGATTGCACCTCTATATATGGATATGCCGGCCTTTGGGTTATCCTGAATGGATTAGCATAACACAGTATTTCTGAGAAAAATAACTTTGCCATGTGGTAATGTCGCAAAAACTATATTCCTCTTAAAATCGCGCTTATACCCAAGGGAAAACGACTACAAAAGAATAATATGTCTCATAAAGATTATTAGCTGATTTCTAGTTTCCAGCTATTTTATAACGTGACTAATTTTTGGATTTGCTTACAGATAAAATAGTTTTACGATAGACAGGATATGGGTATAAATAGCCAGTAGGGTTATCTCTAGAGGAAAGGTATAGGCCGTAAAAAACAAAACCCCCATCAATTACATGATGGGGGTTTGTTATTATCGCGATGTGATATTACTTCACTTCTTCAAAATCTACGTCCTCAACGTTATCGGCTTCTTTGGACTCTCCATTAGATGAAGCAGAATCCGCTCCGGCCCCTGCAGGTGCACCTTGTTGTGCCTCTGCTTGCGCTTTGTACATTTCTTCAGAAGCTACCTTCCATGCTTCATTAATCTTATCCAAAGCAGGTGTAATTACAGCTAGATCCTTAGATTCATACGCTTTCTTAAGTTCTTCCAAAGCTTCCTCGATTGGCTTCTTTTTGTCAGCAGACAATTTATCGCCAAACTCTTTCAATTGCTTCTCTGTCTGGAAGATCATACCATCCGCCTCATTCAGCTTATCTACAGTTTCCTTCGCTTTTTTATCAGCTTCTGCATTAGCTTCGGCCTCAGCTTTCATCTTCTTGATTTCCTCTTCAGTCAACCCGGAAGAAGCTTCAATCCTAATATCCTGACTCTTATTAGTAGCCTTATCTGTAGCAGATACTTTTATAATCCCGTTAGCATCAATATCAAAAGTTACCTCAATTTGTGGAATTCCTCTTTGTGCTGGTGGAATACCGTCTAAATGGAAACGTCCAATAGTTTTATTGTCGGTCGCCATAGGACGCTCTCCTTGCAGTACGTGAATTTCAACCGAAGGCTGATTATCTGCTGCAGTAGAGAAAACTTGTGATTTCTTAGTAGGGATAGTCGTGTTAGCGTCAATTAATTTAGTCATTACGCCACCCATAGTTTCAATACCTAAGGATAAAGGTGTAACATCTAATAACAATACGTCTTTTACATCTCCTGTAAGAACCCCACCTTGAATAGCAGCACCAACTGCAACTACTTCATCTGGGTTAACTCCTTTAGATGGCTTCTTGCCAAAGAACTTCTCTACCGCTTCCTGTACAGCTGGGATCCTGGTAGATCCCCCTACCAAAATTACCTCGTCTATATCACTTTTTGTTAAGCCTGCTGCTTTTAGGGCCGACTCACAAGGAGCAATCGTTCTTTTTACCAAATCATCTATCAATTGTTCGAATTTTGATCTGGTCAAAGTACGTACCAAATGCTTAGGTCCCGAAGCGGTAGCCGTAACATATGGTAAGTTAATTTCGGTCTGAGAAGAAGACGACAACTCAATTTTTGCCTTCTCTGCAGCTTCCCTTAAACGTTGCAATGCCATGGCATCTTTACGCAAGTCTATACCTTCTTCACTATTAAATTCGTCCGCCAACCAATCTATTACCTTCTGGTCTACATCATCACCTCCCAAGTGGGTGTCTCCTTCGGTAGACAATACTTCAAAAACACCATCACCCAATTCAAGAATGGAAACATCATGTGTACCTCCACCAAAATCAAAAACTACTATTTTTTGGTCGGTATCCTTCTTATCCATACCATAAGCCAAAGAAGCTGCGGTAGGTTCGTTAATGATACGCTCTACCGTAAGTCCGGCAATTTCACCAGCTTCCTTAGTAGCTTGTCTTTGTGCGTCGTTAAAGTAAGCAGGAACCGTAATAACAGCCCTAGAAACGGTCTGACCTAAATAATCTTCAGCCGTTTTCTTCATTTTCTGAAGAATCATGGCCGATAATTCCTGTGGTGAATATAAACGACCGTCAATATCTACTCTAGAGGTATCATTATCTCCTTTTACCACTTTATAAGGTACTCTATCGGCCTCTTTATTAGATTCCGAATATTTATTCCCCATAAAACGTTTAATGGAGTAAATGGTTTTCGTTGGATTGGTAACTGCTTGTCTTTTTGCAGGATCGCCAACCTTAATCTCACCACCCTCTACAAAAGCAATGACAGATGGAGTAGTTCTCTTACCTTCTGCATTTGGGATCACAACAGGCTCATTACCCTCCATTACGGAAACACAAGAGTTTGTTGTTCCTAAATCTATTCCAATAATTTTACTCATGTTTATGTATTTACTATGTTATGTTATAAATTCTTTTAATTGTTCTCGTCACTAATAAGACAAGGATTGTGCCATCACAAATAAATATGACAAGGTGGCAGTTCACCCTAATTTATCTCTTATTTCAGTGATTTTTCATACCTATTTGGGCATTCCCCTTTGGCATAAATAAGCCAAAGGGTCGTGCTTTTCATTGCTAGTCCCATTAACCGCCCCTAGTAGGCCGGCAAATGGGAGCTATACATTGCAATCACTAATGCGAAAAAACAATATTCAGATGTGAGATGTGAGTAGAAAGATGGACAGTATGTAAAATAAAACTTATTGGCACAATATACAATTGGTGCGTTTCTACTTCGGTTCATCTATAACGCTTCAAATTATCAAATTGAAAAATTGATTCATGGCTAAATTGATTCATAGGTACTATAATCCTATCTTTACTGCCAAAATAATAGTAATATAGATGGAATGTATTAGTGTTTTCGATATGCTGAAAATTGGGGTTGGACCTTCCAGTTCCCACACCTTAGGCCCCTGGCGTGCTGGTGAGCGATTTATTGGGGAACTAAAGAAAAAGAAAGTCTTCAACTCCATAAGAAGTCTCAGGGTAGAGGCCTATGGCTCCTTGGCCCTAACCGGAAAAGGTCACGCTACGGACATCGCTATTATGATGGGATTAACAGGTGCCGATCCAGTAACCGTTCCTATAGAAAGTATAGAAGGGATTATCCAAGAAATTAAAGATCGCAAAACACTTCATTTAGATACAACCCTAGAAATTTCCTTCGACCCAAAAACGGATATTGTATTTGTTAGGGAATTCCTTCCTTTCCATGCGAATGGAATGACCTTTATTGCCACTCTCGCGAATGGCAAAAAAATAGCGGAAACTTATTACTCTATTGGAGGCGGATTTGTAGTAAAGGAAGAAATGGCCAATTCCAAAAAGAAAAAAGAAGTTTTTAAAACGTTTCCCTTCCCCATACAAAATGGTGTACAGCTGTTGGCAACTTGCAAAACGGAAAATAAATCTATCTCAGAAATAGTCTTGGAAAATGAGCGCTCCTTACGCACCGATGCAGAAATAGACCAAGGTTTACATCACATTTGGGATACGATGCTTTCTTCTATGTACACCGGCTGCCATACCGAAGGACATTTACCAGGGGGCCTCAATGTTAGGCGACGTGCATACGATTCCCATGAAAAATTAAAAGGCAACCTACCCTACTCTACGCCAGAAGAATGGTTGCAGACCATTCGGAAAACAGAGGTGAAATTTCGATCAATCCTTAAATGGGTCAGCTGTTTTGCACTCAGCGTAAATGAGGTAAATGCCTCTTTAGGAAGAGTGGTAACTGCACCAACGAATGGGAGCGCCGGAGTAATTCCAGCAGTACTGATGTACTATATGGTCATTGAAAACCATGAAGCTGATTTTGAACATATAAAGCAATTCTTACTCGTTGCAGGAGAAATAGGCAGTATCTTTAAAAAAGGTGCCACTATCTCAGCCGCCATGGGTGGCTGTCAGGCAGAAATTGGCGTTTCCTCATCTATGGCAGCGGCAGCCTTAACCGAACTTATGGGCGGTACTCCAGAGCAAGTCCTCATGGCAGCGGAAATTGCTATGGAACATCACCTAGGCCTCACCTGTGATCCTATAGCAGGCTTGGTACAGATACCATGCATAGAACGGAACTGTATGGGTGCTATAAAAGCCATAAATGCCGCAGAATTGGCATTAGATGCAGATCCTGCCAATGCTAAGGTTCCACTAGATAAAGTAGTGAACACCATGTGGGAAACAGCCAAGGATATGAGCACCAAATACAAGGAGACCTCGGAAGGCGGACTCGCAGTAGGGGTATTCCTAAGTGATTGTTGATTTGGGATAGGCGTGGGTATAAAGTAGTGCCTATTGAGATTTTTGAACGTTGAATGTCCCTAATACAGATTGACCACTACTAAAGAAAAAAATATACGCACCTTCCTTTATTTGGCAGGAAGGTGGTTTGCCCAAAAGTGCAAGCCGGAGGGATAGAAAACTACAACAGAGCTTACGTTTGTACAAAGTGCATAGAAGGTAGTAATGAGACTGTAAGATTACTAAAATATCGCTGTTCTCTGATTAATGAATCTGTGTGCATAACTAGGGCTTAGGTTTCCTGTCTAAACCACTTATCCATAACATTGACCTGACTAGCGAACTCATACCAGCAATGAATCTTACTTCCCAGAAACGGTCAACTTTTATAAGATCTAAAAAATGGTAATGAATGGTCCCGTAAGTTTTCACGGGGATTATTAGCCAATTTAGAATAACGGCTTTTGCCAAAATTGGAAAGCTTCACGTGTAGCCCAACACCATTGGTACATTAATTCCTCCAGAGGATGAGATTTCTCAATCGAGAAAAATTGAGGAT
This sequence comes from Arenibacter certesii DSM 19833, assembly GCF_000429545.1. Taxonomy (GTDB): domain Bacteria; phylum Bacteroidota; class Bacteroidia; order Flavobacteriales; family Flavobacteriaceae; genus Arenibacter; species Arenibacter certesii. The sequence continues at coordinate 22,925 of NZ_AUCB01000021.1, forward strand.
TATAGCAAAATGAATTGCCCTCAATTACAACTGATTTTGACCACGCCTACTTAAAGGCAGGCAAGCGCAATCTCCAATAATCCGGTAGCTGATCCCGCTGGTAGATAGGCATGGCCGGCTTTAGCAACCTTATTCGGTAAGCAAAAATAATGAACAATTAGCAGTGAAATCAGTGGCCAGTGACCAGTAAACAGGGAAATTCATACAACGGTCCATAACGCATTCATCGAATTAACCAATTTACAAATCTGCAAATCAGCACATTTTTAAATTACCAATTATTACATTGCTACATTAACACCTCTCCAAATCTTCAAAGGAACTCATCGTCAAATTTCCTATTGCTACAATTCCACAGTGGTCAATTGCTATATCAATACATTGATTCATTTCCAAACCACCCTTATTGGCACTTTTCTACATTGGTCAACTGTTACATTGATACACGAGTACATGACCAAATTAACAAATCGCCTCATTTCCAAATTGATCCAATCCTACTTTAATATATTTTAAATTCGCAACTATCCTAACACAGATACTCTCAAAAAATCCCACCTACCACTTATCAGGTCAATATTTAATGTAAAACACGTAACATATACGAGGTATCTCATCCTAAAAACAGGTTTATTTGTATACGAGGCTCCACCACTAGTCCGCGCCTTTAAGTCGCACTTTAACCATGGACGCTTTTAACCAACTAAAATGATGTCTATATGAGAACCTATCTACTAAATGCGGTATGGCTACTGCTATTACTATCCCTTGCCTGTAAAGAAGCTCCCAACGAAACACGCTCCACTGCAACTTTGCCAGTTTATAAGGATGTACCCTATTTTCAGGATTACAGTATAAAATATATGTCTAATAATGAAGATCTTGAATTATATTCTGCCTATATGGATAGGAACAAATTAATCCAGATTGCTTCCTCTAAAGGAGTACTGCGCACGCACGATGGTCAGTTTCTGTACCCAGGAATACTTATGCAAGACAAAACCTATAGACCTCTTACCGATAAAAATATTACAGCAATGACCTTGTATGAGGATCAGTTTATATATTTAGATGATAAAGCGGTCCTTAGCAATGCTTGGGCAGGTACACTATACCTGAAGCACGATTTACCCAAAGCCTCCCTATTTTCCGCAGGTAGGGATTTTAGCTTTTTAATTAGCGACGGTAGCGCTCTACAATATGTGAGCAAGAATAATAAAGGATGGAAAGGGGAAGTCGCCAATGATTTAGTCATTAGTATTGAATTCGATAATAAAAAAAGTATCTACTATATCCTTGGAAAAAAATCGGTAACCGCATTCGACCCCAATAAACAAAGCCAAACAAAAATTGTCGAAGGGGAGAATTTCACCTCCTTGGCAATAATGAATGCCAATTTAATCATAGGTACTTTAGATGGATATCTAGAAGTGGCTTCTGCTACGGGAAAAAAAATTAGTGAAACGCATAAAGATTTACCGTGGACCGAAATAACCTGTATAGAAAACATTGATGGGAATCTTTGGTTTGGATCCACAAAGGGCGCCTTTATGCTAAAAGAGGACGGCAAATATAATTACTATTACGGAAAAAGATGGTTGCCAGGAAATATGGTACGTCATATTTCAAAAGCGAACGATGGTTCTATCCTAATTCTAACCGATGACGGCCTGGGTCAAATCGTTTTTGAGGAAATGACCCTCTTTGATAAAGCGCAATATTTTGAAAAACAAGTACGACATAGACACATTCGCTTAGGGTTTAATTCCACCTTGGTAGATCTAGATAATGGAAATATTGATTCTGGACGACTCTCAGATTCCGATAATGATGGACTATGGACCACCATGTATTTAGCCGGACAAGCATTCCGTTATTCAGTAACCAAATCAGAAGAAGCATTGCAAAACTGTATGGAAGCTATGGATGCTATGGAGCGACTTTTCGATATTAATCCAGTGCCAGGATTTCCTTCCCGCTCCTATGAGCGAAGTGGATATATAGAGCGTTTGGGAGACCCTGAAAGATGGCAGCATACAGATGATCCTGAATGGGATTGGAAATCTACTACTAGTAGTGATGAAGCAATAGGACATATTTTCGCCTATGGAGTAATGGCCGAACTTATGGATAATGAGCTGAAAGACCGTGCCATTGTTCTGATAGACACCCTAATGAGTCATATAGTAAAGAACGATTTGTACCTCGTTGATTTTGATGGCAAACCTACCACCTGGGGACGTTGGAACCCAGAATATGTAAACGAAAGGCCCAAAATGGTGGGGGATCGAAAGATTAATGCTTCCAATATTGTAGCTATGTTGCAAACAGCCTATCATTTTACTGGTAAGGAAAAATATAAGGAAAAAGCCTTCGATCTTATGGAAAATCACGGTTATCTGGACAACTTAATGTGGCCCATGAAAGATGTGGCTATGGCTCCTGATGATGCTGACGATTGGAGCAAAATGCTGTCCGAATCCTGGAACCATTCCGATGATGAAATGTACTTTCTAGGGTATTGGGGATTGTATAGGTATGCTTTTAACGATACCCTTAAAACAAAATTCAAAGAATCTATAATTGATCATTGGGAAATTGAAAGACCCGAAAAAGAAGGGGCCTGGAATATTATGACTGCATTAACGGGCACACAAGAATTTGATCTGGAAGAAGCGGCGTGGTACCTTAGAGAGCACCCAATGGACTTGGTTACTTGGGATATTATGAATAGTCATAGAAAAGACATCACCTTTATAGAACCCAATTTTAGAGAACAGACCCTCACCGAAGTATTACCTCCAGATGAAAGGCGAGTTCAACGTCATAATGGCAATATGTTTCGTCTAGATAAGGTAGGGAATGATGGCGGAGAAGAGTATTCTGCAGGGGATATTTGGCTCCTGCCCTATTGGATGGGACGATATTTAGGTATTATAAGTGAACCAATGGTGGAGTAACTAGAATAAAGATTTGAGTTCCTCCCTCGGGCGGGCACGAGCGTACGAGCTTTAGTCAACATAAGTTTGGTGGGTTTATAAGGTGTATTTAGATCATTTAGGTAGAAGTGTATATTTAAAAGACCTCCACTTTATACCGGAAAAGTCATTACACCATGCTGTAATGGTCGGACTTCTTCTGGACTTGTTTATATAATGATGAATTTTCGCTCCCTTTGGTTTCGACCTTTCAGGAGGGGTTAACGAAAATTCAGCTCAAATTTTCAATAATTTTTTTTGATAATTAAAGTAGGCGTTTATTTTTGGTCAAGTTTATTACCTGATAATCAGCGTCTTGAATAATTATATAGATGAAAATTATTCCTCTAGGGAGGCGCAAGGAGGCTAACTTTATACAATATAAATCAAGGGTACCTATATAAATCGGTGAACTTAATTGATACTATTAAAGCATCGGTTTTTCTTGCTTACATTTATATAGATAAAACTTAACGTATAGATAGGATAACAGCACTATATTAATCTCCAAAACAAAAAACATCAATTAAGTCCCGAAGTAATATCGTCCTAGAAAATGATAGATTTATCAAAATCTTTTAAACTATATAGACTATTGCCTGTAATGCCTCTATTACTTATAATAACGATTATTATGATATTAACCAGCTGCGACCAAAAGCATCAAAAAGAAGAACATCAACTCACGAATGATCTTTCCCAAAACCATGATTTGGATAATAATGATAATTTCTCTCCAGACGACAAATGGTTGGTATACGATACTAGAACAGAAGAAGGGGGAATTGGAGCCAATGGAAAAATTGAAAAGGTGCATATAGAAACCGGGGAAAAGAAAGTCTTATACCATTTAAAACAAAATACCCCCTACGGTCCTGGCGTAGGCGCAGTAAGCTACAATCCTACGGAAAATGAAGTTATATTTATCCACGGCCTTAAAAATGCTAGTCCAGATTATCCCTATGAACAATGGCGCAGAAGTGGGGTAATTGTAAAGGACAATAAACCAAACCATCCCATTTATATGGATGCAAGGGATACCGCTGTACCCTTTACGCCAGGAGCATTGCGTGGAGGTACACACCGACACGAATTTAGTGGAGACGGCCAATGGGTGGGGTTTACCTATAACGATGCCATTATGAAAAAAATGGAGGATGATTCAGGTCTACTCCATAACTTAAGAACCATTGGCGTTTCCAAAAAGGACACTCCTGTATTGGTTCCCCAACCCAATTGGGAAGAAGATTTCTCGGGGGAATGGTTTAGCGTAGTAGTGGTAACAGTAGTCCCTAATCCTGTTCCTGGAAGCGACCAGATCAGTAGGGCCGCGGGCGACAGTTGGATAGGGTATTCTGGGTATCAAAAAACCAATGGTAGCCTACAGCGGGCGAGAGCCTTTATTGGTACTGTAAAAAACGAAAAAGGAAAAGACATAGATGAAGTGTTCGTAGTAGATATTCCAGAAAACATCAGCATCCCTGGCGATGCCCCCTTAGAAGGTACAACTACCACTATGCCTGCACCACCTAGAGGCACCGTACAACGTAGACTTACCTTTACCTCCGAAAGTGACTATCCTGGATGTGAAGGGATTGTCCGATCTTCATTTGATGGTAGTTTATTGGCTTTTATTGCTAGGGACAATCAAAATATTAAACAGGTTTTCACCATTCCTCCTACTGGAGGATCAGCGGCACAGCAAACCTTTCACCCTTCCGATGTTACTGGTGGTATACGCTGGCACCCAACTAACCAAAGCTTAATTTATATTTGGGACAACACATTGATCCATTTAAAAATAGGAGAAAAAGAAGGTCAAGTCCTTACTAAACCCTCACCGCTTACAATTACAAATCCGGTATGGTCTCATAATGGAAAAATTTTGGCGTATAATCGCAACCTCCCCCAACAAGAAGGAATTACAACAAAACAAATATTCCTAATTCACTTTTAAGGGCATATACTTATTGACCATAGCTATAGTATGAAAGCGTATATTATAATTATATCCCTTAAACCCAGGTTGAAGCAGCTTAATCTATTACAGTTAATTTAAATTTTAGTAAAACCATTCTCAGGTTTTTTTGTTTTTCCATATACTTAACGTAAAATTACATTTTGATACATACTATCTGATTCATTGTTTATACGCAGGCATTTACTAGGTGCCTTATTCCACTTATAAATTGATCTAACCAATTAGAAAATGTTTAAGGGAGTTTTATATATATTTCTGTTCTTAATCCTCGGGGAAGTTATAGTCTATCTATTCAACCTTTCGATAGCTGGAAACATAATTGGTATGGTAGCCATTTTTATTGCACTAAAATTGAAGGTTATAAAGTTGCAGGAGGTTAAAGCCGCATCAGATCAATTTATAAAGTATATGGTATTATTTTTCATTCCCTATGGTGTAGGCCTAATGACCTTTTATGATATACTAAAGCTGCATTGGATAGCAATTGTTGTCAGCACGGTCATTAGTACTATTCTAACATTATATGTAACAGGGATAATCCTGCAAAAATTCGGAAAGAATGAGTGAGATTTATCAGCTACCTCTTTTCGGAATTTTGATTACACTATTGGCATTTCATTTTTCCAAAAAAATAGGAAGTAAATGGAAATTTGTTCTTTTTAATCCAGTTTTACTCTCTGTTATTTCCATAATTTGCTTTTTAGTCGTTTTCGAGATTGAATTTGAAGCGTATAACGTTGGCGGGCAATATTTAGGATTTTTATTAGGACCCACTGTTGTAGCCCTAGGAGTTCTCTTTTATGAGAAGTATGAGCAAATAAAAGAAAATATAATTCCTTTTGTATCTGCTGTAATTATTGGTGGAACCATGAGTATAATTTCTGTTTGTAGCCTTGCTATAATTCTAGGAGCTTCTGAACCAATTGTAAGATCCATAGCGCCTAAATCTGTCACCACCCCTATAGCATTAGAAATCGCCAACACAATTGGAGGTGTACCCTATATAGCAGCTGGAATAGTCATAGCTGTGGGCATCTTTGGAAATGCTTTTGGTCCTGCCATTTTACGTGTTTTGGGAATAAAGAGCAAAAATGCGATAGGCGCAGCACTAGGGACTGCCGCCCATGGCATAGGCACTGCAAGGGCATTAGATGAAGGAAAGCTACCAGGGGCCTATGGTGGATTAGCAATGTGCATAAATGGGTTATTAACCGCTATCATCACGCCATACCTTGTTAACCTATTCCTATCTTAGGAAAACTAGTTAGGTTCTGAAATAATTTTAATCCAGACCGCTACCTTATCTATTTACGACCTATTAAAAGATAGAAACTGTGGCATTTGCTTCCTTCAGGTTAGTTCTCTAAGAGGGCTCTTAAAAAGGATCAAAGGTTGGTAATAATTAAAAGCTGTACGGGGAACCTGGAATCACAACCAAAATTTGAAATATATTGAGGACATCCAGACGATGTAGATGTAAATTTATCCGGGGCAAGCCCTCACGGGGTATTTACCCCTTTAATATAAAAAAAGCCGCAAAAATGCGGCTTTTAATCTCGTTATTAAGGATTTATTATCCTTTAGCCTCAGCTACAACATCAAATGGGAAATCTACGATTACATCTCTATGCAATCTAATTTGGGCATTATAAGGTCCTGTTCTTTTAATAACACCACCTGCAATTGATATAAATTTCTTATCAATAGCATGTCCTTCTTTCTCCAAAGCTGCTGCAAGGTCTATATTGGAAATAGATCCAAATAATTTATCTCCTGCTCCAGATTTTGCAGTTATCTTAATATCTAACTGTTTTAAGCTCTCTGCAACTTTATTGGCCTCATCAACCACTTTCTTTTCCTTATGAGCTCTTTGTTTTAAATTTTCTGCCAATACTTTTTTAGCAGAAGGAGTAGCCATGGTAGCCATTCCACGAGGGATAAGGTAGTTTCTACCAAATCCGTTCTTAACCGTTACCACGTCATCTTTAAAACCTAAGTTCTGTATATCTTCCTTTAATATAAGTTCCATCGTCCTATTTTTTTTATTTTAGTAAATCGCCAACATAGGGCATTAAAGCTAAATGACGAGCTCTTTTAACCGCTACAGCCACTTTACGCTGATATTTCAAGGAAGTACCGGTAAGTCTTCTTGGAAGTAATTTACCTTGTTCGTTTACCAACTTGATTAAGAAGTCTGGATCTTTATAATCCACATACTTTATTCCCGATTTTTTGAATCGACAATATTTCTTTTGAGTACTGGTCTCTATATTAAGTGGGGTTAGATATCTAATTTCCCCATCTTTTTTACCTTTTGCTTGTTGTTCTATTGATGCCATAATCCTTACGCTTTAGCTTTTAACTTTGTTCTTCTTCTCTCTGCCCATGAAACAGCATGTTTGTCTAGTTTTACAGTCAAGAAACGCATAACACGCTCATCTCTTCTAAATTCTAGCTCAAAAGGCAACAATACATCGCCCTCTGCGGTAAATTCGAACAAATGGTAAAAACCACTCTTCTTCTTTTGGATTGGATAGGCCAATTTTTTTAGGCCCCAATTTTCTTTGGCTACCATTTTGGCACCTTTGTTAATTAAGAAATCCTCAAATTTCTTAACTGTTTCCTCTACCTGTGTATCAGACAGAACGGGATTTAAAATGAAAACAGTTTCGTAATTGTTCATATTATTAAATTTTTTTAAGTGCGCAAAAATAAGAATTTTTTGTTCTAATTACAAGAAAATCTATAAATCTTCGTTATAGCTAAACAACTTACGGATTCGACCCGAATTTAAACCTGAACAAAACCAAATAAAACCAATAACCCCGTCATTTTACACAATAATTATAGCAATTTAAATAATTTTGTTGCAGTTCAGCTATATTTTTATGTACTTTGTCGATGATTTAACCCCACAAATCAACCAACTATGAAATTAAGAAGTATAATTGTAGACGATTCGTCTATGCAACGAATGGCAGTTGCTAAGTTAGTTAACAGTCATCCCAATTTAGCTTTGGTAGCGGAATACAGTAATGCCATAGAGGCAAAGAACGGCATTAAGAACAACGATATCGATTTAATTTTCCTTGATGTGGAGATGCCGATTATCACGGGATTTGATTTATTGGAATCCTTGGACAATAGTCCTCAGGTAATTCTAATAACCGGCAAGCCCGATTATGCACTTAAAGCGTTTGAATACGACGTAACAGACTACCTACACAAACCAATTACACTAGCCCGTTTTGATGCTGCGGTTAAAAGAGCGTTAACAAAATACGAGCAAATTAATAAGGTTGTAGAAGACGAAGAGCACATTTTTGTGAAAAGCAACCTTAAAAAACGCAAAGTCATCCTTAATGATATAAAGTGGATAGAAGCGTTGGGCGACTATATTAAATTAGTTACAGATGAGGCCAATATCGTTATTCTATCTACCATGAAATCTTTTGAAAAGCAATTGCCGGAAGACAAGTTTTTAAGAATTCACAAATCCTACATCGTCAACTTGGAAAAAATAGAGAAGTTTAACAGCAAAAACGTAGAAGTTGGCGGAAAACAAATACCTCTAAGTAGAAATAAGAAAACAGAATTGGCAGAAGCGTTAAATAATTTTTAATTCAGTTACTTTTGGTTGAACCTTGAACCATCGAAAGGAAACTACCTGTAACAATTTAATGCCCGCCTAAACAAAGCGGGCAGGCTAGCGCTAGGGAATATAACATCAATTATATGTGATCTACATTGTAGATAACGCGCACTCCCCTATAAAACGATATAGCATTAAAGGATTTTTCAATCCGCTTAATGCTATTTTTTGTGTGTACCAAGGAATGATCATTCCCAATTTTCAATAGCACATTTTTAAGATATTGGTTCCTTATTCTAGCCACAGGAGGATATTCTGGTCCCAGTACCATTTTCCCAAAACCAATCCGCAAAGATTTTGCAAACCACTCTGCCGCCTCATTCAATTTGTTATAGTCCTTATGCTTAAAAGTAATTCTAATAATCCTATTGCCCGGAGGGTATTTAAACTGTTCCCGTTCATAGAGTTGCTCGTTAAACATTTCTACATAATCATGAGTAGTAACTTGCTGTAATATTCTATGATCTGGATCATAACTTTGAATAATTACCTTTCCTCTTTTCTGGGTACGCCCTGCCCTACCTGCTACTTGGGTCAGCAACTGAAAACTTCTCTCATGCGCCCTATAATCGGGGAAGTTCAATAGCGTATCGGCATTCATAATCCCTACCAAATTCACATTTCTAAAATCGAGTCCCTTAGTTAGCATCTGCGTTCCCACGAGAATATCTATTTCTTGTTGCTCGAAGGCCGAAATTATTTTTTCATAACCATACTTCCCTCTTGTGGTATCTAAGTCCATACGGCCAACTTTCGCCGTGGGAAAAAGGGCTTGTAACTCTTGCTCTACCTGTTCCGTACCAAAACCTTTGGTATCCAAAGTGGTACTTCCACAGGCCTGACAGCTTGTTTGTAATGCAATGTGATAACTGCAATAATGGCAACGCAGTTGCTTACGCAATTGGTGGTACGTTAGGCTTACATCGCAATTTGGACACTGGGGAGTATGTCCACAAGTAGTACATTCTAATATTGGGGCATACCCCCTTCTATTTTGAAAAAGGATTACCTGCTCCCCATTTTCCAAAGTTTCGGTAATTTCTTCCAGTAACCGCTCCGAAAAATGTCCTTTCATTCTTTTTTTACGGGTTTGCTCACGGATATTCACCAACTCCATTTCTGGCATTAACACATCGCCATAGCGCCGTTGAATCCGCGCATAACCGTATTTGGAAATCTTTACATTGTAAAAAGTCTCTACACTTGGTGTAGCCGACCCTAAAAGCACATTACTTCCATGAAAATTACCTAAAACAACTGCAGCATCCCTTGCATGGTACCTAGGCGCCGGATCATATTGCTTAAAGGAACTCTCGTGTTCCTCATCTACAATAATAAGCCCTAGGTCCTGAAAGGGAAGAAATATGGCAGACCGTGCCCCTATTACAATTTGAGCCGTTGTTTCCTTTTTAAGCACATTATTCCACACCTCCACCCGTTCTTGCACATTGTACTTGGAATGATAAACAGCCACCTTTTCTCCGAAATAAGCTTGCAGTCTGGAAATCAATTGTGTGGTAAGTGCAATTTCTGGGAGTAAATAAAGGGCTTGCTTTCCATTTTTAATAACCTCTTGGATTAACTTAACGTACACCTCTGTTTTACCAGAAGAAGTTACGCCGTGTAAAAGAGTTACTTTTCCTAATGCAAAGGACTTACTTATAGCATCAAATGCACTTTGTTGGTATTCATTCAGGGATTTTAGCGCCTCATGATCATGACCACCTTCGAAAACGACCCGGTCTGTCCGGATAAACTGTTCTTCAAGGATTCCTTTATCGATGAGTGTTTTAATAATGGAATTGGAACTATTGGCAGAGGTCGCTAAGTCGCTAATCTTAACAGGCTTTTTAGTTACCGCTTGTAATTGAAACAAAGAAAGCACCACGTCTCGCTGCTTAGGAGCCCTAGATAAGGAAAGAAGCAATGCTTCCAAACTTTCCTCGGTACTATAATCTTTTCCTAATTGTACATACCGTACCAGTTTAGGCTTATATTGTTCGTAGACCTCTTCTTTTATGAAAATAATATTTTTCTCAAGCAGGCTATTTAAAATGGGTATTACATTCTTTTTCTCTAGGATATCACTAATCTCTCGAACCCTAAGAATCGACTGATGTTGCAAGGCTTCAAAAACTAAAAACTCATCATCCTTTAGGTCAGTTTCATCTATTATTGCTTTCTCGTTTCTAAGGATCAGGGTTTCACTTTCTAGCAAAAGGGCACTCGGGACAGCAGCCCTAAAAACCTCACCCACTGTACACATGTAGTATTGCGCCAGCCATTCCCAAAAGCGTAATTGCGTAGGCGTCACCAATGGATCTTGATCCAAAATCTGATCAATTTCCTTTGCCTCATAGACCGTAGGCGCCGTTTGATGCACCTTAACTACAATAGCAGTATATATTTTGGATTTACCAAAGGGAACTGCAACTCTCATCCCCGGTTTTAATAGTTCCGCTTCTGTAGGAGAGATACTATAGGTAAATTCCTTCTCCAGCGGAATAGGTAAGATAACATTGATAAAATAAGGCATTCCCATACGTTTCTATCCCTCTGCGCGTATCCAAGTTTGTGTACGAAAAATAAATGCTAAATAACCCCTTACCTTCAATTCATCAGGATTTTCGGGATTAAGCCATATTTTACATCTAAAAGTCATTGCCTGCTCCGGATCAAATAAGGTTTTCCCTTTCCATACGCCACCACCACCATGTTTCAAATCTTCAATTATCTTCATCCCCAATATTGGCTGATTCTTTTTCTCCCCTTCACATTTATCACAAACCGCCTCTTCCTTTCCCGGTTCTAAAATTTCCACAACCTCACCGTGCATCATTCCGTCCTCTTCATATATATCTATTATCGCTTTAGGATTCCCAGTTCTATCATCTATCGTCTTCCATTTCCCAAAAACACTCTGCGCTTCCGAAGGAATATATAACAACATACAAATTAGCCCAACTATCCACTTATTTCTTTTTACCATGTACTTTATATTTTTTTCTCAATGAATTTAACGAGGCATTCAATTCGAACCCAAGTAGTAATATGATTGAATTTAGCCAAATAAAAACCAATAATATCAGCAAGCCACTTAAAGCCCCATATAATTCGTTATACCGGGCAAACTTTTCCACATACACCCCAAAAAAATAAGAGGTTACAATAAAGAGCAGCGTGGTCATTGAAGCTCCTGCAGAGAAAAATTTAGCTTGCTTGCCCTCTTTGGTCCCAAAATAATACAAAACTGCCGTTATAAAATAAAAAAGAAGTCCCAAAAATACAAACTTGCCCCACTGCACCAATGCAAAATCGTTTTCATCTACGTTCAAGGCATTTTTACCATGTATTATTTCATAAAGCCCCCCTAAGATATAGGCCTCAAAATAAACGTATACCACGGCACCTACCAAAAGGAGAACCGACAAGAACAACCCAACGGCTAAGGCCGTTAAATACTGTCTTACAATACTTCTATTAGGACTAACGTGATACGAGGTTTCGAAGCCGCCAAATATAGCATTAACCCCATTGGCCATTAAAAAAATAGAGGTGAAAAAGGCAAGCGCCGAAGAAAGGAGATCTCCTCTTTCCTGTGCTTTTATCTGCAAATAGATTTCACTAAAGTATTCTCCCGTAGCAGTAGGAAGAAAAGCCTCTAAAAACTCTAAAAATTCCGCATCAAAATTAGAGTTTTCCAATGCGACATAGGGAATGATAAAAGGAACTAATGTCAATAGAAATATCAATAACGGAAATAGCGCTAGGAATAAGCTAAATGCAATAGCACTGGCCCTTGTAGACACCGCTCCCTTTATAATTCCAAAGACATACATTTCAATAAGATCGTAGGATGACAAGCCTTCAAACCCCGGTAATTTAATATTCTTCAGCAATCTTATTACCAAATTAAGAACCGGTATCCTCTCTAGCTTTTCCTCAATCTCTTTTGACATCTATATGGCTTTAAGGCTTAAATCCATATTGTAAACCGAGTGGGTCAATGCCCCGGAAGATATATAATTCACGCCACATGCCGCATATTTGGCAATGGTATGCTCATTAATCCCTCCAGAGGACTCCGTTAAACAGGCGTCTCCAATTATTTCTACAGCTCTTTTGGTATCTTCTAAACTGAAATTATCTAGCAGTATCCGGTAAACCCCTTTAGAAGCCAATATTTCCTTAACCTCGGTTAGGTTTCTAGCCTCTACTATAATTTTCAGGTCTTTTTGGTTATCAGCTAAATATGTATGGGTCTTTTCAATTGCTTTGGTAATACCTCCCGCAAAATCTATGTGATTATCCTTTAACATAATCATATCGTAAAGGGCAAATCTGTGATTCTCCCCTCCTCCTATTTTTACTGCCCATTTCTCTAAAGCCCTTATACCGGGCGTAGTTTTTCTAGTATCCAATATTTTGGTTTCGGTTCCTTTAAGTAAATTTGCAAAATAATTGGTTTTCGTGGCAATAGCACTCATTCGCTGCATTGCATTTAGCACAAGGCGCTCTGCCTTAAGAATGCTTTGGGAATTACCCGAAACATGAAACACAACATCTCCGAACTTTACTGACTCACCATCCTTAACAAAAACCTCAATTTCCAAGGTTTTATCTATATATTGAAATACTAGTTGGGCAAATTCTACCCCAGCAATAATCCCCTTATCCTTTACCAATAATTTTGCTTTTCCTTGTGCGGAGGGGGGTATACATGCCAAAGAACTATGATCGCCATCACCAACATCTTCCCGTACAGCATTTTTAATAATTAGATCTAACTCGGTTCTAAATTGTTCTTCTGAAATCATATCGCAACTATTTTCATGCTAATTTAATAAAATGTTTGGGTTGTAAAGAGTTTATTACACCCAAAGACGTACCGATTTCCCTCGCTTTTGGCGATCTGTATTAGTTAACCACATATATCGCCTGATTGTCATTAGTTGATAACTAAATAAGGATAGATCTATATTTTTAATTTTTCTTATGGTAAATAAAATTAGCAGCTTATTTTTGCCCCATGACCATAAAGCTACTTGTTCTGGGAAAAACGGACAGCGCTCCCTTGATCCAATTAATTGGAGAATATCAAAATCGATTAAAGCACTATGTGCGATTTGAATTAGATATTGTTCCCGATATAAAAAACACCAAAAATCTTTCTGAGAAACAGCAAAAAGATAAGGAAGGGGAAGCCATATTAAATAGATTAAACCCTACAGATATCCTCATTTTATTAGACGAGAAAGGGAAGCAGAAAACCTCTTTAGAATTCTCCCAATATGTACAAAAGAAAATGAACTCAGGAATAAAGCAGTTGGTTTTAGTTGTTGGTGGGCCTTATGGATTTAGTGATGCCGTTTACCAAAAGTCCCAAGGGTCGCTTAGTTTATCCAAAATGACCTTTTCTCATCAGATGGTGCGTTTATTTGTGGTAGAGCAGCTGTATAGAGCTTTTACCATCCTAAAAAACGAACCCTACCATCATCAATAAGCATTTTTAATTAGCGCAAAGGAGAGGATAAATGCCAGTATTAGAAAGACAACTATCACATTTCAAAATTAAAAACCCCGAGAACTTTACCTACCAAAAGGATTAAATCAAGGCAAATATAGTTCCCAGGGAGTCTTTCTAATATAATGTACTACTTCAATTAGTACAACACCCTGAATTTAATAGTATTGTCTATCTTTTTTAAGGCTTTAATAACATCTTTATTGTACTTCTTGTCCAGATCCGTTATAACATAGCCCAACTCACTATCTGTAGACAAATACTGTCCTGAAATATTCATGTTAAAACGCGCCAAAACTTCGTTGATTTTAGCCATTACTCCAGGCACATTTTTATGGATGTGCAAAAAGCGATGTGCATTATTTTGTTTTGGCAATCTAATATTCGGAAAATTAACGGCATCTACAGTATTCCCAGAATTTATATAATCCTTTATTTTATTGGGAACAAATTCTGCAATATCTCGTTGTGCCTCTTCGGTACTTCCTCCAATATGCGGAGTTAGTATTACATTCTGCAAACCTTTTAGTTCAGTATAAAATTCACCATTGCCTCTAGGTTCTTCAGGGAATACATCTATAGCAGCACCAGCGATCTTACCGCTTTTTAATGCAGCTGCCAAAGCGGCAATATCCACAACAAAACCTCTAGATAAGTTTACAAAGAGCGCTCCATCTCTCATTTGATTGATTTCTCGCTCTCCTATAAAATTATAATTGGCCTTATTATCATCTATATGCAAGGTAACCACGTCTGAGATATTCAAAAGTTCTTCCAAGGAATTGCACCTTGTAGCATTCCCCAAAGCAAGCTGATCACCAACATCGTAGTAATAGACTCGCATACCAAGGGCTTCCGCCAACACGGATAGTTGTTTACCAATATTACCATATCCTACAATCCCTAAGTTCTTACCTCTAACTTCTTTAGAGTTTGCAGCAGTTTTATTCCACTCCCCCGCATGAATTTCCGTACTTCGAGGGAAAATACTCCTCATCAGCATAATAATCTCTCCAATGGCAAGCTCTACCACGGATCTGGTATTACTATAGGGTGCGTTAAATACAGCCACCCCTCTTTTTTTACATGCTTCTAAATCTATTTGGGTGGTCCCAATACAAAAAGCGCCCACTACCATTAATTTTTCTGCAGCTTCCAAAACCTTCTCGGTAACCTGGGTCTTAGAACGTATTCCCAGTACATGGACATCCTTTACTTTTTCAATAAGTTCTTCCTCTGTTAAACTATGAGTAAGGAGCTCTACAGAAAAACCTTCTGCTGAAAGGGCGTCAAAGGCATCTGAATGGATGTTTTCCAATAATAAAATCTTGATTCTGTTTTTGGGGTAGGATATTTTTCTAGGCAATTTATTTACAAATAAAAATTCATCTAAATTAGGCGTAATATAATCTGCATTCTTTGCAGCCTTCTCTCTGTGCACATTCTCGGTATAAGCGAAAAACTTATCGGCAATACCAGCCTCACGCATTACATAATCGCTATAACCATCACCAATGACCTGAACTTCTCCTTGAAGTCCCAGGTTTTTTAGGCACTCTATTTTCCCGTTATGTGAGGACAATACATTATCTTCATCAAAACCGATTATATTTCCATCTTGATCAAATTTAAAAGTGTTTGCATACACCCTATCTGCAGGAATATTGTACGCCTCCACTATAGGATCTATAAACTCTTTAAATCCAGCAGAAATCACATAAATATCATCCGAATAGGTCTCAAAAAACTCTTTATTGGATTCTATTGATTTGGAAATTTTGTGGCGCAGTAATTCTACCAATTCCACCAAATCATCTTTATGGGCATTCAATAGCTTAATGCGCTTTTCCAAGGATTCCGTAAACGAGATATCACCATCTATTCCTAAATTGGTGATTTTTTGAATCTCCTCGATTATTTCATCCTTATCACTTCTATCTTTTAGTGTGATTTCGGCCAAAACATCCAGGGCTTCTACCCTAGTAAGAGTACTGTCAAAATCAAACACATATTTTCTGCTTTCTACAACCATATTAGCGTGAAAAAAATTAAGCAGTAAAAGTATGAATAATTATCGTTAGACGCCTTAAACTCAATAAAAAACTAAGTGAACAGTTGATTTTTTAACCAAGAAGTAAGAAAATGATTGTTTTGGAACAATAATTTTAACAAATCCTAAAAAGCACCTTGCCAAAAAAGGTTTTACTCTGCAGATTACCATCAATTCCGCATCACCATTACTCAAAATAAATCATGTAATTTTCGCCAATCAATAGCCCATTCCAAAGCCATAATAAAAAAAGACCTGCTACCCGAACTCATAGGTATTTAAGATTAGAAACAACGCTTTATCTTGTCCACATATAAAGCAAACCAGTAATGATAGCCAACCCAAAACTCAATAAGGTACCAATCAAAATATATTCTGTAAGCTTACGGGAATTACTTTCCTTAAGATCGTTAAATCTAAATACAGACTTAGCGGTTATTAACAATCCTATTGCCTCCCAACGCCCTAAAATGATAAAGGTAAGCACAAACAAGCGCTCTATAATGCCAATATACTTTCCGGCATTTGGAAGGGATTTATGATCTAACTCTATCTTATCCGACATCCCACCTAAAAGCTTTGCCATTACTATGGATGATGGGAACCCTACAAATACCACCGCCGTTACCAATGCCCAATCAATTTCTTTTATCAAACTTAAGGTATGCTCCATAAAATTTGAATAATAAGCACAACTATAAAGTACTGCAATATGAAATAGTTGATCTATAAAGAAGGGAATGGCCTTGTTCTTAAAATAAGGGTTAGCGTACAGTTTACCAAGGTCTATAAGATAATGTGATACAGCAATCAGTACCGCCCATCTCCAGAGATTTAAATCCCATAACAGTAGCATTACCAGTCCAAAATGAATCAACGTATGAAGGTATAAGTAACTAGATGTGATTTTATTGACCTCCTTATGAACCACCCATCGGTTAGGTTGCAGCATAAAATCCCCAATTAGATGGGCCAATAAAAGTGTAGTAAATAATATCATACCTTTATTTCCTTGATTACTGATTCATAATACTGCAACAGATCCTCCACCAAATCCATTCTTGCTCGGTTTAGGCGCTGACTCACTGCAGATTGATTTATACCCAAACGATCGGCAATTTGTTGTTGCGATTCGGTTGGATTCCCTAAGGTTAACTGCACTATTTCCGCAGAAACTACAGACCAACTATCCATAAAGTCCAACGCAAGGCTTAAAATGAGATTTAGGGTCCTGTCCTCTTTTTCGGTCCCAGTTACTACCGCAAGGTTTAGCTTTTTCTCCCTTAATGTTTCAAAAATTCTTCCCGAACGTTGGTGTGCCTCACCATTAGACTGACTTACGCTACTTGCTAAAAAAGTCACCTTCCCCAACCCTATGCCCATCCTAACATCCAAAGGCTTTATCTGCTTAATAATGGCCTTAATCTGTATAGCCATGCGCAATGCATTTTCTGGCGTAGTTTTTATCTGAAATTCATCTCCTCTATAGATTTCCCAGTCCCCAGGAGTCTCACCTGTATTTACCAAGTATGCTTTTAAAGCCCTCATCCAATCGGATGATTGATCTATTTGAGAGTTAATTATATCACCTGTAATAATTGCTACCATATTAATAAGCTATAAAGCTAATATACAATAATATAAGCTAAAGTGCTAATATACCAAAATATAAGTGAAATACCTAATACTCACCATGTTCATATAAATGACCCTCAGAAACAAAATCATCATGCAACCGAATATCACGATAGCAAAGCCAGCAGAAAGTTAGTTCGACTAAAACCAACGCCTTACCCCTACACAGTATTTTTGGAATTCTTTAGGAAATTTTTCAAACAGCACTTCTTCTTCCGGAATAATTTGAAAAGCATTCATATAGTACACAAAACCGGCCGCAAGCAAAGTATTAAATGCATTTCCCAGATACAATCCCCATCCTAACAAAAGAAGTAACAATGCCAAGTACATAGGGTTCCTAGAATATTTATACAAACCTCGCGTTACTAGTGTGGATACATTTGAAGGCGTGGAGGGGTTTATTGTGGTGCTTGCCCTGAAAAATTGAGCCAAAGAAATAACACCTATAACTCCAGCCATAGCGAAAAAAAAGAGCATTAAATAGCTTCTTCCAAAAAAGTCGAAATATCCGACTGGTAAATATTCTGCGAGAATAAACATTAATCCAGCAAACAAAATAACAACGACCAATGGTGGAATTTTTAATTTCATACATTAAAAATAAAACATAAATAAAATTACTACTTTTGAATCTACCAAAATAATTTATATAAGCTTACCCTACAACAATAAAAAATAATTGGAATGCAATTGGTATTCGCTACAAATAATCGCAACAAGCTACAAGAGGTTCAAAAGTTATTCCCACCAGAAATAACACTACTGTCCTTGGAGGATATTGGTTGCCACGAAGAAATAGAGGAAACCGAATCCACCTTGGAAGGAAACGCTATTCTAAAGGCCAATTTCATCACCAAAAACTACGGGTATTCCTGTTTCGCGGATGACACAGGGCTACTAGTAGATGCCCTAGACGGTGCACCGGGGGTACATTCCGCAAGATATGCAGGAGATCAAAAAAATACAGAGGACAATATAAATAAGTTATTGACTAACCTAGAGGGAGAATCCAACCGGTCTGCACATTTTAAAACCGTCATCGCCTTAAATTACAATAACGAACAATTTCTTTTTCAAGGTATCGTAACAGGCTATCTCGCGACAGAGAGAAAAGGAGCAAAAGGATTTGGCTACGACCCTATCTTTATTCCAGATGGCTATGATAAAACTTTTGCGGAATTGTCATTAGACATTAAAAATCAAATAAGTCACAGAGCCAAGGCAACTCAACAATTGTTGGCTTTCTTTAAAACAAACCACCCCTAAATACATATCCCCCCACTCCAAAGATGAAAAAAAACATATTTTTTAAGAGCAAGGAAACTATAGGGGGCATATTAATCGCTGCTTTTGCCGCCTTATTAGCCATTACAGAATTAATCAACAGCAACCTAGAGGAACAAACCATTATTTCCCAAAACCAACAGGTAAGTTACTCCAACTGGTACCAAGCCAAAAGCATCAAGCAAAACCTAAAGGAAAGTGAATTGGACTTTCTAAAAGCTTTTATGGAAATTGGGATAGTACCTCCAGAGAAACATCAGAATTTTAAAAATATAATGGCCCATACCAAATCTATGGTCATTAAATATGAGGCGGAAAAAACCGAACTACTTGTAGGATCTTCCAATATTCCACGCCAATATTGGGCTCAAGATTTGGACGGAGAAATGGGAAAGATAATAGGCGTAAAGGAATGGATCTCCATGACACAAAAGTATGAGGAGGCCTCCCAAAAAATGAATTTCGCCAAATTACTCTTTCAAATCTGCATAGTACTATGTGCTGTATGTATTGTAATAAGGGATAATAAAAAATTACAATCCAATTTTATCTATTTATCATTATTTTTTGGCGCACTGGGCATAACATCAGCTATATATGGATGTGTTTTAGCCTTTTAAGAAGGTTAGAAATGAACTTAAAATAAATTATTGTAATTTAAAAATAAACACTACCTTTGCCGCTTTAATTAACGCCGCTGGTATAGCATGTGTTGTAGTGAGTCTTAATAGGTTATAAAAATAATCGCTCCGATCAACATACATATTTGCGATTATTTAATAACATATTATGACAAAATTTGAAGCATTAGGGCTAGATCAGTCCCTATTAAATGCTATTTCAGATCTTGGATTTGAAAATCCATCTGAAGTACAAGAAAAAGCAATCCCAATTTTATTAGAAAGCGATACGGATTTGGTTGCCCTAGCCCAAACTGGGACAGGAAAGACCGCCGCATTCGGATTTCCATTAATTCAAAAGATAGACCGCGAGAGCAGAACTACCCAAGGATTAATACTTTCTCCTACCCGTGAACTTTGTTTGCAGATCACCAATGAAATGGTACATTATTCCAAATACGAAAAGGGATTAAATGTAGTAGCCATTTATGGAGGTGCAAGCATAACAGATCAGGCCAGACAGATAAAAAGAGGGGCGCAAATAATAGTCGCTACTCCTGGAAGAATGAAAGATATGATAAATCGAGGTTTGGTAGATATTTCCAAAATCGATTACTGTATCCTAGATGAGGCAGATGAGATGTTGAACATGGGCTTTTTTGAGGATATCAAAGATATTCTTTCCAACACCCCAAAAGAGAAATCTACTTGGTTATTTTCGGCCACCATGCCTAAAGAGGTATCAATTATTGCCAAGAAATTTATGAACAATCCACAGGAAATTACTGTGGGTACAAAAAATTCTGGTACCAATACCGTACAGCATGAATATTATGTAGTAGGTGGTAGAGATAGATATCCTGCTTTAAAAAGGTTGGCAGATACCAATCCCGACATCTTCTCGGTTATTTTCTGTAGAACTAAAAGGGATACCCAAAAAGTAGCGGAAAAACTAATCGAAGACGGATACAATGCAGGTGCATTACATGGAGATTTAAGTCAGAACCAAAGGGATTTGGTTATGAACTCTTTCCGTAAGAGACAGATACAAATGTTGGTAGCAACAGATGTTGCAGCTAGAGGAATAGACGTTGATGATATTACACACGTTATCAACTACCAATTACCTGATGAAATTGAAACCTATACCCACAGAAGTGGTCGTACAGGAAGAGCAGGTAAAACCGGAATCTCCATGGTAATTATTACCAAAAGTGAGTTACGAAAGATTAAAGCCATTGAAAGTAAGATAAAGCAATCATTTATCGCAAAAACCATTCCTACGGGAATGGAGATCTGTGAGATTCAGCTTTACCATTTGGCGAATAAAATAAAAGAAACCAAAATTAATAAGGAAGTAGACCACTATTTACCTGCTATTAATGAAGTACTTGAAGGAATTGATCGTGAAGAACTGATCAAAAAAATTGTTTCCGTAGAGTTCACTCGTTTCTTCAATTATTATAACAAAACCAAAGACCTAAACGTTGCCTCTTCAAGAGAGAGAGACGATAGAGGGTCGGACACAAGCAACGGAACACTTAACAATGGTAACGTAAGATACTTTATTAATGTTGGGGAAAAAGACGGCTATGACTGGATGTCCCTTAAAGATTTTATCAGGGATACCGTTAATCTAGGACAAGATGATATCTTTAAAGTAGATGTTAAGGAAAGTTTTTCTTTCTTTAATACCGATGCTGCAGCCACAGAAGAAATCTTAAAAACCTTTACTGAATTTAAGGTAGACGGAAGATTTGTTAATGTTGAAGTTTCCAAGAACCCAGGTGGTGAAGGTGGAGGAAGACGCGGTGGCGGCGGAAGACGCGACAGCAGAAAAAGTGGATTCGGAGGAAGAAGCGGTGGCGGAAAAGATTTTCGAAACAACGATAGAAGCAGAAGTAAAAGAAGTGACCGAGGTCCTGCTAAAGGAAACTCTTCCAGTAGTTCTGGTAAAAGAAGGACTCAAAGAAAAAGTGACTCCTATTAGTTAATTGTATACTAAAAAAATACGCTTCGGCGTATTTTTTTAGTTAGTTTACCAATTATAATCTTGGCTCTATTTCATGAAAACCTTTTTATTGACCTTCTTGATCGTCTTTGTTACTTTTGGCTACTCGCAAGAGACTGAAAGGGAAGACGAAATAAAAAAACTTAAAGCTGTTGTAATAAATGCCCAAACGGACCAACCTATGGAAAGTGTCCACGTGGTAAACCTCAACCAGGTAATTGGTACTATTACCAATAAAGAGGGAGAATTCTCTATAACCGCTCAGGTTAACGACACTTTATACTTTACCTTTTTAGGATTTAAATCACAAAAAGTGAGGGTAACCAACGATATGTTCAAGTTTAAGAACACTAAAATATCGCTTACCGAGTTGGCCTACGCTTTAGAAGAAGTTATTGTAAGACCCTATTCCCTTACCGGCTACTTAGAAATAGATGTAAAAAATTTACCGCTAAATACTGCGTTTCAGTATAGCATCTCTGGGCTATCTGTGGGTTACGAGGCAGGGAGCAAAAATCCAAGTGCGGTCACCAAGGTTCTGGGTGCCATCCTCAATCCAGCAGATCTCTTGAGGAATCTTTTTGGAAAGAAACCTAACCAAATGAAGAAGCTCCGCCAGATGAAGGAAGATGATAGAATTAGAGACTTACTAGCTTCCAAATTTGATAGAGAAACCCTTACAGAACTACTACAGATAGAAAAGGTAGATATTGAGGACATATTAAGTAACTGCAACTATTCCAAATCCTTTATTGCCACTGCCAATGATCTTCAAATCTTAGACGCGATTAGTAGTTGTTACGAAGAATTTAAGGTGCTTAACCGCAAAAGATAGTTTGTTTCAGGAAGCATCTTGATTTATAAATTCTATCCAAGGAATGCCATAATCCAAATCTAGATATAGATAACCTAGATAATAATTAAATATTGGTTTATTTGAAGGGCATACAACAATCTAGGAAAAAATAAATCTATTCTTCCATTATTACTTTTAAATTCCTTAATCCCGCTTCAAAATCTTTTCCTACCATTGTATCCATATTCATAAAAAGCATCATCACGGACATGGGAAATCTATTCTTTCCTTTAAATCCCCAAACTACTTCTGTTTCGTCAATCGCTTTTTCAGTAAGAATAAGATAACTATTAGAAGTGGACTTAAAGGGTTTTAAGAAGTGGAGCTGTCCTTCTACACTTTCCCCTTCCACTATTTTGGCAATTTCCTGCTCACCTTCCCCTACTTCCTTATTCCCCTTCCAATAACTTACAAAACCGACCTCTCCATCTGTTCCCGTAAATGTATTGATCATATTGGGATCTTTATTTGCCCAAGGCGACCATTCCTGTTGTTTTTTCAAAAATTTAATATTATCAAAAACCTTTTTCTTGGAACTATTAATTAGAATAGACCTTGAAACATCATATGTTTTTGGAGCAATAATAGCCAAGAGAACAATTACCATGATAATACCCAGTAATATGTACAGTAAAGTTAACATGACCCCTAAATGGATTGTTTCACTTAAAGATAGGTATACTATTATTTTCTTCCGTAAAATCGAGCCAAAACATCCGCTACACTACGAACCGATTTTTTGGTCCAGTCTAACCTTCTTTCCAGTTTTTCTTTCTCTGTCAGCTGCCAATTTAAATCCGATTTTTTCATAAGGCTGGTAAGCCTATGTAGGATTATTGCTGCTGAAACGGAAATATTAAGGCTTTCTGTGAATCCAACCATGGGTATGGTAAGGTATGAATCTGCCTTATCCATTACTTCCTGACTTAATCCATCCCGTTCGGTGCCAAAAAAAAGGGCCGTTTTTTCATTAAGCTCAAAATCGGGCAATAGCACCCCATTTTCATGAGGGGTTGTGGCCACAATACGATACCCCTCCTTTTTTAGAGCCTCAATACAAGATGTAGTAGTATTATATCTTTTAGTATCTACCCATTGCTGTGCCCCCATAGAGATACTTTTATCCAATCGTTTGCCGTATCTGTTTTCGATTAAATGTGCTTCTTGGATTCCAAAAATATCACAACTCCTGATTACGGCACTCATATTGTGCATCTGATACACATCCTCAACAGCAACAGTAATAAACTTGGTGCGATCTTCCAATATATCCAAAAAACGTTGCTTCCTTTTTGGGGTAATAAACCCTTCTAAATACGCTAGCAGATCATGGTCAATCATATCCATACTTATTGATGTTCAGAAAAAATCTTAGATTTACAAATATATATTCTTTTAAATGAAAAAAATAGTTGTTTTAACCGGGGCAGGCATCAGTGCAGAAAGCGGTATTAAAACCTTTAGGGATGCCGATGGATTATGGGAAGGACACGATGTAATGGAGGTTGCTACCCCCCAGGGCTATGCAAAAAACCCTGGATTGGTCCTTGATTTCTATAACAAGAGAAGAAGACAATTGCTAGAAGTAAGCCCTAATCAGGCACATCATTCCCTATCAAAATTAGAAGACCATTACAAGGTACATATCATTACCCAAAATGTAGATGACCTACATGAAAGAGCAGGGAGTTCTAACGTACTCCATTTACATGGGGAATTACTAAAAGCAAGAGGAAGCAATGACCCTAATAGCATTGTAGAATGCAAACAAGATATAAAGTTAGGCGATCTATGTGCAGCGGGCACTCAACTACGGCCCCATATTGTTTGGTTTGGCGAGGATGTACCTCTGCTTGATCAGGCTGCCGACATAACAGCCAATGCAGATATTTTAATAATTATAGGCACTTCTATGCAAGTTTACCCAGCCGCAAATCTGGTACACTACGCACCCAATAACATCCCTATTTATTTTATAGACCCTAAACCCAATATTAGGGAAAACAGCTTTAACAACCTTACTATAATTAAAGACAGCGCCACAAAGGGAATGGAAATACTGGCCCAACAATTGCTTGAAGATAAATTGTAACATCTATACCTGCTTTAGATTTAAACTGAAATAACATAACGTCTTGTGAGCAGCTTAGAATAGCATAAAACACTAAAGCATATTGATGCTACTAGGAAGAAGAGAATGAAAATGCCTGCCTTTGTTATAAACCATCCCGAAAATATAGGCAACCTCCTGGAGATTGCTTTAAATGTAAGCGACCCTATTTCTTGTAAGGCATGGTCTGTTATGGAATTTATTGCAAAGCAACGCTTAATCTTTTTACTCCCGCATACAGCTGCCATACTTGAGAATAGTACAAAAACACATCACGACGCTGCGGTAAGACCTATTGCAAAAATCTACGAGTACTTATGCCAATCCTATTTCATAGATAAAGATCCCAGCACATGCAACGCATTCCAAAACGAACATTTCACGCAAATGGCCACAGTATGTTTTGATTGGCTGATAGACGAACAAAAGGTGGCCGCAAAGGCCTATTCAATGACCTGTCTATTATTGTTGGGCAGAAAATTTGATTGGATTTGGCCAGAATTGAGACAGGTATTGCACCAAAATTACCAAAAGGGAAGTCGGGCTTACCAGGCAAGGGCGAGGATGATACTTGCAAAATTGGGATGGTTGCCACAAGAGTCAATGCGCTATTGTAAGCCAAGGATATATGGGATTATAAATACCGATAACTGTTGAACCATAGTTAGGATATTTTAATTTCACAT
Source organism: Arenibacter certesii DSM 19833 (assembly GCF_000429545.1). Lineage (GTDB taxonomy): Bacteria > Bacteroidota > Bacteroidia > Flavobacteriales > Flavobacteriaceae > Arenibacter > Arenibacter certesii. Next base: position 48,315 of record NZ_AUCB01000021.1, read on the forward strand.
AGTGAGTAAAGACCTTCATTCCCATCCCTAAACATTATTTTAGGATCGCTTTTATACTCTTTAACTTATAGCTATCTTTGCGCTTTTCTAAAAACATCCAATTTCTTATAAAATGTCATTAAACAAATTAAACGCCATTTCGCCTATAGACGGCAGGTATCGCAGTAAGACTGCTTCTTTGGCACCTTATTTTTCAGAAGAAGCACTTATTAAGTATAGGGTTTTAGTGGAAATTGAATATTTTATTGCGCTTTGCGAAATTCCTTTACCGCAATTGTCGGACTTTGAGACGGCCAAGTTTCCGGCATTACGGGAAATCTACAGTAACTTCACTACTGAAGACGCTACTGCAATTAAAGAAATTGAAAAGGTTACCAACCACGATGTTAAGGCAGTTGAGTACTTTATTAAAAAGAAATTTGATACCCTAGGCCTACAGGCTTTTAAGGAGTTTATACATTTTGGACTTACTTCCCAGGATATTAATAACACAGCCATCCCTCTTTCTATAAAGGAAGCTATGGATGAAGTTTATGTTCCTAATTACTTAGAGGTATTAAATAAAATAGAAGAACTGGCAAAAGAATGGGAAGCTGTCCCTATGTTAGCCAGAACTCACGGACAACCTGCATCCCCCACCCGATTGGGGAAGGAAGTAGATGTTTTTGCAGTGCGATTAAAAGAGCAGTTCCGTATGCTGGAGGAAATACCTAATGCAGCCAAGTTTGGGGGAGCCACAGGAAATTTTAACGCACACAAAGTTGCTTATCCAAACATCGATTGGAAAGCCTTCGGACAGAAATTTGTACAGGAAAAGTTAGGATTATATCACTCTTTCCCTACCACGCAAATTGAACATTACGATCATTTGGCAGGGTTGTTCGATTGCCTAAAACGTATAAATACCATTATCTTGGATTTAGATAGGGATTTTTGGACCTATGTATCCATGGATTATTTTAAACAAAAAATAAAAGCTGGTGAAGTAGGATCATCTGCTATGCCTCATAAGGTAAATCCGATTGACTTTGAGAACTCCGAGGGAAATTTAGGGATTGCTAACGCCATTTTTGAACATTTATCGGCAAAGTTACCAGTATCCCGATTACAAAGGGACCTTACTGATAGTACTGTACTAAGAAATGTAGGTGTACCATTTGGGCATACCCTAATTGCATTTCAATCTACCTTAAAAGGATTGAACAAATTACTCCTGAACGAAGATAAATTTGATCAAGACCTTGAGAACAATTGGCCGGTTGTGGCAGAAGCTATTCAAACCATCCTAAGAAGGGAAGCATATCCAGATCCTTACGAAACTTTAAAAGGATTAACAAGGACCAACGAAAAAATCACTCAAGATTCCATTGCCCATTTTATAGATACTTTAGAAGTTAGCGAGGAGATAAAGAAGGAATTAAAGCAAATTACTCCCCGGAACTATACGGGGATATAAGAGCGGGAATAAACCATCTCCTTCTTTAATGTCAGTTATTTGCACTCTTTACAATTCTCGACTTTAACAATTAAAAAGGGAAGTGATCTTAACTAAAAAACCTGCTTTGAAAAATTCCAAAGCAGGTTTTTTTTATTAATTGAGGCGCAGGTCTTAATCGCCTTTAAAAAACGCTCCCATTTGCTGTAAGCCTTCTCCCTTGTAATCAGATTTTTCTAAAGCTTGGATAAATTGAACCAATTTAACAGGATTCATATCCTTGCCCAGTACCCTTACTACCATAAACCCCTTATCATCGCTATCCCCATATATAATCACCTCATCAATAGCATTTTCATCACCCAAATAGTTGACTGTAGCTTTTCCATAAGAAGTATTCATTTTCATTAGCTCTGTAAACTTCTCATTTTTTAAAATAGCTCTTATATTTAACCGCTCTTTCTGGAAATCGGCCTCATTTTCACCTGTCTTCTTATAGGCGAGGATGTTCAGTTTTCTCAATGACTCCATCGCCTCTTTCTGTTCCATCGTTAAATTGGCCTTTTCTAAATTTAAAAGACTTACAGGGAGGTCTACGGATATAAAATTAGGGTTCTCGGCATTATCCACATAATACTCTTGCAAGCTTTGGTTAGAGGAGCAACTAAGAAACATAACCAATAACAGTACAGCACTTCCCCGGGTTAGTAACACTTTCATTTTTTCAATTTTTATTAAATTTATTTTATAATCCCTGTGGTTAAAAACAAGTGCTTTCCTTTTCTGGACTACCCTGTATAATTACCCTACTTCTTGTTCTTTCCAGCCTTATTTAATTCACTTGGCAGGTTCATCTTCTTGGTTAGCGACCCTATCTTGTTTAAATCTATGTCTCCAGTAAGCGACAACAATACAGTTTCAATTTTTCTATCATTAATTTCGGCACCAGCATTCTTTATACCCGTAACAAACATGAGCAGTTCACTCACATGGTCTTCGTCCTTCCCACTTTTGATATAAAATTTCACATTGGCCTCCTTATCTTTTACCCGCATCAATTCTTGTAGAGAGGCAGATTTAAGGTACTTTGCCATAGTAGACTCCATATCGGCAGCAACCGTTTTATCTTCCGTAATAAACACCTTTAAATTCTTTAAGTTCTGGGCTATGTCCATAAAATCTTGTGCCTCTTGGTCATTTACTTCAACATCTATTTTACTTAGAAGCCTAAACATACTTTCGTTTACCACCACGGCACTTACTTTATCCAAATCTTCAAATTTATCGAACACGGATTGCGAGAACCCAGAAAATGGAAGTACGGCCAATATTGCAATTATGATAATTTTTCTCATCTCTTTATAATTTAATTTTTATTGTATATTTTTTCTTTTGTTGCTTCAAATTCTTTTAAATAGGCTACTTTTTCCGTACCCCTTTCAAAATTGGCCGCCAACAGGCTAAGCGCTTTTTTAGTTTCCTGATAAGCAAATTCCGCTTTTTTCTGCTCTTGCTGATTATAGTAAACAGTACCAAAATAAATGCCAAACACTAAAACTGCTGCTGCAGCAATTGAGGCCCATGCCAAATAACCTCTCTGCCGTTTAGGCTTTGGCAGCATCTGCTTGGTAAACCGCTCTTCCTTGGCAGCGGAAAAATAGTGAAACATTGGTGCGTAAGATTTTAAATGCCCCGGAATATCCTCATTTGCGAAATAATCCCGTACTATTTCTTCTTCGGCAACTGTCGTAGTAGCCTCTAAATATTTCTCCAACAATTTTTCTATTCTATCCAATTCCATAATTATGTTTTTGCACTAATTTTTCTCTCACCGTTTTTCTCGCTCTGGAGAGTGCTACCCTTATTGCAGTAGGCTTCATGTCTAATAATTTTGCAATCTCATCAAATTCATATTGTTCTACATCTCTTAATTGAAGCACCATTTTTTGCTGTTCGGGCAATTCCTCCATTATTTTCTCTACCCAGCTAAGACTGTCGCTAACCTCTATTTCTGATTGTAAAGAAACATTTTCGTCTTGGTAATTGCTGTGCACCAATTTTAAATTGCCCGCTTGTTTCGACTTCAATCTGTCTAAACAAAAATTCTTTGTCATGGTCATCGCATAGGCCTCTACATTATTATAGTTGGCCATTATCTTATTCTTGGACCATAGCTTCATTAAAATTTCCTGCGTGGCGTCCTCCGCCTCTTCCCTAGAGACTAACAATCGTTTAGCAAGCCTAAACATTTTATCCTTAAAAGGAAGTACCACATCTAAAAACTCTGTCTGTTGCATTTGGTCCGGTTGTTTTGCAATCCCCAAAAATAGGATTACAATAGGAAGACGAAATAAATCGGCTTTTGTTACGTTTTATTTTTATTTCTTTTCAATGTTCGTAATTTACGCTCAAAGAAACCAAATATGTATTTATTCCGTATATATAGAAATTATTCCCCCGACTTCAATATATTTTTTACGTTGGAATGATTTTTGTTTACCCTAATATAGTAGAATCTTAATCTTTACAATGAAAAAATATCTAAGTTTAGCAGTACTGGGAATGAGCTTACTCTTTATCCAATGTACCAAAAATGATGAAGTACTTCCTGAACCAGTGGCGCCGGGAACAGAACCTGAAGTAGAAGCGATAGATGTAACGGTACAGAACTTTATGTGGCAAACCATGAACCTTTATTATTTTTGGCAGAGCGATGTAAAGGACCTAGCAGATGACAGGTTTACCACAAAATCAGAATACAGGGAGTTTTTGGAATCTGAACAAGATCCTGGAAAATTCTATACTGAAAAACTTCTTTTTTCTGAGGATCGATTCAGTTTCTATTCTGAAGATTATAAAGAGCTCACTAAAGCCTTTTCTGGAGTTTCCAAAAGCAACGGCTTGGAATTTGGACTTAGCCTTTTCGCGGATAGCGATGACGTATTTGGCTATGTAAGATATGTAGTACCTAATTCTAACGCGGCTAGCAAAGAGATTGAAAGAGGAGACTTTTTCACAGGTGTAAATGGTATAACCTTAAACTTGGATAATTATGAAGAACTCCTGTTTGGGGAAAATGACACGTACACCCTAAATATGGCCACCATTTCTGATAACGTCATAAATAATACAAATCGTGAGGTTACCCTGACCAAAGAAGCAGATTTAACGGAGAATCCAGTTTACATTGCCAAAATTTTGGAGGTAAACGGCAGAAAAATTGGCTATCTTATGTATAATAGCTTCACAAACGAATTTGATGAGGATCTTAACGATGCTTTTGGCACCTTTAAATCTGCAGGAGTAACAGACTTAGTGTTGGACTTAAGGTATAATCCTGGAGGATCCGTGAATTCTGCAGTGTTGTTATCCAGTATGGTTTATGGACCGTATTCCGATAAAGTTTTCTTAAAGGCGAGATATAACGAAAGATTACAAGAAGGTTATGAAAATAGTAATGTAGATCTTAACACTTATTTCTCGGACAAAACCGATAAAAGTAGTCCAGTAAATTCGTTGGGACTTAATAAAGTATACGTCCTTGCCACCGGAAGCAGCGCTTCTGCGAGTGAACTGGTAATTAACGGCTTGGATCCTTATATAAATGTAGTACATATTGGCACTAAAACAACTGGAAAAAACGAATTCTCCGTCACCTTTGTGGATGATTTTGATAATGGAAATGTGTATGATCCTGAAAGAGAAAACGAAATAAATCCCGACAATCATTGGGCCATACAGCCCCTAATTGGTAGGAATGAGAATTCAGTAGGATTTTCTGATTATACCGATGGACTACAACCGGATATCGCATTAGCAGAAGATTTGTCTAACCTAGGGATTTTAGGAGACAAGAATGAGCCCCTATTAAAAAAAGCCATATCAGAAATCACAGGTATATCCGCCAAAATGGATTTCACCGTCCATCATCCTGTAAAATTGGTTACCAGTTCTAAGATGTTCACCAAAACGAGGGACAATATGTATATGGACTTTATAACGCCATTACCTATAAAAAAACAATAATAAAGGTGTATTGATGAAGGGTAAATTGGTTAACATTACCCAACTTTTATAATGTTATAGGGCCATCGCCAAATTTTTATGAGAAATTTTTTTGCACTACTACTCGTTACTACAGTTCTATCCTGTACGGACAAAGATGATGACGCTTTTATTTACCCAAAAGATTCAGAGGTCCAAAATTTTATGTGGCAGGGATTAAACCAATGGTACTTTTGGCAGGCAGATGCCCCTAACCTAGGAGATAGTAGATTTGCGACTAATGAAGAGTATGTAGATTACTTGGAGCAATATACTGACCCAGAAGAGTTTTTTTTCCAAACCTGCTACCGTCATATAAAAATTGTAGGAGAGGCTAATGCTATAGATCGTTTTAGCTTTTTAGAAGAAGATTACAGAGTGCTGGTAAACTCTTTAAACGGCATCTCTAAAAGCAACGGAATGGAATTTGGCTTAGCACGTTTTAAAGGAAGTCCCGATATTTTTGGCTATGTACGGTATATTATCCCTAACTCTGATGCAGCTTCCAAAGATATATCTAGGGGAGAGATTTTTAATCGGGTAAACGGCACTAAACTAACAGATTCTAACTACGTAAATTTACTTTTTGGTAATAACGACACCTATACGCTAGGTATGGCCGATATTAACGGCAACGTGATTACCGACAGTAACAGAAAAGTAACCCTAACCAAACGGGAAGGATTGGTAGAAAACCCTATCCTGGTCGCAAAAACAGTAGAAGTAAAGGGCACTAAAATTGCCTACCTCATGTATAACGGATTTACCGCCGGGTTTAACGAGGAATTAAATACGGTATTCGCACAGTTTAAATCCGAAGGTGTAACGGAACTAGTTTTGGATTTCAGGTATAACCCTGGGGGATCGGTAAATAGCGCAAGGCTTTTAGCTAGTATGGTCTATGGCACCAATACCAATGAAATTTTTATTAGGCAACGTTGGAATGATAAAAAACAAGCCACCTACAGTTCCGAAGACCACTTTGCATCTAAAACCGATAAGGGATCAGCAATAAATTCTCTAAATCTCAATCAAGTATATGTGTTGGCCACAAGAAGCTCTGCAAGCGCCAGTGAACTAGTTATGAACGGATTAGCACCTTATGTAGATGTTATTCATATAGGAGAACGAACAAGAGGTAAAAATGAGTTTTCTGTTACCATGGTGGATGATATAGCAAACGATTATATCTATAGCCCTGCCCGGGAAAACAAAATCAACCCTAACCATAAATGGGCAATGCAGCCACTTATGGGACGTAATGAGAACGCAGTTGGATTCTCTGATTATACAACTGGTCTTGCTCCAAACATAGAAATTAGTGAAGACCTATCTAATTTAGGAGTATTAGGGGATCCCAATGAGACCCTTTTTTCAAGGGCAATCCAAGAAATTACAGGAACAACTGCCAAAAGAGATTACACAAGTCCAATGACCGTAGAAGAAATCTCCAACTCTAAACTCTTCACTCCCACGAAAGACAATATGTATTTAGATAAAATGGAAAGCTTACCGCTCCAATAAACTTACTTAAAACAAAGACGGGCCCGTTTTATCGATTTATCAATATAACCGGCCCATTTTTTTATATAACCTACACCAGTAAAACCTGATGGGGATAGTATCAACTACCCCCATCAATCAAAACGCATTATAAATTAAGATTTAACCCCAACCTGATGTTTCTTCCTTTAGTAGTATAACCTAGAATTTCTGTATACGCTTCGTTTAGAAGGTTACTTGCATTCAAGAAAAAGGACAATTTATTCGCTATCACTTCGTGTGCTATATAAAAATCTAAAAGAGAATACGATGCCAGGTCAACATTCACAGATGGGAAAGTTCCGAAATCGGTATCCGTACGTTTTCCGGTCATGGAAAAGTTTAGGTTTGCATTGGTACGTTTGGAAAAGTCATAGCCTAAAAAAGCATTTAATTTGTGTTTTGGTAAACGAATAGCATTATCTCCCTCTCTCTCCGTAAACGTATAGTTAGCACCAAGATTAAAATTGGTTATCGGGGTCCAATTCAGCTCTACCTCTACCCCACTAGCATCAATTGTAGTATCTGCATTTTCATAACCTGCATTACCATAATACACAAAGTTCTTTTCTTTTCTATTAAAATAAAGTGCGCTTATTCTAAAATCAGTATTTAAAGCGTATTCCAATCCACCTTCCACAGTACGATTCTCCTCGGGCTTCAAATCTGCATTGGCCCCAAAATTACCGAACAGCTGATTTAAACTAGGCGTAATATATGAGGTAGCATAAGACCCCATCACCTTAACATAACCGTTGGAATTTTTAATAGTAAATGACGGGTTTACATTATAAACAAAATGGGATCCATACTCAGAGTGATTATTAGCGCGCATGCCTGTATTTAAATTAAAACCAAAGTCGGACACATATACCATGTTCACATAAGGATCTACAATGTTAAAATCCTGAACCTCAGAATACTCCGTCTCATCATGGATATAATTTAGGCCTAATATGGTATGTAGATTATTATTAAAACTATACTTATTATAAAAATCTAAAACCCTGTTTTTACCTTTATAAATAGTAGGAAAACCATCTTCAATATCGGATTCATACTCGCTAAAGGCTGTATTAAGTACCAAAGCGCCTTTATTGTACTTATATTCCGCGGATAATCCGGCTCTATTTTGCTCACTAAGAAACACATAAGGAGCATCGATCATTCCATAGGCTTCATCAAACTCTGCCCTGGTCTTGGTCTGATTCGCATAGACTCTAATTTTAAATTCATCGGAAAAGGCATATCCCAATTTTAAATCCGCAGCAAAATTGGAAAAATCATCCTCTTCATTGTTGGGTGTAACCAATGCCGACATCCCTTCCGAATATCGATTAGAGAATCCAACATTATAGCTAAACTTGTTCAAAGTACCATTAATGGAAACATTATTGGAAAAATCTGCTATATCGTAGTTTTGATCTTCGGATGTATGATTGGTACCCATACTCGATTGAAAATTTCCGGAAATTTTATTTTCCGAGACTTTTTTTGTCGTAATATTGATAACCGCAGTGGCTGCGTTGGTACCATACAAGGTACTTGCCGCACCCTTAATAATTTCTATGGATTCTATATTTGAAGTGGAAAGTAATCTTAAATCATATTCCTGATTTACAGATGACGGGTCAGAAATACGAACCCCATCAACCAAAACCAAAACCTGTCTGCCTCTACCTCCACGGGCATAAACACCTAAAACAGTACCTTCCTTCCCATTACTCCCGGCAAGGGAAAATCCGCTTTTAGAATTGATGATTTCAGCGATGGTTTTTCCCTGACTTCTTTTTATCTCTTCTGAAGAAATCTTAATCACCGTTTTTCCGGAATTCTCCCTACTAAGTTCAAATCGGGAATCACTCACCACAACTTCGTCCAAATGCTGGATATTTACCTCCTCTTGAGCTACTGCTCCAGTATAAGCTAATATAGCTGCACACAAACCAATAAAATTTTTATTCATTATTCGTTCAATTCAAAAAACGGGAGAGTTGCATGTCTGTACCCATACGCAAACCTTTGTCCCGAAAGTTTAACATTATAATTTTTCGAATTTGGCAGGTCTCCTGACTTGCGTACTATCATATACCTTCCCACCCGTGATGTTTGGGCAGTGGTTTTAGAAGAAATGACAGCCATCCACAGTAATTCGGACAATGCTTACAGTTGCGGGAACAGTTTCAGATTTTCACTGAATTCCCATTTAATCTTACCCTCCTATTGCAAGAGGGATTGGAACCAAATTTCGCTGCGAAGCTAACTCATTTTTTAAAATTGGGCAGGGTAATTATTGAGTTTTATATTTTAGCGGAGGTTCCTTTAGCCCAGAAGGAGTCTACATAAAATAAATATACTTTAGGAGCTATGGAATCTTATCAAAATGCTTTGGTCAAAAAATTTAATACTACTTTTGAACCTGTACAATTAAAAATAGCCCTTTTGAATAAAATAATATATTTACTAGTAGTGCTAACAGTTTTGTCTTGTAAGCGGGAGAAAAAAGGAACTATTCCCAGTGAGGTAACAACATCTATAAACATAGAATACGCTAAGGGTTTTACCATGGAAAAACTAACCAATGGAATAACCCTTATCAATATAACCTCACCATGGCCCAATTCCGAAGCAACATTTACCTACGCCCTAGTTCCTAAGGACATACTACCCTCTATTAGTTTAGACAGAGATGCGTACCAAGCCATCGTTCCAGTACCTGTAGAAAATATTGTAGTAACCTCTACCACCCACATTCCTGCTTTGGACGCATTGGGGCAAACAGAGAAACTAATAGGCTTTCCCGATACTAAGTATATTTCCTCAGAAAAAACACGGAAGCGTATAGATGCAGGTCACGTTGAGGATTTGGGTCAGAATGAAGCTTTAAATACAGAAATGGTAATTGCCCTAAGACCCGAGTTAGTAGTGGGTTTTGGGATCAATAACGAAAACAAAGCCTATGAAACCATTCAGAGGGCAGGTGTGCCAGTGGTTTATAATGGGGAATGGACGGAAGAAACCCCTTTGGGAAAAGCAGAATGGATTAAGTTTTTTGCACCATTTTTTCAGCAGGAAGCAAAAGCAGATTCCATTTTTTCTACTATTGCAAATAGCTATAACCGTACTAAGCTTTTGGCACAACAGGCGAAAGCACGCCCTACAGTATTAAGTGGCGCTCTTTATAAAGATATATGGTACCTTCCAGGGGGTAAAAGTTGGGGAGCACAGTTCCTGGAAGACGCCAATACAGATTACCTCTGGAAAGAATCTCAAGAAACCGGTAGCCTCTCCCTTAGTTTAGAAAGTGTTTTAGAGAAAGGGCAGGATGCTGATTTTTGGATATCACCCTCCCAGTTTACAAGTTATGACGGGATGATGGACAGTAATAGACACTATTCCCAATTCTCCCCTTATAAAAACAAGAAGATATACACCTACGCCAGTACCAAGGGTGCTACAGAAGGTATGCTTTATTTTGAATTAGCACCCAACCGGCCAGATCTGGTCCTAAAGGACCTGATCCATATCTTTCATCCGGAACTACTTCCGGAACACAACTCAGTTTTCTTTAAACCCCTGGATTAAGTGCCTCGCTCAAAATCATATACTCTATATTTTATACTGCTGGTTGTAGTATTACTTGCTTGTTTTATGGTAAACATCAGCTTTGGCTCTGTATCCATACCCCTCACAGAGGTGGTAAACGCCATATTAGGTAGCGCTACGGAAAAGGCTTCATGGGCCTATATTATTTGGGATTATAGAATCCCTAAGGCGTTAACAGCCATACTGGTCGGTAGCGGACTAGCTTTAAGTGGTTTGCTTATGCAGACATTATTCCGTAACCCTTTAGCCGGACCATTTGTACTTGGAATAAGCTCTGGCGCCAGTCTTGGAGCTGCGATACTAATTATGGGCGCTTCCCTCTTTAATGGAATATTTGCTTTTGGGATCGTAAACGACATCTCTCTTGCCCTGGCTTCCAGTATAGGAAGCTTTTTAGTACTACTAGCAGTAATGTTAGTTGCCTCTAGGGTGAAAGACACCATGGCACTACTTATTATTGGCCTAATGTTTGGTAGTCTTACCGCAGCAGTCGTAAGTGTGCTTTCCTACTTTTCTACAGCAGAAAAATTACAGCAATATATTTACTGGTCTTTTGGTAGCTTGGGAAATCTTTCTTGGCAGCAACTGCTTCTATTATTTATTATAATAGTAATTGGCCTGTTCATCAGTATTATATCTATAAAGCCACTAAACTCCCTTTTATTGGGTGAGAATTATGCCAGAAGTATGGGAGTAAATATAAAAAGATCGCGCTATTCCATTATAATAGCTACCGGTCTACTAGCTGGCGGCGCTAGTGCTTTTGCTGGCCCCATAGCCTTTATTGGGTTAGCGGTCCCCCATTTAACGCGTCAAATTTTCAATACCACTGACCATAGAATACTGCTACCGGCAGTAATGGTCTACGGTGCCATTCTAATGCTAATATGCGATACCATTGCCCAATGGCCCACTTCGGCCAATGTACTGCCAATTAACGCTATCACTTCCATTATAGGGGCCCCTATAGTAATCTGGCTTTTGGTAAGAAAACGGAAAATGGTATTTTAATCGATTTGTGGAGGCTGTACTATTTTTAACTCACAATAGGGAAAAGCAAAATGCACTAATCTCCATAGTTTAAAGTATTTTTGAAATCTATTAAATAACTTAGCTCTAAAATTAATAGTCATTAGCACTACCTTAGAACATACCGCATTATCGATTAAAGACCTAAGGATAGGGTATACCGCTAGAAAACAGATAAATGTAGTAGCGGAAAATATTAATTTCTCCTTAGTAAAGGGAGAATTGGCCGCAATCATAGGAGTAAACGGAATAGGGAAGTCCACCTTATTAAGAACTTTGGGAAAAGTGCAGCCGAAAATATCAGGCACTATTCAATTAAACAACATTCCTTTAGAGAAGCTAACTGACCTCAATCTTGCTACTCAGATTAGTGTCGTTTTGACCGAGCCTATTGCGTCTAAAAATTTAACGGTATGGGAATTGGTTAGCCTTGGAAGACAACCTTATACCAATTGGATAGGAACCTTGAGCGATGTGGATAAAGAGAAAATAAAATCTGCCCTAGAAATAGTAGATCTTACACCCTTGAAGTATAAAAAATGCTACGAACTGAGTGACGGGCAACTGCAGAAAGTAATGATCGCACGAGCTTTGGCACAGGACACCTTTATCATATTAATGGACGAGCCCACCTCGCATTTAGACCTCTATCACAAAGTACAGATCTTAAAATTACTACAAGATATAGCCCATAAGACAAAAAAGACCATCCTTTTTACTACACATGAAATTGAAATAGCTATTCAACTCTGTGATAAGATACTTATTTTGGAACAAGGAAAAAGTGCATTTGGAGAGCCCTGCGAATTAATCAGAAATAGAAATTTTGAGAACTTATTTCCTTCAGACACAATTACCTTTGATAGTAGTACCGGTGCGTTTAGGGTGAATAGGTAAATTAAGATTTTCTTTATAATTTGTATTTTATTCACGAACTGAGATGTTATCCCACGAACACTTAGGCAAAATATTAATGTTATTTTGGATCCAGCCACTCATCGGCTTCCCTTAGAGTAATTGACTGCCCCAAGAAAAGGGGGCCGGGGTAACACCAAGGCGTATCCACTTAGGAATCTTTAAATTTGAATCCCTATTAACTTTTAACCCCAATCCACTATCTTTACGTTAAAGAACTCTTTTTAAATGAATGAATTGCTTGCCCCTATAGCTATTTCCCTTATTTGTTTGGGAGTTGGCTATTTTTTAGGAAACTACATTAGAGGTCTAAAGACCAAATCTGAACAGAGTGCTCTTTTAGAAAGAGAACATCAGTTACGGCATCATATTAACTCCTTGGAGGAGCAATTGAAAATGGTAGTATCAGATAAAAACCAACTTCGGTTAGAGAAAGAAGAGCTAGGAAATCAGAACACCCGATATCAGGCACATCTGGAGAATCTCCAAATAAAAAACAAGGAACAAAAGGAAGAGGTAGAGAAATTACAGGCTACATTTACCAAAGAGTTTGAGAATTTGGCGAATAAGATTCTAGATGAAAAGAGCAGTAAATTTACCGAGCAGAACCGCGAGAACATTAAAAATATCTTAGCCCCCTTACAGGAAAAAATCGTCCTTTTCGAAAAAAAGGTAGAAGACAGTCAGAAGGAGAGTGTAGGCATGCATTCTGCCCTTAGAGAACAATTGGCAAACCTACAGACCCAAAATTTAAAAATTACCCAAGAGGCAGAGAATTTAACTAAAGCCCTAAAAGGAGATAGCAAAATGCAAGGGAATTGGGGAGAACTTGTCTTAGAGCGTGTATTAGAAAAATCAGGGCTGGAAAAAGACCGTGAATATAGTGTACAACAGAGTTTCAAAAGGGAAGATGGCACAAAGGTGTTACCTGATGTAATCATCCATCTGCCCGACGGCAAAAAAATGATCGTAGATTCTAAGGTATCCCTTACCGATTATGAGCGCTATGTAAATTCTGAGGACGAGTTAAGGGAAAAATACCTTAAAGATCATATTCATTCGCTTCGCAGGCATGTAGACCAGCTTTCCGCCAAAAAATATGAAGACCTTTATGAGATGGATAGTCCGGATTTTGTTTTAATGTTTGTCCCTATAGAGCCTGCTTTCGCTATTGCCATAAATCACGACAATTCCCTTTACAATAAGGCATTTGAACAAAATATCATTATAGTGACCCCTTCCACCCTATTAGCAACGCTCCGCACTATAGACACCATGTGGAACAATGAAAAACAACAGCGAAACGCCATTGCAATCGCTAGACAAGCTGGAGCTCTCTACGATAAGTTTGAAGGTTTTGTTGGAGATTTAACCAAAGTAGGAAAGAAAATGGATGAGGCAAAAACCGAGTATAAGGGAGCAATGAATAAATTGGTGGAGGGAAGAGGAAATATTATCGTCAGTATTGAGAAGTTAAAAAAAATGGGCGCCAAGGCAAAAAAATCCATTCCAGAACCTTTACTTAATAAAGCAATTGATCATATTGCAGAAGTAGAAAAGAAAGAGGAAGCAAACAAAAATAGCGTGCTACCCCTGCGCTAAACCTAAAATTATAGAGTTATGAAAAAAACATTTGGTCTTATTCTATTGGCCGTTACCTTAATAATTACGGCCTATTTTCTCTTTGTATACTTTGTACCGTACAGCACTGGAACTCGGTCTGGGGAACTCATAAAAATAAGTCATAAAGGCGTACTTATTAAAACTTGGGAGGGTGAAATCAGTCAAGGTATATCAGGGGCACAAATATTTTCCTTTTCAGCTACAGATAACGATGCTATTGAAAAGCTTAGGGAATATCAAGGCTCTTATGTTAGGGTAGACTATATAGAGCGCTATAGAACTTTTTTCTGGCTTGGGGACACCAAATATTTTGTCACCAAAGTTCAAAAAGAGAATTCTCCACATTAAATTTTTTATTTTAATTGATTTATCACCCAGTACAAATTCTTGGGGAATATTATATTTTAAAAGTAAACTCATGCAAAAGTTTAAATCGGCCAAACACTCTCAACTCTCCATTACCCAATTAATGCTCCCATCCCATTCTAATTTTGGAGGGAAAGTTCATGGAGGACACGTACTACACCTTATGGACCAAATTGCCTTTGCCTGTGCCTCAAAGCACTCCAATAGTTATTGTGTTACCGCATCGGTTAACAAGGTAGACTTTCTAAATCCTATTGAGGTGGGCGAATTGGTCACCTTAAAAGCATCTATAAACTATACTGGTCGTACCTCCATGGTAGTAGGTGTACGAGTAGAATCGGAAAATATTAGAACCGGGAAAATGCTGCATTGCAACTCATCTTATTTCACCATGGTCGCTAAGGATGCTGAAGGCAACAACTTACCGGTTCCGGGATTAATTATTGAAGACGAGCAAGGAGTAAGACGCTTTACGCGAAGCCTGGAGAGAAAAAAACAAGCTATGTCCAGGTCCACCAAATTTGATGAATCTCAATTTAAGTTTCAAGACTATTTAAAGAAGCTAGACAAGGAAAATGTGAAAGTGATGTTGCGCTAAACAAAATTGCCGCACAATCTTCAATTGTTGATTATGCGGCAATTTAAATTAAAATAAGTAAAAGATATTATGCTATACCAGCTGCAGCATCTTCATCCATGAACCAAATTAGGTTTTTAGATGTAGGCGCCACCAAGGAAGCGGGATATTGCTCATATCCATTCTCTTTCCCTATAATGGTCTTTACTTTTTCTGCCTTGCCCTCGCCTGTTACCAAGAACGCTACGGTCTTAGCATTATTAATTATTTTTCCAGTTATGGTAATCCTTCGCTGACCAGAATCTGGGTGAATGGCCACCTCGCAGTTTTCCTTAGAATCCCATAATTCAATCTCATGAGGAAATATAGAAGCTGTATGTCCATCATCTCCCATCCCTAGAATAACGAGATCAAATTGAGGCAGGTTGTTTTCTTTTGGCAATTGCACCTCCAATACCTCACCATACCTTACTGCTTCAGCTTGTGGATCTGCCTCTCCCAGCACGCGATGAATGTTTTCTTCCGGGATATCTATCTTTGATAAAAGATGATCCACCGTCATTTTATAATTGCTCTCCTCGTCCGTTGGGGCTACACAACGCTCATCTCCCCAGTATAAGTGCACTTTGGACCAATCTATTCCCTTAGAATTTTCGGACATATAATCAAACACTCCTTTTGGCGTACTCCCCCCAGAAAGGGCAATATGCATAATAGGGTTATTCTTAATCTGCTCTTCCAAATACTCGGAAAATCTTTTAGCAACCTCCGCTTTGGACGGATCTACATTCGTTTTCATTTCTATTTTGCTTTTATAAATTTTCTACAGATCCCATCTAGGGTAGTCTATAGATTAATTATTGTTTATGGGATAAGTATTACCTACCGTTGTCCCAAATAGTCATTTAACTATTTAATTACACAGAAGCCTGGATCGTCGGCCAAGTTCTCCCCTGGATTACGCCACCTAAGGTTGCCTTCCAACAGATCGTCTGAGTTGGTTGGTCCCCATACTCCAGCAGAATAACCGTATATATTTACATCCGGACCGTTTTCCCAATAATTCAATATAGGATCTACGAATTCCCAAGCCGCCTCTACCTCATCGGCACGGGCGTATAGGGTTGCATCTCCTTGCATAGCATCCAGCAACAGTCGCTCATAAGCTTCCATTACATTGTTCTTCGCTAAACTGGAATAGTAAAAATCCAAATTGGCACGATCTACTTTAAACCCTTGCCCAGGAACTTTCACCCCAAATTTAATAAGAATCCCCTCATCAGGTTGGATCCGAATAATCAACTGATTATCCTTGTTTTTTAAATTGGAATTTTTAAAAACCTGGTGGTGCGGTGATTTAAAATGGATAACTACTTCTGTAACCTTTGTAGGCATTCTTTTGGCAGTACGCACATAGAATGGTACATCTTTCCACCTCCAGTTATCCACATAAAATTTTATAGCTGCATAGGTCTCCGTTTTGGAATTAGGATCTACTCCCTCTTCTTCCCTATATCCCTTTACTTTTTCACCGTCTATTACCGAAGCAAGATACTGACCTCTTACCGTATTTTTAAATAGGGTTTCTTCATCCCGCATTATACGCAATGATTTAAGCGCTTTCACCTTTTCGTTTCGTATTTCCAATGCACTCGCATCTATGGGCGGCTCCATTACAATTAAAGAAACAATCTGCAACAAATGGTTTTGAAACATATCGCGCAATGCGCCCGACTTGTCATAATAGCCTCCTCTTTTTTCCACTCCACCTCTTTCGGCATTAGTAATTTCTACATGGTGAATGTAATTCCTATTCCAAAGGGGCTCAAAAATACTATTTGAAAAACGGGTAACCAATAGGTTTTGTACCGTTTCTTTTCCTAAATAATGATCAATCCTATAGATCTGTGTTTCCTTAAAGTATTTCTGAAGTCCAGCATTTAAATTTTTGGCCGTTTTTAAACTGTATCCGAAAGGTTTTTCAACAATTATCCGCTTCCAACCGTTTTTCTCATTATTCAAGTGCTGCTCGGAAAGGTTTTTAGCAATAACCTCATATAAGCTTGGCGGGGTAGACAGATAGAAAATATAATTCTCACCTGTTTCGTATTTGGAATTTAAATCCGATATTCTAGTAGCTAACTTACTGTACTCCTTACTGTAGTCATCCCCTAGATCTTCATAAAAGAATTTGTCCGCAAAAGTAGTAATTACTTCTTCTGCATCTCCTTTCACTTTGTTCTCTAAATATGAACTTTCTAGAACTACTTTCTTTCTAAATTCGCCATCGGTTAAATTGCTCCTACTAACCCCCAGAACCACAAAATTTTCCGGAAGTTGATTAGCTTTATACAAATTATACAAGGAAGGAACCAATTTTCTTGCAGTAAGATCACCGGAAGCTCCAAAGATAACAAGCATTTGATTTGCTGTTTTGCCCATTTTATAATTGTTGGAATAATCGTTTTATTTTGTTGGATTTTGATACAAAAGATTCAAAAACCTATAAAATGACTACTTTTGATTTTTATTTTAGGCTGCGAAGATAAAACTAATTTAGCTTATACATTTTATAAACACGAACTCTTAACAAAAAGCGCTTTATTTTGTTAGGATTTTTTTTAAAGCATACTTATGAAAAATACATACGATTTTGGATTGATTGGACTCGGAGTTATGGGACGGAATTTTATTCTGAACGTGGCCGACAACAATTTTTCTGCAATGGGGTACGACTTAAATGAAGAACAAGTAAAAGCATTAATAGCTGAAGGTGAGGACCCCCAGAAGGTAAATGCGACTTCAGACATACAAACCTTTGTAAGCTCTTTATCCCAGCCTAGAAAGATTATGCTTTTGGTACCTGCAGGGAAGATAGTAGACTCCGTAATAGAAAGTCTATTACCGCATTTGGATAAAAATGATCTTATAATTGATGGAGGAAATTCATTTTTTACAGACACAGATCGTAGGGAAGCTTATTTAAAAGAAAAAGGTATCCACTTTTTTGGATCGGGCGTATCTGGTGGAGCAAAAGGTGCAAGACGCGGACCTAGTATCATGCCAGGAGGAAACAAAGAAGCCTACAAAGAGGTACAACCCATTTTTGAAGCCGTAGCTGCGAAATTTAAGGGAGAACCATGTGTAGCGTATCTTGGGCCAAAATCGGCAGGAAACTACGTTAAAATGGTCCATAACGGTATAGAATATGGTCTAATGCAACTTACCTCCGAGATTTATGATATCCTTAAAAAAGCAGGGAATTATAGTTATGACGAGCTGCATACTCTATTTGACAGTTGGAATAAAGGCCGACTACAGTCTTTCCTAGTAGAAATATCTGCCGAGATCTTTAATAGGGATGATGACAAGGGACCTGGCAAATTAGTGGAAAAAATATTAGATAAAGCCAAACAAAAAGGAACAGGAAAATGGACCTCGCAAAATGCGATGGATTTGGGAATTCCTATTCCAAGCATAGACATTGCAGTGAGTATGAGAGAGATATCTGCACTTAAGGAAGAACGTGTACAGGCTGATAAATTGTATAATCGTCCAGAGCCAGCTGTAATGGACAAGGAAGAGTTGGCAAAATGGGCCGAGGAGGCACTTTACTTCGCCTTTATCACCACCTATGCCCAAGGGCTACATCAATTATCGGATGCCTCAACCGAATATGGTTACGAGTTGGATCTTGCTGTAATTATTAAAATTTGGAGAGCTGGATGTATTATCCGCGCGGGGTTATTAGAAGATATTTCCAAGGCATATACCGAAGACAAAGCGTTGAGCAACCTTTTACTATCGCCAAACTTTGTCCCTAAAGTACAATCCACCGTTACATCGGCAAGGAATTTGGTTGCCTACGCGGCCAAAAATGGAATTCCTTTACCAGGACTTTCCAATTCCCTAACGTATTTTGATACTTATACTTCTGGAAGATTGCCGCTAAACCTGATTCAGGCACAGCGTGACCATTTTGGATCTCATACCTATGAGCGTACGGATATGGAAGGAATATTCCATACAGAATGGGAATAGTGTAAGCTTTTTCTGCGGGCTATGAAAATCCCTCATTTTAGTTTATATTTAATAACATTAAAACAAACCTAAAATGAGCGGCGCCGGACACGTAGCAGATATGAACAATAGATTGAACCGCAATCGCGCTTTAAAACCATCTAATCGTGTTCGGTTCAAAGAAAGCAACAGAGACACTATCTATACAGATGTTGCTCCTAATGCCACGAAACTATCCTTTAAGGAGGTATCCGCAACAGAGCTGAAGAAAATAAAACACCATATTAGAATTAGGGCCAAAAAAGATCGCAGTAGAAATTTAATTGTTTTTATTGGTATTGTTTTGGCCCTTTTATTTTTTATTTTCCTTATTCTTCAGGGCTTACTATGAATAGCTTAAATGCAATCCCAGGCTCCTACCCCCTATGACTGCAGGTGCAGTACGCTTCTTTAAAACACTTCCCTTTAATACAACTTGACATTATAGCTAATTTCTCCAAAGTGATACCCTATATATTCATTGTCTTAATTTTAACGTAATTTTACGCTCTAAATAGTTGATGATATGAACCCATCGGCCTCTGGTTGGATAGATAAGTTTGGATATCTCGTTAAGAATGACAATCAGTATTGCACCTCTTTTACAACTATGTACAATCAACTAAAAAAAACAGGTTTTGTATATGGTATCAACTTAAATGTACCCGACTTTATAACTATTGAACATTCTTTGTCCGAGGATGAGATGGCAAAGATCAATCTATTGGCAGGCTTATACTACACTTATAAGTTTACCACTGGTAATTCTGATTTTGAGTCCTTCGTAAAAAGACTCCTTAAATTCTATCAAGGCTTGGATATTGCCAAAATCTCCTTTATAAACAAATTATTGATGGGCAGAAAGACTTCCTCCAAGTTAGAGTCCCTCATCAATTCTAGAGTCTATTTAGAGGATAATTTAATAAGTAAGACCTTTAATAGCATTATTACCAATTCGCTGTTATTTATAGATGTACTCACTTTTAAGCGTCATCTGGAAGGGGAAAAGAACAAAAGGAAAATTGCCCAACGTCTAGAACATATCACCATCAATATTACCTACCAAACTTTAAATTCCAAGCAAAAAAGTAGAAATGACGAAAAGCTGGCCCAACTTTTTGCCTCTTCCTTAACCTTTATAAATAGCAAAGAAAGTCATATCGACAGCGCTTATAGGAATGAATTATTAGATCAATTCACAACTTGTGAAAAGCAGTACTTTTTAGATGTTGCCTGCTTAACCGTTTGGGAAGATCAATCGCTAGCCTACACCGAATCGAAGTTTATTTTTGAGCTCGGAAAAGACATGGAGTTCAGCAAAACGCACATCGCAAATTCACTATTTGAGGTAACTGGATTCTTTGAAATGAACACTACAAAAATACCGCATTTAAAGGATCAAAACATGGCTGTTCAATTCTATGAAAGTATGGCTAA
This sequence comes from Arenibacter certesii DSM 19833, assembly GCF_000429545.1. GTDB lineage: Bacteria > Bacteroidota > Bacteroidia > Flavobacteriales > Flavobacteriaceae > Arenibacter > Arenibacter certesii. Next base: position 68,948 of record NZ_AUCB01000021.1, read on the forward strand.
AATTGTAGATAAATTAATCCTAAGAAATAGTAAAAGATTGCAAAAAGAAATAACTGAAAGTAAGGAATTGGTCACCCTTTTATCCAAGTCTACCGTAAAAGATTTAACTGCCGAAGAAAAGAAAAAAGTACAAGATCAGTTGCTGGATATTTTTAAAAGCATTCCTTCCTTAGCCATATTTATTCTTCCCGGAGGAGCCGTTTTATTACCTATATTTATAAAATTAATCCCTAAATTGCTACCCTCTGCATTTGATGAAAATAGGGTGGATTAACTTTCACTTAAACTGCAAATAAACAACGGTATAAGGAAAATCTATAACACCTTTTTAAATAAACTATCGAACTACTAACCAATATATTACACAAACCTACTCCAACCAAAGCTTAAAGTATTTTACGCGTTCTCTGCTAACAATAATTTCTTGCTCATTATACCTATTTAGCTTAATCTGCAGCCTAGAATTTGTATAAGAAACAATGTCTTTGATATGATTTATATTGATATAGAATTTTCTACTTACCCTAAAGAAGATTTCCGGCTCAAGATCCTTTTCCAGGTTATCAAGCGTGACGTCCAACAAGTAATTCCTGCCGTCCGTGGTGGCTGCATAAGTACCTTTGTTTTCGCTGTAAAAACATTCTATCACTTCTGCATTAATAATTTTCAAGTGCTGTCCAACGTTCACTGTAAACCGCTTTTTATAGTCTCTTTCCAATGGGTCTAAAAGCAGCTTTTTAACGTCCTCAAAATCCATAGAAATTTTCTGTTTTTTAGGTCCAAAAGACCGATACTTTTTAACTGCTGTTTCTAGCTCTTCTTCATCTATTAGTTTCAGTAAATAATCTATACTGTTCAGCTTAAATGCCTGCAAGGCATACTCGTCAAAAGCCGTGGTAAAAATCACAGAACTTTTTATTCCCACCGCATCAAAAATCTCAAAAGAGAGTCCATCCGAAAGTTGGATATCCAAAAAAATAAGGTCAGGATGTTTGTTTTCCTGGAACCATAAAATAGCTTCTTCTACAGAATGGAGCATAGTAGTTACAGTAACTTCCAAATGGGCCAATAAGCGCCCCAGTCTTCTTGCCGCTGGTTTTTCGTCCTCTATTATAATTACGTTCATTGGTTAGATTAAACAGATTATTGGTAGCTTTAGTATAGAACCACCCCCCTACTCTTCCCTATATTTTTTAATTTGCCTTTCTTCCCATTTCCTTAAAAATCGAGGTTTGCTCCCGTATACGCTAAGCCCATGAAAGAATAGCCCTATCCCCCAAAATAAAGGTGTGAATAAGCTATTCCAATCTATCCAATTCTTAAATCCCACTTCCAAGACTTCGTAGTATCCGGTATTTATAAACCTATAGCCAGTATACAACAAAATTAGTCCTAGGTTAACAAACAAGTATACAAAAAGGTGATTATAAAACCCCTTAACCGCTGCCACATGCTTTTTGGCCCTTTCCAATTTCAATCCTTCCTTCCCTATCTGTTTCATCACCTATATTTTTCCGATTCCTTTCTATCTTCCTCCATAAACTTCTTTACCTGTCGCTCTTCCCATTTTTTCGTAAAAAAAGGGTTGTAGTTACATGTTTTAGAGGCATGAAAAACCAATCCAACACCCCAAAATATCCAAACTGCAAATGTCCCAAAGTCCCAAAATGCTTCCCATAAGGTTTCCCCTTCTCTAATGTTTCTTAGTATCTTATTAATAGAGATGGATAGATTTATCACTATGAATATGACCAAATGAACATAAAAGCCCTTTAACTCTTCTATTCTCCTTTTAGCTCTTTTCCTTTTATTATCGTCAAAATTCTCCATCTCCTAATCCTTTATACGTCTAGGAATTATTTCCAGCGCTCCTTTTTATCTTCTTGCTCTAAAAACTCCCTGATCTTGCGCTGTTCCCAATCTTTTCCAAATAGGGTATTATACCCAAAAACCTTAAACCCCTTAAATACTACGCTGATTCCCAAACCTAGGACGACCCATAAAAACCAGGGATAACGCCATTCATTAAGATAATAGTTTATACCAGCTACAAGAGCAATAGTGAATAGCGAGGAAAACAAACTGTTATAAAACTTCTTAATCTCTGCTACTCTTGCCTTAGCTCTAAAGTACTTATTCTCCTTCTCTGAATTTTCCATGGGCATTATTTACTTTTAATCAAATTTCGCTAGAACACCTAATTTATCTAAATAATTACGTCTCAATTGTAGAGAAGGTATTCTGAATTGTAAGTGCCGTTGTTTGTCTAGAATTACGGAAAACCCCTATTTGTTTTGCTCGCAATTTCTATTTACCCGAATAGTAACGCCATGTTAAAAGTCATCATCCTCCATAAGTTTCCGCATAGTGCGCTCTTCCCATCCCTTACCTAGCACAGGTGTGCGACCATAAGCATCCAACCCGTGCATAATAACCCCAAATCCCCATCCCAGCGCAGGAAAGATTGCCCAAGGGAAGGTTGTAGTATTATAATTCAGTATAATCAGAAAAGGTGTTACTACAATATAAGCTCCTAAATTGCCGTAGAAACTCTTTAAGGCCTCCACCCGTTCTTTTGCTTTTTTATATCGTTTTTCCGCTATAATTAGCTCTTGCGTTTCAACATTGTTCAATATTGCGGTCAATAAAGGTAACTTTACGGTAAATTCTGAAGTGGTTTTCTCAATCTGCACTACTCTTTTAGATAGAATTTGATACCGTTGCTGGATATTTTTAAGTCCTACCCCACTACTTTTCTTAACCACCCGTTTTGCCTGATAATTATTGCTCACACAAAGCATTCCCTCTTCCTCATACACCCTAATCCTAAGTGGTCTTTCAGCGGTAACCACATTGTGTTTTACCGCGTTTTCTAATAAAAGCTGCAACGATAATGGAACTATTTTTGCTTCTGGATTGCAACTTTGTGCTGGGATATCCAAGACAATACTATCTTCGAACCTCATTCTCAACAATTTAATATAAGTTTTCGCAAAGGTTAATTCCTCATCCACTGTTACAAGATCTTTATTTTTCTGCTCTAAGACATAACGATATACCTTCGAAAGGGAAGTAGTGAATTTTTGGGCCTGCACAGGATCTTCTTCTATTAAACTGGTAAGCACGTTTAAACTGTTAAACAAGAAATGCGGATCCAACTGATTCTTTAACGCATCAAATTTGGCTGATGCCGTTCCCGCAATGATCTTTTGTTCTTTTACCCTATTTTCTTGTCGGTACTTAAAGAACCAGACCACATAAAACAAAATGGATATAAACAACGCTATGAGCATGGAGACTTTATAATACCCAACCCTTTCCCCACTTAAAAAGTCGTTAAAAGCCATTTTATCCATTCCCACCTTTAGGATGAACCTAGACATAAATATTCCCAACATGGACAGCACAATATTCCCAGCTATCGCGATTATCAATGGTCTTTTAGCTAGGATGTTCTTTTTATGCTTAACGATAAGATATTGTATCCAGTACGCATTTACCATATAGAGGATCAGCGAGAAAACCATATTTCTATAATATTCTTGCAATGCGCGATCATAATTAAATCCCTCTTCAAATCTGCCCATAAAAAAGAAGATGGCCAGAAAAACAAAATAAACTAGGGTTCCAATTAATATGGCATTCCCAATATGTTTTAAGAATCGATTCATTTTCGCTTATGGTTTTACTTAAAAATTGACCCCCTCCGTATGCGCTGATTCATGGGATGGAAAGAATGCTCTGGTTTAAAGTTAGTGAAAAGTTCCAAGGAGGGAGTAAAAGCTGCTTGTTCAAAATTAGCACAGGGCCCAGTGGATCCGCCATAAGAGACCAATCTCCAATTTCACATTTTCTTGTACTCATTTTCTTCCCTTTGATGACCATCATTTATCTTCGGTTTTCTACACACTTCATTTATCCCTACCTGTTTAAAAGCATGTCGATGTTAACTAGTGTGATTTTTTACATGACCGCACTATTTATAGATGATGACACAAAGGTTATCCTAATTTAAATCCGATTAAATTAAGTTAGACCCAGTTGTAAATTATAACGGATGAATTGAAGAAGAGTTCGTTAGCATACCCTACAGCAACCTTATTTATAAAATACAAATAGGAAAACGGCAAGAGATGAAGACAATTCTGATGGTTTGGATGAGATGATTTAGATGTAATGAGAAGTATAAATATAAAAAAAGAGGACGCACCCCTACGTCCTCTTTTAAAAGTCAAAAAACAAATTCAATTCAAAAATTTATTTTCTTGTCTTACTTATGAAGTATAAAATTACGTGTTAAATTTCCATTTTTATGCTTTATTGCAAAATAAAATAACTCAAATGAAAATAATTAATTTAACGTATTATGAACCAGCATATAAGAAAAAACGTAACAAAAGATAAAATTTTCCGTCAATTAACAGCGTGTTCCCTTACATATTGGATGATCAAATAAAAGAATAATAAAATAGGGGGTATAGGACCATAGAGCTCCGTGTCTTATTTAAGAAAAAGTCAATGTTTTAATATATATATATTCACATTAATTAAATTAATTTTGGGGTATGATTAGAAACATTCAACTAAGGACTACCTTATTGGAAGAGTCTGTAGAAGATATCCTTAAGAAGAAAGCGGCCAAATATCTAGGGGTTTCCATAGAGGACATCACAACTGTGAAGGTAATTCGCAAATCTTTGGATGCGAGAAAGTCCACCATATATTTTAATTACAAGGTTGATGTTTACATCAACCAAACCGCTCCCGAAACATCAAACTACAATTTTGATTACAAGGATGTTTCCAAAGCAAAAAAGGTTCATATCATTGGCTTTGGTCCTGCGGGAATGTATGCAGCATTGCGTTGTATAGAGCTAGGATATAAGCCAATTGTTTTGGAAAGAGGCAAAAATGTTAAAGAACGCAGGCGCGATTTAAAAGCCATCAATCAGGATCATATAGTCAATGAAGACTCCAATTACTGCTTTGGGGCAGGGGGAGCTGGCACTTATTCTGATGGGAAGTTATATACTAGAAGCCTTAAACGTGGGGACGTACGTCGCATATTCGAAAATCTGGTTTACCATGGCGCTACCGAACAGATCCTTATAGATGCCCATCCGCATATTGGCACTAATAAGCTACCCAAATTAGTAGAGAACATTAGAGAAACCATAATTAAATATGGTGGGGAAGTTCACTTTGATGCCCGTGTAACCGACTTTATAATTAAAAACCATAAAATAATTGGCTTGCAGTTAAAAGACGGGACCGAAATGGCAGTAGAGCGTGTTATTTTAGCAACAGGACATTCTGCCCGGGATATATATTACCTTCTGAACGAAAAAAAAATAGCCCTAAAGGCCAAATCCTTTGCTATGGGCGTAAGGGTAGAACACCCACAACATATTATAGATAGTATTCAATACAACTGCTCTGGTGAGCGGAATCAATTACTACCCGCAGCTTCCTATAGTTTGGTGGAGCAGGTGAAAGACAGGGGTGTTTATTCCTTTTGTATGTGCCCAGGCGGATTTATTGTTCCGGCGGCAACAGCACCAGGAGAAGTCGTAGTAAATGGAATGTCGCCCTCTAAAAGAAATAATTTATATGCCAACTCTGGTATAGTCGTGGAAATAGATGTTGATGTAGACCTTCATAAATATGATCGCTTTGGTCCATTAAAGGGATTGGAGTATCAAAAGAATCTGGAGCGATTGGCGTTTACTTCCGGAGGCCGTAGGCAAACCGCACCTGCGCAACGTTTAACGGACTTTGTAGAAGGAAAGTTATCTAATGACCTTAATCCCACTTCATATCAACCAGGCTTAACCTCTGCTCCCCTACACTCTCTTTTGCCAAAATTGATTGGCAGCAGATTGCGATCTGGCTTTATGGCTTTTGGAGAGAAAATGAAGGGGTATTATACCGCTGAAGCTAATATAGTAGGTGTAGAAAGTAGAACCTCTGCACCAGTAAACATTCCGAGAAAGGAAAACTTGGAACATCCTGAGGTACAAGGTCTGTTTCCTTGTGGTGAAGGTGGAGGCTATGCAGGCGGAATAGTGTCGGCAGCGATGGATGGGGAACGTTGTGCTGAGGCCGCCATAGTGGGTCTGTAAAGGTGCCTATAGAAATAAAAAACCCGTTATCCAAACAATTCCCGTACCTTTGCAACTTATTTTACATATTATATGACATTTAAAGACTTAGGTATTATAGAACCTATACTTAAAGCCCTTGCGGCGGAAGGCTATACAAAACCCACCCCAATACAAGAACAATCCATTCCAATATTATTAAACGGTAAAGACCTACTAGGTTGCGCACAAACAGGAACCGGTAAGACCGCCGCCTTTTCAATTCCAATTATTCAACAATTGGTTACAGATCGGGATGCTAGTCAGCATCAGCGAAAAATTAGAACTTTGGTAGTGACCCCAACTAGGGAATTAGCAATACAAATAGGCGAGAATTTTACCTCTTACGCTAGATTTACCGATATTAGAAGTACGGTTATTTTTGGCGGTATTAAACAAGGCAGACAAACTGATGCCTTAAAGAAAGGAGTAGATGTACTTATTGCTACCCCAGGAAGACTATTGGACTTAATGAACCAAGGATTTATATCCCTGCGCGATATCAAATATGCAGTATTGGATGAAGCTGACCAGATGCTGGACATGGGCTTTATTCATGATATAAAAAAGATAATTGCCAAACTACCCTATAATCGTCAATCGCTTTTCTTTTCGGCCACAATGCCAAAAGCAATCGTTGAATTGTCCCGTAAATTATTGGGCGACTTTGAACAAGTCACCATTAAACCTCAGCAAGCCACAGCAGAAAAGGTAGAACAAGCCTTATATTTTGTTTCTAAAAAAAACAAACCAAATTTGTTGGTCCATTTGTTGGAAAAAGATCCCAACGATTCTGCATTGGTTTTTTCGAGAACCAAGCACGGAGCCAATAAAATTGTAAAGCAATTGGCTAAAGCCGATATTAAGGCAGATGCTATTCACGGAAACAAATCCCAAAATGCACGACAGAAAGCTTTGGGCGATTTTAAGAATGGAGACCTAAAAGTACTTGTTGCTACGGATATCGCAGCAAGAGGTATAGACGTTGAGGAACTCTCATTGGTTATTAACTACGACCTTCCGAATGTACCTGAAACTTATGTTCACCGTATTGGCAGAACAGGAAGAGCGAGTGCTAGCGGAATAGCTCTTTCCTTTTGCGATGCGGAAGAAAGGCCTTATCTAAAGGACATTCAGAAATTGATTAACCAACAAGTACCTGTTATCACGGACCATCCCTTTATAGATGATGGCATTGAAGATGTACCCTTACAGCCAGAAAAGAAGCATCATAACAATAGACAGCGACAAAGGACTGGGCATTCTAATCCTCGAGGAGGAAGAAGTGGCAATCGAAGCAGAAGTAGTAGCAGCAGTAACAGACCAAAAAGGGATTAACATATCCTATTATACATAAATTAGAAAAGCCGGGTAAGAAATTATGCCGGTTTTTTTAACGAATAAGGTGTAATTTTTAGTTGGTCATTGAAAAAATGAAGATCTTTATTGATCAATTAAATCGCTTTAATCCAAATTTAAAATTCTGCGTGATGAAAAATACATTTTCGACTGTTCTACTAGTTTTCTCATTGTTGATAATTCCAATCAACCTAGCCTCACAAACTACCAACTTAATCAGTTATAATATTAAGTACGACAATACCGGCGACACGGTTAATAATTGGAATGATCGAAAGGAGACCATGGTAAAGCTACTACAACACTACAACGCTGATATCATTGGGATCCAAGAGGGCTTACATCGTCAGGTAATCTATTTAAATGAAGCACTCTCAGGATTTTCTTATGTGGGCGTTGGCAGGGACGATGGCAAGGAAAAAGGAGAGTACACCGCCATCTTATATAATACAGATAAATTCAGGGTTTTAAAAACCAATACTTTTTGGCTTTCAGAAACCCCTGAAAAAGTTTCCGTGGGTTGGGATGCCGCATTAGAACGAATATGCACCTACGCCCTTTTTGAGAATCGGGAAACCAAAAAGCAATTTTGGGTCTTTAACACCCACTTTGACCATCGCGGAGTACTCGCAAGAACCAAGTCGGCTCAACTTATCTACAAAAAAATAAATGAGATTAACACTAATAAAGTACCGGTGGTCCTTATGGGTGATTTAAATTTAACTCCAGATACGGAAGCCATCCGTTTTTTACAGCAGTATCTTAAGGACGGAATGGCTATCTCCAAGAAACCTTTTTATGGCCCTGTTGGCACCTTTAACGGATTTGATCAAGAACGGCTCTTAACGGACCGAATTGATTATATTTTTACACAGGATTTAGAGGTACTATCCTATACCCATATTGATGACAGAATGGCTAATAATAAACATATCTCTGACCATTTACCTGTAATGGTTACCCTTTCCAAATAGCGTATGTAACTTAATATATTCCATACCTAAAGTAACTTATTATGTACATCCCTTCGCCTTATAGAAACCCAAACCTTGGTGAGGTTAAAGAATTTCTGATACAAAATAGTTTTGGAATTTTGGTAAACCAAACCGCTGGGCGACCATGGGCTACTCATATACCTTTAGAGTTAGAGGTAGATGCGGATGGGAACGACTTATTGGTTGGCCATATTTCCAAAGCCAACCCACAATGGAATTACTTTAAACAACAGGAGGAAGTATTGGCTATTTTTAACGGCCCTCACAGCTATATCTCCTCTTCTTGGTACAAGGAAGAGGAAGTCCCTACATGGAACTACATTGCTGTTCATGTTTACGGGACTATAGAAATATTAAATGAGAAAGCCGTCTTAGAATCCCTACACAGGCTTGTTAACAAATATGAAAAAGTAGCTACTCACCCCATTTCCTTAGGTAATTTATCTGATGCTAGTATGGATCAAATTAAAGGCATAGTAGGGTTTCAGATCCGAATTACGGAGATTCAGGCAACTTACAAATTATCCCAAACGCGGCCAGAAGACCATGAACGAATAATAACGGAATTAAACAAGTCGAATAGCAATGGACCTAAGGAAATTGCCGCAATGATGAAAAATTATAAATGTCCGCGCTAGAAAGAGAGTATCCCGCAAATAAGAAATTCAAATACCAATTAATGACAACTATAGATCACGAAAAGAAACGAGCAGCCTTGGAAGCTGTTAAATATGTGAGATCGGGAATGACGGTCGGACTGGGTACAGGTAGTACTGCTAATTTGATGATTAAAGAGCTTGGAAGACAAGTGGCAAATGGATTAAATATCATTGGTGTGCCCAGCTCAGAGCACACCCGGAAACTAGCGTTAGAACTACATATACCCCTAATATCATTAGCGGAAGCCGCGCGCATTGACCTTACTATAGATGGTACAGATGAATTTGACCCTTATCTACAATTGATTAAAGGCGGAGGTGGAGCCTTGTTGCACGAAAAGATACTGGCTTATAATTCGGACCTAGTTATTATTATCGCCGACTCCCAAAAACAGGTAAAACGATTAGGAAGCTTTAAACTCCCCATCGAGACAATACCTTTAGCCACACAAAAGATAATTCAGTCACTAACACAGATGCAACTACAACCAACCTTGAGAGTAAAAGAAGGACAGAATTTCATCACGGATGAAGGCAACTATATTTTAGACCTCAATATTAAGCATATTACCAATATCCCATCGCTAAACAATAGGCTTAAAGAAATCCCAGGTATTGTTGAAACTGGGCTTTTTCTGGATTTGGCAGATATTATCATCGTTGGCAAAGGAGAATCTATACGTACTTATAAAAAATAGGTAAGGTTTAGTATTGAACTAAGATCTAGCCCCTCTGGCTATTCTACATTATTTACCAGAAAGATTCTACGAATCAGAAGTAAACTATAGTGCATAGTCTACTTTATTTTTGAGTCCAAGCACGAAATTCCTTAACGAACTTTCCGAATCAAATTAGCCATGTAAACATATTTCAAATCTCTTAGGGATAACCCGTCCTCAATTGCTTTGTTAGGTGTTACCGCTGCCTTATTCCAATTATCATATTCATCCAAGACCTGCTTATAATCCTTGAACATGCTTACCGTCATGTGTGAAGCGTATGCATCACTACCTATTGGACTTATAAAACGAACTAGCCCCCAATTGGCTTTTCCCCCCGCGTCGACTGTCTTCTGATGGATCGGCTGAAAGATTTCCTTTTCCGCCTTTTCATACGATCTGCAGTTTTCTAAACTCACCTTCATCATATCTATTTGGGCTACGGTACCTATTGGCATGTCGAACTCCCCTTTGGTAGTTGCGATTTCCTCTGTAAAAATCCGTACAGCCAGATCCCTAGTTTCAGAAGAGTGATTTAATTTTTTATCCAGATCGGTTTCCGTCATATCGGGATAGGCAGCCTTAGCCCTATCCATTAGATGCTCCCAACTGCTGCCATCCATCATTTTTATGGGATCGCTATAAAGTGCAACGGTCAGATACTGAAATCCCTGCTGTTCTCCCCCAGGGCTTAGTAACCAAAGGTCCCAACCAATAATATCCCCGGCCTTAACACGCTCTTTATGGATTTTCTCCCAAAATTCTTCCGTATCCCTATAGGCTGCTTCCTGCTCATTGTCCACCTGCATGAATTCAAATAACAAGAATAATTTTTCTTGGGCGATAGTTATATTGCTCACCATCAATAACACGATAAAAATCATTAATTTTTTCATAATTAAAGGAATTATAGGTTTATTCAGTTCTAGGGGAATTAAACTACGACAAAACCGTAGCTCATATAGGATTTGGATATCATGTTGCCAGAGAACATATATCGACCCATTTTAATCAATAGATTTCAGATTTCAAAAGCAAATAGGACAAAGGAAGGCTTTTACTGTCCGTAGATACGGGTAAAATTATCAAAGCATGTTATTTCCTATTTTATATAGTATGAAGGTGTTTTAAGAGGTGTTGTTTAAACGATTTGCTAAGGGGAATAACTTTACGTTTTATTTCCAGATGATGTTCTCCCACAATATCCAATTTGGAAATATTTACCATATATGAGCGATGTACTCTAATAAACTTGTGATTTTTGAGTTCTGTCTCTAATACTTTTAAAGTAGTACTGATGAGGTAGCTGCCATTTGGAGTTACTAGATTACTATAATTTCTATCAGCTTCAATATAGGAAATATCATCTAACAATAATTTCATCATTTTCCCATTGTGTCGAACAAAAATACGATCGTCCAATACTTGTATGTTCTGAAACCCATCTACTACACCTTCAGAGCTTCCTTTTATTTGCTCTACCACTAAAGCTATTGTACGCCGTAAATCTAGATTACTAAAAGGTTTGGAAATAAATGCATACGGATGGGTGGCCTTGGCTCTAGTAAAAGTGGCTTCATCAGAATTTGCGGTTAGGTAAATAATAGGGATATTATGGTTTTCCTGTATTTTGGAAGCAGCAGAGATTCCGTCTAAATCACCCTTTAAGTTGATATCCAATAAAATAATATCGGGTTTATCGGATTTCGCATGGATAATGGCCTCTTCCCCCCTAGTTACCAATCCAGTAACCTCATATCCCAAATTAGATAATTGCAACGAAATATTGGCAGCGATGATCATATCATCCTCAACAATTAAAATCCTTGTTTTTATTTCCATAATTATGCTGCTTTATGATGCTGAAATTCAAACGCGACAGAAGTACCAGCACTATTTTTCAATACCATCTTGCCATCCAATTGTTGCGTTAACAACCGAACCAATTGGGTACCAAACCCAGTACCCTTTTTCTTGTCTTCAACAGAATACCCTACCCCATTATCGGTTACCTTAAGTTCCAATAAAAATGTATTTTCTACCAGCTCTATAGTAATGGTGCCGGCAGCATTCTCTGGAAAGGCATATTTTAAAGAATTGGTGATCAATTCATTTACAATTAACCCAATTGGGGTTGCTATATCTACATTCAGCTCAATATCTTTCATCTTGTAGACCATCGCTATCCTGTTACTAGCACCATAAGAATCCAAAACATAACTAGCCAAATTCTTAAAATACGTCCTCATTCCAATGGAGGTAAGCTTTTTACCATGATACAAATTTTGATGAATCATGCTCATACTCTGTATTCGATTCTGAATCTGACACATAGTATCTTTAATCTTGGCATCGCTAATCTGCGCTGTTTGCAGGGATAGAAGACTAGAGACTACTTCCAGATTATTCTTTACCCTATGATGAATTTCTTTAATTAAAAATTCCTTTTCTTCATTTTGAACCTGCAGTAGTACATTTTTTTTACGATTATTTCTAATGGCTACAAAACCTAAAATCAAAAGAAAAATCAGTAAGCCCATGATAACCGAGGTTAAGATCTGGTTGGTATTTTGTTTTTTTATTTTCGTCTGTTGTAAAAGAATGGTGTTTTCTTTCTGGGCTACATCAAATTCCGTTTGCAATAAGGCTATACGCTGATCTGCCTCTGCAGTAAATACTTTCTTTTTTAATTTATCGTATTCAGAAAATGCCTTATACGCCTCCATATAATTGTGATTCTCCGCAAAGGCCATCCCTAAGGTTTCATAAGCCTGACTCAAATAATAGTCGTCCCCAAAGTTTACGGTAGCTACTTCAATGGATTTTTGAAGACTTAGGATAGCAGCACTATATTTACCCTGTAAATTCTGCGATTTCCCTACCGAAAGATAGGCCCTCATCAACAAAAAGGTATTCTCTAACAACTGAGCATACTTTATTGCGTTGTTACCCGCATTTTCTGCGGCCTCAAAGTTGTTTTGATGACAATACAATTCTACCAGAGAAATATAAATATCACTTAAATTATTGTAGAACCCGTATCGCTCCCCAATAGATTTGGCATGGTCATAATATTTAAGCGCATCATCAAACTTGTTCAAATCCATATAATTATTCCCTACTACATAGAGAGTAAAATCATAATCCAAATCATTAATACCCCGTTCCTCAAAAATTTCAATAGACTTAAGCCCATATTCTAAACCCTTTATATACTTTGATTGTTTCCAGAAAATATTACTGAGGTCACTATATGCTAATGCAATAGCTTTCCTATCATTGCTCAAATTCCCCAATTTCAGGGATTCCATAGCATAATCCGCCGCGATGTCCAATTGTCCCCTTCGTTCATAGACATACCCTAACTGCGTATTTAAAAATGCTAAATCCCTAGTTAGGACCTTTTTCTTAGCACTTTCCAATACTATCTGGGCACTATCCAATTTTTCCATTCGCAATAAAATAGCGCCTTGGGTAATCTGAAAGCGTCCATACCAAAGCTCATCTTCTTTAAGGGCGGTAAGATTAAGCCCTTCCTGTGTTAACTCTAGCGCTTTTGTTAAATTTCGAGTATGCCAATAATAGGCAAGGTCGTTTAACATAGAAAACTGCAATGTATCGTTATCCTTCACCTTTAAATAGGCATATTTTAATAGCTCTAAATACGACTCTCCAAAGTTGTCTGTGTCTACAAATACCCTTTTATAAGGTTCATTTTTATCAAAATCTTGAATCTGTCCAGACAAGGCGATGCTGAACAATAGAAATGAAAATATAGTGTAATAATTTGGTCTTCCCATTCTGTACCATTCTTAGGTCTTAAGAAGCCGGGATTTTAAATATACGATATTTTTCCTTAAACCCTTGATAAATATAATCCTACGTTCGGACACCATCAGGTGCAATTCGTCCTTATCTACTTGTTTCAGAAACGTTTTACCCATTAATTAGAGAAATAATGAGGCTTAATAATCCGATATGAAATGGCAAACTTTTCTAATTGCTCTTGTGGTCCTTTTTTTTATTTCATGTAAGAACGAAACAAAATCATTGGATAATGATGTCCAAATGGATAATGGGAAGATTATGGGAATTAAAGAACAAGCGGAGGTCAAAAATTTTGTGGATCAATATTTAAACACCATAAATGATACCCTATTAGATGGAAGGATTACGGATAACTACATAAGGTATATGAATGGAATTCCAATTGCCACCAACAAAACGGAATTAAACGCAAAAATGACCCTTTATGCTATAGGATTTCCAAATTATTCCATTGACAAAACCTTTACAGAAGTGTGTGGAAATCGAGCTTTTATCCAATGGGAATTTACAGGCACTAATACAGGAGAGTTCGCTGAAGTTATTGCAACAGGTAAAAAAGTACATATAACAGGGTTTTCGCAACTCCATTTTAATATGGAAGGCGAATTATTTCAAGAGGATATATATTTTAATCAGTTGGATTTTTTGCAACAACTTGGGTATTCTTTATCTCCTCCTAATCTAAATTAAAGTAACCTATACATATTCCCCACAATAATTTGAATAGTATAAACCAATATTTAAAAATCATGAAAACACTAAGAAAAACATTGATCCTAGCCTTGCTCATTTCGCAATTACCTTTTATGTTACTAGCTCAGGAAGAGAAAAACCAAGCTTTTTATATTCATGAAGATCAAGTAAAACCATCAATGATCCAGGAGTATGAGATGGTTTCCAAGGATTTTATGGAAGCTTGTAAAGAACATAATATTCAAGATTTAAAATGGCAAGTAGCCTCTACTAATACTGGCCGCTACTTCACCATCTCGCCCATAGAAAACATGGCAGAGTTAGATAAGAATGTTATGGCTCCCTTGGCAGAGAAAATGGGAGAAGAGGCATTTATGAATATGTTTAAACGCTTTAATGAATGCTATGAAAAACACGGGGACTACATTATTTACCTTAATAAAGAACTTACGTATATGCCCGATAGTATTAGCACTACCACGGAGGGTCAGAACTATCGTAAATGGCATTTTTTGAACGTAACTCCTAGCAATATTCAGAACTTAAAAGGCAAGTTAAAAGAGTTGAAAGCCTTATATACCAAGAAAGGGTCTAAGGAATTTTATCGAATTTACCACAGTGGTTTTGGAACTATGGGCGACTATTACCTTGCGGTGGTATCGGCTATTGATGCCGAGGATTATGCAAAAAAATCCAAGGAGAACGAAATGTTGCTGGGAGAAGAAGGAAAGAAAATTTTCCAAGAATTATTTGGATACGTTCAAGAATATAAAACAGAATCTGGGGGTATGCATCCCGAACTAGCTTATGCCCCAAAACAATAAATAAACACTATGAGAAAGTTCATTTTTATAGGTTTAGCAATTATTCTTTGTAGCTCCTGTCAAGAACAAGAGAAGCGCTACACCCAGCAATCACAGGAGATAGAAACGGCAAAAACGTTGGTGAAAAATTATAATGAGAGGACTTATGACAGCAGTTTATATGCAGACACCAGTAAAACCCGATATAATTCCGTGGAGCAATCCATGTCGCCTTTAAAAGCAATTGCTTATCACCAAGCCAATGATACCATTTTTGAATCTCGTGGATTTTTACTTAAAGATCAGGAATATGAAATGGTGGTTACCGATGATGGAGAAACCTGGGTAAATTGTTGGCTAGATTGGAAAGGTATCATAAAGGAAAGTAATCAGGAGGTTATGGTTCCTATACATTTAACCTATCAATTTAAAGAGGGTAAAATTGTTAGAGAAATAGGGATATGGGATAATTCCGCTGTGATGTTAGCAGTTCAAAAGATGCAGGCAGATAAGAATATGGCTGCAGTGGAGAAAGGAATCTAATCTACCAAAATATTGAATTTGAAGCTATGTTGTATTTCTGTTCTTTCCGATAGCGAGCAATTTCTATAGCATGGATAATAGGACTCCAGAACTGGAATTAATTCGATATTCTAATTCTGTCTTTAGCTTTTCAGTAATTCAAATAATAAACCTAACAGATTAATCTGTCTAATATTTTGGGGGAAATCTAGATAGCTTACTGTTAGGTTTTATAAAACAGAAATAATTATAATGCAAACTACCTCCTTTATTATGCCCCTCTATTTGGAATGATAAGGTAAGTCGTGAAGTAATGACCGTCTTGGGTGATTACGAAAAATTGAAGCGCAACAATAAAGCAACCAACAACAATGTTCTACTTGTTTGCGCCTTAAAAGTAAAAGAAATTAATTTTCTATAGCAAGTGGTATATTTAGCAGCACCCATTATGCACTTGG
This sequence comes from Arenibacter certesii DSM 19833, assembly GCF_000429545.1. GTDB lineage: Bacteria > Bacteroidota > Bacteroidia > Flavobacteriales > Flavobacteriaceae > Arenibacter > Arenibacter certesii. The sequence goes on from NZ_AUCB01000021.1 coordinate 85,124, forward strand.
AAAATAGCACTGATAATTAAAGAAGATAGGAATGCTGTATTACTGGTTAAAAATTGGCTATCTCTTTGTTTTTTCCAAATTATTCTGGAGCAAGGTTCGCCTAATTTCTGATCAGACCAGAACGCGAAGAGTTAGCCTTCTGGATTGTGATGGTTTGAAATATATGGCGAATTCCAGATATGCCTATTACATGGATTTTATCCGATTGGAAAAAATGTTCCGTTCCAACTTGTACGATAATACTATTAAAAAAGGAATGTTCCCGGTATTAGGTTCTCAAAAGATCATCTACAGAAAGCCATTAAAAAGATGGTCCACATTCAGAATCACATTGGTTCTTGAGGGATGGGACGATAAATGAGGATACCACAGCCAACTATTTGAACGAGATAATCAGCTTTACGCAATTGGGTATACCAAGGTTGCCTTTTGGAAGGATAAAAAAGCTCAAGATATTGGGAGTATTTTAAAAAATTGTGGGGTTGTGAACAAAGAAATGACCGTGTCCAATGACATTAAAAAAATCTTTGAGGGGGACTATCGAGAAATATGCACTAAGTCTAAAAAAGCCATTTCATCCCGTTAATTCCACTGTAAATTGGATCATTAAAACCAACTAAGAAAGCCTCATAATTATCTATTCAGATGGGAATGGGTAGCCTTTTAAACTTAATAAAATGTCTAGTTCAAGATAAATGGCACTTACAGAAATACTATAATATTAACTTAAAAAAACGAGAGGATGAAAAACGTACTTTTTATGATGTTACTAATTCCTGTTATGGCTATCTCCCATTCTGGTGAGGGTTATGCGGTTTTAGAAAACGGAATGATCACTCCAAATCCAGCGAAAATTACAGAATTTGAATCGGGATTGGCCGCCCACAATAAGACATATCATGGATCGGGGATTTTTGGCGCCAGGGTATACTGGATCGCCAACGGAAAAAACACGGGTAGTTATGTCTGGGTAATGGGACCTATTCCTTGGAGCGAGATAGATAAAAGACCCGCTCAAAAGGAACACGATACGGATTGGAATAAAAATGTATTGCCCTATGTTTTACCTCAAGGTGATCAAACCTATTGGAGATTTCACCCAGAATTATCCAATTTCCAAAAAGACGTTACCCTTAAAAACTTGTTGGTAGCTATATATGATATCAAAAGAATGAAGAGCAAAGAGATGATCGAAATGTTAAAAAAGGTGCATAACACCATGGTCGAAAAATTTCCAGAAGAAACATTTAGCATGTATACCAACGAAATGCCCAGCATGACCGATGGCCAGGATTTAGCCTTTGTTTCGTTCTTTGAAAAATTGGCTTGGATGGGATTAGAAAGCAAGTTTTCCCAGAAATTTGATGAAGTAAATGGACCTGGGAGCTTTGAAAAATTTCTAAAAGATTGGGAAGATATAACCCATGGAAAATATTCATCGGAAATGTGGATTTACCGCGAGGATCTTAGTGGGTTAGACGGTGAGATTAAAGCCATATCACGTCAATAAACCTATTTATTAGTATTACACTATTCATGGTAATACCCCGAGAAAACAAACTCGATTATATCATTTAATTAACTTGCCTTTATCTGGTTACTATTATGTGAAACACTCTAATGTCCTCTAAAAAAAAGCTATCTTCTCACTCATATCTCCTTAATTATAAGTATCTTATAGTATATAATTAATTCTAAAAATCATGGCTACAGTAAAATCCTTAAACAAATGGGCCAATGCACATACTTATTACCCGTTGGATTTAGTACGCATTGCTTTAGGCGTATTTCTTTTTATGAAGGGAGTAGACTTTATGTCTAACCACTTACTAATGGTTGAGATGATTAAGCCTTTCCAAAACATGCCTGGCGGCATGATTATAATGCATTATGTGGCACCAGCACATTTTGTAGGTGGTTTTTTATTGGTAATCGGGCTATTGACTAGATGGGTAGTAATTGTACAATTGCCTATTATAATTGGTGCAATTTTAGTAAATTTCCTAGGTGAAATGAATTTAAACAACCTAATTTTAGCAACCATCGTTTTGGTTCTTTTAGTGTTCTTTTTAATCTATGGCTCGGGAAAACACTCAGCAGACTATTATTTAAAAATGCAGAAATAACTCGACATAGTTTTAAAAGAGCTTAAGTTTAATATAGTTAAAAAATAGCTATGTACGAGAAACATCATTTAATGCTCTGTAGTAATCGCCTTTTAAAATTTAGAGCACCCGTTATTAAAATATTGATGGCTACTCTGACCGTCCTTTTACTAATGGGCGGCTGTGTGAAGGACAATTCTGAACCAAAAGACCCCGAAGTCAATAATCCTGTAACCCAAACAGAGCCTGTTACTTTCACAGTAATTGGTGACGTTCCCTACTCAGACGAGCAGCGAAGCGGACTACTACAACTGATCAATAAACACAATGCTAGCGATGTATCGGAGTTTGTTGTACATGTAGGCGATATTAAACCTGGAATTGTTCCCTGTGAAGAACCTATCTATAAAGATGTAGATAGTATTCTTAGATTATTTAAGGCTCCTACATTTATTGTTCTCGGAGATAACGAGTATAACGACTGTAAGAATCCAGAACAAGGATTGGAGTATTGGAAAAAATATTTTTTAAAGTTTAATGAAAACTGGACTTTTAAGCCAACAGTATCTTATCAAACAGAGCGTAATGAAAATTTTAGCTGGGTAATGGATAAGGTCTTGTTTGTTGGTATTAATTTGGTTGGAAGCAATGTCCATAATCCTACTGAATGGCAGACCAGATTGGAGGATAATGCCAATTGGGTAAGGAAGCAGATGGAAGAACAAAAGGATAAAGTAAATTCCGCTGTTGTATTTGCTCATGCCAATATAGTTGAAATAGGCCCAGATAAGTTTCAGGTATTTACCGAAGGTTTTAGGTCAGCCTCAAAATCTTTTATTAAGCCGGTACTTTTTGTCCAAGGCGATGGTCATTTTTGGATTCAGGACCATCCCTGGCCAGAAAAAAATATTACACGCCTGCAAATTGACGGAGGAATCAAGGCTGTTAAGATTACTGTGGATACTAATTTAAAGACCCCATTTCTTTTCGACCGTCAATTTTTGGATTAGGTGGAATTTAAATAGCAAGTGTAGTAATCCCTAGGGTTAGTTTTATCATTACAAAGACCTGTGAAAAAAGCGGCCCGTGGCCTTACAATTATATTATCCTCATTAGGTAATGGTTATTCTTCTAATATGAGAATACCTTATAAACACCCTTAAAGATCGGATAAGTAAAACCCAATCATAATAGCTTTTATTGATAGTTTTCCTATTTTTATTGCTTTAAAAAGATTCTGTATGACTATCACACAATTGCAATATGTACTCGCTGTCGCAGAGTACCAAAACTTTACACTTGCAGCCGAAAAAAGTTTTGTGACCCAACCTACTCTAAGTATGCAGGTTCAAAAACTAGAGGATGAATTGGACATTTTAATATTCGACAGAAGCAAGAAACCGATCGCCATAACAGAAGTGGGGATGAAGATAGTGGCCCAAGCTAAAAACATTGTTAATGAGGCCAATCGTATACAGGATATTGTAGACCAAGAAAAGGGATTTATTGGGGGCGAATTTACACTAGGGATAATTCCCACGGTAATGCCCACCCTTCTTCCCATGTTCTTAAAGACATTTATAAATAAGTATCCCAAAGTAAATTTGATCATAAAGGAGAAAAGCACGGAAAATTTAATTCGCAATATACAAGATGGTCATTTGGACGCGGCCATAGCCGCTACTCCTTTAGAAATAGAATTTATTAAAGAACGGCCTTTGTACTATGAGCCTTTTGTTGGCTATGTACCAGCTCAACACAGGTTGGGTAATGCTAACCAACTGATTCCCGATGATTTGGATATCAATGATATTTTGTTATTACGGGACGGGCATTGTTTTAGGGATAACATAATTAATTTATGTGATGCCTCTAAAAGTTTTAAGGATGATCATTTTCAATTACAGAGTGGTAGTTTTGAGACGCTTATAAACCTATCCAATGAAGGCTTAGGAATGACACTTCTTCCATTTTTAAACACCTTAGAATTGGATGACCGAAAAAAACAAAACCTTAAAAACTTCCAAAGTCCATCCCCTGCCAGGGAGGTAAGTCTTATTTATCATAAGAGCGAACTGAAAATCCAAATCACCAATGCGTTATACGATGTAATTTCTAGTGTGGTACGTGGCGCCATTGCATTCCAAGACGTAAAAATTATTAGCCCTTTAAGTAAATAGGGATATTCGGGAGTAGGCCGATTTTCACTAAAAACTGGACAGAACGAATCCTGGAACATCGATGTTTCCGGGATTTTTTTTATGGTTTATT
>NZ_AUCB01000022.1 GCF_000429545.1 Arenibacter certesii DSM 19833
GGAGGATTTTGCCCAGAAATGGAACGACAAGTACTCCTATGCCATAAAGAGCTGGAGGGACAACTGGGAAGAGCTCACGGTATTCTTTGAGTTCCCCATAGAGATCAGGAAAATAATCTATACTACGAACCTTATCGAGAACCTGAACGGGAAGATAAGAAAGTATACCAAGAACAAACTTTCCTTCCCTACGGACGATGCGGTGATGAAATCCGTATATTTGGCAGTGAGGGAAGCGACCAAAAAATGGTCCATGCCAGTAAGGAACTGGGGAATCATCCTAAATCAGTTCCTGACGATATATGAAAAAAGGGTCAGACTTTAGATAAAAGTCAAACCCCTGTTATTTTAAACTTACACAGTTTACGGGATAGTGTCTTGATTAAGTCGCCTACTGGGCGACTTTTTTTTGAGCAATAATTGCTCTTTACTATTTTTTAATTTCTACGGTATTTATCACAATACCGGACTGCTGCAATTGGCTTTCCAACTCCTCGTCATTTTTAAACTTAAGTTGTTCCACGATCCGGGATTCATATTGTAGCTCAAAGTTTTTTACGGCAAAGGGCCAAGGAGTTACCCTCAATTTGTTTTCACCGGTTTTCATTATAAAGTACTCCTTATTATCTATGGTTTTGTTGATTTCAATTTTTCTGCCGTTGCTAGGAATGAGTCCTTGACATATTATTAAGGAACACCTATCACAAAAACGCATAATGTCATAATATTTTTCCAACGATTCTGCATTCAGGTCATATAAATTTAATTGGGTTTTCCGCTCTGATCTAACATGTTCAAAGAATTCTGAAAACTGTTTATGACCTTTTGTTTTATCCTTAAATAGAAATTCTAGGTGACGGCCAACCATCAAAGCAATGAACTGTGATTTTTGAATAGAACTATTATAAACCCTTGTCGCATGTAAATATGAATTTTCGAGATCCTTCTCTTGTAAGGTAAAATCCATTGGTGCCCCGGCCGTGGTAATATGATCTTCCTTATTGAAATTGGGCAAGTTATCGTCATGTTCTATTATTGAGGTCAAAAGGTCTATCCAAATATTATCCTCTATCAAATTTTGAAAGGGAGCCGCGATCTTTCCCGCAAGAAGTCCGTGTGCATATTGAGAAATAATCTCCCACCCCTTGTTGTGTTGTCTCACAATCATTTTATATCCTTTTTAAGATCAAAGCTGTTAAAACAAAAAACCAGCAAACTTACCAATGGCCTAATTAAACTTAATTGAGTTATACTAGCCTGTACCTGAAAATTAATTTAATTTTTAAGAAAGCCATTCACAAAATACTGAGAAAACCAATGGTTCAGTAATTCATTCGCTAACATTATTGACTGTGTTTATTTTAACGTAATCCCTTTTCACCCTTCAAGTTTAATCTAGCAAGTTTGTGTTATCAATGTATTGTGAAAGCATACCTATTAGATCACTCTTGTACCAGATACAAAAGAAACTTAGAAACGCATAAACTACCTATTCCTTACCTCAGATAATCTATTGGGATAAAACGAAACTCTTTACAGTCGTTTACCTAAATGAGTAATATGTAATTTTAAGTAACTGGAATGACCATATGGAATACTGAGCAATATGTCATAAATAAAGATAGTATGTACTAGTCTGATTTATATATGAGAATGAAATTATAAACGGGAAATAGTTGCAATAAGTAAAATTACATTGCAAAAAATAACAAGAAATAAAATTGCAAATCATAGAAAGTCTGTCAAATCTCCTCAAGGATGTATATGGAGACCAATACTTTAAAATATAGGTGTATGAAATCAATATGGAATGGCTCTATAAGCTTTGGACTAGTATCTATACCCATAAAACTATTCTCAGGTTCTGATGAAGGAACATTGGATTTAGATATGTTGGATAGTCATGATGGAGAACGAATTCGCTATAAACGGGTTAATGAAAAGACAGGAGAAGAAGTAGAATGGAAAGATATCGTAAAGGGATATAAAAAGGATGATAAATATATTATTCTTGAAAAAGAGGATTTTGAGAATGCAAATATTAAAAAGAACAAAACTATAGATATTGAACAGTTTATTACTGATAGTGAAGTAGCCGATGTGTTGTTTAAAAAACCGTATTTTATAAAACCTCAAAAAGGTGGAGAAAAATCGTATACACTTTTACGGGATGCACTAAAGAAAACAAAAAAACTAGGAGTGGCCACTTTTGTGATGCGCCAAAAGGAGAATTTATCCCTTATTGGGGTTTATAAAGAGGCATTGGTTCTGCATGTAATTCGTTTTGAAGACGAAATTAGAGACACATCAGAATTGGAACTTCCCAAATCAAAAGTAGCTAAAAAGGAATTAGATATGGCTATTTCTTTGATTGATCAGTATACGGAAAAGTTCGATTTTGCCAGGTTTAAAGATGTTTACAACCAACAATTGCTGAAGATTATAGAATCTAAGGCTTCTGGTAAAGTCACCAAAAAAGAAAAATTTGAATCCAAAGCAACTCCTGCTAAGGATTTGATGGCTCAATTAAAAGCCAGCTTAGAAAAAAGAAACAAGAAGGCATCATAAAAAGTGGATTTAAGCGAATACAATAACAAGAGGAATTTTTCCAAAACACCAGAACCTAAGGGCAACGAAGGGGTAAAATCCAATGACCATCAATATGTGATTCAGCGGCACCAGGCACGTAAATTACATTATGACCTTCGCTTGGAAATGAATGGTGTACTCAAAAGTTGGGCAGTCCCGAAGGGACCATCTATGAACCCCAGCGATAAAAGACTAGCCATACGAACCGAAGATCATCCACTAGAATATCTCGATTTTACTGGAACCATACCAAAAGGCAACTATGGGGCCGGAGAAATGATGATATGGGATTCAGGTACGTATGAAATGGACAGTAACGAGTCCGACCTGTCAGTGCACGCCCAATTAAAAGAAGGCAACCTAAAAATCATCTTATTTGGCAAAAAATTGAAAGGCCGGTTTGCGTTAGTTAGAACTGCGGGAAGAAATGATAAGGAGAGTTGGTTGTTAATTAAAAAGAAGGATTCATTTTCTGTAAATATACCTTACGATGCCGAGGCGTTGGTTCCATTAGATTATCAGGCTAATCAAAAACTTAATAAAGAAATTCTTCCCGGAGAAATTATTCAACCTATGTTGGCCAATTCCATTAAAGAAGTTTTTAATGACCCAAATTGGATCTATGAACTGAAATGGGATGGATATCGTGTACTTGCCCACATTTCAAATAAAGGTGTCTTATTGCAATCCAGAAACGGTCTCAGTTTAAACCTGAAATTCATGGAATTGGTTAAGGAACTACAACAAGTAGAAAATGAGGTAATACTAGATGGCGAAGTGGTAGTCCTTAATAAGGAGGGTATCTCTAATTTTGGTGAGCTTCAAAATTATCCCGATAGCAAAGGAGAATTAAGATTCTATGTTTTTGATATGCTATATTTAAACGGGCATAGTATGACCAGTCTCTCACTAATGGATCGCAAAAGTCTAATTCCTGAGGTGGTAGAGAGTTTACGACTAACTAAGTACTGCGACCATATTGAAGGAATGGGGGCTGCATTATATAATAAAGCAGTGCAATTAGGTATGGAAGGCGTAATGGCGAAGCATAAAAATTCCTATTACTCTCCAGGTGTACGCACCGAAAAATGGTTGAAAATTAAGGCCATAGATGATATGGAAGCCTTGATTTGCGGCTATACGGATTCCGAAGGCGCGACTTTTGGATCATTAATTTTGGGGGAGGAAAAAAATGGGATTCTTATATATATAGGTAATTGTGGTTCAGGATTTACTGAGACCTTACGTAAAGATCTTTTGGCGAAATTTTCAGCCTACAAAACGGATCAAAGTCCATTTAAAACAAAGCCTACGTTAACGGGAAGAACTCCAAACTGGCTGGTACCCACTCTTAGCTGTGAAGTTACCTATACCGAAAAAACTAAAAATGGTTTGCTCCGTCATCCAATTTTTAAATCTTTAAAACCAGAATTAAAACCTGCTAATGCTCCTATAAATGAAAGTATTGAAAAGCAAAAGGTTTCCTCCTCACAATACTCTGGCGAGGATCTTCATATAGATGGTCATTCCGTATCCATTACTAATTTAGATAAAATTTACTGGCCAGAATCAGGCATTACTAAATATGATCTTATTGATTATTATCTATCCGTTTCCGACATTATTATACCCCATCTAAAAGACCGCCCTCAAAGTCTACACCGCCATCCCAACGGAATAGACGGTGACGATTTCTATCAAAAGGATAATGAATATGCTCCCGAATGGGTAGAAACAATACGTTTGTTTTCGAAATCTTCTAAGCGGGACATTGATTATTTATTATGTCAGAACACAGCATCCTTAATTTATATGGCAAATTTGGGATGTATAGAAATTAATCCATGGAATTCTAAGGTGGGGAAGTTGGATTATCCAGACTACGGTGTTATAGATTTGGACCCTCCAGAAGGAATACCCTTTTCCCTAGTAATAAAAGTGGCCTTAGAGTTTAAAAAAATTCTGGATGCAGCTGATATTACCGGATACTGCAAAACTTCTGGTTCTAAGGGGCTACATATCTTCCTTCCTATGGGTGCTAAGTACCTATACGAAGAGGTCCGTAATTTTATTAAATTACTATGTTATTTAGTTCAAATGAATATACCGGAGATTGCCACTATGGAAAGGTTGATAAAAAATAGAGATGGGAAGATATATCTTGATTATTTGCAAAATAGAAGAGGTCAGACAATCGCCTCTGTATATTCTGTGCGACCTGTAAAGAGCGCACAAGTTTCAGCCCCTTTAGACTGGGAAGAATTATCTGATAACATCAATCCAGCTAATTTCACCCTTAAGAATATACCGGCACGAATCCAAAAAGTTGGCGATTTTTTTGAGCCATTGTTATCCACCTCTATTAATATGGAGCATGCGATTTTAAAACTGGAAAGTATTTAACAATAGTGGTTATTCTGAATAATTAAAAACGGTATGACCTCCTGATGGATTATTTTTTAGTGATGCTATAACACGACTTAACACTTTTTTTAAGCCTGAATAAGTAGACGGTTTTTTCAAGAATCTATTAGCACCTTTTTGAAATAACTGTGCTGTTTTTTCCATATCTACATAATTGGAGTATATGGTTATGCAAATATCATCATTAGATGGATTTCCCCGAAGAATAGACAAACATGCTTCTCCATCAATTTTAGGCATATATAAATCCAAAAAAATGGCATTTGGAAGGGGTTTACCCGAACTTAAATATTCCAAGAGCTCCTCCGAACTTGAAAATAGAGTCAATTGAACATCATGCTCAATTTCATTCATTGCCATAGAAAAAAAATCACGATCCTCAACATCATCATCTACTAAAAACAATAAGTACTGCTGTTTGTCCACATTATAATCATCCATCAATTTTCCCTTATTAGCCATCTGATTTTATTTAATTCAACTGTATTATTCCCTATTTATATATATGAGACCAACATAAGCGGGCAAGCAAAACGTCCCTTCGTATTCCCCTTCACCCACGGCCTTTTCTGCATTAAAATTACTTACCGGTAAGTTATCATACATATCATCATATGAGTTAGAACCGCTATTGAATATTAATTTCCAAAGCCCCTTGGCTGGCAGTTTTAGCTTGAAATTTTCATAGTGTCTTTTTGAGAAATTGATAATTACACACAACTTATTCTTCGGATGCTTGGAGTGTGCACGTTGATATGCTATAACTTTTTCAGTTTCACTGAGATATATGAAATCTATAAGGCTACCCTGTAGACCAATAAAATCTAAATAACCCGATTTTCTGAATTTGATCAAATCTGAAAATAGCTTTATAATACCCTGACATTGGGTTAAATTGTTCCAGTTTAATTGTTCCCGAATAAAATAATGTTTGGCCAAGTTTTCCTGTCCTTGAAATAACATTGGTATTCCAGGTGCAGTTAGCGTTAATAATCCCGCTAATGTAATTCGCTTCTTCAATAGATTATTTTCTACTTGATTAGACGTAATTATGTCTGCTAATCGTCTCCCGTGTTCAGAAATAGAGCGTTGTGATACAGTGTGAAAAATTCGGGTGGTTGTACGACCACCTTCCTGTAATTTCATAGCATCCATTAAGGAGCCCATTTGTCGATCATCATCCTTATTAGCTGTTAACACTTGACTGATAGAATTCACTGACTCGGAATTTCGCTGAATATCAAAACCAAATCCGCCTTCAGTAAGAGGGGTAGTTAAAAGTGGGTCATATCGCTTTTCTTCAGCTATAAGTATTTTAGAGGGATATTTAGTTTTAATTTCTCCCACTATACTATTTAACAAAAGCTTTCCATCCTCTAAAAACGCTCCCGAATTAGAAATACCATTAGTATGACGCACATAGTCCGTATTTACAAAACATATTCCATCGCAATGATAAGTTTCTATCCAAAGAAGAGCCGTGTCCTGCAAGTATTTTCTAACCTCATTACAACTATAATTTGGCCGCCTAGGTCCCCAGGGAGAATTGGATCGATAGTCTCCATAAAAGTAAATCCCCCCCTCATTCTCTTCGTCTTCAGCATCAAAATGCCATAAAAGAGAAGTAGAATCAAAATGACTGATGTCTAGGGACATGATCACCGCAATACCCTGCCGGTGAGCTAAATTTACTAGGTTGGCAAAGGCCTTATAACCACCCATCTCTTTAGATAATGACATTGGTCGTGATGGGTGATAACTCCATTTCTTAGGATTTACTAATGGTGGGGGCAAGGCTATTTCAATGGTGTTAATTCCTAAGGCATTGAGGTAACTTATTGGCTCCAATATATGTTGAGGTTCTGCTTTATTATAGTTCAACTCGGAAAAAAAATACCCAACATCCAATTGGTAAATAACCATTTTTTTTCTCTCTACAATTTTAAAGTCATAATCGGTCCAATCAAAATCGGTTGTAGTGATAACGGAAGTCTCGTTTTGTTCGTTAAATTCAATGGCATATGGATCTTCCCTATATAGCTTACTAGTATCACTCTGAATAACAAATTTATAGTGATCCCCTTGCTTAGCATGATTTAGCGTTAAGGACCAATGGCCATTATTTTCTGACTTCATAAAATCTAAATCCTCCTCCCAATTATTGAAATCCCCAATAATGGATACACTATCAGCATGGGGAGCCCATAGACGGAAGGTATAGTCATTAGGTTTATAGTATGAACCTTTAGCGTTTGAAGCTATTGTATTACTACCTATATCATCCATACCTGTAATTTTATATGAAATTACTAGATAATTGATAAATTGATTAATGGTAAAAAAATGATTTATAACTGGAATGATAATTTAATTGTTTTCAGTTAAATAGGAGAATGGATCCTGATTAGAGATATGTAATTGGAGCTCTATTAGGATTGCCGTGAAGACCAATAATTATAATTTAATGTTTCTTCCGATCAGGGTATCCCACTATATTATTTGAATGACTCCCTATAATCCTTAAAAGATAACTTACACTAAAATTCAATGGCTCAAAAACAGATTTACAAGGACCACTACCCCTGTGAATAATAAAAAATCTGTAATTATAACCAAAGCGCACAAACATCCAGCGAATGCACTACCCACACGGTAGCACCTGTAGTAAGGTCCTGTACGGTATCTCCTTTTTAAAAATCACTCTAGCAACTAAAAACCAATTCCAGTGACAACCTGACTCAGAACTCCAGGAAGGTCTATAAATTCCCCTCCTTAATACGGTAGGGCAAAATTACAAAAGCACACTCTCCATAAGAAATTAACATATTGGTCTTAATCCCAGCATCTTTCCTTTATAATTCACATTCTATACCAATTAATAGTCCAGTGACAATTGCCCGATATATCTTAAATGAAAGGTTTGGAGTAAATTCTTATTATGGAAACCATCTTATACCGGTTACTATTGTTTCCCTCAAGGGGGCAGGATAAAACGGTAGCGTTCATAACTTAATAAAGCAGTTTAAATGAATTAAATAGGAGTCCTCTTTCGTACAGCAGTCAAACATGCCTTATTGCTGAGTATTCAATAATTGTCAGAATATAAAAATATTAGCTAAATTATTTCATATTCCTAAATGAGAAGAAGTTTTGACATCAATTTTTAAATTGATAAGGATAATTTATGCACTTTCCTTAATGTAATTTCACATTTAAATTCCAGTTAAATATTAATTAGTATTAAAAAATAGAAATTATGAATAAGTATAGCATTTTTATGATGTGTATTCTTCTATTAGGCCTGTTAGCTTGTAATGAGGAGAATAAAAAGTCTACAAACAATTCACGAACAGATTCAGATTCGGAGTCACGAATAGAGGCTCGTAATGCTGCGCACGAGAAAACGATGAGGAACAATCCTGAACTAGTACCATCTTCAACGGAAGATAATTGGGGACAAGATTACAACCGCAATATGGATATTTCCAAAATGTATGGGGATTTAGATATGACGGAAAAGCAAATAAGTGACTATGAGGCGTACTCAAAGGCATACCGTGAAAAATTATCCGCACATAAAAACAATGGTTCTGCAGATAATCAGGCTATTCTAGTCAATAAGGACAGTAGTTTAAAATCTGTCCTTACGCCAGAACAATATAAAAAATATAAAACTATGCTAGAGAAGCGTAAAAATGATAACGACTAATTCTCAACCATAAACAAAGTTGTCTTTATCCTAATGATTGGACAATATTAATTTTATTAACCTTTAAATAATACAGAAATGAATACAAATGAATCTAGATTTACGGACACAAGAATAGATAGGGTTTTTCATAGTACGGATGCAGCCCATTCCTATTACGACCATCTAATTGAACGAGGTTATGAAAAGGAAGACATTACTATACTAATGTCCAAAGAAACCAAAGAAGAATACTACGATTCTCAAAAAGAAGACACGGGAAGTGAAGCACTGAAAGGTGCTGGTGCTGGTAGTGCCATTGGGGGGGTAGCAGGTGCCGTGGTAGGTGCAATAGCCGCCATTGGGACCAGTTTAGTTCTTCCAGGTATTGGGCTCGTAGTAGCAGGTCCACTCGCCGCTGCCTTTGCTGGAGCTGGAATTGGCGGTGCTGGGGGAGCCCTTGTTGGGGCGCTTACCAAGGCTGGACTTTCAGATTCAAAATCTGCGGAATATGTAGAATATCTTAAAAAAGGAGATATAATTATTTCTGTGGACCCCAAAAATCCAGAAGACCGCACGTATTTTAGTGGACAAGAAGGCGTTATATATAATCGCGATGTTGTATAATAGTATTAAGTACCCTTTATAATAAATTAACGCCATAAACAATAATAGTCTATGGCGTTTTTCTTTATAGTGCTCGCTAAAACATTTTACAACTATGTCTAGGTTTAAAAATTGACTGTTTGGTATTAATATTTTTTTTTGGACTAAAAATTATCATTATTGAATTAATATAAATCTTAATTATCCACGACCTTAATGTTATAAATAGTACAGCTATGCCGAATCCGAAAATAAAAAATGAGAAGCAATATCAAGCCTTATTAGTTAAAGGCTATAGCAAGGAAAAATCCGCTCGTATTGCAAATACGCCAGATGCTGGTAAAAAAGGAGGGGAAGCAAAAAGGTATGAAGAATGGACCAAGCAAGAAATTTACCAACAGGCCAGAAATGTTGGAATTGAAGGCCGTTCTAAAATGTCTAAGAAAGAGCTAATACATGCTCTACGAAATAATTGAACCATTTGCATTATTTTTTACTGAAAGATTAGAGATTTCCTAATGCTTACTCAAATTTTGCATATTCATCTCATTATCACAAATAATATTGCGTGGAAATTAACGTTAAATAGCGTGTAAAGGTTCCCTATTATTTAGTAACAAATAAGTTGGGATTTTCTTAACTTAGAGTATAAAGTATTTTTTTTCTCACCAACAATAATTAAATGTACGTATCCGTAAATCGAAAAGATGTTAAATTTTTACCAGATAGTAGTCGCGTAGTCGCTCGTTTTTTCAATAATGGAGAGAAGCGTACAAGCGAACTTATTCAAAGAGTTCTCTCCCTAGATGAATTATCGGTCACTCGAGAATTAGACCATACGTTACGTGAATTTGCAGGGAGGCATCGTAACATATCTCAGATTTTTCTTCGTCATTTCGAGAATCATCGAGCACTTTTAGATCAAATGGAAATTGAGGTTAGTAAGTTTTCTAAGGAAGAAAAGCTACTTATCGGTTCCTATGCAACTATGGAATATTCTATAGAATCGGCAGCAATGTTCAATCCGTCAATTATTGAAGATTTTGATCAATCCTTTCTAGCAAAAGGAGAGAAAAGAGTAATTATATCGTTTCGTGCCACTGGAGAAGGACACTTATCATCGATTGTATTTAGACGCGGTATATTGGATTCCAATAATGATTTTCATCCAAATAAAGTCAGGAACCATATCGATATGGCGAAAATAATTCAAAAGAAATCCTATGATAAAGGGCGATTTGTACAGAAGCTTCATGAAATGAAAATTTCTCAAAAACACTCCTCGGATATCATGAATGCCTTAACTGATCCATTTGATTACCACGACTTAAAAGCTGCAGTAAACATAATTTTAGAAAATGGTATTAGTACGGATAAGCGATTAGCTTTAGAGGAGATGACTTGGTTGGTGGACTCTTACTACGATGTGGAATTTAGTTTGGATTCTGACCTTTCAGAAAGAGTGATTTTTCCAATTTCACCGTCAGAGAGCAAGGGTATAGAAGATGCGAGGTTTGTAAGGTTCACGGATGATGATGGCTCAATTATAGTGTATGCTACTTATACTGCTTATGATGGTCATACCATCTTACCAAAATTACTATCTACGAAAGATTTTAATACTTTTCGAATTATGCCACTGCACGGAAACGCAGCTCAAAACAAGAACTTTGCGCTATTTCCACAGAAAATAAATGGAAAGTACGCTGTTCTAGCTAGAGTTGACGGTGTGAACAATTATATCATGTTCTCAGATAGAAACACATTATGGAATAATCCTATCAAAATTCAAGAGCCTAAATATCCATGGGAATTTACACAAATTGGTAACTGCGGCGTCCCACTTTGGACACCGGAGGGATGGCTCATCATTACCCATGGCGTTGGCCCAATGCGAAGGTATTGCATTGGAGCCTCATTATTCGATTTAGACGATCCAACCAAAGAAATTGGAAGACTTTCACAACCTTTGCTCTCTCCTCTAGAGGATGAGCGAGAGGGTTACGTCCCAAATGTCGTATATTCTTGTGGTTCTTTAATAAATAATGGAAGCCTTGTACTGCCATATGCTGTCTCGGATTATGCTTCCTCTTATGCGACTGTAGATATGGATGAGCTACTTCACGCTCTTAAGAAATGATAATTAATT
Source organism: Arenibacter certesii DSM 19833 (assembly GCF_000429545.1). Taxonomy (GTDB): domain Bacteria; phylum Bacteroidota; class Bacteroidia; order Flavobacteriales; family Flavobacteriaceae; genus Arenibacter; species Arenibacter certesii. Next base: position 11,457 of record NZ_AUCB01000022.1, read on the forward strand.
AATGGTTAGGGCCTTATACACCTCAATATATTCTTTTATCATGCGCTTTATACTAAATTTCTCCATGGCATAGGCACGACAGTAATAAATATCAATTTCCTTCAGTTTTCTAACTGCCTGCACCGCTTCTGAAACTGAATTTACCAAATAACCGGTTAAACCATCTTCTATAAGTTCGGGCATACTGCCTCGAGAAAAAGCAATTACTGGTGTACCACACATCATAGCTTCAGCCACACTCAACCCAAATGGCTCATCAAAAAAAATGGGATGAAGCAGTGCTTTGGCCTTTCCTAATAAGTCATTTCCTACACTCTGATCGACGTTTCCTAAATAAATAACATTTTCACCGTCAATTTCTGAGGAAATATGACTTTCAAAGTAATTATGATCCTGTATTAGTCCAGCAATAATAATCGGAAGTCCGGCAGATTGTGCAATTTGAATAGCTTCCAACGTTCCCTTATTAGGAAGTATACGACCGTAAAATAAAAGATAATCCTCCTTATATTCATTGAACTTAAATGTGGTTTCATCTATTCCGTGATAGATAGTTCGGGCGTAATCCAATTGGGAATGACGATCCGAATTAGAAATAGAAATATAGGTAGACGATCCATTATACTTTGCATATACAGGAACAATCTTTTCAGAAGAAAAACCATGAATCGTAGTAACCATGGGAGTATTTATTAGTTTGGAATAGGTTAATGGAAGAAAGTCATAATGATTGTGTATAATATCAAAACATTCCGACTTTTCCATTAAATTACTAATGTGTAGGCATTCCCAAACCTTTGCATCAAGGTTACTATTTTCTGCATAGGGATTAGGGCAAACTGCATCCAATTTTCCTTTGGTCATTGAATCGGCCGTTGCAAAGAGAGTTACATCATGCCCTTCCTCAACTAATCCCTCAGCAATAGTAGATGCTATTAGCTCCCATGGCCCATATTGTCTTGGAGGGGTACGCCATGCAATTGGAGACAAAACTGCAATTCTCATTATTCCTCTAAATTTTCGAATGCCATTCTCGCTAATAAATAACTTATAGTTGATTCTGCGCCTTGATTTAAATTCACATTAGTTTTTTCGAGTCCGTCATGACACCCTCCTGTGGAAGGGTTATAAATAATTAATCCAAGAGGATTTTTACCCATAAACCAGTTAAAGGCATTTTCCATTAGCTCATGATAACCATTCTCTGGAAATAGCTTATGGAAATACCGTAGGGCTAGAATTGTATAGGCAACGTCTATAGGTTGTTCCCCTCCTTTAAATTCCTTACATAAAGGCTCTCCCTTTCTATGCCAATTTTGATTTGATATCACCGAAATAGTATCATCTACAAAAATTTTGGATAATAAGAAATTGAATGATTTTTTTGCAATTTTTCGGTATTCGGGTTTTAGGGTCATCGAATAAGCCATTAACAAGGAATGGGGAAGAACACTATTTCCATATGTAAGGTAACTTTCATACCAATGCCAATCTTCTTCAGATTCATGTTTATAGATCTCAACCAGTCGATTTGCATAATTTATAACCTTTTCATTAATACATTCTCTTTCTTCAAATTTGTTGTAGAAATAAAGTCCTTTAATGATAAAAGCAATGGCTCTAGGTGAATGTGCTGTCTCCAATGCCTCTACGGCATGTTTAAAAACAAATATCGCTTTATCACGTATATATTTAAATTCCTCAGGTAAACGCCAGGAAATATAAATTACATATCCTAAAGCCCAAATAGCCCTCCCGCATGCATCTTCTAAATTAACAGTTTCATTCTGATCAGTAAATTGATACTCTTTGTCAACATAGTTTAAAAATCTACAATCGTGGCGAAAGCAACAGAATACAAAGTTAAAATAGGTTTTAATATATTTCAGATCGGATGAATCGCCCGTCAGCTCGTAATGTTTACATATTGCAATTAATGCGCGTGCATTGTCATCTAGGGTATAACCACTTTCAATATCTGGTTGGTTTATTCTAGAGAATTGAATAATCCCAATATTGGTGGTCATATTTTTAATGTGTTTTAAGTCAATGGGAGGCTTTCTAAACTTCAACTTCACCGGCATTTGTAAAGCTTTGGTAAATACCTGTGCATGCGCTATGGCAGCGTTTTCCCAAGCTGAAATTAAAGAAGTATGCAATCCATTTAAACTCATTTGAGATCTCTTAGCATCATTGTTTAATAAATCTATTACCGCTGCCTGTAGCTGATCGGAATTCTCAAAATCAAACAGGGATCCCGCACCATTTTTCAAAACCTCAACCGCATGAGGAATAGGTGTTGAAATAATTGGACACCCACTACTTAGAGCATAGGCAAAGGTTCCGCTGACAGCTTGATAAGGGTCCTTAGAGGTAAATAGGTAAATGTCTGTAAGTTTTAAATACTCCAATAGGTCTGCGATAGGTATAAACTGATCAACGAAACGAACATGATTACCTATGCCCAGGGCAGCTACTCTATCTTTTAAAAAATTCCGATATGTTTCTCCACTTTCCTTCACTAAATTAGGGTGGGTTCTACCAAGAATTAAAAAGACTGCCTCGGGAAAGCGCTTGATAATTTGAGGTAGGGCATGCAAAGTAGTTTCAATGCTCTTACCGGGACCAAGTAGTCCAAAGGTAGATAACACTGTTTTCCCTTCTAGATTATGTTTTTCCTTTAAGGTTTCTTTATTCCCATATGCAGTTAGATGCGTGCCATGGGAAATTACATTAATCTTACCCTTTGGAATATTATAATGATCCTCCAAGGTCTTTGAAGCGGACTGTGTCATTACGATGATTTGCGATGAAAGACTGGAGATTTTTAATACTTTTTCCCTTAATTCTGTTGTTGGATTAGGTAGTACCGTATGATACGTTATTACGATAGGTTTGTTCAAAGATTCTAAAAAATCATAAAATGATTTTTCATTATTACTAAAGAGGCCAAACTCATGCTGAATTACCACCAAACCTATCCTAGTGTTATTATTTATTTGCTGAGCAACTTTTAAAAAATCCAGGGTTAAATCTGTATTTAAAATGGATTCCACTTCTTCAGTGTATTGATGATTTGATGAGCGAGATTCCAAAGGATAAATTATTAATTTAAACGTATCTATAAACTTATCCGTAAGTGCATTAAGTAGATCCTTGGAATAAGTTGCTATTCCACACTCCCGAGGGGGGTAAGAGGTTAAACAGACGATCTCAGTCAACTCTTTCTCCTCCTTCACTGGGGTTACCGTCTTGGTACTCCTAAAATCGATATGCGTCTGAACTGGATATTTTCTAGATCTAATCAGATTATCGTACTTTATATTAATAGCTACACTTTTTTCCATAGTCTTATTTTTTAAAAAATGCCAATCAAAATAATTAAATCGCAGTCAATTGAACCTACATTTACCGTCCTTCAAATCAGACTCTTATATATTATCTAAAAATATCGGTTAACCACATAGCCAATTAATACAATCGATATTATTTATAGCACAATTGGATTTATGAATTTGTAAAGTGAGAATGCGGGATTTACTCTTTTTAAATCGGTATAATAGATATAAAATTGATGCTGTATTTTCTCTTCTACATCCTATTTCAATTCTCAGCAATTATCCTTCATAGTATATACGTGGTATAAAACTCCATCAGTGAGCTCAAACAAAATTATAACTAACTCGTTCGCATAATATTTACCCCAAAATTTTATAAATCAGCTTTTTATTACTATATTTATACTATCATATTTCGAGGTGCTGTTGTAATAAGTGGCTGAGATTATACTCGTTGAACTAATCAGTTAATTCTGAGAAAGGAAAATATGATGGCAAAGGGAACTAGAAACCTATTACTGTGTTTTTGTTCCCTTTGTTTATTTTATCCACCTTTATAAATTGAAATGCTTTACTTACTATTTCCGATTTCAAAGTCAACTGTTCCTTTATTAGAGACCTTTTTAAATTTATACTTAATAATTTGATCCTCTTAAAAACACCTTGCTTTATGTTGACTAATGATGATATAATAGGAGAAAAACTTTCACATCTTTTAAAAATAAACTCAGATGGGGAAAATGTTTTTAAGAATGCTGCTGTTTGGGCAACAGCAAAATCGCTTATTGCATGGTTAGAACAGAAGATCATAGAACAAAGCGTATGTAGAAGTGAATTGCAAATGGAAATTAAGTTATTAAATTTTAAGTACGATGATGTGAAATCTTCAAATAGCTATTTACCTCGAATAGGGACGGATATAATGACAACTTATTCGAAGGACAAGGACAAAATGGTAATTAAAGAAGTAATACGTTGGTAAGAAAAAGTATTAACTGCATATAATGAAATACTTCAGGAAACTAATATTCCACCGAAAACTGAAGATATTCTAAAGTCGCATCGCACAAAAATTGAACACGACCTGCATGTTTTGAAAACATTAGACCATATTGAGTTTCAGGAGGAATCTTAATAAGAATACTTATTATACAGACTATTCAAATGCTGGATTATTTCCCGATATAAGGATATAATCCAAATTATTTTTATTTTTGTGTTTTCTTATAATTATTCATGCGACAAAATATCTTTAATGATTATGCGAAAAATGCTTCCGTACATAATCATATAGACTGGAACCATTTTGACAGACTCCCATCCAGACCTGGAATCTATAAGTTTCAAGATAAAGCGGGTCATACTGTATATGTAGGAAAAGCAAAAAATATAAAAAAAAGAGTATTGAGTCACTTTAGATGTAAGTCGGAAAAAGAAACTCTTCTTTGCCATGACACGTATTCTATCGATTTTGAACTTACTGGTAATGAACTTGTCGCCTTATTGTTAGAGGCCGACCTAATAAAAAAATTATTGCCAAAATATAATACGATACAAAAGCACCATCGAACTGCGTTTCATATTGTAAATCATTATAATAAGGCGGGGATCTTACAACTAGATATAGAAATAAAACCTATCCTTAACGAACCAACTGAAGTTTTCTACACCAAAGGAGCTGCAAAATCAAAGTTAGAATCATTATGTGAACAACATACTCTATGTCCAAAGTTTAGTGGTCTTCAACGAGGAAAAGGAAAATGTTCCAATATAAAATTTCCTAGTTGTACTGGTATTTGCAGTGGCGATGAGGAAATTTACAATTATAATGAAAGGGTGTATAAGGCTATTGATTCTTTACACCAGAACGCAAGCAGTTATATTATTTTAGAGAGGGGAAGATCTTCGTACGAACAATGTGTTGTTTTAATCTTGGAAGGGGTGTATCGAGGTTTTGGATATATAGATAATTCACAACAAATTTCCCATATCGATGAAATACTGGATTTAATCCAACCAAGAAAGAATAGTTACCATACCTCATCAATTATCACAAAGTACACCAAGAACAATACGAAACGGGTTCACTATTTAACACCTGAAAACAATAAATCATAGTTGAGCCACTAAATTTTTAAATACGTATAGAAACGGAAAAATTATATTATCTAGTTCCATTCTGATCAAAAAAACATTGTAAAGTCAATGTTCCACAATATCAGGAGTACCATATTGCTATTCCTATTTTTCGTCCTACGCGAAAAGCTTTTAATCAAAGTAATAATAAACTATAGTTTAGCCCAATAGCTAATTTAAAATTTAAACCCAGATACAACCAAGTCTCAATCAATTACAGGATTTACAGAATGTCAATTGGCTTAAAAATTTGAAAAAAGTAATCTGTGGGGCCCCTATTATTTAAAACAACATAGATAATAAAATAAGGTTATATGAAATGCATTTTACTGCAACTTATGAATTGGATTATTAAATATTCCCATAAAAACTTAAAGCACTTGGGAGAATTTCAATTTTAACTTTGTCTCCCGAATAATCGTTTATTAAATTATCGTCTACATGCATTTTACTACCTCCCCATTTAAGTTTAACATCTTTTACCCTTATGGTTTTAACAAATTTGCTCAAACTTAAATTATCCGATTTACCATTAATTATTTCCTTGAGGTAATTTTTAAGTTCCTCCTTATTTTGATGAGGTATGAGTACCAATTCAAAATTCCCGTCACTAGGGTTTGCATATGGAGCAAGTTTAATATTTGGACCCATGTATTGGGTATTCATTAATTCTACTAATAGGAATTTACCTTTAATTGTTATTCCGTTCGTATTTATTGTCGTTTTTTGCGACTCAAACTCATCTACAATTTTTAACAATACCTGTACTGCCTTCTTTAGCTCCTCATTAGGAGCTAATTCCTTATTATTATATTTTTTCATTTCATGGATTAACTGCGGAAAGATTCCGAAACCAACACTTTCCAGAAAGAAGCCATCATGCGCTGATCCTTTAACTCGACCGTAATCAAAATTGATTAAACTTCTTTTTGCATCTAACGTATGCCCCTCTAAAACCGTAGGGATTTTTAAGGTCCTTGCTACGTTATTGGCAGTTCCCAAAGGCAAAAGGTGGATAGGAATAGATTTATCTTTTATAGTTTTCAATAATCTTTCTGCCAGTTTATGAACCGTTCCATCGCCTCCTGCTAAAAATATGGCGTCTGCCTTATATGGATTAAAATTTTTCCAGTCCTCAGGATTCTTTGTGGATATATAATCTGCTGAATATCCGGCTTCCTTGACAATTTCCATTAATTTCTTTTTACCATGGGCGCCTTTTCCGGCGGAAGGATTGTGAACAAGCTGGGCAGTTTTCATAATAGTATACTTTAATTGTTTTTCTAATGAAGATATTACAAAGGAAAATATAAATGCCCTGAAATATAATCAGTTTAGTTATTGCATTAACAATTTCTGTGAATGCGATCATTTTATTATGTAGTAATTCCATGGTAACTTTAAAATCTATATATTTTTGTATAACCACCCTTATATGAGAAAATTATCACAATAATTAAACTGAGAAACATGAAAATTTTGGTAACAAATGACGACGGCATTTACAGTCCAGGTCTTTCTTGTCTCGCACAAGAAGCAGCTAAATACGGAGAGGTAATCGTAATGGCACCAGATATAGAACAGTCGTCAATGGGTCAGGCTATAACATCAGGTAAGCCGATTACCTATAAAAAATCACCGATTCATTTTAAGGATATTGAAGCATTTAGAGTTTCAGGTACCCCGGCGGATTGCGTAGCCTTGGGAATCCATCTATTTGAAGATATCGATTTAGTATTATCTGGAATTAATATTGGATCTAATTTAGGTAATTCAGCATGGCATTCTGGTACACTTTCTGCAGCAAGACAGGCAGTACTCTTCGGGGTGCGCGGGATTGCTTTAAGTGTTTCGGTAGGCGAAGGAGAACCCGATTTTGATAATTTAAGTTCTTTTGTTCAAGATGCTTTAAATGAAGTTATTAATGAAAGGGATCTAAAATTATTAAATATTAATTTCCCAAGGAATCCTGTGGGAGAAATTGAATGGACAAGCCAATCGGTAAGAAAATATGATGGAAAGATAATGGCGAACCAGGATCCAATGGGAAGAGAACATTATTGGTTTACAGTTATACCTATAGAACCTATAGACGACGGATCCGATCGATGGGCCGTTAATCAAGGTAAAACTAGTATTACCCCAATGATTCTTGATTTAACTGATAAAAATTATTTGAATATACGTTCTAAGAATTAAAATATTATGCTGCATTTACGAACGCACCTTAAAAACCATTTAAGGAAATAAGTGCTTTAAAAATAAATACTACCTAATTTACAGGCCATTGATCATGAGGTATAAAGCCTTTAATCCTTGATGAAATAATAAAAAAAAGGGAACAAAATTGAGGGATTATAACCTCTTGAAAGCCCTATGTTCATATTTATGATGTATTATGAGCACAATACACGTCTAAAAGCTGGAAATCCAAAATTTAAAATATTATAGTAACACTTAAAAATTGATAGTACATTCCAGCTCGCACTAAATACAGTGATCGCTGAATTCTTTACTGTAAAACATCTTGGGTAATAAATAATACAATTTTTTTGAATTTACTCCCAAAAATTGAAAGTTATAGTATCGTATCTAATCACAAGCTCCCGATTGAGTTCATTATGCAAAAATTCCCTCTACCCTTCACTTTTTCTTTCGCATATATTTATCTGGTTCTAAGAATGCTTATTATTTGTAAACATATTCTTGACTAGATTATAGTTATCGACGAAGCCACGAGCTTTTTATACCTTCTGATCAAATATGATCAACTCCTATTAAGTTCCCTGTATTTATAAACTAAACTTGACCATTATGTATTATCGATAAATAACCTGTTATCTTACTAAGTTGTTTATTTGCCACATTTTCATACGTTTCTTTTACTACAAATTTCCCGCCTACTTCTCCAGCACCAGGACCTATGCCAATAGCCCATTCCCTTCCAGCCACTACCTGTATGACGTGTACTACAACAATAACAGTACAATGTATAAATGAATAACAAACATACTCCTACTCCCAATAAAATTTAGTGTTGTTAAATCTTTTGCGCAACGTAATTCGAACAAAACTTCTAACTAAATTAGAGTATAGTTATAGTACTTGTTTAACATCGCAATCATGTAAATGAACAGTTGATGAAAACTCGTAAATGTTAACATCATTCTAATTAATTTAATCTTTATGGAAAATAAAATTGCGCTTATAGGGTCGGGTCCCACTGCAGTTTATACCCTCAAAAATCTTCTCGACAACGCCCAAAGTTTTAAAGGAACTTTGAAATCCATTGCAGTTTTTGACAAGGCAAATGTAGGTGGAATGGGGATGCCCTATAATCCAGAGATGACAGACATTTATAATGTATCCAATATTTCATCTGAAGAGATTCCGTTGTTACAAGAAAGTTTTGCTGATTGGTTAAGGAGACAAACGAAAAAATTACTTAGTAGTTTAAACGTTACTGAATTTCCTATCAGCGAATCCAAAGTTTATAGCCGACTCTCCCTCGGCAGATATTTTAAAAGTCAGTATAATGAAATAATCAAAAAGCTAAAAGAGCATGGTTTTATAATTGATGAATATTATGGAATAGAAATTATTGATATCGTTCCAGATTCAGATAACACCTTGCACCTGTTGACTTCAAGTTCACACATTTACAAGGGTTTTACGAAGGTTATAGTAGCGACGGGGCATATTTGGCCGGAAGAAGACGCGCCAGACCAGGGATATTATGCTTCTCCATGGCCCATTCATAAACTTTTGCCTAAAGAAAACACATACTATAATTTTAAGATTGGCATTTTGGGAGCATCATTAAGTGCGTTTGACGTTGTAACATCTTTGGCGCACCGTCATGGCACATTTCATAAAAATAGAAACGGTTTAGAATTTAAACTGAACTCCGATGCAGGTGAATTTAAAATAGTTATGCATTCTGCAGAGGGCTGGTTGCCGCACCTTCAATATGAACAGGAAAGACCGATTCGCGAAATATATAGACATACGGACCGTGATGAATTGTTATCATTGATTAACAATTCCGGTTTTATGCCATTAGATGTTTACTTTGACCAAATATGCCGTCCTGCACTTATCGAAGCATTTAAAAAAGACAGTAATAACAATTGTGTCAAACTACTGTCAGAGGGTAGTACAGGATTTTTGGAGTTTATCGATCACATGGAGCAAACCCATGATTACGTAAACTCTTTTGAAGGCATGCGTAATGAGTTAATGCAAGCAAAAGCATACTTAGACCAAAATAGGCCTACACATTGGATGGAAACGCTTGACGATTTAATGTATTGTCTTAATTTTCATGCTGAGCTTATCTCTGCAGAAGATCATTTGTTTTTCAACCAAAAGATGATGCCTTTTCTTATGAATGTCATTGCGGCCTTACCACTACAATCTGCGAATATACTTTTAGCGCTCTATGACGCGGGCTGCATTGAATTGGTTAAGGGCAAAGTGGAAGTGCTAAAAGAGTCATCAAAAAAAGGTAAAACATATATTAATGTAATTGGAGAGAATGACAAAATAGAACCCATGTCCTATTCCATGTTCATCAATAGTTCGGGTCAGGGTAAAATTAAATTTAAAGATTACCCTTTTCCTTCCTTAATAAAAAATAACATTGTAAGTGAAGCCAAAGCAAAATATCAAGCAGCACCCACTACTTCTCAAAACAAGCTATCTGAGGATGAAGAAAATATCGTTTTTATTGAAGACGATGTCTATCTCTATACAGGGGGAATTGCGATAGATGCAGGATACCGTGTCATCAATTCAAAAGGCAAGTCTGAATCAAAAATATATGATGTATCTTTTATCCATACGGCGGGTTGTCGACCTTATTCCTACGGGCTTCAAGCTTGTAATGCAACGAGTCTGATTTTGGTAGAGCATCTTAAAAGGGATTTTGACCTAGTAATGCCAGCAACCAAAGATTCTATTGAAGAAATCACTAAAATTTACGAAAAAAAAGAGGCATTATAATTTTGAAATTACAAGTTGATTATGTTATATTCTGCTTAATAAGGTTGACCTCCTTCCAATTTAACTACCGGTCGGAAGTAGCGGATCCAGACTTTCATTTGATTCTACAAACTCATCCGGTATCAGATCTCCAAGGAACAATGAGGTTTAAAACAGTTCTAAACCTTTCTCCGAATAACAAGCTTTCCTGTGCATTCACAAGAGAGAAGAATCAGATGGCATCAGGGCATTTGACCTTAAAATATACATTAAAACACTCTATAAACGGTTTGTCAGTAGGCTTTACCGGTCGTTAAAAATCAAGTTCATCCCTATTCTCATATTCCCACTTGACCAATATCTTGCTAATAAACTCACTCTTGTTTTCGAACTGACCTTAGAACTTTTTTAGAACGTCCAGCAGTATCTGTTTATCCAGGATCTGGTCAGCCACCAGTCTATTTAATTGTGAATTCTCTTCCTCAAGATTCTTTGAGCCTGCGCAGTTCCGAAATCCTAGACCCCGCGCATTTCTTTTTCAAGTTGTAAAAGGCAGCCTTGTACAGATCAAAAAAAATTAGTTATTAACGGCTAAAGGTGCTTTATTAAATTTTATTCCCATAGGCGGATGTGCAAATTCTCCTATCCCAGCTCATATCTCTATCAGTTCAGCTACAATACATCCAGCGAAAAGAAAAGGTCTAATTAAATTAGATAATGCATTTTAATAATTTAAACTGACGGTATCGGATGTGGACACATGGCGAAAATTAATTATGCCCCCATTGAATATAGCAATATGATGATTGCTGGGATTCTTTTTGTATATTCAGCTTATTAACGTAAAAATAGAATTGCTATGTTAAGACTCTTTATTATCTGTGTGATTATAGCCATTATTGCAGGGATTTTTGGCTTTGGTGGGATTTCCGATGCTGCTGCTGGAATTGCCAAAATAATATTTTTCATTTTTGTCGTTATTGCTATAATTGCATTTTTAGCATTTAAAAAGATATTTTAAAATCGGTATGTATTTAGGGATTTAATCTACTATACAGAAAAGGCCCGGCTTTCGCACGGGCCATAAAAAAATTAAAAAGGCGCACTTACTTTTTTGAAGGACTTTTAGAAGGACTCTTTTTAGCCCCGCCTTTCTTGTCATCAGATGCAGGACTGCCCTTTTTGTTTTTATCGTCCTTTTTGTCTTTTTGATTTTTATCAGGTGTTCCCATTTTTTATAATTTTAATTATTAATAGTCTACTAAAAGTAGTCTACCTAGCACGCTAAAGTTGATGCAAAACAAAATATATTTACACCTATCAATTAAGAATCAAACTTTTTTATATACACCTTAATAAAGCCATAGTTGCAGAAGAGCAAGGGCTTAAATTTAAATATACTTTACCTCATGGGATTACGGAGGTATCTTGGTTATAAATAACCCCTTGTTGTCCTCCTAGATAGGTCTGATCATCTGAATCTTTCGGATCAACGGAATAATAATAATAATAATAATAATAATAATATCTGCTTTCTTAAGATATTCCACCTATTCTACAGATTCTGATTCTGAAAGTCCGGCTTTTGTCAGCGCCCAAACTAAAACACCACCAGCAGGGCCTATTCGTTTTATCCATCTTATCTCGCTCATTTCAGTTTATTTTATGATTGCATAATTTTCTTATTCTACTAGGATTTCTTCACAATATTTTTATTCCTAACTTCAATAGCCTTTCCGCTCAAATTTCATTAATAGCCCTACAGAAAGTTCAACCTAGGTTCGTAAACAAATTAGATATGCGGTGTTATTATGACTTTTCCAGTTACAAAAAAACAACCATAAAATAGAATTCCCAGAGTTCCAACAATGAACACCAAATTATTTATTTTAATTATAATAGCTTTATGAAATACTCTAATATGACATGCATATTATTATTTTGTAACAACTCATTCGATATGATAGTATTGGTAAATAAGGTCTACCATTTTTTATTGCTTCTCCATACTATTTCTTTTTGGATTTTCTTCAATTTATAACAGGAAACACCAATAAATTAGGCATAAATACAGAAAACTTTAACTAAAAGAAACAATAATGCTTGAGGAATCTTGAAATAGGCTGAAAAAATACAAATATTTAATTTTCATCAGTTCCCTTATGGTAGATAATAAAGGAGTGATTTGTTGTACGGATGTTGTACGGATGAAAAAAGAAAGGGCTTCCAATCTCTTGAAAGACCCATGTTTATGGGTCGGGATAACAGCACCCGCTACACCTATTCAAGCAATTGATTACCAGCACTTTACACGTTTTTATTTAATGTAAAATCCCGCTGTTGACATGTTAATCAAATGTGTAACTAAATGAAAGTAAATATCATTCGTTTTTACTACCTCTAAGTTACAAAGAAAATTCAATTTAAAATTAAAAGAATATGATATCATTAAAAAAGGGAGAAAAATTCTGATTAAAATATGGCTTATATATATTTATCACTATAGAGTGAAAACTTTCGGCTTTGCCGCCCAAGTAGTTTTTGTGAACATTAAAAACCACAGGACAAATGAATATTCATGGGGTACCACAGTATTTTTGCAACACTCAATATAAGAGCCTAAAAAGAGATTTGCATGTGGTTTACAAAAAAAACTGGAATTAAATTTACTTGTATCTAAGAATAGCAAATCGTTTATTTGAACTTTGTTATTTGCCCAACCTGTTTTTGACATCCATTTTTTGGTGTAGCACACCTAATAATCAATATCTTATTTCCTTCTGCATTTCGATAGAACACCATATGGGATTTAACTTTTATCCCTCCATAGCCCTCACGAACCATTGAGTAATCCACGCCGGATTGAGGATTATCACATAGCTTCTCTATGGCTTCAATAATTTCCCGGATATACTTGTCCGCTTGATCAGATGACCAATGTTCTAAGGTAAATTCCCAAATATTTGATAGATCGTTCCTAGCAAGAAGTGATAAAGTATAGGTCATTGAGCCCTATGCTTTCTATGCATTTCATCCAAAAAAGCCTCAGAATCAAAATGCTCTACAAAGCCACTTTCCTCGCCTGCAACTAAGGCTTTGCGCAGGGCTTCTATTCTATTCTCCTCCTCTTCCAGTAACCGAAGGCCTGCCCTGATCACTTCGCTTACCGATGCATACCGTCCGGAAGCTATACCTTTTTCCACAATATCTTCAAAATGCCTACCTAGTGTTATCGATGTATTTCTTGACATAATGAAAAATTATATGTTAAATGTACCAAATATTGGTACATCAGGCAAGTTTTACGGGAATAAATATCTCCCTCCCCTAAACATCTAATAATTCATCTAGACCTTTTCTCTCCGCCTTTACTCCTGAAACTATATCCGATAAAATATTCTTACGATGGACCTTCTCTTTTAATAGAGCATCAACTTGTAGATCCAATTTTTGTGTTTTGGAGCTAACTCTAACATATCCAAAATCGATCTTGGGCATTTAAAGGTTAAAAGTGTAAACTAATTAAGGATACGGGAAAAAATAAACTATGTTTATTCTGAACAAAAAAAAAGGACTTGATTTTTATTGAAATGTATAATAGGGTCGTTTAAATATACTTTTCCAGTTTTGTAAAAGGTGAATTATTGGGGTTACGAATAATTTAAAGACGGTTTTTTTGAGGTAGCTCCATAAAATGGTTGTTTTAGTGCACATTTACATTTCACCTCATTCTCTTCCTTCAAAAGGTCATTTTGATAATCCCCGTCGAGGAAGTCCCGGGATTAAACGGGACCCTACAAGGGTCACTATGCCGCCCTTGTCTATATATCGATGCTTGTCAGTTTCTTGGACGGGGAATTTCTCCCCTGGTACCTGTACATACCCAAAAAAGACAGGTTTCCGACCTTCTTTTATAGGTACGGACATGGTCGATTTAAAATATCATGGGCGGAACGTTCGATAGTTGTCAAGGGGTCTATTGGACCACCGGAATATAGATATCAAACCTTGCCCCCTGATCTAACTCACTTTCTACTTTAATTATCCCATTGTGGTTTTCTACGATACGCTTTACAATTGTGAGCCCTATGCCAGTTCCAGGGTATTCCTCTTTTCCGTGGAGGCGTTTGAACAACTCGAATATTTGGTCGCCGTATTCGGGCCTAAGGCCGATCCCGTTGTCCCCCACTGTAATCCGGCAATACTTTTTATTGGGGACAAGTTTTTTACTTTTGAGCCCTTTGCCCTTGGCGATTTTCCCTTTTATGGTAATATAGGGGGGAATATCGGGCCTCGAGAATTTGAGCGCATTACCGACCAGGTTGAACATAAGCTGATGAAATTGAAAAGGGATCACTTGTAGCGCACCCAATCCATTAAACTCTATAGTGGCTTTTTTTTCATCAATGGTCGTTTCAAGCTCCCTTATAACATCCGCTGTCAATTGGTCGATGTCCGTCGTTATAAATTTTCTATCGTCCAAGGCCAGGCGGGAGAAATCAAGCAGGTCCTCGATCAGTTTCCGCATTTGGTTGGCCACTTCCAATATCCGATCGAAATAGCCTTTGCCCTTATCGGTCAGATCCTTGCTCTCCTCCTGCAAGATACGCCCAACAAAGATCTGGATCTTGCGCAATGGCTCCTGGAGGTCATGGCTGGCCGCAAAAGTGAACGATACCAGTTCCTTGTTCAACCTTTTCAGTTCTTGATTCATTTCTTGGAGTTCGTCATTGGCCCCCTTCAACTCCAGGGTTCGTTGCACAACTAGTTCCTCCAGTATATCGGAGTGTTTTTTGTAGGTCTCCAGGTTGCCTTTTCGGGTCCTTATCTGTTCTGAAATGTCCGTGGTTACACCGATCCACATTATAAATTTGCCGTTCTCGTCCAATACCGGGGATGCAACATTCAGGTGCCATATGTAGTCCCCGTCCTTGTTCAGGAAACGCATTTCCATTTCCATATCGGTCCCAGTCTCTATGGCTTTTTGAAGCCGCTCCCCAAATTCCTCCATCTCCTCGGGATGCATGATCTTATGATAGCCCATCTCCCTCAGTTCCTCGAAATCCAGCCCGGTAAAGTTCAGCCAATTTTTATTAAAGTAAGTGACGTTGCCGGCTATATCGGCATTGCTGATCTTTGCAGGCATCCGTTCCGCCATCTGCCGAAAATGGGACTCGCTTTCCTCCACAAGTCTTTTAGCAATCACTTGTTCTGTTACCTCATTTGCGACGACCATGATACTTGTAACCCTATTTTGGTCATTGTGAATAGGATGATACACAAAATTATAAAAGCCCTTTTCCCCTTTTTTCTCTCTTAACATCATAACTTCCACTTCATTTCCATGGTAAGGGATACCGCTTTTCATCACACCATCAAGGAGCACCCTAATGCCCTGGGCTTTTAATTCGGGCTGGGATTCAAAAATGGGCTTGCCTATGAAATCCTTGTGTTTTTTTACCATCCCTAAATAGGCATCGTTGGCCAGCTCCACTACATAATTGGATCCTTTTAATACCATGATGGCTATGGGGGCCTCCAAAAGGAGGTTCTCATACCTGCCAAAGAGCTCCTTTTCTTTTTTCCGTAGGTTAGTTCGTTCTGTAATGTCCTCAAGGGCCAAAAGGATCAATTTATCTTCTTCCTTGTCCAATTTCATCTCCAGACCGTTCAACCTCATGATGCGTTCCCCGATGTTGGGAAAATTCCAAGTTACCTCAAAACCTTCAAAGGCCGACTCATTGGGCAGTACGTCTAGCAAAAGGTTTCGCAAGGTGGGAATATCCCATTGCTTGTTTCCCAATTGAAAGATCAGTTTACCTTCCGTTTCCTTCTCGTTTACCTCAAATGTTTTATAAAAAGCTTTGTTGGCGGATTTTACCCGTAGGTCCCCATCGAGTACCACCAAGGGTTCATGGACGGTCTCGACGATGCTTTCGGCATAGTCACGTGCAGCGGTCAGTTGTTCGTTGAGACCTATAGTTTCTTGGTGCACCACCATGAGTTCCTCATTGGTACTGTGCAGCTCTTCCTTACTGGTCTCCATTTCCTCATTGAGGCTCTGTAGTTCCTCGCTCCCGCTCATCAGTTCCTCATTGGCACTTTGCAGTTCCTCGTTGGCCGCCTCCTGACTTTCGGTAATACTACGCATATCTTCCCTGGTCTGGGCAAGTTCCTCCAATAACTGTTGTATATAGAGATCCTTTTGGTTCTTTTTGGACTTTCCACCGATATCTGTTTCCTTGGATTGTTTCTTGCCCGTTGCCGAAAATGTACCCTCCCTTGCTTCATTATCGTGAAAAAGGACCAGATAATGGGGTTCTACACTATTGGGCAGAGGGATGGCCTCGATACTTATATTTCGCGTGTCATCGCCATTGATCCGCACCGGTATGTTTTCTTTTACGATGGCACCATTTTCTTTTTTGGCCTTGTGCAAAATGTTGCGCAACTCGAAGGCCAGGCCCTGTTTGGCCATACCAAATATATTGAGACTGGCCTTGCCGGGCGCAGGTTCCAGGTAACGTCCGGTACTGCCCCTGAAATGAACAATGTCCATTGCCTCGTTGATGACAACTCCGGCCGGGGTGAACCTGCTGAGCAGGATATCGTCCGCGGTCTTTTGATAATCGATACCCAGGTTCCCTGTTTTTCCGTTCCCGCCCAGATCCGTAATATTTTGTTTGTTGCTAAGGCCCGTAGTAGGGATAAAATGCCTTGAAATCTCTATACGGGAGAACAGCTTATCTTTTTTATCGACAGCTATAAAATGTGACGGCACCCCGGTGGTCGTTTCCGATTTTCCCAGCCATAAAAAACCCTTTGGATCCAATGCGTAGTGAAAAGTGCTCAGGGCCCTTTTCTGAAGGTATCCCCCCAGGTAGATAAGTACATTACGGCAACTTATAAGGTCCATCTTGCTAAATGGCGGATCTTTTAAAAAATCGTGTACGGCAAAGACACAACTGCTCCTGATGGACTGGTTGACCTGGTAACCACCTTTGTTCTTTGTGAAATGACGTTGGAGCTGATCGGGAGTCAACCCTTTCACCTCGCTTTGGGAATACATGCCGGAGCGCGCCTTTTCAATGGCGGCCCCACTGAGATCGGTAGCAAAGACCTGTACATTTTGAAGGCGGGCCGAAGAGGCATTGCCGACCAATACTTCGCGGAAGGCGATAGCAAGGGAGTACGCTTCTTGGCCCGTACTGCAGCCTGCTACCCAGACACGAATGGTTTCACCGGAAGTTTTATTTGCTATAATGGTCGGGATAACCTTTTTATGCAGTTTATCATAAATCTCGGGATCCCTGAAAAATTCGGTCACGGGAATCAACAGATCCATATACAGCACATCCAGTTCCCGTTTGTCCTGTCTTAGATGTTTAAGATAGGCGGATGGTTCCCCGGTCCTGGTAATGGCTATTCTTCGGAGTATCCTTCTGTGTATAGTGGTCTGTTTATAGTAGGTAAAATCGGTACCCTTGCGTATCCTAAGCAACGAGATTATCTGTTTGTAAATCGCACTTTCTTCTTTTTGCGCGGAATTTTCAGCACTATTGCCGTTGTTGATATGGGCCACCTCCATAAGCTTTTTCGGTATGTCCCCAGGGGGAAGTATAAAGTCGACGACTCCAGCCTGTACTGCGTTTTTGGGCATTCCGCCATATGCTGCCGATTCTTCGTCCTGCGCAAAAGTGATACCGCCGTTGTCTTTGATGGCCTTGAGTCCCAACGTCCCATCGGTGGCTGTACCGGAAAGTACCACTCCGATAGAATGCGATTGGTGTACTTCGGCCAGCGACCTAAAAAAAAGGTCGATGGGCATATTCCGTTCATTTACGCCTTTTTCGGGCCGAGGGCTTAGTTCGAGTTGGCCGTTATTGGCGATCATCATCTTATTGCTGGGGATGATATACACATGATCTGGCACTACCTTTATATCATCGGTAACCTCCAGAACGGGTATAGGGGTCACTTTTTGAAGCAGTTCCTGTAATATGCTTTCGTGGGTAGGATCCAGATGTTGCACTAGTACATAGGCCATTCCGGAAGACTCGGGAATGGCCTTTAACAGTTTTTTAAAGGCATCGAGGCCGCCCGCAGAAGCACCGATCCCTACTACGGGGAAAGAATTTTCTGATTTTATGAGCGTTTTTACTGGTGTTTTCAATTCCATGGCTTACTATTGAACATCATTTTTTTCGGCCCGTTTATATAAACAAATAGATAATTGATCCCCACAAGAAGTAATGGGAAATAGATCTTTTATTTTATCGAGCACTTTTCCTTTAAAGGTAGGAAAATTTGATGGTAGATCTATTGTTCCCATTAAACAATCGTTGGCCCAAATGCCAATAACATGGATGGCGCAAAGCATGTTGAATTTAAGCTGTACATATTGTAGATAGAATCGACCCATTACACAGCGCATTCCGTGGGACCTTTCGCGTTGAAGTCTGGATAATGACCGGGAAATGGGATATAAATATCAAACCTTGACCTATTTAAATTGCAACTAGGCTACTTTTCTAAGTTCCGAATTCCAACACCTATTTTACTGGAGTAAAAAGTTGTTTTTTAGGAGCGTAGCCCATTTTTATCTGTTATGAGATCGAGCACAAGGGAAATCGCAATCATTTACTTCAAGTGTTGTTTACATATCTTATAGGTACCTCCACAACGTGAATACAAAATCCTACTTTACTTAATCCCCCACTCTTCCATCAAAGAGGGTCAAAAGACAATGGCGTGTTGCGCAATTCGAACCTTTTTTCAGGAATCGTTGACAATCCCTCAATAACTATCATTTTTTTAAGTTAAAATTTTCTCGAATGTCTTTCAGTGCTATTTGCTTCTCTAATTTGAAGAAAACCATAAAGCAAATATCATGGAAGAACAAGAAAAAGTGGTAGACCTCTTAACGGATATCAAGGGGCTGCTGGCCCACAACAAGAAAACATTTAACGTGGAAGACCTGGCACAGTATACAGGCCTGTCCAAGAGCAAGATCTACAAGCTTACCCAGCTGAAACTTATCCCCATGGGGAACAACCCCCATATCCGTCAGAAATTCTTTGATAAGGATACCATAGATAATTGGCTATTGGGGGAACCCGATGTTTCGGATGAAACCTTAGAACATAGGTTCAACAAGTCCTTGGTGATAAACAAGAGAAAATTATGAAACCTGAAGAAAGAAATTTTCAAGGAATCTGGATTCCGAGAGCGATCTATCTGAATACGGAGGTGAACTGGTATGCAAAGATCTTGTTTTTGGAGATACACAGCTTTACCGACAACGGTATGGAATGTTATATGTCCAACAAGTACATTGCTTCCTTCCTGCATATTTCAGAACGACAGGTTAGCAGGTACGTTTCCCAACTAAAGTCCTTGGGCTGGATAGAGGAAACCTCCTTTAACGGAAGAAAGCGTTTCCCGAGAAGTCTCTTACATTTTGGTTATGACCCTGGCGACCCGGACATGACAATACTAGCGTGGAAGCCTGGACACTATTGACTGGGCGGAATGGACAAAAGTATCCAACATAATAAACAAGTAATAAAAGAAGTAAAAAAAAACAGCTTAGCTATAAACAAGGGAAACAAAATTGAAATCTGATATCAGAATAGTGGATATAGAAAAGTAATGGTAAGATTAGTTTTTAAAAAAACAAACGGAACATAAACCGCTTCGCGCCCTAGAGCTTTTTAAAATTTTTTTTTCAAGGTAATAAAAAATACAAAGTCCATGCGGATCTCGATTTCGAGGGGCGCACACGAAATAAGAGCTTCTTGAGGCACTTCTTTAGCTACGGGAGCGTGTATCTCGAAATTCAAAATGAGTAACTCATAATGCTTAAAAAAGGGTTGTGGGTTTTTAGGTTTCACTTAAATGTTATTGGAATTCTGAAAGCGTTGGGGCAAAAACACACATTACGACCAATTTGAGTCTTGAAAAAATTGGGAGCAGGTACGGAACGCAGATTTCGGATAGGTTCATAAAAATGTTCAACCGGTTAAAATTGGATGGTCCTAGCCGAAGAAAATAGCTAGTGAAAGAAAAAAATAGAACTTTTAGATTGAACGTAAGTTTTTAGAAGGTGACCAAACAAATCATTAATTGGGAGAGCCCTTTTAGATGTCATAAAGAAAGTATTCCGCTGCGAAGAAAATCGGAGCAAAGGAATAGCAAGAGGGTAACGGGCAAAGCCACGTTACGCATTTATTTTAGCGTTCAATACGCTGGCTATTAGCTGTTTATGAAATTATTAATTTTTCCGATTTTACACATTTGCGTCAAATGGCCTGTTAGCCCCCATTTTTAGGGAAGAATTTGCGACAAAACAGAATATTATGAATTCATTTGAGGGTATTCGCTTTAAGAAAGAAACAGCTAAGGATTTCCAAAAATTTTCGAGGCGGTTCTTTAAGACCCATGCGGAGGCATTGCAAACAATGTTGGATTTCTTTATCAATAACGAGATTTCCCCGAAGGAATCCCTTGGATCCAATGGAAGGACCATAACCAACTTGATAAAAAAAAGATTCAATGCGATGGCGGCCATGATGAAGAATATAGAAAAACATGGGGTACTCCCAACCAAGGCCATGCTAGTACTTTTATTTGAACACTCGCCACAAAAGAAACGGGAACAAGCTCCCTTGTTACTAGACGCTCAGGATGCAGATCCGGAAAGGGATATGTTTTTTAAAAAGGTGGAGCAGGCCCTTATTATGGAAAAGGAAAATACCAACCTTAAACGAGACCTAAGGCAAAACAGGGAGGAGTTTTATTTAGTGCTCAAAAAGTTACACCTGATAAAGAGCAGTTTTGGGAAACCGAGATTACAATTGGATATGACCCTTGCAGATTTTGAAAGGCTTAAAATGAAAATAGAAAAAGAATTGCACTAGGATAGCGCTATTGGATGATCCCGCAAAACGTATTCAGTCCCTGCGGAAGTTGAAAAACCTGTGGATTTTTAAACCTCCTCAGGATCGCTCATAAAAGCATGGAGCGTAGAAAAACACCCCATGCCTTTATCTTTGCCAGCGCACAATTAATTGCCATGGATAAAAGGATAACCTCTCCAATTTACTTAAGCAAGTGCGCCCTATCCGATTTTTGCTTTACGATTATCTTCCCGAACGCTACAAAAATCGAACAGGATCCATGCGCAAAGTTCTTAGGTAAGACTTGGGGTTAATTTATCCTACCGCATGCTACTTACCATTTATTCCTTTTCTATGGTCCTAACTCCTTACCTCTCCTGTAATCGTATCATCAAATTATGCATATCCTCCCCTATCTTCTTTTCTAAAACCCTTGCATAAATCTGAGTAGTAGACAGTTTGGAATGCCCCAATAGTTTAGAAACTGTTTCAATGGGAACCCCATTAGATAGTGTAATTGCCGTGGCAAAAGTGTGCCGAGCAACGTGAAATGTCAAGTTTTTTCGAATACCACAAGCATCAGCTATATCTTTTAAAGTCTGATTGATGATTTGATTGCTGTAAACAGGGAGTAATCTACCTTTAGCCTTAATATCCACGTTGTCCTTATACTTTTCTATAATGTTCTTTGCTATTGGTAGCAAGGGGATTTTTAAAGGTTCATCGGTCTTTTCCCTTTTGGTAAACAGCCAGTCCCCACCGTCACGACCAATCACTAAATGATCTGCCTTCAATTCTTTTACATCAATATAGGAGAGTCCCGTATAACAGGCAAAAACGAATAGGTCCTTAATGTTTTCATATCTAGGCTCCCTGAAAGTGGTTTCTTGGATTAGTTTTATCTCCCGTTCGGTCAAAAACTGTCGTTCTGTTTTATTAAATTTAAGTTTAAAATTGATGAATGGATCCTTGTCCAACCACTCCAATCGGACCCCCAACCTAGACATCTTTTTTAAACGTTCCATATGCTTCATGGCTCCATTATTGGCACAGCCCATGCGGGTAGCGGGTTTATATTCCCGAACATACTGCTCAAAATCTACAATAAAACGATAATTGAGCTTTTTAAGGGGAATGTCTTCCATCTGATATTCGTCCTCAAGGAATTTTTTTATGCATCGCTCCGTACTATAATAATTTTTCATAGTCCCCGGCTTTAGGGATGTATGCATAGTACTGTTATGATAGGTAATCAAATCCAGCAAGGTTTTTCCCTCATCCTCCTCTTCTCCATAATACCTGGCCTTTACCAAGGCAGAAGAAATAACCTTGCCTTCATCTAAAAGTTGGCGATGCGCCTCATACAATCCCGCGAAAATCTGATCTAAATATTTGTTCAGAGACAGCACATATTTAGAAAACCCCTTTCCTCTTTTCCGATTATTATCCCATAAACTGGCTATTAAATCCAGATTTAAACTGAATTCACACCGTGTTTTGCCAACTGTCAACCGAGCATATAATTTTAATGTATCTCTTTTTTTCTTGTGCTTTCTAGTGAAGAACAAAATGTATAACTTGCTATATTCTAACATATTAAGTAGCATTTAGGTTAGTAAAAATAGAAAGTAAAAACAAGCAGTAAATACCCTCAGAAGCTACTTCAAGATACGACATTTAGGAGGTTTATAAAATCCCGTATTCAACACGTTTGGGTAGTTTTTAGGTGGTTTCATGTGATTTCTTATGATACCCTTAAAAACACAAAAAGCTGCTAATCAGTCGATTAACAGCTTAATGCAATTACATGAAAATGTAAAGTCGGGATGACAGGATTTGAACCTGCGACCCCACGCCCCCCAGGCGTGTACGCTACCGGGCTGCGCTACATCCCGAAAATCCGACTGCGAAAATAACAAACTTCAATGATAATTACCAGCGTTTCTATGGAAAAATTAACCACCCCATGATAACCCATTCAGTTTCAATAACAAACCTTATGACAAATCTAGAACTACTACACTTTAAAGCGTTTGTTCAGTTATTAATAAAGTCATAAATTAACATATCCTAACCTCCAACTCACATGAAAATAGCCATTTTCGTTATAATCCGTAAACAAAAAATCAAAGTAATATTCTTTTTTCTGCTGTCCTTTTTGTTTCTATCTGCACACGGACAGAACAATCAAGATCAACTAATTAGATTGAAATACCAAGACACCACTCAAACCACAGATCTAGCCGTAGGCCTATGGGCTAATCCGCTTCCAATGGATTATGACCAAGACGGGGATATGGATATGATTGTTTCCTGCACAGATGTTCCCTTTAACGGGACCTTTTATTTTGAAAATATATCAGGAAGTGATTCCTCCTCACCCCTATTTAATAAACCCATAAAGATTGGAGACGGAATGCGCAGTATTACCGTTTCCTATGTGAAAGGTGAACCGCATGTTCTAGGATCTGGGGTAGAATTCCAAAATTTCAGAAGATATGGGTATACACATCCAACCGGAATTTACAACACTGCCGAATTGCTGGATCAGTATAAAGAGCGATTTAACGATTGGAAATATGTGGATTATGATAATGATGGGGATAAAGATCTTATAGTAGGGATAGACGATTGGAAAGAATATGGCTGGGACAATGCCTATAACGATAAAGGGGAGTGGACCAACGGTGACCTTCGGGGATATCTCTATTTGCTTATCAATGAAAATGGCACTTTTATAAACAAAGGAAAGATATTAGCAGACAATCAGCCTATAGATGTCTATGGGAATCCCAGTCCCAATATGGCTGACTTTGATAACGACGGGGATTTGGACATAATTTGTGGCGAATTTGTAGATGGCTTTACCTGGTTCCAGAATATTGGAACCCGTGAAAACCCCAAATTTACTACTGGAAGACAGCTCCAAAATGAATTAGGACCCCTAAAAATGGATTTAGAAATGATGCGCCCCGTTGCTGTCGATTGGAACAGCAACGGACATATCGATTTGATAGTTGGGGACGAAGATGGTAGAGTCGTTTTTATAGAAAACTCAGGAGAGGTTGCACAAAACATGCCTGTCTTTAAATCGCCCATTTACGTACAACAGAAACCCGACAATTTAAAATTCGGAGCCCTAGTGACTCCATTTAGTGTGGATTGGGACGATGATGGGGACGAAGACCTTATCTGCGGTAATTCGGCCGGATATATTGGTTTTATTGAAAACTTGGATGGCAGTACCCTACCAAGTTTTGCCAAGCCAGTATATTTGGAAGCAGATGGTGAGCTATTCCGTATCATGGCGGGTGAAAATGGTTCTATACAAGGACCCGCAGAACGTAAATGGGGGTATACTACTCTTACCGTAGCAGATTGGGATGGGGATGGATTAAAAGATATTATTTACAATTCTATTTTCGGGAAGATGGAATGGCTAAAAAATATAGGCCCAAAAGGAGCTCCTAAACTAACTAAAATGGGCGGTGTAAAAGTAGATTGGCAAAATCTACCTGTTCCCAAACCAAAATGGAACTGGTGGAATCCGCAGCAGCATGAATTGGTATCACAATGGCGAACCACCCCATACGCGATAGACTGGAATAAAGATGGTTTAATGGACCTGATAATGTTAGATCACGAGGGGTACTTGGCATTTTATGAGCGATTTAAAAAGAAGGAAGAGTTTTTCTTGAAACCAGGAAAACGAATATTTATAAATGCGGATGACATAATTGACAACCAACCCCTGCGCTTAAACGATCGTGAGGCGGGTGGTAGTGGTAGAAGAAAAATTACAATTTCCGATTGGGATCAAGATGGCGACTTAGATCTTCTGGTAAATAGCAAGAATGTGGAATGGTATGAAAATGTTAATCAGGAAAATGGATTTACTCATTTTAAATATAGAGGTGATCTGGTTTCTCAAAAATTAGCAGGCCATACTACGAGTCCCACTATTGTTGATTGGGACAAAGATGAAAAGCCCAACTTACTAATCGGGGCTGAAGACGGACATTTTTATTATTTACCTGTGTCAACCGACTCAGATAAAATACATTAGGCATTGAAGGAAAACTACTAATTACATTTAAACGCCCGACTAAACGGAACGGATATACAAGGATTGGAATATATAAATCTCACAAAGGGAGTAAAAAGACCTATCATACTGTCAAGAAGGAAAATGAGGAGTTGTCGTTAAAGGACAACTCATTACTTTATGATCAAAAACGCCAATTATGGTCTTCCTTTTTTTACATTCTGAGCTTTAAACGCTTTTCTATTTTCTGTTTGATAACCGTTAAACGCTTCATGATATCCATTATTTTTGCGTCTTTCTCCTTCTTATAGACTTCATTTAATTCCAATATTAATTCCTTAGCTTCACGAGAAAGGGCTACGCGGTCACTTGTAGAAAGTGACTTCATCTTCCTTTGTTCAAACTCTAGTGCTCTATCTATTAAATCCATATTACGAAATTATATAATTCAGTACTTAAGTTAATTTTTCTATTTTAATTTATCCATTTTAAACCGATGTTGCGGAATAACAAATTGGCACTCTTTAGCTAGCAATCTATTATCGGTTCTTAACATTATGTCCCAATATAAAAATATTACTTCATTTCTCCCAATAAAGTACCGTTCTCAATTCCTGAACCAATCAAATTTACAATAGGTTTAGCTCACATTAAAGGCTGTTAAAAATAATTTAACAAAAGCATCCTCTGTTGAATTTTTTATTTACCTGAGGATAGAACAATAAAGCTGTAAGTTGATAATACATTGTTTTCAAATTATTAAGATGCCAATCGGTCTATCATTCCCTTAAAAATAAAACCATGAAATGGTAATACACTATACCAATATAATCTCCCTGCAACTCCCCTTGGTCTAAAGGTAGCCGTCTGTTTTAGAATATTATCCTCAATTTTAAATTCTAACCATGCTTCTCCTGGTAATTTCATTTCGGCATATAAAAGCAATTTTTTCTGGGACTTATCAGCAAAAATAACCCGCCAAAAATCGAGCGCATCACCCACTTCCAAATGGGTTTCACTAGTCCTCCCCCTTCTTAAGCCAATACCTCCTACCATTTTATCTAAATATCCTCTAATTTTCCATAAAAATGTACCATAGTACCATCCGGTACTACCTCCTATTGCCCATATTTTATCAGTTGTTTTCTGTACGTCGATAATTGCACGTTCTTTATAATCTGTAAAACAACCATATTTTGGCACATTCACATATTTATGAAAATCCTCTTTCAATCGGCCACTACTTATGAAAGAATCTTTCCAACTAGAGACAATACTATTTTGTTCTATCTTCTCGAACGCTAAGGCGACTGCCTCTTTATAAGGCATTGGTTTTACATGCAGCAACTGATTTATATTGCTGGGTTTCCCTACAATTTGCACGCCCATACTATCTACTAAATTAGAGGCCAATTTATAGGAGGTAGAGGTTACAAAATATAACCAATAAGAAGAAAGCTTGGGTGTCATTACAGGAACCGTAAGTATATAGCGTTTTAAATCTCTCACCTCTGCAAATTCTAGTAACATCTGTTTATAGGTTACTATTTCTGGTCCAAAAATATCATATGAGGTATTATAAAGTCGTTCATCCCCCGCTGCCTTAGATAAAAACGCCAAAACATCCCTAATAGCCAAGGGCTGGGTTTTCGTATTTAGCCATTTTGGGGCAATCATAATAGGAAGTTTTTCTACCAAATCCCTAATGATTTCAAAGGAAGAACTCCCAGAGCCTACAATTATACCCGCTTTAAAAATTGTAAGCGCATAGTGGTTTGAAACTAGCGCTTCTTCAACATTTTTTCTCGATCTAAGGTGTTTGGACAATTTCTCTTCGTTTGTTATACCGCTTAAATATATCACCTGTTTCACCTGTGTGCTTTCTAATACCGATTTAAAATTAATAGCACATTTCTCCTCTAGCTTTTCAAAATCGCTAGAAGTATTACTCATAGAATGAATTAGGTAATAGGCTACATCAATATCCTTGGGAATATTGGTAAATGTTTCCGGTTTAAGGAAATCAACTTCCACAATCTCAATCTGGTCATCGTCCCGATAGCTACTAACTGCGCGCTGTTTATTTCGCACAGCACATACCACGTTATGCCCGTTTTGCACCAACAACGGAATAATTCGCTTTCCAATATATCCGGTTGCTCCTGTAACTAGTATTTTCATTTACTATTGTTTCTATCCTTCAATTAGAAGTATTGCTATTGAATCAGATTTACAAGATCCCCTCTATTGAGGTCTTATGTATTAGTTAAAAGCGAGTTTATAAAAAACCTGATTGTTTAAATGTATATAAACCCAATAGAATCACACGTATAATGCCTCATTATTGTTATCACAATCACAATTATCTTTGATGCATAACCCTTATCTTCCATCCAAATGACAAGGCTTAACCCTAAATTTTGATAGAACCGATAATAAAAAACATTCCTGCACATTCCAATTCTTAGCAAAATCATAAAGTTCGCCGTATTGGGATTTTATGTAACAATTGTTGCAAAGGATAGTTATTGTTTTTGGTATGTTTGGAGTCGCAATGAAAATAAATCAAATCATATCAGTACTATTATTGACTTTGTTCCTAACAAAGTTTCTTGTTGTAGATGCTAAGATCCTTTCCGTGGTAATGCAGGACGATCAGATAGTGTATGTAAATCCATTCTGCAAGAACAACAGGGACAATAGTTTAGCATCTACGAAACTAATATCGGATACATCTCCAACTGAAACCATCTTGATGACGGTCCCCTGCTCTACTGTTTTTCAGTTAAAAAGTCAGCAATGGGAACCCATAGCGCAAGATTTATTACATTTTACATTTAATTTTGAGCTTCCATTTGTTGATGGTCTCTACTACGATAGAAATTACCCGCCTCCAAGAATTGCTTAGTCTTAAGCATTAATATTCTGAAAATCATTCGGTCAAACACTTATTGCCTTACCAAAGCATACGCATTGGTGAATAAGGATGTACTACTTTATTATTACTAATAAACTAAAAATGAATCATAAGATTGAAATCGACCGTAGTTCGGTACAATTATTACGGATAGCCGTAAGCGGGATATTCTTAGTTGCTGGACTAAACCACCTACTACAGCCCGATAACGTAGTAGGGCGAATTGAGTTGGCAAGCTATAAAGATTTCGCCTATTTCTTTGGCGATCCCACCCTATTAGTTGTTCTATCCGGTATTGTTATGCTCCTTGCAGGAATCAGCTTCCTTATTGGCTACAAGACCAAATGGGCGGCACTAGTTCTTATTGCAACTTTAATTCCTATAACCATAACAATCCAAATTGGACAAGCAAGCACCTTAGGTCCTTTATTTAAGAATATAGCCATCTTTGGAGGCTTGCTATTCTTTGTTATGAACGATACTAGCAATTCAATTAAAAAATAAATTTATGAAAATTAAAACATTGCTAATACTTGCGGGAGCATTCTTAATGCTACCCTTTCAAATGAAGGCTCAAAATACAGCGCCTAACGTAAACTATACGGCACTGGTTAAAAACAGCAATTCCTTAACCGGGGTGATAGAAACTGCCGAAGAACTGATGATAGCCAACCCGAATAATTTTGGTGAATTTCAGATTGTTTTCTGTGGTAAATCTATTCATCAAATTACGGACGCACAGATCATGAATCCTATTTTAAATCGGATAGATTCTAAACCCATAAAGATAGTTGCCTGTGGATTCTCACTCAACAAATTTAAAGTGGACCGTAGCAAGGTTCCACAAGGCATTCAAACAGTCGAAAACGGTATCTTACACCAATTGCAACTTTTAAAGAAAGGCTATTTAAACCTTGATTTGTAAATAATATAAACCATAATTAATTTAATTCCTGCATTGCACTGCATGCATTTAAAAAAATAAAATCAGATGAAAACTACATTTTTAAGAACCTCTATTCTAATCCTTACCTTTATTCTTGGTGGCACTATAAATGCCCAGGAAAAGAAAACTAATCATTATGCAGTAATGACCACTAAAATTCAACAACTAAAACCCATTACACTAGCTTCAGCCTCTTTACTAGAAGAAGACGGAGATTTATTTGGGAGTTTTGAAACCATTATTTACGGCAAGGAAGTAACCTCCTTAACAGATAAAAAGTTGATGGAACCGTACCTAAAAATGGCTAAAGAAGCAAAAGTAACTTTGGTGGTCTGTAAAATGGCACTAAATAAATTCCAAGTATCAGAAAAGGATATCCCAAAAGAGTTCAAAGTTGTACCCAATGCATTTACCTATTACCTACAGCTTCAGAAAAAAGGAGTTATGGGTTTAAGCCTTTAAGGGTTTAAAGTTTATAACGAAACCACAATTGTAAACATAGAATAAGATGAATAAAAAAATGAAAAAGGAGATATGGCAATGGGTTGGAATAATAGCCGTAGGCCTTATTCTATATACCACTGGACTACATACAGAGGTAATTGGTTTTGCCCAGCGTGGTCTTTTGGCAACCGGAATAATGAATCCGAATGTAAATAAAGAGAAATTGTCGTCAAACGAGGCTTCTTACCCTAAGGCGGACTTTAATCTAGACTTTGTTAATAGTAAAGGGGATCATGTATCTATGGAAAAATTTCGAGGAAAAGCCATATTTATCAATGTATGGGCTACATGGTGTCCCCCATGTATTGCAGAGATGCCAAGCATTAATAAGTTATATAACGAGGTAAAGGATGAGAATGTGGAATTTATAATGTTGTCCGTGGATGATAGTTTTGAGAAGGCAAAAGCGTTTAGGGAAAGAAAAGGATATGATTTTGAAATTTATCAGCCTAATGGTCCTCTCCCACAAATGTATCAATCCAACAGTATTCCTACCACTTTTGTAATTGATGCGGACGGTAATTTAGTGATGACCCACAAAGGGATGGCCAATTATACCACTAAAAAATTCAAAGAGTTTATGCGGAGTATACAATAACTGTATAATGTAATTCTATTATAAAAAAGGGAGATTCTTAATTGAACCTCCCTTTTTTATATCACTTCTTCCAGCCTTCTGAAAAGCACTCTTTTTTGAATCGTATTCGATATAATAAAATTAAATCTATGAAACAAACTCAATGTTTTACGGAAAAAGTGCCATGTACCCCTCGTTTTCTAGCAAGCAATTGCTTCTGATAAAAAGTGATCCTAATACCGAATAACAAAAAGAAGCCTCCAATAACCATCTGTAATGAAATAGTTTCATCTAATATCAACCAAGCCAAGAGGGATGCTATAACAGCCTGACCAAGGAGACTAACTGACACTCTGGTAGCTCTCATATGTTTGGTGGCATAACTGATCAACAGCCACGCTAATAGCTGACATACGACCCCTTGCACCACTAATACCAACCAACCAGCATCGGAAAAGCCCGTAAATGGCTCTCCAATTAGGAAACTAAGAATACCTAATCCAACCGCGGAAGACATTAAGGTGATGCTTAAAAAACTCACCACATCTACCTCGTTGAGGATCTTCTTGCTCAATAACATATAAACGGAATATAACATCCCGGATAAAATGGCCAAACCAAAAGCAAGATCAAAATCTAAATTAATAAAGGTATTAAAGCCTACCAACATAACCATTCCAAAAATGGCGACCATAGTGCCTATCCAGAAATTAGTGGTCGGTTTATCCTTTAAAAAGAAAAATGCGCCAATACCTACCCAGACCGGAGATAAATTGGTAAGCAAAGTAGCTTGTGTAGCCGTAGATTCTTGAATGGCTACATTCCAGACCGCCACATCTGCACCAAAAATTAGACCGCAAAGAATAGCTGAAAATAATAGTTTAGTAGAGGGAATCTTTAGCTTCCTGGTAATTAGCACATACGGCAAAATTAAGGACGCAGCAATTGCCATTCTATAAAATGCGGAAATTACCCCTGGGGTAAGGTTTAGCTTTACTAAAATCGGGAATATAGATATACAGATTATCCCCATTGCCAAAGCAATTCTCGCCTTATTCATCTCTAAAAAATTATTGTCTATAATTGGTCTATACTTGGATTCTCACAACTTTCAGCTAAGTCCCCACACCTACATCTACCCACTAAACTTAAACTTCATTAAAAGACCCTCGTATTCATTAAAAAAAGAATGTGCGAAATTAGTAAAAATGAAGTCATAGATATCTTCCTATATATCCAATTATTTGTTAATTATTACCCAATCACTTTCAATTAATATAAACACTCCTATCTCAACCTTTCATATAAATAAATAACTGTTAATGAGTATACTAGAATCCCCAATATTGTGATCAGTTAAAATGGATACTTTTCTACCCTTAGATTATACCTATCCCGAACAAACCTAAATAGATGTCCATAAATATTTTCCTTAAATTAGCTTTTAAATAAAATTCTTGTCATGAGATCGATCCTTTTCTATTCCTGCTTACTTCTAGGATGCTTTTATCAATTATCTGCCCAGCAAATAGACAAGAGCTTGGAGAAAGGATTAAGGGAGCTTGTTAGCGATTTTAAAGGCGATGTAGGTGTTTATGTCTACAACCTTACAACCAATACTGTGGCTGCTATTAATGCCGATACCATTTTCCCCACCGCTAGCATTGTAAAGGTTCCTATTCTAATTGGTGTTTTCGATAAAATACATAAAGGAGCGCTTTCCTTAAACGACACTTTGGTCTATGATGATAAACGGGCCTATGGGGGCGCTGGATTGATGCAATTCTATAAGGATAGTACAGTAACCGATCTACGGACTCTGATCTCACTAATGATTACCATGAGCGATAATACCACTTCCTTATGGTGCCAAGAACTAGCAGGTGGAGGGGAAACAATAAATGCTTTGATGGCCAACTTAGGGTTAAAGCATACTCGTGTAAACAGTAGAACCGAAGGGAGAACTAAAGATTGGGATAAATATGGATGGGGACAGACCACACCTAAGGAAATGGCTTTCCTATTAACAAAAATCCGTAACCGAAAGATGATAAATGCAGCGTCTAGCGATGAAATGTATCGCGTGATGAGTAATTCTTTTTATACTGATTATTCCCTATCCCAAATTCCGCCTTATATCCAGACGGCCGCTAAACAAGGAATGGTAAACACATCCCGATCAGAATTAGTGATGGTAAACGCTCCTACGGGAGATTATGTTTTTTATATCGGTACAAAAAATAACAAAGATGCCTCTTGGGGTTTTGATAATGAAGCATGGCAGCTACAACGAAAAATATCTGCCTATCTATGGAATTATTTTAATCCAACATCGGATTGGAAACCAGCGGAGAAGTTTCAGGATTTGGTAAGGGATCTACGGTATTAGCTACATTTCTACCTTATTCCTTGGCAAAAGGATTTTTGAAAAATAAAATATGGAAGAGATAGGGAATATACTGTCTACCCTTAATTATCAGCTTCTACCACTTCCCTATTTGCAATATGTTTTGCTACCACACTTAATACTAATATTTGAAAAGCGTGATATATCATCAATGGCAACAAAATAATCCCCATAGTAGCCATATGTCCGAATATTATTTTAGAAAAGACGGTCCCATGTACCAATGATTTTTTTGTGCCACAGAACTGGGCTGTAATCTGATCTTCCCGGTTAAAGCCCAAACGTTTAGCAACAAAACCAGTTAGGAAATAGGCCGCAAGGAACAATACCAACACCGCAAAACAAATAATTACAAGATCTAGCACAGAGACCGATCCAAAAATATTTTCTTCAAAAGACCCCGCGAAACTCTTGTAGATGATCAGCAAAATAATGGACTTATCAAATAAAGCGAGTTGGCCATTATATTTTTGTACAAAATGGCCCAAAAACCGCTGTAACAAAAGACCCAGAATTACTGGAATAATAATTTGAAGGATGAGGCTAATATAAATATCCGTAAAATCAAAGTCGGATTGGGCATCCTGAACAAAGAGCCCCATCCATATTGGTGTTAGAACTATACCGATAATTCCAGAAATACTGGCGTTAAAGATAGCCGCTGGAACATTCCCTTTTGCCATGGAAACCATTACTACAGAAGAAGAAACAGTTGATGGTAAAGCCGCCAAAAAGAAGAAGGCCAACCACAATAACTCTTGTTCCTCTGTTTGCAGCATTGGTCTAAAAATCAAAACTAAAAACGGAAACAGTAAAAAGGTGGAGGCATGGACCAACACGTGCAACTTCCAGTTTTTTAATCCTGCCTTTAATTTATTCGGACTCAGTTTAAGTCCATAAAAAAAGAAAATAAGGGAAATCCCTATATCACTTATTGTGTCTAAGGGAATATCACTCTGAGTTGAACCCCATTGCGGGAAAAAATAGGCAATTCCTACTACAATTATAATGGACAGAACAAACTTATCAATCTTCATTTTCATAAATAAATTTCAATACTACTAGAGCTTGTTTCATAAATCCTTAACTATCAGTTTATATTTCATTTTAAAGAAAAATAAAATAAAAGGAAAAAATTGTTACGCTTTAGCTTTTAAATTGCCAAAGTTAATGGAAATCAAACTAGCAAAACCATCGAAAGAGAAGGATATTAAATCATCTAGTTTTTGGTTCCATTTTGTTTAACTCCAATTCACAAAAAGAGGGAGTCCAGTATTCTAATCATCGGTGTCCAAGCATTTATAATCAAACTTAATTGTGTTATGTGAAGTAGCGCATTAATATTTTTTAATAACCTTCCAATTCCGTAATTTCATCGCCATATTTCAATATAAAAGAAAGAGCTAACCCATGGAAATGGTGAAAAGAAGGTAGGCTACTTATCTTTTGGTTCAATAAATAAAAAACTGAATTTTATGAACATTATTACGTGGAACGTTAACGGTATTAGGGCCGTGGTTAAAAAGGATTTTTATGAATCAATTTCCCAACTAGATCCAGACATCCTTTGTCTACAGGAAACCAAAGCACAAGACGATGAAGTTACGGAGGCCTTAACCCCAATGACGGACTATCAGGTAAATATCAATTCTGCGGAAAGAAAAGGATATTCGGGAACAGCTGTACTATCCAAACCTAATCCTTTAAGTACGGTTAATGATATGGGAATCCCAGAACACGATATGGAAGGCCGGGTACAGTGTGTAGAATATCCCGATTTTTATTTGGTAAACGTGTATGTTCCCAATTCGGGTCAAAAATTGGTCCGATTAGATTACCGCAAAAAATGGGACGGAGATTTTCTAGCCTACTTAAGCAATTTGGAAAAAATTAAGCCTGTTATTGCTTGTGGAGATTTTAATGTCGCCCATAGGGCCATCGATTTAAAGAACGACAAGTCTAACTACAACAAAACGGCCGGTTATACTCAGGTGGAAATAGATGGAATGGACAATTTTATTGCCGCTGGATTTGTGGATTCCTTTAGATTACTACATCCAGATACCGTTGCCTATACCTATTGGAGCTATCGTTTTAAAGCAAGGGAACGTAATACAGGCTGGAGAATAGATTATTTTTTGGTGAGCAAATCCCTAAAAGATAAAATTAAGTCTGTAAAAATATATAACGAAATTATGGGGTCCGATCATTGCCCTGTAGGTTTGGAAATAGATTTATAACAGTTAATTGCCTCAGGGAAAACCATTGAGTCGTTCTACAGCTCCTACCATAGTTCGACGCCTGCCTAGACCGAACGGGCAGGCATACATCGAAACATTCAACTCTCGGATAGTGAATAAAATGGCTCCATAAAATTTGGAGCCATTTAGCATTCTATATATTGTAATAATACGGATTTACAGAATTATTTCTTTGCGAATTCAAAGACCATATTTTTGAATTCTTTAAAATCCATCGTGAATAGGTGGATCTGTTCGCGTAAATCAGTGTGTTTTTCAACATATTCACCCGCAGTAATTCCCTTCTCTCCTTTAACCAACTTGGACAAATGCTTTTCATGGGCTATAATATCTTCAGTTAGGTAATGAAAAAGGCTTTTATGAACCTTATCTAGATATTGAAGCATTTCAATTTTCTCTGAGTGAATGTGCTCTTTTTTATCCAACAAATCAGCGAAAAACCTAGATTCATCCGTCCAAAAGGCAATAATATTCAACCAATCCTTACTTTCTTGATGCAGGATATCCAATCCCCTTCCAGAGATTGAATCGGACATTTCCTTTAAATCTGTTTTTTTCATAAAAATAACTTTAGTAAAACAATCCGATTATCCCCTTACTAGTTAACAGGAATTCAAAATTCATTAAGCCTCTATTAAATTAATAAAATTAGGCTACCCGTAAGCATAATCTTTAGGAGAATGCTAAGATTAAAATTCACCCCTTAATTTAAGGAAGCCGATTTTAATAATATAAACTCACTTAAATTTACTTGATCTATCGCTCCAATAAGCTTTTTATCTTCAATTACGGGATAAAAGCCGTGCTTTTCCCTTCCTATCATTTCCATAACTTCGGTTAGATTTGCTGCTGCATCAACGGTTTTAAAGTGTTTCTGCATAATTTCCTGTACCAATGCGCAAGGGGTTTTGGCATTCTTAATAATATCTTTATAGCATACTATTCCTACAACTTCATCTTTATCCATCACTATAAAATCTTTTTCTGTACTAGCCAATAATAGATCTATCACCTCTTGCAGGCTATTGACCGGACTTAGTAACGTTATATTAGTTAAGGTTGCTTCCTTTACCAAATGCCCTTTTAGTAAGGAAGTCCGTTGTACCATCTGATTCTCTGCATACGCCCCAAAGAAGATAAAAAGCGCTATCAAAATCAGGAATGGATTGTAAAAAAGTCCCAGCACAAAAAATACTACAGCTAGAGTCTGCCCAATACCCGATGCAATCCTAGTAGCTTCTACACGTCCCAATCTATAAGACAATAAAGCTCTAAGTACTCGGCCTCCATCCATGGGAAAGGCGGGGATCAGATTAAACACCACCAACATTATATTAGCTATAAAAAGGTAGAGAAGAAAGTTTGACAGCGAAGGTGTATAGAGAACTTCCGTCATCTCCGTAGCACTAAGGCCTAAGTAGTATTTAAACGGAACTACTAGCGCTAGTAAGAAGGCGATAACCACGTTTACAGCCGGACCCGCAATGGCTACCAATAACTCTTGCCCTGGTTTTTCTGGCATTTTCTCTAGACTGGCAACTCCCCCAATGGGTAGTAACAGAATGTTTTTTGTCTTAATATTATATCTCTTTGCGGTGAGGGCATGACCCAATTCATGTAGCACAACACATCCGAAAAGAACTAGGATCAATGCTTCGTTAAGTAATATTCTGGTTAAATCTGCACCAGCTTGGATCTCTATAAAGGCAACCCATACCAACAACAAGGTAAACGTCCAATGTACCTTTATCTTAATTCCGGAAACACTTCCTAAATTTAATGCACCCTTCATAACTAATCTGTTTTAAACCAAGGTATTTTGAAATCCGTCGATTAGCAATGATTTTTATCATAAAGAGGTCGGGGGATGTAGAAAAGAATGTTATCTATCCAGGAAGAAGTAATGCAGGATAAGTAAAAGTCTCTACACCTCTTATGTATTGCCACCCATAGTGTCCACATATTATAGTTACATCAACTTCCAATTAACACGTCCATAACCATTGTTATTTTTTTTACATTTGGTACATGCAACTTTTTCTTTCAGACAACAGTGTTTTTAATTTAATCTCGGAAGGTATTTCCGAGGGAATTATAGTAGTTAATAAGGAGCAGATAATTGTAGCCACTAATTCGGCCGCAGATGAAATGTTCCTTTATGATAAGTCAAAACTTATCGGTCAACCCTTGGAGACTGTTATTCCCCGAAGGTATCATCAAGGGCATGGTGCACATGTGAATAATTTTGTCGCAAAAAGCAAAAAGCGTCAAATGGGCAAAGGGCGGGATCTTCATGGGATTCGTAAGAATGGGGAAGAATTTCCTGTAGAGGTAGGGCTTAATCCATTTAAAATTGACGGTGCCACTTTCGTAATGGCTTTGGTTATTGACATAACCGAACGAAAAATAAAGGAAAAGGAACTAAGTCATTGGTTTCGAATTTTCGACGAATCGTTAAATGAGATTTATGTATTTAATGCCCAATCATTTCTATTTGTTGATGTAAACAAAGAAGCACAACGCAATATGGGCTATTCCTTGGAGGAGTTTAAAACCATGACGCCCTATACTATAAAACCAGAGATCGATAGGAATCAATTTTTAAAACTGGTAGCCCCTTTGCAAAACAATGAAAAGGCTAAAATTAAGTTTGAAACTACTCACCAAAGAAAGGACGGTACTCTTTATTCGGTAGAAGTGCACCTACAGTTATCGGCTATGGGGGACACAAAGGTATTTGTGGCCATAATATTGGATATAACCGACCGGAACAATTATACCGAAAGGCTAGAGCGCAAGGTAGAAGAGCGTACCATACAACTTACAGATGCATTGGCCAAGGAAAGGGAACTAAATGAACTTAAAACCCGATTTTTATCCTTGGTTTCCCACGAGTTTAAAACTCCTTTAAGTAGTATACTAACCTCTATTACCCTTCTGGGTAAATACACACAAACAGAACAGCAAGATAAACGGGATAAGCATGTGACCACTATTCGAAGTAAAGTTAAGTACCTAGATGCTATTCTAAACGACTTCTTGTCTGTAGAAAGATTGGACTCAGGCAATACAAATTATAAGTTAGAAACTTTTCCATTGAGCAAAGTGATTAATGAGGTGGTTTATGATGCCAATATGTTGCTGAAAATTGGACAAAAAATTAATTACCCTGAGGACATAGACGATCTTATAATTGAATTTGATCCCAAAACCCTAGAGTTGGCGTTATCCAATCTTGTAAACAATGCTATAAAATATTCTCCTGAAAATGCGACTATAGACCTGAACATTAAGCATGTAGACACAAACATTGTTATCAATGTACTGGATGAAGGCATAGGAATTCCCGTGGAGGAACAGAAACATATTTTTAATCGCTATTTTAGGGCAGAGAATGCCCTATTGACACAAGGTACAGGAATTGGACTCAACATTGCAAAACAACATTTAGAAAATTTAGGAGGAACGCTGGAGTTTTCCAGCGAAGAAAATAAAGGTTCCAATTTTACCATTATAATCCCCATATCACCTATAAACAACATCTAATGAAAACAATTTTATTAATAGAAGACGACAAGGCCTTACGTGAAAATACCGAGGAGTTATTAATGCTAGCAGATTATTCCGTAATCACAGCATATAATGGAAGAGTAGGGATTACAATGGCCAAGGAACACCTTCCTGACATAGTTGTTTGTGATATTATGATGCCGGAAATTGATGGTTATGGGGTGCTACGGGAACTGTCGTCTGATGAAAAAACCAAACAAATACCTTTTATTTTTCTATCGGCAAAAACCGAGAACAAGGAAATACGCAAAGGAATGGCCTTAGGTGCGGACGATTATTTAACTAAGCCATTTGAGGAGGAGGATCTGATAAACGCCATAGAAAGTCGTTTAGCCAAAGTAAAACTATTACAACGTTCCTCACGATCTGTGGCTCAGGCTGATGAGGATATCAACAATCAATTGAGAACCTTGCCTCAATTAAGACAGTTTTTTCAAGATAATGGGGAGTTGATCACATTTGATCAAAGTGATATTATATACGAGGAAGGTGATCGGTCTAATCTGATTTATCTAATAACTAAGGGGCTAGTGAAATGTCATAGCATGGATGAGGAAGGAAAGGAACTTATTACCTCCCTTAATAAGAGCGATGATTTTTTAGGCTTTACCTCCTTTTTGAATAATGTCCCTTATATGGAATCGGCCACTGCATTAGAAAAAACAGAAATGGTAGGTATTCCCAAAACGGACCTCCAAGAACTCTTGGAAAACAATAAAGAAATTTCGCTACAATTAGTAGAGCTCCTAACAGGAAACATTAGTGATATTAAGGCACAGCTACTGCAAATGGCCTACAGTTCGGTGCGCAAAAAAACCGCCCAAACCCTTCTTCAGTTCGCTGAAATTATGGACAAAAGAACGGGAGATGATATTAAAATATCTCGCAACGATCTAGCAAGTGTGGCTGGTATAGCCACCGAAAGCCTAATAAGAACACTTTCTGGCTTTAAAAAAGAGGGACTAATTGCAATTGAGGGACGCAATATCAGAATAAAAGAATTAAAGGCATTGCAGTTTATTAATTAGCAATTTGGCTCTAAATAAAAAAGGTTAATAGTGTGAGGAATGTCATATTTCAATAGTTTTCATAAGCCTACTTTTGTCTAGAAGTTTGTTTACAATGAAGAATATTTTAATTCCTACCGACCTTTCTCAAAATTCATGCAATGCATTGGCGTACACCATAAAACTGTTTGGTGATAATCCAGTAAATTTTTATGTAGTATATGTTGATAATTTAGCCCCGTCTGAGGTAGTTGGTAATACAATTATTCTGCCCGCAAAAAAACAGTTGGAATACTCAGGGACAAAGGAAAAACTTAAAGCGTTTATGGTGCGTGTTGCTGGTTTGTCCACTTTTCCAGGTCATCAGTTTATAGCTATGCATTTCATTGGTAACAGAATTTCCAATCTAAGGAAAATCGTTGCCGAAAAAAAAATAGATTTCATTGCTCTTGGGATTGAAAATTGCTCAACAGTAAAGTCCTCGGACATAGGAAATAATACTTGGGAAATAATTACAAAAATCGCCTGTAACACACTAATTATTCCTGAAAACGCTCTAATTACCTTTCCTAAACAAATTATTTTCCCTACAAATTACCATATATTCTTCTCCCACAAGATCTTACAATCCTTTACGGAGATTTTAGAGCTATCTAAATCCAAATTACAAGTGCTAAACATTCTCAGTAGTAAAATTAAACCCACAAGTGACCAGGAAAATAATAGAATTTATTTTGAGGACTATTTGGAAGAATCATACCAAAATGGATACTTCCTTCATACTACACACAAAAGCGATGTATGCACGGCCATAGAAAGATACCTAACTAACCACGATGCGGATATGGTAGTTTTAGTGGCTAGAAACCTAAATTTTATGCACAAGCTGTTTTTTCACACCACACCTTTACAACTTCTCCATCCCCTTCCTATATTGGTCTTACATGAGTAATGGGTACAAAACCCATTATTGTGCTAATGAATGGAATAGTAATAAAACAACAGATCCCCATAAAATTTAATTTATGGGGATCTATATACCAAGTATAAAAGTGCTTAAACCTTATAACTACTTATGCGTTCAAAATTTCCTTTAATGCTTTTGCCGCTTCAGCAGGATTTTCTGCTCCGTAGATAGCCGCACCAGCAACAGCTACAACAACTCCAGACTGTTTTACAGCAGCGATGCTGTTCATGTTAACCCCACCTGCTATAGAGACAGGAACTCCTGCTCTAGCAGCTTCGTCAATCAATACCTGAATAGAGTATCCTTCTTCAGCTTGCTCATCCAAACCAGCATGTAATTCAACAAACGCAGCACCTAAAGCGATTGCTTCTTTAGCACGTTTAACTCTATCTTTAACACCTATGGTATCTACAACAACTCCTTTACCGTGTTCTTTTGCTGCTTTAACTGCACCAGCGATGGTAGAATCTCCTGTAGTTCCCAAAATGGTAACATAATCAGCTCCTGCACCAAAAGCCATATTAGCTTCTAATTCCCCTGCATCAGCAGTTTTAAAATCAGCTAAAACTAACTTATCTGGAAAAGCATCTTTCATCTTTCTAATTCCAGACAAACCTTCACTTTTAATAAGTGGTGTTCCTAATTCAATAATGTCTATGTACGGAGCCACTTTTTTTGCCAAAGCAATTGCGTCCTCTATTTTCAATAAATCGATTGCTACTTGTAATTTCGCCATACTATTCTAATTTTAAATGTATTGTTTATTTAATTTAATTCTCTAATGATTATTCCATATTGGCATGTCGCTTCCATAATTCAGAAGCTGTACTACCCTCCATATCCCATAAGGTCTGTATAAGTGCATCAAAGCTCAATAAGAGGGATTGTTCAAAAAGACTACCGGCATATTGTTTAGAAATAGCTTCGTCTCTTTCCTGTTTTTGTGCTGCGGGTATGGTAACGGTATAGTCTGCCAATGTTGCCAAAGGAGATAATGCATCCGTTGTAAAACATACCACGCTAGCCCCTGCTTTCTTCGCCGTTTCCGCAGCTCTTACTATTCCGCCTGTTGTACCAGATCCAGATCCTGCGATTAACAAATCACCTTCATTGATAGCTGGAGTGGTAGTTTCACCAACAACATATACTTTGTAGCCCAAATGCATTAAACGCATAGCCGAAGCTTTCATCATAAGTCCTGTTCTACCAGCTCCCATTAAAAAAATATATTTGGCATTATTAATGGCTGGTATTAAAGCTGCAATTTCATCAGATTTAATATTAGAAGTTAGTTTTTGATGCTCATCCAAGATGGTCTGCATAGCTGACGCTACTAATTGTGTTTCTTTTGATGTCTCTACTGTCCTTGTGTTTTCCATA
This sequence comes from Arenibacter certesii DSM 19833, assembly GCF_000429545.1. Classification (GTDB taxonomy): domain Bacteria; phylum Bacteroidota; class Bacteroidia; order Flavobacteriales; family Flavobacteriaceae; genus Arenibacter; species Arenibacter certesii. The sequence goes on from NZ_AUCB01000022.1 coordinate 53,393, forward strand.
ACTTTCAATTTGAAATCTTTATGACCTTCCAACTGCGATGCAAAGATACCGCTCACTCCCCCCCTTTGAGTTACACAATTTGATAGTTGTGTAGTACTATTTGCCCATTTCACAAAAAGTGATGGTATTATTCTCTATTTTTGTGGTACATTTTGGAAATCGTGTCCTTATTGGTCCTTTTGTACCAGAACAACGACTCCTGTTTTTCAGTTAAAAACGGCTACTATGCTTAGCGATCAGGTTTTATATATTAAAAATTTAGGCAATTGTCCACCTGCGTATTTAAATGATCCTGCTAGAAAGGATTTTTATGAAATTGTATGGCTGCGTAACGAAGATGCCCTTCATGTTCCCCAACACGATTTTCAAACCTTAAAAGGAGATTGGATTTATTTGATACCTCCCTATCGGGTACATCAATTAAATAAGGCCGGCAAAAACGGAGTCCTCATATCCTTTAAGCAAGACTTATTAGAAGGGGATCTAAAAGAGTTTTTATTGGATGTATTCCGAATGTTTAATATCCAAGGTGAGTTTTCCTGTCTTCAAGTAAATGAAAAGACCTCTAAAGGATTGGAAGATGTATATCAATTATTAGAAGAGGAATACCAAAAAGAAACTGTCAGTTTTATTATGGTTAAAGCGCTTTTAAAAGTGTTTTTATTGAAGTTGATACAGTTAAAGGAACAGCACTTTACCTTACAGGACCTCAATGAAAAGCGAGTGTACGAGTTTATGATGTTACTGGAAGACAATTATTTAGAACAACGAAATGCCGACTTTTATGCCGAAAAACTGGGTCTTAGTGCTAAACGCCTGAACCAAATATTAAAAGAAAAGTTAGCTAAAACAGCCGTACAAATAATTCACGACCGTTTAATACAGGAGGCTAAACGACAGATTTTACATTCGGAAAATACCATTAGGGAAATTGCCTATAATCTAGATTTTAAAGATCACTCCTATTTTAGTCGATTTTTTAAACTGCATGCAGGTCAGACGCCACTAGATTTTCAAAATAAGGTGAGGGAACATGTCCAATCCCACGATAATACCTTATATAGTTAATGTCTTAGTTTTAATATAGAAAAATTGCAAACAGACAAATAAAATAGCCCTCTCAAAAGTATCATTATATGTTGGAATATTTCCACTAGATGATAAACTGTAATCCTTGTTCTTTTCGAACAAATAATTTTTTGTCTTTTAGATAATGAAATGCTGAATAGCCGGGGAATTTACGTTTTTTAGCCTTTGTATCAATATTACCTTTATTTGAATTAATACTTCTTCTAAATTCTATTTAATTTTAAATCATTGGATGATAATGGTTATCACCCATAAAATATAAAATGAAAAATATGCAAATAGTATTCGAATATCACGATGTTTCTACGAGCAAACGCTTGGAACAATTGGCAAAAGAAAAACTAGATAAATTAGGCGCAAAATATGATATGGTTATCAGGGCCGATGTTTTCTTTAAAGAAGAAAATACCACGTCAGATGAAACTGGTAAAATCTGTAACATTAGATTAAGCTTGCCTGGCCCCCGACTTTTTGCTGAAGCTAGTCATGATGATTTTGAAAGTTCCATAGCTGAGTCCGTTAACGATCTTGAGCGGCAACTGAGAAAACGAAAAGAAAAAATGAAAGACTATTAGGTCACTTATAATAATAAGATGCCAGATTATTAAATAGCTATTTAAGTACTGTATACAGTTACAAGAACCTGAATTACTTGCAGCGTAATCTCTGGTGTTTTGTTAAACAGCGCTAATAGCAACTCCACTAATATTCAGAATAAGAATACGACTATTTTAACATGAAAGATTGGATTGCTACTGAAGGGCAGGCCATCCTCAATGTTTTTATCTCTACGGTGCTTATCTTTTCCATATTAATACTATGGGTAAGAGTATCGGGACTTAGATCCTTTGCTAAAATTTCGAGTATAGACTTTGCCTCTACAATAGCCATTGGCTCTGTGTTGGCAAGCACCGTACTTAGTGCCGATCCATCTATTATAAAAAGTGGAATGGCTATTGGTTTTATACTAGGCTTCCAAACATTATTCTCTAAACTTACTTTAAAATTTAATTGGTTCAATACCTTGGCTAGTAATAGCCCCATGCTTCTTATGGATAAAGAAAACATTTTATATGACAATCTTTATTCCAATAATTTAAGTGAAGAAGATCTCTACGCTAAACTTAGAGAAGTCAATGTACTTCAGCTTTCTGAAATAAAAGCAGTTATATTGGAAACCACGGGAGATATCACTGTACTCCATGGATCGGTAGAAAAAGAAATTGACGTCTTGCTTTTGAAAGGGGTTAGGAGTAAATAACTATTCATAATTAGAGAATTCCTGACTTGTTAACAGGAGGTTATATTAGAAGTTTATAGTAACGATTAGTTATCTCAAAATTAAAAGCGAACTAGTATTTTCACTATTTTTTAAACATATCATAAGTCATACTTATTAAAATTGTCAGCTAAAAAAACTGCCATCATGTTCCATGATGGCAGTTCTAATATTTAGAAGTCTAAGTCGCCTTTACTTATCCATTAACTATAAATGCATGTATTACACCTGGTAACCAAGCCAATAGGGTTAAAAGAACGCTTACCAAAAAGGTGGTTCCGATACCATGTTTTAAGAATACGGCCAAAGGTGGTAATAGAATGTTTAAAATAATTGTTAAAATAGACATAATTAATTCGGTTTAATTTTAAACAAAGGTCTCCAATGCCATTAACATTAGTTGACGCTAATCCTAAAAAAAAGAACAGTATCGCTAGCAAGTTTCTTATTATAAGAATAGTTACGGGTTGATTGTACTGATGTTGAAAAAAAATTGCTACTCAAGGGATTGAGTTCATAAGAATCGTATTTGGAACAATCTACCTCTAACCCTCTGCTTATCTTTGAATCAATGCCAAGCGGTAGGCATATTGGTTACCGGATTAATGACAAAAAACACCACAAAGATGAATAAGGACATAAAAGAGATTGAGAATAGGTTAAATGACATCATTCAAAAAAATGAAGATGCTATTAAAGGTTATGAAAAAGCTGCTGACAACACAAAGGAAGCAGGGCTAAAAATGTATTTTAATAATAAAGCAAGAGAACGACGCACCTTTTTGGTGGAACTTAAAGCAGCAACTCCAGCTTTAGAAACAAGAGATAAAATTGATGGAAGTACCGCAGGTGCTCTGCATAGAACTTGGATGGATGTTAAGGCTTTCTTTTCAGGGGATGATGCAGAAGCTATGTTAGAAGAGGCGATCAGAGGCGATAAAGCTGCCATTGAAGAATATAATGAGATATTGGCAGATACGCACGTACCACCTTCAGTAGCATCCATAATTAGAGCTCAAAGAGACTCGCTAAAACAAGATCTCGCACAAAATAGAACTTTGGAAGATTTAAGGTAGTATTCCACCCTCCTTTCTAAAGCCCCAAATATTGGGGCTTTATTTATTTAATACTATTACAGTCTGAGGTTCTGTTTCAATTTCCTTGATCATTAACTTTCCTAGCTTGTATTAACCTTTGCCTGAAGACACTCCCATACCTACTTTAAATCCTTAACAACCATCACTTTATCAAACTACAGCTCCAATCTAATTTTATTAATTAACTATAAATTTCACCATAATAATATGGTTTGCTAATAAAAGTTAATTAAATTTAGATACTCTAAAATGGGTATCATAGCAATGACTATTGGAAACACTATAAGAAATATCGGGTTTTGGACTATTGATACTATCAAAGGTGGCAACATTAAAAAGCATTATCAGGATATTTTACATGTAATGGATGATCCATTTTCAAAAAAATCCATAAAAAATAGAAATAACTTATTGGATAAATTATTGGACCACTCCGTTAAAACCGTTCCTTTTTATTCCCAATACGAACGGACCAATTTTAAAAAGTTACCCATAATTAGTAAAGACTTGATTCTGAATGATTTTGATAACTTTAAATCAAATAAGTTTAAAGCAAGAGAATTACATAAGGTATCTACTAGCGGTTCTACGGGAATTCCATTCTTATTATTTATAAATCAAAATAAGAGAAATAGAAACAGTGCTGACACCTTATATTTTTTCAAAAAAGTTGGATATAATATTGGTGATAGATTGTATTATTTTAGGCTTTGGAATGGTGAGCGGAAAAGTGAGCTAAGGAGGATTCTTCAAAACATTGTCAAAGTAAATATTTCAAAAATGACGGACGATTTCATAAACGATCTGTTAAACCAACTTCGAAAAGACCCATCACCGAAGTGTGTTATCGCTATAGCATCTTCCCTTGAAACCTTGTGTAAGTATATAGACAAAAATGATGTAAAAAACTTAAATGTTAATATTAAATCATTTATTGCTAATTCAGAAGCATTAAACGACTATACGAAAGAATCTATTGAGAAGAATTTTAACGCTACTATTTTTTCCAGATACTCCAATGAGGAACAAGGAATTATTGCCCAGCAAAAACCTGATAACAATAATTTTTTTCAAATTAATTGGGCAAGTTACTTTGTGGAAATAATTCATATGGATGAAGACATACCAGCCAAACCAGGTGAAATGGGAAGAATTATTGTTACCGACCTTTTTAATTACAGTATGCCTTTAATACGATATGACACTGGAGATATAGGTATTATGGAGTTAATTAATAATGAACCGGTGCTTACTAAAGTTGAAGGCCGAAAAATGGATTTGATTTATGATGCTGCTGGGGATCTAATCTCTTCCTATTGCGTTTATCCTGTGATGGATGAATATAACCATCTCATCAAACAATATCAATTTATTCAAATAGGAAAAAAAGAATACCTCATAAAGCTAAATATTGATCACGAATTTATTCACAACAAAAAGTTGGTGAAAAATTTTAAAGCTATTTTGGGATCAGATGCAAAAGTTACTATTGAATTTGTAAACGAGATTCCTGAACTCTCCTCTGGAAAAAGAAAAAAGGTAATGAATACTTTCAATCAGAATTATGCTTAGTTTTAAACTGCTCTATAAGCAAAATGGAATCTGTAATTGAGTACAATTTCATTGCCTATTAAATTTGGCAACAACCAGTGTTTTTTATTATCTAAAAATCGTTCGGTTTAGTATTCTACACTTTCTATATCCTTTTTTGTTTTCTAAAATTTAATGGTGTTTATTTATGGTATAATTTATTAAACTCGAGATTAGTTATATTAACCAATTATATTGTAAAAGCCACCGGCTTAAGGGTGGCTTTTTAAAATTAAACTAACAGTAATATGTTCGCTAATATAATCGAGATCTGTTTAATGGATTTATAAAGGGCAGAACTCACCACCGTTCAGGCTTGCTCCACCAAGCACTTTGAAGTCCCCACTAACAAGCCCTGGTCCCAGCGGCTTGGAACAGCTGGTATGGATACTGGTATGTTTAACTCCATTTACATAAATGGCAATCTCAGTACCCAGTGTTCCATTCTTATCGGTTCCAGAAAAACTGAATGAATCTCCTGCGGCCACAGTTGCCTCAAAAACGGCAGCACCATCCTTTTGCTCCACTCTAATTAAAGCCTGACCTCCATTATTTTGCAAGATTAAATTGGTAGCTTTTCCTTCGCACTCACCGCAATCTCCGTTAGTCGGGGGGACTGAAGGAACATCCACAGGGCATAATTCACCTCCATTAAGGCTGGCTCCACCTAGAACCTCAAAATCTCCAATTTTAAGACCTGTTCCAATAGGTTTAGAGCAACTAGTATGAACCCTGACATGCTCTTTTCCATCAACATAAATAATGATTTCTGTGCCCAGGGTACCACTCTTATCTAATCCTGAAAAACTGAATGGAGCCCCAGTGGCCACATTTCCTTGGAAAACTGTTATATCATCTTTCTTTTGTGCCACTCTTATAGAAGCAGTATTTCCATTATTTTTCAGTGTTAACTTTGTAACTTTTCCTTCACATTCACCGCAATCTCCACCTCCTGGAGGGGTATCTACCGGACATAAATCACCCCCTTTAAGACTTGCTCCTCCTACAACTTCAAAATCACCACTTATCAACCCCGGACCTATAGGTTTGGAACAGCTAGTATGAATCCTGGTATGCTCAATACCACCAACATAAATGATAATCTCTGTATCCAATGTCCCATTCTTGTCTTTTCCTGAAAAGCTGAATGAAGATCCAGAGCTTACAAACTCCTCAAAAATAGCTACCTCATCTTTCTTTTGAACCACTTTTATAACAGCATCATTTCCATTATTCTGCAGAGTTAACTTTGTAACTTTACCGTCACATTCCCCGCAATCTCCACCATCTGGAGGGGTATCTACCGGACAAAGCTCACCTCCCTTAAGACTTGCTCCTCCTACAACTATAAAATCACCACTGATAAGCCCAGGACCTATAGGTTTGGAACAGCTAGTATGAATCCTAGTATTCTCAGTTTCATTTATATAGATAATAATCTCAGTGCCTAGTGTTCCTTTTTTATCTATACCAGAAAAACTAAAAAGAGCTCCAGAATTTACAAACTCATCGAAAACAACCAAATCGTCTTTCTTTTGAACTACTTTTATATTAGCATCAATTCCAGTGTTTTGCAATGTTAATTTTGTAACCTTTCCTTCACATTCTCCACAATCTCCACCATCTGGGGGCGTGTCCACCGGACAAAGTTCGCCTCCTTTAAGGCTCGCTCCACGAACAACTTCAAAATCGCCACTTATCAATCCAGGACCAATAGGTTTAGAACAACTCGTATGTATTCTGGTGTGCTCGTCATTATCAACATAAATAATGATCTCGGTTCCTAAGGTACCATTCTTGTCTTTTCCAGAAAAACTAAATGTAGCGCCAGCATCTACATACGCATCGAAAACGACTACATCATCTTTCTTTTGAACCACTTTCACGTTAGCACCGTCGCCATTATTTTTTAATGTAAGTTCTGTGACTTTGCCATCACAAGGGTCACATGGAATTTCTGGCTGGCATTCAATATAATAGGGTATTATAACAACTTGCTTCCCATCAGTTGGCTGAAGCACCACTGCTAAGACATCTCCTCCTCCAGGCTTGTATCCCGCTCCATTGGCTATGGCAAATGATACTATTTCGTTTGCTCTTCCAACATTAAAAGGATTTAAATATGTACAGGCGATACAGTTAGCATCATCAATTAACTCCCACATGGCCCATTGTACATCCCCAATTGTATAGGCATCAACTCCATTCTCACTGAGTTCCCCAACAAAATCTTGGTTTAAAATCCAATTGATCAGGTCAAAATTTTCTGGACTATCAACAACACCAGCGGGAATAGGCTCATAGCTATTGAAAACATTTGCTTCAAAACAATCCCCTGCATTCAAAGTTCTGGCAACATCTATACACCATGCAGCATAATCCCCTGCAAGGGTACCGTTTGCAATAACAAGATCTAAATATGATTTGCTACCTGGTTTAGCTTCTGCACACGCATTAACTATTTCAGGTAAATCCGGTAACAGATCTACAGTACAATTATCAGAGTTTAGCGACTTAGATGTGGCATTTACAGCGTCTAGAGCATCACTTTTAATTGGTTCGGTTTCACATGATAGGAACACGAATGTAACCACCATTAGTAAGGTTGAAATTCTCTTCATTTCTATAAAATTTATTATTAATATTCTTCTAATGGGGAAACTTAGATAATAGGGAAAATAAAAAAATAACGGGGGAGTTTAATAAGGTAGAATTTTAAGTTTTCCGTGGTAACATAAAAACGTCAAAATACAAGTAAAGTCGTTGATTTACAGATAGTTATACATTTCCTACAATAATTGCAGTAAATCCTTTAGATTATGGCATTATGCAGTAAACTGAAAAGAATCTTTTCATATTTATATAGGTAAATACGTATTTTAATCCTACAATTATCTATTAAATTCTTACAAAAATTTAACACTCCGTAGTAAAACCTAATTTTAGAACAAATTGCACATTAAAGGTAAATGGTGCATTAATATCGTTTTCGTCTATAAGATTTCAAATTCTAATATATACGTCAAACACTTCTACCATCATTCTTGCATTGTCAATTAGCTGTTAAACTTTGTTTAATTTATAATAAAAAACATTAAACAATGCGTAACTTGTCGCATACAATTATACGCCATGGCAAAAAAGAAAATAATTTCAGACATAGACATCATTTCATCTTATATGGATTATGTACTTGAGCATAACGAAAATCCTAAAACGGTCTTCGCTTTTGCAAAAGCTAATGATTTTGAAGAGCCTCATTTTTACCAGTTTTTTGGTTCTTTTGAAGCGCTCGAAAAGCAAATTTTCAAAACTTTTTTTAAGAATACCATTTCAGTATTGGAGAAAAGCGAAGACTACACCTCCTTTGACGCGAGAAATAAGCTCTTAAGTTTTTATTTTACATTTTTTGAAAATCTAACCATAAATAGAAGTTATGTGCAATTTGCTCTTAACAAGCATAAGAATAGCTTAAAAGGCCTTTCCTTATTGTCCGAGCTAAAGAAAGGATTTACCTCTTACATTGCAGGTTTAGACATTAAAACATTGGATTTAAAACAAGAGCAGGTCGAAAAAATTCAAAAACGTGCATTGCAAGAATCGGCTTGGTTACAATTACTGTTGACACTCAAGTTCTGGATGGATGACACCTCTGCCTCATTTGAGAAGACGGACATATTTATAGAGAAATCGGTAAATACCAGTTTCGATATTTTAAACATTACCCCTCTAAAGAGTGTGATAGACTTTGGAAAATTCATTTACAAAGAAAAAATTCACACCAACAAATAACTATTAATGAAAACAATAGACAATATACCTACTTCAAAAATACACCGTGCATCCAAACTGGTTACTACAGGTGCAAAGGTTGGAGTAAACTATTTAAAGTATTATGGTGATAAATTTACCAAAACGGAAGTTGAAGCTCGGAGTCGACTTAACGAAAATAACGCAGAAGATATTTATGACAGTCTAAAACAGCTTAAGGGGAGCGCCTTAAAAGTAGCACAAATGCTTAGTATGGAGAAAAGTATAATGCCACAGGCTTACGTAGAGAAATTTTCACTAGCCCAATTTTCAGTGCCCCCCTTATCGCCTCCTTTAGTTATAAAGACATTTAAAAAGTATTTTGGTAAATCTCCCAATGAATTATTTGATTCGTTTAATTCCACCTCTGTAAATGCTGCCAGTATTGGACAGGTGCATGAGGCAGAAAAAGATGGAAAGAAATTAGCCGTTAAAATACAATATCCGGGTGTTGCAGAAAGCATTGCTTCCGATTTGGCTTTGGTGAAACCTATTGCCATTAAAATGTTCAATATAAAAGGCAAGGATTCGGATAAATATTTTAAAGAAGTTGAGGGCAAGCTTATTGAGGAGACAAATTATATCTTGGAGCTAGAACAAAGCAAAGAACTTGCCAATGCCTGTTCTAAGATCCCAAACCTACTATTTCCTAATTACTACAAGGAGCTATCGTCTGAAAGGATTATTACCATGGATTTTATGAACGGCGAACACCTTTCTGAGTTTACTGCCCATAATAAAGATCAAGAGATTGCCAATATGTTAGGACAAGCGCTCTGGGATTTTTATATGTTCCAAATACATATATTACGGAAGGTTCATGCAGATCCGCACCCTGGAAACTTTTTGGTTTCCAAAGAAAACAAACTAATAGCATTGGATTTCGGATGCATGAAAACAATTCCAAGCGATTTTTATGTCCCCTATTTTGAACTTGCTCAGCCGGAGAACATTAATAATCATAGTTTTTTTATATCAAAATTATACGAATTAGAAATTCTAAGAGAAGATGATTCCAAGGAAGAAATAGAATTCTTTACCGAGATGTTCCATGAATTGCTAGAACTCTTTACACAACCCTTTCACGTCGAAAATTTTGACTTTTCTGATGAACAATTTTTTAGAAATATAACCGATTTAGGGCAACGATACTCAAAAAGCACCGAATTGCGTAAAATGAACGGAAATCGGGGATCCAAACATTTTATTTATATCAACAGAACGTTTTTTGGTTTGTATAACCTAATGTTCGATCTAAAAGCGAACAACATAATTATCAACAATTATAGTTCTCTATAGGTTATTTTTCATAGTACCCTATAAAGTTGGCAATCATTATGCCTGCCCTTAAAAAACATACCCACCTGGTTTTATAGCAAACTAAGTGGGTATAAATTAAATGGGTTTTTTAAGTACAAACGACTTTTAAGATTTATAGTGACCTCTAATTTTCTCTTCTATTTCCTCATCCCATAACCGGGTTAACAATTCCTTAGCCATATTATTATAATAGATCGCTTTGGCTTCGTCTCCTACTACATTGTAAACTTCGGATAATTTATATATGGCCGGTATATACATATTGTTTATACGAAGGCAGATAGTAAATTCTCTAATTGCCTCAATATTTTTACCCTTATCGGCTAATTTTACCCCCTTTTTAAAGTGCCTTTCTATTTCCTTGACATCGTTATAAAATTTTGAATGCAGAATGTCCTTAGATTTTGTAGTAATAAAAGAACATGGAAGCTCTCGGGTCACCTTATTAGTTACACTCCCCATGAGCACTCGCTTTAAACCAGAACGCCCGGTGGTTCCCATTATAAGAAGGTCATGGTTGTTATTTTTAACAATATTCACTATGGTCAAAGCAACATTTCCCGCTTGCAAATCTATCACGTGCTCTACCCCTGTAAAATCGAAATCCTTAATGAAATTGGCCATTTCTTTTTCCAAATGCTGCATCCTACGCGTATTTTCCTCCTCTAGGTCTTCTAGTTGGTATCTCGGTGATAGGTTAAGCACCGGCTCTACCACCGCTAATACCCTAAGCCTTGCATTAAAATCTTTAGCTAGGGAAATAGCAGAGTTCAGCGCAGTTCTAGAAGGGTCAGAAAAATCTACAGGGCACAGAAAATTACTTATTTCAGATCCCCCCTTTGTAGAAACTACCCATATTGGAATATGCGAATATCGCATAAGTCGTTCTGCATTACTTCCCAGCTTATGTTGATCGTGTTCTACTTTACATCCCGAACCTACAACAATTAAATTTACATCTTGCTTTGTCGCTATTTTTAAAATATTATCTATTAGCTTACCATGTTTAATGATTGGCTTCTTAGTAATAATTCGTTCTTCTTTAAGCGTATCGTTTATCTTATCCAACGCCTCATTTACACTCTCTAACAGCATCCTCTTCATACCTATACTTCCACTACCAGCTTCTTCCGCGAGGACATGAGTAATAATAATTTCAGAATTATAAACCTGGGCAATTTTAATTGCCGTTTTTATTTGTTCACTATAATCGCTATTAATGTCGACCGGTACCAGAATTCTTTCGAGCTGCTTCATGATTTTTCTTTTGTAGGAATAAAACCTAAATTTAACAAATGAAATTATTAATCCTAAGGTATTGATAAAATATCTTTAGTCCCAAAATAATAATTATTAAGATTGGTTATTACAAGTCTATCTGGGAAAAATTCCAGATGGTAATCTTAAAGGGTTTATTTTTTCTTCACCCATGTATTAATCGCATTGTGCTTGCCAGAAAGCACAACTTTATAAAATTTTGATGGTATTTCAGACAAGTCTATGACAGCCTTTTCCACACTTGCATCTACCTTGGCCATCAACTTATAATTATCTGTCCCCCCTTCAGCAAAATTATTTGTTGTGGCAATCCAAATAGCCATTTCTTGCTTAGGCTGGAAGGCACTCCATGTTAAAATTAATTCGTTGCCATTAAGTACTGCTGTGGCATTAGCCAAAGAAACTTCATGGGTAAGCGGTATGCCATCTAATTCCCAAGATTGTTCTTTATTGAGACTGATATTAAATGTGTGCAATATAGTGGGCATAATATCTACGATTCCTGGTATGCCTTCTTTAAAATGACCATTTAATTTCTTTTCATTGGTGAGCATCCAAGCACTGCGTTCTCTTTCAGACTGTCCGCCATGACCTTTGCCATCTTTTTCGCTCCTCCCATGATCGGTAGTAATCCAGACCTGCCAATTTTCCTCATAATTTTCTGTTCGATACTGAACGGCATCCCATAGCCTTCCCATCTGATCGTCCATGATTTTCACTGCATCATAAAATCGTTCACTGTCACCATACCTATGGCCCATATCATCGGTGTACTGTAGGTATACCCAACTTAGATCGGGAGCACTTTCTTTAATCACCCTAGTTGCCTCATTTACCACATGCTCATCAATCTTATGTATATATAGGCTATCATCATCATGGGGAAAATTAATTGTATCCTTCTCAAAGCCGTCAAATTGATAATCTAGTTTAAAGTTTCCATTAGCCATAAGGTTGGCCCCCACCAATTTGGTCCGGTTATCTAGCCAAGTAGAAAAGATTGCCGTTTTTAATTCGGGTCTATATTCCGTTACATATCTAAAAATAGTCCAGTAATTATAATTAGGATCTTCTATTCCGTTTCCCCACACGTTATGTTTATTGGCCCAAGTACCCGTAATTAAACTGTTGTATCCTACGGCTGAGATAGTCGGACTTTCTGAAGGTCCTCCTTTTTCACCACCCACATACGCACGGGTATATCCCTCTTTTCCAGCTATTAAATCTAGTTTAGGCGTCTCAAGTTTTTCAATAACATCTGCAGAAATCCCATCGGCAATTACAAAAATCACCTTGGTTTTAGCTTCTTGTGAAATAACAAATGCATTAGAAATAAGTGCAACGCATAGGGTAATACAAATTTTAAAGTTCATCACTTTATTTTGATTGGTTTTACAAGCTCAAGTTACCCGCCAATTTGATAGTATTTAGCTTTAGTGCTGCTATCAGGAATCATTGAATTAATAGCTTTAAAGACCTCAATAGGATAATCGGATTCAATTATACTTGCTCCATCTTTTAGAACCTCAATATAGGCTTTATCCCGTTCTGCGGATTCCTCTAGCTTATCGTAAGTAGATGCTGCAGAGATCATACACATAACTCCTTTAGCATTCAATAAATTATATATCCTATTATCCTCTTCCTTTATTCTAGGCCCAATATAGGCAATCATTTGTGTCCACGGAACACCAGAATTATCAAATTCCTTAAAATCTTCTTCAGTTTTAATGAAGGCTGAAAACATTCTATTCTTGTTTTTACTATAGTAAAAAACGGCCTCTGCTGCATTGTGAACGGTAACCATTACCACCGATTCCTCGTCAAATTCTTCAAGTTTTTGTGCCATCATAGAAAGGGGAACGTCTTTTTTATCTAGGTTCAAAATTGTCTTTCCCCTACTCCATTCAATGGCTTCCTTTAAGGTTGGTATTTGATGATTTGTGATATTTCCTTCGGCATCCTTCAACCTCAACCTCTTTAACTCTTCTAGGGTAAAGTCGGACACTTTACCCGTACCATTGGTAGTCCTTTCTAGCGTTGCATCATGTATTAGAACAATCACACTATCCTTGGTAAGCCTAGGGTCTACCTCAAAAATAGCAGGCGTATAAGAAAGCACCTCTTCCAAAGCTTCAATACTGTTTTCGGCGAAACCAATTGACTTTTGTCCTCTATGGCCACTAATTATAGGAATATCATTTCCCGTATATTCAAAGAAATCCCGAAGCTCATTAGCATTTTTTACGTTGATTACTTGTAATTTTTTAGTTTGACTTGTCAATTCTTGATAAGAACATAAACTCAAGAAAGAAATTAAAAGAAGTAACTTATTTATTTTTTTACGCATCATTTTCATTAAAGACTTAAAAATTTAATTAATAGAATAAACGAAATAAGAAATCATCTAGATAATTTATATGGAGGGAATTATATCATAAAAAGCGCCATAATGGTCTTAAATAGGTTAAACCTAAATCAAATTATATAAACTTAAAAATCCACAGGCTTTTACAGTGCGCTTTGCATATTAGGTTAGTACAAATTACCTCAATACATAATAGACTACTGGGGGTAAATAACAATTTTGCTTAAATCCGGAAAGTATCTTTCTAGTTTTACCGGCACTTTATCTATTAATCCAAAATGGGAAATATGACCTCTACGGGCAGATACCATAACAATTAAATCGCTATCAGATATTTGCCTGGAAAGTGCAAGGAAATCTACCCATTCATTAAAAACGTTAAAGTTCAATGCCAAGGTTACTTTATTGTCTTTAGCAAATTTCTCTATTGCATTACGTGTTTCCTCACTACAATTCAGATTGATAGGAATAGATAGTTCCACAGATAATTTAGCTATCTTATTTATCCAAGTAACAAAACCTTCTTCCAATTCTGCATTTGGCGGAACAATTAAAAATATTCTTTTATGGTTGGTCAGTGGAATTTCAAAATTACAAATGAAAAGGGTTTTCTCCGTGTTTTCCAGGATACTCTCCATTTTATCCCCAATTATTTTATCCAAAAACCCAGCCTTCTGAGGCCATCCCAATAAAATAATATCTGCCATAATTTCTTTGGCGGTTCTAGATATACCGCTGGCGGCGTTATGGTCTATAGTCGCCTTAACAATAGCATGCGTATCCGAGGCTGCGGTTTCATTAATAAATCTTTCCAAACCCTGTTTGGCCTTAATAATTGTTTTCTCCGCTTCATCAGTATTGGGGACAACCGTTAATATGGATAGCGGGTTAATGGATTTCTTATCCTTTATTAATACGGCAAAATCTAAGACCTTTTCAATATTGATCAGGTTAGCGATAGGTATAAGGATGTGTTCTTTATTTGGCCCAGTCGGCAAAAGCACTTCTTCTTCCTCATCTTCATTTTTAATAATCATTTTTGCAGCGCTTTCCGTAGCAAAAGAGGCTATAATACAAGTAACTAGAATTAACACCACGGTTCCGTTAAGAATATTAGCATCTAAGATTCCCGCATTATATCCCACTAAAATCACAGCTAAGGTTGCTGCAGCATGCGAACTACTTAAACCAAAAATAAGTCGACGCTGTCCTTTAGAGAATTTAAATATTTTCTGGGTAAAAAAGGCTGCGGCCCATTTTCCAAAAATTGCAACAATCGTTAAAGATCCTGCAATAATCAATGCCATGGGTCCACTTAATATTACACTAACATCCACAATCATCCCCACGCTAATAAGGAAAAAAGGGATAAAAAGGGAGTTTCCAATAAATTCAATTCGGTTCATCAGTGCAGATGAGTGCGGAATAAGCTTATTGAGGGCCAAACCAGCAACAAAAGCTCCAATAATGGACTCAAGTCCGGCAATCTCGGCTAAAAATGCCGCGAAGAAAACCACAGATAGGACAAAAATATAATGTGAATGCCTTTCACTCCCCATCTTACTAAAAAACCATTGTGCAATTCGCGGAATCACGAAGAACATAAATGCAGAGAACAATAATAAAGATATGCCAAGACGGATCCAAAATTCCTGTGTAAGTCCGCCATCATGAGAGCCTAAGATTACGGCTAACATAATAAGCACCGCCGTATCGGTTAAAATAGTACCTCCTACGGTTATAGCAACGGCCGCATTTTTTGAAACTCCCAGCCTACTAACTATCGGATAGGTAACCAACGTGTGGGTAGCGAACATACTTGAGGTAAGCAAACTGGCGTTAAAATTGAATCCTAATAAATAATAACATACTGGAAAACCTATAGTTATAGGAATTGTAAAGGTGAGAAATCCGAACAATACACTTTTGTTTCTCGTTGCCTTAAACTCATTTAAGTCTAATTCAAGACCAGCAATAAACATTATATAGAGTAACCCAATAGTAGAAAAGACATCTACAAATAGACTCTTTTCTAAAATATTCAATCCAGCTGGACCAATGATAATTCCCGATATGATCAACCCAATGATTCCTGGAATTCTAATCCTATGCAATACTACAGGAGCCAATAAAATAATAAAGAGAATTAACGAAAAAATTAATATCGGACTTCGGAGGGGTAAATGAAACTCTTCTATAAGTTGATTAATAATTACATCCATGATTCACAGTATAGTAAAAAGATTAAACTGAAAGTAGCAGACAACAACAATTTTCTGTTGCGTTCTAATACGACTTTTACGCAACTAATATACACTGAAAGGCTTTATTTAAAGCATCAATAACACTTCTAAGCAAGAATAAGTTTCCAATATCTTTAATAGAAATTTAGAAAACTATTATTTCATCTAGACACATCTACAGTAAATTTCTGATAATCAAATTAAAAAGATATATCCTTCTATCTCAAATACACAATAAACAATAAAACCCTTATAAGTCCATTTAGGCCTTAGATCTTTTTAACCTTTCCAGCTCCATTGGGTTTACTAAGGGATTTACTTAGAGTCTCTAAGGAAATTCCTTTAGTTTCCGGCATAAAAAAGGCTACAAAGAGCAGTTGTAAAACCATCATGAAAGCAAAAATGGCAAATACTGTCCCTGCCCCTATTGCCGTAAACAAAACGGGTATTAAAGACGGAATAACTGCTGCCAAGATCCAGTGTACGGAGCTACCGAACGACTGACCTGACCCTCGTAAATGATTTGGGAAAATTTCGGATATAAACACCCAGATGACCGTACCTTGCCCTACGGCATGTGCCGCAATGAACAGGAATAGAAATATGGCTACGGACATCCCCTCCCAATTAAAGTAAAAGGCGCATGATACTAGAGAAAGTGATACGATATATCCAAAAGACCCGATGTACATTAATTGCTTTCGTCCAAATCTGTCGATAAGAAAAATACCCAAGAGCGTAAAAAGAAGATTAGTAACCCCTATTCCAATACTACTTAATAATGCCGTACTTTCTCCTAGTCCGGACTCTTCCAATATTCTAGGGGCATAGTACAAGAAGGCATTTATTCCAGATGCTTGGTTAAAAAAAGCCATACAGAAGGCAAGAATTAATGGGAAGCGATATTTTTTCATAAAAATGTTCTCTCTTGGAACCTTATTCTCATTTTCCTGATTTATTTCCAACAACATTGTTTCCACATCCTGACCTGGATTTATAACTTGGAGTACCTTTCTGGCTTCGTTGGTTCGCAGCTTTGTAAGAAGCCATCTAGGGCTCTGAGGAACAGTAAGAATAAACAGCGTGTAAATTATAGCAGGAATGGCTTCTACCCCTAGCATCCATCGCCACGCATTTTCACCCATGCCACTTAATAAGTAATTGGATAGGAAGGCAACCAATATCCCGAATACGATATTGAATTGATACAGCCCAACCAATTTCCCCCTATCCTTGGCCGGAGCTATTTCAGAAATATACGCTGGTGCTGCAATAGTGGAGGCCCCAACTCCCAATCCCCCTAAAAATCTAAAAATGGCAAAAGTAGTAGGATCATTCGCCAATGCTGACCCCACTGCAGATACCGTATAAAAGACCCCAATCCAGAACAAGGTTTTCTTTCTTCCCAATCTATTGGTAGGTATACCTCCTAACAAAGCACCAACCACGGTCCCCCACAAGGCCATGGCCATAACTACAGTTCCATGAAATACATCAGAGGACCCCCATAGCAGTTGTAATTTTTTATCGGCACCGGATATTACCACAGTGTCAAATCCAAATAAAAATCCTGCTAAAGCTGCCGTTATAGACCACACCAGTATTTTCTTCATATCGCTATAATTAAGTTAGGGTATTGTATTACCAATTATCAAGAATTAATTTCTCCAGTTATCTTCTATTACGATTCTGCTAACACCATCCTAACAAACAAAAAAATAGCTAAAGACCAATGATTTACATGTGAAAAACTAACAGTTGCTACCAATATCAATCATACTAAGGTAACTAAAAAGTTTAAATCTAAAATAGCGTAGTTAGCGCAAGACTTAAAATATTTGAGTCACTATTTATGACTGCTCTTATAATGACCTTATGGATTTTTAAAAGGAAAGTAATGTAGGAAAACCGCATTGAATTTATTGTTTAGGACACGGCTAATCAAAAATCATTTTGGTGGACCTGCAAATCGGTATTAATTACTAACAAATTGCAAGGCATTACCCGCATTGAGACTCAATTTATATTCTGTTGGCCATTATATAGAATACTATGGAATAGCTACTATTCCAATAAGTTCATCAATAATCTATCCTTTATAGGTCAGAATTAAAGGTCTTGATCACAAAGTCCTTGCAATACCACCAAGATTTAAAACAAATCTCCTTACTTTTATCGCTCTAAAAATAAAAACCATGTCTGTTGCCAAAAAAGAATACAAAAGAGTGACTGTAAAATCGCTCGTTGATATGAAACAAAACGGGGAGAAAATATCCATGCTAACTGCCTATGATTATTCCATGGCGAAAATTGTGGATGCTGCTAATGTTGATGTGATTTTAGTGGGCGATTCGGCTAGTAATGTAATGGCCGGTCATGAGACTACCCTACCTATTACTTTAGATCAAATGATCTATCACGCCTCTTCCGTAATCCGTGCAGTACAAAGGGCACTTGTAGTCGTAGATATTCCATTTGGAAGTTATCAAAGTGATCCTAAGGAAGCACTTCGATCCGCAATCCGTATCATGAAAGAGAGTGGTGCACACGCTGTAAAGGTTGAAGGTGGACAAGAAATTAAGGATTCGGTGAAACGTATTTTAAATGCTGGTATTCCCGTAATGGGCCATTTAGGATTAACCCCGCAGTCGATATATAAATTTGGCACTTATACCGTTAGGGCCAAGGAAGATGAAGAAGCACAAAAATTAAAGAATGATGCCAAAATGCTTGAGAAAATTGGCTGTTTCGCAATTGTACTAGAAAAAATTCCCGCAGCATTAGCTAAGGAGGTAGCCGAAAGTGTATCTATTCCTATTATTGGTATTGGGGCAGGAAACGGTGTAGATGGACAAGTTTTAGTTGTTCACGACCTATTGGGAATTACACAGGAGTTTAATCCTAGGTTCTTACGTAGATACCTAAATCTATATGAGGAAATGAGTAGTGCCATTTCACAATATGTAGACGATGTAAAGACCAAGGACTTCCCAAGTGATGAGGAACAATATTAATATTAACTAGGTATCTCTTAAATTCTTTAACCCCCTTTATCAAAGTCAGCAGTGTCAAAAGAAGTACAAAAAGAACATTCCAACCCTTCTAATTTACAAGTGATTTATGAGGACAATCACCTAATCGCCATAAATAAAAGGGCAGGTGATATTGTACAGGGCGATAAAACAGGGGACACGCCCTTAAGTGAGGTTGTTAAGGAATATCTAAAGTTAAAATACAATAAACCGGGCAATGTCTACCTTGGCGTTGCCCATAGGTTAGACAGGCCTACTACAGGTATAGTAGTCTTCGCAAAAACCTCTAAGGCCTTACCAAGACTGAATAAGCTATTTGCCGAAAAAGATGCTAAGAAAACCTATTGGGCAATAGTGAAAAATATGCCAAAAAAGGAAAGTGATACCTTGGTACATTGGTTAAAACGCAATCCGAAACAAAATAAATCCTACGCACATAAAAATGAGGTGATAGATAGTAAGAAGGCTATCCTAAACTATAACGTAATTCAGAAATTAGATCGTTATACCCTATTAGAAATAGATTTAAAGACGGGAAGGCATCATCAAATCCGTTCACAACTTGCCGCTTCGGGATGCCCCATAAAGGGAGACTTAAAATATGGATCAGATAGAAGTAATAAGGACGGTAGCATACATTTGCATGCTCGGAAATTAAGCTTTATGCATCCAGTAAAGAAGGAGCAATTAGACCTTGTTGCACCATTACCTAATGAAAGTTTATGGGATGCCTGCAAGTAATTGATTAGCACCATAAATCAATCTAAAACCTCCTACAAACCCCAGGTTACCACTTACCCATAAGCGGAATAAACATCTTGTGACGCAAATCTTGTTCTCCTTGCGGCTTATTAACCGCAAGACGTACTCCAAAATAGGTTATTAAACGCTATATTTCTCAAAATTTTTACTTTGCACCCTAACAATCTATCGGGTTATTACCGCTGCTTTCTCCCTAATTACTTGCGCAACAGGCTTATTATGTAAGTGACTCTCTAACCAAGAAAGTATATCTAGGTATAAAAAGGCCCGTTTTTCATAAGGGTGGTCTTCGTATTTTTTTAATTCTATATACAGCTTATTAAATTCATTAGGTAGTTCGTGCGGATAAATATCGCCCAAACGTCTTAAGAATTTAATCATTTCCTTCTGTACAGCATGTAGGTCGTTCATTTTCAACAAAAACTTATAGGTACTCTTCAGCTGCACCTCCAAGTGATAATCCATACCCGCCTCATAATGAGCTATTAAACTTAACACCCTGGAGAAACACATTAGATCCTCCCGCATTTTAAGATTCTTGTTGTTAATAATACGCTTTAGATATTGTATACACATCTTATTATTACCCATTCCAAAATAGAGACAGGCAATTTTGTAATACAATACCATAATATGGTGTTCATCTATACGATCCCTATGTTTGGAAATTCCGTATTCAACAATTTTCACCAAATACTCCCCCTTATCAAAAGTTCCCTCCATAAAATGAAGGTTCAGCTTGTTAGAATTGATGTAGATAAATGCAAGAGAAGTTAGGTTATCATTGGTGGGGAAATCCTTACTAACTACAATTTCCTCCAATTTCTCCAATGTTTCCTTAAACTGGGAGCTATACCTTACATAGAACAAAGATTCCAACAAATAATGGTTTCCCTTTAGGAAAAAAACTGGATTAAGGGAAATCATCATCTTATTTTCATAAAACAAATCAACCCATTTACTCGAATACTTATAACATGACAAAAAATCCTGGGTTAAAAAGCTATACCACAGATGGGCTTTATAGAGCCATAGTTTCTCACGAAACCCAAGCTCTTTCATTTTAATCTTTGGTAAATGGTTATCAAAATAAACTTTTACGCGCTTAAAGTCTTCATCACTTCGCACATACCCTATTTTCAACATCTGTCCATACAACTGAATTGCGAGGTTAGAAAGTTTACTGGTAGTAACATTTTGCCTAGACAATTCCTTAGCCTGTTCGGTAAGTTCATCGGCCCTATCAGGGATACTACGGGTAATATACTGTGTTTCAATAACTTTCTCTAATTCTACAATTTCATAGGCTACGTTCTTCTCTTCATTCTCTATAGCGGTGAGTTTGGTCTTATCTAGAATTTTTAAGCTTTGCTTGTAGAGTCCTTTTTGG
Source organism: Arenibacter certesii DSM 19833 (assembly GCF_000429545.1). Lineage (GTDB taxonomy): Bacteria > Bacteroidota > Bacteroidia > Flavobacteriales > Flavobacteriaceae > Arenibacter > Arenibacter certesii. The sequence continues at coordinate 74,651 of NZ_AUCB01000022.1, forward strand.
TAAAGTATGGTGGCAAAATCCAACTGTTCCCTTAATTGAACCCTAATATTTTGGTTAACCGGATTTAATCTTAAGCTCACTAATATTTGGCGGTATAGATGCGCCTTTAAATTAGATAACTGGGCTTTTTTAACTATGCCATTTTCCAGTATTAGTTTTTCATCATACACTTTTATTTTGTCCAATAAATTAAATAGCGCCAAGAACTTTGCATCGGTGTTAACTCCTAGGCGACCGACGTATAGTTTAAACTGACGTTTTTCTGACTTTGAAAGTGATTTAACCAAAACAAATAATGCATCTTTATGGGCATTTGTCATCGTAATATAAAAGGTTTATGTTGTTGATAATAAGCGCTTTACCTATTATAAAAAGTTCCTCACCATTGTAAATACATTTTTTACCACACCTCTAGGGAACCTTTTAGCAGTATATTCGTAAAGTGCATATAAAATTACGCAAATATAATGAGCAAAGATAAGGTACATATTTTTGATACAACACTTAGAGATGGGGAGCAAGTACCCGGTTGTAAATTGGACACAGAGCAGAAATTGATAATCGCCGAAAGATTAGATTTATTGGGCGTTGATGTTATTGAAGCAGGTTTTCCAATTTCTAGTCCAGGGGACTTCAATTCCGTTCATGAGATTTCAAAATTAGTAAAAAATGCATCGGTCTGCGGTCTTACCCGTGCCGTAAAAAAGGATATTGAAGCCGCTGCGGAAGCTCTTAAAATGGCTAAGAGGCCTAGAATACATACTGGAATAGGAACTTCGGATTCACACATTAAATATAAGTTCAACTCCAATAAAGAAGCCATTATAGAAAGGGCTGTGTCAGCTGTAAAATACGCTAAGACTTTTGTGGAGGATATTGAATTTTATGCTGAAGATGCAGGACGGACAGACAATGAATTTTTAGCTAGGGTTTGTGAAGCCGTAATTAAGGCTGGAGCTACGGTTTTAAATATACCAGATACCACAGGGTACTGTCTTCCTGAAGAATACGGGGCAAAAATAAAATATTTAAAAGAAAATGTGACCGGAATAGACAAGGCTATTCTTTCTTGCCACTGTCATAATGACCTTGGACTTGCCACTGCCAATTCCATTGCGGGGGTAATTAACGGCGCTAGACAGATAGAATGTACTATTAACGGGATTGGAGAAAGGGCAGGAAATACTTCCTTAGAAGAAGTAGTAATGATATTAAGACAACATCCTACCTTAAACTTGGATACCAATATAAACAGTAAGTTGCTATATGATACCAGCCAGATGGTATCTCAAAAAATGGGAGTTTATGTACAACCCAATAAAGCTATTGTAGGAGCAAACGCTTTTGCCCATAGTTCTGGGATCCATCAAGATGGTGTTATTAAGAATAGGGAAACCTATGAGATAATAGACCCTGCTGATGTTGGCGTTACCGAATCGTCTATTGTGCTTACGGCAAGAAGTGGAAGAGCTGCATTGGCATACCGTGCAAAAAATGTAGGATACGAACTTACAAAAACACAGTTAGACCAAGTTTACGAGGAATTCTTAAGCTTTGCCGACAAAAAGAAGGAAATTATGAACGAAGATATCCATGATATTATCGTTGCAAGTGGAATCTCAATAGAAATTACTGTTTAAATGAATCTAAAAATTGCGGTTTTAGGTGGAGATGGAGTTGGACCAGAGGTATTGGCACAATCGTTAAAATGTTTACGTGCAGTAGAAGAGACTTTTCACCATCACTTTACTTTTACAGAAGGTGACATTGGGGCCGTGGCCATGGAAAAATATGGCAAACCGCTTCCGGAAGTTACCACTGAACTTTGCAGGGCATCAGATTCTATACTTTTTGGCACAATAGGGACCCTTAAATATGATGCCAATCCAAGTGCTAAGGTCAGACCAGAACAGGGCTTATTACAGCTACGAAGAGAGCTAGAACTGTTTGCCAATATAAGACCAGTTAAAGTTTTCCCTACCTTGGTTAACAAATCGCCCTTAAAAAAACATGTGATATTTGGAACGGATTTTATAATATATAGAGAGTTAACCGGAGGAATATATTTTGGGGAAAAAAAATTAAGCAAAGACGGCACTATTGCTTCTGATCTCTGTGAATATTCAGAAAAAGAAATCAGCAGAATAGCTCATTTTGCCTTTAAATCCGCAAAAAACAGGAGAAAAAAGCTCACCTTAATTGATAAAGCCAATGTTCTAGAGACCTCTAGATTATGGCGTAAAGTAGTTACCAAAATTGGGGAAAGCTATCCAGAAGTAGCACTGGAATTTCTTTTTGTAGACAACGCTGCCATGCAGATGATGCTGCACCCAAACCAATTTGATGTTATACTGACCGAAAATATGTTTGGAGACATCCTTTCTGATCAAGGAAGCGCCATATGCGGCACCAAAGGACTACTACCTTCAGCCTCTATTGGAAACGATTTTGCCATGTTTGAACCTTTTCACGGCTCTTACCCACAGGCGGAAGGAAAAAACATTGCCAACCCTATAGCCTCAATACTCTCTACAGCAATGATGTTAAGCCACTTTGGACTACATGAGGAATCTAGCGCCGTGGTTACCGCTGTAGATAAATCCATGAGAAAACAAATCGTTACACAAGATTTAAATCCCGATAGTAAGTATGGTACCAATGAGGTAGGTGATTTTATTGCCGCCAACATCATTGATTCTGATGAGAATTACAATTACAACTATGAAAACATTGGACTAGGGAGGTCTACCATTATATAGCTATAAAACAAAAGTTTAGGGTGCAGGTCAACCAATTATTTCTCAGCTAATAACTGATCAATAAAACTATAGAAATCCTTTTTAAAGCTTAAATAATTATTCCCGGTTGCAGGGCCATTAAACCCTGTATGGATTTTTCTCACCTGTCCAGTTTTATCTATAATAATGGTAGTTGGATAAGACAAGATATGATTTAACATGGGTAATTTATCTTGTGCTAAAGTCTTATCTGAACTAGCATATTGCGCCAACAGAATAGGGTACTCTACTCCTATTCTATCTTGTAATCTATTAATTGCCTTAAAAGCCGCTTCTGGCGTTTTTACATACTCAAAGGCTAAAGCTACTACACGTACATCTTTATCTGCATTTTCTTTTAAATATTCCACTAAAAACTTGGTCTCATCCAAGCAATTGGGACACCAGGTTCCCATTATTTGCACCACCACCACTTTATCCTTATACGCTTCATCATCTAAGGAAACCATTTTTCCAGAAGCATCGGGAAAGCTGAATTCCAACTTGTCATATCCCTCCTTTAAATAGGTCAACTCATCGGTCTGTGGTAAATCAAAATTTTCATTTCTTTTAGCCACAAAAGATTCCTTAAAATGATTCCCAGAATAAAATACTCCTTCCATAAGATTATCAGAAACCTTGCCCATAAACAAATAAGCGTGCGCGCCATCAAAGGTAGATAGCTTTAAGGAATCACCCTGCTGAATGCCTTCCAAATACCTATAATCTCCAGTAGCTGTCCTAAACGTACCAGTAACCCGATCATCTATCTGTTTAAATATACCTTTTGCCATATAACTGTTTTGGGTGCTAGGACTAAATTCTGTTTCCCAAGAACCAGTAACATTATATAATGGCTGCCCATCTCTTACAAATCTTTCTTTTACACCATAACTTGCCTTAAATGGCACTTCTCTATTCAAATTATCTATTCTAAAAACACCGTCTATAGTTTCTGCTGTAAATGTAGCGGCTATATACCCTTCAAAAACCGGGAGCTTTATGAGAATGGAATCTTTTTTAAAGGTAATTTCATTTACCGAAATTATCTCATCAGCATTATGGATTTCTATGGTATAATCGCCTTTATCCTCCCGTGCCAATATAAAATTGAAAGGCAGTATTTTATTATCCATGGTTTGGAGCTTCGCCAACCATGTTCCTTCATTTATGCTGGAGGTTTGAGGGCTGTTACATGAAAAAATCAATAAACTAAAAAACAAGAACAAGGTAATTCGAATTATATTTTTCACTTCTAAAGAAAACAATTATTAGTATAATTAACGTATAAAATTACAACATAGAAATTAAACTTATCCGGTTTCTAAATTAGAATCCCAAATCTGCTCATCGGAAATTTGGAATCGCCCATCACACCGCTTTTACCTTCTGAAAGGGTAAACAATATTAGAATAAAAAATAAGACAATTCCATGCGATACCTGTTGAATGTATAGCTGCATTGTTTTATATTTGACAACTCTAAAAATAAGCGATGAAAATATCTTATAACTGGCTAAAACAGTTTTTAAAAATTGATTGGGACTCCCATAAAACAGCGGAATTATTAACAGACTTAGGTTTAGAGGTTGAAGGTATTTCCGCATTCCAATCCGTTAAAGGAGGACTAGAGGGAATTGTAGTAGGTGAAGTGCTTACTTGCGTAAAACACCCTAATGCAGACAAACTACATTTAACCACAGTTGATGTTGGTTTGGAGCAACCCTTACAAATTGTTTGCGGCGCCCCAAATGTTGCCGCAGGCCAAAAAGTGCCAGTAGCCACAATAGGTACTACTTTATATACCAAAGAAGGCGAAGCGTGGAAAATTAAAAAAGGAAAGATTAGAGGCGAAGAAAGCCATGGGATGATCTGTGCTGAAGACGAACTTGGCTTAGGAGAAAGTCATGATGGTATTATGGTTCTACCCAACAATTTAAAGGTGGGTACCCTGTGTTCTGAGGTTTTTAAGGTTGAGAACGATGAAGTTTTTGAAATTGGTCTGACACCCAACCGAGCCGATGCTATGAGTCATTTTGGTGTTGCACGGGATTTAAAAGCCGGACTTAAGCAAAGAAATATTCAAAAGGAGCTTATTACGCCTCCTGTTACTAACTTTAATGTCGTTAACCGGTCTCTTAAAATAGATGTAGAAGTAGAAAAAAGCCTACTCGCGCCAAGATATTGCGGAATTACCATTAGCAATCTTGTAGTAAAACCATCACCAGAGTGGTTGAAAAATAGATTAAAAGCTATTGGACTTACTCCAAAAAACAACATTGTAGACGCCACTAATTATGTATTGCATGAGTTGGGACAACCCCTACACGCATTCGATACTGCTAAAATAAAAGGCAATAAGATTATTGTAAAAACACTCCCAAAAGATACCAAGTTCACCACTTTGGACGGTATTGAGAGAACGTTGAGCGAAGAGGATCTAATGATCTGCGACATAGAGAAACCCTTGTGTTTAGCAGGTATATTTGGAGGTGAAAATTCTGGTGTTAGCAGTACTACGAGTAGCATTTTCTTGGAAAGTGCATTTTTCAATCCCGTAAGCGTCCGTAAATCAGCAAAAAGACATGGACTAAGTACCGATGCTTCCTTTAGATTTGAAAGAGGAATAGATATAGACAACGTGGAATATGCTTTAAAACGTGCTGCATTGCTTATTCTCGAAGTTGCCGGGGGTGAAATTACTTCCGACATTGTAGACATTTACCCTAAGAAAAAGGACGACTACCACGTATTCCTAACATTTGATAAGATTAACAAACTAGTCGGACAGGATCTGTCTAAAGATACTATAAAATCAATTTTAGCCTCCTTAGAAATCAAAGTAAAAAACGTAACAGAGTCGGGCTTGGGATTGTCTATACCATTTTATAGAATAGATGTACAAAGGGAAGTAGATGTAATTGAGGAAATACTCCGTGTTTATGGGTATAATAATATAGAATTCACAGAAAAACTCAACGCTTCTATTGCTCCATCATCCAAATTTGAAGATTATAAAATTCAGAACATCATTGGAGACCAGTTGGCTTCCAATGGGTTTAATGAAATATTGGCCAATAGCCTTACCTCTCCGGAGTACAATAAATTAAGCTCGGATATTAAGGAAGAACAAACCATTACTATGCTAAATCCTTTAAGTTTAGACCTTTCGGTAATGAGACAGTCCATGCTTTTTTCTGGACTAGAGGCAGTGGAACACAATGCCAATAGAAAGATGAACAATCTTAAACTCTTTGAATTTGGGAAAACGTACCATCAATACCCAGAGAATAGAGAAGAAAAGAAACATTTAAGTCTTATAGTTACAGGAAACAGAACGGAAGATAGTTGGGTATCCCCATCACAGAAATCGGATTTCTTTTATATGAAATCCGTGGTAACAAATGTTATGACGCGATTGGGACTTCCTGAATTTCAGTCAGAACCCACAACAAGGTCAATTTTCTCTGAAGGGATTTCATTGAAAATCGATAATTCGGAGGTGGTATCCCTAGGAGTAATAGATAAGTCCATAACTACCGCATTCGACATAAAGGAAGAAGTATTATTTGCTGATTTTAATTGGGACTATATCCTGGAAGTATTAGGCCGTAGCAAACCCATTATGTTTAAAGAAATCACAAAATACCCAGGGGTAAAGCGCGATTATGCTCTTTTGGTAGATAATAGCGTGAGCTTTAAGCAAATTTATGACATCGCCATAGAAACCGAAAAGAAGCTGCTTAAAAATGTAAACCTATTTGACGTTTATACCGGCAAGAGCCTTCCCGAAGGCAAAAAGTCCTATGCAGTTAGCTATACCTTACGCAATGAAAAAGCAACTTTAACGGACAAACAAGTAGATGGTATTATGAATAAGTTGAGAAAAAGATACCAAGAAGAATTAGGAGCTGAATTAAGATAATATTTTATTTTTAATTCGCAAGACACCAGTGTTTAAATAGCACATTAAGACCATAATAGCCCGCTTTATGAGCGGGCTATTTCATTATCTATAAACGTATTACTTTATCACTCCACCTAAAATCATTATCTCTTTAGGATTAGCTGCACCCTAGAAATTGCAAGAATCATAGTAGCATTAATTTGTAAAAGGTTGCTTTAATATTCATAGTTAGAACCAAAAGCGACCTATAAACGCCCTAATTTATTAGGATTCAGCTATTTATCACTCAAATGAAATAAATCTAGACCCTATACATTTTTATTTATCCTTGTTTTATCAATAAAAATTAGATAATTTAATTTATTAGATAAGCATACCATTTCTTTGGAAACTATTTATGATTTTTCATATACATTGAAATCCATAATTTCTTAACTTTATATCATTGCCTTAAATGAAAGAGATATGTTGTTGCAAAAAACCAATATTCAGAAAAAACTTATTCTGGCAAAAAAAAAGGATAATTCCTCCGAATTAATACTGAAAGAGGTCTATGAAATCTTAAAGGAGTTGGATTCAGCTCAAGAAAGAATAGCTCAAAACTTAGCGGCCAAATCCCTAAATGTAACTAATCTTTTTAATTTTGACCTCCTAGAAGCTTCTGATATCTATTCAATAGGCCATATTAAAAAAATTGCTATAGACTACAGACTGCGCTTTTTGGATTCTCATTATTACAAAGGTGAAATTCCACCAGGAGCACTATCTAAAATAAGAAAGTTGGAAATGGAACACGGGATAGAACTAAAAGGCTTTAAGATTCTTGCCCCCTCCAAGTTATTTAAACTAAAGGATCCTGACGATCCAATATTATTTGTCCCGATAAATAACGGCTATTATTATCTAATTCATAAATGGGGAAACGATTTACACCCATTTAGAAAAGCCTTGATGTGGCCTTATAAGAATATGGGTAACCTCCTTGTATTTATATTACTATTAAGTTACCTCCTCACTTTAATAGTACCCCATGCACTATTCTCAAAAACGAGCTCCACTGCCCAATTCCTAATAATCTACTTTTTCATGATTAAATCGGTTGTATCAATGGTGGTCTATTATGCTTTTGCAAAGGGCCAAAATTTTAGTCCCGCTGTATGGAACAGCAAGTATTTAAAAACATAATTTTCTTTTTTCACGAAAGACATTTTACTTTCCTTCTGCTTAAACAATAAAATAGTTAACTAAAGTAGCACCTTAAAGTAGGCGCATTCAGAATTGACGCAACTGCTTGTTTATCAGGTATTTAATTCGTATATTTAGATATAATAAAACCCCGAAAACGAGTCTCTAGCTCAAAAAACGGGGTTTTTATCTTAATGTCTATGTCCAAGATACGAAGAATCCACGATTTCCAGCACAGTTTTACATTTTCCTCCCAGACCGAAGAGTTCGATGCGTTTTACGCCCGGTTTCTCGAAAGCGATCTTGGCAAGATCTATATCGCCATCCCTTGGGACGAACTGGTAGCGGCCCTTGGTCTGAAGGAAGCCAAAAAGGGCCCAAGGTGCATCTTCTGCGCCAAGGGCAAACTTGCCCTTAT
>NZ_AUCB01000023.1 GCF_000429545.1 Arenibacter certesii DSM 19833
GAGCTAGAGACTCGTTTTCGGGGTTTTATTATATCTAAATATACGAATTAAATACCTGATAAACAAGCAGTTGCGTCAATTCTGAATGCGCCTTTAAACTTAAGATTTCATTTAAATCCTGAAGGAATGCTAGGTATTCCTCACCGTAGGTATCATACAACATAAGTAAGACTGGTTTAATTGGTTAATTTTTGGGGCAATTATCAGGTAGTAAATATATCTACAATCTGGAATTTATACAATAAAATGTGGTGAACTTGTTTAATTTTGTTGTCAAATTCCCCTTATTTAGGGGAGAAATTATTTTAATCGCCGTTATCTAATTCTTTTTGGTTACAATTTTTATATTTTCAAACAAATTATTCCCTCCAATATTACAAGTTGCCAATGGTATATTCGTCTCTAAACCCAACGCAACTTAAAATCAACGGTCAACAAAGTGTCTTTACTATTTTTTTTAATATAACAACCTTATTGACTTATACCCTACTCTTAAATTTTTATTTTTTCTTTTAAAGCGGATAATTAAATGTACCCGAGGTTTCGTTTTCTATTGTCAATTGGCGTTATTTGTAGGTCTTAAACCAAATATTATGAGACCAATAATCGGAATTATGTGCTTACTAGCTATAATGGGCTGTAAGGAAAAGCAGGTAAATAAAGCGAATTCCCTAGAGGAGAAAGCATCTCAGATCCATGAGGAAGTAATTACTATTGACACCCATATAGACATCAATGTTGCCAATTTCACAGATAGTATAAATTATACTCAGCGCTTAGACAATCAAGTAAATTTACCTAAGTTAAAAGAAGGAGGCCTAGATGTTTCTTGGTTAATTGTATACACTGGCCAAGGTGAACTTAATGCCGAGGGCTATGCGAAAGCAAAAGAAAATGCCATGTCCAAATTTGACGCTATCCATAGACTTTGCAATGAAATTGCCCCAGAGGAAATAGAGTTAGCTTATAACTCTGATGATGTACGTAGAATTGTAAAATCGGGTAAAAAAGTAGCTATGATTGGTGTGGAAAATGCCTATCCAATTGGAGAGGACTTATCCGAATTTGAAAATTATTACAATTTAGGGGCTAGATATATCTCCCTATCCCATAATGGCCATAGTCAATTTTGTGATTCCAACACAGGGGAAGAAGATAATGTATGGCTCCATAACGGTCTAAGTGAACTGGGCAAACAGGCAGTAGCTGAAATGAATCGATTGGGCATAATGATAGATGTGTCCCATCCTTCAGCAGAAGCCATGAAACAAATGATTGCCCTGACTAAAGCACCTATAATAGCCTCTCACTCCTCTGCTAGAGCACTTTGTGGTCATAGTAGAAACTTAGACGATGAGCAGTTATTAATGATAAAAGAAAATGGCGGCGTAGTACAGACCGTTGCTTTTAGTTCTTACCTAAATACAGAAAAGCATGAGACGCATCAGAAGTATATGAAAGAACTACACATTCAGGTGGCAGACTCACTTGGAGTGGATTGGTACGAAAGGTGGCAATTGGCAGGCCTATCAGAAGAGAAGCGTGCCAATTATAGAAAGAACTATCCCACCGTAGTGGAAATAGTCAATGCAAAAGCTGCAAAAGATCAAAACGCTCCAGAGGGAGTCAGTGTATCCGATTTTGTTGATCACGTAGATTATATGGTAGATTTAATAGGAATTAACCATGTTGGTATAAGTTCTGATTTTGATGGAGGCGGTGGAATTGTGGGGTGGACAGATGCCTCGGAAACACCAAACGTGACTTTAGAATTGGTTAAAAGAGGGTATTCTAAAGAAGAAATCGCCAAGCTTTGGGGAGAAAATCTACTTAGGGTAATGGATCAGGTACAACAAGTGGCTAACGCTTCCGCTACAAATTAGGCTTAAGAGGATAAACGGTCCCTTACGAATTCTATTTTGGTTTTTCCATGTGGCGTAGGTTTTCCATCAGCGCCAAGATTTACCATTATAATATTCTCTACGGTTATAATAGTTTCCCTGGTCATTTTATTGCGGACTTCACATTTAAGTGTTAAGGAAGTTCTCCCAAAATTGACCACATCTATGCCAATTTCAACGATGTCGCCCTTTAATGCAGTGCTCATGAAGTTGATTTCTGACATATATTTGGTAACCACCCGTTTATTCTCTAATTGAATAATGCTGTATAGAGCGGCTTCTTCATCTATCCACGCCAGAAGCTTCCCTCCGAATAACGTATTATTAGCATTTAAATCCTCTGGTTTCACCCATTTTCTTGTATGAAATCTCATCTTTTTCTATTTTTTTGAAAATTAGTTAAAGTAATTAACCCAAGGCAATTACAGGGTAGAAAAGTATTGAGATTTAAATATATCTAAATTACGAACCTTTAATTTATTCGGTATGAAAAAATAATAGGGATATTATAAGGGAGATAATAATCCTTGAAAAATAATAGTTGTGATCGATTTCGTTTAAAAGACAATATAAAAAATCGTAGGGCTTTACTTTTTCCGCTTATCGCCATTTCCGGTTATTTAAGCAACCATTTTATACCTAATGTTCATAACCTCGTTAAAAACTATAACTCTCCTACCTTTCTCCCACAAATGTTATGACCTATCTTTATAAAAACACCTTTGTTATGAACTATAGAACGGATTGTCTTTTGGAGATTAGACCTGTCATTCCTAATGCAGTTGTTACCGACAATATGAGTATGGGCGAAAAGTTTCAGAATAAAACATTACGTCCCATATTAAAATTGCAGAACGCACTTTTGGTAATGGTCTTTAAAAATTATATCACTAAGCACAAAAACGGATTTTATGAATTAAGTTTAGAGGAACGCCTGAGTTTTGTAGAGAATTCCATTCAAAAGGACATTAAATTTAGAAATTCTTTAAAAGGCATCATTATTGGGCAGTATACCGAGGAGGAGTATCAGCTGTATACTCAAAATTCATCGGCCCTAAACAAACGGATGATGCAAATGGTTATAGGGCGTTTAAAAGATCAAATTTTGTTATTTGAAGATAATATAGTTGCCTCTTTATAACTCTTTTAATCATACATGGGATTCCCCATTTAAATTGGTGGAAAGAACTTCACTCATATAATCAAAATACGGACGAATTTTTTGGAAGGAATTATTTATATTATCTATAAAACCATGCGATAACACTTCCTCATCAGTCATTTTTCTTATAAAAATAAATTGTTTTCTTTTAATCAAGTCTATATTCTCGTGATCTTTATCAAAACCCATTGGTGCTATTTTTAATTCATCACCTTGCATCTCCCCCCATACTTCTTTAAACTCTTTGTTATTTATAATACTCCGAATTTCGGAGGCATCCATTTCAAATTCCTTCCTTATTCTCAAGAGATCCTCTTTGTTAGGCTCCCAAAAACCCCCTGCTATAAATGATTCTCCCGGCTTTAATTGCACATAATATCCACCTCGTAAATGTACTCCGGCTCTAGAAAATGAAGCTGCAAAATGCACCTTATAGGGTGTTTTATCTTTTGAAAAGCGCACATCTCTATAAATCCGGAACATTTTTAGTCTTTCAATATCATCATGTAATTTTAATTTGTTTTTAAGCTGAGTGAAGAAATTTTTAACTGTGGTTTCCTGTGTTTTAAATGCTAACTTGTGGTCGGAAAACCACTCTCTTGTATTATTATCTTTGAGGGAATTTAAAAATTGAAAGACCTCTTTCGTAATTAGTTCCTGTTGTGTACGACTCATTTGATTTTAACTTTGTGCTAAAGTTAACCAAATTCACATCAGAGGATTTTGAAATAATAGTTAATTTTGAGTTTCTACAATCAATAAAGCAAATGGATAAAGCATTGATCATAAAAAATATTAAACAACACAAAAAGCAGCCCAACCTTCGATTTATTTTAAAGGAAAAGACAGAACAATTTACAGACCGATTGTTTTATACTTTATTCGACATTGATACACCTGTAGAAAAAAACCTAGATATTCTGGAAAGGGAATTTAAGGAATTGGTAGAATTAGCCTGTTGGGAGTCGGATACGCCTTGTTGTGATGTTTGGAACCGATACGTAAAATTATTACCTGAAATTCTAGAGAAATTAAATCTAGATGCCCAAGCTATTGTAGAGTGTGATCCTGCTTCCTTATCCATTGAAGAAGTATATTTAGCCTATCCTGGTTTTCATGCCGTTGCCATTTATAGATTGGCGCACGAGTTATACCAAGAAGGCTTTCCTCTCGTACCAAGATTAATGACGGAATATGCCCATAAACTAACTGGAGTGGACATAAATCCAGGGGCGAAAATTGGAAAATCCTTCTTTATAGATCACGCCACTGGAGTGGTCATAGGGGAATCCGCTATAATTAAAGATAATGTAAAAATCTATCAGGGAGTTACTTTAGGCGCTTTGTACGTTGCCAAAAACCTACAAAAAACAAAACGACATCCCACAATAGAGGATAATGTCACCATTTATGCCAATGCCACTATTCTTGGAGGGGAAACCATAATTGGCAAGAATTCCATTATTGGTGGAAATGCATGGTTAACTACTTCTGTTCCCGCCAATTCAACGGTATTTCATTCTCCAGAAATTAAAATAAAAACTACTCCAAATGTCTCATAGCTTATTGGATACTATAGGAAATACTCCTTTAGTACTATCGAAAAATATCAATCCTAATCCAAACGTATCCCTTTATTTTAAAATAGAAGGTCATAATCCTGGTGGTAGTGTTAAGGATAGAGCTGCCTTAAATATGATAAAAGCAGGATTAGAGAGGGGTGATTTTAATTCCAATTCCAAGTTAATTGAGGCTACAAGTGGTAACACAGGCATAGCATTGGCCATGATTGCAGGTCTATACGGCTTGGATATCGAATTGGTAATGCCAGAAAACTCTACCAAAGAAAGAATTCAGACCATGAGAGCCTATGGGGCCAAGGTTACACTTACTCCTGCCGATGTGGGTATTGAAGGGGCTAGGGATTACGCGGAGAATAAGGTGAAAGAGGAAGGGTTTTATATGATAAACCAATTCTCTAATAATGACAACTGGAAGGCTCACTATCAAAGTACTGGTCCCGAAATTTGGCATGCAACACATGGAAATATTACCCATTTTGTATCTTCAATGGGCACCACTGGAACTATTATGGGAACTTCAACATTTTTAAAAGAAAAGAACTCCAAGATCCAAATCGTTGGTGTGCAACCTTCCGACGATGCCAAAATACCTGGTATACGCAAGTGGCCACTAGCATATCTCCCTAAAATATTTGATGCAAAAAAAGTGGATTCTGTTTTGGAAGTGAATGAGTTAGAAGCTGTTGAAATGACCAAGCGTCTGGCAAAGGAAGAAGGGATATTTGCAGGAATGAGTAGCGGAGGAGCCGCAGCCGCAGCAGTAAGATTGGCGCAGACATTAGAAAACGGAGTAATTGTATCCATCGTTTGCGATAGAGGGGACCGCTACCTTTCATCGGATCTGTTTTTATAAAAGACCGGCTTCAAAATAAGTTGAGGGTTAAGATACTAGACATTCCTAGGTAAAGGCTAAATAATAAACCTAAACCCTAATTAGGATTAGTAAGGAAAAAAAGCCATTTAATAATACAATTTGGGCTTTGTAAATTACAACCAGTTTTTTCTTTTAAAATAGAAAAGTAATCCAACAAAAATAAGAATCATTAATCCCCAGACATAAAAGTACCCGTATTTCAGGTGTAATTCTGGGATATAATCGAAATTCATACCATAAACTCCTGCTATAAAAGTAAGCGGAATAAAGATGGAAGCCATAATAGTCAATACTTTCATAACCTCATTCATCTTATTACTAACGTTGCTAATATACATTTCCATGAGACTCATAGACATTTCTCTGTATACCTGCAGCGTTTCATTTATTTCTATACTATGATCCATAGCATCTCTAAGAAAAAGCTTAGTGTCCTTTGTGATTAGAGGATGCTCAGTATCTATTAACTTGCTTATCATTTCTTTAACTGGATAAATCCACCTCCTAATTCTTAGCACTTCTTTTTTTAACAATTGAATATCTTGTGCTATTTCCGGTGTAGGATGCAGATAAACATCTTCTTCCAAAATTTCAATCTTAGAATTTATGTTTTCTAGGATTACAAAATAGTTATCTATAATGGCATCGAGTAAGGCAAAGAATAGGTAATCGGCTCCTTTTTCTCTTATCCTGCCCGTTTTGCTTTTAATTCTATTATAAATACCGTCAAAAACGTCGTCCTTGAGTTCTTGTAAGACGATTACCGTGTTTTCCATAAGAACAATAGCGACGTGCTCTGCCACCAGTTCATTATTATGATCTAAATAGAGCATGTTAAAAACACCGAAAATATAATTATCATATTCGTCAATCTTAGGACGCTGGTTAGTATTCACAGCATCTTCTATTGAAAGTAGATTAAGGCCAAAGGAAGTTCCAAGCTTTTCAATTAATTTTTCGTCACTAAGGCCAATTACATCAATCCATGAGATTGAAGGACTGTTTTTGAATTCTATTATTTTTTCAAAGTCCTCCTGCTTATAAACATCAAATTCAAATTCATCTATTTGATGTTCTTGGTATTCCAATATATGCACACTACTCTTCTCGCCTTCCCTATTCCCCATATATATAACACTCCCGGGAGCCTTGCCCATCTTTTTGGCGCGTCTCGATTGTTTTTTATTGGTAACCTTAGCTGTTCTCTTTTTTTTACCCATAATATTTTACTCTTAAAATTTGCTGCAATAGGTCTTTGGTTTACTAAAATAAGCATTCAGGAAGATGCTTTTATCAGTTGTTAGAGTTTTAATTTTTTTTAAATAAAAGGACATAATGTACAGATTAAAATAAATTAGATAAGGAGAACCAATTTAAGTTTCAATAAAATTGAAAACAGAAATAGTAGTTATTCAAAATCTAAATTATAGAGCATTAAACCCGATCCGGGTGCTACATAGGTTAGGGTTGTAGTATTGTTATTGTTTAGCGCTTCTTTAATATCGGATAAAAGTAGTTCTCCTTTACCCAGTTGTATTAAAGCTCCCATGATCATCCTAATTTGATATCTCATAAATCCTGCTCCTTTTATGTGCAGGGCATAACTGACCTCTGGAAAAAAATTGGCTTTTAAGACAGTGTTCTTTTTTATTTGGCATGAATCAATGGTCCTTACCACCTTGGTGCTTGGCTGTAACCGCGCAGTAAATGCAGAAAAATCGTGCGTACCTATAAACAATTCTGCGCTTTTAATCATAAGATCAATATCTAGATCATCAACAATATTGGTTAAGAAAGGAGCGCAGTAGGGGTGATTTTTCTCCCCAAAAGAAAAAAGATATACATATTCTTTTTGTCTACTATCTTTAATAATATTAAACTCCTTGTTTACTTCATCTAGTCCAGTAATGCGAATATCTGAAGGTAGATTTCTATTAAATTCGGTTTTAAATTTATCCAAATCCTCTATTGGCGTATCAAACAGAAATAACTCAAATGCCATGTCCAACGCAGAAACTTTTGCATCCGTTCTACCGGCACCTAATATTTTAAATTTGGTGTCGGGTAAAATAAACTTCAAGGTCTTTGTGAGCATGCCCTCAACAGTTTTATGTTGGGGTTGTTTTTGCCAACCACTGAATCTAAATCCTAAATATTGTATGCGTATTAGGTAATAATATCTTTTTTTATGCATTTTAACTTTCAAATAAATTCTTGACTACCCACACGATAAAACAGCGTTGCTACTGTAACAATTATAACGATAATTCCGTTTATAGCACTAAAACGCCCAATATAATAAAAGTAAACTCCGCTTACTACAAATGACTCCAACAGGCGAGCTACATATTTAATTAGAACAAAGACTGTCTTTTGAATAAATTATCGGAAAAATCCTCTACAATTGTTGATTTTTCTATCCTGACCAGAGAAGATCGATTACTTATTAATGTAAGAAGCACTAAATTTTACAATTAAGTCATGAACTATTCTTCCGTCTTGAATTTCCTACACTTCATCGATATTTTCAATATAGAAAGCAATTATATCGTAAATATGCTAAAAAAATATTAAGAATATCATATATATGGGTACCAAAAATAAATTAGGAGCTATTAGAGTTAATCTAATTTTATCGATTATTATTTTAATCGCATTAGTCTATTTTAGCTTTTATGGCTTATATAGTGATCAGTTACATTTTAATAAGGTGGAAAGTTATATTTTACCCATTTTATCATTGGTGCATTTTGTTTACATATATATCCTATGGTTTAAAGTATCCGAAAACGAATATCCTGATATTATCATGCGAAACATAGAGTATGTGATGTATGGGGTTTTTATATTCTACCTATACGAAATTATAGAAACAGCTTTAATTTTAAACTCATACCAACAATTTGAAGGTCATATTATTCCTAGTACATTCCACCCCATAGGGATTTTAATAATTAGCCTTCAAATTCTTCTTTCTATCTGTACATTATGGTCCTTTTTTCTCAGGAAAAGAAAAGTAGGGCAATATGACTTTGATTACTTAAACAATCATGAGAATACTTGGGGTTAGGTCTTTTTGGACTACAGCCCCCTTATAAAACTTCCATAAACATCTTTAATCTGATACCCTTTTACAAAACGTTGTTTGCTCAATTTCTTGTAGCCTACTAAGCCCCATAAAAGCAGTTCCTTTAAAAAGTATATATCCTTTTTGTTGAAATCTGATTGATATTCCTCTATAAGTTGATTTAACGCAGGTATACTATCCAATTTAGCTTTGTATTCGCTATCAACTGCATCATCGAGCAATTCAAATCCTTCCCCGTCAAAGAACCAGCTCATCAGATTGTCATAGGGCCCTTCCACATCTTTATGTTCTAGCTTTTCTATTTTAGGAAAGTACTGTGCAAAAAGGGTTTTAACTGCATCTTCGATCAGAATTTCTGCAACACTCCCGGCACCCTCCTGTTCTCCCTCATACACCAATTCTATTTTACCTGTAATGGAGGGAATTACCCCCATAAAATCCATTAAACGCACTTGGGTGGCTGTATCTCCATTTTTCAGGGTTCTACGCTCAGCAGTACTTAACAAGTTTTCAAATGCCGTAATACTCATTCTGGCGCTAATACCACTTTTGGGATCTACGTAATCGCTCTTCCGGGCTTCTATACTAATTTGCTCTAATAGATCCTTAGCCATATCCGGGACGTAAACCATGTCTAACTGCCTAGAATCTAATCTAGATTCCTGTTCGGTAATCTTACGTGCCGTAGCAATATCTTCTGGGTAATGCGTAAGAATTTGAGATCCTATTCTATCTTTTAGTGGAGTAACAATACTACCTCTATTCGTATAATCTTCTGGGTTTGCAGTAAATACAAATTGTAAATCCAACGGTAAGCGAAGTTTAAAACCTCTAATCTGTATATCTCCTTCTTGCAAAATATTAAAAAGAGACACCTGTATCCTAGCTTGTAAATCTGGTAATTCATTAATTACAAAAATACTTCTGTTGGCCCTTGGAATCATTCCGTAGTGAATCACTCTTTCATCTGCATAGGATAATTTTAAGTTGGCCGCTTTTATGGGGTCTACATCCCCTATTAAATCAGCGACCGTTACATCTGGTGTAGCCAATTTTTCAAAGAACCGTTCGCTTCTGTGTATCCAACTAATTGGCGTATCGTCTCCAAGTTCTTTTATCTTTTCAAAGGCGTATCTAGAGATAGGACTCATGGGATCATCATTAATTTCGGACCCAGAAACGATCGGAATGTATTCATCCAAAAGATTAATCATTAGTCGCGCTAACCGGGTTTTAGCCTGCCCCCTTAGCCCTAATAAATTTATATTGTGCCTAGAAAGGATTGCACTTTCTAGTTCCGGGATAACGGAGTTTTCATACCCATATACCCCTGGGAATGCATTTTCTTTCGATTTAATTTTCATTAAGAGATTATCCCTTAATTCATCTTTAATCTTCTTTGTTTTATAACCTGATTTCTTAAGATCTCCTATGGTTAGCATTTCCTGATCGTTCACTTTCATAAAGTATAAATTATATTTTATTTGGTTTAAGATTTCCTAACGCTGACAAATCAAATTAACTTTTTAAACTCAGGATTCTTTAACCTTTTAATCTTTTTCTTCTATTCTGTTCGTAATCCTCAAATATCATCTCTCCAAGACCTTTTATTCCTGTAAAGAAAGCCTTCCCCTTATTTGCTTCTGTAAAATGCCTCACAAATTGTGTTAAATAAGGATCTTTAGCAATCATAAAGGTGGTTATAGGTATGTGCAATTTTCTCGCTTGACGGGCCATATTATAGCATTTCTCAACAATATAATCATCCAAGCCAACACTGTTCTTGTAATAGGTGCCATCTGGCAATCTAATGCAGCTAGGCTTCCCATCTGTTATCATAAAGATCTGTTTATTGGTATTACGTTTTCTACGTAACATATCCATGGCCAATTGTAATCCTGCTACGGTATTGGTATGGTAGGGACCTACTCTTAAATAGGGCAATTCTTTTATGGGAATGGGCCAAGCATCGTTTCCAAAGACCAATATATCTAGTGTGTCCTTAGGATATCGAGTAGTTATTAACTCGGCAAGCGCCATGGCAACCTTCTTAGCCGGTGTAATTCTATCTTCTCCATAGAGAATCATACTATGGCTTATATCGATCATAAGTACCGTACTCATCTGGGCCTTAAACTGAGTATCCTCTACTACTAGATCTTCTTCGGATAAGTTAAAATTTCCAATGCCATGGTTTATTTGTGCATTTTTTAAACTTTCCGTTATGGAAATACGCTCCAAGCTATCTCCAAAACGATATTCCCTATATTCTCCGGTATGCTCATCTCCTCTACCTGGCTTTCCCGTTTTATGATCTCCGGAACCACTACGTTTAATCTTTCCAAAAATTTGATCCAGTGCAGCTTTTCGGATGACCCGTTCCATTTTAGCCGTTATTGCCAAATCTGCTTCGGAAGTTCCTTCACCAGCACCATCCTTATCCCCTATTTTAAATTCTTCGCGCAGATATCCCTTGGCCTTGAGGTCTTCTATAAAATCCTCAATAGTATAGTTTTCATCAGTTAGACTATATTCTTTATCCAATTCCCTTAACCAATCCAGCGCTTCATCTACATCACCTGAGGTATGGGTAATCAGTTCCTTAAAAATATCGAAAAGTTTCTCGAACGGGCTTTGGTCAGGTGCAATATAGGTGGAAAAACGAATGCCTTTTCTTCTATTTATAGTCATATCATAAATTTAATACATTTAAAATACTTCCGCCTCCCTTTTAAGAAAACTTAACTATTAGGGAATAGTAGCCACAAATAATCTAGTTAAGGGGTGTTCCTCTTTGTATAATCTGATTGAATTAAACCGATAAAATTGTTGCTTTCTAACATGTTCCAAAAACACTCGGCTTCACCAGTTTATATTATTTGAAGAATTTGAACTCAATATCATTAGTCATTATATGCACCGCCCTAAAATCTTTAACTACTTTAATCTGGTGAACTATTTCAGATGGTACAATAAAACTGTCTCCCTGCTTTAAAGTATGTTCTGTATCTGCTAATGTTAAAACGCATTCTCCCTCTAATACAACAAGTACAGATTCTTTGTTTGCTTTATGTTTTGGCAACAATTCTCCTGCCTTAGCAGCCATTTGTTTTGCATTAAATAACTCTCCTTTAGCTAATAACTTTACGTTGGGATTTGTAATTTTTTCCATTGACTATTTTAAGTAACATTTAAATGTTTGCGTAAATAATTAATATAACCAATTATCCTCTAAAAGACAAATGACGGACTTTGTTAAGATTATTGAAAGCTAACCTCTTTATGATTGGTTTTTTAATCTAACAACACCCATCGGTGTTATAAAATGGCGGTTAGCCATCTCTTATTATAAATCCTTAAAATTTAATAAGCGCCGGCGATTTTTCTAAGTTAGAACATTTGCCAAAAAATTTGAGATTGTTAGTAAATAGGGTATCTTAAAGGTTTAATCAATTTAGGAGGGTGCCTAATTAAGCTAGTACCTCGTTAGTTTAATGATTCGGTATTTAATGTATCGGTAATTTCCATAACACTTTGATTCATTTAACTGAATTGGAATAAAAGTGTGGAAACCCGAATTGAAACGAAGAAAAAATGAAGTAAAAAATTATGTTTAAAAAAGAAGAAAAGTTCGGGAATTATCCGCAACAGCCACATGGTGGCAAATTAGTCGATTTAGTTTTAAAGGGAGTAGAGCTAGAAATAGCGCTAAAGAAAGCGACATATCTACCTGCAATTATGATAGACATGGAGGCCGTGATTACGGTAGAGATGATCGCAACAGGGGTGTTATCTCCCAATGAGGGTTTTATGAATGAAGCCAACTACAAATCGGTACTTAGTAAAGGGCGTTTAGAAAATGGCCTTGTTTGGCCAGTACCTTTAAGTTTTGCTCCTACAGGCGACCGTAACAAAGAGGTAGTAGATACACTGGCAATTGGGGATGAAGTAGCTTTAATTGATGAGAATAAAAATCCGATTGCTATTCTTTTACTGAACGATATTTTTTCTTACGATAGAGAGTATAGAGCTTCAAAACTTTTTGGAACCACAGATCGAAATCATCCTGGGGTGGATGCAATCTATCGAAGAATGGGGAATACAGCATTGGGAGGAACGCTTAAATTGTTACGCCGAGTTGATTGGGGGCCATTTGAAAAACTGAGGTTAGAACCAAAGGATACATGGAAACAATTTTATGAAGAGAAAAAATTCCGATCTGTTGCCGGATTTATTACGGGAGCCAACCCACTCCATAGAGGGCATGAATATATCCATAGAAATGCCTTAGAAGAGATTGATGGCTTGTTAATTCAACCATTAGTAGAGATGGCTAAACGTGAATACACTCGTCATGAATTCCGGATGCTGTCTTACCGAAGTGTTCTAGATACCTACTACCCCAAAGATAGAGCAATTCTATCTCCTTTAAGGGTAACCTATATTTTTGCCGGACCTCGGGAAACAGTGCTACACGCATTAATTATGAAGAACTACGGCTGTACACATGCACTAATTGGCCGAGACCATGCGGGAATTGGTGATTTCTACGATAAATATGCAAGTCATTCTATTTTTGATGAATTTTCCCCTAAAGAATTAGGGATCGATATCCGATTGTTCTATGAAGTTTTTCATTGCACACGCTGTAACACTTTAGCAACAAATCAATCTTGTCCTCATGATGAAAGATATCGGATTAATATTTCAGGTACGGGAATTAGAGAAATGCTACGCCATGGGATTATGCCTCCAAAAGAAATTGTTAGGCCAGAATCTGCACGGATAGCAATGCAGGGAGTCCAACCTAAAGGTCTTGACGAAAACAATAATTCTATTTCTCCAGTTGGAAAAACAATTAAAGCCATTTTCCCTTTTTACGCGGAACTAAATGCTTTAGGAGGTAGAAAACGTAGTAAACCATTGAAATGGGACGATTTAACAAATACCGATTTAGAATTGGTTAATATGGATGTCCGTTCGAATGCTGATCGAATTTATAGAAACATTTTTGAAGAGTATAGCAGTAGCAGTGATATCAATAGAAATTTACAACCTAACTGGATAACAGAGGCTCGTGAAGCAGCCCAATTACAACAAGAACTAGTAATACAAGATTTAGAAGAGAAAGTAGAACAAGCTTCGGATACCGCTTCAGACGAATTTATGTACCAAGATAAGAAGGAAGCGGCTCACGAATTAGAGGTTGCAAAAAAGATTCTAAAAGACATTCCTTATCCTATTCGTAAGGAAGATCTAAAATATCGCACTTGGAATCTCTTGCCATATAAACGCTATAGAGGAAGTGATGAACCAAATAAAGATAAATAACAAAAGTCTTTGCGTATCAGTTATAGAGAAAAATTGAAAATTCAATATTAGGGTAACCTTAAAGAATTTTTTCCAACACTTTCAGGTTACCTTTTCTAAACCCTTGAGGGGGTTTTTAGGGTTGACATTAATATTTTAAGCCTATTAAATAGTTTAGCATTAAACTATTTTGTGGACAACCACGGTGCGCCTACTTTTGAAGGGATCAGGAAACTGTAGTATATGAACAACCAAAATCTATCATTATATCAGGCATTTAAAAGTACCCCTCCTCTATGGTATAACAGCTATGAGGGATTGGAACAATTTATTTTTACGCCTAACCCTGTACAGGAATTTGAGCCACCTCTTATCCCTGAAAAGCTTAGACTAGGCCATCAATTAGAATTTATATTTCACCAGTTACTATTACATTCCAATACTTATAAAGTACTTGGTAACAGTATACCTATAAGGAAGAACAAAATCACTCAAGGAGAAATGGATTTTATTCTTCAAAATATTGATAACAAGCAATTTATACATCTGGAGCTCACCTATAAGTTTTATATTGTTACAGGAGATAAAACCACCCAATTAGACGAGCAACTTATTGGTCCAAACCATAGGGATACCTTTTTACAAAAGAAAGACAAATTAATTAACCATCAGTTAACGCTATCAGGAAGTAAAGAAGGAAAAGAAACCTTAATTGAACATGGGATAGACCCTACTGGGTTAACTCCCCAGGTTTGTTTTAAGTCCCAATTGTTTACCCCATATTTTCACCGAGAAATAGATCTGACACCTTTTAACCAACAGTGTATTAGCGGGACTTGGATTTCTTGCGCTGATTTTATTTCCGAGGAATTTAAATTATACCAATACTATATTCCTAGTAAACTTGAATGGATATTACCACCTCATAATAATGTAGAATGGAGGTCTTATTTTACCATCTTAGAAGATATTACCATTCGTATAAAAAATAAAAATGCGCCACTTCTGTGGTTAAAAAAAAGTGAAACGATTATAGAAAAAATGTTTGTACTTTGGCGTAATCCCACAAGTTGAAAGTCTAATTATTTTAATAACTTTAAATTTATTTAATTAGGATTGGTATAAAATTTCTTTTCTGATTCTTCGTTTTCATTACCCAAATTACCAACCTACTCCTATGAAAAAACGCTACCTAATATTGTTTTCGTAATTTATTTTCGGTACTACTTCTGCTAGGAATAATTGCGACCTTGTTAATTCTACAGTCTTTTATACCCTAAATCATGCTTAAAGCGCAGTGAACCCGAATAATTTTGACCATCAGGTTATATTATTCAGAAAAAGCATATAAGTCATATGAAAAGATTTTGTATATGTTAAAAGAAAACGACAGCAATGATTTAGCCGATAAAATTAAGCACATATTGGCAGCTACAAAGCATGCTTAAGATCCAGCGGATTGGGATCGGGGCAGATTTTACAGCAAAAACGTTTTAAATGGTAGTTTAGAATTACTTGAAGCGTTAGATAAACATGCAATTGCTACCAGTGAATAGTTTCTACACACTGAGATGTGAACACTTTTACGCTCGCCGGCCGTTCCAATTCAAGATAATTTACGCCGATGTTTAAAAACTTACCCTGAGGTAATTGACTTGAGCTTTACTATTTACTAAGGATATCTAGGATTACTTATAGAAATAAAAAAGCCGTTGACTTTCTTATTTACCTTTAGGAAGGCATTTAAGAAAAGTAACGGCTTTTCTAACAAAACACTTAATCGTTTAACCTATAATATCTAAAGGTGCAGTGGTCTTCCAATTCCCTCTAGTAAAATCTGGAAATTCTTGCGGTGCGCCATTTTGGGCTACCGAAACTTCACTTAAAGTACCAACGGCACTCCAGTAACACCCTTCATATACATTTTGATCCAATGGTTGTCCATTACGCAAACATTCTACAATTCGGTAAAGCATCATAAAATCCATTCCACCGTGTCCACCCATTTTTCTGGATAATTCTCCCAATCTTAGATATAGAGGGTGCTCATACTTCTCATAAATCTTTGCAAGTTGCTCTCCTTCTCCAAAAGAATGGTGATCTTTTGGTCCCCCTTCAAATCCACCTTCCAAAGCGATTCTAGTTGGGAATCCTTGCATAGTTCCTTTAGTACCTTGTATTAGATTATGTCTAGTGTACGGTCTTGGACTAGTTTCGTCCCATTGTACCATTATAGTCCTACCAAGCGTAGTCTTAACAATAGATGTATTTATATCCCCCCCTTTATAGTCGAGCTGGTTCCATTTATGATCAGCTGGAAAATTTTTGGCGGCATAAAGTTGCCTGCCCTTAGCAGGTGAGGAAAAAGAATTTATAAATTTAAAGTTATCCTCTCCTCTAGCTAAATTCATATACTGCGCAACAGGCCCTAAACCATGGGTAGGATACAAATTACCATTTCTGTGTGCATAGTGTGGTGTACGCCAAGAACCTGTACCACGATCAACTTCGTTCATCTGGCTTCTTAGTTCGTGAATATAGGAAGCTTCACCGTGTAGAAGCTCACCAATTACTCCTTGCCTACACATATTTAGATATAGAAGCTCTTCCCTACCATAGTTTACGTTTTCCATCATCATACAGTGCTTCTGTGTCTTTTCAGAAGTGTCCACTATCTCCCACATTTCTTCAATGGTAAGTGCTAAAGGGACTTCTACAAAAACGTGAGCACCGCTTTTCATGGCCTCAATGGCCATAGGAGCATGTAGTTCCCAAGGAGTACTAACGAAAACAGCATCGGGCTTCTCCCTTTTCAACATTTTCTTCCAATCGTTCTCCCCTTTGGTATATAATTTAATTTTTTGGTGGCGAGTTCCCTTACCATTCTCCTTGCATTTATCTGCAGATCTTTGAGCATTATCTTCATAAAGATCGGAAATAGCAACCACCTCGGTACCTTCAATAGAAGCGATTTGATGAGCGTGACCGGAGCCACGAGCACCTACTCCAATAAAGGCACATCTTACTGTATCCAATTTTGGAGCAGAAAAACCACCCATATAAGTAGCACCTAGACTTGGTGTTGGCGCATCAATTAAACTTTTGTTGGATAAAGAACTTGCCCATCCTTGTGCCATTGCCAATCCCATACCTGCAATGGATGTTTTTCTTATAAAATCTCTCCTATTTGATTTCA
Organism: Arenibacter certesii DSM 19833; assembly: GCF_000429545.1. Lineage (GTDB taxonomy): Bacteria > Bacteroidota > Bacteroidia > Flavobacteriales > Flavobacteriaceae > Arenibacter > Arenibacter certesii. The sequence continues at coordinate 17,115 of NZ_AUCB01000023.1, forward strand.
TAGCATATTTTTATTTTTTAAATCTTAATTTTTCTAATGGCTGAAGATAGTATTAATTTTTAAATTAAAAATTATCCTGTTATAAATTAAACATTTTACACCAGGATCTTGATAAGTTCATTTCGTATTACTATCCTTTGATTAGTCCTAATAAAATCTATTTACAATCCTGTATTTTTGAGATATCAACAGTAGCCAGTATTACACAAAAACCAGACTGAAATTCTCCATAATATGCTATATTGGAGCTTAATGTCTCGCTTCTAAAACTTTAACGACGTCCTTTAATTTGTATCCTTTTGCCTGAAGCAGTATCAGATAATGGAAAAGAAGATCCGCACTTTCCTCTTTAAAAAGGGTCTCATTATTGTCCATAGCCTCTATGACCACCTCTACGGCTTCTTCACCCACTTTTTGGGCTACTTTGTTAATGCCACTTTTAAAAAGCGAAGAAACATAACTGGATTTAGCACCTTCGGGAGTTGATACTGTTCCGTCTGCTTGGGCTTTTCTATTTTCTATAATGTTTTCCAATTCACTTAAAAATTCGAAACCACCTGTATTTTCTTGTCCCCAACAAGTATCTGTTCCTTTATGGCAAGTAGGTCCCACAGGATCTACTGTTACCAATAGCGTATCACTATCGCAGTCCGACTGAATCGTGATTAAATTAAGAAAGTTGCCACTTTCCTCTCCTTTGGTCCAAAGGCGGTTTTTTGTGCGACTGAAGAAAGTGACTTTTTTGGTCGCTACAGTAAGGTCATAAGCTTCCTGATTCATATAGCCCAACATAAGTACGTTCTTCGTTTTAGCGTCTTGTATTATAGCTGGAACCAATCCGTCCTTATTCTTATTAAAATCTATGGTCATTTTTTAAAAATTGATGTATTGGTGGCTTTTAAAAAGAGAGGTTTTTATTCTTTATCTCTTTACGGCATTACCCCATCACGATTTATAATCTAACTGGAATTGCATTTCTATGCAACTCTTCTTTTAATTCTTTAATAGATATTTCTTTAAAATGAAATACACTAGCAGCCAGTGCTGCATCGGCCTTCCCATCAATAAAGGTGTCAGTAAAATGGGAGATTTTACCCGCTCCACCAGAGGCAATTATAGGAATATTTAGTTCTGTTGATAGTTTTGCCAAAGCTTCGTTAGCAAATCCATTCTTAGTCCCATCATGGTTCATACTCGTAAATAATATTTCCCCTGCACCACGTTCTTCCACTTCTTTGGCCCAATTGAAGAGGTTGAGCTTAGTAGGTACTTTCCCTCCTACCAAATGTACAATCCACTCCCCATCTATCTCTTTAGCATCAATAGCCACAACAATACATTGTGAACCAAATTTGGCGACTAGATCATTGATCAATTGTGGATTTTTTACTGCGGACGAATTAATGGAAACCTTATCTGCTCCATTTTGCAAAAGAATATCTACATCTTCCACAGACGATATTCCCCCACCCACGGTAAAAGGGATATTCACCTTCTCGGCCACTCGCAAAACAAGATCTGCCAAGGTACGTCTGCCCTCTTCTGTTGCAGAGATATCTAAAAAAACCAATTCATCTGCTCCTGTTTTGGCATATATTTCTGCTAATTCCACTGGATCCCCTGCATCCCGGAGATCTACAAAATTAACACCTTTAACTGTTCTTCCATTTTTAATATCTAAACAGGGTATGATTCTTTTTGTTAGCATACTATTTTTTTAAAGACCAATTATTCCTTTTCCTATTGATAGAATTGATATTGGCCATATCTATGTTTAATTTGATTTATTAGTTAAAATAAATTCTTCCAATTGTTTTAAGGTAATCCTATTCTCATAAATTGCCTTTCCAATTATTGTGCCTTCACAACCTAATTCTGCCAATTGGGGAAGCTCATCAAAAGTAGAGATACCGCCACTTGCAATAAGAAAAAGCTGAGGCCCACATTGGGCAATAATTCTTTCATACAGTTCAAAGGATGGGCCCTGTAACATTCCATCTTTACTTATATCGGTACAAATTACTGATTTTATCCCTTCCTTTTGATACGTTTGTATAAAGGGAATTAGTTCCTCCTTGGATTCCTCTGTCCATCCAGAAACAGCAACCATTTCATTTTTTGCATCGGCGCCAAGTATAATTTTATTAGCTCCGTAGGTTGTGATCCACCTTATAAATGTTTCTGGGTCTTTCACCGCTATACTACCCCCGGTGATTTGGTTTGCTCCACTTTCAAATGCAATTTTTAAATCTACATCGGTCTTTAGTCCACCTCCAAAATCAATTTTCAAACTCGTTTGGTTAGCAATCCGCTCCAGTACTTTATAATTTACAATATGGCTCGCCTTTGCACCATCCAAGTCTACCAAGTGCAGGTATTCTATACCATGAGCCTCAAATTCTTTGGCCACCTCCAAAGGGTTTTCATTGTATATTTTTTTGGTATTGTAATCCCCTTTGGAAAGACGCACACATTTTCCGTCTATAATATCTATTGCCGGTATTATTCTCATTATGTTATTTTATTCTAATTGATATGGACAAGAAAATTTTTCAAAATCCGCTCCCCCACTAAACTACTTTTTTCGGGATGAAATTGGGTTCCGAAAAAGTTATCCTTTTGTAGGGCCGCACTATAGTTTATTGCATAGTCAGACTGGGCAATGGTTTCTTTACAAACCGGAGCGTAATAACTATGTACTAGATATATATGCTCATTTTCCTTTACCTCCTTGAATAATTTTGATTTCAAGTTACTGATTTGATTCCATCCGATTTGTGGTACTTTTACGGTTTTGGGAAATTTAACCACCTCCACGTCAAAAATTCCAAGCCCTAAGGTATTGCCTTCTTGGGAAGATTTACACATCAGTTGCATGCCCAGGCAAATTCCTAAAACTGGTTGTTTTAATTCAGGGATAATAGAGTCTAGCTTACTGGCACGTAGTTTTTTCATGGCACTACTAGCTTCACCAACCCCAGGAAAGATAACCTTGTCCGCTTCCTTAATTTCCTTTACATCATGACTAAGCACCGCCTCATATCCCAATCGTTGGATAGCAAATTTAATACTTTGAATATTTCCGGCCCCGTAATCGATTATTACTATTTTCATTCTTCGTTTTTAACGATGCTTACTTTACAATAGGCCCTTGGTACTGGGTAGTACCATTTTCTCTACATCACGTTTTAATGCCATTTTAATAGCTTTTGCAAAGGCTTTAAAAATAGCCTCTATCTTATGGTGCTCATTGGTTCCCTCGGCTTTAATATTTAAATTGGCTTTTGCCCCATCTGTAAAGGATTTAAAGAAATGATAAAACATTTCTGTTGGCATCTTTCCTATCATCTCCCGCTTAAAATCTGCTTCCCAGACCAACCAATTACGTCCGCCAAAATCGATAGCCACTTGGGCTAAACAATCATCCATTGGCAAACAGAATCCATAGCGTTCCATTCCAAGCTTATTTCCCAAGGCTTTATGGAAAACCTCTCCTAAGGCTATTGCGGTATCTTCTATGGTATGGTGTTCATCTATTTCCAAATCCCCTTTAACCTTAATATCTAGATCCATCTGGCCATGTCTAGCCAGCTGGTCCAACATATGATCAAAAAAATCTAAGCCCGTATCAATGTTACTCTTCCCGGTACCATCTAAATTTAATTTTATATAGATATCGGTTTCATGCGTTTTTCTATAGGTTTCAGAAACCCTGTTCTTTAATTTTAAAAACTCATATATCTTCTCCCAATCATTGCTTTCAAGTGCTATATGGGAATCCAAGTCCTTACGTTTTACAGTAATCTCCCCTACTCCAAAATTGGTCTCATCATTAATGAATATTCCTTGGGCGCCAAGGTTTTTGGCTAATTCTATATCTGTTAAACGATCTCCTATTACAAAAGAATTAGATAGATCGTACGCTTCTGAAAAGTATTCCGTTAATAATCCTGTTCTTGGTTTACGCGTAGCTGCATTTTCATGTGGAAAGGTTTTGTCCATAAAAACCTTATCAAAAACAACTCCTTCCCCCTCAAAGGTTTTCATTATAAAGTTATGGACAGGCCAAAAGGTATCTTCTGGAAAAGAATCTGTTCCCAATCCATCTTGATTAGTCACCATTACCAGCTCATAGTCTAGCTCCTTGGCTATCTTACTTAAAAAAGTAAATGCCTTGGGATAAAATTCTAATTTTTCAAAAGAATCGATTTGCTCATCAGCTGGTTCCTTGATCATCGTTCCATCCCGATCTATAAAAAGGACCTGTTTCCCTATTTTACCAACTTGGTCAGCATTTTTATTTACTTCTATACTCATAATTAAGCGGTTGTTATTTGTTGTAAAACACGAATCAATTTTTTATTCTCTTCTTTGGTCCCAACGGTAAACCTCAAGGTATTCTCACAAAGTGGCTCCGAAGTCCTGTTCCTAACTACGATACCGTTTTCCAATAGCTGCTTATACCTATTTGTAGCGTTGTCTACCTTGACCAGAATGAAATTAGCATCCGAGTCATAAACTTTTTCCACAAAATTTAATTCCCCTAATACTTTGGAAAGCCTTTCTCTCTCTAATAAGATATCCGATATTTCTTTATTCACGGCATTTACATCTAAAATACGCTCCAATGCCCTTTTCTGGCTCAATTCATTTACATTATAGGGAGCCTTTATTTTATTCAGGACATTAATAATTTCATTGGAAGCGTAACAAATCCCTAATCTTACTCCTGCCATTCCAAATGCTTTGGACAACGTTTGGGTGACTACCAGATTGGGATATTGGTCCAATTTACTGATCCAGCTTTCTTCCTTAGAAAAATCAATATAAGCCTCATCCACTACCACTAGTCCTTTAAAATTTTCTAAAAGCTCTTTAACGAGATGGTTATTAAAACTATTTGCGGTAGGATTATTGGGCGAACAAAGAAATAGCAGTTTAGTTTTTTCATTAGCTAATTTTAGGATTTCGGGAACATTAGGTTCAAAATCTTGAGTTAATAAAATTTTATTATTCTCCACATTATTTATACCAGCTAAAACATGGTACATCCCATACGTAGGGGGTAATGTAATTATATGATCTTCCTTGGGTTCACAAAAAGCCCTGAACAATAGGTCTAAAACTTCATCACTCCCATTTCCCAATAGGATTTGATGTGCCGATACGCCTTTATTAGTGGCCAATGCCCCTTTTAAGTTTCTTTGCTGAGGATCTGGATATCTATTTACCCCTGTTTCAAATGGATTTTCATTTGCATCCAAAAATACCATCTGGGATCCGTCAGAAACATATTCGTCCCTAGCTGAAGAATAAGGCCTTAATGCCCTTACATTCTTACGGACTAAATTATTTATATCAAAAGTGTTGTGGTTCATTTCTAATTTTTAATACTAATAGGGAAACCATATTTACGAATACCATTTCGCTTATCTTTCCCTTACTAAATTTATAAACTTTTTAATCTTAGGGATACTGCATTCTTGTGGGCAAACAAGCCTTCGGCCTCTGCCATTAACTCTATAGTTTCCCCAATCCCTTGAATACCTTGTTTGGATATCTTTTGAAAAGTAATCGCTTTCATAAAGCTATCTAGGTTTACGCCGCTGTATTGTTTGGCATAACCGTTGGTAGGAAGGGTATGATTGGTTCCGGACGCGTAGTCCCCCGCACTTTCTGGCGTATAGTTGCCTATAAACACGGATCCTGCATTATAGGTCCTATCCAAAAAAAATGACTCATTCTCCACACAAAGAATATAATGCTCCGGCCCATATTCATTAATTAGCTCAACAGCGATATCCTTATCCTCTACATAGATCAACTTACTGTTTGCAATAGATTTTTTAGCGATTTCCTGACGAGGCAACAGTTTTATTTGCTCTTCTACTTCGCGTTCAACCTCACTTATCAGCAATTTGGAAGTAGACACAAGAATTACTTGGCTATCTGCACCGTGTTCGGCCTGACTCAATAAATCGGATGCTACAAAAGCCGCATTAGCAGAGTCGTCTGCCATTACTAGAAGCTCACTTGGCCCGGCTGGCATGTCGATTGCAATACCATATTTAGTGGCAATCTGCTTAGCAACGGTTACATATTGATTCCCTGGACCAAATATTTTGTATACTTGAGGAATAGTTTCTGTTCCAAAGGTCATTCCAGCAATAGCTTGCACTCCACCAACTTTAAAAATTTTAGTTACTCCACAGAGATTCGCCGTATACAGAATAGCAGGATGCAATTTCCCTTCTTTATTTGGGGGGGAGCAAAGTACAATTTCCTTACAACCAGCCAAATTAGCGGGTACGGTCAACATTAGAACTGTAGAGAATAGTGGAGCTGTTCCTCCCGGAATATATAATCCCACTTTTTGGATAGGTCTCTTCTCTTGCCAACAATGAACACCTGTAGAAGTCTCTACGGACACTCTATCTGTTCGCTGGGCATCATGAAACTTTTCAATATTTCTTTTAGCTAGTTGAATAGCTAATTTTAAATTTTCGGGAACTTGTGAAGCTGCTATTTCTATTTCTTCTTTGGTTACCGAGAAGTTTTCAATTGAAACGCGGTCAAATTTTTCAGTATACGTTTTAATCGCCGTATCTCCGCTATTTTTTACCTCCAGGAAAATAGGATCTACCATTTTTTCAATATCGGCCACAGTTTGGGTAGGTCTTTTTAAAAGGGAGGTCCAATCCTTTTTAATGGGGTTATAAATCTTGTTCATCCGTTATATATGCTATTTTCCAATTTGATGACTGGAAAAATTGATAATTAAAATTAGAGTACCATTTTTTCTATAGGACAGACTAAAATACCTTCGGCACCCGCCTCTTTTAGCTCTTGGATAACTTCCCAAAATTTGTCCTTATTAATTACGGTATGTACAGAACTCCAGCCTTCCTTTGCCAATGGGAGTACGGTAGGACTTCTCATTCCTGGCAAAAGATCTATGATCTCCTTTAGCTTATCGTTTGGTGCGTTTAATAATACATATTTACTTTTTCTAGCAAGTAATACAGATTTGATCCTAAAGTGTAATTTATCCAATAACAGAGTGCTCTCAGGAGATATTTTTGGGGAAACGGCCAAGACCGCTTCACTCGTTAGCATTACCTCTACTTCTTTTAAGTTGTTTTTAAATAAGGTACTACCGCTGGATACAATATCACAAATGGCATCTGCCAATCCAATGTTTGGTGCTATCTCTACGGATCCGGTGATTATATGGAGATCTGCTTTTACCCCTTTGCTCGAAAGATAATTATCTACTGTGTTGGGATAGGATGTGGCAATTCTTTTTCCTTGGAAATCCTTTACGGAGTTATAATTTGCAGATTTAGGAATCGCTAGGGAGACCTTACATTTAGAAAACCCCAATTTTTCTACAATGGATATATCATTTCCTTTTTCAATCAGCACATTTTCTCCTATGATGGCGATATCTACAACCCCATCACGTAAATATTGAGGAATATCTCCATTCCGAAGATAAAATACCTCCAAAGGGAAATTTCTGGAACTTGCCTTTAGTTGATCTTTTCCGTTATCAATAGAGATTCCACAATCTTTTAAAATCTGAAGAGAATCTACATTTAAACGACCACTTTTTTGAATTGCAATTTTAATTTTATTCATTCGTATTTTTTTATTTGTCCGAGCAGATCAAATCATAATTTTAAATAGAAAACCCGTTTGATTGCTCAAACGGGTTAGAATATAGTATAGGTACAACAACACATTCCTAGCTCGCCTGAACGAAGGTATAGAAATGATGATGATGTTTCCTGTTGTTTTTCATACTATTACAAAAGTAAAATATATTTTCAACCTTGTGAAATTTATACAACACAATTTGAATCGAAATTGTTATATAAAATCTATATTAAAGTTATGTTTATTGATTCCCAAGAATTATTGGTAATCCAGACTCACCGCTTCCAATAACAATAACCTTGGAATTTGGGGATTCAGATAGCTTTATGGTCGCATCTATACCCTTGTCCTGAAGAATCCTATCATTCAGAGAAGCGCTTAGAATTAAGTTTGCATCGGCTTTACCCTGAGCTTCAATTCTAACTTTTTCAGCTTCCTTTTGTGCAGTTACAAGTCTAAACTCATACTCCAAAGATTCTTGCTCTTGTTTTAGTTTTCGCTCAATCGCCTCCTTAATAGTAGCTGGTAAGGTAACATCCCTCACCAAAATATCGTTCAACTGAACATATTGGTTTTGTACTATTTTCTTTGATTCTTCAAAAATTTCATGCTGAATGGCATCCCTTTTACTAGAATACAGTTGTTCTGGCGTATAACGGCCAACAACAGACCTAGCCGCAGAACGAATAGCAGGCAAAAGAACCCTTTGAACATAATCTTCACCTTTTTCCTGGTGCAATTTCCCTAGTTCCTGACGAACAGGCTCAAACCATATAGATGCATCCAATTTAATATCCAATCCATTGGAAGACAATACGTTCATTTTTTCAAAAACCTCTTGCTGTCTTACCTCGTAGATCGTAACACTGTTCCATGGAGCTACAAGATTAAACCCTTCTCCTAAGGGTGGCTCATCAGTAACTACACCCCCTCCAAACGTTCGGTACAGAACACCTGCCTGTCCAGAATCTATGGTAACAGCAGATTTAGAAATTAATATTACTACTACAATAAAAGCAAATACTACTGGCAACGCAATTTTAGGTAATTTATCCATTCAAGTTATTTATTAAGTTAATCCATTATATTTTCTAATAAACCACTCTAGTGCTAGCACTAGAACGATTATCCCCAAGACAATTTTAAAATCGATCAAAGGTACAACATTTAGTTTGCTTTTTTGGGTAGGCACATATCTTTGGGCACTCCCTAGAGCATTGAGCAAACTATCCATTTCTTGTGGAAAAAATAATTCACCCCCGGTATTATCAGCAAGTCTAGAAAGCTTTTTATAATTACTGGAAGTAAACTGTTTTTCCACATCAAAATCCAAAATAGCAAAACTACCGCTCTTGCTTAAATTCTCTTTTTCCACCGTGGCAGTAAAACTATAGTTGCCTGGATCTAGATTTCTTAAATCGGCTTCAAAGTGGTTGCCTTTTAGCAACATAGGTATCTCCTGTATACTATTTAAGGTAGAATCCTTTAAGTTAAGTCTAATGGATGCATTAGGATCCATTCTAAACGCTTCATCAAAATAGGAAGCCTGTATAATTGCATCGTTACTGTTATTGTAAATTGGATTATACGCTACGCTAAACCTATTCTTCCCAGAATTGGTATTTAAATAAAGCATCAGTTTTCCGAAAAAATCATCAAAATTCTTAAATGACCCCTCTTCTTTAAAGGAATGCATCCGCCACTTCCAAATGTTCTCTCCAAATAAAAAGGCAGATTTTACGACACCTTCTTCTATTACCGCCAATAGTGGGATATGCATAGAAATTCCCTTACTGCTCATATTCAACAGGCTTTCGTGTGGAGAAAAAATCATAACAGGACCTACATCTGTTTCCAGAGGAGGAAATCCATTAAAAGTAAAATCAGATATATCAAATTTGGAGAACGCGGGATTAAGGTCGGCGAAAACCTCCTGAACTGGATACCCACTTTCCAGATGCAAGCCTTTATGTACTTTATTCAGAAATTGCCAATCGGTGTGCGTACCACCAATAATAAGATAGTTGGAATTACGCATTGTCATTTGTTTATATATTCTATCAAACGAAGCATCAGGTTGATACAAAATATACAGGTCCAAAGATTCCAGTTGGGCCAAATCTACGTTTGGCTTGTAGAGATTAGCAGACCGCTGCTCATTACTTTCCACAATTTTTTTGAGGGCTCCTATATCTGGATGAAGAATATTGGATATAATTCCAATATTGGTTTTCTCATCTAATACTTCCAACGCCAAACGACTTTCATTATTACGAATATTCTTTTCGTTTGTAAGGGGAGTCAACTGAACGCGAATATTTTTTACTCCCACACTATTAGCCCATATTTGGGCATTGACGGTCTTAGCAGTATTGGCCATAGAAAGTGACACTTTTTCCTTGTGGACCAATTTATTGTTTACAAGTATCCTCAATTCTGAAGTAGCAGCCTGCTTTCCTTCGTAGGAAACAAAAATTTCTATAGGGAATTTATTATCGAGAAATGCATATCTGTTACTATTTACCCGTACTATTCTTATATCCTCATAGCTAGTAGTATCGCCAAGCACAATTGGGTAAATGGGGAGGTTCTGCCTTTTCCCATAATGCTCATAATCCTCTCCCAAAGTTTGATTTCCATCAGAAAATAACACTACTGCGGTATTCAACTTACCATAAACCCCGTTTACCCCTGCCAAGGCCTTGGAAATATTGGTGTTATTTTCATTAAGGGTAAGACTATCCCCTTCCTGTAATTCATTTCCAAATGTATAGGTGACCAGATTAAACCTTTCTAACAAAGGAGATTCCGAAGCTTTTAATGCAGATATTAGGGCGTCCACCTTTTCGCCATCCTCAACTCGGATAGAAGATGAATTATCAACCAAAAACACCAAATTGGCTTTTTCCGTTGTAAGCGTCCTACGCTCATATTTGGGATTGATAAGAAGTAATAAAAGTCCAAATACAGATATAAACCGAAGAAGGGAAAGTCCCCAAAGTAACTTTCCCTTTCCTTTGGTCCTGTATTTGTATTGAAACAGTACAAGTGCCAACGAAGCTATTGCCGCGAGCAATATAAATAGTACTGTATTTGTTTGCATTAAATTAAAAGTTAGCGCATCACTTTAAACCTTAATCGATTTTTAATGAGATGACATATATTATAAATTGCGATTTTATTTAAAGGTAGCCAATTGAGTAATGGTCCACTAACAAAATCTAGGTAAGCATCCCTCCATCAACGTTCAATACTTGCCCAGTAATATAGGCCGATAGGTCCGAAGCTAGAAACAAGCAGGCATTTGCAACATCTTCTGGGGCACCACCTCGCTTTAAAGGAATTCCATCTCTCCATCCCTGTACTACTTTTTCATCTAATTTATCGGTCATTTCCGTTTCTATAAATCCTGGCGCTATTGCATTGCAACGGATATTCCTAGAACCTAGTTCCAATGCGATGGATTTGGTGAATCCGATCATTCCTGCCTTAGAAGCTGCATAATTTGATTGTCCGGCATTTCCCTTTACTCCTACTACACTACTCATATTAATAATGGAACCTTTCCTTTGTTTTAACATAGTACGCTGAACAGCTTTGGTCATGTTAAAAACCGACTTTAGATTGATTTCTATAACCGAATCAAAATCGTTCTCTCCCATTCTCATAAGTAGGTTATCTTTGGTAATACCGGCATTATTAATTAAAATATCGATTACGCCACCAAAATCTTCCAAGACTTGGGCCACTAATTTCTCAGAATCCTCAAAACTTGCAGCGTTACTCTTATAAGCCTTGGCTTTAACACCTAATGCCGTTAGTTCTTTTTCCAAGGCAAGTGCTGGAGTTTCACTGGAACTATAGGTAAAGGCCACGTTTGCGCCATGCTGTGCAAAAACCTGAGCTATACCCATGCCTATTCCCCTACTGGCACCTGTAATTATCGCATTTTTCCCTTCTAGTAGCTTCATTTGTTTAATTTCTTAGTTGTTGATCAAATATAAGTTTTGTTTTTCCCGAATTGAAATTTTTATCCATAATGGACTCAAGTTTTTACAAACCCAAGCGCTATGGAAAAGAAAATTCCGTTTATCCTGACGTTTCCGAGGAAATCGGAAATATTCAGCACAAACGGAATTTTGTATGATTAATAAATAATTATCCCATTACTTCTTTAACCTTTAATCCTATTTCTGCAGGGGAGTCAACAACATGGATACCACATTCTCTCATGATTGCCTTTTTGGCTTGGGCCGTATCATCGCTACCACCTACAATAGCACCTGCATGTCCCATGGTTCTTCCCGCCGGTGCAGTTTCTCCAGCAATAAAACCTATAATAGGCTTTTTACTGCCACTGGCTTTATACCATTTTGCAGCATCTGCCTCCAACTGTCCACCTATCTCACCGATCATAACCACACATTCAGTTTCAGGATCATTGATTAAAAGCTCAACCGCTTCTTTGGTTGTAGTTCCAATGATAGGATCCCCTCCAATTCCAATGGCTGTAGTGATACCAAGTCCTTGACGTACAACTTGATCAGCAGCCTCATACGTTAAGGTTCCAGATTTGGAAACAATTCCTACACTTCCTTTTTTAAACACAAAACCAGGCATAATTCCCACTTTTGCCTCTCCTGGAGTAATTACTCCTGGACAGTTTGGACCTATTAAACGACAATCCATGTGCTTAATATAGTCATATGCCATTACCATATCGGCAACGGGTATTCCTTCAGTAATAGTAATGATAACCTTTATACCGGCACTTGCAGCTTCCATAATAGCATCAGCAGCAAAAGCTGGTGGCACAAATATAATAGTAGTATCTGCACCTACCTTTTGTACGGCTTCCTCCACAGTGTTGAACACGGGTCTCCCCAAATGCTCTTGTCCTCCCTTGCCTGGAGTAACACCTCCAACAACATTGGTACCATATTCAATCATTTGTTCGGCGTGAAAAGTACCTTCGCTACCTGTAAAACCCTGAACAATAATTTTGGAATCCTTGTTTACTAAAACGCTCATTATATTTTTCGTTTAATTATTAAAGCAAAAATATAGATTTGAAAAGATATTCTAAACTATTCCTTTGCTTATTTATTTATCTAATTTTCTTAAGATGGCGGGAATCTGTTTTATATATGCCAATTGTTTTAATCTCTCCCTTGCCTCCTCTGCCGGGCTCCCAAAATAATTCTTCCCCCCTTCTAGGGATTTTGAAACTCCTGTTTGCGCCAAAACTACTGCTTTCTTTCCAATTGTGGCGGCACTGGTCACCCCAACTTGTCCCCATAAGGTAACTTCATCCTCTATAACAACGCAGCCCGCTATTCCAGTCTGAGATGCAATCAAGCAATTTTCTCCAATTACCGTATCGTGCCCAACATGCACCTGGTTGTCTAATTTGGTTCCTTTTTTAATCAAAGTATCACCAGTAACCCCTCTATCTAAAGTACAAAGTGCACCAATATCTACATTATCTTGGATAACTACCCTACCGCCAGATAACAACTTATCAAAACCTTCCGGTCTTTTTTTGTAATAAAACGCATCGGATCCCAAAACAGTACCAGCATGGATTACTATATTGTTTCCTAGGATACAATTATCATAAATAGAAACATTGGAATGAATAAGGCAATTATCCCCTATTACTACCTTATTTCCAATAAAACAATTGGGCTGAATTACCGTATTTTTTCCGATTACAGCACTACTGGAAATAGCACTTTGCGCTTTTTCAAATGGCTTAAAAAACTGTGTTAAGGCATTAAAATCCTTAAAAGGATCATTAGAGATTAAAAGCGCTTTTCCTGGAGGGCATTCAACTTTTTTATTAATAAGAACCACCGTGGCCTTGCTATTCAAAGCCTTTTCATAATATTTGGGGTGATCTACAAAAACAATTTCTCCTTCTTGTACCACATGGATCTCATTCATTCCCAATACAGGAAAATCATCGTCCCCCAAATATTCAGAATTAATTATGGTAGCAATTTGCTTTAAGGTATATGGGGATGGAAATCTCATGTTTTAGAATATTTTCTCACTGCTAGCTAAAAATAATTACTTAACCCGCTCAATATAAGCACCTTTCTCGGTGTCTATCTTAACTTTATCTCCCTCATTTATAAAAAGAGGCACATTCACGGTAGCCCCAGTTTCTACGGTAGCAGGCTTAGTAGCATTAGTAGCGGTATTTCCCTTTACTCCAGGCTCTGTGTAAGTAACTTCCAAAATAACACTTGCAGGCATATCCACTGACAATGGCATACTGTCTTCCGTATTAAAAAGAATGGTAACAACTTCTCCTTCCTTTAACAGATTGGGCGCATCCAGTGCACTTTCCTGTAAAGAAATCTGATTGTAATCATCCGTATTCATAAAATGATACATTTCCCCTTCTGCATAAAGAAATTGATAAGACCTAGTTTCTACACGAACATCATCCAATTTATGTCCTGCAGAAAACGTATTTTCCAAAACTTTCCCTGTACTAACACTCTTCAATTTTGTTCTCACAAACGCGGGTCCTTTCCCTGGTTTTACATGGAGAAATTCAATAATTTTATAAATGTCACTGTTGTACCTAATGCACAATCCTTTTCTTATATCTGATGTAGAAGCCATATTTTCTAATTGTTACTAAAGTATCCTTTCATTATTCCTCGTTGCGAATCTCTTATAAATTGTAAGATTTCATCCCTTTCTGGAGTAGCCTCCATTTCAGCTTCAATAATTTGAGCCGCTTGAGAATTGTTATAATTTTGTTGATATAATATCCTATAGATGTTCTGTATTTCCCTGATCTTCTCAGAGGTAAATCCGCGTCTTCGTAGCCCCACGGAATTAATGCCAACATAAGAAAGAGGCTCCCTTGCTGCTTTTACAAATGGCGGAACATCTTTTCTCACTAATGATCCTCCGGTAACAAAGGCATGTCTACCTATGGACACAAATTGATGCACTGCAACTAGACCAGCAAGAATTACGTTGTCCCCTATACTTACATGTCCTGCAAGAGTAGAATTATTGGAGAAGATACAATTATCACCTACAAGACAATCATGGGCAACATGGCAGTAGGCCATAATAAGACAGTTATCACCTATAACAGTTTTCATACGGTCTGATGTACCTTTGTGAATAGTGGCGCACTCCCTTATTGTAGTGTTGTTCCCTATAACAACGGTAGTCTCCTCCCCATCATACTTTAAGTCTTGTGGGGGAGCAGAAATTACAGCACCAGGAAAAATATTACAATTTTTCCCAATCCTAGCTCCGTCCATAATGGTAACATTTGATCCTATCCAAGTTCCCTCCCCAATAATTACGTTATTGTGGATTGTGGTAAAAGGATCTACCACCACGTTTTTAGCGATTTTGGCGCCTGGGTGAATATAAGCCAGCGGTTGATTCATCGATTATTTCTTTTTAACTATTTGCGCCATCATTTCTGCTTCGCATACTAATTTATTGTTTGCATACGCATATGCCTGCATGTGGCAAATCCCTCTACGGATAGGAGAAATAAGGCTACAATGGAAAACCAAGGTGTCTCCTGGCAATACTTTTTGTTTGAACTTCACATTATCTATCTTCATAAAGAAGGTGAGGTAATTCTCTGGGTCGGGCACGGTACTCAATACAAGAATACCCCCCGTTTGGGCCATTGCCTCTACTTGAAGTACACCGGGCATAACAGGGGCACCTGGGAAATGCCCAACAAAAAACTGCTCGTTCATAGTTACGTTCTTCATTCCCACTACATGCTGATCGGACAGTTCTAATATCCTATCAATCAATAAGAAAGGAGGCCTATGAGGTAACATATCCATAATTTGATGGATATCCATTAAAGGAGGCTGACTTAAATCGTACTGAGGAACATAATTCCTTTTTTCCAATTTTATGATTTTGGAGAGCTTTTTAGCAAACTGGGTATTAACAAAATGGCCAGGTTTATTGGCAATCACCTTCCCTCTAATCCTTGTCCCAACTAATGCCAAATCTCCTATAACATCAAGAAGCTTATGCCTTGCAGCCTCATTGGGATGATGTAAGGTTAAATTATCCAAGATTCCATTGGGTTTAATGGATAGTTTCTTCTTATTGAACGATTTTTCTAATTTTTTCATCGTAGCCTCAGAAATTTCCTTGTCTACGTAAACAATAGCATTATTTAGGTCACCTCCCTTAATAAGACCATTATCTAATAAAGCTTCCAACTCATGCAAGAAACTAAAGGTCCTTGCATTCGCAATATCGGTTTTAAAATCACTTAAATTTTCCAATGTGGCATTTTGAGTCCCAAGGACTTTTGTGCCAAAATCTACCATGGTCGTTACCTGGTATTTATCTGAAGGAATAATAGTAATCTCACTTCCTGTAGCTTCATCCTTATACGAGATTACATCTTTTACAATGTATTCTTCCCTTTCGGCCTCCTGCTCCAGGATCCCGGCGCTTTCCAAAGCTTCTACAAAATATTTGGAAGACCCGTCCATTATTGGAGGCTCTGGCGAATCTAACTCAATGATCACATTGTCTATTTCCAATCCTACCAAAGCAGCTAGTACATGCTCTGAAGTTTGTATTTTAACACCGCGTTTTTCCAAATTGGTGCCTCTTTGGGTATTTACCACAAAATTGGCATCTGCCTCTATCAGAGGTTCCCCTTCCAAGTCTACACGTTTAAACGCATATCCATAATTTTCTGGGGCAGGTACAAATTTTAATGTAACATTTTCCCCTGTATGCAAACCAACACCCTCGAGCGTTACCTCCTTTGCAATTGTCCGTTGTCTTATTTTTGTTTTGCCCACCGTCAATTCTTTTTTTCGATATCTTCTATTCTATTAATAATTTTCGGTAAATTTTTAAAATGTACGTAAGATTTATTAAAATCCCCATAGCTCAATGCTGGTGACCCCTGCAAGGTCTCGTTGTCTAGAACACTCCTGCCAATGCCAGATTGGGCCTGAATTTTCACATAGTCCCCTATAGTAATATGCCCTACAATACCCACTTGTCCACCTATCTTACAATATTTCCCGATCTTTGTAGATCCTGCTACACCTGTCTGGGCAGCAATTACAGTATGCTCTCCTATTTCTACATTATGGGCTATCTGGATCTGATTGTCCAGCTTAACACCTTTTCTTAAAATAGTGGACCCTAAAGTTGCCCTATCTATGGTTGTACCGGCACCCACCTCTACATCATCCTCTAATATAACATTGCCCGTCTGTGGAATTTTTGAATATTCCATATTCTCATTAGGTGTAAATCCGAAACCATCTGCTCCAACTACTACCCCACTATGTAACACACAATTTTTTCCGATAACGGTCTCTGAATAGATTTTTGCTCCAGCAAATATAACGGCATTGTCACCTATCACCACATTATCCCCAATATAGGCGTTAGGGTAGATTTTAACATTGTTTCCAATTTTCACATTACTCCCCACATAGGCAAAGGCTCCCAAATAGAAATCCGCACCATATTTTGCAGTATCTGATAAGAATACCGGACTTTCAATACCTACTTTATTATTTTTTACCTGATTATAATATTCCAACAATTTGGAAAATGAAGTGTACGCATCGTCTACTTTGATTAAAGTAGTGGTTAATTTGTGTTCGGGTACAAAATCCCGGTTCACTATTGTCACAGATGCTTTTGTAGTATATATATAAGAGGTGTACTTAGGGTTAGCAAGAAACGTCAATGACCCTTCTTCACCCTCCTCGATCTTGGACAATTTATGAACAGCGATTTCTGGATTACCCTCCACATCCCCTTCTAATATACCTGCGATTTGGCTAGCTGTAAATATCATGGGCACAAAAGTAAGAAAAATAGTTAAACTGCCACTTTAGGATAACACATATAATATTTCACCACCATTTTTGAAAGGGCTTTTAAATATTGTTGATCCGAAGCCTTGGCCACATCCATAATTTTTCCATTAGCTCTCAGTATACCTATATGTTGGTACTCTGCATTATAGGCTTGATTATGCGTTTCTCCGGAAAACACAAAATAAGCTGTCTCCTCGTCTGTTAAGTTGTGCTCCTTTTTAAATTTTAAAAAATGTTTTTGCAGTCTCTCTTGGTTAATGGGCTTATTTTTTAGTTTAACATGTAATAAGCGTCGATTAACTATCATTTTACACAGCCTAGAAAGCACAAAATCACTCTGATCCTGCCAAGATTTAATAGCCCACATAATGTCTACATCATCCAGTTTAGCGAATTGATCTAGGATTGCAGGAGTAAATTCTTCTTTGGATATTTTATTTTCCATAAAAAACCGCAAGGCACTACTACAAGGTAATTTCTCCCCGGCCAATAAGAGTTCTTTTGCTCTCTTTAAAATCCTGATCAACAACTGTTCTCCTACTAATCCCGTTTTATGTAAATATACTTGCCAATACATAAAACGCCTGGCCATTAAAAATTTTTCTACCGAGTAAATTCCTTTCTCCTCTACAACCAATTCCCCATTATACACATGTAACATGGTCAGCAGTCTTTCAGAATTAATATTACCTTCAGCCACTCCCGTGTAGAAACTATCTCTTTTTAAATAATCCATACGATCCATATCTAACTGGCTGGATACAAGTTGGTTTAAATATTTTTTAGAATATTGACCCTTAAATATAGAGATCGCAAGTGATAGCTTCCCTTTGTATTTCCTATTAAGTTGCTCCATAAACATTAGGGAAATATATTCGTGGCTTACACCTTCTACTATTGAATGTTCCATAGCATGGGAAAATGGGCCATGTCCTATATCATGCAGCAGGATAGCACATAAAAGTCCTTCTTCCTCTGCTTTAGTAATTTCTACACCCTTAAATTTTAAAACTTGAATGGACTGCTGCATTAAGTGCATACTTCCCAGAGCATGTGGAAACCGGGTGTGGTGAGCCCCTGGATACACCAAATAGGAAAGCCCCATCTGGGAAATTCTTCTAAGTCGCTGAAAACAAGGCTCCTCGATCAGATTAAAAATAAGTGCACTCGGTATTCCAATAAATCCGTAAATTGGATCATTGAAAACTTTAAGTTTTTTTGATTTAATCAATATCACAATATTTTTACGCAGACAAATATAATGAACAAGATAACAATACTTTGGGTAGATGATGAAATAGATTTGTTAAAACCACATATTCTTTTTTTAGAAAACAAAAATTATGAAGTAGTCCCCTGTTTAAGTGGAAGAGAGGCATTGGAAACATTAAAAGAGAAGCGAGTAGACATCGTTTTTCTTGATGAGAATATGCCCGGAATATCTGGATTGGAAACTTTAAACGAAATAAAAGAAACTCATGGCTCCCTCCCCGTAGTTATGATTACAAAAAGCGAGGAAGAACTAATAATGGAAGAGGCTATTGGTTCCAAAATTGCAGATTACTTGATAAAACCAGTGAATCCAAATCAAATTCTATTATCCCTAAAAAAGAATTTAGACCATTCCCGCCTAGTATCTGAAAAGACCACAGCCAACTATCAACAAGAATTTCGTAAAATAGCCATGGATCTCAGCATGGTAGATAGTCACGAAGAATGGGCAGAACTATATAAAAAATTGATCTACTGGGAGCTGCGACTAGAGGAAATAGAGGATTCTGGGATGTTCGAAATATTGGAATCTCAAAAAACAGAGGCCAACAGACAGTTTGGAAAGTTTATAGACAATCATTACCAAGATTGGTTTCAAAATAAGGATGCACCTATTATGTCGCACACCTTGTTCGGCAAATTAATTCAACCGGAAATAACGGATCGTAAAACTCTCTTAATTGTAATAGACAACCTTAGATATGATCAATGGATGGCCTTTGAGACTACTTTAAACACCTATTATAGAAAGCAAAAGGAAACTCCTTATTATAGCATCCTCCCAACAGCAACCCAATATGCAAGAAATTCAATTTTTTCTGGACTCACTCCTTTAGAAATGGAAAAAAATTATCCGCATTGGTGGAAAAATGACACGGATGACGGAGGTAAAAATCTTTACGAAAAGGAGTTTTTTGATGCGCAGTTGAAACGATCAAAGTTAGACCTAAAGTGGGAATACCATAAAATAAGTAGCCTAAAGCAAGGAAAGCAATTGGCACAGAATTTTAGATCTCAAAAAGATAACGACTTAACGGTTATCGTATATAATTTTGTGGATATGCTCTCTCATTCCAAAACCGAAATGGACGTTCTAAAAGAACTGGCTGCAGATGATAAAGCCTATAGATCCCTTACATTGAGTTGGTTTAAAAACTCACCACTACTAGAAATAATCCAACAAGCACAGCTATTGGGATTAAAACTAATTGTAACTACCGATCATGGTACTATTAATGTAAAACAACCTTCTAAAGTAATTGGGGACAGGGAAACCAGCCTGAACCTAAGATATAAGACTGGTAAAAGCCTTACCTATGAAGGAAAAGATGTTTTTGAAGCAAAAGATCCAAAGAAGCTATATTTGCCAACTATTAACGTTAGCAGCTCCTTTATATTCGCTAAAAACGATTTGTTCTTTGCCTATCCAAATAACTACAACCACTACGTTAGCTATTACCGTAATACCTATCAACATGGAGGGGTTTCTTTGGAGGAAATGATTATACCGTTTGTGGTTTTGGAGCCTAAATAACATAGATTATAAAAATGAGCAAAAAATACACCCAAGCACAAATAACAGACGCAGCGCAATATATACTCGATGAATCCCAGTCAAAAACCCTCTGTTTTCATGGAGATATGGGAGCTGGCAAAACTACTTTGATTAAAGAATTGGTAAAAAAGCTGGGAGGAGGAACTACAAGTAGTAGTCCCACTTTTGGGATTGTTAACGAATATCATCATCATCAAAGTGGAGACGTTCTAGGCTATCACTTTGATTTCTATCGTTTGGAGAATGAGATGGAGGCATTAGACCTAGGCTTAGAAGACTATTTGTATTCCAATGCTTGGATATTTATGGAGTGGCCAGAAAAAATACCGTCTTTAATACCAGCCAATACAACACATATTTATATTACTATTTTAGATGAGAAAACAAGAAGTTTGGTTATTGCACAAGATTCTGGACAGTAAAAACCAACAGATACAAATTGCTTTGCCTAGCTAGATAGTAAATGATTATGGTGTAATGATTATAAATTTAATTAGCAGGTAATGGTAATATCTGGATGAGATTGGCATACAAAGGACTGACTAAAATTTTATCATACTAAATTAAAAAACTCGGAAAAAAACAATCTTAAGAAACAAAAGGCCTTTAAAATGGAAGAAAACCAAAAGAAAAAATATTGTAATTTTGGAGCTTTAAGTTTCGAAGTTTTTCGGCGCTTACCAAGACAGCATTACAACCTATGAATCCATACTCCTCACCATTTAGCAAGCAACAACTGCTTCCACAAGAAGAAACCTTGGAGATTCTCAAGCAAAAAGGAGAACTTTTTATTGGAATTCCCAAAGAAAACCAATTCCAGGAAAAACGTGTTTGCCTAACTCCAGATGCCGTAAACGCCATTACGGCCAATGGGCATCGGATTCTTATGGAGTCTGGTGCAGGGATGGGAGCAAATTACTTAGATGTTGAATATACCAATGCAGGAGCAGAAATTACCAGGGACACCAAGAAAGTCTTTGGATGTCCAATTATATTAAAGGTAGAACCCCCTACCCTGCAAGAAATTGAAATAATAAATCCACAAACTACTATTATTTCTGCATTGCAGATTAAAACCCAATGTAAGAAGTATTTTGAGGAACTGGCTAAAAAAAGAATTACTGCCATTGCATTTGAATATATTAGGGACGATGAAGGCAAATACCCAGCTGTAAGATCATTAAGTGAGATTGCAGGAATCTCATCGGTTCTAATCGCTTCCGAAATCATGGCAGCCACCAATAGAGGTAACGGGTTAATGTTTGGAAACATTAGTGGAGTGCCCCCGGTTGAAGTAGTTATAATAGGCGCAGGCACAGTTGGAGAATTCGCAGCGAGATCTGCTTTGGGTTTGGGTGCCAATATAAAGATATTTGACAATTCAATAAGTAAATTAAGGAGCATACAGACCAACTTAAGGCAAACGGTTTACACTTCAACCATACAACCCAAGAACCTTTTAAAAGCCTTAAAACGGTGTGACGTAGCTATTGGAGCAACGCGTGGTAAAGATCGATCTCCAGTAGTAGTGTCGAATACCATGGTAGAACATATGAAAAAGGGTGCAGTAATTATTGATGTTAGTATTGACATGGGCGGCTGTTTTGAATCAAGCGAATTAACCACCCATGACAATCCTATTGTAGTTAAAAATGGAGTGTTACATTACGGTGTTCCCAACATCCCTTCTAGATACCCTAAAACGGCCTCAATTTCTATTAGCAATATTTTTACTCCTTATTTACTTAAAATTGGTGAGGACGGAGGGTTTGAAAATGCACTGCGTTTTGACAAAGGGCTTAGAAGTGGATTATATCTTTACCATGGTATTTTAACCAACAAATCCGTTGGGGAATGGTTTGACCTTTCTTACAGCGATATTAATTTTCTTATATTTTAATTTATGGCATTTTTAAAACGCTTGGGCTTTTATTTAATAGGCCTAGCTATTGGTATTGTATTTTTAACGGTATTCTTAAAGCAGAAAACCGAGGGCACTGGAACGGAATTTTGTTATTTCCCAAACTGCAGAACTTTAAAAGATATACGTAGCAAGGATATAACCTATTCCGATGCTATAAATTCACTACTGAAAGATAAAAAATTGGACAGTACTGATATAACTAATTTTTTACACGATGGAAGTGTAGATTTTAAAAATAGCGACACTAAATCTTCACCGTGTAAGAGCTATTTAATAGAAGCCCCAGTAAACAACAGAAAAGCAATCCTGAGAGTAAGTAATTGCCTTGAGAAAAGCATATTGGAGGAAGTCACCTTTCAATAGGCGCTCATTTCTATTAAAAAAAGGGAAAGCGGCTTTGAATGAATCAAAGCCGCTTTCCCTTTATATACGCTATGTAGCTCTTTTATAAGAACCGATTTAAGACCAACTTATATTCGCCTTCTTTTTCGCTCCTTTTTCAGTAAAGTGAGCTCTCTGGAGGTTTGTCCCGCCACCGAAGTATTCTCTTCAGCTCTTCTAATTAAGTAGGGCATAACATCCTTAACAGGGCCAAACGGAAGATATTTTGCCACATTATACCCTCTATCGGAGAGATTATAGGAAATATGATCACTCATACCATAAAGTTGACCAAACCATACCCTTGGGTCGTTCTTCGCGATACTTTTTGCTTGCATCTGCTCCATAAGCAAATAGGAACTATTCTCATTATGGGTACCTGCAAAAAGAGACATGAGATCAAGATTGTCCAACATATAAGTAACCACTTGGTTAAAATTTTCATCGGTAGCCTTTTTGGACGGGCAAATAGGGCTAGGATAACCATGTTCTTCTGCCCTATCATTTTCTTTTTCCATGTAAGCACCCCTTACCACCTTCATACCAATGTGAAAATGCTCTCTTTTGGCATCTTCATGGAGCTTTTTTAAATAATCCAAACGATCCCACCGATACGTCTGTAAGGTATTAAAAACAATTGCCTTCTTTTTATTGTATTTCCGCATCATCATCTCAACTAATTTATCTGCGGCATCTTGCATATAACTCTCCTCGGCATCAATTAGTAGTGAAACATCAAGATCATGTGCTTTTTTACACACCTTATCAAATCTATTGACCACGCGCTGCCATTCTTCCTCCTCTAAAAAAGTCAGTTGCTCACCTTCGGTAATTTTTTGATATAATTTAAATCGACCAAAACCTGTAGGCTTAAAAACAGCAAAAGGAATCGCATCCTTTTCCTTTACAAAGTCTAGGGTTTTTAGCGTTTTCTCAAATGTATAATCCAACTGATTTTCCACTTGCTGGCCCTCCACAGAGTAGTCCAAAATAGTATACACCCCTTTTTCGAACATTCTATCGGCAACCACAAGACACTCCTCTTCATTGGTTCCACCGCAAAAATGATCAAACACCGTTGCTCTAATTAAACGTTCTACCGGTAGATTAGCCTTGATTGCAAAATTGGTAACTGCAGTACCAATTCTAACTAAAGGTTCATTCCCTATTAATTTAAAAAGGAAATATGCCCTTTCTAATTCTGAGTCGGTCTTTAAAGCAAAAGCCGTTGCAGTATCCTCAAAAAGATCCCTCATTTATGTGTTTTTATTAAGGATCCAAATATAAGTACTGATTTTGTATTCCTATCACAATAAATAGTGTTTATTTTGCTTTAAAATATTGCTATTATGGATTCCATTATCACCGCTTCCTATGCGGTACATTTTAATGAAAAGGGGTATGAAATTTTAAATGACCAACTGGTAAAGAATAACTATTCTAAGCTATTTATTCTAGTTGACCAGAACACTCATAACCATTGTCTTCCAAGATTTATGGGGAATATTGAGGGAGAATATGATTTTGAAATCATAGAGATAGAAGCGGGAGAAGTCAATAAAAATATTGAAACCTGCACCCAGGTTTGGGAGGTGCTATCCGAATTGGACGCCGACCGGAAGAGTGCCATGATTAATTTAGGTGGTGGCGTTGTGACCGATTTAGGAGGATTTGTAGCGTCTTGTTTTAAAAGAGGAATAGATTTCATCAACATCCCCACTACCCTTTTGTCAATGGTAGATGCATCTGTTGGAGGAAAAACTGGAGTAGATTTAGGATCTTTAAAAAATCAGGTGGGAGTTATCAATCAACCACAATTGGTATTGGTAGATCCCGAGTTTTTATACACTCTCAGTGAAAGGCAACTTCAAAGTGGTTTTGCAGAAATGTTGAAGCATGGTTTAATTTCCGATGCCAATTACTGGAATACCTTAAAGAATGTCACTAATTTTAATGCTTTAGATCCCCTTATTCATGCCTCTGTATCTATAAAAAACAACGTAGTAGTGCAAGATCCAACCGAGCAACACCTGAGAAAAATATTAAATTATGGACACACTTTGGGACATGCGGTTGAATCTTATTTCCTAGAAAGTTCAAACCACGAATTGTTGTTACACGGGGAAGCCATTGCAGTAGGTATGATACTCGAGGGCTATCTCTCTTATCAACTTACCGGACTTTCTGAACCTGATTTGGAAGATATTAAAACAACCTTCTTAAAGAGGTATAAGAAAGTTGCTTTTACCAAGAAAGATATTGAAGCCATTCTCACTTTGTTGAAGTTTGACAAGAAAAACTCTCATGGAAATATCAACTTTGTACTATTGGAAAAAATCGGAAAACCGGCCATTGATGTTAAAGTGTCCTCAGAATTAATGCATGAGGCCTTTGAATATTACGCTAAATAGCATATTCACCTACTAGAATCAGCGCTTTTGCAACACATTATTCGTTGTACGGTAAATATATCTTAGTTTGGATTATACTAATAACCACCCTACAATAACTAGGGAAAAACATCCAAATTTGATACGCAAACTAGTGGACTACAAAAAAATTAGACGAACAAGTGATATCGCTATGGCTAGTTGCTTATCCTTATGGATATGGGGACGAGGATATAATTACCTTTAAAAATCTGAAGGGGGAAAGTATAGAAGCGGTAGAAGTTAGGACCGAGAATAGTATTTATCTCGTAAAAATAAGCAACAGCCTTGCTAATTTTATTTTTAATTTTGACGATGATAAAGAGCAACATAACATCCCAGACTTCCCCCTACATCAACATTACCTCCCACTTCCAGAAATGCTGGGATCGGGTGAAGAATAATTAAAAATATTACCTTACTAAAAGTAGCCGTTAACTTTCGTTTACTAGCCGTTTATGGATGGCTTTTACTAAAAGGGGAATGAAAAATTCAGATCTACTTTAAGATAGAAACTATTTTTCGTATTTACACATCTTCTAATAAAAAAAAATCCCATTCAAAATATGAATGGGATGAATAATTAATTTGAATCTTACTATAGTTCATTAAAAATGGTATGCATTAAGCGCTTCTTATCGTTAATGCTTTCCTCTAATGAAATCATGGTCTCCGTTCTACTGATTCCATCTATATCATCTATTTTAAAAATGATATTTTTAGCATGATTAGTATCCTTCGCTCGGATTTTACAGAATATATTAAATTTTCCTGTTGTGATATGAGCTACGGTAACATTGGGAATCTGGTTTAATCTCTCCAGAACAAATTTGGTCTGATGAGTTTTTTCAAGGAATATACCCACATAGGCAATAAAAGAGTACCCCAGCTTTATATAATCCAATGTAAGTGAAGAGCCTCTTATAATTCCAGCCTCTTCCATTTTTTTCACACGTACATGCACCGTTCCCGCAGAGATCAATAATTTTTTCGCTATATCCGTAAATGGCGTCCTAGTGTTATCTATTAACATATCTAGGATTTGGTGGTCTATTTCGTCTAATTTTACTTTACTCATCAGTATTAAATTTAAATGCAAAAATAACAAATAATCGAATTAAATGTAATGAATGTGTCATTTTTATATGAAATGTGTAAGAATTTTGGATATTTAAAAAGCATCCCGATTTATTTGAGCACATTTATAAGGTTTGGAGTTTTTTGGATAACCTCTAAGTCCTTAGAATTTAAGCAATTATATGTTTTGTGACCATAGAACCCACTTAAATCTCCTATTTTCTCCAATTTTGGTACAAATTCAATTTTACTTCCAACTAAGGTTTCAACATATAGAATACCCACACTTTCCCCTGCGCTATATTTAGCATCCAAATGATCCATATTATGAATAATTATATCAAAGAATAATTTGCTATTTTCTGGTATATCAAAATACGGATCCATTGAAAATTTTTCAATTTTATTCCTTGCAATAGTTTCGATTGCCTCCATCAAAGCGATAAAAATATAATATCGAGTTTGCTCGCGTTCATAGTCATCCGGATAGTGACCAGATTCAAAGAGAATGGTAGGAGTACCTAACATTTGAAACGCATCCCCCACACAATTACTGTTAAACGAGTCATCATACCTTCCCACATGTCCTGGAATTAACTTATGCAAGGCAACATTCATAGCTACAATTAACCTCATTGCCACTTCTCTATTTTCAGAGATACTTCTTTCTGGATCACTAGCAGGCGCTAAAAACGAAACCGTTGCCGGCATGGATGTCGCCCCAACATTAAAAATAGTTCGCTGATCGTGTAAATTAAAACAATAGTCAGGTTTAAAATCATCATACACCTCCCTTAACACTACACTCTCTGGCTGCGTTCTCTCTTGAGCATCTCTGTTTAAATCTACCCAATTTGCATTGACCCGAGTATAAGCCAATGCGCCATCTGGATTTAATATAAGAATTATTTTTAGGGTACAATTTTCTAAAATAACAGAAGCAAGATCCGAGCCTTCTTTTAATAGATTAATTAAATCCAGAACAGCTTTTGTGGTGGTAGATTCATTTCCATGCATTTGTGACCACATAAGAATACGGGTTTTTCCCGTCCCTATGGTAATTGTTTTTATAGGTAGGCCTTGAACGGATTTACCAACAATGGAAACTAGAAAGACAGATGGAAGAGATTCCAAAAATGGCTCAACATCATTATTGGTAACAACCCTTCCTTCTACCTGGTTTACTTTAACAGCACTGTAATTATATTTAAACATCTGACTATTTAATATGGAATTGACGACAAATATACTTTCATTTTAAATTACAAATGTAAATCGTAAATTTACTTTTGTAAACAAATAACGCCTAGGTACGCTTAAGTATTGTTACATCTGTAACGACTCATAACGCAAGTATACACAAAATCTATAATTAATGTTTAAATTCTTTATATTCACCATTTTACATTACTTTATTTAAATCTTTAATTTATTGAAAAATAGTAATTTACATACTATTTACTTATCTACTAATTTTTAATTTATTACTTTTGAATCAATTAATTTACAATGATAAACAACCTGGACTTTATTAAAAGAATAGAAAGGATACTTAAGTTCTACGACCTTTCCGCCTCAATTTTTGCGGATAAAATTGGCGTACAACGCTCTAGCATCTCTCACCTTTTATCGGGCAGAAATAAACCAAGTTTGGATTTTGTAATGAGAACGGCAGAAGCTTTCCCTGAAGTAGATCTTTACTGGCTGCTCTACGGAAAAGGCTCTTTTCCACACAAACCAAAGTCTCCTTCACCTACAGTTACTCCAACCTCAGGATCGATTACGACGGAGGCAAAAAAAACCGCTCCTTCAGGTGCGGGGACAGTAGAGAAAATAATTATTTTTTATAGAGACGGTAGCTTTAAAGCGTATACCGAAAAGTAAAATTCATTAACACATATTAGAATATACTTATCCAAAAACCCTTATCGGATTGCGGTTAATTTGTGGTATTTTTGAGGATTTATAATCCCTAAAACCATTATTTTTGCGCTATGAATAAAAGAATATCACTTGGATTGGCAATCCTCTTAACAACAACTATAAGCTCATGTTATGAGCCAGAACGTAATTGCGCCAGTTTTAAAGATGGAAAATTCTCCTTTACTGCATCAATAGATGGAGAGGAGCACACTACTATCTTTGAGAGGAAAGGAAATATTGAAATCGATCACTTTGAAGGGAAAACAGATACCTCCTCAGTAAGATGGATAAATCCCTGTGAGTATGTCGTTAAAAAACTACATCCAAAGAATATGGCCGAGGAAAAGTCCATTCACATGAAAATACTATCTACCACGAAAGATTCCTACACCTTTGAGTATAGACTAGTTGGAAGCGCTAACAGGTCCGTAGGAACCGCAATAAGGGTAGAATAACACCAATATATACAAAACTCAACGCTCAACGCTAGAGCACAAAAAAACCGCCCATAAGGCGGTTTTTTATTTAGTAGCAACAAATTTAATTAGTGCTGCTATAGACCCGCTCTGCACTTAACTGTTTCTCCTTCTCCAACAACCGCTGTTGCTGCTTCACAGTTAGAGTGCTTCCATCCGGACTCCACCCTGGAGGGCCAAAGATATACATTAGCGCATGGGAAAGCTTCTTGGACTTTTTAACATCGTTGTAAATGTCCTTGAACTCATGAGTTAATATAACTATAGGGTTATGAGAATCCGGGGCATTGGTAACTCCGAATTTCACCTCTATCTTCTCATCAAATTCCTTCCAAGTGCCAAACATTTTATCGAATATATTTAAAAACCCTCCATGATTCTTATCTAAATACTCTAAGTTTTGAGCATGATGCACTTGATGCATGGTGTGGGTGTTGAAAATCTTTTCCAAAAAGCCCAATTTGGGAACATACACCGTATGCAACTGAAATTGCCATAATGCCTGTATTCCTAAACATATAACAACCATCTCTGGCGCAAAGCCTATCATAGGCATCCACATATAGAATAAAGGCTTATAAAGAAGAGTGAACCATCCGTTTCTAACCGCCGTACCTAAATTAAAGTTATCGGAAGAATGATGTACAATATGTGCCGCCCAAAAGAGTCTCACTTCGTGGTTGGCCCTATGAAACCAATAGTAGGTAAAATCATCTGCCAACTGACAAAGCAGCCAAACGTACCAAGCATACCCAAAAGAAGCATACCCAAGAATATTGGTCCGCACACCGTCCACTATTGGATTAAATAACGCATATGCAGATTCAAATACAACAATGGCAAAAACAACCTTGATTAAAGGAGCAATGATTGCAGAACCGATACCCATAAAGCCACTTGCTGCAAAATCTTTCCAATCGTATAGTTCATCATCCCCATGTGTTTTACTATATGTCAGCTCAAGCAATATAAATGCTATAAAACAGGGTACTCCATAGACTAGGGGGTTAGTCAACTCCATATAAAAATAATTTTCCGGTAAATATATGACATTAAAGAAGGAAAACTTGGGATCTCCTTCAAATAGCACTTAAATTTATAATTGCCCAAGACCAATCCTTACAGCTTCAAATTATTTGCTTCGCTGTTTTATTAATTCATTTTGTTCCTGCAATAACTTTTCCATATTAGCCAATAACTCAATATTCCTAGGAGTAGCAACGTCCTTGTTTTTAGGATCTTCGGCTTTCGCCTTAAATCTATTTATAAACTTTACTACCATAAAGATGGTCAAAGAAATAATCAGAAAATCGATCAAAACCTCGATCAAAGCACCATAACCTAATGCAATTTCCTCTATTTCTCCATGCCCTTTCCTTAAAACGTATTGTTTATCAGCAAAATGCACATCATCTGTCAATAGCGACAAAGGAGGCATAATCACTTTGTTCACCAACGTGCTAACCACCTTATTAAAGGCGGTTCCGATAATGACCCCAACTGCCATATCTATCATATTGCCCTTAACAGCAAACTCTTTGAATTCTTTAATAAACTTAATCATTATCTAGACACTTATTTTTTAAAACAGTTTTATCTGCGACTCATCATCCTCTTCCGAAGACCTTCCCTTCCCTTTAGCTTTGGACTTTTTATTTTCACTGTTTTGATCACTAGAATCACCAGACTCCTTTGCATCTACGTTCTCTTCATCCACCACTTCCATGTCGCTCGGCTTAAGTTCTTCTGGCTCCTCATACGGGATAGGATCTAGAATATTTATATTCTTCACCCTCTCAGTTGTTAATTGATTACCTAAAGCTTTAATTCCTTTTATAGATATAAACTCCTCCAGCTCAACAGTTTGATTAGGCTTCACTTCTTTACCTCTAGGCTTAACAAATTCTATTTCTATAACTGGTTTCCAATCCGTACTTACGATTTCTAAATACGATTTTGGATGCTCTGAAATAAACAAATCTTCTTTGTTTTCGCTTTCAATCAAGAAGCGCTTTACATAAAACCGTTCCTTTTCCCCATCATAATACACGGCTGATAAAGGTTTTTCTGGATTCCACTTTTCTAACACCAACATGTCGTCATCAAAATGGGTGGAAAGATTGGGAGTGAAGGTTTTTGCAATTCCCTTTTGGGTTACCACCAATAACATATCATCCCCTCTAAACTCACCCAACAATTCTCCTCGTCCATCAACATTTAACCTACGTACGACCTCGTCAAACCAAATTTTCCTCGGTTTTAAAGTAGAAACCCCTTTCTCCTTCAGTTCAATTCGCTTAACAGAGTATTTGGTTACCAAGTTTCCTTTAGCTCCTCTTCCTTTTATCAATACATCTGCAAAGTCTATATCCCATTTAAGCTTCTTAACACTCCCAACTTGTCGCAATAACACTGTAATCACCTCCGCTTCCCCATTGGGATTGGCAGAGAAGTACAACACTCCTGATTGGGGCTTCCCTTGGGTAAGATCGTATTCCCTATCTCTAGTTACACTGGTAACGTTAAACCTCTTAATGTAATTAGCTCCTCCCTTACCATCTTTATACACCATATTATAAATGGTGCGCTTATCTTTTTTCTTAAAAACTGCAACGTGGATAATGTTTTTACCTACAAAGATTTTACTGTCCACCTTGGCAACCATCATTTTTCCTTCACGCGTAAAGACAATTATATCATCTATATCGCTACAGTCCGTTACGTATTCATCTCGTTTTAATGATGTACCAACAAACCCCTCTTCTCTATTTACATAAAGTTTGGTATTCCGGATTACAACCTTTGTTGCCTCAATATCATCAAAAATTCGAATTTCTGATTTTCGCTCTCTGCCTTTTCCATACTTCTCTTTAAGTGATTTAAAATAGGCAATGGCAAAATCGATTAGATTTGCCAAATGGTGCTTAATCTCAGCAATTCTAGATTCAAGGCTATCTAAGAGCTGCTGAGCTTTATCCAAGTCGAACTTAGAGATTCTTTTAATCCTTATTTCTGTTAATCGAACTATATCATCCTCTGTAACTGCCCTTCTTAGGTGTTTGGTAAATGGCGACAAACCTTTATCAATAGCTGCAATCACACCTTCCCATGTCTCTTCTTCCTCAATGTCCCGATAAATTCTATTTTCTATAAATATTCGCTCTAAGGAGGCAAAATGCCACTGCTCCTCCAATTCCTTTAATTGAATTTCTAGCTCAGCCTTTAATAATGCTACCGTATTGTCAGTAGATTCCTTCAGCATTTCTGTCACTCCGATGAAAAGGGGCTTATTATCCTCAATAATACAACCCAGAGGCGATATTGAAGATTCACAAGCGGTGAAAGCATAAAGGGCGTCTATGGTTTTGTCTGGAGAAATGCCATTAGGCAAATGGACTAAAATCTCTACATTTTGAGCCGTATTGTCCTCAATTTTCTTGATTCTAATCTTCCCTTTGTCGTTTGCTTTAAGGATAGTATCTATTAAAGAAGAGGTATTTGTCCCAAAAGGTATCTCACTTATAACCAGCGTGTTTTTATCTAACTGACCAATACGTGCTCTTACTCGGATCCTACCTCCACGCATTCCGTCGTTATAATTACTAACGTCAATAATACCCGCTGTAGGGAAATCGGGATAAATAGTAAAACGCTGACCCTTTAAATGTTTTATAGAAGCATCTATCAGCTCTATAAAATTATGGGGCAGCACCTTAGTGGATAGTCCCACTGCAATCCCTTCGGCACCTTGCGCAAGGAGTAGCGGAAATTTAACTGGAAGATTTACCGGCTCTTTTTTTCTACCGTCATATGATTTTTGCCATTCGGTGATTTTTGGACTAAAAACCACCTCCAAAGCGAATTTGGTGAGTCGGGCTTCTATATACCTAGAGGCGGCCGCACTATCCCCTGTTAAAATGTTACCCCAGTTCCCCTGGGTATCGATCAATAGGTCTTTTTGGCCAATTTGGACCATTGCGTCGGCTATACTGGCATCCCCATGCGGATGATATTGCATGGTGTGTCCCACTACATTTGCAACTTTATTATACCTTCCGTCATCTAATTCTTTTAGGGCATGCATAATTCTTCTCTGCACGGGCTTAAAGCCATCTTCTATTGCAGGTACCGCACGCTCTAAAATAACATAGGATGCATAGTCCAGAAACCAGTCTTTATACATACCGGTTACCTTGGTCAGTGCATCTTGAGGTTCTTCTTTATTGTCTTGTGGTATTTGGTTCAGATCTTCATTCTCTTCCATTCAGAAAGATTCGTATTAGTTTGGTTCATAATTAGATATCCTCTATGAGGTCAAGTTCTACTCTAAGATTGTTTATAATAAATTCTTGTCGGTCGGGGGTATTTTTTCCCATATAGAATTCCAATAAGCTTTCTATGGACATGGACTTATCTAGCATCACAGGCTCTAGTCTTATATCCTGACCAATGAAATGCTTAAATTCGTCCGGGGAAATTTCACCCAACCCCTTAAATCTCGTGATTTCGGGATTACTGCCTACCTTTTCCATAGCTTCTTGCTTCTCTTCATTGCTATAGCAGTAATAGGTATTCTTTTTATTACGGACACGAAAAAGTGGTGTCTGTAAGATAAATAAATGATTTTCCTTTATAAGTTCGGGAAAGAATTGAAGAAAGAAGGTAATTAACAATAACCGTATGTGCATCCCATCTACATCCGCATCCGTAGCGATCACAATTTTATTATACCGCAGATCTTCAATAGATTCCTCTATATTCAAAGCTGCTTGCAGCAAATTGAACTCTTCATTTTCATAAACAATCTTTTTAGTCATCCCGTATGAGTTCAACGGCTTCCCTCGAAGACTAAATACCGCTTGCGTATTTACATCCCTAGATTTAGTAATGGAGCCCGATGCAGAATCTCCCTCCGTAATAAATAAGGTGCTTTCTAAACAACGTTCATTCTTAGAGTCCCCTAAATGAACTCTACAATCGCGTAATTTTTTATTGTGCAAGCTAGCTTTCTTCGCTCTATCCCTAGCCAGTTTACGGATTCCGGATAGTTCTTTTCTCTCCCGTTCTGCCTGCATAATCTTGCGTTGCAGTTTTTCTGCCGTATCGGGGTTCTTATGTAGAAAATTATCCAGTTGCGTCCCTACAAAATCATTAATGTAGGTTCTTACAGTAGGGAGCTCACCCCCCATTTCCGTAGACCCTAATTTCGTCTTTGTCTGACTCTCAAAAACGGGTTCCATTACTTTTATAGCTATGGCAGAAATGATAGACTTCCTAATATCCGAAGCCTCATAGCTTTTTCCATAATAATCACGCACTGTTTTTACAATCGCTTCTCGAAAAGCTGCTTGATGCGTTCCTCCCTGAGTTGTATTTTGACCGTTTACAAAAGAATGGTATTCCTCGCTATATTGGGTTTTACTATGGGTAATGGCAACTTCAATATCTTCGCCTTTTAGGTGTATAATTGGATAAGCCATATCATCTAGGCTGTTATTATCCTCCAATAAGTCCTTTAATCCGTTTTCAGAATGAAATTTTTCACCGTTAAAAATGATGGTAAGCCCAGGATTTAAATACACATAATTCTTGAGCATTCGCTCAACATACTCGTTCCTATACTTATATTTTTTAAAGATTTCCTCGTCAGGGATGAAACTCACTTTTGTTCCCTTACGCCTAGTAGTATCCTCTGGTTCATTTTCTGCAACTAAATTTCCTTGGGTAAATTCAGCGGTCTTCAGCTTATTTTCACGGGAAGATTCTACTTTAAAAAAGCTAGAAAGTGCATTTACCGCCTTAGTACCAACCCCGTTTAGTCCTACTGATTTTTTAAATGCTCGGGAGTCATATTTACCCCCTGTATTCATTTTAGAGACCACATCAACCACTTTCCCCAAAGGAATTCCACGACCGTAATCCCTGACGTTTACAACATTGTCCCGGATTCCGATCTCAATCGTCTTCCCAGACCCCATTACAAACTCATCAATACAATTGTCTATTACCTCCTTTAAAAGAATGTATATCCCATCATCTGCCGAGGATCCATCTCCCAACTTCCCTATGTACATACCAGGACGCATCCTAATATGTTCTTTCCAATCTAATGAGCGGATGTTATCTTCTGTATACTGGGTATTTTCTAACATTTTCAGGGCTTTAAATGAAAGTATCGCTAATATAGCAATGGTTATAAAAAGATGAAACCTCTAACTGTTAAAGTAATTAACAATACAAGCTAAAGATTTGTTGACAGCAAGGCTTCTAAAGACAAAAATAATGAAATCTCTTGAAATAAACCTCCCTACCATCCATTGCTGCAATACAAGCCTATAATACTAAAAATAATCCAATATTCATCCCCTAATTCACAATATTGCAAAGGGTAAGAATTAACTACTATATAATCCATGAACCAAGTCATGACAACTAGAGTTAGGACACTTCTAGTACGGACAACAAGATTGAATAGCGATCCACAAAGCAAAAATACTAGATTATACCGAAGAGGGAAACTTGCGTATTGGGTTATACGTTAAAACGGAAGTGTACTACATCCCCATCTTTAACAATGTATTCCTTCCCTTCTACCCTCATTTTTCCAGCTTCCTTTACTTTAGCTTCGCTTCCGTATGCCACAAAATCGTCATAAGCAATTACCTCTGCCCTAATAAAACCTTTCTCAAAATCGGTATGGATTACACCAGCAGCTTGTGGAGCCGTAGCCCCAACGGGAATGGTCCAAGCGCGGACTTCCTTTACCCCTGCGGTAAAATAAGTATCCAAATTCAATAGTCTATAGGCACCACGTATCAGTTTTGCAGAACCAGGTTCCGAGAGTCCAATATCTTCTAAAAATAGTTGGCGTTCCTCATAGCTATCCAACTCGGTAATATCGGCCTCTGTACCCACTGCCAAAAAGATCACTTCGGCATTTTCCTTGGCAACAGCTGCTTTAACTTGCTCTACATAAGCATTACCTGTAGTCGCAGCTTCCTCGTCTACATTACAAACGTACATTACTGGCTTATCGGTAATAAACTGCAATGGCTTTACAAATTCTGCCCTATCTTCTTTGGATATATCCAATGCACGAATCGAGGTACCCGTTTCCAAGCCCTCTTTTATCTTGAGTAGTACCGCTTCTTCTTTCTGAGCCTCTTTATTACCAGTTTTAGCGGCACGTTTTACCTTATCCAACTTTTTTTCAACAGTTTCCAAGTCTTTTAGTTGCAGCTCCATATCAATGGTCTCCTTATCGCGTATAGGATCTATAGAACCGTCTACGTGAACAATGTTATCATTATCAAAACAGCGGAGCACATGCAGAATAGCATCCGTTTCCCGAATATTGCCCAAGAATTGATTTCCTAAACCTTCACCCTTACTGGCACCTTTCACCAATCCAGCAATATCTACGATTTCTACGGTTGCTGGCAATACTCTTTCTGGCTTTACAAGTTCTTCCAGTTTTTCCAAACGGGGGTCCGGCACGTTTACCACCCCAATATTGGGCTCAATAGTACAGAATGGAAAATTGGCGCTCTGCGCTTTAGCATTGGACAAACAATTAAAAAGAGTGGACTTACCTACATTGGGCAATCCTACGATACCTGCTTTCATGGTTTTAATAAATTATAAAGTAGAAGGAAAGCAGTTCAGCTTTCCCCATAAGCTTTTTAAACAGCGGCAAAGATACTATTTCTAAGCCTTCCTTTATCTATTTTATCGATTATAAATTATGTGCAAAATAAATTCAGTACATTTAATAAAACCTTAAAAAATCAACCACTATGAAACCACTTGGATTTTTGACACTGCTTACTCTACTCAGTTTTTCCTTTATAAACGCCCAAACATCGATAGCGGGAAAGGTTACTGATCAAGATGGCCTCCCATTAGTTGGAGTGAATATTGTAGAGAAAGGAACATCAAATGGCTCATCGACGGATTTTGATGGAAACTATCAGATTTCTGTATTTGACAATGCAACTCTGGTCTTCAGCTATATAGGATATAACACTACAGAGGAAGCAGTTTCTGGCAGAGAGACTATTAATATTTCCTTGACCGAAGGGATGTTATTAGACGAAGTGCAATTAGTAGGTTCCAGAAGCCCTAAAAGAACTTCTACCGACACGGCGGTACCTGTGGATGTAATAGACATTGTAGAGATTACTACCCAAAGTGGACGGATAGAAGTTAATGAACTTCTGCAATATGCAGCCCCCTCATTTAACGCCAACAAACAATCCGGTTCTGATGGCGCAGATCATATAGATCCAGCTACCTTAAGGGGTTTGGGGCCAGATCAGACCCTAGTCCTCATAAATGGGAAAAGAAGACATCAATCCTCCTTAGTGAATATATTTGGCACCAAAGGGCGAGGAAATACAGGTACCGATTTAAACGCAATCCCCGCTTCCGCCATAAAAAGAATTGAAATATTACGGGATGGAGCAGCAGCACAATATGGCTCTGATGCCATAGCCGGAGTAATAAATATCGTCCTAAAAGACAATACAGACAAGGTAAACGGTTTTATTAATTATGGTGCCTACAACACCAATGCGCCAGGTGATTTTCCTGCGGGAACCCCAAATACAGATGGCAATAGACTGGACACCGATAAGGATGGAAATGCAATAGGGAGCGATAAAAGTGTAGACGGTGGTTCTGTTAAAGCAGGAGTTAATTTCGGTGCCGCCATTGGAAATAACGGTGGATTTATAAACGTTACAACAGAGTATGTTAAGAAGAATAAGACCTTAAGACCAGGGTTCGATTTTAGAAGAGGATTTGGAGAGGCTGCCATAGAAGGCTTCAACCTCATGGTGAATGCCTCCGTTCCCCTTTCAGAAACGGCTGAATTTTATGTTTTTGGGGGTAGAAATTACCGAGATACAGATGCTTTTGCATTTACTAGAAATGATGGAAATAGAGTAATTCCATCCATTTATCCCAACGGATTTAACCCTAGAATAACCTCTAATATTGTAGATAATTCACTTTCCGCAGGTTTTAGGACCGTTTTGGATAGCGGATGGAAACTAGATTTCAGTAATACTTATGGGATGAATAGTTTTCATTATTATATAAAAGGAACCTTAAATGCTTCTTTGGAAGAGGTTTCTCCCACCGATTTTGATGCTGGCGGACATAATTTGATGCAAAATACGTTGAATTTAGATTTCTCAAAGTATTATGACGATATTTTAGAGGGAATGAACCTAGCTTTCGGTGCAGAATACAGGACTGAAAACTTTATCATATTTGCCGGAGAGGAAGGTACCTGGGGAACCTATGATGTAAATGGACTACTGATTACCGATCCCTCTAACCAAACCCAACCCACAGATCCCATAAGCGGGGAACTACGCCCTGGAGGTTCTCAAGGATTTCCTGGTTATGGACCCGCTAACGAGGTAGACCGTGGAAGGAGTAACTTTTCTCTGTACGCAGATGGCGAGTTTGAATTTACAGAGTCTTTCCTTCTAAGTGCCGCAGCCAGATTTGAGAATTTTAGCGATTTTGGCAGCACTTTGAATGGGAAACTGGCAGCTCGACTAAAAGCATCTAACAATGTAAATATTAGAGGTTCGGTAAGTACCGGCTTTAGAGCTCCTTCCCTTGCCCAGATTTATTATAATCTTCGCTTCACCAATTTTATAGGTGGTGATGCCGTAGATCAATTACTATCCCCAAACAACAGCCCAGTTACTGCCTCTTTTGGCATTGGCCAATTAAAAGAGGAGAAAGCGCTTAACGCAGGACTAGGCTTCACAGCAAGCTTCGGAGATTTTACCGCCACCGTAGATGGGTATTATATTAAAGTAGACGATCGTATTGTACTAACAGGAAATTTTGATGCGCCACAGATTCCCAACGTAGAAGCTGCTCAGTTCTTCGTTAATGGAGTGGATACCAAAACTACAGGTTTGGACATTGTTTTATCTTGGAGAAAAACCATCAATGACAGCAGGTTATCTGCTGCCTTTATTGGAAATATAAATGATATGAAAATAGACAAGGTGAATAATGGCAGTCTAGATGCCGAGACATTTTTTGGTGAAAGAGATAAGGGATTCCTATTGGCTTCCGCTCCCAAAAGCAAGCTTACCTTGAATATGAACTACAGTAAAAACAAATTTGATGCAGGTTTGGCATTTACTCACTTTAGTAAGGTAGAACTTTTGGATTACCAAATGCTAGAGCCCACTTCGGATTATGCGAGCTTTGAGGATAAAATAAACCAATCAACCGATACCTATGATCCTAAATTGGTGACAGATCTCGTCTTTGGATATCAATTGTCAGAAAACTTAAAACTAAATATTGGCTCCAATAATCTTTTCAATATATATCCTGACCAACAAGACGATTGGGTAGAAGGCGGAGGGTACTGGGATTCAGTACAAATGGGCTTTGGAGGTGCCTATTACTATGCTAAACTAGGATTTAGTTTTTAGTAACTTATACTTATAAATTGAAAAAGACCTGTCCATTTTAAATGTACAGGTCTTTTAACTTACAAGCATTAAGTGCTTTTAATATACTTTTACAGTATGTTCAAAATAGGCAACCTCCCTAATCTGGGTGCATAAATCTTTGTTTACCAAGCAATTCCTCTTCTGTTTCTACGTGTTCATCATCTGGCACACAACAATCTACTGGACAAACCGCAGCACACTGAGGCTCGTCATGGAAGCCTTTACACTCAGTACATTTGTCCGGGACTATATAGTACACTTCATCACTAACTGGCTCCTGAGATTCGTCGGCATCCACTTCTTTGCCATTTGGCAATTTAACCCTACCCTTTAACAGGGTACCGTCACTATAGCGCCAGTCATCTGCCCCCTCATAAATTGCGTTATTCGGACATTCTGGTTCACATGCGCCACAATTTATACACTCATCTGTTATTATAATTGCCATTTTCTATTCTTTTATATGCTGAATTAAATCAGGATCAATACTTTTGCACAAATATAAAGCCTTATAAAATCTTTTACAAATATAATGACTAAGCACTCAATAAGATTAAATGCTTTGGTTAAGCTGGGCATTTTTTTCAAAGAATACTACGAATATGCTAAAAATAACCCCCAATTAGACTTAAATTCTAATCCCTGGTTTAAAGCATTTGATGAAACAATTACCCTTGCTGGACATAAGAATGGATGGTTTACACCAGATAATATTCTCTTTAGTATTAAAACTTGGGGAGAACTGCTAGAGCATACAGAATTAAACAACTGGCTGTCTCCTTACGATCCTGGAAATAACTCCGCTAAATCAGTGGCTGTTATTATGGCCGGAAATATTCCTTTAGTTGGGTTTCATGATTTTTTGAGCACCCTTATAACTGGGAACAACATAATTATGAAACTCTCTTCCAATGACAAGATATTATTGCCATTTATTTGTAGTTATTTAATAGAAGTTGAACCCAGCCTGAAGGATGCAATAGAATTTGCTGATGGTAAGCTAGAAAATTTTGATGCTGTAATCGCTACTGGGAGTGATAATACTTCTCGTTATTTTGAACATTATTTTGGAAAAAAACCCAACATAATACGTAGAAACCGTAATTCTGTAGCTGTACTTACAGGACGTGAAACAGAAGCACAATTACAAGCCTTGGGAGAGGACATTTTTAGATATTATGGTCTTGGATGTAGAAGTGTTTCTAAAATATTTGTACCTAAAGACTATAATTTCGATTTGTTTTTCAAGGCAATTTATCCTTACAATAATATAGTGGAGCATGCAAAGTATGCCAATAATTACGATTACAATAAAGCTGTATATTTAATGAGTTTGTTCCCTATATTAGAAAATGGCTTTCTAATGCTTAAGGAAGATACTAGTTACGCCTCCCCTATAGCAACCTTATTCTACGAAAAATACAATTCTTTGGCAGAATTGAAGGTTACATTAGAAAATGATACTGACAAATTACAGTGTATAGTTGCGGATGGATTTACTACAGATGAAATTCCTTTTGGACAAACACAAAGACCATCTTTAACTGATTATGCGGATAATATGGATACGGTAGAATTTCTGTTGAAATTATAATAGAACATTTACACATATCTATAGTTTCCATTTAAAATATTTATGACCTTTAAGCACACTTAATTTTAGGTACAATTACAATAGTATAATAGAAAAATATAAAAAATGAAAAAACATAATTTTAGTGCCGGACCTTGCATTCTTCCTCAAGAAGTAATGAAAAAAGCATCGGAAGCTGTTCTGGATTTTAATGGTCTTGGACTATCTTTAATAGAGATTTCACACAGAAGCAAAGATTTTGTAGCGGTGATGGATAAGGCCCGTTCTTTGTCTCTAGAGTTGCTGGACCTGCAAGATAAAGGATATCAGGCATTGTTTCTACAGGGGGGTGCCAGCATGGAGTTTTTAATGGTTGCCTACAACCTTTTAGAAAAAAAAGCAGGTTATCTTAATACCGGTACTTGGGCGGATAAAGCCATTAAGGAGGCAAGGATTTTTGGGGAAGTTGTTGAAGTTGGATCTTCTAAAGACAAAAATTATAATTATATTCCAAAAGGATATAGTGTTCCTACTGATCTAGACTATCTGCACTTAACCTCAAATAATACCATTTTTGGAACCCAGATTAAAGACTTTCCAAAAACTACAACTCCCCTAGTATGCGATATGAGTTCTGATATATTCTCTAGGCAACTCGATTTTTCTCAGTTCGATTTAATCTATGCGGGGGCACAAAAAAACATGGGTCCTGCGGGAACAACCTTAGTGGTCATAAAAGAAGATATCTTAGGTAAAGTTTCTAGAACGATTCCGTCTATGCTAAATTATAAGGTACATATAGAAAAAGAAAGCATGTTTAACACACCAGCTGTTTTTCCGGTATACGTATCTATGTTAACCTTAGAGTGGTTGAAAAACTTAGGAGGAATTGCAGCTATTGAAGAAGTAAACGAGAAAAAGGCTCGACTACTTTATTCAGAAATCGACTTAAACCCCCTTTTCCGAGGTTATGCCCAAAAGGAAGATCGCTCCATTATGAACGCCACCTTTACCTTAACAGAGGAAAAGCTTAAGGGGGTTTTTGATGAGATGTGCAAGGAAGCCGGAATCAATGGCATTCACGGACACAGATCCATTGGCGGATATAGGGCCTCTATGTACAATGCACTATCATTGGATAGCGTTGGCACCCTTGTAGATGTTATGAGTGAACTAGAAAGAAAAGGATAACCATTCTATCTTATAAGTCTGCTAGCAGAGATAGTAAGAACCAACAAAAAACACACCTTATAACAAGCCCTCCCCTGAACTGGAGAGGTACAACAAGATTGCAAAAAAAATGAAAGTATTAGCAAACGACGGAATATCAGAAAGCGGAAAAAAAGAATTAGAAAAAGCTGGTTTTGAAGTGATGTCTATCCGTGTGGCACAAGAACAGCTTATTCCCTACATAAATGATAATAAGGTTACCATTCTTTTAGTTAGGAGTGCAACACAAGTAACAAAAGAAGTTGTAGATAAATGCCCAAGTCTAAAGATTATTGGCCGTGGGGGGGTAGGCATGGACAATATTGAAGTAGAATATGCCAAATCTAAAGGATTGCATGTAATCAATACCCCAGCAGCTTCCTCCTCTTCCGTTGCAGAACTTGTTTTTGCCCATTTATTCAGCGGAGTTCGTTTTTTACACGATGCCAATAGGAACATGCCCTTAGAAGGGGATAGCAACTTTAGTAAATTGAAAAAAGCGTATTCCAACGGTATTGAATTGCGCAACAAAACCATAGGGATAATCGGATTTGGGAGAATAGGTATAGAAACGGCTAAAATTGCCTTAGGATTGGGAATGAAAGTATTGTTTGTAGATCCCAAATTGGACAAAGCAACTGTTACGATATCCTTTTTTGATCACAGATCTATGTCCTTTGATCTTGATGGAACTACATTGGAACACTTACTTAAGGAATCAGATTTTATAAGCCTGCATGTTCCTGCCCAAAAATCATATCTCATTGGCGAAAAAGAATTTGAAATGATGAAAAATGGAGTGGGAATCGTTAATGCTGCCCGAGGAGGTGTGTTAGACGAGGTTGCCTTGGTTAATGCTTTGGAAAGTCGAAAGGTTTCTTTTGCCGGTTTAGATGTTTTTGAATCCGAACCTATGCCAGAAATAAGAATATTGATGCATCCGGACATATCCCTAACCCCGCATATAGGCGCTGCAACCTCTGAGGCACAAGACCGTATAGGTCAGGAATTGGCTACCCAAATAATTGCGCTGTACAACTAATATTATTTTTACAAACAAAGTAATTGGAATAACAGGATGGTTTATGTTAAGTAAGACGCTACATCTATGTTGAATTTTTGTAACTTGTGATAATTAAATTTTCTAAACAAAATAAATAATTATAATATGTCAGGATTATTGGATCTCTTAAACAGCCCTATGGGCAAGCAACTGATTAGTGGTGTTGCCAGTCAAACTGGACAGCCAGAAAACAAAACAGCAGATGTTTTAAGCATGGCTATGCCACTTCTCTTGGGCGGTATGAAAAAGAACGCTTCCTCCCCACAAGGTGCAGCCGGACTTTTAAGTGCTCTATCCTCTAACAAGCACGACGGAAGTATGTTAAATAACTTAAGCGGACTATTTAGTGGAGGTGTAGATGAAACTGTAGTCAAAGATGGAGAAGGAATCCTTAGTCACGTTTTTGGAGGCAAACAGGCTGCTGTAGAAAGTGCCATAAGTCAAAAATCAGGTTTGGATGCTGGATCGGTGGCACAAATTTTAAAAATAGCAGCACCATTGGTAATGGCCTATCTTGGAAAACAAAAAGCCCAAAATAATGTTAATGATGCCGGTGGCTTAAATAGCTTATTAGGGAACTTGTTAGGCGGACAGCCACAACAAAATCAAAGCTTAATTACCACCTTATTGGATGCAGATGGGGATGGTAGTGTTTTAGACGATGTTGCCGGTATGGTAATGGGCGGTAATAAAAAGAAAGGTGGACTTGGCGGAATGCTAGGTGGACTCTTCGGTAAATAAAAAATTTACATTTATTTTAAGCAAAGCCATTTGTAATCACAAATGGCTTTTTGTATCTTAAGGGTATGAGAAAGAGGTCTGTTTTTATCGTATTATCCATTACATTGTTCTCCGTTTACATCATTGGATGCGGGGGTACTAAACAGACCATTGCGGTATCTGAAGAAGAGAAAATAGCCTTTACGAAAACAGAAGGAGATACCATAACTATTGCAAATGAAGAAACCGAATACGAGATAATCATAATTGAACCAGGATTCGATTTTTGGCTGCAAAGCGTAGCGAAGCCTGAAGGTTATTATTCCCAATCTTATTTGGAAAATAGGAATCAAATCTATGTATCCGAATGGAATATCAGAGTATCTCAGCCTTTTACCTACAATCCAAGCCTATACGAACTACATATAGATTATAGCCCCCACATTGACTATGGCTATGAGGTAAATTATAAACTGTTTAACTACTTTATTTATTTTCAGCGGAAATACAATCAGCGTCTTGGCCCCTTTGTTCCCCGCATTTAAAAACTTATATTTGCCATCGATTTTTGTAATGTATGAAGAAGTTAAAAGAACGATGGGGAGTATCCTCTAATTTTCAATTGGCCATAATTTTTGTGGTTTTTTCTATTACTGGCTCCTCTGCGGTTTTTATAGCTAAGCCATTCCTTAATTTTATAGGTTTACACCGCGATAGCTTTTCTCCAGATTTTATTTGGGGAGGACTTGTCTATCTACTATTTAGAATTCTATTGATTTTTCCTTTCTACCAAATACTTCTCGTCATCTACGGTTGGCTCTTTGGTCAGTTTAAGTTTTTCTGGGAATTTGAAAAAAAGATGCTAAGCAGAATGGGGTTGGGCTTCATATTTAAATAAATTATACTTTTCTTAACAGCCCTTGTCCATCTATAGGGATAGATTTGAACTGTGATTTCAATTCGAGAACATATCTTGCCCTTACTATCCATACTTATGGTGGTCTTATTTGCTCTGCCTGGCAGTATAAAAGCCAAACATGCCATGCTTGAGCACCACACTTTTGTTTGTAAGGAAAAAGGCAAATTGCATGTTCATGAGGTTGAATTGGAATGTGAATTTCATAAATACAATATATCACACTTTATTTTCCCGGAATTTAAAGGGCTAGATAA
Organism: Arenibacter certesii DSM 19833; assembly: GCF_000429545.1. Taxonomy (GTDB): domain Bacteria; phylum Bacteroidota; class Bacteroidia; order Flavobacteriales; family Flavobacteriaceae; genus Arenibacter; species Arenibacter certesii. The sequence goes on from NZ_AUCB01000023.1 coordinate 61,914, forward strand.
TCCTATCTGGAAAACTAAAGCGATGAAAATTGCTGATTACTATCAGTTTTTAAGCAAATATCAAAAACTGCACTTCTCCCTAAGGGGACCACCCTCCGTAGTATAATATGCTTTTCGCATATCTAAATTCACTGCGATCAAACAACCCAAAATAAAGCAATTTTTATGGATTGATTACAATCTATATAGCAATCTCCCTACTCCATATAAATTCGCTAGTTGCGACGAAATGTTACTAATAAAAACATTTTATCTACAGTTAGATATGGCAGTTGATTGGGATGCACTTTATTTAGGCGGTTTATTAAGCTTAGCTTTTTAGGGATGCAAGAGCATTTTTAATCTAGAGAATTAAAACACACTAACAAAAGAAACATTTATACGTTTTGAAACTACCTTTCAAAAAAGGGAAGCATACCGTATTAGCTTTAAATCATATTTATTAATCTGATTTTCTTTTCAAATAATAAATGATTATTCTTTATCCATAATTATTTCAACTAATGAAAAAACTACTATTGTCATTCCTTTGTGCTATGGCAGTCTTTACCACACAGTCCCAGAATTCCCTTATGGGAAAAATTACTGAGAAGTCCACCAACCTACCTTTGGAGCAGGTTTCCATTTATTTCCCAGATTTACAAAAAGGAGGTGTTACAAATGAAAATGGGGAATTTAAAATAGGAAATTTACCCTTAGGGAATTATAAAGTGGTAGCTTCTTACATTGGCTTTCAGAGCTTTAGTCAGAATATTGTTATCCAACAAGGAGAGAATAATCTAAATATAAATCTCGCACCTAGCGCTATAGAAATGGACGAAGTTATCGTGTCTACTCCTTTTCACAAATTACAGCGCGATAATGTGATGAAAGTAGAATATGCTCGAGTAGCAGCCTTAAAATCTACGGGAGCACCTACTTTGGTAGAAGGCATTGGAAAAATTCCTGGCGTAGATGTAGTCTCTACAGGAGTGGGCATAGGAAAACCTGCTATTAGAGGTTTAACCTCTAATAGAGTTTTGGTATACACCCAGGGAATACGATTAGAAAATCAACAGTTTGGGGCAGAACATGGACTAGGGGTTAACGAAGCAGGTATAGAGAGCGTAGAAGTGATTAAAGGTCCCGCTTCCCTACTCTATGGATCTGATGCTATGGGAGGCGTATTGTATTTAAATCCAGAACGGTTTGCTAGCGCCCATTCTATAGAAGGCGATGTAAATCTAAGTTATAATACTAACACTAGGGGAATTTCTAGTGATGCTGGAATTAGATCGTCTGGAGAGAACCTCAGGTTCTTGGCTAGGGTTGCTACCAATAATCATATAGATTATACTGGAGGCGATGGAAAAAGAGTTACTAATTCTAGATTTAACGAGAAAGACCTAAAATTGGGTGTGGGGTATCAAAACACCGTTTTCACCACTGAAATGAGATACAACTACAACCAATCTAACCTAGGGATACCTGAGTCTATTGACGTCCAAACAACTTCTAGAACCCCAGAATTGCCATATCAAAAGATAAATAACCATATATTAAGTTCTAAAACTAAGATCTTCTTTGAAAATGCTAGTTTAGATGTTACTCTTGGTTATGTTGGCAATGATAGAAAGGAATTTGAAGAACACCACCATCATGACGGTGAGGCAGATCATGGCGACGAAGAAGGGCATGATGAAACAGCTTTGGATATGAAGCTTCAGACCTTTAGTTATAATATCTTATACCAACTTCCCAAGTGGGAAAAATTTGAAACCGTTTTAGGGGTACAAGGGATACATCAGTCCAACAAAAATTATGGAGAAGAAGCCTTAATTCCGGATGCAACAACCCAAGATATTGGCATTTTGGGAACTACCCATTTTCACCTAAATGAAAACAACGATTTTCAATTAGGATTACGGTATGATCATAGAAAAATCGTTGGAACCCCCTATGGAATAGTGGGAGAAGAAGGATATATTGCCGAATTGAACCAAAAATTCAACAGTTTTAACGGTGCATTTGGTTACAAAAATAACTTTTCTGAAGCGTTCACAGGACGCTTTAATATAGCAACTGGGTTTAGGGCACCCAACCTGGCTGAACTTACCTCCTACGGTGGCCATGCTGGAGCAAACAGATTTGAAATAGGAATTGCAGATTTAAAAAATGAACAGAATATTCAACTAGATCTGGCCTTGGAGTTTAAAAATGAGCACGTGGAATTTTTTATAAACGGATTTCACAATAGCGTTAGAAATTACATCTTCATCGCTCCGGATGGAACCTTTATCAATGATAAATCCGTTTATAGATACCTTCAGCAAGATGCGACCCTATACGGAGGGGAAATTGGATTCCATTTACACCCCCATCCCTATGATTGGTTACATTTAGAAAGTAGCTATCAAACCGTATTTGGAGAATTGGACAAGGGTGAACCGCTACCATTAATTCCTGCTAATAAACTTACAAATACATTCAGGGTAGAATTTTTGAGAAAAGACGGTTGGTGGTCAAAATCCAATGCCTTTATAACGCTGAATAATATCTTTAAACAAGGTAAAATAAGCGAAAATGAGACCATATCACCCGCTTATTCCCTTTTGGATGCAGGCTTTAGTGGAGAATTAACACTTATGAATCAAATCATAAAATTTAACTTTAGCGCAAACAACCTATTAGACAAACAATACATTGCTCATCTATCTCGATTAAAAACCGATGGTATTTTTAATATGGGAAGATCTATTACCCTAGGGGCTACGATTCTACTTTAATTAGCAAGGTATTAATTACCTATGGCCTAGGTTTTCTTAGGCCATAGGTTAATTGTTTAAAGAATGACTTAGGAATATCCTCGTCTCCCTCAAAACCCAATTTTAGTTTTCCACTTTCTTCAGGAATATAATTGGTCCTAAAGATATAATCCCACAAACTAAGACTTATCCCATAGTTTATTCCATCTTTTCCTTCAGGTAGCTCGTATGCGTGATGATATAAATGCATTACAGGATTGTTTAAAAAATATTTTAGAGGCCCATAAGTTATTTTAATGTTAGCGTGATTAAGGTGACCAATAGTAATGGCGAAGAAATGTACCATAAAGGCTTGCTCCGGCTCAAACCCTCCTAAAACCATTACTCCAAAAGTTTTTAAGGGCTTATATAATACGTTTTCCATCCAATGAAATCGTAAGTGCGCAGCAAACCCCATCTCCTTTACACTGTGGTGAATTTGATGGAACTTCCATAAAAAAGGATATTTATGAAGTAGCAAATGAGTGAACCACTGTACAAAATCTAACACTATAAAAAAGATCAACAGCTGCAACCAGTTGGGGTATGCAGACATATCTAAAAGAGTTAAACTACGCTGTTTTACCCCAATATCATTAAAGAATACTTCCAAAACCTTATAAAACCCGCTAATTACAATTGCGAAAATGAAGAAGTTGAAGAACATATAAAATCCGTCCAACCAAAAATCCTTTCTAAAAATAGACTGACTTTTCCTCCAAGGAAATAAAATCTCCAAGCTCCAAACAATTAACGAAATTATAATAAGGCCCCAAAAGTAATTGGTATACCATGGAACATCAAACGTAATAGACCTCCAAGTCCAATTTACCATCCCGAAAAATGAGGAGGTGAAGGCATTTATATATTTTTCGAAAAACATTTCCTATTACTTAACTATCATTCATTAAGAGTATACCACTCTATATCCGTGAGATTCTCTCTCCTGCCCTTTTTTAATAACGGATAATTGGTGACCAAATAATCCAGTATTACCTCTTCATTATTGCCAAGGTCCCATAAATTCTGCGTTTCTTGCATCCATCTAATGGTTTCTACCCATCTTTCCCGACTCATGCGATTTTGGATCACTAATTGCGCGGAGTGACAATTTGTACAATTATTTACCACTGCCATAAGTCCATCGGCTTCTTTCAATCCCGTTCTTAAATGCACACCGTTTTCTACCTTATCCCAATCATCCTCTTCCTCTGTCACGGTTATCATCTTCGTATCTGGACGATCCGATTTGAAAGAAAATGAGGAAGGTGACACCATATATATAATTCCCAATATCCCTATAAGAAATACCATTATTAAGGACACCACGAGCACTTTGTATATGGACCTTACTTGATTTTTAAAATTTTCTTGCCTCTTCATTTATACAATTTTAACAGCAATCCTATGGCATGCATTGTTTAAATATCCCTTAGGATTCCACCCAGGAACTAGCATAGGCTGACTTTCACCATTTGCATCTACGGCACGTGCCCATACCTCATAATAACCGGCCTTAGGAAAGTCTATACTCGCCTTAAAGCGTTGCCAAGCTAATCTATTAGCCGGTTTTTCTAAAGTACATTCAGACCAGGTTACACCAAAATCAATTGAATAATATACCTTGGATACTTCTAGTTCTCCTGCCCAGGCATGTCCCCTTATATTCAGTTTTTTACCTTTGGCCAATTGTGCCCCAGATTTGGGATAGGTAATCAAAGATTTAACCGGCATAGACTCAATAATGCACATATTCTCATCTTTCACTTCTTCCCCTGCAGCAACTGGATGACAAGGCACTTTATAGGATGAACCTGTCATTTTCTCTCCATCGTGCACCTTGTTACGTACGCTAATTCTATTCACCCACTTACCAGAGGTAGATGCAGGCCATCCTCCGCAAACCAATCGTAGCGGAAAACCGTGTACCAACGGAATATCTTCACCATTCATCTGGAACGCTAATAAGGTCTCCTCCATATAGGCTTTTGATATGGGTACTCCTCTAGAAATTGGTTCCTTTGTAGGATCGCCGCTTAGATGTTTGTCAATGGCATGATAACCTATATATACCGCATCACTTTTTATACCAACATAATCCAAAACATCGCCTAACCTAACTCCAGTCCAATTTGCACAATACACTGCACCAATATCCCATTGATTCCCTTTTGCTGGAGGGTCAAATTCCTTTCTGCCATTGCCCCCACATTCTAAGGTAAGTTGATAGGTGTAGTGCTTAAACTTGGACTTTAACTCCTCTAAGGTGAAGGTTTTCTTTTCCTTTACAGACTCCCCGTCAAAAGTAATGGTCCATTCTTTTTCATCTATATCTTCAGGCACCTTACCATTATTACGCACAAATATATATGGGTTGGGAGTTACCTTATCATCCAAAAGATGCGCCATTGCCTCCATATTCCAAGGCTTGCTGTTAAGTACCAACATTTCCTTGTCCTTTCCAAACAATTTAAATGGATCCGGGTCTTGCAATCCCAATAGATCATAATTATCGGGCATATTTGCCCCAAAAACAATTTCTGCACCTAATAGCCCGGCTAAAGATCCTAAAGCCGTTCTTTTCACAAAATGTCTTCTCTTCATAAATATTGATTAAATAGCATAAAAAAGGTGATTCAATACTAAAGGAAAGATCTTATAGGTAAGACTAAAAATTAAAATAACGCTACCAAACTGTAGGTGATTTTCACTAATTACTGCCCCTCATTTCTACCTTTTCCTCATTCTTTGTAAAAGTAGAGAATAATATAAACATACGTCCAGCCAATAACTAAATTTTAGGACATGTTTTGGATCATATCCTTGCACCTGTGCGTACCGTGAAGTACCGGTCTAAATCTATCAACAAAAAATTTTATCTACCTTTTAGAATGGATAAAATCCTCTATTTTGGAAGGTTTAATTAAATAGGTATAGCACCACATTAGGGTGAATGAGGGGATAAAATCTAACCCTGGAGACAATTCTTCAATAAATGCGACCACAGCTGCCGCCCTACCCATACTACCTTTATACATTCTAGTCATTAGCCATCCGGCAATTGGCGCCCAAATAATATCTGAAAACTCCCCTATCCCAGGAATTACAAAGGAAATCATCCCTATAGCATCAAACAATATTCCGAGTAAAAGATTTTTATTTTTATTATTCATTGAAATCGACATATATAGTGGTTAAAATTATACGCCAGATAAAATCAATTAATATGCCAAAATTAAAATGATTAAAATACCCTGCTTAAGATAGGTCTGAACTAATTAATTTTAAAAATTCGCTTCTTGTTTCTATTTTCTCGAATTGTCCCCGAAATCCGGAAGTTGTAGTAACGGAGTTCTGTTTTTGAACTCCCCTCATCATCATACACATATGCGATGCCTCTATTACAACTGCTACTCCTTTTGGTTTAAGAGTGTTGTTTAAACACTCAAGAATATCATGCGTAAGTCTTTCTTGCACCTGCAAACGTCTGGCAAAAACATCTACTACTCTTGGAATTTTACTTAAACCTACAATTTGACCATCTGGAATGTATGCAATATGGGCTTTCCCAAAAAAGGGTAACATATGGTGCTCACACAAGGAGTATAACTCTATATCCTTTATAATTACCATGTCATCATAAGACTCTTTGAACAACGCTCCCTCCAAAATTTCAACGGCATCTTGCTTATATCCTTGTGTTAAAAAAAGCATTGCCTTTGCAGCTCTTTCTGGCGTTTTCAAAAGGCCTTCCCTGTCTACGTCTTCTCCAATTTCATTAATTATAGACCTATATCTCGTTTTTACCTCGTCGGTAATCTCTAAGTTATATTCTTCTAAGTTTTTATATGATGTCATACCTTTATTTATCTTATTTATTATAAAAAAACTGCTATGCTTTCCATATTTTGAGTCGCATAATCTACGAAATTAGTATTTCTTTTTTACAAGTGTTTAGATAAGCTAAAATTGTCACAAAAATCTATAGATATCATGAACATCATTTTAGCCCTAACCTAATACAAGTACTTTAAAATTGGTCTGCTAATTATAAATTTTTCACTAAAATCAGGTAAAAGTTCTTTTTATTACCTTTTTAACGTACTCCATCTAATTTACCCTAATTTTGATTTTTATAAAATAACATTCCGTAGAATAGGTCAAGTGTTTTGCCTTTTTAACGGGATTGTTTACTTTCGAACCATATATACTCAGGATGATCAAAGCAACGAACATTAATAAATTCTACGGAAATCTACAGGTTTTAAAAGAAGTGGAGCTCCATATAGAAAAAGGTGAGGTAATCTCCATCGTTGGCCCTTCGGGTGCAGGAAAAACCACCTTATTGCAGATTTTGGGCACATTGGATGTACAGAGCAACAAAAACGAAAGTGATCTTATTATAAATGGGGAAGCGGTTAACCGCCTTTCTGAAAATGCTTTGGCCAAATTTCGGAACAACCATATTGGTTTTATATTTCAGTTTCATCAGCTCTTACCAGAGTTTACAGCTCTAGAGAATGTGTGCATTCCTGCTTTTATAAAAGGCACTAAAAAAAGCGAAGCAGAGAAAAAAGCCACCGAGCTTCTCAACTTTTTAGGCTTATCCCATAGGCTGCAACATAAACCAAATGAACTCTCAGGCGGAGAACAACAACGTGTAGCGGTTGCCCGGGCTTTGGTAAACGACCCTGTAATTGTTTTTGCCGATGAACCAAGCGGAAACCTAGACTCCGAAAGTGCAGATAATCTACACAAACTGTTTTTTGACCTAAGAGATAAATTTGGGCAGACGTTTGTGATAGTTACGCATAATGAAGAGCTAGCCAATATGGCAGATAGAAAACTGACCATGGTAGATGGCTCTATAACAAAATAAACATGCTGATACGAGTATGGAGTTTTGTTAAATCGCCAGATGGTGCCCAATGGCGGCATATTTCCACGGGAACTAAACTAAATGTTATGTTTCAACTCTTAATATTAGGGTTGGTCCTTGGGATATCTACAGGTATATTTCTTGGTCTAATTACAGAAATTTCGGGAGTTGATTTAGGCACACATGCCAGTGAAAAATGGCTTGAAAAGTCCACCTTTTCCGTTATTTTTTTTGTTGCCGTTTTGGCTCCCGTATTAGAAGAAATCCTCTTTCGTGGTCCTCTAACATGGTTTAAAGATAAAACTTATTTTAAATATGTTTATTATACTTCCATAGTGCTTTTTGGCGGTGTACATCTATCCAACTTTGAACTTTCCAATGAATTATATGCTCTTTCCCTTATTGTTGTGGCTCCCCAAATTATTCTTGGCGCAATTTTAGGGTACATACGTATTAGAATGGGCCTTAAATGGGCTATATTCCTTCATGCCTCTCATAACGGAGTATTACTAGTACCTCTAGTAATAATGAAATTATTAAATTTTCCATTGGAATGACAAAAAAAGAACTAAAGGAGTTTCTGGATGCTAAATCTTATCAGTATAATAACCCAGATTTTCTGACTACCGATCCTCTGCAAATTCCACATCAATACAGTAAGAAAGAAGATATAGAGATTAGTGGATTCCTAACCGCAACCATAGCTTGGGGTAACAGAAAGAGCATCATAAAAAATGCTGAAAGAATGATAGAGTTGATGGATTCTTCTCCCTACGACTTTATTATGAATTACCAAGAAAATGACCTTGATAGGTTTCAGGAATTTGTACATAGGACATTTAATGGAAATGATCTAACATATTTTGTTCGCAGCTTAAACAATATCTATAAAAATCACGGGGGATTAGAAAGTGTTTTTCATAAACATAGTGAATTGGATTCGCTGCAAAGCGCCATTTCCCAATTTAAAACTGTTTTTTTTGAATTGCCCCATCAAGCAAGAACCACCAAACATGTTTCGGATCCTCTAAAGGGTTCAGCGGCAAAAAGAATAAACATGTTTCTAAGATGGATGGTAAGAAATAACGATACTGGGGTAGATTTCGGAATATGGAAAAGCATTAAACCTTCCCAATTATCTTGTCCTTTGGACGTACATTCAGGGAATGTAGCAAGAAAATTGGGATTGGTTAGAAGAAAACAAAACGATAGAAAAGCCTTGATGGAATTGGATACCCAACTGCGCAAGTTAGATCCTTTAGATCCAGTTAAGTACGATTTCGCCCTGTTTGGCTTAGGCGTTTTTGAAAAATTCTAGGTTTTCCTTAGATATTCAATTAACAAACGCACTACCCTATTGAATCATTATTCAATTACCTCATGGCAAGCCTATGGAGCATCGTGCGGAAAACAAAGATCATCAAATCGTCGCCCGCTTGATCGGAGCGGGCAGGCAAGCGCCGGGGAATTCAAATCTCACCAAGTGAGTAAAATGGCATTCGCTTGGGCTAAACTGCTATTATTTCTTATTTTTAATCGATTTTAATATTAAGAGATACATCCTCCATCATTATGTTTTAAATAAGTTGCCCAATAAAGTCCGTAAGTCCTAAAATCTTGGAGTAACATAACCTTAAAATTCACAATTATTTTATCCATGAATAATCCCCCACATACATCATTAAAGCCTAAACGGTATATAACATCCCTTTCGCTAATGCATGCTGTATTGGTGATATTCCTTCTTTTAATAGGAATCTATGTATATCTCCATGAAGGAGAAATTACAAGCGGTTTTGCTGTCAAAGAGGACCTGTTTATCTATTTAGTACCCTTATTAGGTTTGCTAGCCTATTTCGGAGGTGATTTTATATATAGTAAGTCACTGACCTCTATAAACAAGGAAAGCCCTTTAAAAGAAAAATTACACAAATATTTACAGGTGAGCCTTATACGATTTGCACTTTTAGAAGGGGCCGCGTTTATGGGGATTTTTGCCTATATGAAAAACAACACTATTTTTTATTTGGTAATTACTGTATTTTTAATGCTTTACCTTGTAAAATTAAGACCTACAAAAGACAAGATTATTCAGGATTTAAGGTTAAACCAAAAAGAAAAAGATTGGTTTAATAATACCGTTAACTAGCGGAAAGATATTTTTTTTTAAGCTATGAGCAATCCTTTGCAAATTGCAACTGCAAGCAAGAATTAATTATATTACTTTTAGAATCATTAACGTTTTTTTTATAAACACTTGGAATTAAATTATCTAACGAATACTACGTAAATGAAAACTACAATTAGATTAGCAGCCTATTTTGCCTTCTCCCTATTTTTTACCCTTCCCAGCGTCGCCCAAGATTGGCCAGGACTACAACAGTTTAAAGAGGAAAATAAAAAATTGGCACCCCCAACAGAAAACGAAAATAGAGTGGTTTTTATGGGGAACTCCATAACCATTGGGTGGCTGAACACTCGTCCTGAATTCTTTGAAGGGAAACCTTATATCAATCGAGGTATAAGCGGACAGACCACTCCGCAAATGCTTATTAGGTTTAGGCAAGATGTTTTAGATCTTCAACCAAAAGTGGTGGTGATTTTAGCTGGCACCAATGATATTGCTGGTAATACCGGTCCATCTTCTTTAGAAATGATAGTAGATAATATTAAATCCATGGCTCAATTAGCACAAGCTAACGGAATTAAGGTAATTATCTCTTCAGTATTACCCGCCTATGACTATCCATGGCGACCTGGGTTAAAACCGAATGAAAAAATACCTGCTTTAAACACGTTGTTAAAAGAATATGCCGTGAATAACGGATTTTTATATCTAGATTACTTTTCAGCAATGGCGGATGAAAGAAATGGCCTTCCCAAAAAGTATGCAAAAGACGAAGTTCACCCTACTGCCGAAGGCTATTCTGTTATGGAACCAATGGTTGAAGAAACAATTCATAAGGTGTTAAAATTGAATTGATTAAAAATAACCTGTCAATTATTTTAGTGATTGTAATTAATTATCGAAATTCATTTTCCTAAGATAATAATACACCAACCTAAACCATTATTATTACTATGAAAAAGCTCATTATTCCCTTCCTTTTCTTAGCAACCACATTAGCATCTGCTCAGGATTTATTTGAAATAAAAGGACTTTGTATTGCTGCACCGACGCCTAATGGCGTTGATGAATTTGTGAAATTTATGGACGAAGAGTTAGGTCCAAATGGCATCAATACCTTGGTTTTAAGGGTAGATTATAACTATGCATATGAATCTAGACCAGAACTAAGAGGCAAGGCTCCTTTGTCTAGAAGTCAGGTAAAGCAACTGGTTGCTGCAGCTAAGAAGCATGAAATCAAATTAATTCCACAAGTAAACTTATTGGGACACCAAAGTTGGGCAGAGCAAAACTCAAAGCTATTGGAAGTTTATCCAGAATTTGATGAAACACCACATGTAAATCTGCCAAAGAATTACGAATGGCCTAATCAAGATGACTTATACTGCAAGAGCTACTGCCCATTACATCCAGAGGTCCATAATGTTGTCTTTGATTTGATGGATGAAATAATGGAAGTCTTTGAGGCAGATGCCTTTCATGCGGGAATGGATGAGGTTTTTTATATTGCCGACGCGCACTGCCCTAGGTGTAAAGGGAAAGACCCAGCAGCCTTATTCGCCAATGAAGTCAATAAGATTAATGCGCATCTAATGAAAAATGGCAAACAGCTTTGGATTTGGGGGGATAGACTAATAGACGGGGCTACTTCTGGAATCGGTATGTGGGAGGCTAGCATGAATAATACCGCCAGAGCCATTGATATGATTGATACATCCATTATTATCTGCGATTGGCATTACGAGAAAGCGGTGCCTACCCCCGCCCTATTTGCCCTTAAAGGATTGAACGTTATTAGTTCTCCATGGCGAACACCAGAAGTAGCAAAAGCTCAAGTAGAAATGATGCATCAATTCAAACTAAATTCTGCTTCCCCATTGAAAGAGCGATTTATGGGTGTTATGCAAACGGTATGGTCATCGGCAAGTGAATTTATAAAGAGTTACCATACAGAAAAAGAAAAGGGAAGCGATCAAAAGACCCAAGAAGCCTGTTTTAAGGCTATGTTGGCTGCAATTAATGAATTGGAATCGCCATTAAAGCCTACCAAATAATTTAGCGGCATAGTACATGAGCGGTCAGAAAGTAAGCATCCTAATACCTTTTAAAAACACCGAGGCATTCTTGCCCTTTTGTATCGATTCTATTATTGATCAAACCTATCCCAATTGGGAAGTATTGGCCATAGACGACCATTCTTCCGATAGCAGCGCTCAAATAATTAAAGCCTATGCCCAAAAAGAGTCTAGGATCCAAGTTCATAAGAACAAGGGGCAGGGCATAATAGAAGCCCTAAGAACCGCTTATTCTATGACTACTGGGACCTTAATCACTAGAATGGATTCTGATGATGTTATGGCCAGTAACAGATTGGAATTAATGGTTAAAAGCCTACAACAAAGTGGCAAGGGATACATTGCCTTGGGAAAGGTGAAGTATTTCTCGGAAAAAAAGCTTGGAAACGGTTATAAAAGTTACGAAAAGTGGTTAAATAAATTAATTGAAACAGGAACAAACTTTTCCGAAATATACAAGGAATGTGTTATTCCGTCTCCCTGCTGGATGGTACATAAAACCGATCTGGACCTCGTAGGCGCATTTTTACCAGACCGCTACCCAGAGGATTACGACCTAGCCTTTCGCTTCTATCAACACGGAATAAAATGTATACCAACCAAAGCAATTTTACATTTCTGGCGCGACTATAATCACCGAACCTCTAGAACCCACGAACATTACGCCGAAAATAACTTCTTAGACATTAAGATTTCTTACTTCCTTAAGCTAGACCAAGATAGGAACAGACCACTCGTAGTTTGGGGTGCAGGAAAGAAAGGAAAAAAAATTTCTAAAAAACTGATTAATAGTCAGGTAGAATTCTTCTGGATTTGTAATAATTCAAATAAAATTGGCAAAGATATTTACGGAAAAACGATGCAGCATTATAGGCTTCTGAAGAATCTAGAAAACCCACAGATTATAATATCCGTTGCCAACAAGGAAGCCCAAGAGTTTATTCGAGACTACTTATCGGAATTAGACAAGGTCTTTGCTCAGGATTTTTTTTTCTTTTGTTAAATATTGGTACTGTACCTTAGGTAATAATCAAGGTATACTCTTTTCTAGATGTATTTCATATTAACCTTATACTATGTAACACCTCCTTCCATTCCTAGCTACGCTAATAGTTTTCTCCTAAAAATCCTAGCATAAATTTTAGATTGTCCTCTAATATCTTTCTTATATTTGAAAAATTAAATTTGGGAATGCTGTTTAAACATCCGGAAGTTCTTTGGTCGCTTTTTTTATTGCTCATCCCTATTCTCATTCACCTATTTCAACTTCGCAGATTTAAGAAAACCTCTTTTACCAATGTTAAGATCCTAAAAAAGGTAATTGCAGCATCTAGAAAAAGTAATGTTCTAAAAAAGTGGCTCTTATTATTTACACGCCTCCTATTGCTAACAGCCTTAATCATTGCTTTTGCTCAACCATTCTATCCAGGAAAGTCGGCTTTAAAAAATAGCCAGATCATAATATACTTGGATAATTCATTTAGTATGCAAGCAACTGATGTTACTGGTACTCTTTTAGAGAATAAGGTTCAGGAATTATTGAGATCGGCGCCTACAACACTTAGTTTTAGCCTCTTTACTAATGAGCAGCTTTTTAAAGATGTAAACACGGACGATATTAAGAAAGACCTTCTCTCCTTAACCTATACAGGGAACCAAATGCCTTTCGATCAAATCTATCTTAAAGCTAAAAGCCTAATTAAAGATCCTGAGAACCCCAACAATGAATTAATCCTTATTTCAGATTTTCAAAGTCATGCCCCATCCCTGGCCTTGGATTCCTTGAAAAATGCAAATTTACATCTGGTACCAGCCCGTTCAAAAGACCTTAGTAATGTTGCCATTGATACTGTTTATATTGCAGAAGCCACTCCTGAAACCTTGAATCTGATTTGTGAACTCTCTAGCAATACCAATAGGGAAAACCTTCCTGTTTCATTATATAATGATGATAAATTGATTGCGAAAACATCGGCAACGTTTAATGAAGAGCATAAAAGTAATATTGTATTTACCCTACCTGTCAATGAAATAATTAATGGAAAAATTACCATATCCGATTCGGGACTTGAATATGATAATCAGCTTTATTTTAATATCGACAAAAAAGAAAAAATCAATGTACTATCGGTAAGCGAAGCACCTAGTCAATTCTTAAGCAGAATTTTCAGGGAAGATGAATTCACCTACTCCGATTTTCTATTAAGATCCTTGAATTATGGGGAGCTGGATTCACAAAACTTGATTATACTTAATGAACTAGAGAGTATCCCTGCTGCATTGCAGAACGTGCTACAATCATTCGTTAAAAATGGTGGAAACATCGTAATCATTCCCCATATGGACGCAGACCTGTCCAGTTATAACTTGTTCCTAACGAACAATTTAAATACCTCCTTTATCTCAGGAAGTACAGAGGAGCGAAAAGTGAGTACTATTAGTTTTGAACACCCTTTATACAAACACGTATTTGAAGAAAAGATAACAAACTTTCAATATCCTAGCTTAAAAAAATATTATAAAATTAATTCTAATCTACCAAAGCTACTCACATTGGATAATGGAGATCCGTTTTTAGTAGCCGCTAACGGAATTTACCTGTTTACCGCCCCAATTTCTTTAGATTATTCCAATTTTAATAGATCGCCATTGGTTGTGCCTACCTTTTACAATATGGGATGGAACAGCCTAAAACTTCCAAAGATTTATGAGCTAATAGGAGAGGAAACTACCATAGACTTGCCAATAGTACTAGATAAAGATAGAATTTTAAAGGTGTCTGGTAATAATATAGAATTTATCCCCTATCAGCAGACCTACGCCAATAAAACGGCACTAAGCTTTAAAGAATTGCCAGCCACAGCTGGAAATTATAACATTGGTGTTGCCAATAAAAATATGGCCATGATAAGTTTTAATCACCCTAGAAATGAAAGCAAATTAAACTACCTAGAAATTAATGAGCTATCTGCTAATTCTGTTAATAATAACTTGGACCTACTATTCCAACAAATAGAAAGTGACCATAGTATAAAGGAGCTTTGGAAATGGTTTATTACTTTAGCATTGGCATTTATCCTAATAGAAGTTCTTATTCAAAAATATTTAAAATGAACATACTCTTAAAATCCGCCACAATAGTAGATTCTTCTAATTCTGATTATCATCTAAAAAAGCTGGATATCCACATTCAAGATGGTATCATTAAGGATATAGCGCCCAACATAGACGTTAGTGACAATGTCCAAGTTATTGAGGACCATAATCTGCATGTATCTATAGGTTGGTTCGATTCTGGAGTCAGCTTTGGAGAACCAGGTTACGAAGAACGAGAGACTATTGCCAACGGGCTTTATACTGCAGCTCGCAGTGGTTTTACAGATATTGTGCTTAACCCAAATACCAATCCGGTTCCAGACAGTAGTTCCGATATCATTTTTTTTAAGAATGCCGCAAGATCAAATGCTGTTAACATTCATCCTCTAGGAGCCTTGACCATAAAGTCTGAAGGAGAAAGTTTGGCCGAGCTATACGATATGAAAAGTGCTGGGGCCGTAGGGTTTTACGATTATAAGCGCCCTATAAGCAACCCTAACTTGATGAAGGTGGCCTTGCAATACGCCCATAATTTTAATGGATTAGTGATAAGCTTTCCTATGGATAAGCAAATTACTGGAAAAGGAATAGTAAATGAAGGGGAAGTTTCTACCAAATTGGGATTAAAGGGAATTCCCCATATGGCGGAAGAATTAAATTTAGCAAGAGACCTGTTTATTCTAGAATATACTGGTGGAAAATTACACGTCCCAACAATATCTACCGCTAAATCTGTAAAATTAATAGCAGAAGCAAAGAAAAAAGGATTGGATGTAAGTTGTAGTGTCGCCATCCACAATCTTTGCTTTACAGATGAAACATTGCTTGGTTTTGATTCTAGGTTCAAGCTAATGCCACCCCTTAGAACAAATAAAGACAGTAAGGCTTTGCTGAAAGGCCTTAAGGATGGAGTGATCGATTTTGTTACAACCGATCATAGGCCCATGGATATTGAGCTTAAGAGAGTAGAATTTGACAATGCAGCCAACGGAACCATAGGTTTAGAAAGTGCTTTTGGAATACTAAATAGTTTATTAGGCCTAGAAAACACTATAGCGCTGCTTACCAAAGGAAGGGAGCGATACGGTCTATCTAATCCGAGTCTAAAAATTGGTGAGAAAGCAGTTTTAACCCTATTTAATCCTGATATTAAATATACCTTTACAGAAGAGGACATCCTTTCTAGTTCAAAAAATAGCGCATTCCTAGATAGCAAAATGAAGGGAAGGGCAATAGGGATAATAGGCAACAACCAATTAATTCACTAACTTTGAAATTAATGACTAAACAACACCAAAATGGATCAGCAGACTATAAATGAAGGGAAGACCATGGCAATGGTAAGTTACTTATTCCTAATAGGATTACTTATTGCCTTTATAGTGAATAGCAACAAGAAGAATGCTTTCGTCCAATTTCATATAGAGCAATCGCTAAGAGTTTGGATCCTTTCATTAGTTTTATCTATCGCCTTATTTATGCTATCCCTATTAGGCATAGGATTTTTAGGCATCCTTAGGTGGGTACCCTTTGCCTTTGCCATTTTGGGAGTGATTAATGCTAATAGCGGTAAACTAGAAGATCTTCCATTAATTGGAAGTATCGGAAAATAAAATTTATAATTATAACACAATTAGAGGTCTTTTAAGGGCCTCTTTTTATGCTTATAATTTAAAGTTAAAGTAACTTTGCCTACATGAATGAAACAATAAAAGAGGGGAAAACAACTGCAATTGTTGCGTATATGACTATGGTCGGTGCGCTGATTGCCATATCTATGAATTCCGAACCTAAAAATGAATTTGCAAGGTTCCATACACGCCAAGCTTTTGGGTTACACCTTATTTTTTTAGGAGTTGCCATATTTCTAAGTAACTGGTACAGTGAATATGCCTGGTACGGACTATACATTTTTTATGTAGTTCTATGGTTCTATGGATTCTTAGGAGCCTTAAATGACAAAAAACAAGAAGTACCGATTCTTGGCCCCTATTTTCAAAAATGGTTCACTTTTATATCTTAAAATGACTACAGCAACACTTTCTTTAGAACACTTAATTAGACCATCAAATATAACTAACGGTAAAGCCCCGGTTCTTTTTATGTTCCATGGTTATGGAAGCAATGAAGAGGATCTATTTTCCTTTGCTCCTGAACTGCCAAAGGAACTATGCATAATATCGGTAAGAGCCCCCTACCCTATGCAGCCATTTGGCAATATGTGGTATGCAATTAATTTTGAAGCGGATAGAGGAAAATGGAACGATGATGCACAAGCAAAACTTTCTCGTGATAAAATAAAGGTATTTATAGAAGAAGCTTGTAGCACTTATGGGTTAGACGAAACTAATGTATCCCTTTTGGGTTTTAGTCAAGGTACTATATTAAGTTACGCTGTAGCACTTACCTATCCGCAAATGGTTAAAAATGTGATCGCTTTAAGTGGATACATAAGCATACCTATGCTTTCTGAGAACTATCAGGAAAATGATCATAAGCATTTAAATATCTATGCCTCACACGGGAGTGTAGACCAAGTGATTCCTGTTTCGTGGGCACAAAAGGTACCAGAAACATTGACCGAGCTAGGAATAGAGCATGTTTATGAGGAATTTCCAGTAGGCCATGGTGTAGCACCTCAAAATTTTTATTCTTTTAAAAAGTGGTTAGAGGATAAAATATAAGTTCAATACACTGCTCACTTTATAAAATTTTATCCATGATATATAAGGTCGATACCTCTGTAAAAGAAAATGTATCGACCTTATTTATTCATGCTTTATCACCTTAATTGGTTGCAGTCTATATCGCGATGCCTTTAGCTTCGGGTATACAATAGGTGGTCTATTAGGGTGAAATCTACCCCCAAATCATCCTTTAAATCGAACTTTATCAATAGCTCTCCCCAAAATTTTCCATCAGAAAAATCGGCTAAGATCCATTTGTGGTTCAATACTTTAATTTTGTTGATTTTAAAATCACCTTCCATCCCCTCATAAGGTACTAAAGGATTATCCCCTTTACTCTCATTGGTTTCTAATAACTTATCTATTATATAAGAACTTGGCGAATCTAACTTTAGATCGTCATAATAAGACAACGCATCGTCATTATTATCCAAAGAGAAATACTGCATATCCATTACCCTTACTTGCAGGCCCCTAATTGAATCTTCCAATTTCCCCAATTTTTCCGCCTTAGCTTCTATTAACCCGTTTTTAGCCTTCAACATATTATTAGTGCTAATAAATTGATATAGGGCGATTAAAGAAATAAATAAAAATAAGTAAAAGAAGATTTTTTGTTTCATAGCTGTAATTAATTGATATTTTGATTAGGGATTTTAAGTTTAAAGGATTCCTTATCATTACCCTTTAAGGAAAGATATTTTGCCTAGCACTCTACTATTAGGTTATCGTAAGCTAGGTGGACATTTTTTGGCAATTTTTTTTCAACTTCGTCATGAAATCCTAATAAATGACTAATATGAGTTAAGTAGGCAGTTGTAGGTTTTATAACATCTATAAACGCTAAAGCTTCTTCTAAATTAAAATGAGAGTGATGTGGTTCTATACGTAACGCATTAATTACCAATACTTTTGCCCCCTTAATTTTTTCCATCTCTACGTTTTCAATGCTTTTTACATCGGTAAGATAAACAAAATCAGATATTCTGAATCCAAAAACCTGCAATCTATTGTGTTGGGCTTCAATCGGTATTGCCATTAAATTTCCAATTTTAAAAGGCTTGTTATTCCTAACGGTATTTACTTCAACGCCTGGAGCACCCGGATATCTATTTTCATCAGCAAAGATATAATCAAATCGTTTCATCAGGGAGCTAATAACCCTCTCGTGTCCATAAATGGGAATATCTCCCTGTCTAAAAAAAAAGGGTCTTATATCATCTATTCCTGCAGTATGGTCTGCATGTTCATGGGTAAATAAAATGCCATCGATCTTTACCACCTTATTAACAAGCATTTGCTGTCTAAAATCGGGTCCGCAATCTATAACATAATTATAATTATCCCAAGATACTAAAACGGAAACGCGAAGCCTTTTGTCCTTTGGATTTTCACTAAGGCAAACTGGATGTTTACTGCCAATCACTGGTATGCCTTGTGATGTACCAGTTCCTAAAAATGTAATTTTCAAGCTTATTTTTGTTTAATTCAAATTTATAATTTATTTATTTAATAGATAGTGTTATCTTATTAACTTTGTGCAAAGCAAATATGCTATTATATCATTTATTTTGAAAAAAGAGATTGCATTTACCAATGTTCCGTCCATTAAGGCGAAAACTTTACGTATAAATCTAAATCCCGATATATACGGGACCTTTTCCGAAATTGGTGCCGGTCAAGAAACCTCCGCACATTTTTTTAGATCCGGTGGAGCTTCAGGAACTATAGCGAAAGCCATGAGCGCCTATGATAAGGATTTTAGTGATGCTATTTACGGCGTGGAGGAAGATGGCAGATATGTAACCCAGTCTAGGCTAAATAAAATGTTGCATCATGAGATGGAACATATGGAAAACAGAATTAGCCGTGATAAGCATCCAGAAAGATTGTTCTTTTCCTATGCCAATACTGTAGCTACAATTGATTTTTCGAAGCGGTATAAAGGACATGGATGGATTGGGATCAGATATCAGCTAGAACCTAATCAGAAAGATCTTAACGAAATTGTCCTTCATATTCGATTTAAACAAAATGAGGCCCGACTACAGCAGGAAACTCTTGGAATTGTTGGGGTAAACCTTATTTACGGTGCTTTTTATAAGTATGATAAACCCACAAAATTATTAAAGTATCTCTATGATCATATTGACAAGGATACCGTAGAAATTGATATGGTAAATTTTTCTGGACCTAATTTTTCTAAAGTAGACAATAGGCTGATGAGTCTTGAGTTGATCAAAAATAATATGACCGATGCGGTGATGTTTGGTCCTGACGGCAATAACCTTCTTCCGGCAACCATCCTTTACAAAAAGAATATTTTGGCGCTTAGGGGTAGCTTTAGACCGGTGACCAAGGTAAATATGGATATGTTTAAAAAATCCTATGACATATTTATCAGGGAACCTAAGGTAGAAGAAGAGAACACAGTAGTTATTTTTGAGATTACGTTGTCTAATCTTAAGGCCTCTGGAAAAATAGATGAACAAGATTTTATGGACCGCGCAGAGCTTTTATGCTCCTTGGGCCATACGGTAATGATATCTAAGTTTCAGGAATATTATAGATTGGTAGAATATTTTAGCAATTATACCAAAGCCAAGATTGGTCTTACGATGGGCGTAAATAACCTTGTCGATATATTTGATGAAAAGTATTACCGACACCTAAGTGGAGGTATTTTAGAGGCCTTTGGAAAGTTATTCTTTAAGGACTTGAAAGTATATCTATATCCAATGAGAAATGAAGAAACGGGGCAAGTTATGACCAGCAATACCGTTAAAGTGCACCCGAGAATGAAGGAATTGTACAAATTCTTTAAGTACAACGGAAAAGTGATGGATATAATTGATTACGATCCAGAAATTCTACATGTTTTCTCTAGAGATGTACTGAGACAGATAATAAATGGCGAAGAAGGATGGGAATCCGGGATCATGACCAATTGTTGTGTTTATGCAAAAATTGTAGTTAATCTGTAAAGGAAGAATTCTACATTTTTCACCCCTCTGAATTGTGCCCTGAACGCTTTAATTTTTGCATTGAATGATTCTGCCGAGGCATTCGTACTTTTATTTATAAAATAGTTCAGTATAGATCTGTAATTAACGCTGATACTGTTAGCCACTGTTTGGAAGCTTTTAAAGCCCGAAGCCTCTACGTCCTTGTGCCAGTGTGCCAGTTTCGTATATGCCGTTTGTATAGTAGTGGCTGTATTGAATATGTTCCTGAGCCCCTGTACCAGGTCGAAGGCTACCTTTATGTCGGGATATTCGGCAAACAATATTT
>NZ_KE386915.1:0-69702 GCF_000429545.1 Arenibacter certesii DSM 19833
AATTGCCCGTTGGCTTGCGCAAATGTTGTCCCGGGGGAAACTCCGGGACACGACAAACCTTTTTTATTATATACCACGTTACCACGTACTTTACCTTGCCCTTGCCCTTTCTGGCAAGTATGCCCTGTCCCTATTATGTCAACGATATTGCGCCCCAGTGGCGCGGTGCGTACTCCTTATAAATAAGGATTGCGAGCCAAAGATTTTAGGTGGCCATGGCGACGGGGCCCACCCCTTACCATCTCGAACAGGGAAGTTAAGCCCGTCTGCGCCGATGGTACTGCTATATCAAGTGGGAGAGTAGGCCGCCGCCTTTTTTTAAGAGTCCCTTCATGGAAACATGGAGGGACTTTTTTTTTGCCCCTATCCCAACCTGCTTCTTTTTACTTCTGTAGGCTAGCGCGAGCCGGTAACGGATCATGACCAATTGTTGTGTTTATGCAAAAATTGTTGTTAATCTATAAAGGAAGAACTCTACATTTTTCACGCCTCTGCACTGGGCCCTAAAGGATTTTATTTTTGCCTTGAAGGATTCTGGGATCAAGGATCACGTCCAATCTCTGGGTATTTGAATAGTTATGCAATTAGTTGAGTTAACCTAAAGAGGAAGAATTTCGTATTCCTTACGCCTGAGCAGAGCCCTAAAAGATTTTGTTTTTGCGTTGAAGGATTCTGTCTTATCATTGGATGATGGGTGAACAATGTCCGACTGCTATACGGACGTAGGGGTGTTGTCGCAACGGGTCACGATGTGCTCTTTTTTTGGTACGTGTAGGCCGTTAGTGAGGCCTAGAGAGAAACTAAACCTTATAATAATAAGTCAGCGACTTCCATCCAGTTGTCTGCACGTTCAAATCCAGTGGTATGCATGTTGTGTGGTGAACTGAACAATATTTTTCTACCGTTAAAAGATTCTAAGTTATAACTGCGGTCATCAATTAGAATATCACCTTTAAGAATGTGTTTGTGACCACATAGAATTCTATTTTTCCAATGGATAAAAGGAAAGTACTCATCCAACCAATCACTTTTTTCTCTTAGGGAATTAGGAAATTCCATCGCGGCAGAGGCTACATATAGATCATACTTTTCAGATAGCAACTTCATTACCTTCTGGCTGTCTTTTATTGGCTTTAATCCGCGGAAGAAGCCATCGGTTCTAGCGTGATTTTTTACAATATGCCGCCTGTCTTCAGGAACGGATTGCCATACTTCCCTTCCGATGCAATCGTTTACATGGAGGTGCTCATTATATTTTTTATTGTATAGTTCAATATGCGCATTATACGTATCCGCAAACACTTCGTCCATATCCACAAATAGTGTCTTCATATTAAAATTTTTTATTAATTACGAAAATTGGGCTTTTACACGTAAAGAGAGGAGAACATAAACCCTTAGCCTCAAAGCAGAATAATTTATAGGAGATATAAGATTAGGATTAAACATGTTAATAGATGAATACTATTTTAGTAATATATTATTCGGTGGTTTTGTTCGTGCTATTTTTATTAAAAAGTGAATCCATTATCGTTTTAATGCCGTAGAATCCTAGACTAACAGCTCCGATTGCCAATATCAGACCAAAAATTAATACGGGCCAATACAAAGGATGATCCTCGTTTTTAAAAGCTTGATATATTACCACTGGAGCAGTGAACATTAGTAATAGGGTATATGCTAAAAATTTTAATCCTTTAACCAAAAGGTCTTTATTTGTTCTCATTATAATATGGTTTAAGCTATTATATTAATTACTAGCTGTCTCTTTATTAATTACTATAGTGCGTGAAAAAGTTTGGCACACGGCGAAATAGCCCAATGCAAAATTATCATTATTTTGACCACTGATATTTATAATGTTGCCTCTAACTGTAGTAGTAGGAGTACTAAATGGACCGGAAGTAGAACCGCTTTGCTGTAAAATCTGGTTCATGTAATTAAAGAATACTTTATCTACACCAATAAGGCTTATTTTAAGTTCGGTTTGGTCCTTAAGATCTTTATCGTAAAAAAATGATAACTCAAATTGCTGACCCTGATAAAACTCATCTTCGGTAACTAGATATTCACCAAAATTAAAGTCAAACAAATAATGATCCCTTCGTTCGCCATTATCAGTAAAACGAACCAAGACCTCGGTTTCATCATCACCAAATAAATTACTTGATCCTTGTCTTAAAGAATCAATTGGTACTGTGGGGATAAATTTTGTTTTAGCTTGGAAGGCCTGATCTTCATAATTTAGATTGAGTTCTAGTTCCCCATCAATAAGTTGAGCTGTTTCCCAAGTTGCTTCATATACCCCAGTACCGAAATCAGTTTCTTGTAAATAAATAAACGTGTTGTTTTTCGTATTGGTAACACTTATTTTTTGCAATGCCGCGGGTGTAATAGAATCGAAAAAAGAACTACTTTGGCTAGCCTTTACCCGTATCCTTGTTGTGGTCTGGCTAGTATCGTTTATGCGAATCACTGCATCTATTACCAATCTAGGTTCTCCAACTGGAAGTTCTACATCAATAACATCCTGACAGGCAAGTATTGGTACTAATAATAGGATAAAGAATATTCTACGCATTTCTTTAAAATTTAAAATTGTACGTTGCCGCCGGTACTATCCCAAAGATTGAGGTTCTTACCGCCTCATTGACCCCGGTATCGGAATTTCTACTAAAACCAATGGACGCTGCATTTTTTCGGTTATAAAGGTTGTAAATACTAAAGACCCATTCAGATTTTAATTTCCTTCTCCTATTTTTTCTGGGGGTAAGAGTGGCTGAAATATCTACTCTATGATAGGCTGGGAGTCTCTCTTTGTTTCTAGGGCCATAATACGGCACGGTTAAGTTCTGAAATTCGAATTGTCCGATGGGATAATTGGTCGGTTGACCGGTTTGGAGCACAAAATTACCATTGAAACTCCATTTGTCATTAAGCTCAAAACTACTATACACGGAAAGGTCGTGTGTTTTGTCATAAGGTGTATTATACCATTTTCCAAAATTTATCCCGCTTTCTACAAGGGTTCTACCTGGAGTTTTTTGTTCTGATTTGGATAAAGTATAGGCAAGCCATCCCTGCCATTTACCTATATTTTTCTTTGCCAAAAACTCTAAACCATAGGCCCTAGCTTCTCCATTTAATATAACTTGCTCTATTGCATCATTGGCAATAAGGTTTGCTCCGTCTATATAATCGATACGATTTTGAATTGTCTTATAGAATAGTTCCGATTCCAAGGAATACTTTCCGTCTTTTATATTTTTAAAATAACCTACGGCATATTGATCCAGAAGTTGTGGTTTAATAAAAGGGCCACTTGGTGTCCACACATCCAATGGTGTTGGGGAACTTGTATTGGAAATTAAATGTAAATATTGTGCCAATCTGGTATAACTAGCTTTTACAGAGTTATCTGGATTAAACGTATAGGACAGGCCCAAGCGTGGTTCCCAGTTTGTGTAAGTCGCTAGATTATCGTTACGCTTAGGTTTAATAGTGGATAAGGGATCTGCTTTTTGATAAATTTGTAAAAGTGGATCAAACTGCACGGGATTATTGTTGCTATATACATTTAGTTCATCTTGACCCAATCTCATAAAACTGCTTAATCGTACCCCATATTGTACATTTAATTTATCTGAAATTTCTTGCTCTATATCCACATATAGGGCTAATTCATTGGCATATTTTTGTATCAGTTGGTCTTCAAGTATCCCGGAGTTAGGCCGGTTTGGTTCAATTTTACCAGGATTAAATTGATAATATATATTATTTAGTCCATAATTCAACTGAAAAGTGTTGCTTATATAATGTTTGAAATCGTATTTGAAATTAAAGTTCTGTATTCCAGAATTCCATTTAAAACCAACAAAATCCAGTTCTAAACCATAATAGTAATCGGAATAGATTAAGGAGAGGTTAGAGAATAATTTGTCAGTAAACAGATGGTTCCATCTAAAATTCATCACGGCATTGCCGTAGGTGTTGATAAAACTCTCGCTAATCCTGAAGACATCTCTACCAAAGTATCCCGATAAATAAATACTGTTTTTGCTATTTATCTTAAAATTCAATTTTGTATTGAGGTCGTAAAAATAGGCTGAATTTTCCACATCAAATAAGGGAAGGAATAAATGGGCGTAGGATGCTCTGCCTCCAACCAAAAATGCGGCCCGATCTTTGATGATGGGGCCTTCTACCAGTAATCTACTGGCAACTGCACCAATACCTCCATTTACTTTTAACTCCTTACTATTGCCCTCTTTTTGGAAGATTTCCAAAACGGAGGACACTCTGCCTCCGTACCTTGAAGGAATTCCCCCTTTAAACAATTTAACATCCTTTATAGCGTCTGGATTAAATACTGAGAAAAATCCAAAAAGGTGGGATGAGTTAAATATAGTTGCTTCATCCAGTAAAATTAGATTCTGATCTACTGAACCACCTCTAACGTTAAAACCTGATGATCCTTCCCCCGCATTGGTGACTCCCGGCAATAATAAAATGGACTTAATAATATCGGCTTCACCGAGAATAACAGGAACTTTTTTTATGGTTTCAGCGGATAGCGAATTAACGCTCATTTGTGGTTTACGAATATTTAATTTTTCAACATCCTCTGTTACCACTACTTCTTCCAATTGCTCTGCGGACTCTATCAATTGAAAATTAATTCGCTTATTTTCTGTTGTTAGGTCAACATTTTGGATAATTTCTTGAAACCCCAAATAACTAACCCTTATTTTATAACTGCCCTGGGGTAGGGTAATGGAATAAAACCCGTATTCATTGGTCACAACACCTTTTTCAAGTGAGGGAATAGAGATGGTAACGCCTATTAAAGATTCGTTGCTAGCTGCGTCAGTAACAGTTCCACTTAGCGTATATCGGTTTTGGGAGTATATATTCAAGGATAAGATCAGGAATATTAAAAAAGATAACCAAACGTCTGTTCGCATTAATTTAATAGTATTTAGTTTTTCTGAAACTATTGCTTTGGTATAAATCTAAGCAATAATTAAAACAAAAAAGACCTTTTCATGAATTGAAAAGGTCTTTTATATAATATGATTTTAATCTTAAATAGCTTCCAAAATACTGTTTAAAGTTTTGCTAGGTCTCATGGCATTGCTAATAAGTTCGGTGTCTGGAAAATAATAACCTCCAACATCTACAGGAGATCCTTGAGCTTTGTTCAATTGTTGTAAAATTTCTACTTCATTATTCGCTAACTTCTCAGCGATAGGAGTAAATTTTGATTTCAATTCTTGGTCTTCACTCTGTTGAGCTAAGGCTTTTGCCCAATATAGTGCAAGGTAAAAATGACTCCCCCTATTATCTAATTCATTAACTTTTCTGGAAGGAGATTTGTCATTGATTAAGAATTGTTCGGTAGCGGTATCTAATGCTTCCGCCAAAACTGCTGCCTTCGTATTGTTATTCTTTTCCCCTAAGTAATCCAAGGACACACCAAGTGCTAAAAATTCTCCTAAGGAATCCCATCTTAAATGACCTTCCGATAAAAATTGTTGAACGTGCTTTGGAGCAGACCCACCTGCACCAGTTTCAAACAAACCACCACCGTTCATAAGAGGTACTATAGATAACATTTTAGCACTGGTACCTAATTCCAGAATAGGAAAAAGATCGGTTAAGTAGTCTCTTAATACATTCCCTGTAACAGAAATCGTATCCTTACCTTCTTTTATTCTTTTTAAAGTAAATAAGGTAGCTTCTTCAGGGCTCATTATTTGTATATCCAGTCCTTCTGTATCATGATCCTTTAAATACAGATCTACTTTCTTTATTAGTTCTGCATCATGCGCTCTATTCTCATCCAGCCAAAATAGGGTAGGTACGTTAGTAGCTCTTGCTCTGGATACTGCTAATTTAACCCAGTCTTGGATAGGGGCATCCTTCGCTTGACACATTCTCCAAATATCGCCTTCTTCTACATGGTGTTGGATTAGGGCTTCTCCAGAATTAACGTCTTCTACGAATACAACTCCATCAGCGCTAATTTCAAAAGTTTTATCGTGAGATCCGTATTCTTCTGCCTTTTGGGCCATTAAACCTACGTTGGGAACCGTACCCATAGTGGTTGGATCAAAAGCTCCGTTTTCTTTGCAGAAATTTATAGTAGTTGTATAAACGCCAGCATAACTACTGTCTGGAATAACGGCTTTGGTGTCTTGAGATTTCCCTTCGGAATTCCACATCTGACCAGAGTTCCTTATCATGGCCGGCATAGATGCATCAATAATAACATCACTAGGAACGTGAAGGTTTGTAATTCCTTTGTCGGAATTTACCATAGCCAAAGAAGGTCCATTTTCAATTGCATTGGTAATGTCTTTCTCTATTTCCATACGTTGTGCTTCCGGAAGTGCTCTGATTTTACTAAGTAAATTTTCTAATCCGTCATTGGCGTTGATTCCAATAGAAGCAAAGGTATTAGCATGTTTTTTAAAAACATCTGCAAAAAAGACCTTTACGGCATGTCCAAAAATAATGGGGTCGGACACTTTCATCATGGTAGCTTTCATATGTAATGAAAACAATACCCCTTTATCCTTAGCATCTTTTATTTGGGTTTGAAGAAAGTTAAGCAGTGCTTTTTTGCTCAGAACCGTTGCATCTATGATCTCATCCTTTAAAAGAGGAAGTCCTTCTTTTAAAATCGTCTTAGTCCCGTCTGTTTTTGTGAGAACGATATTTACTTTAGTGGCTTCCTTTAGGGTAACCGACTTTTCGTTTGATTTAAAATCACCATGATCCATTGTAGCAACATGGGATTTGGAGTTGGAACTCCAAGCACCCATGGAATGTGGATTCTTTTTTGCGTAATTTTTTACGGCTCGAGGAGCTCTTCTGTCGGAATTGCCTTCTCTTAACACAGGGTTTACAGCACTTCCTTTTATTTTGTCATATCTAGATTGAATATCTTTTTCTTCCTCGTTAGAAGGAGAATCTGGATAGCTAGGAATTTTATAACCTTTAGACTGTAATTCGGCTATGGCCTCCTTTAGTTGAGGAATAGAGGCACTGATATTAGGAAGTTTTATAATATTGGTATTTGGTAATTTTGCCAATTTTCCTAATTCTGCCAAATCATCCGAAATCTGCTGGTCTTTTTCCAAGTAGTCGGGAAAGGTAGCAATGATTCTACCCGCAAGAGAGATGTCTTTTAAGGCTACTTCTATTCCGGCGGTTTTTGTAAATGCCTTAACTATTGGGAGAAATGATTGAGTAGCTAATGCAGGGGCTTCGTCTGTTTTGGTATATAAAATTTTCGGCATTTGTTGTTGAATTTTAAGTTTAAGCGGTGCAAATATACAATTTAAAAAGTGCCAAATAAACTGATAGCCTTTTAATTGGGCTGAATGTTTAGAATAGATAGGATTTTATATGGTGTTAAGGGAAAAAGATATATGAAACAGATTTTATATGTAGTTATTTGCCTATTTGACAAGTTTAATAATAAATTCATTTTTATCCTAAAGCTGCTAGGACTTAGTTAGGAAATATGGTAATAGAGCTAAGTATAAATTTTAGGGAATTTCTTAAAATAAAGAATTAGGGTTGCATTCCAATCTAGTACCGAATATTCTTTTTTGCTGTGATTAATAATTTTACAGTTTAATTATGTACGAATTAATTATGTACGAACAAGCCTTTATTTATACTGGTTTGTGAATTTATTGATATACTATGCAGGTTATAAATTGAAAATTACAAGGAAAACCTTACGTAAGAGCAACTTGTATCTGCAAAAAATAGTAGTAGTACAAATTGAACGAAAGCTAAATGCAATATTAGGGAAGTTAAAAGTGCAGTAATGAGAAAAATAAAAGCCATATCACTGTATAATCTACCTTGATATGGCTTTCTAGAAACAGTTTACAAACATGTTGTTTTGTACTTTCTACAAAACGGCAACCATTGATTGCATCTGCGTCGCTGTTTCAACGTTTGAAACACTTTATTCTCTAATCATTCATCAAAGAAATAACTGTGTTTCTCCCATTGCCTAAATATTTGATATTGTTAATGAACAAACTAGATGTTGCATTAACCACGGTCAAGTATTTACAAATTTTGAATCTCACCTAAGCAAGTTCAAAATTCGATTTCAATTTGCAGTATTCCTAACATTAAACTGAAATAAACAAATGGATAAAGAACGTAAACTTTATATAACTTCTATTTCATGAAATAACTAATAGTTACATAATAAAAATACTACTTTATTGTATATAAACCAATTTATTATGAGTATTTTAAGAAAGATGTTATGAACAGTTAATTAACATTGATTTTTAACAATTGTTCATAAAAAAAAGCGTCCATGAAACAGGAACGCTTTTTGTATGATGAAAAGATGGTATTAGGAACGAATTTCTTTGATTCTTGCTTTCTTTCCAGTAAGTTCTCTAAAGTAGAAAATACGTGATCTACGAACTTTACCTCTTTTGTTAACTTCTATCTTTTGTAATGCAGGCATATGTACAGGGAAGATACGCTCTACACCAATAGTACCAGACATTTTACGAATAGTAAAGGTCTCAGTTGCTCCAGATCCTCTGCGTTGTATTACAACACCTCTAAAAAACTGGGTTCTCGTTTTTTCCCCTTCTCTAATTTCATAGTACACTGTAATAGTGTCTCCTGCTGAAAATTTTGGGAAATCTTTCTTAGGAACAAATTCGTTTTCTACAAATTTTAATAACTCTTCCATGGTATTTTATTATCAGTTACTTAAGCCAACTTTCACGATTTTCGTCAGAGGTTGAATTAATGGAGTGCAAAAATAGTGGATTTTTTCTAACTTACAAGTGAATATTCCTTTTTTATATATGAATCTGAAAAAATGCAGCAACTCACTTAAAGGTTTTATATATGTAGAGGTTAATATTCATTGTTTTAATACAACCTTACCATTTCTATCGATTAGTAATCCAATAGATCGGGCCTTAACTTCTGAGTACGTTCATAGGCTTGGTCTTCCCTCCATTTTTCAATTTTAGGGAAATTGCCACTTACTAGTATCTCTGGTACTAAATGTCCTTTATAATCTGCTGGTCTAGTATAAACTGGTGGTGCTAGCAAATTATCTTGAAAAGTGTCGGTGAGAGCGGATGTTTCATTATTTAAAACCCCTGGAATGAGTCGGATTATGGTATCACATAATACAGCGGCACCCAATTCTCCGCCCGAAAGAACGTAATCTCCAATGGATATTTCTTTGGTTATGAATAAATCTCTTACACGTTGATCGACTCCTTTATAGTGGCCACATAGTATAATTATATTATCTAATAGAGATAAACTATTGGCCGTTTTCTGATTTAAGGTGGCACCATCCGGTGTCATATAAATGACTTCATCATATTTCCGCTCTTTTTTTAAGGCCGATATGCATTTGTCTATAGGTTCTATCATTAGGACCATTCCGGCTCCTCCCCCAAATTGATAGTCATCTACTTGATTATAACTTTTATCTGTGTAGTCCCTTAAATTATGCAAGTGCACTTCCACAATTTTTTTATCTATAGCCCTTTTTAGGATAGATGCTTCAAATGGACTTTTAAGAAGGTCCGGAACTACAGTAATAATATCTATTCGCATAACTATAAAGTAATTACTATTGGGGCCAAAAAATAGCGTTGCAAAAGTAATGAAAATCGTTGGCTTTTTCGATGTCCATTTTTGCAGGATGCATTTGTTCCTGTATTATTTTCTAACGCTTTAATTAACGTAAGTGTTTGCACCGAATGATGTAAGGATCTAGAGATGGCTATAGAGTTAAGCCTAAAAAAAAAGCTCCCGTGGGGAGCTTTTTTTTATTTGGATTTCTTGTATTTGTTAATTTCGTCCTGCAGTTGCCGGCTAATTTTCTGTTCGCGCTCCAATGCACGCCTTCTATGATCCTCATATTCGGTCTCTACCTCAGAAAGTGACTGTTTTGCTTCTTGGGTAAGAATATTACTGTTCCTAAATTTATAGATAAAGAAAAGTAATAATAGTAGTAAGGCTCCAATTATGGTCCAAAGGATTACATTATACGTGCTTTTTTCAATTAGAAATCCTAAAAATGACATACTGTCCTTTTCTTCAGTTACAGATGCAAGGTTGTTAGTTGTCTCCTCCAGTTGTTGGTTTAAGGACCCTATAGTCTCTTCGTGGCCTGCAATGGTTGAATGAAGCTGGGTTGCCCTTTTATTGAATTCATTGATAGAATCTAAAACATTTTGTCTTAGTTTATCAAGGTTTACTTCTTTTACCACTCTATATCTAATGCCTTCTGCCCGATAAGGACCCGATTTTACAGTGATATATTCAAACTGGGAGCTAATTGGGCCGCCCTCTAGAGAAAGTACTACCTCTTCATCATTTTCCTGGGCAAGGTTTAAGTTAAATGACAATAGGGCCATTACAATAAATAGTATTCTATAAATTTTCATTAACGTAATTCTTATTGTTATAATTAAATCCTAGAAGGCAAAAATACTTTAATAATCTCAATTAATGAATAAAACAAGGAACAATAATGACTATTAGCGGCCTATAAACTATGTAATTGGTTTCTTTTAGCTGGTTATACGCTACTTTTTAAATGAAGCATGTGCTTTTATTTTATCTAATTATTTTGTAAAAAAGAATACTCGAGGGATATAAATAAAAACGAATGGTAATAAAGGGTGTTAAAGGTTTTAATCTATTTAATGGATATAAAAAAAGCGCCTTGATCAAGGCGCTTTTTAATAGTAGATAACACTACTGAATAATCAATCGTTCTTTTTCTCCTCTTTCGTTTAACATGGTAACACTTGTTCTTCCATAACGTGTAATTCGTCCAAATTTGGTCCTAGCATCTTTTATATCGTTAATATCTTCATCTCCGAAAGAAATCAATACTTTGCCTTCCAAATCATAGGCTCTAAACGTTTCTGGTACTCCAATAATCTTAACCCCTTTCTTGGTTTTAAACGTTTTCTTGTCCTTATCGGTCAAGTTTTTTATTTCAAAACCTAAATGTGGTATTATCATGGTTTGCCTTTCTTTTAAAGTAACTGGAACTTCAAATAACTCCTTTTCCCTTAAAACAGAAACAATAAGTTCGTCCCCAGGTCTTTTGGAGGCTATATAGCCTATGAGGTCAGAATACCTTCGAATGTCAACATTGTCTACCTTTTTTATAATATCGCCCTCCGTTAATTCTGCATCAAAAGCACCAGAATCTTCTTCCACCTTTGCAACGTAGACTCCATCTATTTCATTAATTCCCTTTTCTATGGCGTATGGACTCCCCATGGGAATAGTACTTATCCCTAATATTCCTTTTTGTACATTCCCGTATTCCATAATATCTTCTATAACTTTCTTGGCTATGTTGCTTGGTACTGCAAACGAATAGCCTACATAAGAACCGGTTTGCGAGGTGATAGCAGTGTTTATTCCTATTAGGTCTCCATTTGTATTTACTAAAGCACCTCCACTATTTCCTGGGTTAACTGCTGCATCGGTTTGTATAAAAGATTGATCAAAACTTCCAAGGGCTCTAGCCTTTGCGCTTACAATACCTGCTGTTACTGTAGAGGTTAAGCTAAAAGGGTTTCCTACAGCCAAAACCCATTCTCCTACTTTGGTTTCGTCTGAGTCGCCAAATGCTAAATAGGGGAGGTTTCTATCTGCATCTATTTTAATTAGCGCAATATCCGAATTGGGATCAGTTCCAATTATTTCCGCATTGTAAGTTTTATTGTTGTTTAAGGTAACTTGTAGTTGATCAGAATTGGCAATAACATGGTTATTGGTTACAATATAGCCATCTTGGGATATGATTACACCAGAACCAGTACCCACCTGGGGTCTTTGAGTACGTCCGGAGCCATAGAAGAACTCCATTATATTTGCGGGTCCTTGATTAATGGTTACATTTTTAACGTGTACAACCGCATTAACCGTCATTTCTGCAGCTGTAGTGAAATCTACTTCATTGATACCGGCACCCCTGGCCGAAGTTGGGGTATAACTAGTAGTTACTAATTTTGCCTCATGATCTTGAGTAACAATAGTATAACCTGGTTTTTCGAGAAAAAGTTTATAAGTACCCAAGGTTATGGCACCTGCAAAAACAGCAACTAGTAATAAACTTCCAAATTTCTTCATAAAATCATCCATTTTTTAATTAACTCCAGTAAAATTAACATAATTACTACGGAAAAAAATGCCTTTAACTACTTTTTAACTGCTAATTAAACCTTAATAAAATGATATATTTGCAAAATAAATTGAGATATGTTTTTAAGCTTTTATAAGTATCAAGGAACGGGGAACGACTTTGTTGTTATTGATAATAGAGAAAAGATTTTCCCAAGTGATGTGAACCAGTTAGTGTCCTTCTTATGTGATAGGAAATTTGGCATCGGAGCGGATGGACTAATTTTACTAGAGAAGGATGATGTCACTGATTTTAAAATGGTTTACTACAATTCGGACGGGAATCAAAGCACCATGTGCGGAAATGGGGGAAGATGTATTGTTGCCTTTGCCAAACATTTAAAATTAATAACAAAAGAAACTACGTTTATTGCTGTAGATGGATTCCATAAAGCTAAAATTGAAGGCGATATAGTTAGTCTGCAAATGCAGGATGTAAACCATCTTACTGAGAAACCCAACTCACTATACTTAAATACTGGATCTCCACATCACGTGCAATTGGTGAACAGAGTGAAGGACTTTGATGTCCGGAAAGAAGGAGAAAGGTTAAGGTATGGGGTCTATGGTAAAGAGGGTAGTAATATTAACTTTGTTGAAAAGGTAGCTAAGGATTCTTTTTATGTGAGGACCTATGAACGGGGAGTGGAAAACGAGACCTTGTCTTGTGGAACGGGGGTAACGGCAGTTGCTTTGGCAATGCACCACTCTGGGCAAGCTAGCAGTAATTCTGTAGCGATAACGACACCAGGTGGACAATTGGAGGTAAGCTTTATTAAGGATATAAATAAAGAGGGATATAGCGAAATTTGGCTGACCGGTGCGGCTCAGCTTGTTTATAAAGGAGAAATATATGTTGACGCTTAAGGGGGAACACATATTTCTTAGGGCATTGGAGCCCGAAGATTTGGATTTTCTTTATGAATTGGAGAATAATCCAGAAATTTGGGAGATTAGTGGTACTACAGCGCCATACTCCAAACATATCCTAAGATATTATTTAGATAATGCCCATAAGGATATCTATGAGGTAAAACAGTTACGGCTATGTATCTGCACTATGGAAGGCAAAGTGACAGGTTTGATAGATTTATTCGACTTTGATCCTCAAAATTTGAGGGTAGGGATGGGGATTGTGGTCAGTGAGAAAGCCTATAGAAATCTAGGTGTTGGAGCAGAGGCTATTGGAATATTATGTAATTACGTATTTTCCGTTTTAGGGCTGAGACAAGTATATGCTAATGTGTTGGAGGACAATGAGCCAAGTATTCACCTGTTCAGTAAGTTGGGGTTTGAGAAGGTGGGGATAAAAAAGGATTGGATAAGTGCAAATGGTAAATTTAAAGATGAAATTCTTTTTCAAAAGATAAATAAAGGGGAATGAACTTAAAACGTACGTTACTAATTGTAGTAGGGCTAGGTCTTGTGCTGGGTGCTATCATTACCTATATGGTGTATGGTACTTTTTTTACACCTAATACTAAATTTCAAGACGAAACCTCCTATGTGTATATTCCTACTGACGCTAATTTTGAAACGGTAAAGGATATTATGGAACCGGCTCTGGAGGATATGGAAAAATTTGTGTCCGCAGCTAATAGAAAGGGATATAGTGATAATGTGAAGCCTGGGAAATTCGCTCTAAAGAAAGGGATGAACAATAATGAAATTATCAATTCCCTTCGAAGTCGCAATATACCCGTTAAACTGGCTTTCAATAATCAGGAGACCTTGGCGGACTTGGCAGGGAGGGTTTCTTTGCAGATTGAGGCGGATAGTTTAAGCCTGTTAAAATCATTCCAAGACAATGCCTTTTTGGAGGCTAATGGTTTTAATGAAGACACGGCGCTTTCTATGTATATTCCCAATAGTTATGAGTTCTTTTGGAATACAACTGCAAAAGGCTTTAGAGAGAGAATGTTAAAGGAATACCAACGCTTCTGGAATAAAAATCGCCTAACTAAGGCTAAGGATAGGGGATTAACTCCCTCTGAGGTTATCAATTTGGCCTCCATTGTTCATAAGGAAACGGCTAAAGTTGAAGAAAGACCCAAAGTGGCGGGAGTATATCTTAACAGATTAAAAACTGGAATGTTGCTTCAAGCGGATCCAACGGTTATTTATGCCATAAAAAAACATACTGGAAATTTTGATACTATTATTAAAAGAGTGCTGTATAGGGATTTAGAGTTAAATTCTCCTTACAACACCTATAGGACGTCTGGATTACCTCCGGGGCCCATAGCCATGCCAGATATATCGGCCATAGATGCTGTGCTGGCTCCCGAAAAGCATGACTACTATTATTTTGTAGCTAATGTTGAGAATTTTGGTTACCACAAATTTGCTAAAACCTTGGCGCAACATAACCGAAATAAGGTACAGTATATCCGTTGGATAAATTCACAGAAAATTAATAGATAAGGCTTTAGACCCTATTTATTAACCGTACGTCTTATTTTTATACTAAATTTCTATAAAGTAACGTTAAAAGCGGGTTTTGTAATTTGAAAGGGTCGTATATTTGCCAACTGTAATTTAAGCAGACTCATTTTTTGTCGAGTTGTAAGTCTTAAGAAAACAAATATATGAGAAAGTGGACAAGAGTTTTGTTCCCCGTAATCATCATTTTTATTCTGTTTAGCTTTGGTTTTAAGCCGGTAAATGTAAACGTAACCGTTCCAGAAGCATTAAGAGTAAAAGGACCTTCAGAAGTAGTATTTCCTAACCACAAAATCAATTTTAAAAAGCCGATTACCACGCCGCCCTTTTTAGGAACTTCCTATAACGGTTTCAAAGAAGCATTAGCGTTTAAGGAATCTCAAGGGAATTATTTTACTACCAATGCTTTCGGGTACTTAGGGAAATACCAATTCGGTATAGGTACATTGGAGTTGTTAGGTGTTTATAATGCAACGTTGTTTTTAAACGATCCTATTTTACAAGAGAAGGTGTTCCAAACCAATTTATCTAGGAATAAATGGATTCTAAGGAGGGATATTAAGCGTTTTGTTGGTAAGAAAATCAATGGTCAGGAGATAACGGAATCGGGCATACTTGCAGCGGCACACCTTGCTGGAGCAGGTAATGTTAAAAAATACCTTCGTTCATATGGGAAAAGTGATGTGAATGATAGTTTTGGCACTACCGTATCATACTATATTAAAAGGTTTTCCGGATATGATATTTCGCATGTAGCGCCTGTTAAGAATCCGAGAATTTAGTCAATATCTGTTAAAAGATAAAAGGAGAAAAGCCTCGACAATTATTTGTTGAGGCTTTTTGTTTTTTTTACGATAATAGGATTATAGAGTTTAATATTTATGCGTGGGTATTAAATTAGTTTTAGGCCTGAATAATAAAAATAGTGGGTCTCTTGTGTAGCGCTACAGTAGTTCTTTTCCATTCTTCAACAGTTTTGGTTGCTATATACTCTGTAGGTAGGGTTAAGTCGCATGCAATGCAAATTTGCGTGTAGGGAGATAGGGTCTTTATAAATTCGGCCAATAATTTGTCATTTCTATAGGGTGTTTCTATAAAAATCTGCGATTGCTGATTTTCCCTAGATGTCTTTTCAAGTTTCTTTAGGCTCGTCTTCCTTTCTCCTGCTTCTATTGGCAAGTAGCCGTTAAAGGCGAAACTCTGTCCATTAAGTCCGCTGGCCATCAATGCCAGTAAGATAGAAGACGGACCTACCAAAGGTACAACTTGAATACCTTTTTGATGTGCTATTTTAACTAGTTCTGCTCCTGGATCGGCAACCCCTGGGCAGCCAGCTTCAGATATAATTCCTATATCGTAACCCTCTAAACAGGGATCTAAAAAACTAGGTAGTAATTGAGGCTCCGTATATTTGTTGAGTAGATTTATATGCAATCCGGGCTGCGATTTCTTGGAACTTATTTTTTTTATAAAATGACGGGCAGATTTTTCATTTTCTACCACATAATAATCTATTTTCTCAATAGTTCCTTTAACGGAGATGGGTAGTACCTCTAAAGGGGCATTGTCTCCCAAAGTAGTAGGAATTAGATATAATTTGCCTTGCATATTACTGGTAGCCGCCATTTAGACACAATGTTTTTGGTTCAGGTCTTGGGCTATTTTTTCACAAGCGGAATCCAAAAGTTGGAAAACGGATTCAAATCCGTCATCACCACCATAATAAGGATCAGGTACTTCCTGTTCCGACGGTGGCATGTGGTGTAATATCAACTTCACCTTTTGTTGTTCTATGCTGTTGTTTGCCAAGGCCATTATATTATTGTAGTTATCCTTGTCCATAGCATATATATAATCAAAATGCTTAAAGTCTTCTTTGGTAAACTGCCTGCATCGCTGTCCGCTAATATCTATTCCATGCTTCTTGGCAACTGCTATTGACCTTGGATCTGGTTGTTTTCCTATATGGTAATTTGCAGTTCCTGCAGAATCAACATATATATTATCCAAATCTACTTTTTCCTTTAAAATACCTTCGGCCAAAGGGGATCTACAAATATTCCCTAAGCAGACCATAAGAACCTTAGTACTCATAGAACATTTATTTTTATGTAAGTTTCTTGGTTAGATCGTCTATGTATTTTTTAAATTGCTTATCCGTCTCACCAAGGTTGTCTACGGTTTTACAAGCGTGCAATACGGTAGCGTGGTCTCTTTTCCCAATCTGTGAACCAATACTGGCCAAAGATGCTTTGGTGAATTTTTTCGCAAAGAACATGGCCAATTGTCTTGCTTGTACTATATGGCGTTTTCTGGTTTTGGATTGTAGGGTGGCAACGTCCATTTCAAAGTAATCCGAAACTACCTTTTGGATGTAATCTATGGAAACTTCTCGTTTGGTGTTTTTTACAAACTTCTCTACAACCTGTTGAGCCAGTTCTAATGTAACTTCTTTTTTATTGAAGGAAGATTGGGCAATCAAAGAGATTATTGCTCCTTCCAATTCCCTAATATTTGTTTTTATGTGCTTGGCAACATAATTTATAATGTCTTCAGGCATTTCCACACCATCTCTGTACAACTTGTTTTTAAGAATAGAAATTCTAGTTTCAAAATCGGGTGTCTGTAATTCTGCCGAAAGACCCCATTTAAATCGGGACAATAAACGTTGTTCAATGTCCTGCATATCTACAGGTGCCTTGTCAGAAGTTAATATTACCTGCTTTCCGTTCTGATGTAAATGGTTGAATATATGGAAGAAAACATCTTGAGTTCCGGACTTGCCAGATAAAAATTGAACGTCATCAATGATAAGAACATCTATTAACTGGTAAAAGTGAATAAAATCATTCCTAGTATTTTTCTTGACGGATTCTATATATTGTTGTGTAAATTTTTCCGCGGATATATACAGTACTGTTCTCTCTGGGTACTTATCCTTGATCTCCACACCAATTGCGTGTGCCAAATGGGTTTTACCTAATCCTACACCTCCAAAGACCAATAGTGGGTTAAATGAGGTGCCACCAGGTTTGTTGGCAACTGCCATCCCTGCCGATCTTGCCAACCTATTGGCATCTCCTTCCAAGAAGTTGTCAAAGTTGTAATTCGGATTTAGTTGAGATTCTATTTTTATATTCCTAATCCCTGGAATAACAAAGGGGTTTTTTAGCTGTGGATTTTTGGATTTTATAGCAACGTCTAACTCTTGAGGTTCTACATTGGATCTGTTAGAACTAGGGATCTTTTCTGTAAAAGGTTCCTTATTGCCATACGTATTCTCCATTTTAATGATGTAGACCAATTTGGCAGTTTCACCAAGTTCTTTGGTAAGTGCCACTTTAAGTAATTTCACATAATGTTCCTCCAGCCATTCATAGAAGAATTTGCTGGGAACCTGAATACTTAAGGCCTTGTCCGTTAGCTTTACCGGTTTAATAGGTTCAAACCAGGTTTTGAATGCCTGCGGTTGGATGTTGTCTTTAATGAAGTCCAAACAATTGATCCATACAGAATTTGCAGTAACACTCATTTTTATTAATTTCTTTTTTGGTTAGTGTAAAATTTAATGTGATCTCGGAGGAAAAATCCGCACTTTTTAGTTAGGCAAATATGTGAACAATTATCCTAATAAAAAAATAGGACGGGGGTTGATTATTCCCTTTT
Organism: Arenibacter certesii DSM 19833; assembly: GCF_000429545.1. Classification (GTDB taxonomy): domain Bacteria; phylum Bacteroidota; class Bacteroidia; order Flavobacteriales; family Flavobacteriaceae; genus Arenibacter; species Arenibacter certesii. The sequence goes on from NZ_KE386915.1 coordinate 18,337, forward strand.
TTTTCCCCATGTTGTTCCCGTGAATTGACTTAATTTTAAATATATAGTTTTTAACCGATAAAACATGGATTTTAACAAGTTTTCTTTTAGAGTAAGATACGGCGAAACAGATCAAATGGGCGTAGTGTATCACGGAAACTACCCGCAATACCTGGAGATGGGACGAGTTGAGTGGTTAAGGTCGATAGGCATTTCTTATAAAACGATGGAAGAAAACGGAATAATGTTGCCAGTAATTTCTTTGAGCATAAAATATAAAAAACCGGCGTTATATGATGACCTTCTGACAGTTACTACAAGAATCCAGAAGAGACCCTTGGTAAGAATAGAATTTGACTATGAAATACACAACGAAGCGAATGAACTATTGATAGAAGCAAATACCGTTTTGGCATTCATGGATACCAAAGCAAATAGACCTATGAAATGTCCAGATTATATTTTGGATAGACTAAACATTTAACCGTTTCACTTTTAAAGGATGCATACTGGAAAATAATTCTTCCGTGCGGTCGGCATCTTTTCTTCTTACAGAAATAATAATTATGCAGTCCATACCCATTTCCTGGGAAACAATTTCCAACTGATTTTGTTTTATAGCTCGCATAACTTTATCCATTTCTGGGTAGTCAAAAGATATTTGAAATTGCTGTTGTAAGGTTTTTTTTATGATTTTAGTATTTTCCAATGCCATTTGTGCCGCGGTTCGATATGCGCTGATTAGGCCTCCTACACCAAGTTTTGTACCCCCAAAGATCCTAGCTACTACAATTAATACATTTGTAACACCAAAGGATTGTATTTGGCCATAAATAGGCATCCCTGCGGAATTATTAGGCTCACCATCGTCATTGGCGCGGTATTTAAGGTCTTCTATTCCCAATTGCCATGCATAGCAAAGATGGTTTGCCGTAGGGTGTTGCCGACTAAGCTCTTCCAAGATTGGTTTTACTTCCTCCTCGTCCAATATAGGGAAAGCATAGCCATAAAACTTACTTTTCCGTTCCTTAAACATGACTTCCGGACTAGGAGAACTAATGGTTTTGTAGGTGTCTGAATCCATAATACAATTTAGAAATATACAACTAATATGATGCTGATAACAGCAAGTCCTATACCTGCCCAGTTCTTTTTGCTTACCTTTTCTTTGAATAATATTATTCCTAATAAGGTAGTAGACATTACAATAGCTACATTATTGATGGTAAAAATAGAGGCGCTGTTCAGCTCCTTGTGCTGCAGGGCGGCGAGTATAAAATAAACAGAAAAATAGTTTGGAATCCCTAAAGCAATACCTCCTACAATATTTTTTAAATTAAACTTTAATTGGTGTTTAACAGATTTTATCCCTACCAAAATAAGTCCAGTTGTTGCAGCGGAGGCAAATACAGTAGCAGAAAATAAAGTAAACTCATCTTTTGGAACTTTTGTTTCTTCAAGAAATTTAATACTGGTGTCTATTATCCCAGACCCTAGAAAGACTAACGCGGGTAATAGGTATATATTTTTGGTGATGGGGACACCCTTTTCTTTGGAAGAGGCAAAATATACCGCAACTAAAGCGAATACAATTCCAGCAATTTTAAGGGGTCCCAGCTTTTCGTTGTAGATCAATACTCCAAAAATTACCGGTATTACTAGAGACATTTTGGTAGCAATGGAAGCCACTGCGATTCCACTTCTTTGTGAAGCTGCTGCCATAAGGTTAAAAACAAGAATAAATAATATCCCAAGAATCATAGTGCCTAGAAACCAAGGCTTTTCTGGAAGTTCAGATAAGTTTATTTTCTTTTGGTATAGAAAGAAACCTACCATAGCGGCTACAAAATAGTTGACCACAATAGCATATTGAGTTTCTACACCAGTCTTGGAATACATTTTAAAGACTACAAAAATAATGCTGGAGGATAGTATACTTAGTCCAAGTTCTAGCATTTTAGCTTGGTCTTTAGTTCAGTAATATCCTCCTTTCCTACTTGTAGATTCCAGGTCTTTATTCCCAATTTTGCTGCAGCTTCCGTATTCTCCAGTGTGTCATCAACAAAGAAGGTTTCCTCAGGGATTAAATCGTTTTGATCTAAAACAAATTGATACACTTCCTTATTTGGTTTTCTGAGCTTTATTTCATGTGAAAGGTAAAATTGCTCAAAACTATTTTTAAACCTATTAAAGCGATCCATTCCCATAGTTTCTGCTACATGTGGAATATGCAAGGCATTGGTATTGCTTAAAAGAAAGAGTCTATGTTTTTCTCTACCTGCCAATTCTTCAATGAAGTTCAACCTATATTCAGGGAAATCCAATAACATGGAATTCCAGATGGCAGTGATTTCATTGATAGAAAGGTCCTTAAAATCAGATTGGAGCTGAGAGGTAAACTCTTTAGGAGTAATTTTCCCCACCTCAAATTCTTCATTTAAAGTATAAAATCTTGCTGGAAGCGCTGAAATCCCTTGATCTTGAAATGCTTTAAAAACTACCTGTTTATCTAGATTGATAAAAATATCGCCAAAATCGAAAATAATATTTTTAATCATTTATTATAAGTGTTAATGTATCGGTCAATATTGGTATGCTTTCTATAATACGACCTTGAATTAGCGGGGGCCTTAATCCAGCTTCAAATTGGGATTGCCCTGTAAAAATTCGGGCTTCGTCCCATAAATCGGCATCAATAAAGCTTTGCACTGTCTGGGCACCTCCCTCTAAGATAACACTTAATATTTGGTGATTATAGAGTATGGTGCAGACTTGTTCAGCTAAATTACCCTTAAAATCCACTTCCTCATAAACAATCCCACTAATAGGGTCTTTGGGTATATGATTAGTAATAACAATGGTTTTTATACTGTTGTCTAATACATGGAAATGGGTTGGTGTTCTTAATTTTCGGTCAATAATAACTCTTACTGGATTTTTTCCTTTCCAGCGTCTTATGTTTAATTTTGGGTTGTCTGCCAATACTGTATTCGTACCTACCATTATGGCCTGTTCTTCACTCCGCCATTGATGAACCAGTTGCTGAGAATGGGGATTGCTGATCCAAAATGGCTCGGGATTATTAGCCCTTTTTGCCTTTTTTGGGGCAATAAAGCCATCGCTGGTCTGGGCCCATTTTAAGATGATGTAAGGTCTAAATTTGGTGTGGAAGGTTAAAAAGCGTTTGTGATGTGCTCTACATTCCTTTTCTAATATCCCAACGATTACCTCGCAGCCCGCAGCTTTTAATTTCTCAACGCCTTTGCCAGCTACTTTTTCATGGGGATCCAATACACCTATTACAACCCGTGGAATTCTATGTTTAATAACCAGATCGGCACAAGGTGGGGTTTTCCCATAATGGGAGCAAGGCTCTAATGTTACGTAAAGTGTGGCTTTGCTTAAAACTGATGGGTCTTTTACTGAGTTAATTGCATTTACTTCGGCATGTAAACCACCGTAGGGACTAGTGTAACCCTCCCCAATTATTTTCCCATCACGAACAATTACACTGCCTACCATGGGATTGGGAAAGGTAGTTCCAAGTCCATTTTTGGCCAGTTGTATGCACCTCGAAATATATTTTTCATGTATCTTCACTCCGCAAAAATAGCACAATATTGGTGAAATTTGGAAAAGCTTGGGATAGGGATAGTTATTAGGGAAATGCAATCTACGGATAATGAGAAGGTAGCCATGCTAATCCGTAAGGTTTTAGTTGAATTGGGCGTTCCTAAAGTGGGTACTGCTTATGCAGATACTTCCTTAGACCAGTTGTTCCAGAATTACCAACAGCCTAAAGCTGCTTTCTTTGTGGTGGAGGAACAAGAAAGAATTGTGGGTTGTGCCGGTATTGCCCAGTTGGAAAATTATAAGGGGAATGTTTGTGAACTACAAAAGATGTACTTTCTAGAAGAGGCTCGGGAACGTGGATTAGGAGCTAAATTGATACACATCTGTCACACTTGTGCCTTGGACTTTGGATATGAATATATTTATTTGGAAACCTTACCATATATGAAAGCTGCTCAAAAGCTATACCTTAAAACGGATTTTAAATATTTACAGGAACCTATGGGCGATACCGGACATTATTCATGTTCTGTTTGGATGTTAAAATCAATACGGTCTTTAGTTACTGATTAAAAATTTTTACCAATGCCCAGTTAATGGCAAATAAAGAATAACAATGCATCTAAAGGAAATTAAAAAAATCTATCATAAAGAACTGGACCACCTTTATTCTAAAGAAGAGGTGGATAGTTTTTTTTATTTGGCCATTGAGAACTATCTGGGTTTGGAACGTTTTGTATTGGCGTTGGAGCCTAACTTGACGATTACAAAGGAAGAGGAGGGGGAGTTGTTTCGTGCTTTGAGCGAATTGCGGTTACAGCGGCCCATACAGTATGTGTTGGGAAGTACTCAATTCTGCGATTTAGATTTTATAGTAAATGAAAATGTATTAATACCTCGGCCAGAAACAGAGGAATTGGTCTATTGGATTTTGGATGAGTTACGTCTTGTGGAGAAGGAAATTTCGATATTGGATATTGGGACGGGGAGCGGCTGTATTGCAATCTCCTTGTCCAAGTACCTTTCCAATGCCAAAGTACAGGGATTGGATATTTCTAAAAAGGCGATAGCAGTGGCTAAAGAGAATGCCATTGAGAATAAAGTGAATGTCGATTTTCTAGAATTCGATGTGCTCTCCCTGGAAGAGCTAGCAGTGCAATATGATGTAATTGTTTCCAATCCTCCCTATGTTAGGGAATTGGAAAAAAGTGAAATGTATAAAAATGTTTTGGATTATGAACCAGATGGGGCCCTCTTTGTTCCAGATGAGGATCCATTGTTGTTTTATAAAAGTATTGTTAGGTTTGCCCGTCATCATCTAAACCCTGATGGGATGCTTTTTTTCGAGATCAATCAATACCTAGGGAAAGAGACTAAAAAACTTATGGAATCGGAAGGTTTTTCGGAAATTGAGCTTAAGGAAGATATGTATGGGAACCACAGAATGTTAAAAGGGGTATGGTCTCAGTAGATCGGGCAATATAGATCTCGTTGTAAAAGTCATTTTAGTTACTTGTAGGACCAATAAAATATGTTTAAGTCCACCTTGGGTTAATTTAATAATATGAAAAGTGTTGTAGTATTTTGCGGCAGTAACGTGGGGAACGACCCAAAAATTATACAAATGGCCTCCCAATTGGGGGAAGCATTTGCTAAGGATAATATTAAACTGATTTACGGTGGTGCCAAAATAGGAATCATGGGGAAGTTGGCTGCCGGAGTATTAAATAATAATGGCGAGGTTATTGGCGTGATTCCCGATTTTTTGAAACTTAAAGAGGTTTTCCATACTCAGCTTACCCAGCTCATAATTACTAAGAACATGCACGAGCGAAAATTGAAAATGCATGACCTGTCCGACGCTATTATAGCGCTTCCCGGAGGTTTTGGGACCCTAGAAGAATTGTTTGAAATGGTTACTTGGGCGCAACTGGGGCTTCATCAAAAACCTATTGGCATATTGAACATCAACGGGTTTTACGATGAACTGTTGGCATTTATGCGCACCATGGTAAATAAGGGGTTTTTGAAACAAGAAAATTACGATATGTTAATAGTAGATGATTCCATAGGAGGACTTCTTTCCAAAATGAAAAACTATCAGCCACAACCATTACCAAAATGGATAAAAAAGGAACAGTTATAAATGGAGATTAAAGAGCGAATAGAAAAACTGCGAGAAGAATTACATCAGCATAATTATAACTATTATGTGTTGGATAATGCCACTATATCCGACTATGATTTTGATATGAAATTGAAAGAGCTTCAGGCTCTGGAAAATAAATATCCGGAATATTATGATTCCAATTCTCCAACCCTAAGGGTAGGGGGTGCAATTACCAAGAATTTTGAAACCTTGGTCCATGAACAGCGCATGTATTCATTGGACAATTCCTATTCTAAAGAAGATCTGGAAGATTGGGAAAAACGTATTCAGAAAATATTGGGGGATGTTGCGGTGGAATTCACTTGTGAACTTAAATATGATGGTGCGTCTATCAGTTTAACCTATGAAGATGGGAAATTGGTTAGAGCTTTAACTAGGGGAGACGGATTTCAAGGGGATGATGTTACCAATAATGTTAAAACCATAAGATCGGTACCCTTACAGTTACAGGGAGACTATCCAAAGAAATTCGATATTCGTGGAGAAATAGTTTTGCCTTTTGAAGGATTTGCCCAAATGAATAAGGAGCGGATAGAGAATGGGGAGGAGCCTTATATGAATCCTAGAAATACTGCTGCCGGAAGTTTAAAATTACAGGATAGCGCATTGGTAGCAGAACGTCCATTGGATTGCCTGTTGTATAGTATTGTGGGTGCTGACCTTGGATTGGAATCGCAATTCCAAATGTTGGAAAAGGCTAGAAGCTGGGGGTTTAAGGTTCCTACAGTGGCCAAACTTTGCAAAACTACAGATGAAGTACTACAATTTGTGGAGTATTGGGATGTACATAGACATCAACTTCCCTACGAAACAGATGGAGTAGTAGTAAAGGTAAATAGCATTCAATATCAAGAAGAGCTAGGATATACCTCCAAATCTCCACGATGGGCAATGGCCTATAAATTTAAGGCAGAACAGGTTTCTACTATACTAAATGAAATTACCTATCAGGTTGGGCGAACAGGTGCTATTACACCAGTTGCCAATTTAGAGCCTGTTTTATTAGCGGGGACTACGGTAAAACGCGCTTCTTTGCACAATGCAGATCAAATTGAGAAATTTGATATAAGAGTAGGAGATACCGTTTTTGTAGAAAAAGGTGGAGAAATTATTCCGAAAATAATAGGGGTCGATTTCACCAAAAGACCTATAACATCCCAACCAACGGTTTATATTGATAGATGTCCAGAATGTGGAACACAATTGGAACGTACCGAAGGGGATGCTAAGCATTATTGCCCCAATGAATATGGTTGTCCTCCTCAAATTACAGGTCGCATTCAGCATTTTATTTCGAGAAAGGCAATGGATATTGAAGGTTTGGGGGCAGAAACAGTAGAATTGCTCTTTAGGGAGGGTTTAATTCACAATTATGCCGATTTGTATAACCTTACCAAAGAACAATTACTTCCCTTGGAGCGAATGGCCGAAAAATCGGCGGAAAACTTGATTAAAGGAGTTGCAGAATCGGTTCAAATCCCTTTTGAAAGGGTGCTATTTGCATTGGGAATACGATTTGTAGGAGAAACTGTGGCCAAGAAACTGGCAAAAGCCTATAAAAATATAGATGCATTGCAAAATGCAACAGCGGAGGAACTAATGCAGGTAGACGAAATAGGTCAACGTATAGCAGAAAGTGTAGTAGGCTTTTTCCAAAACGGAATCAATTTGGAGGTTATTTCCAGATTGAGGCAAGAAGGGGTACAACTTGAGATTTCTGCAGAAAAGTTACTCAATCAGACGGATCTTTTTAACGGACAGACCTTTGTAGTATCAGGTGTTTTTGAAAATGTGAGTAGGGATGAGCTAAAGAAATTGATTGAGGATAATGGGGGAAAGGTAGGTTCTAGTATTTCTTCGAAAACTTCTTATCTTGTTGCAGGAGATAGAATGGGACCCAGTAAAAGAACTAAGGCAGAAAGTGTAGGAGTTCCAATTATTTCTGAAAGCGATTTTATGGAAATGTTGCAATAATATTACGCCTATGAGGATTTTTAAAACAGTTGATGGCATCTTGGTCCATATGGAGGGGCAGAACTACCTTTTGAAAGAAGACTGGGATAAATTCATTTGTAATGATGCTATTTATAAGGATACCCTTATGCGCATCAATCAGATGAGGCCGTTGACAACAGGTTTTTCTCATTTAATAAACAAGGCACTACCTCCGGTAGGAAAACAGGAGATATGGGCTTCTGGGGTAACCTATTTAAGTAGTAGGGAAGCTCGTATGGAAGAGTCCAAAGATGCGGGGGGTGGCGATTTTTATGACCGTGTCTACCATGCAGAAAGACCAGAACTGTTTTTTAAGAGTGCTCCTTATCGTGCTGTAGGTCACGGGGGTAAAGTGCGGATAAGAAAAGACTCCAATTGGAACGTTCCAGAACCAGAGCTTACTATAGTAATTACCCCTAATGCCAAGATAATTGGCTACACTATTGGTAATGATATGAGTTCTAGGGATATTGAAGGGGAGAATCCGCTTTATCTGCCACAAGCAAAAAGTTATGATGGTGCCACGGCGGTAGGGCCATGTATATGGCTTACCGAAGAATCTATTTCTATGGATACCAAGATTAAAATTCAAATTGTTCGCAAGGGAGATGTAGTTTTTGAAGGGGAAACCCAAGTGGGGCAGATGAAAAGAAAACTCACCGATCTTGTTCTTTATCTGTATCGCGAAATGTCCTTTCCTTATGGTAGTCTGTTGATGACTGGAACCGGAGTAGTACCACCCAATTCTTTTACATTAGATCATAGCGATGTTATCAACATCACAATAGATCCCATTGGAACACTATCCAATGTAGTAGCATAAATTGTTCATTTAAAGTATTTTTAATAATGGCTATTCCAAATAACTACAGTGAATTTGAAGAAACCCTATTGCAAGAAGCGCCACCGTCTACTTGGTCTGAAGCCTTGCGAGCAATGTGGTTTGATGTTAAAGGGGATTGGGAGGCATCCCATAATATAGCACAAGATCTGCATGATAACAATGGTAGCTGGATCCATGCTTATTTACATAGAAAAGAAGGTGATAAATTTAATTCGGGTTATTGGTATAGAATGGCAGGGAGAAGATTCCCTAGCATAAGCTTAGAGGACGAACAACGGGAATTGATAGAATATTTTTTAGATCAATAGCGGTAATAATAGTGATTTGAGGCTAAAAGTACACTCCATACAACATAAAATAAATAGGCCATAAATATGCTTCATGGCCTATTTATTATTTACACTTTTAAACCGGAGGATATTTTGTCTCCTCCATTTCCATAGTAAAGAAATGCAACAAGTTTTTTAGTAATCAGAGTACTCGGTTGGGTAATAGAAGCGGGTATCATTCTTAGAAACGTTGTTCTGATAAACTGGATCGGCCTTTAATTTATTCCATACGGGGGAATCAGCAAATGACTTCCAGTGTGCATCTCTGCTAGCCTTATTTTCAAATGTGGTCATATACATTAGGTTGGGCATGTTGGCCCCGGATAATACCTCCCCATAGAAAACAGCATTAAACCCTAGGTCGTCAAAGAGCGTTACTTCTCCACCTTGGTTGAACATAGCCACTTTATTGATGTATTTGGCCTCGGTGGCAGACTCATAGCTTCTTAACTCGTATACACGATCTTTACGAGGCCCAGTTAATGGGGAAGGCTTCATTTTGGGCATATCTATAAAAGCTTTTAAAATAATTGATTCTGCCCTACTGTAGGGCGGATTTTTATAGGATGCATCCAAAAAATCTTTGGCAGTGGCCATATAGACTTTATCCTTAAGTAAATCAGATTCTAGAGTCTCTAGTTGTGTTAAAGTTTTTAAAGGAATTAAAATTTTAATGCTCCTAGGATTTAAAGAATCGATCGTTCTAGGTTTAAAAACCCCCACGTTCTTTATTTTCATTTTTTTAAGCGCTGGCAATAAAGCTTCGCTCAGATATGTATCTGTTCTATTTTCCTGCTCCTCGGTAGCTAAAAGGTAGGTTTTAAGTTGGTAATATTCCCTTTGTTGGCCTTGCACCATAGTAGTTATAGAAAATAGGAGTAAAAATAATGGAAGGTATGTTGTTTTATACATTTGGCTAGAATTAATTAGATGATTTTTTTAATGGCAAGCAAGATATGATTTTGATGGCAACTATTAATTTTTCAGTTGCCTATTTTTTAACAATGTTACTCAATAATTGAGATTTAAAGGCTTCAATGGTGTAACTTTAAAGGTTTTAGGCAGTTACCCTTTGATGCCTCTTAGGCTCGACTTGTAAACTTGACTAAAATCATTTAGAATTCACTTTCATAAGATTTATGCACTTTTAACTCTATAACAACGGATTTTGAGGTGGGTGTGTTACTATAATCCGCGGTACTGCCTACAGGTACCAATACATTTGCTTCTGGAAAATAAGTGGCGCAACATTTCTGAGGGATATTATATTCCAATACAATGAATTTCTTGGCAACCCTTTCCATACCGTTATGATAGTTGTACAGGTCTACCAGTTGCTTGTTTTTTAGCTTTTGCTTTTCAATATCCTTGCCGTTCATCAAGATAACCCTTCGTTCATTATAGATGCCACGGTAGCGATCGTTTAATCCATAAATGGTGGTATTAAACTGATCATGACTTCTAATGGTCATCATTAAGAGTTCTTTTTCATTTAGGGGTATGTATTCACTTTGGGAAATACTGAAATTAGCCTTGCCAGTGTGGGTATTATAAGTATTCTCTCTATTGCAATTGGGCAGATAAAACCCTGAGGGTTGTCTTACCTGTTGGTTATAATTATCAAAACCACCAATACATGCTTCAATACTATCTCGAATATGGTCGTAATGCTCAATATACTTATCCCAATCCACCCTACTGTTGGGAAGTGTAGCTTTTGCTAAGCCACAAACTATAGCGGGCTCACTTAGCAGGTGGGTAGATACAGGGGTTAAACTTCCTTTGGAGCTATGGACAATTCCCATGGAGTTTTCTACACTAACAAATTGCAGTTCACCATTTTGTATGTCTTTGTCAGTTCTGCCTAAACAGGGTAGAATAATAGCCTCTTTCCCATGAATAAGGTGGCTGCGATTTAATTTCGTGGATACGTGTACCGTAAGATCACAATTTTGCAGGGCTTGTGCCGTGTACAGCGTATCTGGGGTAGCAGATAGGAAATTACCGCCCATAGCTAAGAATATCTTTGCTTTTCCTTGATGCATTGCTTTAATGCTCTCAACGGTATCGTATCCATTTTTTCGAGGTGGACTAAAACCAAATTCCTTTTCTATATTATCTAAAAGGGATTTTGGTGGTTTTTCATAAATACCCATAGTCCTATCTCCCTGAACATTACTATGTCCGCGAACAGGGCAGGTACCTGTTCCTGGTTTGCCAATACTGCCTTTTAGAAGTAGTAAATTTACAATCTCCTTAATGGTATTTACGGAATTTTTATGCTGAGTAAGGCCCATGGCCCAACAGGCAATCATATTTCGCTTGGCTGCTATCATATCTGCGACTTCTATTAGTTCTTTAAGCGGTATTCCGCACTGTTCTATTAATTTATCAATGTCTAAGGATCTAATGTGGGTCAGGTAATTATCTATCCCTTCTGTTTTTTCTTGGATAAATGCATGGTCCAATACCGCGCCTGGTGTCTTTTCTTCCTTATCTAGCAATAAATTTGTCAATGCTTGCAACAAGGCCATATCACCGTTTATTTTAACCTGTAAATATTTGTCGGTCAAAGAAGTACTGATACCTAAGGCTCCCTTTACTTGTTGAGGATTACTAAAATTTAATAATCCTGTTTCTAATAATGGATTTATGGAAATGATAGTTGCCCCATTCTCTTTTGCTTTTTGCAGGGCACTTAGCATCCTTGGGTGATTGGTGCCAGGGTTCTGTCCTAATATTAAAATAAGATCCGTTTTGTAAAAATCTTCCAGTTTTACGGAACCTTTGCCAATCCCCAGAGAATCGGTAAGGGCCACCCCGCTACTTTCATGGCACATATTACTACAATCGGGCATATTGTTGGTGCCGTATTCTCTTACAAAAAGTTGATAGAGAAAAGCCGCTTCATTGCTAGTTCTTCCAGAGGTGTAGAAAATGGCCTCATCTGGGTGATTCAGTTTATTCAAATGACTAGCAATTTTCCTAAATGCTTCTTCCCAACTAATTTCTTCATAGTGATCTGCTCCTTTTGGTAAGAACATAGGTTGCGCCAATCGTCCTTTTTTACCAATCTCATAATCAGAAAGAGAGGCTAGGTGAGAGACGCTATTATTCTTAAAAAAACTAGCATCCAATTTTTTAGAGGTTGCTTCTTCCGCAATGGCCTTGGCGCCATTCTCGCAGTATTCTGCAAAAGAACTCCTGTCGTCGTCCGGATCTGGCCATGCACAACCTGGGCAATCGAATCCTGTTTTTTGGTTGAGGTTGGCTAAAGCTTTTAAGCCCCTAGCTATTCCCATTTCTCCAAAAACGTGTTTGGCAGAGGAAATTACCGCGGGAATTCCTGCAGCTACTTTTTTGGGCATACCAGTTCTAATACCCGTTAATTTTTCGGGTGGTTGGGGATTGGGTGATATATCTTTTGCCTTTTTTGTCATCTCGGTTATTTCATTGCTGCCAGTTTAAGGTAATTGTCGGTTTCATCTTCTACGCGTTTATCCAAACATACAAAGTCCCTTTCTAACAGTAGTTACATATATTCTCCATCATCAAAGGTTAGTTGGAGTCATGGCCCTAAGGTTCGGAATAATTAAGTGATCATCTACACTTAACTCCTAAAGTTAAGTTTTAGAAAATCGCTTTCAAAACGTAACGGTTTATATTTTAATGCGTTTGGCGCCATTATAAATATTGTAGCGACTTTCGCTTAGAAAACCAACTAGGGTTACATCGTGTTCTATTGCCATCTCTACGGCTAGACTAGATGGTGCTCCTACAGCAGTGATAAAATGGATTCTGGCCATTACTGCTTTCTGTATCAATTCAAAACTGGCCCGTCCGCTTAGAAATAAAATATGGTTGTCTAAGGGGAAATGGCGGTTTAGAAGGCAGTTTCCAATAAGTTTATCCAAGGCATTGTGTCTTCCTACGTCTTCCCTTAGGTCAAGTAGATTCCCAGAAAGATCAAACAAGGCAGCTGCATGGATGCCCCCTGTATTATTAAAGATAGTTTGTTGTTGATTTAAAATGTCAGGAAACGTTTTTAAAAGATCTTTATCAATCTGAAAACTGGCATCCGAAGGAGGTAGGAGAGAAACCGTTTTTAGGGCCTCCAAACTGGCCTTGCCACAAACACCACAACTACTGCTGGTATAAAAGTGCCGATCTAATTTACTGAGGTCAATGTTCTCCGAATTGTTGAGGTTAATGTGTACCGTATTTTCTTTTATAGATATGTTGTCTATCTGATCTGCAGTGGCAAGTATTCCTTCTGTAAATAAAAATCCTACCGCTAAATCGGTATCATTACCCGGGGTACGCATGGTAATGGATATATTTTTATTAATAATTGGCGGCTTGGCGAGGGCTACACTGATGCTGATTTCTAAGGGCTCTTCCACCGCTATGATGTCCAATACCTCTTCTTTTCCATCAAATTTAATTTTGATGATTTGCTTGGGAATGGTCGATTTTTCGGTGTCTGCTTTCATAATGAGGCTATTTGGTGAGGGACGGGCATGCGCAATTAAAAGAGGTGTTATTTTACATTATTTAACTAGCATAGGATGGACTTATTTACTTTTAAATTCATCTAAAGGCCAAGCAGGAAATTTGCCTTACTCTTTTAAGGATTGATGATTATAGCGCTATTAATGCTGTAAAGTTTAAATAGCAATGTTAATACAACTAAACAGTTATGGAAACACCTTCAGATATTGTTTGTTTCCCATTTTCAAAATAAAAATCCAATCTACCTACGTTAATGCCAAAACAGCCTACCTGATTTATCAATACCGGGAGGTCTTTTCTGTTTTTAATTACCGTAGGCTTATCTAAAAAGGTATGGGTATGCCCCCCAATAATAAGATCAATATGCTCAGTGGCAGCAGCTATTTTCATATCGTCCACTCTTTGCGAGTTAGCGTATTGGTGACCTAAATGTGAGAGGCAAATAACAAGGTCACAATGCTCCTCATTCTTTAAGGTACTGCTCATTTCTTGCGCCATGTCTATAGGATTCAAGTAAATTGTTTCCTTATAGAGTTTTTTTGGAACTAAACCGTCCAAGGCAATTCCTAGTCCAAAAACTCCAATTTTTATTCCATCACGAACAAATATCTTATACGGTTTAACATGTCCGTCTAAAATTGTTTTGGAAAAATCATAATTGGCAGATAAGAATTCGAATTTTGCATAAGGTAATTGAGCGGCTAATCCCTCCAGTCCGTTGTCAAAATCGTGGTTTCCAATGGTTGCGGCATCATACTGTAACATGCTCATTAATTTAAATTCCAATTCACCGCCGTAAAAATTAAAATAAGGGGTCCCTTGAAAAATATCTCCTGCATCGAACAATAAGGTATTCGGATTTTCTTTTCGTATCTCTTCAACTAAAGTTGCCCTTCTAGCAACTCCCCCTAAATTGGGGAAACTAGAATGAGTAGTGGGGAAGGGGTCTATGTGGCTATGGACATCGTTGGTATGCAGTATAGTGATATGTTTTTTAGCATCTTGTATACAAGAATTCATGGTCAACCCACCCATTCCAATGAATGCGGAGGTAGCTGCAGTGCTGGAAATAAATTTTCTTCTGTCCATTCTTAATCTATTTGTATAAAACGGTCATCTATAGTGGTGAGTATGGTATCCACTTTCTTAAAATAATCGATCATTGTATTCCGAATAAGATAGTCCGAATCCATAAGAGACACGTGGTTTTTAAAGAAATCCATCCTATCGCCCCCAGTAACCAAATAATCTGAAGTAGCTATAAAATAGGTCCTGTTCTTATCAAAAGGCTTTCCCTGAATGTTTACTTCCTTCAAGGCTTTATTTTGATCGATAATAATCTGAATCCCAGAAATAGGGTGGGGTACACTGGATTTAATGAGAAATTCGACTAACTCGCCTACAGTCTTTCCGTCCAATTCTGCGATAAAAACCGAATTTTCGAAGGGCATTACTTCAAAAGCAGTTCTAGCGGTAATATTTCCCTTAGAAATTACCGAGCGTATTCCACCAAAATTTAGAAGAACAAAATCAATGTTATTGCCGGTTCTAGCTTTGAATATAGGATTTACCTCCTGCATTACAATATCAGCCATCAAATTTCCTGCGGTCGTATTATACTTGCCTTCTGTTTTGCTTATAGCTTTAGGCGTATAGGCAATTACGCTATCTAGGATGTGATCTATTCTAATCCGGTATGGGGCTACAAACTGTTCAATGCTGTCCTTTGTTTTTATGCTCTGATTGATTTCTAGCTGTTTTCCGTTAATTGTTATCAGTTCAGGCTGCGGCGGTTTGCAGGCGTGAATCGCACACATTGTTAGGAATATAACAAAATGTTTATTTTTTAAAATCATATAGTTCTTACCTTCGTAACTTAATTTGCAATGATATAATTACTTTTACATTCTAGTTAATGTAAAAATACATGTTTTTAAAAAAGATAAAGAATAAATTAAAGGTTAGGGCCGCACGAAAGTATTTGCGACAGGAATTAGGCTCACCTTCAGATACCCAAAATGGGGGTGTTGGAATAGGTTCTATAGGATGTATTGTGGATTTAGATAAGTTTAATGATACTGATTCCTTTTATGAGTTTGTAGAGGAATTCTCATTGCGACCCAATTCGGTAAAGGTAATAGGCTACAAAGAATTTTACGATAAAAATTCGCCCTATAGCACGCCAGTATTTTCCGATAAAGACCTAGGATGGGAGGCTAATATTGAAAATAGTTATGCCTTGGAATTCTTAGGGAGAGAATATGATTTGTTAGTCAATTATTACAGCGAGGACAAATTATTGTTGCAATTAATGAGTATAAAGACCAAAGCGAGGTTAAAGGTTGGCTTTGGGGAAGTGGATAAAAATTTTAATGATTTAATTTTGAATACACCCATAGATGATTTTAAGACCTTTAAAATGGAATTGAAAAAATATTTACGGGTATTAAATGAAATTTAATAATGGAACAATTAGCGGGTACAGGTGTTGCTTTGATTACTCCTTTTAATGAAGATTTTTCAATAGATACGCAAGCGCTATCTAAGGTAGTGCATTATTGTATAGATGGAGGGGTAGATTATCTTGTGGTTTTAGGAACTACTGGAGAAACTGCTGTGCTTTCAAAAAAAGAAAAGCAATTAGTGATTAACACAGTAGTAGCAGCCAATGAAGGTAGATTACCTTTGGTTTTGGGTATTGGTAGCAATAATACGGCTGCTGTGGTTGAAGAACTACAAGAGGTAGATCTTAAGGAGTTTGTGGCCATCTTATCCGTATCTCCATATTATAGCAGACCCACCCAAGAAGGGATTTATCAGCATTTTAAGGCCATTTCATTAGCTTCGCCAAAGCCGATCTTGTTATATAACGTTCCTGGGAGGACCGGAAGTAATATGTTGCCGGAAACCGTACTTAGGCTGGCAAGTGATTTTAATAATATTATAGGTATTAAGGAGGCAAGCGGGGATATGGTGCAGGTTATGCGTCTTATAAAGGACAAGCCGTCTGATTTTATGATAATTTCTGGTGATGATTTTACCGCGCTACCAACTGTACTTGCAGGTGGAGATGGAGTAATATCTGTATTGGGTCAAGGGTTGCCTACAGAATTTTCACGAATGATTCGTTACGGATTGGAAAATAAAGTAAAAGAGGCTTTTAACTTGCATTACGCCCTAATGGAGGGGATGGACTTGATTTTTAAGGAAGGAAATCCTGCGGGAATCAAAGCTATGCTAGAACACATGGGGATTGGAACAGCTGTAGTCCGACTCCCTTTAGTGGAAGCAACGGCAAGTCTTAAAAAAAGTATCAGTCGTTTTTTAAGTTCGGTACTTAAGATCGTTGCTTAAATCTTATAAAAGTTAAAAAATAATCCGGTGTCTGTGTTGGACTTAACAATCTATATACAACACCGGTTTTCGTTTATTTCTACGCTATGGGACAAATGTCATTTAGTAAAGTGAGGTTAATTATAGTATGGTAATGAAAGAAAGAGGGTTCTAAAATTTTGCGTTGTTATAGATAGTGTAAAAATTTCTTGTTCATACTCTTAATATAAAGATTTGAAGTATACCTTTTAAGGAGCCTATACGGATGGATAGCCGTAGTTAAAGGCTTTTTAAAAGGAATAACACCTACATATTTATTGATTTTTAAGAGCGACTTACCTCAACAAAGTTAAAACTTGTACAAAAAATTTGCCACAAGAAGGGAAGGAAGTTATTTTAGCCTGATAATAATGTTTTTTATATCCGATCAAAAACCTTAATTTTGCAGAATGTTTTTAAAAATGAAACGATTATTCCCCTTTTTTTTATTGGCAGTAATCCTTGCTTCTTGTAGTGAGTACCAAAAAGTACTTAAAAATGAAGATGTTAAGGCGAAGTATGATATGGCCGAGAAATTTTATGATGAGGGCGATTTTAAAAGGGCCAACCGTTTATTGGAGCAGATTGCTCCAAAATATATAGGTAGACCACAGGGAGAGCGAGTAATGTTTTTCTTGGCGGACTCTTATTTCCAGACAAGGGACTATAATATGGCCGGATATCAATTTGAGCGATTCCTTAAATCCTATCCGAAAAGTGATAAAGCGGCAGAAGCTGGATTCTTGGGGGCAAAGAGCTATTATAAATTATCTCCTAAATACTCTTTGGATCAAACCGATACCGATAAGGCATTGATTAAATTACAGAACTTTATAAATGCCTATCCAGAGTCAGAATTTTTGGTAGAAGCCAATATCATGGCTAAAGAACTTACCACTAAAAAAGAGCGTAAGGAGTTTGAAATCGCTAAGCAGTTTAATACTATAGGTGAGTTTGACTATACCTTTTTAACTCCTGCAGTTACGGCATTTGATAATTTTATTGCGGATAACCCGGGCTCGGTTTATCAAGAGGATGCTCTTTATTATAAATTTGATGCGGCTACTAGATTAGCGTTCAATAGCTTTGAATATCTTAAAAAGGAGCGATTTAACACTGCTAAGTCTCACTATAATGCATTGAAAAAACAATTTCCAGAGTCAAATTATCTTAAGGATGCCATTAAGACCTTGGAAAAAATAGAAAAAGAATTGCAAAATTATTCCAAATAAAATACCATCTGTTATGAATACAAACGATTTAAAAAGCTCTAAAGCTCCTGTTTCTACGGTAACCATCAATAAGAATGAATTTGATGCCCCGACTGGAAATATTTATGAGGCTATTTCAATTACTGCAAAAAGAGCGGTTCAGATAAATTCTGAGATTAAAAAGGAACTTTTGGAAAAATTGGAAGAGTTTGCTACCTATAGCGATAGCTTGGAAGAGGTTTTTGAAAACAAAGAGCAGATAGAAGTATCTAAGTTCTACGAAAGACTTCCTAAACCACATGCTATTGCTGTAAGAGAGTGGTTAGACGATAAAATTTATTACAGGAATACAGAGAAAGATGCATAAAGGATGTTAGGCGGTAAAAATATACTTTTAGGGGTTACCGGAGGTATAGCTGCTTATAAAACCACCTTTTTGGTACGCTTACTTATTAAAGCTGGCGCTAACGTTAAAGTAATTTTAACGCATAGCGCCAGCTCTTTTGTTACTCCCTTAACCCTGGCTACATTATCTAAAAACCCAGTTCACACCACTTTTATAAATGAAGAAGATGGTCGTGTTTCATGGAATAATCATGTAGAGTTGGGGCTGTGGGCAGATGTTATGATTATCGCTCCGGCTACAGCCAATACCATGTCTAAAATGGCCCATGGGAATTGCGATAATTTATTGATGGCTACCTATCTTTCTGCTAAATGCCCGGTTTATTTTGCACCTGCAATGGATCTGGATATGTTTATCCATCCTTCTACCTCGCAAACTTTTGACAAATTGACCTCGTTTGGGAATAGTATGATTCCGGCGAATACAGGAGAGTTAGCAAGTGGATTGGTGGGGGAAGGACGCATGGCAGAACCAGAGGAGATAGTAGATTTTGTAATACGAGACCTTTCGAAAGAATTGCCATTAATAGACAAGAAAGTGCTGATAACTGCAGGTCCCACTTACGAAGCCATAGATCCAGTTAGGTTTATAGGGAATCACTCATCAGGATTAATGGGGTATGAGTTGGCCAAAAAAGCTGCTAATTTGGGGGCCGAGGTATATTTAATTTCAGGTCCTTCACATTTAACTATCCAGCATTCCCAAATAAATCTTATAAAAATTACTTCTGCAGATGAGATGTACAAGGAGGTACATGCGTTATATCAAGATATGGATATTGTGATCTGCGCCGCAGCAGTATCAGATTATAAGCCTAAGACAGTCGCGGATCAAAAAATAAAAAAAAGTGACGAGGAGTTTAATATCCCTCTAGTGAAAAATAAGGATATCTTATTTTCCTTGGGTCAAGAGAAGAAAGACCAATTTCTAGTTGGATTTGCTCTAGAGACCGAAAATGAGGAGGAAAATGCCATCGGAAAATTAAAGCGCAAAAATTTGGACGCCATTGTTCTTAATTCCTTAAATGATGCGGGAGCTGGATTTGGAAAACAAACCAATAAAATATCCTATATTGATAAGAATTTTAATATTAAAACGTTTAAACTAAAGAACAAGGCCGAGGTCGCCCAAGATATTTTAAACGAAATCATAATCCGTATCCATGCGTAACCTAATTTTAGCATCTATTTGTTTTGTTATCTCTCTAGGTTTGGGAGCACAGGAACTAAATTGTACGGTTACCGTAAATGCGGATCAAGTAGGCAAGACCAATCAGCAGATTTTTAAAACTTTGGAGCGTTCCCTAAACGATTTTGTAAATAAAACTAACTGGTCCAATAGGGAATACAATGACAATGAAAAGGTGAACGCACAAATGTTCATTACTATCACAGAACACGAGTCCAATAGTTTTAAAGGGAATATACAGATACAGTCTTCACGTCCCGTTTTTAATACTTCTTATGAAAGTCCTGTATTTAACTATAAGGACAATCAGTTCAATTTTCAGTATATAGAATTTCAGCCATTGATCTTTAACGAAAACAATATGGATTCCAACCTGGTAGCGGTAATGTCATATTATGCTTACCTCATTTTAGGATTGGATGCCGACACCTTTTCTTTGGAGGGTGGCAGTGAATATTTTAGAAAGGCCCAGCAGATCGTTGG
The DNA here is from genome assembly GCF_000429545.1 of Arenibacter certesii DSM 19833. Lineage (GTDB taxonomy): Bacteria > Bacteroidota > Bacteroidia > Flavobacteriales > Flavobacteriaceae > Arenibacter > Arenibacter certesii. Next base: position 38,399 of record NZ_KE386915.1, read on the forward strand.
TTTATCCCAAAGTGGAAGCGCTGCAGGCTGGAGCAGAACCACCGGTGACCGAAGTAGGTTTGAACTTGTGGATAACCTAATGTCCAACTCCTATAGGGAGTACAGAGTTGCCATGTACAACTATCATAGAAAGGGCTTGGATGTCCTAGCAGATAACAACAGTACGGGGAAACAAGTAGTTGCAGGGACATTACGGTTGTTTGAAACGATGGCTTCCAGGCACCCCAATGCATTTTTAACCCAAATATTCTTTGACGCCAAGTCCCAAGAGATTCAGGATATATTTTCCGACGGGCCCAAAGTAGATGTTGTTCAGTTAAAGGAAACTTTAAATAAAATAGCACCTCTTTATTCCTCTACTTGGAACAAGATAAAGTTTTGATGCTGTTATTTGCTTACTAGAGTAGTGCTCCTGCTATGTACAAGTATTTAGAAATTCACTCATTTTGTTAACTGTTAAGGTGCAATGTGAATAATCCCGAGCTTCACTGTCTATTCCATATATGCCGGTAAAGAAAAGTTATGGGTCGTTTTTTGTCCAATTCCTTCTTGGTATTGTTCAGGTCTAATTGTAACCGGAATGAGCAGTTTATATAAAAAAAATATCATCCCATTTTTTTCCAATATAATAACAATTATCTTTACCTCAATAATAGACTTGAACCTTGCTGACAAACCTTTCGATTAAAAATTACGCTCTAATAGACCACTTAAACGTTAAGTTTACCAATGGTTTTACGGTAATAACTGGGGAGACCGGTGCCGGTAAATCCATTTTATTGGGTGGTTTAGCCTTGGTATTAGGTAAGAGAGCCGATCTCTCCTCGCTTAAAGAGAAGGAAAATAAATGTATTGTAGAAGGCGAATTTGATATAGCCAAATATGAACTTGAATCGTTTTTTATGGAAAACGATCTAGACTATGAACGCAAAACCATTATAAGGCGAGAAATTTTACCCAGTGGAAAATCAAGGGCCTTTATAAACGACTCTCCGGTAACTTTAGATATACTTTCCAGATTAGGAGGACGCTTAGTAGATGTGCATTCCCAGCATCAAACCATGCAGTTAGCAGAGAATGATTTTCAATTGAAAACAATAGACGCCCTTGCTAGTAACGAGAAGGTGTTAGAGCAGTATGCGGTTAAATTGGATCAATATCAAACAAGTACCAAGGAATTGGAAGCGCTTTTGGAGTTTCAGAGCAATGCCATTAAGGAACATGAATACAATAGTTTCTTGTTTGAAGAATTAAATTCTGCTCCCTTAAAGGTAGGTATAATTGAAACTTTGGAGGAGGAATACGAGCAGTTGAACAATGTGGAAATTATTATGGAGCAGTTGTCTCAAGTGCAGCAATTGCTAAGTGATGAGCAAATTGGAGTGATTAATCTGCTTACGGAGTTGAAGCAAGTTTCTCATAAATTGAGACATTTTGGACAGCAGTATGCCGAATTGGATCAACGTATTAACTCCGTTTTTATAGAATTGGATGATATTTCTAACGAGTTCATTGCCCTTAATGATAAGGTAGAAACCAATCCCGAGATGCTGGAGGAGGTAAATACTAAGCTACAGCTATTGTATAACCTCTTGAAAAAACACAATGCCCAAGATGTATCTGAATTGATGGAAATTAGGCAGAAGTTGGACGAAAAAGTACAGGCCACAGAAAATGTTGAAAGTGATATTAAAGCAAAGAGAAAAGAGTTATTGGATCTAGAAGCTGAACTAAATGCGATTGGTACTAACTTGAGCAAGAATAGGAAGAAAATACTTCCAGATCTAAAAAAGCAATTAGAAGATACCCTAGCGGAGTTGGGAATGGCAAGTGCCACCTTTAAAATAGAAATTCACCCTTCCAAAGAATTTAAGTCTACAGGGAAGGATAATCTTACGTTTCTTTTATCCGCCAACAAAGGCTCTGCTTACGGAGAACTTAAAAAAGTGGCATCTGGAGGTGAACTTTCTAGGATTATGTTGGCTATTAAGGCAATCTTGGCCAAATATGAACAATTGCCTACCCTGATGTTCGATGAGATAGACACGGGAGTTTCTGGGGAGATATCCAATAAAATGGGAGATATAATGCAAGATATGAGCAATACTATGCAAATATTTTCCATTACACACCTACCACAGGTTGCTGCCAAAGGCGCCCATCATTTTAAAGTATATAAGGAAGAGGAACTAATGGGGACCCAAACCAAAATGAAGCCCCTTACTAAACAGGAGCGTGTTACAGAATTGGCGGAAATGTTGGGCGGAAAATCCATTTCAGAATCGGCATTAGCCCATGCAAGACAATTATTAAATTAAATCTTTAATACTGTCCTTGTTCCACTGGTGTACATTGAGCATCCATTTTTACTTGGTATATTATGGATAATCCCCTTGCAGTAGGGAAGCTTGTATTTTACCTTTAGGATAAGTAATACGTCATATTTTATTAGAGAAGCGCTCTATCAATAATTAATGCCCGTTAATTTTTAATATCTTTGAGGAACGTAAAAATCACAAAGAATTAAAGGTATGTCGTTTAACTTGTTGAAGGGTAAAAGAGGAATTATTTTTGGAGCTTTGGATGAAAATTCCATCGCATGGAAAACCGCAGAGACCGTACATGCGGAAGGCGGAACATTTGTCCTGACCAATGCACCAATTGCAATGCGAATGGGAAAAATAGATGAACTTGCGAAAAAAACAGGTGCCACAATAGTTCCCGCTGATGCAACTAGCGAAGAAGATTTAGATAATTTAGTGGCTAAATCCATGGAAATATTGGGTGGAAAGATAGATTTTGTTCTCCATGCCATCGGTATGTCCGTAAACGTACGTAAGGGAAGGTCATATACTGATCAAAAATATGATTTTACAGCTAAGGGTTGGGATGTATCGGCGCTGTCTTTTCATAAGGTATTGCAAAGTTTGTATAAGGCCGACGCCATGAATGAATGGGGAAGTATTGTTGCACTTACCTATATGGCAGCACAACGCACCTTTCCAGACTATAATGATATGGCCGATAATAAAGCTTACCTTGAGTCTATAGCCCGAAGTTTTGGTTACTTTTTTGGAAAAGAAAAAAAGGTGAGGGTAAATACAATCTCTCAATCTCCAACACCTACTACTGCAGGACAAGGAGTAAAAGGATTTAACAGTTTTATTAACTATGCCGAAAAAATGTCACCTTTGGGCAATGCTACCGCTCAGGATTGTGCAGAATATACCGTGACCCTATTTTCAGATTATACTAAGAAGGTGACTATGCAGAATTTATTTCATGATGGGGGCTTTTCTACAACAGGAGTAAGTCAGGAAGTAGTTGATAATTTTTCAGAATAAGGTTAAGAAACCAACATCACTTAGTTGCTCCTAAATAGGGGTGCCTAGATTGGGTGAACGGGAAGGAAATTGGGAGGATTGGTTCTTCTGATTTTACCTTGTTAAAAGTCGTTCCCGTTTACTTTTAAAAGCATTAAAGAAAATGAAGCTGTTTTTTTCCTTTATCGTTCCCGTTTACAATAGGCCTAATGAAATTGGGGAGCTCTTACAAAGTTTAGCGCTTCAGGATTATGCTAAATCTTTTGAAGTAGTAATTGTGGAAGACGGTTCTACGGTGAGTTCAGAGACCGTAGTAGCCAGTTATAAAGATAAGCTTGATGTCACTTATTTAACAAAAGAAAACTCTGGACCGGGTTCCTCCCGAAACTATGGGATGCAGCGCGCTAAAGGAAATTATTTTATTGTATTGGATTCAGATTGTATTATTCCATCCCAGTATCTTTCTATAGTAAATGCGTCACTTACCAAAAACTATGTTGATTGCTATGGAGGTCCAGATGCGGCTCATTCCTCCTTTAGCCAAGTGCAAAAGGCGATTAATTATGCCATGACCTCAGTGCTTACTACTGGTGGTATAAGAGGTGGTAAGACGTCGGTTGGGAAGTTTCAGCCAAGAAGTTTTAATATGGGAATTTCTAAGGCGGCATTCGAAAAAACACAAGGATACGGCAATATTCATCCTGGTGAAGATCCGGACTTAACATTTAGAATTTGGAAAGCAGGATATGAAACAAGGCTTATCCCAGAAGCTTACGTCTATCATAAGAGAAGGATAGATTGGGGTAAGTTTTACACCCAAGTTCGGAAATTCGGTATGGTGAGACCTATATTAAATCAATGGCATCCAGGCACTGCTAAAATCACGTATTGGTTCCCTAGCTTGTTCTGCTTGGGACTACTTATTTCCCTAGTTGCACTATTTTTTGGATTATTTGCGCCAATTTCCGTTTATCTCTTATATTTTGGTTTGCTTTTTGTACATTCCTTTCTAATGAACAAAAGTGTTGCCGTTGCACTATTATCCCTGATTGCCGTATCGATACAATTTATTGGATATGGGATTGGATTTTTGAAAAATTCCGTTCTTTTAACTTTTAGCAAGAAAGAACCTCAGGTGTTATTTCCCAAATTATTTTTTTAAAACCGTATAGAAATTGATAAATATCATAAAAAACGTACTTCAAAAAAGAAAGGTAAAACTATTCTTGATATTTCTTTTAGGGTCTAGTTTGGCATGGTTTATAAGTAATTTGGCGGAACAGTACACCAATGAAGCTACGTTTGACCTGCATTACCATAGTAGTCCCGACAGTTTATTATTGAAAAAGGTATCCAAAAAAAACATACGGGTTAGGTTAAAGGCAAGTGGTTATCAATTACTGGTATTCGGATTTAAGAATAAAGTGGTTAATGTAGATCTGTCTGCCTTGAGGGAACGAGGACGAAAATACTATATGTCGCCTATGGATTATAGAGGTCAAATAGAAAATGAACTTTCTAAATATATCGAGATACTGGATATGGACCGGGACACCATGTTCTTCAGTTTCCAAAGGCTGGTTAAAAAGAAAGTTGGGGTAGCCTCCATGGTAAATATAGATTTGGATCAACATTATTTGTTGGATAAGGATGTAAAATTAACTCCTGATTCTATAACCGTAATCGGCCCTGAAATAGAATTGGCAGATCTGGAATTTATCCCCACAAAAAATATGACATTGACTAAATTAACGGGTGATTTTTCTAAAACTGTAGATTTGGAGCTCCCTACCGACCTGGAGAATACCACTTACTCCACTAATCAAATACGAGTAGAAGGAGAAGTTTTTAAATTCTCGGAACGAATACTTACAGTGCCTATAAACGTTATTAACGTGCCAGAAGGAGTGGTAGTCAGGACTTTTCCGGAAACCGCAGAAGTGCTATGCAGGGATCGTTTAGTTAATTTAAAAAAACTGAAGGAGAACGATTTTGAGGTGAGTGCGGATTATGCTCTATTTGATGAAAATGATGATAATATTCTGAATTTGGAAATTACTAAGAAAATGGAATCGATAAATGTAGTCCGATTAAAGGAAGATAAAGTAGAGTTTATATTGATGAAGCAATGAGAGTCATAGGCCTAACAGGTGGAATTGGTAGTGGAAAATCTACAATAGCAACGATGTTTAAGGATCTTGGAGTGCCGGTTTACAATTCGGATGAGGAAGCAAAGAGAATAATGAACAATTCCGAAAGCATAAGAAATAAGATTGTTGCCTTATTAGGAGAGGATAGCTATAAAGAGGGAAAGTTAAATCGGGATTATATATCCAAAAAGGTATTCAAGAATTCTGTATTATTGGAGGGGTTAAATAATATAGTGCATCCCGAAGTGCGCAAGCACTTTCTCCAGTGGGCAGAAAAACAAAACTCGGATTATGTAATTCAGGAGGCTGCAATCATTTTTGAAAATGAATCCAATGATCGCTACGATCAAATAATACTGGTGACAGCTCCTCTAGCAGCACGTATTAATCGGGTGGTGAAAAGGGACGGGGTGACTCCAAAACAGGTCATGGATAGAGTTACTAATCAATGGGAGGACCATCGTAAAGCTTCACTTTCCCATTTTGTAATAGAAAATTCAGACTTGAAGCATACTGCCGCTCAGGTAAAAGAAATACACCTTAAACTACAAGAAGCTAGGCCATAAGCGCTAAATTTTAACATAATTGTTAAGTTTAGGTTAAACGTACAATGCGCTAAATGTTAAATTTATAATTTTACTTTTAATGAATAAAAGGTTATTTGGTCTTTTGGTTGTCTTGATGAGCCTTTCCCTTATCGGGATTATTTTTGTCCAAAGTTATTGGATAAATAAATCGGTAGAAGACAAAGAAGAGCAATTTTCTAATACGGTGACCCAAATATTAAATAGGGTCGTAGAGAATATTGAAAAAAGGGAAGTACAGGACTATCTAAATGAATTTTATAAATTAAAAGATAGTATTGGGAAACCAAAGGCGACCCATCTCAAGAATTTCTTTTTCTTCGATAGGGATATCAACTCCAATGAAATTCGATTTTACTCCCACGGAATCTTGGAGGAAGATTATAATATGGCATCTAAGTTCTTTGATATAGGTTTTGATACTGCCACCTTTAAAAATATCACCAGTATTAGACGGACTGAAATTTATAAGGAGGATTTTGGTTTGGATGGTAGGCAATATTCCCTTACTCCAGTACAGAAACTAGAGAAGATAGGGGGGCTTTCATCCATAGATAAGGCGGCAATGGACGACAACTTTAGGGAGATGGCCAAATCCAGATCCATATATAAAAGGGTGTCCAAACAAGAAATTGAATTGTTTTTAAGTCGTGAACTTGAAAATAGAGGCATAGATATTGATTATGAATATGGGGTGTATAGTAGAGGGTTGCCCACCAAGTTAAGATCTGATCAATTTAAGTTTTCTGAAACAACACTGTATAAGGCACCTTTGTTTAAAGATAGTGAAGGAAGTACGAATTTTTCTTTATTGCTTACGTTTCCAAAGAAAAAAAGATTTTTGATCCAATCTATTCTCGGAATGGCAATTTTGTCCTTAGCATTTACATTGGTCATTGTAATTGCTTATTCAAGTGCTATCTATCAGTTAATTAAACAGAAGCAGATTTCAGAAATTAAAACGGACTTTATTAACAATATGACCCATGAGTTTAAAACGCCGATAGCAACGATTAATTTAGCAGTAGAGGCAATTAAAAACCCAAAAATAATTGATGATAAGGAGAAGGTATTGCGATACTTACAGATGATAAGGGATGAGAACAAAAGGATGCACGCACAGGTCGAAAATGTACTTAGAATTTCAAAATTGGAGAAAAACCAATTGGATATTACCAAGGACAGGGCAGATGTTCACGAAATTATAGCTGATGCTATAACCCATGTAGAGTTAATTGTAGGGGATAGAGGCGGTTATATTAACACCCATTTAGAAGCGGAGCGTACTGAAGTGTTGGCCAGTGAAATGCATTTTACCAACGTTATTGTTAATATTCTGGACAATGCGATAAAGTATTCCACAGATGTCCCTAAAATAGACGTCTATACAGAAGTTGTTGGAAATAACATATTGATAAAAATAAAAGATAAAGGAGCCGGGATGAGCAAAGTGGTCCTAAAAAAGGTTTTTGAAAAGTTTTATAGAGAGCATACCGGAGATATACATAATGTAAAGGGCCATGGACTAGGTTTAGCCTATGTGAAAAAAATAGTTGATGATCACCAAGGTGAGGTTTATGCAGAAAGTGAAAAAGGTAAAGGATCTACTTTCTATATAAAATTACCTTTAATTTAAAATTATGATGGAAACAGTAAATAAAAAGATATTATTGGTTGAGGATGATCCTAATTTCGGAATTGTCCTTAAAGATTATTTAGCCATGAACGATTTTGACGTTACCTTGGCAAAAAACGGAATGGAAGGTTTTGAAAAATTCAAGAAAGATAATTTTGATGTCTGTATTTTGGATGTTATGATGCCTTACAAGGATGGGTTTACATTGGCAAAAGAAATTAGGGAAAAAAATGAAAATGTTCCTATCGTTTTCTTAACCGCAAAAACCATGAAGGAAGATGTGCTTAAAGGATATAAGGCCGGTGCGGATGATTATTTAAATAAACCCTTTGATTCTGAAGTGCTCTTAATGAAATTGAAAGCCATTATCCAGCGTAAATCTTCTAACTCCTTGGCCGATAGCAAGCAGTTTGAGTTTACCCTTGGGGGGTTCCAACTAAACTCTAAGCTTAGATTTTTAAAGTATAAGGAGGAGGAGCCTATAAAGCTATCTCCTAAAGAAAATGAATTACTTAGATTATTGGCACTACATGAGAACGATTTAATGCCTAGGGAATTGGCGCTTACCAAAATTTGGAGAGACGATAATTACTTTACCTCTCGAAGTATGGACGTGTATATTGCAAAGTTGCGTAAATACTTAAAGAAGGATGAGAACGTGGAAATATTGAACATCCACGGGGAAGGGTTTAGATTGGTTGTTAAAACTGAATAAAATAAAATCTATTAATAAAATGAGAAAACACCGGTAATTCCGGTGTTTTTTCATTTATGGTATTTCTTTTAAAATTTGTTCAACAATTTTCTCCGGACTTGGGACTATGGATACTTGGATGGCATTGCTAGGCGGTTCAAAAGTATCCCATTGTGATTGGAGTAGGGTGGGAGGCATAAAATGCCCCTTTCGGCTGTTTAATCGATCTGAAATAAGCTGAAAGCTTCCTTCTAGGGAAATCCATAATACTTGGGACGCTATAGAGTTTTGAAGGATCTTTCTGTAGGATTCTTTTAGAGCAGAGCATGCAATAATGCATCCATATTCACGGTGTTCTTTGGCTAAATCATTTAAACGAAGCAGCCAGTCCAGCCGATTTCCATCGTTTAAGGGATGCCCACCGGACATTTTTTTAATATTGGCTTCGGAATGGAATTCATCACCTTCAAAAAATGGTAGTTTTAGCTCCTTGGCCAATAGTCGGGCAATGGTGGACTTACCAGTGCCTGAAATTCCAATAACAAAAATTATATTTCTTTTGGACTCTATCATCTCTTTTCAAGTTCTTGGTTTATTCTATATTCAACTTCACCTAAGTTGTACTCATAGTTTACCCATAATATGTCTTCCTTTTTTCGCAACCAAGTAAGTTGGCGTTTGGCAAATCTTCTCGTATTTTTCTTTATTTCTTCTATTGCAAAATTTAAATCTATATTTCCGTCCATATAACGGAACATTTCCCTGTAACCGACTGTTTGCAGCGCGTTTAAGGAGCTATAAGCTTTTAGTGGGCCTACTTCCTCCAGAAGACCTTGCACTATCATTAAATCTACTCTCTTGTTTATTCTGTCGTACAGTATTTTTCTATCTGCTTCTAAACCTACAGTAATGGTTTGGAATTCTCTTATTGGTCGTTCCCTATTTAAAAAGGAAGAATAGGGATGTCCACTTCCTATGCAGATCTCTAAGGCCCTTATAAGTCGATGTGGATTGTTAAGATCTACTTTTTCGTAATACACAGGATCTAATGTTTTTAATTGATCCTGTAGGCTAGAGATACCTTTTTTAAGCAATATTTGGTTTAATTGAGTGCGTATTTCCGCATCAATTATTGGAAAGTGATCTAAACCCTGGATAACCGCATCGGTATAGAGTCCGCTACCGCCAGCCATAACTACATATTTTTTTTCTTTAAATAGTTCTTCCAGTTTGTTCAATGCCTCGCGTTCAAAATCACCAACTGTATACTCTTCGTGAATACTCTTGTGCTGTATAAAGTGATGAGGTGCTTCAGCTAATTCCCTTTCTGATGGTACTGCAGTTCCAATGGTCATTTCCTTATAAAACTGGCGGGAATCTGCAGAAATTATCTCGGTTTTAAAAGTTTTGGCCAGTGCAATGGCTAATGAGGTTTTACCTATGGCAGTTGGTCCTACAACGGAGATCAGTATATTCTTCATACTTAATCTTCACTTAATTTATGACCACATTGCCTGCAGTAATGGGCGTCCTGTTGCAATACTTCCGAACCACATTCTGGGCAAGCTCTACCTTTATCTAAGCTTTCCCCTTTAGCCATGCCCGAAGCATATTCTGCAGATACAATTCCGGTAGGTACTGCAATAATCCCATACCCAATAATCATAATCATAGTCGCAATAAACTGTCCCAAAGGAGTTTGAGGAGAAATGTCTCCATACCCTACAGTGGTAAGGGTCACTATAGTCCAATAGATACTATGCGGAATACTTTCATATCCATTTTGTGGACCTTCAACAATGTACATAACAGTACCTAATATGACGGATATAATGACAACAAAGAATACAAATACAAAAATTTTGGTCTTGCTGGAGTTTAAAGCTCTTATTAAGTTGTTGGATTCCCCAACAAAACGAACCAGTTTTAAAATCCTAAAAATTCTTAACAGTCGCAATATTCTAAAAGCCGTAATAAATTGGGAGCCCACTAAGAATAGGGAGAGGTATTTTGGAATGGTAGATAAAAGGTCAACAACACCAAAGAAACTGAATATATATTTCTTGGGCTTGTTAATGGTTATTATCCGTAAGATATATTCAATAGTAAAGAGGGCAGTAACCACCCACTCCGAAATATTTAAGAAATTATGATATTCTTCATCTATTCTTGGAACGCTCTCCAGCATTACTATTATAACACTGTAAACAATTAGGGCCAGCAGTAAAAGATCAAAAAGTCTTCCTGCGGGGGTATGGGTGCCATAAATTACCTCATGGACTTTTGATTTCCAGTCTTTTCTTTTTTCCTCTTTCACGATTTTAATTCTAAAATTTTAATATCTCTTTTTTTTCGGAGATAAGAGGTGATTATATGCCTGGTGTTTTCATTGTTATCCATTGGGGTGATAATGGATTCTAGAATATGTACATTATTTATTTGATGGTTTAGACTAAAATAACCCAATCCTTTAAAAATACCATTTTTAATTAGAATTCCACATCGTTCCCCTGGTTCTCTTCCTCTTTCTAAAATAAGGATATCATTAGATGGCATGCTGTATTTCTTAATACATTCTTCTACCCTGTTGTTGTAGCGTTCTACCGGCTCCTTCTTAATGCATGCTCCTAAACATTTACTTTCAGCGTAATGGGAGCACTCTTTCTTTGCCTGAGAAAGGCCGTTGACTTTATTGCATAGTTGAAATTCATCCCTAATTGCGTATAGAAAATTCTCTGCACCTATAAGGCTATTAAAGGTAGCAATTGCATTCTTTTTAGGGTCAAATTTTTGGGCGGTCAATGAGATGTACCCATGTTCGTTTATGGATTTATATAGCCCATGAGAAAATAGTCTTCTTTTAAAATTTGCATTGTACTTGGGCTTGTTGCGAATTAATTCGCTATTCTCCTTAAGCACTGCCGCTAATTCGTTACCTGTGGTTTCGTAGGTAACCCTTTTAGTTTCCTTTTGGATTTTTCTGGCCTTAGGACCGCTATTTATAAAATATTGATTGATTCGCTTCTTAATATTGTTGCTTTTACCCAACATTATAATCTCACCATCCCTACTGTGTACATAAAAGATCCCAATTTCTGAAGGAAGTGCTTCCACTATATCCAATTGTCTTGGAGAAAGTTCACCATGTGTTTCATTTCGCAAGACATTTTTAAGTATGGTTTTATCAAGATCCTTGGAAAGCAACAATTTAAAAAGTTGCAAGGTGGCAAGCGCGTCTCCATTGGCTCTGTGACGATCGCTGACAGGAATTCCTAATGAACGAACCAATTTACCAAGACTATAAGACTCTGCATCAGGGAGCAATTGTTTGGACAATTCAACCGTACACAGGGTTTTGCGTTCAAAATTGTATCCCAACCTTCTAAATTCCGTACGTAAGATCCTATAATCAAATTGTGCATTATGTGCTACAATCACTGCATCCTCAGTTATTTCCACTATCCGTTTGGCAACTTCGTGAAATTTTGGGGCAGTGCGTAACATTTTATTATTTATACCTGTTAAGTTGACTACAAAAGGCTGAATTTCCTTTTCGGGATTAATAAGGCTGATAAAACGATCCACCACCTTATGTCCGTCATATTTATGGATAGCAATTTCCGTAATTCCCTCCTCATTATATTTTCCTCCGGTGGTTTCTATATCTAATACTACGTACATGTACTGTTTCTAATTCATGATAGATAACAAAGATAGGTATTCTTGTCCCACCCAAATGAGATTAAGTTTTAATTTCTAGATCCAAAAATACTACTTCCCAAACGCACCATAGTACTCCCTTCGCCAATGGCAATATCGTAATCCCCACTCATTCCCATCGATAGTTCTTTTAAGCCCGGAAGTTTGGTCTTTATGCGGTTGAACAAATTCGTTAGGGATTTAAATTCTTTTTTTATTTGTTGGGTATTCTCCGTAAATGTGGCCATTCCCATGAGCCCTTGTATGTCTATATTTTCCAAGCTGTCCAACGTCCCAGAAGAAATGAGGTCCATTAGTTCCTTTTCGTCAAAACCAAATTTAGATTCTTCCTCGGCAATATGCACCTGAAGTAAACAAGGAATTATCCGGTCATTTTGTTTGGCACGTTTATTAATTTCCTTAAGAAGTCTTAAGCTATCAACCCCATGAACAAGAGACACAAAACTGGCCATGTACTTTACCTTGTTACGTTGGAGATGTCCTATCATGTGCCATTCTATATCTTTTGGAAGCAATTCCCATTTATCAGTCATTTCCTGAACTTTATTTTCACCAAAAATCCGTTGCCCTGCATCATAAGCTTCTTGGATATCAGACAGTGGCTTTGTTTTGCTCACAGCAACCAAAGTCACATTCTGTGGTAAGGATTCTTTTATTTGAATGAGATTATCTTTAATGGACATACATTTTAATTTTTAAATTTTTATTCATTAAAAAAAATGTGACGTTAACTAAATTGTTTGGACACTATTTCCGCTTTTTTATTGGTGGCATAGTCGTAAAATCCCTCTCCCGACTTAACCCCAAGCTTACCGGCCATTACCATATTTACCAATAATGGACATGGGGCATACTTTGGGTTTTTAAAGCCATCATACATCACATTTAAAATGGAAAGACAGACATCCAATCCAATAAAGTCGGCCAATTGCAAAGGCCCCATAGGGTGTGCCATTCCCAGTTTCATTACTGTGTCTATTTCCGATACTCCGGCAACCTTATTATACAAGGTTTCTATAGCCTCATTAATCATGGGCATTAAGATTCTATTCGCTACAAAACCGGGGTAATCATTGACTTCCGTTGGGGTTTTACCAAGGCGCTTAGACAATTCCATTATAGTATGGGTTACTTCGTCCGAGGTGCTATACCCCCTAATGATTTCCACTAAATTCATTATTGGGACGGGATTCATAAAATGCATCCCTATTACCTTATCTGCTCTATTTGTGGCAGCTGCTATTTGTGTAATGGATATGGAGGAGGTATTAGTGGCCAAAATGGTATTGGGAGAACATAGGGTATCTAACTCTCCAAATATTTTTAATTTTAGATCCGTATTTTCTGTTGCGGCCTCAATTACCAATTGAACATCTTTAACACCTTTAGACAAAACAGTAAAGGTGCTTATTCTATCTAAGGTAGATTTTTTGTCTGCTTCCGTAATCACTTCTTTGGCAAGCATCCGGTCTAAATTCTTGCCAATGGTCGCCACTCCCTTTTCTAGGGAAGCCGAGGAGATATCTATAAGGTTTGTCTTATACCCATGTTGGGCAAACACATGGGCAATGCCATTGCCCATAGTCCCTGCACCTATGATCGCTATGTTCATCATTGATTTTTTTACGATTGTATGTTAAACTATAGAGCAGTTACTATTTAGTTGAAGTAAGTGCTTCTAGAACGACTTAATAACCTGTAATGCTACCCTTAAAGCTTGGAAACCTTGTTCAAGGGTTACTACGGGAGTAGTGTCATTTTTTATTGCATCGGCAAAGGTCTCCAACTCATCCAAAATAGCATTATTTGCCGGGACAGAGGGATTTTCAAAATAGATCTGTTTTTTCATACCTTCTGCATTCTGTAATATCATGTCAAAATCTCCAGGTTCTTCAGGGGCATCCTTCATTCTCACCACCTCTACCTTCTTTTCTAAAAAATCTACGGAGATATAAGCATCACGCTGAAAAAAACGTGATTTTCTCATATTCTTTAAAGAGATTCTACTTGCGGTAAGATTAGCAACACACCCATTTTCAAATTCTATCCTAGCATTGGCTATATCTGGGGAATTGCTTATTACTGAAACCCCACTGGCATTGATCTGTTTTACTTCGGAGTTTACAACGCTGAGGATTGCATCTATATCGTGTATCATTAGATCTAATACCACGGGTACATCGGTTCCCCGCGGATTAAATTCAGCCAACCTATGGGTCTCAATAAACATCGGATTGTTAATATTTTCCTTTACTGCCATGAAGGCAGGATTAAATCGTTCCACATGCCCTACCTGTCCTTTGACATTATGTTTTTTTTCTAGCGCCAATAGTATTTCGGCCTCTTCCAACGTATTGGTAATTGGTTTTTCTATAAATACATGTTTTCCCTTCTCCATTGCTTTTTTTGCACAATCGAAATGAGACAATGTAGGGGTAACAATATCTATTACATCTACTGCATCGATTAATTTATTGATATTATCAAAGAAAACATATCCAAACTCTGCGGCTACTTTCTTTCCGTTAATAACATCGGGGTCATAAAATCCGACCAAATTATATTTGCTAGATTCATTAAGTAACCGAAGGTGTATTTTTCCTAAATGTCCTGCTCCTAGGACGCCAACATTAAGCATAGAATTGTTTTTTTTCAAAAATAAGGATAGTTTGCAAGTTATAAGACCCTAAAACAAAAAATAGGGTATATCCTTTTAGGTTTTGTAGCATTATATACTATGGGTTAGTCTAAATTTTTCAGAAAAATCATGATTGCCAGTAGGGATGGTTGATAATTGGAACGCTAATATAGGCGCGTTCGGTTGTTTTTAATTTTTTCTACAACGTATCAATTGCTCATCACCAACAAGTTGGTAAAGAATGGATGTAGCATTCCCCAGTCACACCTAATTTATTAAGTTTTCTTTTATAACTTTACAGGCCAAAACCAAAGCTTAATACAGTGAGAGATACTTTAAAACATCGCGGAATGCGTAATCAGCTTGCCGAGGTCCTTTCGGAAAAGGGAATTGTGGACAATGCGGTGTTGAACGCCATCCGTTCCATACCCAGGCACTTGTTTCTGGATAGTAGTTTTGAAGATCATGCCTATCAGGATAAGGCTTTTCCCATAGGTGCAGATCAAACCATTTCACAACCTTATACCGTTGCATTTCAAACCGAGTTGTTACAGGTAGAGCCCAATCATAAAATTCTGGAAATAGGAACAGGTAGTGGTTATCAAACGGCTGTCCTTCTTAAGCTAAAAGCGAGGGTATATACTATTGAGAGGCAACTGGAACTTTTTAAGAAAACCAACCTGTTTTTTAATAAAATGGGATATAGACCAAAAAATGTGATTTTTGGGGATGGTTATAAAGGATTGCCGGAAGAAGCACCTTTTGATGGGATAATTGTAACAGCTGGAGCCCCGTTTGTCCCCAACCCCTTGTTGGCGCAGCTGAAAATTGGAGGTAGATTGGTTATTCCGGTAGGTGTGGATGAACAGATAATGACATTATTCATAAGAAAGTCTGCCAAAGAATTTGAAAAAAAAGAATTGGGTTCCTTTAGATTTGTACCCTTATTGGAAGATAAGAATTAGTAGTACCCTTTAAGGTTAACGGTAGATGGGCCAAGTCTTTCTAAGAATTTATAATTTTGAAACAACTTGGCCTTAGATTTTAATTGTTAAAGCTTTTCTTGACGCGATCCAAGTTTCTCTTATTATCCCGGTCTTTTATAGTTTCGCGTTTATCGTATAACTTTTTACCCTTTGCCAGGGCAATGTTCAACTTGGCCAAACCACGATCGTTTAGAAATAGGTTAAGAGGGATAATAGTGAGTCCGCTATTTTTGACTTCCTTCTCTAACTTTTTTAATTCCCCTCGGTTGAGTAGGAGCTTGCGCTCTGCTTTGGGCAAGTGATTATAATGGGTGCCATGCGCGTATTCGTCTACTTGCATATTCACCACAAACAATTCACCTTTATCATTAAACTCGCAAAAGCTCTCCGAAATAGAGGCTTTGCTTTCACGGATAGATTTAATTTCGGTGCCCGATAATACGATACCTGCAGTATAGGTGTCTATCAGTTCATAATCAAACCGTGCTCTCTTATTCTTAATGTTTATTTTCTTCTGCATATCTCCCACAAAAATAGAAACAATTATCCAATTTATCCTCCTGGTTAGTACTGTACTATTTTACAATTTCGATTTTATAATAGTTTTGTTGTAATGTTTTAGTCATTTTTGCGATTAAATAGGAAAACAAATGATGAGAGTTTTATATTTTGCCGTTTCGGCACTTTTGTGGGTTTCGTGTAAAGAACAACCAAAAACTGAGCTTTCCGCACAGGAGATTGTGAATAAGTCCATTTTTGTTAGCGGAGGGGATAACTATAAAAATAGGGCTATTTCCTTTTCATTTAGAGAATTAGATTACAAGTCTAGCTGGGAAAAAGGTAAACGCATATTGAGCCGTACAGGTATTAAGGATTCCGTGAGGTATGTTGATGTTTTGAAAAATAATACATTGGAACGAACCGTTGGAGAAGGTTTGGTAGCCTTATCGGATTCCATAGCTAATGTTTATTCCAATTCCCTGAATTCTGTACATTATTTTGTGAATTTACCTTATGGTTTAAACGATCATGCAGTGAATAAGGAATTACTAGGGGAAGTGAAAATCAAAAATAAAGATTATTATAAAATCAAGGTTACTTTTGAGCAAGCGGGTGGCGGTGATGACTTTGAAGATGTGTATGTCTATTGGATCAATAAAGAAACTTTTAAACCAGATTACCTAGCATATGAGTTTCATATAAATGGTGGAGGCATCCGATTTAGGGTAGCTTATAATGAGCGTTATTTAAATGGAATTCGCATAGTGGATTATGAAAATTATAAAGCTTCTCCCCAAAAGGTAACCTTATATGAAACCGATAAGCTGTATGAGAAAGGAGAGTTAGAGTTGCTTTCAAAAATTGAATTGGAAAATGTGGTGGTAAAAGCCCTAGATTAATCCATTTTTAAGCGAATATCTGTTGCAATACCGTCTATAACTCGTACTATAAACAGGGTAGAATTGTCATAATCTTCCATTGAGGTGTATTTTTCTTCACCTAACATGCCATTTACAAACTGAGGAATAGTATTGCTATGACCCACTATTAGGACATTATAGTCTAGATTACGCGTCATGAAATCTTTAATATTCACGGCATGGGGATCATAATATTGGGGGCTGATATCCTTTTTTATGGAAATTGGAGCAGCCGTCATAGCAGTCCGTTCAAAATTGGAGATGTAAATAGCATCCAAGTCAACTAGATCTAGTATTTCTGCCCATCGGATAGCACGTCCCATACCTTCCTGACTTAGCTCAGGATCTTTATCTTCGGGATTGGAACGATCTTTTTCCGCATGCCTAATAAAGTAAAAGGTGGAAACGTGTTCGTTACTACTTTTTACAATTTCCTTAGGTTCTTCCTTGCAGCTCCATATGCTTAAGGATACTATTAATATTATAAGTAGTTTTATACTATTCATGGTTAATTCTAGTTAAGGTAATACCGATAAGTTATTATTTAACTGAAATATCGGGAATATAGTATACAAAACCATTAGTTTTAGCTCATTTCTGTATGAATACTAAGTTATTAATACTCTTTATATTGTTAGGGGTTTTCTTCTCTAATGCTCAGGAAGCAGGACTACCCACAGATTTTAGGCAGCATAATATATCGGAATTTAATGCTAGTTTATTAAATCCGGTCTATTCTTTAGACCCAATTAATGCTCATTCCATTGCATTCTGGTCTAGGTATCAGTGGCAGCATATTGATAGTGATCCATCGTCCTGGATGCTAAATTATACTGGGAAAATAAATGACCGTTCTTCAATAGGGATAGGTTTTATACAGCATAATACAGGTGTATTTCATAATTCTGGTGGGGTGGTAAATTATGCTTATGCTTTTAATTTAGGATATAAGATGAGCTTATCTTTTGGCTTTAATTTATTTGGTTTTACAAGCCAATTGGCAGATGACCATTACCAATCTAACGAACCGGTTATCTTACCGCAATTTCAGGTATCCGATGCGTTTATTTTACAATTTGCTCCAGGTGTGCGTTTTGAGATAGATGGTTTTGGTGTCGGATTTTCTTCGGATAATTTAATGGATTATAATTTCAATACCAATAAAAGCAACTCAGATAGGGATGAGCGCGTTTTTACGGGAACCTTGGATTATCAATTTCCAATACAACTTTTTAATGGGGTTAGCGGTGCCTATCTACGACCCATGGTCTACTTCAGATCTGTACCCTATGAGGATACTCAAATGGGGTTAAATGTCCTTCTTTCTTCCGATTCCTTTTGGGTTCAAGGAGGGTATAATAGCTTTTATGGTGTATCGGGCGGAATAGGAGGTCGATTCTTTAAGCAGGTGTCATTAGGCGCTTTGGTAGAATTTGGAATAGATGGGTTGGTAAAACAAAAAGATCCAAGTTTTGAAATTGTAGCGGCCTTTAGTTTAGGAAAACAGTGGGTGAGTAGGGGTGAAGTCCCAGAGGAGGAAGAATTAAATGAATTGGAACCTACTAAAAAGGAAATTCGAGTAGCTAAAAGGAGATCTAGAAAAGATCAAAAGAATTATGACAAAGAACTTGTATTTGAGGTGCAAAGGGAAAAGAACAGACAGATCAAAGAATGGCAAAAAACGGAAGCACTTTTAGAAGTGGCTAAGTTAGACGAGCAACAGAGGATGGATTCTCAAAAGGAATTAAAGGGAACGTCAGCAGTAACCATTAGAGCCGACCAAGAACGTATTGCAGAACGAAAGAAGGCGGGTAAGGCCGTTACAAAAGGGCATTATGAGGAAGTGGATAAATTAGAAGGTGAAAAAGCCGGATTTTATCTAATAGCAAATATTTACGGTAGCGATACGTATCGAGATCTATTTATCAAGAGCTTAGCGGGACAAGGTATAAATGCTAAGTACTTCTTTGTACCTAAACAAAAGTACGATTACGTGTATCTTGAAAGATATGACACCTTACGTGGTGCAGAAGAAGCTAGAGATAGTAAGTATTATGGAAACTACTCTGAAAGGATATGGATTTATAGAATAATTGGAGAATAATGTTCTTTACTTTTTTATTTCCTTGGAAATCAATTGCTCTAAGTAGGCAATTGTATTGATTAAATATTTACGGTCATTGGTAATGGTAGCCATAACAATGGCTCCCTGGAGCATAGTAAAAAGTTGTTTGGAAAATTGTAAAGGGGTAACGGGTAACCTTATCTCATTATTATTGACTCCATTCTCTAGTACCAAGGCAATTTTGCCCTCAATTATCTTTATGGTTTCTTTAGTGGCGGCTAAAAGTAGGTTGTTGTTGTTTTTAGCGTCCACTCCAATATTTACAATAGGGCAGCCTCCTAAATCTTCTATAAACTCATCGTATTTACGATAGAAGTCCGTGAGTATAAATAGACGTGCCATAGCTGTACCCTCGGTTTCCAGAAGTGCATCTATTTTAGAAAGTAATTTGTTGCTATTAAATTCAAATGCGGCAAGAGCTAGAGATTCCTTATTTTCAAAATTTCCGTACAAAGCACCTTTTGTAAGTCCGGTTGCTTCTGTAAGGTCACTCATGCTGGTGCCAACATATCCTAGTTTATTAAAAATTGGCGCTACGGTTTCAATGATGTAGGCGGAGGTTCTTTCTGCTTTTGTAGACATGTCCTAACAATTTTATGCTAATATAGAAAATCTTATACTGGTAGGTATATAATGTTTAAAAATAAAGTTTGGCAATATTTTTTGTGACGATGATTATAGAAGTGTGGTATAAACAGGTCCCCTCGGGCAAGGGTATTTGTTAGCGTATATTTTTTGTCATTTCTGTAAACATAAAAAGGCGTTCTATTTTAAAATAAAACGCCTTTTTCAGTTGTTGCTTGCTCACGGAGTGAGACTGGAATGCTCCAACGTTAACTTCAAACTGCTTTTTGTAGTTTCTGTCAGATGCTTCAAGTGCTTGCAATGAATTAATTAATTCCCGTGCTTATTTTTTTTGGCAAGCTCATCTTCGTTTCTAAAAACCAGCTCATTATCAAAGCTATCTATAAGAACAATACTGCCTGAGCTAATTCTACCGCTAAGAAGCTCCTTGGAAATGTTGTTCAATACATCCTTCTGGATAACCCGTTTTATAGGGCGTGCCCCATACTGTGGATCGTACCCTTTTTCAGCTAAATAGGCAATGGCTTCATCAGTAGCGTCAATAGTTATATGTTGTTCTTCTAACATCTTCTTTAACTGATTTAATTGTAGAACCACAATTTTACTTATATCTGCCTTGCTTAAAGGCGTAAACATAATAATATCGTCTATTCGGTTTAAGAACTCGGGGCGTATTGTTTTTCGTAATAGCCCTAGAACTTCTACCTTTGCTGCTTCAGTTGCACTATAGATATCACTGTTATCCTCAAATTTCTCTTGAATGATGTGACTCCCCATGTTGCTGGTCATTATAATGATCGTATTCTTAAAATCGGCCACCCTTCCTTTGTTGTCCGTTAAACGACCTTCATCCAAGACTTGTAATAGGATATTGAAGGTATCTGGATGCGCTTTTTCAATCTCATCCAATAGAATTACAGAGTAAGGTCTTCTTCTTACCGCTTCAGTCAATTGTCCGCCTTCCTCATAACCTACATACCCCGGAGGTGCACCAACCAGTCTGCTTACTGCATGTCTTTCCTGATATTCGCTCATGTCTATTCTTGTCATAGCGTTTTCATCATCAAAAAGATAGGCTGCCAGAGTTTTGGCCAATTCTGTTTTACCTACCCCGGTAGTTCCTAAAAACAGGAAGGAACCAATAGGCCTTTTATGGTCTTGTAATCCAGCACGACTCCTTCTAATTGCATCTGATACAGCCTCTATAGCTTCTACCTGACCAACTACCCTTTTATGGAGTACACTTTCTAAGCTTAGAAGTTTCTCCCGTTCACTTTGCAACATTTTCGTTACTGGGATACCGGTCCATTTAGCAACTACTTCAGCAATATCCTCATAGGTTACCTCTTCTTTTATTAAAGTTTCACCAAGTTGTTGTTCTTCAAGGTCTTTTTGAAGTTTCTCCAACTTTTCTTGAGCTTCTTTAATTTTACCATATCTAATTTCCGCTACCTTGCCGTAATCTCCATTTCTCTCGGCTCTTTCGGCTTCCGTTTTGTAATTTTCAATATCCTTTTTTGTTTTTTGAATATCGTCTACTACAGCCTTCTCACTTTCCCATTTTGCAAAAATTTCGTTGCGTTCTTCTTTTATATTCGCTAGGTCAATATTTAATACTTTAAGTTTTGAAGTATCATTTTCACGCTTTATGGCCTCTATTTCAATTTCCAGCTGCATTATTTTTCGATCTAGCACATCAAGCTCTTCCGGTTTGGAGTTTATTTCCATCCGTAATTTTGATGCTGCCTCATCCATTAGATCAATTGCTTTATCCGGTAAAAATCGGTTTGTAATATATCGTTGTGATAGTTC
Source organism: Arenibacter certesii DSM 19833 (assembly GCF_000429545.1). Classification (GTDB taxonomy): domain Bacteria; phylum Bacteroidota; class Bacteroidia; order Flavobacteriales; family Flavobacteriaceae; genus Arenibacter; species Arenibacter certesii. The sequence goes on from NZ_KE386915.1 coordinate 60,073, forward strand.
TACAGCTGCAATAACAGCCTCGTCCTTTATCCTTACCTTATGGTGTGCTTCATATTTTTCTTTAATACCTCTTAATATAGAGATGGCACTTTCGGTATCAGGCTCATCTACAACCACCTTTTGAAATCTACGCTCTAAAGCTTTATCCTTCTCAAAGTACTTCTGATACTCATCCAAAGTGGTTGCTCCTATGGCTCGCAGTTCCCCCCTTGCCAATGCAGGCTTAAGAATATTGGCGGCATCCATGGCACCTTGTCCTCCCCCAGCACCTACTAGGGTGTGTATTTCATCTATAAATAGCACAATATCCCCGTCCGAGGTGGTAACTTCTTTAATTACCGCTTTTAAGCGCTCTTCAAATTCACCTTTGTATTTTGCCCCCGCAATCAGTGCCCCCATATCTAGGGAAAAGATAGTTTTATTCTTTAGGTTTTCCGGAATGTCACCTTGGACAATCCTATGGGCAAGTCCTTCTGCTATTGCGGTTTTACCAACACCTGGTTCACCTACCAACATAGGATTGTTTTTTGTCCTCCTAGATAAAATCTGTAAAACTCTCCTTATTTCTTCATCCCTTCCTATTACTGGATCTAATTTTCCGCTATCTGCCAGTTCGTTTAGGTTTTTAGCGTATTTGTTTAAAGAATTATACGTGTCCTCGGCACTCTGGGAGGTTACTTTGCCTCCTTTTCGCAACTCGTTAATCGCCGCTGTAAGGTCTTTTTCTGTTACGCCTTGGTCTTTTAGTATCTGGGCAATTTTACTTTTGGATTTGAAAATGGCCAAAAGCAAGTGTTCAATGGAAACGTATTCATCTTCCATCTTTTTTGCGATAATCCCCGCCTCGGTTAATGTTTTTCCTGCTTCCCTAGATACCATGATTTCCCCGCCGGAGACTTTTGGGAAACTTTCCAGTTCCTTTTCCAAAATTTGCTTCAGCATGGAAATATTGACATTTAATTTCTTGAGAATAAAAGGAAGGACGTTTTCCTCAACTTCGGATATCGCCTTAAAAATATGTTCGTTCTCTATTTGTTGATGGCCTAGCCCCTGCGCTATTTGCTGCGCATGCTGAACGGCCTCCTGAGATTTAATTGTGAAGTTATTGAAGTTCATATAGCTGTTTTTATATCTTGTTATTGTTTACTTTTGATGATTTTAAGGCAATAACCTTACCATATTCAACGGGAGACAAAATGTCATTCTATTTAAGGATTATAACGACACAACGTCATATTGTAAGGAAAATTGCTTATGTTCGACCTATTCATAAAATTACAAAAATGGGAATATTAAACAGAATATTTGGGAAGGATAATACACCAGGGAAAGAGGAAAAGGAGATCATAAATGTGCCTTGGATACCGCTGGTTTCTTTAGATCAACTTGTGGAGATTAAAGAAAAATCTTCACAAAAGACGCAAATTATTTTTAAACATTCTACTACTTGTGGGGTTAGCAGGATGGTGATGAATAGATTTAATGAATCTTATACGCTAAGCAGTGATCAGGTGGATCTATATTACTTGGACTTGCACAGTTATCGTAATATATCCAACGAAGTGGCGAATTTATTTCAGCTCAGACATGAATCGCCCCAATTATTAATCATTAAGAATGGAGTAGTGGTGGCACATGATTCGCACAGTGGTATTTCACAGTTGAATTTAGGGGAATACGTATAAGTATTCCTCTTAATTTTTTAAAGGGAAATGGTAATATTGATTTGTGTTAATGCTATTTTGGATTAGTTGAATCGATGTTTGTTAAGGATTCCTTTTAGCTTTTGCTTAATATCTTCACCAGCGTCATATACCATTTGTTCATTGGATGGGAAAGAGACCGAAGATTGCTTTAATAAAGGAAGTAGTTTGTCTTCCAAAGCTCTAGTATCTCCCTTATGTGTAGCATACTGGTGGTTAAATACAAATTCGCTTACCAATGGATAGGAATTCAACTGTTGTTTGGTTTGTAGGTCTACAAATCGGACACTTCCCCTTAATTGGACTCTTTTATGTTGACTAAATTCATAAAAATCGCATCGTACCGTTTTTAACTTGTCTATTTTTATTTTATTTCCTAGGCTATCCTTCACGATATTTCCGTCTGAATTGACGGCATACTTATAGCCATCTTTAATCTGCCTTTCCCTTTGTATCTGCTTTTCCGTTAGCTGTTCAGGGCTAATGTTAATATCTGTAAAGGCGACTTCCATTTCATAATCATAAGGAATGTCTTCCTGGGAGTTAGAATGGTAAACGGTCCATGTATCATTAAGACCATAGGTATTAAAATTTAGGAGCTCCATTTCTAATTTTGATGGAATAATCCTTTCAGAATCGTTGATGAGAACCACACTTACATAGTCCAATCCCTTGGCATATGCCTCATGAAGTTTTTGCTTTACATCCTTAAAGTTAGGATTAATTTCGTCTAAATAAGTGAAATCTTCATATGACTTCCTATAGTCCTGCTTTGATACTGCTGTTTCTAAAAGAGTGATGGCATTTTTATACAGGTAATCAGATAATTTATTTTTGGTGCTAATAATGTCGCTGTCATAATTTTTGAAAGCAAATTTAGCTTGACGGTTCTCTTCAACAATCTGTAAGGGTAATAAAGGTCTTATTTGCTCCTGTATTAATTTCAGCCCTTGATATCCGTTAAAAATAGCTTCTAAGTTTGCCGGATTATTTTCTTTTCTTAAAAAGGTGATATGTTGCAACTCCCGTTCAGCATTCTTTTTAAAAGCTTCTTCCAAGAGAATAATGTAGGGTTGGTTTCCTTTTTTGGATTTATTTTCGGCTATGTTTCTTAGGGCATTGGAGATTGCAGCCTCATAATTCCCTAAATTTATATTTTCTTGCGTTTTTTTGACTCCACTACAAGAGATTATGAGCAGGGTTAATATTGGAATAAGAATAATTCTTTTCATAGGTTTAACGTATCTAGTTTTAGGGCTTACAATTAATTGCAATAACTAAAATTGCTAAATAATGAAACGGTTGAGAGTAGAAAATAGTACAAAAACTCTCTAATTTTGAATTATTTTTTCTTTGGCTCAAATATAGGTAGTAGTTTAGTAGTCACTTCTCCAAAACCTATACGCACATTTTCTTTCTTGCAATATCCTTTAATTGTAACCGTATCATTGTCTTCTATAAATTTTCTGGTGGAGCCATCCTCAAGTGTTAAAGGTTTTTCACCACGCCAAGTAAGTTCTAACATTGAGCCGTAACTATCTGGGCTGGGACCAGATATAGTTCCACTAGCCATCATATCACCACTATTTACCTTACAGCCATTTACAGTGTGATGTGTTAGTTGCTGTGCCATAGACCAGTACATATATTTAAAATTAGTTCTAGAGACGACAGTTTCCATACCGCTTTCAGTGGTTATAGATGCCTCTAAATTAATATCAATTCCTCTTTTACCATTGTGTATTAGGTAAGGCAGGGGCTTTGGGTTTTGTTCTGGACTGTTAACTCTAAAAGGTTCAAGGGCATCCATTGTAACAATCCAAGGTGAAACGGAAGAGGCAAAACTTTTAGACAAAAACGGACCTAAAGGTACGTATTCCCATTTTTGAATATCACGGGCGCTCCAATCATTAAAAAGTACCATCCCAAAAATATAGTTTTCTGCATCTTCAATTGCAAGTGGTTCACCTAAAACGTTGGCATCGGTAGTTATAAAGGCCATTTCCAATTCAAAGTCTACCAATTTAGAAGGGCCAAAAATAGGAACATCTGCTCCCTTAGGAAGAGTTTGACCCTTTGGTCGTCTAATAGCTGTACCGCTAGGTACAATACTAGAGCTTCTGCCATGATAGCCAACTGGCATGTGGAGCCAATTAGGTAAAAGTGCATTATCTGGATCCCTAAACATAGAACCTACATTAGTAGCGTGTTCCTTGCTAGAGTAAAAATCCGTGTAATCTCCAATGTGAACGGGAAGCTGCATCTCTATCTCGTCTAGAGTGAAGAGTACAATGTTTTTATGGTCGTCATTGCCTTGCAGGGCAGTATTGTTTAAGTCAAATATTTCACTAATCCTGTTCCTCACCAAGCGCCATGTTTTTTTTCCATCCGATATAAAATCGTTTAAGGTGTCTTGTAAAAAAATATCATCCGTCAAGGGAATACCATTAAAATATCCCAATTGGTGTAGTGCGCCCAAATCAATGGCGTAGTCACCTATTCTTGTTCCAATGGTAATAATATCGTCCCGGGTCAAAAAGACACCAAAGGGAATGTTCTGAATAGGGAAATCAGAATTGGCCGGTACTGGAAGCCAAGTTTTTTTTGCTGGGTCGTTGGTTTTTAGAGGCATTTATAGGATTGTTAATTGACGTTTAATAAATATCTATATCAAATATATTGTTTTCTTCCAATTAACGCTCGGCAATTTGTATTTTTACGCCTTATTTAATCGAATCTTTAACAGTATGCAACGGGATAATTTAATTTTTGAACTAATAGAGGAGGAAAGGGAACGCCAAATTGATGGGATAGAACTTATAGCTTCCGAGAATTTTGTCAGTCCACAAGTAATGGAAGCGGCAGGATCTGTATTGACCAACAAGTATGCCGAGGGCTACCCAGGAAAGCGCTACTATGGTGGTTGTGAGGTAGTTGATGAGGTAGAGCAAATTGCCATAGATAGGGCAAAGGAGTTGTTTGGAGCGGTTTATGCCAATGTGCAGCCACACTCTGGCTCGCAAGCAAACGCCTCTGTTTACCATGCTTGTTTACAGCCTGGAGATACTATACTTGGTTTTGACCTTTCGCATGGAGGGCATTTGACCCATGGTTCTCCCGTAAATTTTTCGGGAAGATTGTACAACCCCGTGTTTTATGGGGTAGACGAAGAGACTGGAATGTTGAATTACGATAAAATTCAGGCCATCGCTATTAAGGAGAAGCCAAAGATGATTATTGCTGGGGCATCTGCTTATTCTAGGGATATGGATTTTAAAAAATTTAGGGAGATAGCAGATAGCGTTGGAGCTATTCTATTGGCAGATGTTTCTCATCCGGCCGGACTGATCGCCAAGGGGATTCTTAATGACCCAATACCACATTGTCATATTGTAACTACTACTACGCATAAAACGTTACGTGGACCTAGAGGAGGTCTTATTTTAATGGGGGAGGATTTTGACAACCCGTTCGGAATTAAATTAAAGAACGGTAGTTTAAGAAAGATGTCTTCATTATTAGATTTGGCTGTTTTCCCAGGAAACCAAGGTGGACCGTTAATGCATGTTATTGCTGCCAAGGCCGTAGCTTTTGGTGAAGCCCTAACGGACGACTTCTTGCACTATATGTTGCAAGTGAAAAAGAATGCAGCAGCTATGGCAAAAGCCTTTGTAGATAAAGGCTATAAGATTATTTCTGGTGGTACGGACAACCACATGATGTTGATAGACCTTAGAGGTAAAAATATTACTGGCAAGGATGCTGAAAACATTCTTGTTAAAGCCGATATCACAGTTAATAAAAACATGGTGCCTTTTGATGATAAATCACCTTTTGTAACCTCAGGAATACGTATAGGTACAGCTGCCATTACTACAAGAGGTTTAATGGAAGAACATATGCCTGTTATTGTAGGGCTTATAGATGAAGTGTTGATGAATCCCGAAGACGAAGCCCTTGTTCAATCTGTAAAGGAGAAGGTAAATGCTTTGATGCATGAGAGGGAGTTATTTCCGGCTTAGTCTTAAACAATAAAATAAAGTGAAATAAAAAACCAACATCCTTTACGGGTGTTGGTTTTTTTATGCTCCATTAGTGAGATAATTGGTGTTAGGTGAAAATCTGTATATCTCCTTTAATTAGTTTTTGTGATTGTAAGTCGTAAATGGCGGCTTCTTCGGTATGGTCATAGTATACGCCCCAATAGAGAGCGTAATCATCGGAAGGAATATTACTGTCACGTAAAGGATGATTTATGGCGCCAATACCTGGCGTTAAGTCATTTGCCTCAAAGACAGGAATGAAAATCTCATAAGGATTTTCCGACAACCCTTTGGTGTAATAGATGTGATGGAGAGCTAATTCTGTTGCAATATTCTCTAACTGTTGGTAAATGCTTTGTTCGTATACCTTACTGATGAAAATGGTAGTATCCGTTAACACTATGTTTAGTTCCTTGATGTCTAGGGATATATTGTTTTTTCTGCGTAGATCGGAATAGGCTTTAGTGAAAAGTAGGGTTTTCCTCGAATTTAAGTTTTGAGTAGTGGTAGATAGTGAATCAGGGTTCTCTAAAAAATAGAGTGATTCGGATAGACTCAAATTACACTTGATTTCGATACATAAGCTAGCCTCTTCCTCATTAAGCCCATAATCGCTTATATATACTTCTGCATAGAAGTCTTTTTCTAAACGCCTTCTAAAACTATCCAGACCGACAATATGGTTAGTGGGTTTATTTCCAATTCTTCGGTTATTATAAAAATTATTTTTTTGTATTGACATCCAAACAGCAATTTTGATAAACTAATTTTCAAAATTACTCTAATGGCATGTTTTTGAATATATTAAAACCTTATAAAAATTAAGGTTTTAATTAAAATACGTGGAATTAATGGTGAAAAATAGCGACACAAATAAAGGTGTAAGAAGAGTCTTAAAACCTTGTAATAGTTAACTAGCAATTAGAGAAAACTTCTTTATGGCAGTGATTTAGTGTTAAAACCGATTTAGATAAATTTATTTATAAAAAACCTCTAATTTTTGCTTCGGTAACCAAGGCAAGATCGTTTTGCTTTTCAACTCCAAAAATCATTTTAAGTTGTCTTTTTCTATTTTCAATTCCAGCAAGGGAAAGATTAATATGGTCTACCATATCTTTTGTTCTTGTTCCAATGGATACATGGTAGAGTATTTTTTGGTCGTTATCATCTAAGGTAATATCACTGGAAACTTTTTTCCTTATGGCCACCAATGCTTTCTGACTATAGTAAGGAGGATTGGTGATAACCCCTTTCACCATGGCAATAAGAGATTTCTCATCCACTTCGGATTTCACCATATATCCATCTGGATTTACATTTTTTAAAATGCTATTAATCCTATAATTATCGCTAAAGGAGGACATAAAGACCACTTTGGTGTCTGGAACTACTTTTCGTGCCAATATTCCAAGGTCTTCACCAGAATATGGCTCTTCTAAATGTGTTTCTGTTAACTGTATGTCTAATAGTAGCAAATCGTATTTAAAAGATCTAGCGGAATCCTCTATTTTCTGCTTGCCTATTTCAAAGGTATTTGCAGTTTCAACCTTTATACTAAAATCCTCGAATTCAGCAGCTTCAAGGAGATATTTGTAACCGGTGGTAATCATTTCATGATCATCTATTGCTAAGATTCTTAGAGTTTTCATAGTAGATTATTTATTATAAATTATGCTGATTGGGGTGTTACGTGTTTAATTAATTGATGAGGTATTGTTACCATAACCTTAGTTCCATTGCCAACTTGACTATTAATACTATAGGTTCCATTGAGTTTCTCTAATCTTGATTTTATATTTTTCAGTCCAATTCCTCTCTTACCTTTTTTTGCATTAAAACCAACTCCATTATCGCTTATTGTAATATTAAGCTGATTTCCTTCGTGTTCAAAAGCAACTACCACCTGGGTTGCCCGAGAGTGTTTTATGCAATTTTGCAGGTTTTCTTGAACAATTCGGTAGATATTAATTTTTAAGTCTGCCGTTAACTGGTCCCAATCAATGTTATGGTCATATTTAAATTCACAGGTCATATCTGAGGAATCTTCTACAGTTTGTAGCAATTCCTTTACAGAAACGATAAAGTTATGAATTTTTTCTTCGGAAGCTCTGCTTAATTCATGAGAAATGGTGCGAATCTCCTCTTCTAGGTTTTGCAGCTTTTTCAATAGTTCTGCTCGCTTTAAAACTGATGTGTCATCTGTTTTATTGTTCAGTCCTGTAAGAATAAGTCTTATCCCTAACATTTGACCTAAAATGCCATCGTGTAATTCCTCGGAAACTCGTTTCTTCTCCAATTGTTTTCCTTGCTCCATTTTCGTGTTTTGTGCAAGTAGTAGGTTAAAAATCTCCTGATTGGCTTTTTGTTGGGCTTGCTCAAATCTTAATTTCTGATTTTTTCTTAATTGATTAAACATTAGTAATAGTAGTGCCGCCACAGCAAGAATTCCAACAGCAATCCCTATCCATAATTGTCGTTGCCTAGCTAGTAGTACATTTTGTTCAATAAATTGGTCTGTCTCAAAACGGATCCTTGTAAATTTGTTTTGTAGGGTTCGCTCCTCATGAATTAAACTATCGTTAAGTTTAATATATTCATGGGTATATGAGGTGGCATTTTTTGGATCAATTTTTCCTAACAGGGCCAATAACTCTAATATTCTAAGATTACTACTGCTTTGTACAGCATTCTCTTTACCGCGTAAAGCAAACTCTAGGGCTTTTGTACTATCCCCTAGACTTAAATAATGATCGGCAATTTGGTATTGAATCACTGCCAATCCGCGAATGTCGTTTAGGCTATCCCTTACATGAAGTACCTCAGTAAGTTTGTCTAGTACTCCTGAAGAATCACCTAGCTTGCTTTGGCTTAAGGCGTAATTGGAAATGGCAGTAGCATAGTTTCTTGTGTTTTTAATCTTGATACTATCTACAGAAATTACTTTGTTAAAGGATTCCATCGCCTCTTTATGAAGCCCCATTTGTTGGTAGACAACTCCTATATTGTTATAAGCGCCCAACTTGGCAGAGCTGTTTGGATCAACCTTATCTAAATAGAATAGGGCTTCGTCATAGTATTCCAAAGCTCTATCATATTCCTTTAATGCATTGCTTAAAGAACCTAAATTACTATAACAATGGAATAGGTTTTCATATTTTTTTAAGGGTTCAAAAAGCTCAATTGCTTTTATGGTATTTATCTCGCTTCCTATATAGTCTTTAATTTCAGATTGAATAAGAGCCATATTGTACAACATTCTGGCGGAGTAATACGTATCATTAAGAGCTCTATAAATTTTTTCGGCGGCTGAGTAATGATAATAGGCACTATCTTCTACCGCGTAATCATCAAAAAAAGATGCTAAATCCCAATGATTGTTTGCTAAAGTTGCAGAATCTCCTATTTTTCTGGAGTATTCCAGTGCTAAGATATTTGATTTCCGAAATTTGGTGGAATCTGCTTCGGATAAGTAATAATAGGACAATTCACTAAAATACTTCGATTTTAAAGAATCCTTTTTAACATTTTTAGCTAAAGCATATGCTTTAGCTAAATTTCTTTTAAACTCGGCGTTAGAATAGCTGTTTTCCTCGGATAGGTAAAATTGAACACTATCCGTAGGTTGAGAATTTTCCTGCTTATTATTAGAGTCGACAGGATAACTGCATCCATTAAGGATACAGAGTGAGAATAGCAAAATCGTAAATAAAATCTTACTTGTCACTTTTTATTGCATTTACCTTGCAAGATAAAGAAAAAGCCTAGAACATACTTTTATTCTAGGCTTTTTTATATTATTCATATTGATAGGCATTATGCAAAGTCGGTTTTCTTTCTTCTGTCCTTAACTAAGATGTCTCTATCAGTAGCGACCGAGTTATCTG
>NZ_KE386915.1:70947-79619 GCF_000429545.1 Arenibacter certesii DSM 19833
TTTAAGATCTCTACATTGTTATAGTCGGTTTTCTTTCTTCTGTCCTTAACTAAGATGTCTCTATCCGTGGCAACCGAGTTGTCTGAGTTTTGCAATTGAATTTCTATGGATGCTCCGTCTATAGAAATTATTGGAGTGATGGTTTGGTTTTGGGCTGAAATAATGCCTACATTAAATAATGATAATGCTACAAGACTTGCGAAATTTTTCATAAGTAATTAGAGTTTCGGGGTTAGTAAAATTTTCTATTGCAAAATTAAGGAAGCAGGTTTACCAGAATATTGGAAACGAAATATTAGTAGTAAAAGACCTACATCTACTAGTTAACGTGTATAGTCTAAGAGTATTTTGTTAATTAAGAGCTGAAATTGAATTTTTGGATAAAATTTGTTTTAAATTCTCAACATTACTCTTATATGATTTGGAAAATGGCAATTGTAGTTTATTTTGTTTTAAAGTACATATCCCTTTTCCATAATTAATTCTTGACACATAACTGGTATTGATAATATAACTTTGATGTACTCGAACAAAATTAGAGGGCAAACTGTTTTCGAAAGTTTTTAACGTTTTAAACGCGCTTATAGTACTTCCGTCTTTCATGAAAAAATCAGTTGTATTATTGTCCGCTTGTAAATACATTATCTCGTTGGTATTCAGATAACGGTAATCTTTATAGGATTGTAATAATAAGGTCTGTGGTTGATCTTCCTTGGGCATTTTCATTTTCAGCCTTAGTATGGTCTTTCTAATGTCAAATTCATTATATGGGAAAAGCCAATAATCAAAGAATTGATTTTTTATAGCCTGGTAGGCATATTTTTTTGAGGAAGCTAGCGCAATGAATATAGGGATTTCTCTTAAATATTGATGTAATTCCATAATCATATGAAAGTATTCAGGTGCCTTATCGTTTAAGTGCACAAAAACAACATCTGGAGTTTGCTTTAAGATTGTATTTAAGCCTTCAATACTACCTTTAGCCACACCTTTACATCTGAAATCGTCATACTCTTCCAGGTAGTGCTGTAATTGTAAGTTAGACTCCGCATCAGTATCTAGAATGGTATAGGTATATCCCATTAATGGCCATTTTGACGCAAATTAATGAACCTTAAAAGTTTAGTATGGATTTAAACCTTAGAAAAACTAGGGTTTTCGTTTTCAGTATGCATTTAATTAAATTTGAAAGGTTATTCTTTCCAAAAGCGGCTAATATGTACTAATAAAAATGAAGTTACAGGCTAATAATAAAAAATAGTGAATTCTTTTCTCGTTTTGTTCTTGAATGGAACGGGAATTTCATTGAGATACAATTAGTGGTTTATGTAAGTTAAAATATAGAATATATCGGTTTAGCAAATTCTATTGAAATCCACTTATTTAAGCTAGGAAAACCCCTTGTAAATATGCTAAACTGGGGTAGGGGATATAGGTGTAATTTATGGATTGCTAATAAATATTCCTGCTATTTCTGGACTTATGCGCATTGGTTTAAATGTCGCTGAGTTTAACAGGCACCACTCCGTTTTTGCCTTGACCAATAATTGACCGGTTTCTTTGTTAAACATCTCTACAATACGGCTACTTACTGGGCCTTTACTTTTGTCAATATAGGTTTGTAATTCAATTACATCGTTTAATTTAGCTGCATTCTTATAGGTGATATGATGGGTTAGAACCACCCATACTGTTGTATTAATTAGCGCTTCAGGAGCTTTAGCTTTCCAATGTTCCTTAGCAATATCCTGCATCCATTGCACGTATCTTACATTGTTTACGTGGTCTAGATCATCAAGGTCATCTTGTACAACAGTAAGGGTCTTTTTAAATACGCTCATTTTTATTTTTTAAGAATATGGACCTCAAATAATTTATCCCAGTTTTTACCAGTTACAAAAAATGTTTTTCTTTCAGGATGATAGGCAATACCGTTAAAAACGTCTAGGTCTGGATGCTGGGTAACCTTATTCTTAAGTCCCCCAAAATTAACAACGCCTTCTATAGCGCCACTGTTGGCATCAATTATCATCATACTTTCCTTTTGGTACACATTGGCGTAAATTTTTCCATTCACATATTCTAACTCATTGGCCCGGTTAAAGATAGAGGTGTTGGTTACCGTTTCAAAATATCCTTCCTCTGCCATTGTATCGGGATTTAAGATCCATATTTTTTCTGTACCGTCGCTTTTAAATATTTTACTGCCATCATTGCAAAGTCCCCAACCTTCTTTACTCTGATTGTACTTGAAACTGTCTATCTTTTTAAAAAGGTTAAGGTCATATATAAATCCAACTCCACTCTGCCAAGTCAGTTGATAGATCTTATCGTTCATAATAGTAATCCCTTCCCCGAAATACTGATCCTCCAAGGCTATTTTTTGAAGTACCTTACCTGTCTTATAATCCACTTTTCGTAAAGAGGAGTGCCCTTTTCTTCCTGTACTTTCGTATAGCGTGTCATTATAAAATTCCAACCCTTGGGTATAAGCGGTGGGATCGTGCGGAAATTCATTGATTATTTCGTAGGTATATATTTCCGGGGCTTTTTCCGCTAATAGTTTTATCTCTTTACTGATCTCTACATTACCACCATCATAACTGATATTTGCTGTGATGGTCTTAGCGCCAAGTTGCGGTAAATTAAATTTAATTTTATTGTCCACTACTGCTACTTCAGCATTGTTGATATAATAGGTTACTTGGTCTATTTTCTTTTCCTTTTTGTTAGCTATGGAAATGTTGACCAATTCATTTTTTTTAAATTCTGTTTTATTCCCTTCAAATTGAATTTCGAAAAGCTGACTTGGGTCGGTGTTTCCTCCACAGGCCATAAAAAATAATGGAAGTAGAAATAGGAGGTTTATCTTGGTAGAGCTCATTTTACTAGATTTAGATTTCTTTGAAATAATATATTTTGTGACTTTATGGACCATATTTTGGAAAGATTTTGGGTCGCTTATTTCTATAGGCTATTCAGAATCAAACCTTAATGTGCAGTAAATTAAATTTGAAATTTGAAGGCAAGATATTTAATAAAATTTAGATGCGAAAAGGATTGTTTAAAAATTAAAACTTTGTATATTTGCAGCGGCAAGTCCTACACGACCAGCTCCTGTAGAATCCCCCAGGGTGGGAACGCAGCAAGGGTATATGGTTGTAGCGGTGCGATGTAGGTAGCTTGCCATTTTTTGTGCCTTAAAGTTACACATCACGCTCGATGTAAATACAAAAAGTATCTCCAACTTTTTAGTCTAATTCCCTCTTCTCTTTTCATTTATTTGTTAATTTGCAGACTTATTTTAGTAAGATGGAGCAAAAGGTAGTGCTAATTACAGGAGGTTCTTCAGGAATCGGTAGATCTATTGGGGGTTATTTAAAAACCAAGGGATTTATTGTATATGGAACTACTAGGAATTTGGCCAATAATTCCAATTTTAAGGATTTTAATCTTTTGGAATTAGATGTGCGTGATCCTGAAAGTGTAAAGCGGGCAGTTGCAGAACTTCTTGCGAAAGAAGGTAAGATAGATGTTTTGGTCAATAATGCAGGAATTGGAATTACCGGTCCAATAGAGGAAACGCCACATGAAGAGATATTAAAAGCCTTTGACACCAATTTTAACGGTCCGCTACATCTTTCTAAAGCGGTGCTACCTACCATGCGGAGTCAAGGCTCAGGGTTAATCATTAACATCACGTCCATTGCTGGTTACATGGGGCTTCCCTATAGAGGTATCTATTCTGCAAGTAAGGGAGCGCTAGAATTAGTGACCGAAGCTTTAAGGATGGAAACTAAAGCATTTGGAATACATTTTACCAATCTTGCTCCAGGAGATTTTGCAACCAATATAGCTGCAGGAAGATATCATTCACCAGTTTTTGAAACATCGCCCTATAAAGAACCTTATGGCAATACCCTGAAAATGATGGATGAGCATGTAGAGAGTGGAAAGGATCCTCTTCTAGTAGCACGTATGGTGTTTAAGATTATCAACACTAAAAATCCTAAAGTACATTATAAGGTGGGTGAGTTTATGCAAAAATTCTCCCTGTTTCTCAAAAAGATAGTGCCAGACAAAGTGTACGAGAAACTTCTAATGAACCATTATAAATTGTAATTTTACACCATATATAAGGTTTCGCCCGTTTTAGGGTATTTTCAGTATTAATAATTAAAAAATAAGTAATATGAAGTTCTTTATTGACACGGCTAATTTAGCGCAGATAAAAGAAGCCCAAGAATTGGGTGTATTGGATGGGGTAACTACAAATCCATCTTTAATGGCAAAAGAAGGGATTACTGGAAGAGATAATATTCTAAAGCATTATGTGGATATCTGCAATATTGTGGATGGTGATGTATCTGCTGAAGTTATCGCTACGGATTATGAGTCTATGATTAAAGAGGGTGAGGAACTGGCGGATTTGCACGAACAGATTGTGGTTAAGATCCCAATGATCAAAGACGGTGTAAAAGCGATTAAGTATTTTTCGGATAAGGGAATAAGAACTAATTGCACGTTGGTATTTTCTGTGGGTCAAGCTTTATTGGCTGCTAAAGCTGGAGCGTCATACGTTTCTCCGTTTATTGGAAGACTAGATGATATTTCCACTGATGGTTTAAACCTGATAGCAGAAATTAGACATGTATATGATAATTATGACTTTGGTACTGAGATATTAGCAGCTTCTATAAGACACACTATGCACGTAATAGATTGTGCTAAAATTGGTGCCGATGTAATGACTGGACCATTGTCTTCTATAGAAGGTTTGCTAAAACACCCATTAACTGATAGTGGTTTGGCTAAATTCCTAGAGGATTATCAGAAAGGAAATTAATATTCCTTTAAAGAAATTCTTGAGAAGCTCCATACCCTTAGGTTATGGGGCTTTTTTTTTGATCTAGGTTAGAAGATATAATCAGCTTAACTTAAAGAAAATAAAACTTAGTGAATTGTGATTTTTTATGAATATTGGAGAGGGGAGGAGGCTTCAATATATTTTAGCTAGTTAGAGATGTCAAGGAAATAATTAAACTTTAAAAGCTCCTGTATAGATCTGCATAAGCATCGACAATAAGTCCATTTTTAGTAATAATTCCTTTATTAAGTCCACCTATTACCAAAGTGTATTTTAAGTTTTCAAAGTCATCTGTCCTAAACTGATAGTCCAAATCCAAGTTATTGGTAATTAACATGGATTGCCAGCGCATCATTTCGGTGTTACAATTTATACCGATAAAAGTATATTGTGGATTTAGCTTTTCTAACTCATTCACTCTTTTAATAATATTTTTAAAATGTTGCTTTTGTGTTCCGGACCAGAAATAGAAAACAGCATTCTCTTCCTTTTCGGCAATTTCTCGAAGGGAAATTTTGTTTTCTCCATTATCATATACCAAAACTTGCGGCAACTTTTTATTCGGCTGCATATTTTTAACCCCTTCGTAAATTGCTTCAATTTCGGATATATGCTTATTGTTAGAAGAGTATTTGTGAAAGTCCGAGATAAATTCCTTAATATTTTCCTCGGTATCGTGTACATTGATCAGGTAATACAAAGCAACGCTCCTAAAGAGGTTATCTCTAATACTTTTAGACGTTACCAAACTGTCTATCAGTTTTAATTTGTGTTGATTAAAATGCAGTTTGTCCTCAACAATTTCAAAATGTTGTCCTTGGCAGTTATCTGCGCACCCCATATATGCTAGGTTGTCAAAATGGGTTTTTAAGAAGTTATAGTAATATCTATGATACGCTAGCTCATCTAAATTATAATCCACGTTTTTCCTATAACTGTAAAAATCCTTGTCCAATTTCGGAATGGAATTGCTACCAGATACACGTCTGTTCCAAAATGGGTATTTTTCCTTATAAGTATAATAATTGTAGTCAATACTCGTCTGCGCCATAGTAACGGCATTGTCCGAAAGTTTCACCTCTTTGCTTAAAACATCTAGTATAGTGGTTCTTAACTGCCTAAGTGAGTCTATTTTATGGGCAAATGCAGAGGGATCAAGATGAGAATAAGAATAGATGGTAGGAATTTCTTCTTCTGTGCTAAGGAATAATTCTAATAGAAAATTATTTATTTCTTTCCCCCTACCTGAAAATATAAGGGATTCGTCAAAATCTTCAGTATTTAAGCGTATCATAAGACTATCGCCCTGTTCTAGGTAAACGTATTGTAGCTCAGGTTGATGGTCAAAGTGATAAAGGCCTTCGGCAGCAGATTTCAGCTGAATGGAAAACCTGTTGTCGTCAGTTAATTTTGCTGAATCTATAACGACTTCATCCTTGTAAAGCACCACGTACTCGCTTGTGGGATTTAATATTTCACCAGCGAAGAATACATTTGGGGACTTCTTGATTTCTGTGCCGCAACTAGTAACAAAAGCAAGTATAAAAACGTAGAGTAAAGGTTTATTCATATTTGAATAGCAACTTTGTTGTAAACAAAACTAGCAAACGGAATAGAGATTGGCTGTTAATAGTGAGTTAAATATCCTTCAGACCTACTTAAGTAGGGATAATGTAGCAGCTATATGCTTGGATTGAAGGGGTAATTTTCGTTATTTTGCAGAAATTATAAAACTCAATTTATTTATGCTATCAGTATCAAACTTATCCGTGCAATTTGGAAAGCGAGTCCTATTTGATGACGTGAACGTTTCGTTTACACAGGGCAATTGTTATGGTATTATTGGTGCCAATGGCGCAGGTAAATCCACTTTCCTTAAAATATTGTCAGGTCAGATAGATGCAACTTCGGGGCAGGTGCATTTAGAGCCGGGAAAACGGATGTCTATCCTAGAACAAAACCACAACGCCTATGATGAGCATACCGTTTTAGAAAGTGTGGTAATGGGGAATAAGCCTTTGTTTAAGATCAAAAAGGAGATAGATGCACTTTATGCGGATTATAGTGATGAAAATGCGGATAGGATAGGGGAGTTGCAGGTTCAGTTTGAAGAAATGGACGGATGGAATGCGGATAGTAATGCTGCAGCTATGCTTTCTAATCTAGGAATCTCGGAAGACATGCACTATGCGTCTATGGCCGATATAGATTCTAAATTAAAAGTGAGAGTATTATTGGCTCAAGCATTGTTTGGTAATCCTGATGTATTGATTATGGATGAGCCTACCAACGACTTGGATTATGAAACCATTAGTTGGTTAGAGAATTTCCTAGCAAATTATGATAATACTGTTATCGTAGTTTCCCACGATAGACACTTTTTAGATTCGGTTTGTACACATATAGGGGATATAGATTTTGGTAAACTCAACCTCTACTCCGGTAACTATACGTTCTGGTATGAGAGTAGTCAGTTGGCTGCTAGGCAAAGAGCACAGCAAAACAAAAAATCGGAGGAAAAAGCCAAAGAATTACAAGAGTTTATTAGACGTTTCAGTGCAAACGTTGCAAAGAGTAAACAAGCCACCTCTAGAAAAAAGATGCTCTCTAAGTTGAACATCGAGGATATAAAGCCTTCTAGCAGAAGGTATCCGGCTATAATTTTTGATAGAGAAAGAGAGGCAGGAGATCAAATTTTAAATATTGAGAAACTTTCTGCAACTTCTGAAGAGGGAGAGGTTCTATTTCAGGATGTAAATATAAACTTGGCCAAGGGTGATAAAGTAGCTGTTATCTCTAGGGATTCTAGGGCATCTACTGCATTTTACGAAATACTTACTGAAAATCGAAAAGCTGATAGTGGTGAATTTCAATGGGGAATAACCACCAATCAATCTTACTTACCAGCTGATAACTCCAAATTCTTCAATGAAGATATCAATTTGGTAGATTGGTTGAGACAATGGGCAAAAACAGAGGAAGAAAGAGAAGAAGTAAGTATAAGAGGGTTTTTAGGCAAAATGCTCTTTAGTGGTGAGGAAGCATTAAAGAAATGTACTGTTTTATCTGGAGGAGAAAAAGTGAGATGTATGCTTAGTAGGATGATGTTGATGAGAGCGAACGTACTTATGTTAGATGAACCTACTAACCACTTAGATCTAGAAAGTATTACCACGTTTAACAACTCCTTAAAAAACTTTAAGGGTACGGTAATGTTTACCACCCATGATCATGAATTTGCACAGACAGTAGCAAATAGGATTATAGAACTAACACCAAAGGGTTGTATAGATCGCTACATGACATTTGAAGAGTATATGTCTGATAGTAGCATTAAGGAGCAGCGAGATAAAATGTATGCCGTTCCAGCTTAATCCTAAATGCAGGGCACTTGGTACCAGTGATCCCAGTTTAAGATTCGTGCTTTAGGTAGTTAAATCATAAAGTCTTTATCCTTTTACTTTTTATTAGCACAATCATTAGAGAGTGCAATAAGAGTAGGATAAAGACTTTTTTTTGCGGTAACTTTTACATTTAAGTAGGGTATTGTGTTATCCACTTTACCGGTATTGACGGGACCATCATTGCAACTACTTTAGGGATATTCGGGAGTAGGCCGATTTTCACTAAAAACTGGACAGAACGAATCCTGGAACATCGATGTTTCCGGGATTTTTTTTATGGTTTATTTTCGAAGTGGATTTTCGTCCGGTTTAAGAGGGCTTTTTGGTCGTTTTAGTGAGGTTCTGGCATACCTTTCCCATCGAAGTTTCGGATCGCTAGTCCCTATGCCGCTTTTTCCAGC
>NZ_AUCB01000026.1 GCF_000429545.1 Arenibacter certesii DSM 19833
GTTAAAACGTTGGAAACGGTCAACTGATTCTCTATAACTACCGTATTGGTCGTTACTTTACAGCCATAGGCATCCCAAACCTCAACAGTATATGAGTTGGGCGCAAGGTTATTAAATACATTGCCGTTCTGTGCTGGGGCACCGTTTAGGCTATAGGTATAAGGGGCAACTCCTCCAGCTGCCGTAGCGGTTAAGCTTACCCCCGTTCCCGGAACATAACAAAGGTCTGTTGTAGCCGACAAGGTAGCCGTAGGCATTGCAGAGGTAACAATGTTAAACGTCTTGGTCTGCACACAGCCACCTGCATCGGTTACACTAATAGTATAGGTACCTGTTTGGGTAAGACCAGAAAACACATTGCTGGCCTGTGGACCAAGAATATTGGAATTAGGGTCGGTAAGTTGGTATTCATATCCTCCCCAGCCATTGGTAGCGGTAATCGTAACAGATCCATCTGCTGAACAGGTCAATGGGCTCACTGCAAAAGTAAAGTCCATCTCCGTATCGGGCTCACTAATAGTAACCGTAGCCGTATCACTACAATTGGTAGTATCGTCGGTAACTGTAATAGTATAATCACCGGCAACAAGACCAGTTAAGTTAATTGTATTTGAAGACTGAGCACTAACTGCTGTAGCCCCGTTAATAGAGTAACTATAAGTAGTACTAAAATCACTTACAAAAAAGTCGACTGCACCGTCGGCATTTCCTAAACAAGTTATGTTGCTGACTAAGCTACCCGAAACCAGAATGGGGTCTATTGGAGTTATAGTATAAGTTTCATCATAAGAACATCCTTTACTATCTGTCACCCTGAAGGTATAGGTATCTGGGGCCAAGTTGTTAAAAGTGGCCATTTTACCAGTAGTAGTAGTTGCAGCAATAGTAACTGGAGCAATGATCTCTATGTTTAATGGATCAGACCCATTTACAGCGGTTACTGTTACATTGGATGTTTGGGTAGGACAATTGGGTGCTGTAGACGAAAAAGTTAAATCGGTAGGTTCATCTAACGCGGACAATACTATAGTATTCGTAACAAAAGTACAAAGTGTTGCATCCCTAATACTAATACTATAACTACCGCTAGTTAGATTAGAGAAAGTTTCTGCTCCTGGACCAGAGACAAAATTTACACCATCTATACTATAGGAGTAGGGCGCAGTACCACCAGTAACATTCTGTGCTTCAATAATCCCGTCCTGTAGACAGGTATAATCCTGCACTAAAACAGCGTCACCAGAAACAGCGTCTATTGGTCCTCCAATAGTAATAGTTTCTATAAATTCGCAACTGTCATTGCCTTTCGTTTGAGTAAGGGTTACCGTATAATCACCCTGTGGTAAATTTGTAAAAGTACCTGAGGAGTTATTAAATATACTGCCATCAGGATAAGCAAGGGAATAGTCAACCTTATAGCCACCCGTTGTGCCCATGTTAAAGGTAATTGATCCATCTTCGGCACCAAAACAACTCTCGTCTATAACCGAGGTAGTGTATTCCACCGCAGGAACCAAATCAATGTTAACAGTATTGGAAAATACGTAACAATTGTTCCTATCTACCACCAAAAAGGTATAATCACCTGGATCAAGGACATCAAATATTACGCTGGTTTGAAATTTACTTGGAGGTATTGAGGTTACATTTGGATAGGAGATAATAGAGTTTCCGTTATCATCAACATAGGACCAAATTGCATATGAATGAGGTGTCCTACCACCATTAGAGTCCATTTGAATATTTCCCTCTCTACAAGTAATATGTTGAGATACCCGTGCAGTTAAAGTTAAATCTGCTTCATTAAGTACAATAACTTTTTCTTCTTTATAACAGCCATCATCGGTACGAACACTAACAATGTAATTTCCTGCATTTAAATTAGAAAAAGTGAAATTATTATTCGGTTGGGCTGTCTCATTGTCCAAAAAAGTTCCGTTGCCACCATTACTACCATCATCAATTCTAATTACATATTCATAATTTCCTTCAACATTCAATGCCTGAATGTTTATACTTCCAAGAGTGCCACATGTCGTTCCTGTTGCTATGGTATTAAGTTGAAAATCTCGATCTCTAATTCCGATTTCGGGGGTAGTGAATTCACAGGATCCATCAATTGGCTCCCCTGTATTGGTATCAAGTTGACTAACTCCAATTCTATAAGCACCATTTGTATTGATTTCAAAACTTGGTCCATTATTAGCACTGTAAGGCACTATAATGGTGTTATTAGCTATATCATATAATTGATATCCGTATCCTAAACCTAAATTGGTAATTGTAATATTCCCTGGTGTGGTACAGATAATATCATTTGAGGTGTATTGAATATCCAGGTTATTTTGGAATACATTGAAGTAAAAACGACTAAAACATCCTCCTTGATAATTAACAACAAGTCGGTATTTACCCTCTTGGTTTGCCATAAAATTTCCACCAGTTGACACTTGGTTCCAGGTACAGGTAGCATTTTTATTACCACAATCGTCTCCTGAATCTGTACAACTGCCTTCCACCAATTTTTCCCAAACCATACTCTGGGCATCGGCTATGTTAACTTCAATTAATTGTGTGTCATTTACCCCACAAAGGAATATTTTAGGCAAGGGACTTCCATCTACCGAACAACTGACAATTTCCCCCTGAATATCATTTGTAGGATCTGCATCATTATTACTATTATTAAAGAAGTCTACAATAGGATTGGTTTGGGTAGTCCCAAAACGTTCAACGGTCAATATTTCCTTAAAACCTTTACAGGGATCGGCCACAATTTTATCTACGATATAGGTACCTATATCACGTACAATAAAAGTGCTAGGGTCATTATCAGGATCTCCATCTGTTATTAAGGTGTCGGACGCATCTAACTCCCCATTTCCATTTTCATCCTTATACCATTTATAATCGTCAAAACCGTTACCGGCATCCAGAATTACCTGTTCTCCACAAAGTTGTACCGTCCTTTTAAAATTACAATCGTCTAAATTATCCAATAAAAAATTGGTGGCACCAGGAGAGGCAAACCCACAACCATCAAAATCATGGGCAGAAGGATCATCGGTAATAACGTTACTATTAAGTCTTCCTTGGTAGGTAGAATAGGCCAAGTTTTGGATTATATTAGAACAGGCATCTATAAAATCAAAGCAGTTTTCTGCTACAGTTACCCGCATACGAATACTGCTAGATGAACGTCCTTTAACCCCTAATTCATTTGGAATGTTAAAGACTATAGTCCTTGTAGGTGCATCAAAAGTATAAGTCACCCCTGCTGGTAAGCTAAGGTTAGTCTCATTTAAAGTAACATTTATTGGAAGTATGTCTTTTATGGTAAAATTCTCTGCATCATCATTTCCAACATTCTGGAATTCTAATACATAATCTAACGTTTGTCCTAAATTTACCCCTGCACCCGTAATATCATTACCCGCAATATCTTCTACTGTCTTTTTTAGATTGATAATAGGTTCAATTATCTCTACATCAAAAGAGGTAAAGAAAATATCATACTTATCTTGGGAAGAACTAGCCTTTAGAACGGCTCCTGTTTCATTATTAGGGATAACCCCATTAAATTCGTTCGAGATTCTGAATAAATCTACGTCCCAACCCAACGTATTTATAGAATTAGGATTCCTGGAGGTAACGATGGCATCTGATATGGTAATATTACTATTAAAAAAGTTATTAGTAGGATTTACGGTATTTCCTAAAGGCGTAAAGACAGCACTACTGTTCGCTTTAATGGAAAGTCCGTCCCCCCCAATTCTATTATCGCCTTCAAGTGCCGCTACACCTAGTTGGGCATTAACTGGAAAAGGAGCTGGTAACGTAGTAAATCCGTTAAAGGGAATATCTATGGTCTCTCCAGATTTTATACCTGCATACCCATCAAAGGTGGTGATGAATTTTCCAGGTAGGCCTGGATTCTCAAAGACCACTACCATTTTCCAACCTCCAGAAACACCTCCAGAGACATTATCTCCAGAACTTGCCCTAATGTTAGCTGCAAAATATTCCCCATTAGGGTCGGCCATTCCACTTACAATAGAGGTAACATCCTTATAACAGGCATAAGGGCTATAAGACCCAAAATCGGAATCCCCTTGCCCATCAAATAATATTTCATCTGCTGTTAAATCTTGATACGTACCACCTGGAGTTTTAAATTTTATTTGATTAAAACCACTTCTATTATTTTCTTTAAATACAGCCGACCAATAGAGTCCCGCATAACGGACCTTGGCGCAACTTATATCTGGTACCGTAAGGGTGGCGCTACTACTACTAAATGTAGATGGATCCCCATCTACATCTATATATTGCATATTTAGATTGTCATTATACTCCGATGAATTTCCAGTATCATTATAGGGTTCATTTGGGGAAACAGGTGAAGAAACCCAAACATTCTCCCATTTATCACATTTCCCTTTTTTCCATTTAACGCAACGTCTTTCCCAATATCCATTTCCTTGCCTATTGACAATATTATTGGCGATAAAGGTGATATCACCACGTAGTTCATCTGCATATCGAACTTCAAAATCGTTCTTCACCTGAGAGACCGCACTAAAGGCACCCAATAGTAAAAAACAAGTTAAAAACAGATACTTGAAGGATATTGGCTTCATTTGAAAATCGATTTTGGTTGAGTATTGGTACTGCACTTGGATTGGTTTATTAGTTTGGGAAATACGAGTGTTTTTCGTTTGGGAAATTGTACGACAGTCGATTCCCATTACATTCTTATTCAAAACAAATATTGATCTTAATAGGGAGGCGATAAAGTTATTGTTGTAGAGTCGGGTAATTCTGTTGTGAAACCCATAGAACACATGGTATGGATTTATCTCCAATACCGCCTTAGAATTAAAGTGATGTTAAAATATGTAAATGGAGAGAATAACACCTTCCTTTAAAGAGGTGCTTTTACCCGATTATACTCCCTGATTACGGATTTTACTTAATAGAAAACAGGGTATACAGGCCATATCGGACAGGAGCTAGAGACAAGGAATTAGCCTACCTCAAAAAAACAATCGGTTTATAAAAAACCTTGGTAGTTAGTTGCATTAATCCCCTTTAGGTAATCTGGTTAGGGGCCACCTTCATAATCCAAATCTTATCATTATAGGAGTTATTTATTTTAGAATAATATGATACTAATGCATTATTCCATGAATCATATTTCTTTAGATAAACATACCGATAATTATTTTTAGGATTTATGAAATAGCCAGCACTATATCCCTGCGCATTTAATAATTTCACAAAGCTGTTAGCATTGTGGGCATTGGCGAAAACATTAGCGATAATATAATAGTCATTGCTTCCCCGCTTTTTATATTCCTTGGGAGTACTAGTGGCTGTAGCCTCACCACCAACATTATCCTTGACCACAACGTTTTTTTGTAGTTTGTCTACTTCATATTGGGAAGATGTTCCTTTAAGCTTGTTTACATTATTTACATAAGCTTTATCGTTATCACTCTGGTTATCTACATTCATGATCCACAAATCCTCCTGATAAGATCCGTTAAACTTAGTCTTATGGGCTGCAAGGGCTTCTTGCCAAGTGTCATATCTTTCTAGATACACATACTTTAATCCGTTCCTATTATTCTTAAAATGGTCTGCTTTAATGCCCTCATCAGCAAGTTTATCTATAAACTGATTCATATAACGATCCCCTTTGTAAACATTTGCTACCACGTAATAACCCTTATCAACACCTTCTAAATTTGTGAACTTTTTACTTTTAATATTCTGCCGCTTAGCCATCTCTGTAAACTGGTCTTTTACAACAGCATTATTTTCAGTATTTTTATTTAAACGATTATTGTTTGCAACCTTCCCGTTAGCATCCTTAGATTGCAACGCTTCTTTTATCCCAATTGGTTTATTCGTATTTTTCTTATTATTAGCTTGTAGCGCCAAAGCCCCCTGTACATTATTGGGCAGGTACATATTTTTAGCTTTTTCTTCAATATCGGGACGTTTTCCTTGGGTCTCGTTACGTACCATTTTCATGACCATATCAAACCTACGCTCCAAATCCCTCTGACGATTGGCTTCCAAAGAGTCTTGCCTGAACATTAGTTCTGCCAAAATCTCATTATTCTCTGCAAGGGACTTTCTAAGTTCTTCCAATTCGTCCTTTTGTTTTATAAGATTATCTTCCGTTTCCACTTCTTTTTCTACCAGCTGCTCATAGTCCTCTTGTAGCATTACCCTATCTTCCGTAAGAGTTGGAGTTATAGAATAGGCAAAGGAGATTTCGTGGGTTAGTCCAAAATTATCAAAATTGTTAGACAAACCCTTTTCCATAGTATAACCTAAGGAAAGTCGCTCGTTTAAATTAAATCCAATTCCTGCTGAAGCACCATAAAAATCATCATAGCCGGCCTGTATCCATCCAAGTTTTGGTAGGTCTACTATTAAGCTTCCCCCAAGTACCACTTCCTCCTCGCCCACTTTCCTAACTCGGGCCAAAGGCATTAAACGTCCATTCTCGAAAATTCCTTTTTCATTTTCAAACTCGTGGGTATATTGTAGATGACTAGAAAAAGTCTTGTCTTGAAATTCACTTACAGATTTACTTGTTTTCAGATTATAGTCGAACAGATTTTCTGCGAAAACACCCACATCGAACTTACCAAAAGAAATATTAAATCCAGGTTGAAAAGATAATAGATTTGACTCTTGCAAGCCATTCAACGATGGATCATTGGGATCTAAGGCAGACGCCCTATTCCTATCAAAACCACTATTGTAATATGCTAAGTTAGCCCCAAAAGTAAAGTTGCTTTTATCACTTAGTTTGACCCCATAGGCATAATTTGCCATCACCCCATAATTGGTAATCAAGCCTTCTCTTTGGGTGTATAGACTTAATCCTACCCCATTACGATCACTTACCCTTCCACTGTAACTCAAAAAATAATCTTGGTTATTATCATCAAATGATACCGATTGGTTTCTGTGTAATAGGTTTATATAGGATTTATTTTCCCTTACCGTAGAGAAGGTTGGGTTAATTAGAAACCTATTAAACTTTAAAAGATTCTGCGAAGGAACATCATAAGATATAAACGGACTATCATCTTGCGCGCTTAGAGAGGAAAACGCCAATATGAAAAATAGGATATATAAAAAGTTTTTCTTGTACATAGTGCGTTAACGTATTACTGTTATAGTTCCTTTCTTTAAAGTTTGTTTTGCATTTTTTATGGTATAATAGAATACCATATTTTGTTTAGGAAACTTCATGTTAGCCTCTGGCCAATTGTTCTGGTACTGAAATTGGTTAAGAACCTCTTCCCCTTTTTGATTATAGATAATTACATTTATCTCGGGATCCTTGGTATAGGTATTGGGTAGCACCCATTGGTCATTGTATCCATCACCGTTGGCAGTGACCACATTGGGCACTCCAAAAATATCTTGATAGGAAACAACAAACGTTTTCATTACTTGGCAGTCGTTTACTGATGCAATCAACATATAGGTTCCTTCCATAGTTAACGTAATGGTAGCGGTGTCTCCCAACAATACATTATTTTCAGTAAACCATTGGTAGCTATTTGCTCCATTGGCAGAAATTTCCTTACTGCTCCCTTCTGGGAATACAATTTCCTTAGCTGCAGGGTTGATTGTAACTAAAGAATCATCAAAAGGTGCAACAATCACTTGGTTAGACATAAGAGCACAACCATTTTTTTCCATCGTTAATTGATAGGTTCCTGCTTCGGTTACCGTTAACTCCTCTGTTGCAGTTGGCAAAATTATCCCATCTTTAAACCATTGGAAAGTTTCCCCACTTAAATTGGTTTCTGTACTAATAATTGCAGTATCTCCAGAACTACATATAAATGGAATGGTACTCGTTATGGTTAAACTCTCATTGGTCAGCAACTGTAAGCTAAGGTCATTGGAAATAGAATTAAAACTACCTAAGGTAGCGTTTAAGGCATAACTGCCATTTTCACCTGTATTGATTAAACTTATGGTTTTGGAAGTGGCCCCGATCACATTAATTCCATTTTTGATCCATTGATAATTAAATGAGGATTGTAAATCTGAAGTAACCTCCATTTTAGACCCATCGGACAATACCGCATCTATACGTGCTATTTCTAAGGCTACACTAGTATTAAAACAATTGATATATTCTGTTGCATAGTCTATTTTAAATTCAAAGGTATTGGGATGTACCACTGTTGTAGTTTCTATTGCTTTGGTTGATGTTGCACAGCTACCTCCACTTAAGGAAACTTCTGCGTAATAAACACCCACCGAATTAGCAACTAGGGAGCTTTCCGTTTCTCCACTTAAAGCTACATTGTCCTTGTACCATTGATAAGTTACTGGGGATGCATCTGATGAGGCATTTAACGTGATGGCATTCCCGGGAAGCATTACCATATTAGCCGGATTATCCCTACTCACTGTAAATATTCCATCTTGGGTAATGGAAACCGGATCGGAAGTTTCAGTACATATGCCGTTACCTTGCACCTTTACTGAATAATCTCCAGGGAATGATACGTCATTGGTATCAATGGAAAAAGTATAGGCGCCCTGTGAACTTGGTTGAATTACATTTCCATTTTTGTACCACGTATAGTACAGATCGGGATAGTTCATGTTGGCTTCCAATGGCGCTACTGTCTCGCCAGTACACAACGCTGCTTTTATAGGGGGATTTATATTGAGGCCAACACTAGATCCCACTTGGACTTCTATTGATAAAGATTGGGTATTGGAAGATCCCGAACAGGTATTACCATAATCTAGCTCCACTACATAATATCCTGCTTCGGTTACTTCAATAGAAGAACCGTATCCAGAGCTGGTATAAGGGGAGGTATTCCTATACCAATTATACCGATAGGTTTCGGCATTGGGAACATTGTAAACCTCCAAGGTAGTGGACCCACCATCACACAGTTCCACTTTCATAGCGGGAGTAGGAGCAGTATCGCCCATTTCCCTAATTTTAAGGGTAGTATTAAAATCAATATAATACATTTCGAAGGACTCTGATTGTGGACTAGTCTTTGCGGGTTTAGTGCTTCTAACTCTAAAACGATAGGCATCTCCCCTAGTATTACTCGGAAGCGCAAACTTGAAATCGAAATCGAAACTTGTATTTTTATCCGAAACACGTGAAAGTTCTGTGGCGTTAGTAAACAAGCCGTTCGCATCGGAAAGTTCTAAGATAAATTCATTATCCGCCGCAACTGTGGGCAACCAGGTAAAATTTACATAATACTCATTAAAACTAGCCGAACCACATGCTGCTGTCCAAACCGAATTCCCCGGTAAATTAGGATTATCGGCAGGAGTAGGTTTGTTTAAAGTCTGTGCACCAATAGTGGTCATTCCCAGAGCAACAAAGCTAAGAATAGAGAACACTAATTTAATTAAGAAGTTCGGTTTCATATTTTTTGTAGTTTAGACTACTACCAACAGCTATTTTTTTGCCTTTTAGGTCCTAATTAGAAAGCTATATTGTTGATAACTAATGGGTAACTTCCCCAAGCCAGGACTTAATTGCCTCATTTTCAAAGAAAGGGGATATCAAATATGACGTTTTGTTGAAATTTTTAGAATTTAAAGTTGTGAGGTTCTATAAAAGCGTTGTGAAACACACTTTCTTGTATGGTAGGTGCTTTTTATAGGTTAGTTTTAAGCGCAATTTCGTTACCTTTGCACCTCAAAATTTAGACTATGAGTGAAACATCCCGTTCGTTAAATTTTATTGAGCACATTATAGAGGAAGATTTAACCAAAGGCTTCCCAAATAACAAGCTTAGGTTTAGGTTTCCACCAGAGCCAAATGGATATCTACATATAGGGCATGCAAGTTCTATTTGTCTAAACTTCGGCTTGGGCATTAAATATCAAGCCCCAGTTAACTTAAGATTCGATGATACCAATCCCGCAAAGGAGGAGCAAGAATATGTAGACGCCATAAAGAGGGACGTAGAATGGTTGGGGTTTGAATGGGATACCGAATGTTATGCTTCAGATTATTTCCAACAGTTATATGATTGGGCCATAATTTTAATAAAGAAAGGAAAGGCCTATGTCGATAGTCAATCTTCAGAGGACATTGCTATTCAAAAAGGAACTCCCACAGAACCGGGAAAGGAAAGTCCACATAGGAATCGGTCCGTAGAAGAGAACCTACTTCTTTTTGAAGGCATGAAAAATGGTGAATTTAAAGAAGGTGAACATGTACTTAGAGCAAAAATAGACATGGCATCCTCCAATATGTTGATGCGTGACCCTCTGATGTACCGTATTCTACATAGAGCGCACCATAGAACAAATACCGATTGGTGTATTTATCCTATGTACGACTGGACACATGGGGAGAGTGATTATATTGAACAAGTTTCACATTCTTTTTGTACCATGGAGTTTGCCATGCACAGAGAATTGTATGATTGGTTTTTAGATCAAGTAGTGGAAGACGGAAGGGTTCGTCCCAAGCAACGAGAATTTGCTAGGCGAAATTTTAGTCACACCGTTGTGAGCAAACGTAAATTATTACAATTAGTCGAAAAAGGTATTGTAACAGGATGGAATGACCCGCGAATGCCTACTATTTCCGGGCTAAGAAGAAGAGGTTACACTCCAGAATCCATAAAAGCCTTTGCTAACACCATTGGAATTGCAAAAAGGGATAATGTGGTAGACGTTTCATTGTTAGAATTCCATGTTAGGGAACATTTAAATAAAATTGCCCCTAGAGTTATGGCTGTTTTAAACCCTTTAAAAGTGGTTATTACCAATTACCCCGAAGGGGAGGAAGAATGGTTGGAAGCTGAAAATAATCCAGAAGATGAAGGAGCTGGATTTAGAAAAGTTCCATTCTCTAAAGAACTTTATATAGAACAGGAAGATTTTAAGGAAGAAGCCAATAGAAAGTTCTTCAGACTTAAATTGGGCGGGGAAGTACGCTTAAAAAATGGGTATATCATTAAAGCAGAATCCTGTACTAAAGATTCCGATGGGAATATAATTGAGGTACAATGTACTTATGATCCTAAGAGTAAGAGCGGTAGTGGTACGGAAGAAAGTTTAAGGAAAGTGAAAGGAACTCTTCACTGGGTTTCCGTTAAACATGCCGTGGAAGCAGAGGTTAGATTGTACGATCGACTATTCACGGACGAAACTCCAGATTCTCATAAAGAAAAAGATTTTATGGATTTTATAAATCCAGATTCCCTTAATGTAATTACCGCGTATTTAGAACCAAGTTTGGCCGATGCTAAAGTAGGGGAGAAATTCCAATTTCAGCGCATGGGATATTTTAATGTAGACAAGGACAGCTCAGTGGATAAATTAATTTTTAATAGAACGGTTGGTTTACGTGATACATGGGCCAAACTTCAGGATAAAAAGTAAAATCAGAATCCCTTATTAGAAAAATAATAACAACAGGTATTTTCTATTAAAAATAAACACCACAGCGCTTATATGCTGTGGTTTTTTGTTTGCGGCAGGATTTCCATCCAGTGCATGCATTTTATAACGTTAGAACGGCTCAAATCGCGAATTTTAATGTCATGGTCGTCATCACCTCGGTTTACGTCAAAAGTTTATGCGATTGCACGCATACAGTATCTGCTTTTTCGTTAATTTTATACAATCGATGCATGGGCCTAAATAAAATGGCTAGGATATAAGAAAGTAACCATTTATCTATTTGGAAATTGTACGTTTTATTCCTACATTATAATTAAAATTACTAACATTTTAAATATTGACTATTATGACAAACGAAAGTGGAAATACTTTATTGGCTTTGCTTACTGGTGCAGCTATTGGTGCAGCGGTAGGAATTCTATATGCTCCAGATAAAGGAACTAAGACTAGAAAGAAAATTAAGGAAAAAGCACAGCAAACCAGCGACGATATCACTACGCGTGTATTACATGCCAAAGAGGAGCTCACCAAAACTGCGGAGGCCAAAAAAGTGGATTTTGAGCAAAAGTTGGAAGATACTATATCCACTATGAGCTATAAGGCTGATGACATTATAACGGCTTTGGAAAAAAAGTTGTCCGACTTAAAAAGCAAGAACACACAACTCCAAAAATAAAAATATACTAAATGGCTTTGGAGGAATTAAAGGATAACTTATCGGAAGTTGACAGAAATGTACGTGCCTATTTAGAAAACACCGAAGAGTATTATAAGCTCAGAGGGTTTAAATTAGCGATGCGTGGCATAAGTTCGCTGGTGAAACTCCTATTAATGGGAAGTATCGCTTTGTTAGCATTGTTTATGTTGTCCTTTGCCCTTGCCTATGGTATTGGACAATGGTTGAACAACATTTTCCTAGGTTTTTTAATAGTAGGGGGGATTTATATCCTTTTTGGAATAGGTTGTTATCTGTTTAGAAGTAAATTGGACAAACCCTTATTAAAGAAATTCTCAGATTATTATTTTGATTAAATATGAACACAAAACCCGTATTTACCTCCTTTGAGGAAATAGATCACAGATTACGAATTCTAAAGCTACAGCGCCAAATAGAGCTGGAGCAGATGAAGTTACAGGTTAAAGGAGCAAAAAATAATATTGTTCCTACGGCATTGATGGGCGGAGTGGGAAAATGGTCTAAAAGACTCTTAATTTCATTTATTTCAAGAAAGATTCTGAGAAAATTAACTTAGGTAAAACAAATAAAACCCTTTTATTCTTGTGAAAATTAAGAGATAAAAGGGTTTTTACTTTGCTTTAATTAAACGAATATAAATTTATGTCAATTAAGGGTTTACACGATGTCTAATGGTCCGTTTCAGCACTTATATACCAATAGGTCCTTTAAAGAGTTTTGGCTTAATACAGGGCAGAAGAAGATCTCCATAGGCGTGTCATCCCATTCGCAGGAGTGTATCGTATGATAAGTACGATCACTTACTTTCTACCTTCTTGCTTCTTATCCTTCTCCTCGGCCTGTTTCTTCATAGTCTCCCCAATCATATTACTCGCGGTAAAGGAAGCCACCATATTATTCAACATATCACTTCCAGCCTGTGGCGAATTAGGCAATAAAATAAGATTGGTATTTGTTGCTTCACCAATAGATTGTAAGGTATCATAATGCTGGGTTACAACAATAAGTGCAGAGGCTTCCTGTGAATTAATCCCCACCTTATTCAATACTTCTACGGATTCTTCCAATCCGCGTGCAATTTCTCTACGTTGATCCGCGATACCCTGACCTTGTAAACGTTTGCTTTCAGCTTCTGCTTTCGCTTTTTCTACAATAAGGATACGAGCTGCATCACCTTCAAACTGAGCAGCAATTTTTTCCCTTTCCGAGGCATTAATTCTGTTCATAGCCTCTTTAACCTGGCCATCCGGATCAATATCCGTAACAAGCGTTTTAATTATATCATATCCATAATCCAACATCGCATCCTGCAATTCGGTCTTTACGGCTATTGCGATATCATCTTTCTTAACAAAGACATCATCTAATTTCATTTTTGGCACTTCGGCTCGAACCACGTCAAATACATAGGAAGTAATTTGGTCATGTGGATATTCAAGTTGGTAAAATGCTTCATACACCTTTTCTCTAATTACCACATACTGAACGGATACTTTTAGTTTTACAAAAACATCATCTAATGTCTTGGTCTCTACTATAACATCCAATTGCTGAATTTTAAGTCCAACCCTTGCTACTATTTTATCTACTAAAGGAATTTTAATATGTAAACCAGAGGTCCTTATACTATGGAATTTACCAAAACGCTCTATAATAGCTGCGGTTTGCTGTTTTACCGTAAAAAAGGATGAAAAAAGAACTATAAACCCGATTAATACAATCGGAATTAATAAAAATGAACCCATAATATTTAATTTTAGTTATTGAAAATAAGATATATTCGGAAGATACGGTTAGTTTTTTATAATCTATTAAATTAATTCACTTACCGTATCCCCAATATATCCATAACGAGATGGATCCTATTATTTCAATTCTACTATAGCCTTATTAATTCTACGAATGCTATCTTCTTTACCAATTAAAGATAAAATATGAAACATATCTGGCCCTTTCATATCACCAACCGTAATCAGTCTCAACGGGGGCATCACTTTTCCGAAGGCCAAACCCTGGTCTCCAATCCAATCTTTCACTTTAGATTCCACATTTTGGGCGGTGAAGTCCGATATATTTTCTAAAATGCTTACCAATTGCCCCATAATATTGGCCGTCTCTTCTTTCCATTGTTTCTTAACCGCTTTTTCATTATAGTTATCGGGAGCAACAAAGAAAAAACTTGTTAATTCCCAGAAATCGTGGATAAAAGTAGCACGCTCCTTTATTAGTGCTACGACTTCTTCCACGTAGGGGAGTGCTATTCTTTCCTCAGAAATAAAGACATCTTTGTTCTCTAAAAGGGTAGTGTATGCCACAGCCAATTCCTTATTGGACTGCTGTTGCATATACTGATGATTATACCACTTGGTTTTATCAGGGTCAAAACGCGCTCCAGATCGGTTAACCCTATCTAAATCAAAGGAATTGACCAATTCTTCTAAAGAAAATATCTCCTGTTCGGTACCGGGATTCCAACCTAAAAGAGCTAAGAAATTTACAACTGTTTCCGGAAAATAACCAGATTCTCTATAACCAATAGACTCCTTCCACGTTAACGGGAAAACAGGAAAGCCCAATTTATCTCCATCTCGCTTACTCAGTTTTCCTTTTCCTACCGGTTTCATTATCAATGGTAAATGCGCAAATTGAGGAACTTCCCATTCAAAAGCTTCATATAACAACTGGTGTAGCGCCATAGAAGGCAACCATTCTTCCCCACGGATAACATGGGAAATATCCATTAAATGATCATCTACGATGTTGGCCAAATGGTAAGTAGGCATACCATCACTTTTAAACAACACCTTATCGTCCAATACGTTAGAATCAATCTCCATTTTTCCACGTACTAAATCTGATAATATAATTTTAGTATCGGTGGGGGATTTAAAGCGAATAACATATTCCTCCCCAGCTGCAATACGTTTTTTAGTTTCCTCTTCACCTAAAACAAGCGAATTGGTCAATTTTAATCGGTTATGGTGATTATAAATAAAGGTTTTTCCTTTTTCTTCGTGATCCATTCTATGCGCATCTAATTCTTCACTAGTATCAAATGCATAATAAGCGGCCCCCTTTTCAAGAAGAATATCCGCATATTTTCTATACAGTTCTTTTCGTTCACTCTGTCTATATGGACCATGGTCACCCTCTTTACCAGGACCTTCATCATAAGGTATATTACACCAATTTAATGCATCTATAATATATTCTTCGGCACCCTCAACATAGCGTTTTTGATCTGTATCTTCTATTCTCAATATAAAATCCCCATTATGCTTTTTAGCAAATAGATAATTAAATAGGGCGGTACGTACACCACCAATATGTAGGGGGCCAGTGGGACTAGGCGCAAAACGAACACGTACTCTCTTTGTCATCTTATAAAGTTTAATTGCAAAGATACAAATTGTGGTTATTCCATCCCTCTGTTTAAGCTTCTCTTAGAGGATCTAGGGGCATTTTTTTTGTATCTTGGTAATAAAAATTTCGCACATTGGACAATTACCAGCAAATACTGAATAAGCTTAATGCCTTTACCACAAAATACTACACTAAAAGGTTACTTAAAGGAGTATTGTTATTTTTAGCGTTAGGCCTATTTTTCTTCCTTTTAATATTGGGTATAGAATATTTTTTCTGGTTAAATTCTATAGGAAGGCTACTATTACTAGTATTGTTTATCTGTTCAGAACTATTCCTACTGGTTCGGTTCATTATAATTCCTCTCATATATCTTTTCCGATTAAAAAACGGACTAACTTATAAACAAGCATCGCTATTAATCGGCAAACATTTTAAGGAAATTGATGATAAATTATACAACTTAATAGATCTAGCTGAAAATAGAAATAAGTCCGAACTATTATTGGCAAGTATAGACCAAAGATCAGATAACCTAACTGTTATTCCATTTGTTAAGGCCATAAACTTAAATGAAAGCATTAAGTATTCTAAATACTTAATAATCCCAATATTTCTCTTCATAATGATATGGATCTTTGGAGATGTAGCATCTTTTTTAGGCTCCTACAAACGAGTCGTGAATTATGATATGGCCTACGACCCCCCTACGCCATTTTCCTTTCATCTCCTTACTTCAGATTTAAATGTGTTGGATAACGAGCCTTTTATCATCCAAATCACTACAGAAGGAAAAATTAAACCAGAAGGTATAACAATGCTCATGGAAGGAAAAGAATTTATATTACAGGAGCAGAACGGGTTATACCAATACGTTTTTTCTCCTCCAATAAAATCCACCACATTCTCTTTTTCCGCTAATGGAGTTAAATCCAGAAGGTATAGGCTAAATGTACTAAACACGCCAACTATGGAGGATTTTGAAATGCAGATGATTTTTCCTTCCCATACCAAAAAGTCTCGTGAGATAATAAAGGGTACTGGTAATGGCACTATTCCTGAAGGAACCAGAATGGAGTGGAAGATAAACTCATTACACACCACAAATGTAAACTTCACCACAGAGGACACATTATATAATTTTATTAGAAAAGATAATCTATTCCATTTTCACCAAAAAGTATATAATGATTTAAACTATACCATATCAGCGTCCAATTTAGCTGTAAAAGATTATGAAAAACTTGGTTATTCCCTAACAGTTATCAAAGATGCATTTCCTACCATACGCGTACAACAGATTTTAGATTCCATAAATCCCAATATTTCCTACTACAGGGGAGAAGCAACAGATGACTATGAGTTAAGCAACATCCGATTGGTATATTATCCCTCGGATGATAAAGCGTTGGCTAAGGTCTTAGGAATCTCCAAACCCGAACAAAATTATGATTCATTTTATTACACTTTTCCTTCCGGTTTAGCTCTAGAACAGGGAAAGGAGTATAGCTTTTATTTTGAAGCCCTAGACAATGACGGCGTAAACGGCTCTAAATCAACTAAGAGTCAGGTTTTCACGACTCAAATCTTAAAGGATAATGAGCTTTTAGATCGGGATATAAAGGCTAAAAAGGATATTCTTTCCAATATGGATAGAAGTATAGAAAAATTTAAGCAACAACAAACCTCCTTGGAGCAATTAAAGAGGGAACAAAAAGAAAAAGAGCGCTTAAGTTTTAATGATAAAAATAAAATTCATGATTTTCTTAAAAAGCAAGAGCAACAGGAGCAACTAATGAACCGTTTTAGAAATGAACTAAAAGAAAACTTACAACGAACCAATAAGGAAGATAAGAAGAATAAATTACTTCGAGAACGATTAGAACGCCAAGAAATTGAAGCCAGAAAGAACGAAAAACTCTTAGAAGAGTTAAAGAAACTCTCCGATAAAATAAATAAAGAGGAACTAACCAAACGGTTAGAAGAAATGGGAAAAAACCAAAAAAACAGTCAGCGTAACTTAGAACAATTGTTAGAATTGACCAAAAGGTATTATGTAGAAGAGAAGGTAAATCAATTGGGAGAAAAACTAAAAGAATTGAGTAAGGCGCAAAAATCCTTGGCGGAAGAAAACTTAGAAAATAAAAATCTAATTAATGAACAGGAAAACCTAAATAAAAAATTTGAGGAAATCTCCGAGCAATTAGAAGAAGTACAAAGAGACAATGAAAGTTTAAAAAAGCCAATGACTTTGGAAATTGACAAAACCAAAGAAGAGTCGATTAAAACGGACCAAAAAAATGCTTTAGAAGAACTCGGGAAGGACCAAAGTAAAAAAGAAGCTGAAAATAATAGGGAAATCAGCAATACAAATAAAGCAAAATCCCAGCAAAAATCTGCTGCCCAAAAAATGAAAGAAATGGGAGAGCAATTACAACTATCGGCTGGGAGTTCTGGAGCATCGGATGTTATGGAAGATTCTCAGGTATTACGCCAAATATTAGATAACCTCTTGCATTTTTCATTTCAGCAAGAGGAACTACACCACAATTTAGCGGAAGTGGATATCACCTCAAATCTTTTTAGCGGCACTTTAAAAAGACAACAAGAACTAAGAGAATTATTCAATCATGTAGATGATAGTTTATTTGCGCTTTCCTTAAGGCAAATAGAAATTTCCGAATTAGTAAACAAGCAGATTACGGAAGTATATTATAATCTAGACAACACCTTAGAAAGTTTAGCGGAAAGTCAATTTCACAAAGCATCCTCCGATCAAAAATATGTTTTAACGGCAACCAATGAATTAGCTGATCTTCTAGCATCCATTTTAGAAAATATGCAACAGCAAATGCAATCTGGTTCAGGGGGTGGAGGTGGCGGACCTGAATTTCAATTACCAGATTTAATCCTAGGTCAGCAAGAGCTGCAGGAGAAAATGGAGGGATTAGGAAAGCAATCAAAGAAGGACGGCGAAAAAGGTGAAAATGGCCAAAAAGGAGAAAACTCTCCTGGAGAAGATGGTAATTCCAAAGAAGGTAAAAAAGGTCAGCCTAAAGTACAAGGGCAAGGTACTTCAGAAGGAGAAGGTAATAGCCCAAATGGCAAAAATGGAGAAAACAGCAAGAATGACAATAATCCAAGTGAAGCAGAATTACAAGAGATTTATGACCTCTACAAGGAACAGCAAAGATTACGCGAACAGTTAGAAAATCAATTAAACTCCCTGCTCAATAATGAGGAGCGCACATTAGGGGAGAAATTAGCGAAACAAATGGAGGAATTTCAGAACCAGTTGTTAGAAAATGGGATCACCCAAGAGACTTTAAGTCAGATAAACAATATCAATTATGAATTGCTGAAATTGGAGAATGCCACAATGAAACAGGGCGAAAAAGAAGAAAGGGAAAGTCGCACTGCAGACGATAGATTTCAAAATCCGTTATTAAGTACTCCTGAGGTCTTCAAGAAAACTAATATCGATGTCGATATTTTAAATAGACAAGCCTTACCTTTGCGGCAAACTTATAAGAACAAGGTAAAGGAATATTTTAAAAGCGATGATTGATTATCACTATTTAACGGATTTTCAGATAGACAATGAAGCCGAGTACAGCGATTGGATAGATAGGATTATAATTTCAGAAAATGCTACTCAAGGTCAACTAGATTTTATTTTCTGCGACGATGAATATCTTCTTAAAATAAATCAGGATTATTTACAGCACGATACATTTACAGATATTATAACCTTCCCATATGGGGACGATCAAAATATAGCTGGAGACATTTTCATTTCAGTTGAGCGTGTTCGGGAAAACGCAAAGACATTCAAGGTAGAATTTGAGTCGGAATTGCGACGAGTTATGTCTCACGGCATTCTTCATATGTTAGGTTTTGGCGATAAAAACGACCAAGAAATCCAGTTGATGAGAGAAAAGGAAAACGAAAAACTAAAATTGTTCCACGTGGAACACTAGAGAAATATGTTCGACAAAGTATACGATGTTATAGTAGTAGGAGGGGGACACGCAGGGGCGGAAGCTGCAGCTGCAGCAGCTAATTTAGGTTCTAAAACCTTATTAGTTACCATGAGCTTACAAAATATAGGACAAATGTCTTGTAATCCCGCTATGGGCGGAATTGCAAAAGGACAGATTGTTAGAGAAATTGATGCCTTAGGCGGATATAGCGGAATCATAACAGATAAAAGCGCGATCCAATTTAAAATGCTTAACAAAAGCAAAGGTCCCGCAATGTGGAGTCCAAGGGCGCAGTGTGATAGAATGCGTTTTGCTGAAGAATGGAGAATAGCTCTAGAAAACACACCCAATGTAGATTTCTATCAGGAAATGGTTTCCGGTTTATTAATAGAAGAAAACAAAGTTGTTGGTGTAAGAACCAGTATGGGTTTAGAAATAAAATCGAAATCCGTTGTTTTAACCAACGGAACTTTTCTGAACGGATTAATCCATATTGGAGATAAACAAATGGGTGGTGGTAGATCAGGGGAAAAGGCCTCCACAGGAATTACCGAACAATTAGTAGCATTAGGTTTTGATAGTGGCCGAATGAAAACTGGTACTCCTCCGAGAGTAGACGGAAGATCGTTAGATTATTCTGTAATGATTCCCCAACCAGGTGACCTACATCCAGAAACTTTTTCTTACCTAGACACCAAACCACTTGCCACACAAAGAGAATGTCATATGTCTCATACCAGTGCGCTTGTTCACGATTTATTGAGAGAAGGTTTTGATAGATCTCCTATGTTTAATGGCAGAATCAAAAGTTTAGGTCCAAGATACTGTCCGTCCATAGAAGATAAAATAAATCGTTTTGCAGACAAGGACAGTCACCAACTGTTTGTTGAACCAGAAGGGTGGAATACCGTAGAGGTGTATGTAAACGGATTCTCTACATCACTACCAGAAGATGTTCAATTTAAAGCATTGCGCTCCGTAAAAGGATTTGAAAAAGTAAAATTCTTTAGACCAGGATACGCAATTGAATATGATTATTTTCCTCCAACCCAATTAAAACATACCTTAGAAACTAAATTAATAGACCACCTTTATTTTGCAGGACAGATCAACGGAACAACCGGATATGAAGAAGCAGCCTCCCAAGGTTTAATGGCTGGAATAAATGCTCACCTTAAATTAAATGAGAAAGATCCATTTATTCTACAGAGAGATGAAGCTTACATTGGAGTATTAATAGATGACCTTATAACTAAAGGCACAGAAGAACCCTATAGAATGTTCACTTCAAGAGCAGAATATAGAACACTGTTAAGGCAAGATAACGCAGATTTAAGACTAACTCCTAAGAGCTTTAAAATTGGTTTAGCTACAAAAGAAAGAATGGAGAGAATGGAGTTAAAAGAAAAACAATCCAATTCTTTTATACAGTTCTTTAAAGAAACAAGCTTCTCACCAGAAGAAGTAAACCCAATATTAGAACGACTAGATTCTTCCTTGGTTAAACAGCCAGATAAAATGTTTAAGGTCTTTTCTAGACCTAAAGTCACTATGGACCACATGAAGGAATTAGATGTAGTATCTACCTATATTAACCAAAACAGTTTAGATAGGGAAGTGTTAGAGCAAACGGAAATTCAAGTTAAATACTCTGGGTATATCGCTAAAGAAAAAAACAATGCCGATAAACTTCAGCGTTTAGAAAACATAAAAATTCCAGCAGATTTCGATTACAGTAATATTAAATCTTTGTCTTTTGAAGCAAGAGAAAAGCTAAAATCAATAAAGCCAATTAGCATTTCACAAGCATCAAGAATTAGCGGAGTATCTCCAAGTGACATAAGTGTCCTTCTAGTTTATATGGGTAGATAGTTATATTTTGGATATGCTATCGAAATAAACCCTATAAATAGTAGTTTAAACAAAAATAGCTAATGTTCCACGTGGAACATTAGCTATTTTAATACGCAATATATTGATAATCACTAATTTAATATATTTACAAAAGCCCAATATAGCCATATTCAATAGAAATAAGGCCTCCTAATACATCTAAAAGGCAATACATAATCCGTTAGAAGTTCTTTTGACCAATACTACCTAAATACTTAATAGTAAGGGAGCGTTAATTTCAGAGGTAAACTAACCACCGCTAAGATTCTAAACAGTAAAAAATAAAAAGGAACCATATCAAGCAACAATACCTAGTTGTTGAAAATTGAAAGACTACTTCCTTCTAATCATCTTTAAATTAATTGAACGTTTAAAAGTACCATCATAGTAAAATTAACTTAATATCATTAAAAAAGGGGAAACATGTAACCAATAAGTACTAAAACCCGTCTTACATAATGGGTCATTAAATCCTTTTTATTTCCCTCTCAATTAAAGTATCTTCGTCACAATTTAAACGCTATTTGGAAAAATGAAATCCAATGATTTATATTTAGATTGTAAAGACCATTCCGTAAGTGGTGAAAATTTTCAACTGCTATACCAAGCTAAAACGGATATGTTAGTTACCAATCCACAGCCAGAAAATTTAGAACAATATTATCAGAGCGATGATTATATTTCCCATACCGATTCCAATAAAACCATCGTCGATAAAGTATATCAGACGGTAAAAATTTTTAATTTAAAATCTAAAACCAATCTTATAAGGAGATATTCTAACGACGGTACAAATCTTTTAGATGTAGGTTCGGGGACGGGAGACTTTTTAATGGCCGCTAAAAAGAAAGGATGGAAAACAATAGGAGTGGAACCCAATACTAAAGCGAGAACAAAAGCTAAAGAAAAAGGGGTGGAGGTAGTATCTAACGTAGAAATGATTTCCAACACAAAATTTGATACAATTACCTTATGGCATGTTCTAGAACATCTCCCTAATTTGGAAGAACAGATAAAAACCTTAACCGGTCTTCTAGCAGAAAATGGAACGCTTATAATTGCAGTACCAAATTACAAATCATACGATGCTAAATATTATAAAAGCAATTGGGCAGCATTTGATGTCCCAAGACACTTATGGCACTTTTCAAAAAATAGCATCTCGGCGCTGTTTGAAAAACATAATTTTAGAGTTGTTAAAACTAAGCCGATGCTTTTTGATGCGTTTTACGTTTCCCTATTATCTGAAAAATATAAATCAAAGAAACAGAATTTTATAAAAGCGATTTATATCGGATTAAAATCAAATATCTACGGTTGGAGAACCAAAGAGTATTCCTCGCATATATATATCCTTAAAAATGCTTCAAACGTAATTTAATCGCGTTTAATGCCGATTTATAAGGCATACTATCCAACCATATTGCCTAGATATAGAAACTGTCTTAAAACGGATGTATGAAGGTATATTTTAATAAATATAATCTATAACAGTGGATTTATCTATCAATAATCCTTATATTAATATAATTGGAAAAATTAATTCGTGAGCTTAACAAAAAAAATATTCATGAAAATCGGAATCCGCACAATTTTTTACAATTAATAAAAAAGCTTTTCTATTTTTACGCAAAATATAAAAACGGGAAAATGAAAAAATTAGTTTTGGCTTTGGTGTTTTTAGGAATGCTTTCTTGCCAACAAGAAAAAATAGGATTTGTTGATAACGTAAAGTTAATGGATTCTTATAAAGAAAAGTTGGATGTTGAAAATAGATTCAAATCCCGTTCAGAAAGATTTACCAAAAAAAGAGATAGCATCTCCCAAGCATTCCAAATTGAAGCTCAAGCTTTTCAAGCAAAAGCACAAAAATTATCTCAAGCCAAAGCTCAGGAAGAATACGGAGCATTACAGCAACGAAGTCAATTTATTGGTCAACAATTACAACAAGAAGAACAAGAGCTTCAGATGAAAGGCCAAACTGAAATGGATAGTCTAGTGTCTAAAGTAAAAAAGGAAATAAAAAAATATGGAAAAGCTAATGGATATTCTTTTATCCTTAGTGGAGGAGAAGGGGGTAGTGTTCTTTATGGAACAGAAGCCCATGACATAACCGACGCCATTGTTAAAATATTGAATGATAAATACGAAGAATAAAGAATACCTTATTATCGTAAGTAGTACTGAAGCCTTGGGTTAGAAATCCAAGGCTTTTTCTATTTTATAGGTGCAGACCCTCTAAAATTAAACCCTATATTTAATCTAAAAGGAGTTCTACCTATATAGAAACGCATAGCACAAGTTCTTTATAGTAAAACTGTTAGATATAAAAAGGTATCCTACAACATTTAGTAGCGCTCCCAATAAGACTTTTAAAAAAGAGCGAACCCTAATTTGTGGAAAAATAATCATACCCTACTTAGTTAATAAAATACGAAACAACTTTTATCAATAGGGGTTTTAATGATAAAAATCCCTTAAGAATTTATATTGTACGAAAAAACTTAAAGAACGATAAGAAATATAATTCAAACTTTTACAATATTCTTCAATTTTATGTTAATTTTTAACAACATAACGAGAATATTGTCCTCTTCATCGTACTTTTGCGTTCACCCCACTTAACAATAAATTAAGAAAGGTTGAAATAAATGAATTAACTTTTTGAAGTACTAATTAAAGTAATCAATTTAACCATCAATCATTTAGATTTATTATTAGCATAATTATCAAAACGAGAAATTAACACTAACTGACATCTGGAAACTATGAAAACAAAAATTACTCTATTATTATTAATGAATTTCTTTTTTATAACGCATCTCTCCGCACAATGTTCGGGAGCTGATTTTGAAGAAAAGAATGGAATTGCCATTTTAGAAATGGAAGCCAAAACAGCAGGAAGCTGGAGAAAGGAAGCACGTTCTGGTGCTTCAGCTGGTTCAGCTATAGTATACAGGGGAAGTAATTCCTTTAGCGGACCAAGTAGTTCCGTTATTACCTATAATGTGAAAATTAATTCTCCCGGTACTTATCGTTTTATATGGAGAAACAGTATCGCCATTATTGCGAGTTCTAATGCTGCGACAGAACATAACGATTCTTGGTTAAAAATAAACGCTAGCAATTTTTTTGGTTTAAAAGGTTCTCACAGAGTTTACCCAAAAGGTTCTGGTAAATCACCAGTGCCAAATGGCGCTGGAGGAGGGGGATATTTTAAAATATTCACTAATATTATAAACTGGAGTTGGTCTACACAGACCAGTGATCACGATGATCATTATATCTATGCTACATTTAATAACCCAGGTGTATACTCCATACAAGTATCAGGAAGGTCTCAAGGGCATTCTATTGATAGAATGGTACTTTATAAAGAGAGTAATTATAGTGCATCACAGGCACAAAATTTGGCAACATCACAAACAAATTGTACAGGCGGTTCTACCCCTCCACCAACAACTCCTCCAACTACCAATGTAGCTCCAACCGTGAGTTTTACCAACATAAAAAACGGACAAGTTTTCCCAGTAGGGAGTAGTTTTCCCGTAGGAATAGCTGCAAAAGATTCCGATGGAAGTATAAGCAAACATCAGATCTATGTAAACAACGCATTGGTGGACACTGACGGGGCAAATTATTCACCGCATCAACTCACCAAATTAACTGCAGGAAGTTATACGGTAAAAGCAACTGTTACCGACAACCGCGGCGCAACCGGTTCAGCTACAGTAAACTTTGTTGTTGGCAGTGGTACAACACCCCCAACAACACCACCAACTACCCCCCCTTCAGGTAATAATCCACCTTCTGTTAGTTTTACCAACATAAGTAATGGACAAAATTTTGTTGTAGGAAGCAGTTTCCCGATTCTTATCGCAGCAACTGATTCCGATGGTAGTATCAGTAAACATCAGATTTACGTGAACGGAAAATTAGTAGATACGGACGGTGCAACCTATACTGCACATCCACTTACCAAATTAAGTGCAGGAAGCTATACCATCAAAGCAACTGTTACCGATAATAAAGGAGCTGCTACCTCTGCAACGGTAAACTTTACTGTAGGTGGAAGTACGACCACACCACCGACAACACCGCCCACAACACCACCAACAGGAGGAAATACTCCCCCTACGGTGAGGATTTCTACTTTAACTGATGGACAAACTGTTAAAGTTGGTAGCACGGTATCTGTTGGCGTGATTGCAAATGATAGTGACGGTAGTATTGCTAAGCATCAAATTTTTGTGAACGGCATATTGGTAGATACCGATGGCGCCAATTTTACTCCACATCCCATTGTTGGAATTAAAGCTGGTAACCATCAAATTAAAGCAACAGTTACGGATAATAAAGGGGCAACAGCAACAACTACGATAAATATCGTAGCAGGTACTGGAACACCTACAACGCCCACACCTCCAACAACACCAACCAATCCTACCATTAGCTTAGATTTGATAAAAGCATCTACAAATGCAAAAATTACTTCGATTTCTAATGGTGTTTCCTTAAGTTCAACCAATGCACAAGGAATGAACATAAGAGCAAATGCTCCTAGTGGAACAAAAAGTGTTGTGTTTAGACTTTCTGGCACCCAATCTAGGTACTGGGTTGAATCTGCCGCTCCTTATGCCTTATTTGGCGATATAGGTGGTAATTACAACCCTCATAACCTTCCGAATGGATCGTATACTTTAAGTGCCTCGGCATATTCATCTAATGGTGGATCTGGAACACTAATTGCTAATTCTACTATAAGTTTTACAGTAGGTGGTGCTTCCACTTTTAATGCCTTAAGTGCAAGAAGCAATTCGAGACCTGATAGAAGCGATAAAACAATTGCCTATCCAAATCCTGTTCAGACTGATGGAAGGGTATCCCTAAAATTAGCTGAGGGTAAGTCGGGTGAGCATACCTATTATATCACCAATTCGCTTGGAATTCAAATTGATCAAGGTAAATTTAAAATCCAAGGTTCACAGAAGGAAGTTGATTTACAACTTTCGAATGTAGGAAGACAAATACCTGGTGTTTATTACCTCACTATATTAAATGGAAATTCTAAGGAAACAATCCCATTAATTAGAGAGTAAAAAAAGGATTAAAAAAGTTTAAAAATCAGCTTCCGAGAC
Organism: Arenibacter certesii DSM 19833; assembly: GCF_000429545.1. GTDB lineage: Bacteria > Bacteroidota > Bacteroidia > Flavobacteriales > Flavobacteriaceae > Arenibacter > Arenibacter certesii. The sequence goes on from NZ_AUCB01000026.1 coordinate 26,523, forward strand.
GAAGCTGATTTTTTTTTATTTTAAATATAAGAATCCCATAACTTGTAATGAACTACAAGGGGAACCGACCAAATAACTATTACTATTATTGTATGTTTACCAATTAACTATGATTTAGGTCCAAGACAATGGAAAATAAAACCGCCATACTTGTTTTTGCCAATTCTGCTAGGGAAGAAATTAAGCATAAGGAAATCCCTGGTGGCGGAGCTTTATTCAACGGACTAACAACACATACGTTAAAAACCGTAGAAAATACAAAATTGCCCTTTTTCCATTGCACCGAGCAGCAGCAATGGGGAAATAGTTTTGGGGAACGTTTTCTAAATGCCATAAATTGGGTATTTGATAAAGGTTACCAAAACGTCATCACAATTGGTAACGATACCCCACAATTAACAACAAATCTAATTTTAAATACGCATTCACAATTAACAGACAATAAAATAGTATTAGGACCCTCTTGCGATGGTGGATTCTACCTAATGGGATTTCATAAATCATTATTAAAAATTATAGGAGAGGACCAATTTAAAAACCTCCCATGGAAAACTGCCAGTTTAAACAATACACTAAATAAACTTTTAAAATTTATAAATGGGACAACTGTAAGTTTACCTACTTTACAAGATCTAGATGATCTAAGTGACGTGAAAACATTAATGGACCTATACCCAACCTTTACAAACAAAATTAGGGCAATACTGAGGTCTATCTTTCGAACCGTTATAAACATAATTGCATTACCTCTTCAGTTAACCCGCTTATATTTTTTTAACTACTACTTTAATAAAGGTTCTCCAGCACTAGAATTATCAAAAATATAATTCGAAGATATTTAAAATTTGTTGCCCAGTAGCGCCAAAATTTTATGACCTCTTTATCCATTTTCGGATATGCAATTCTATAAAATAATCCATTTAATAAACACAGGTACCATCAAGCAGTTAAACCTTGTGATACCCTATTTACTATAACATTAATTTTAAAGACAATAACAATGGCAGATACATACTACAATCCAGCAGACTTAAGAAAATTTGGCAAAATAAGCGAATGGAGTGAGGAATTAGGAACTAAATTTTTTGATTATTATGGAAAGGTCTTTGAAGAAGGTGCACTAAGTGCAAGAGAAAAATCCCTTATCGCCCTAGCGGTATCACATGTGGTAAAATGTCCCTATTGTATTGATGCGTATACCAAAGACGGCCTAGAGAAAGGTATTACGAAGGAAGAAATGATGGAGGCTGTCCATGTAGGCGCAGCCATAGAAGGAGGGGCTACATTAGTACACGGGGTGCAAATGATGAACAAATACAACAAATTAAGCATGTAGTTTATCGCCATACAGAAATAGTCAAAGTAGGATTATGAGTCTAATAGATCTGGAAAGAAGCACATGAATAAAGTTAAAATGGCAACAAAATCATTAAAGGCAAGACAAGATGAACTTGCTATAGGGAACAAGCAGCTAGAAATTCTTAATGGAGGGCCTTTTAAGGAAGGGGAATTACCTTATTTTAAGGATAAAATAGACCAGATTGGAAGATTTCCATTGCGCCCCAATAAATTAGAAATCCTTCAAATCAATGTAGGATATATGTGCAATCAGGTCTGTGAACATTGCCATGTAGATGCAGGTCCGGATAGGAAAGAAATTATGACCAAAGAAACCATGGCACTTTGTTTGGAAGTAATAAAAAATACCGGTGCCCACACCTTGGACCTTACTGGAGGAGCACCCGAAATGAACCCTAATTTTAGATGGTTTGTAGAGGAAGCATCTAAACTAGGGATAAAAGATTTTATTGTACGGTCTAACTTAACCATCATCCGTGCAAATAAAAAATATTATGACCTACCTCAGTTTTTTAAAAAACACAATGTCCACGTAATTTCTTCTATGCCTCATTACACTAGGGGAAAAACAGATAAGCAAAGGGGAGACGGAGTATTTGATAAGTCCATTCAGGCCCTAAAGGATTTGAATGCAGTTGGTTATGGTATGGAAAACAGTCCTCTTAAATTAGATTTGGTCTATAATCCTTCTGGTGCCTTCTTGCCCGGTAACCAAGAAGCCATGGAGCGCGACTTTAAAAAGGCCTTAAAAGAAGATTTTGATATCAGTTTTCATCAGCTATTTGCTATTACTAATTTGCCCATAGCACGTTTCTTAGACTATCTTATTGCTTCAGAAAATTATGAGGATTATATGTATTCCTTGGTTGAAGCGTACAATCCTGTAGCAGTTGCCAATGTAATGTGTACTAATACCATTTCTGTAAGTTGGGACGGATGGTTGTACGATTGTGATTTTAATCAAATGCTAGGTTTAAAAGTGGCTAGTACCGTAAAACATATTAAAGAGTATAATGAAGTTATCCTTAACAATAGGGAGATCATTATTTCACAACATTGTTACGGTTGTACTGCCGGTGCAGGCAGTAGTTGCCAAGGAAACGTTATATAAAGGATTTTTAAGAAGTAGTTTTCCTATTATATATGAGGAGTCCTAATAAACTGTATGGTCTGTTAGGGCTCTTTATGATAAGTCTATATTCTAGATTGGGTGTTTCAACGAAAATAATGTTACTTTTAACATACCACTTTTAATATTTCTTCCCATGTGGAGTTAGGGTAACAAACTTAGAGGTCTGTTTACCAAAAACCCAACTATGAAGAACCAAATTAAACGGCTTGCCACAATAAATAGAATCCAATCTACGGGATTGGAACTTTTCTATCAAAAAGGATTTTACAATACCAGTTTAGACGATATATTAAAAAAACTATCTCTTTCCAAAGGTGCTTTTTACTATCATTTTCAATCCAAGGAGGAATTCTTTATAAGTATCGCACAGACGCTATTATTTAGAAAAGTATACCTGGATCTTATAGCACCGATTGAAGGAAAGGAAGACCCCTTAGATACTATTATCCAGTGTCTGGATACTAATTTAGAAACTGCAGAGAATAACTTTTTGGATTATGGATTTATACTGGGGAATTTTATTACAGAGTTTAATGGTAAAAATCCAGAGGTTATGACCTATCTACAAGATATTTTAACGGTATGGGAAGTTAATCTGGTAACTATTCTACAGAAAGGAAAAACCGATGGTTATATCAGTAGACATGTGGATAGTGAAGCTCTTGCCTCTTTTATAATTTCCTCCTATATGGGGGTACGTACTTTAATGGTAGAGAAAAAAAATAAGCGACTTAGGTATAAATATATACAACAGTTACGACAATATTTTAAAACAATGGACAGTAGGGCTACCGTTTAGCTTATTGTACTTTTAATATTTCCAAGGCTTTACCTAATACCAACTCTGGTGAAATGCTTCTCATAGCATTCTCATAGCCAGATGGAAATTTATTTCCGTATACCGAGGTTGGGATCAGGGGATATTTTTCTCTGTCTGAAACCAGTACATTTTCTCCTTGACCAAAGGGATAAAATCCTGCGTAGGGATGAGTAACTCCCCATAAGGTGATACAAGGTACCCCAAACATGGCCGACAAATGTGCATTGCCACTATCCATAGCTATCATCAGCTTCAATTGTGAGATAACAGCCAGTTCTTCCTTAAAGGGAATTTTACCTACCAGATTAAGACAATTTTCATATTTATCTTCCCAGATTGCCAATTTTGTCCGTTCCATTTCTCCTCCTCCAAAGAGTAAAATATGAAACAAACCAGCACTATTTAACCCAGCAACCACTTTCTCCATCAAATCCAAGGGATACATTTTACCATCAAATGCAGCGAATGGAGCAATACCTATCCATTGCTTTGTGGTATCCTTTATCACCATTTGAGTTTTAGAAGAAATCCTTCGTATTGGAAGTAAATTAACCTCTTCTAAAGGTACTGGAAACCCGAGCGTTGAAAAAACATCGGCATAGCGCTGATGCGTAGTTTTTAAAGGTTTAAATACTTTCTTGGAAAGAGAGGTCAACGCCCCTTTTTCTGTCCTTCCTTTATCTATTTGTACAAAACGAGTAGCTCCCATTGCAAAAAAAGCCCTTAGGACATTACTACGCATCACATTATGCAAATCGGCAACTACATCTATCTGCAGTAATTTTAATTCGTTATATAGCCTCCATAGGCCTAGAACACCCTTATGTTTACCCTTTACATCGGCTTCAAAAACCGTTAGCCTAGGAAGACCCTCAAAAATAGGTTTAAAAAATCCTTTGGTAAGAACTGTTATTCTAGTATTGGGATAGTGCTGAAGCAGACCAGCTATAATAGGAACAGTCATGGCAACATCTCCCATAGCAGACATCCTAATGACCAATATGTGGACTTCCTGTGAATGTAAATTTTTACCGGTATCCATACCTTCGTTAGGATTTTTTAAAAAAATTGTGATTATCTCTAGATAACCAAGGGATGCCTTAGTTCTTTTTTCGAAGTACCGGATTTAATTCATCGTCATTATACATTTTCATCTGCTTATAGACTTTCATGTATTTTTTTCCGGATTCAATATCAGCTAACAACTGGTTTATGGCCGTAAAAAGATCTTTTCTTTGTTCTAGTAGAATGTTAAGTTTTGCCTGGCATTTTTCTATATGTTCTGGAGATGCATCAGTTCTGTTTACTTCCTCCTGCATATGATATATTTTAAGTGCTAAAATAGATAACCTGTCTATAGCCCAAGCCGGACTTTCGGTATTTATAGTAGCCTCTTCTGCTTTGGTAACGGATTGATATTTATTTAGAAAATAACTATCTATATATTCCACTAAATCTGTTCTATCCTGATTACTAGCATCAATTTTTCTTTTCAACTTAAGGGCTGCTACCGGATCAATATTAGGATCTCTAATAATATCCTCATAATGCCATTGAACTGTGTCTATCCAATTTTTTCTATATAGCAGGTGGGCAATGTCATCTTTAGGATATGGATTGGTGAAAACTTGATCCACATTATCCTCTATATGATATTTATCAATACTCTCATTAAATATTTTAAAAGCAAACTCACTAAACATAGTCTTATCTTTTATTTACAAATATACCTTTAATTTAATTTAAAAGATCCGAGACAACAGAACAATAAATGGTAGCACAATAACTGAAATTAGTACCAATTCCTTTACTCTATCTTTTTTTATGGTTTCTAAATAGGTAGTCATGAAAACCACTGAAGGGAAAAACGTAAGCATAATTGGATGGTGTTCAGAAGAAGATTTAAAAAGGAAAATTACCAAGCCTACAAGAAATAAGTATAGCACCAACCGCATGCTCATTAGCCAATTTAAGCCAACGTTACCTAACCTAATATAACTGATTAAACCGCTCAATAGCACTATGAATACATAAAGAAATAAATAGGCAACATTTTCAAAATCATTAAAATAAGAAGGTGTTATTACCATATTAAAGACATAATGATCAGAAAGAAAATAAGGATCTTTTAATAACACCAGAATAGCCAGTGTAATTATAGACATCGCAATTATTGCCACAAATGGAATAAGCCAATTACGAATATTTTTAGCCTGATAAAAATAGATAGCAACAAAAACAAGCAGTAGATAAAGTAAGGCCCAATCGTAAAACAAGCTGGCTATTAAAATCCATACGGAAGCGTCAAATATTTTAAGTTTTACCTCTTTAAAGGATCGTAAGCTCAACAATCTTCTTACCGCCAATAAAATAAAGAAACTACAGAAAATAGCATCGGAATCTAGTAATACCCTTGGGAAAAACACGATAAGAAGGGTGTAAAATAAAATAGATAAAGAATTAGATCCCGTAATTTTATTTCTGTTGGTTATAAAATTTACTAGGAATATACTCAGCATTAAACAGCCCAAAATCACGGATTGTTCAAATAGCTGATCCACAGTATAGGTCTGTTGGAACATCACTAAATGCACAAACCAATAGAAGACAAAAAGGAATACAAGGAGTATTATATAATTAATTGGCTTTGTTTTCCCAAAAATGCTTGAAATCATTCTAGTTTTTTATATTTTTGTAGGTAAATATAATTAAGATGAATACATTTTTTTACGGTATCGAGGATTTATTTGTAAATGTGCTACTTGCACCACTTGATGCCTTACGTTCTATGGAAAGCTGGTGGGCAGCTAATACATTGAATTGGGTTTTCATATTGATCGGTTTTGTAGCCTTCGTATACTGGATGTTACAACTAAAAAATTATAATGATAGCGGTGAAGAAAATAAGGAAATTACTGCACATGATTACCTTTAAATTGCCGGTAAGAAACCAAACCCAAAATAAAAAAAGATTGCTTTCGCAATCTTTTTTTATTCCCTAATAAGTTCTATACCCTGCTCAATGTTAAGTTTATCCTTGGGCAAAAATCCTTTTACAATTAGTACAACTCCACAAAGAATTAGAATAATACCTAGCCCTTTCTTAACCAGATGAATTCTTCTTTTGGTTAATTTTCTACGCAATTGCTTTGCTAGAAGTATTTTAAAAATATCTGTAATAAAATAAGCACCTATCATGGCTCCAAAGAAAGTCCATATCCTTTTAGGATCATTATCCAAACTAGGCCCTACCACAATAATAATCCCAAGCCAAAACACCAAAACGCCAATATTGATGAAGTTTAGTAAAAAGCCTTTTACAAAAAGACTTAAGTAATCTCCTTTGGTAACCCTTATTTTTTCTACGGAATGTTTGGACTCCTTCTTTAGAACATTCGTAAGTCCGTAGATCAATAGTATAACGCCACCAAATACATACAGACCAGGCTGGTTACTTAAATTTTCCAACAACTGAAAACTACTGAAATAGGCTACCGTAATAAAAATAACATCAGCAATTATTACTCCAAAATCAAAACAGAGAGCGGCTCTAAATCCTTTAATAGCACTAGTTTCCAGTAATACAAAAAACACAGGACCTATCATAAAACTCAGTAAAAAGCCTAATGGTATTGCCGCCTGTACATCTTCAATCATACAATTTATTTAACACCCTGGGAATTGGTACCCTGGTAATAGGGTTATGTGGTTATACTTACGTTACTATTCAATTTTAAAAAACGGTTACTATTTCATTCGGGTGATTTTTCCGCCAAAAATTGTTTTCTCTTCCATTCTAGACGGATTGCCATAAACCATTACTTCCCCACCTGCTTTTACACTTGCTTGAACGTAATCTGTTGCAAAAATTTCTGCTCTGGAACCTGCGTTTACGTTAACGGTACTGAATTTCGTTTTAAACTCCTTTCCATTATAAATACCACCCGTGTTTATTTGAACATCCTGGTTATGCGAGCTGCCAACCGCAGTTATCATACCACCCATTACGCTTTTTATTAATAGCTGTTCTACATTGGCATTTATAACCAACTCGCCTCCCTCCTGCGCCTTAAGCTCTAAAACCTTTTGTTTTACTGCTTCTTTAGAAGTAATCCTAGCATCCTCATTTGTATCTATTACCAACAAGTCATCTGAATAGAACAGATCCACAAAGGTTCTATATCCACTAAACAACTTATTAATTTCCATACGTATTTTAAGGACTCCTCCATTGTTAATTATAACAACATTATTGGTATTGACTCCGGTTATTACCGCCTTATTCTCATTAGATCTAATAAGGTTAATAGACAGGCCATCAAAAGCTTTTACTTCCTTAAAAGTACTGAGTTCCTGAACTAACTTCTCATTTTGTGCCCCTATGGGCAGTATCACGATTAGGCAGAACAGAATAATTGATATTTTTTGTTTCATTTGTTAAAAGCTATCGTTTTTATAAGAAGTGAACTAATAAATTCCCTATAAAAACATTTATCTTTACTTACAATCTACTATTAAGTTAAGCAGAAACAATCCCTAAATTCTATTCATCTTTAGAGGTATTTCAGCTTAACACAATAGTAGTTTAAACAAAATTCATTCCAAAACGCAGAACTAGTTCTTTTTCCCCAATAAGGAAAAATCCAAATGACGCTTAACTAGGTCGGTACTTTTAACCATAACGATCACCTCGTCTCCTAATTGATATGTCTTATTGGTTTTTTGACCAACAATAGCATACTCCTTTTCATCAAATGTATAGTAATCATCCTTTATGTCTCTAATACGGATCATTCCTTCACATTTATTCTCTATAATCTCCACATAAAGGCCCCATTCCGTAACCCCAGAAATAACTCCTACAAATTCGCGATCCTTATGGTCTTCCATAAATTTAATCTGCATGTATTTTATGGAATCTCTTTCGGCATTAGCGGCCAAACCTTCCATATTGGAAGAATGCTTACATTTTTCTTCGTATGTAGCTGCCTTAGCAGAATTACCACCATCCAAATAGTGTTGTAATAATCTATGTACCATAATATCTGGATACCTCCTAATTGGCGAAGTAAAATGGGTATAATAATCAAATGCCAATCCATAATGACCAATATTATCAACGGTATAAATGGCTTTGTTCATACTACGGATGGCCAAGGTATCAACCAAATTTTGTTCCTTTTTCCCTTTAACATCCTCTAGAAGTTGGTTTAAGGAACTGCTAATGGATTTTTTATCCTTAAAATTCAGTTTATGCCCGAAACGCGAAATTATTCCGTTTAAGGCCATTAATTTGTCCTCATCTGGTTCTGGGTGCACTCGGTATACAAAAGTTTTCTCTGGTTTTTGCTTACCTATAAACTGGGCTACTCTTCTATTGGCGAGTAGCATAAATTCCTCAATCAATTTATTGGCATCTTTGGACTCTTTAAAGTAAACACCTTCGGGTTCATTATTTTCATTCAAATTAAAACGGACTTCTACCTTATCAAAAGAAATAGCGCCTTCCTTCATTCGTTCAGAACGCATAATCTTGGCAAGCCTATCCAGTGTTAATGTGGCTTGTACCACTTCATCATCTACTGTATAAGCCTCATCCCTAATAGAAATCTCCTTACTTATATTTCCATCATGGGTTTCTATAATATACTGAGCTTCTTCATAAGAGAATCTTTCATTGGATTCAATAACCGTTCGTCCAAACCATTCTTTTTTAATTTTGGCATTAGTATCCAACTCAAAAACTGCAGAAAAGGTATATTTTTCTTCGTTCGGTCTTAGGGAACAAGCATTGTTAGACAACACTTCCGGTAACATAGGAACTACCCTGTCTACCAAATAAACAGAGGTTGCCCTATTATATGCTTCATCATCTAAGATGGTATCTGGCGTTAAGTAATGCGATACATCGGCAATATGGATTCCAATCTCATAATTTCCATTTTCTAGAACGGTAAAAGAAAGCGCATCATCAAAATCCTTGGCATCCTTTGGATCAATAGTAAAAGTAAGGCTATCACGCATATCCCTTCTTTTCGCTATTTCCTCCTCTTTTATAGAAGTATCCATTTTATTGGCAAACATCTCTACTTCTACTGGAAACTCGTGAGGTAATCCATATTCAGCTAAAATAGAATGAATTTCAGTATCGTGCTCACCTGGTTTACCTAAAACTTGAATAATACTACCAAACGGTGAATCGGCATTGTCCGGCCACTCTTTAATTTCTACAATTACTTTATCCCCATCTTTAGCCGTAGATAACTTATCTTTTGGAATAAAAATATCGGTATACATTCTATAATCCGTAGGGCGAACAAAGGCAAAATCTTTTTGCATATCCACGATTCCCACAAAAGAAGTTTTAAAACGAGATATTATCTTGGTAATCTCCCCTTCTAATTTTTTTCCTTTTCTTTTTGGAAAAATATAAACCTCTACCTCATCTTTATGAAAGGCTTTTTTTAGTTTATTGAATGGAACAAAAACATCGTCATCTATACCTTCAACTAGTATATAGGCATTACCCCTTCCTGTTATATCTACTTTTCCGTTATGATAGGTTTTGGTACTCGCAATAGCCTTATAATTCCCTTTTCCTTCTTCTTGGATCCTCCTTTTTTCCTTTAATTGGACTAAACGCTTTATTAGATTATTTCTATCGCTAGCATCCGTTATACCAATCTTAGCCGCTATTTGTTTATAGTTAAAGGTTTTTTGAGGTTCCTTTTCTAGAACAGTAAATATACCTTTGGTTATTTCGTTATTTCTGTGATTTTTGATTTTCTTCTTACTTTTTGACATCAACTCTTTAATTTTTGGAAAATTACGAATTTATATCCATTGTCTTTCTATTCCGTTTTAGAAGTTAGAAATTCTTGTTATCAACATTTATAATATATATATATTTCTTTTTTCTAAAATTTAAAAAAAAATGCTTGTTATGATAGTGTGTTAATAGGGGACATAATTATTTCACTTAATACTTGCTTCGAGTAGATTTGGAAGTTTATCGACATCTTATGGACTATTGATTTGTATATAAATCAATAGGTTGACTTAGTTATCAACACTTATTGATAACCTTGTTGAACATGAAATTAGTGATAAGTAAAATTTAAATTACTGTTAATTACTTCTATTTAACGTTTGATATCTTTTAATGATATTTGAAAAGTAAATTATTAATCTTCCTTATTATTTTGTAAGGCAAAATTTAAATGGATTTTAAAAATTTTAAAGTTACTTTTTGTCGGTAGTTTATCAACAATTAACACAATTTATTAAACCACTAAATAACAACAGCTTTACGTTTTTTCTTAATTAATGTTGTTAACAACCCAAATAACGTTGTGAAACCATAGGTATTTGTACATTTGTACACCTCCATGTAGGTAGTAATAAACGTTTTAAACATTATATAATCTAAAATTAACTATAAAAGGATGAAAATAGCCGTTGGTAATGATCACGCGGGAACTGAATACAAGTTTGCGATTGTTGAACTGTTAAAATCTATGGATTTGGAAGTCGTTAATTATGGTACGGATAGTTCAGAAAGTGTAGATTATGCAGATTATATACATCCAGTGGCAAGTGATGTGGAAAATGGAAACGCAAATCTAGGTATTATAATTTGTGGAAGCGGTAATGGGGCCTCAATGACAGCTAACAAACACCAAAAGATTAGAGCTGCGCTATGTTGGAATACAGAAATTGTAAAATTAGCCAAGGAACATAATAATGCCAATATTTTAAGTTTGCCAGCACGTTTTATTTCCCTGCCTCAAGCTTTGGATATGGTAAAAACGTTCTTAAATACTCCCTTTGAGGGTGGCCGACATGAAAAACGAATAGAAAAAATACCTACCTGTTCGTAACTATTTTTTGGTTATTTAAAAGACCTCATATGGTTTAATAGTGGCTTCTCCTGTAATAGGAACCAACAGTTATGATAATAAAAGTAAAAACATTTAAGGAATTAGAGACGCCGGAATTATATGATATACTACAATTACGTTCAGAAGTGTTTGTGGTAGAGCAGAATTGCGCATACCAAGATGTGGATGGTAAAGATACTTTAGCATTACATCTATTAGGTTTAAAGAAAGGTAAACTGGTGGCTTACACGCGTATTTTTAAAACAGAAGTTGTATATAAGGAAGCTAGCATTGGTAGAGTAATCGTAAGAAAAGAGGAACGTATGTACGGTTATGGTAAGGCTATAATGGAAGCTTCTTTAAAGGTTATTGAGAATACATGTGGTACCGTTCCCGTTCGTATATCTGCTCAAACTTATTTACTTAAATTTTATAATTCTCTTGGATTTGTACAAGAAGGAAAGAACTATTTAGAAGATGGTATTCCTCATATATTGATGATAAAAAAAGAATAGATTCCAATGAGTTTTAAACTAAAAAACACCGAATATTCGGTGTTTTTTAGTTTATATAATTCTTATTGGTTTTATATTTTAATTGGGACTTTATCGGTAAGATTAATATCTTCCAACATATTATCTGTAAACTTATAATGACCCTTTGTTGTAATTATTTTGAATTTATTAGATCTCATTCTGCTTAAGGTATCCAAAAACAACCATTTGGATTTGAGCATCAATGGTCTTTCTGACTTTAAGCTGATTTCAAAATAATATTTTCTACCATTTTTTAAAGCTACAATATTCGGGGTAATCTTTGTATCACTACCTTTTTTAAGGTAAGATTTTGGACGGTCATAACCTTCAATATCTGCCTTGATATTTTCAAAACCATGTGCTTCTAAATGGGAAACGGACTTCTTTATAAAGGCCTCATTCTCAGAATTTTCGATCTTAGGAATTTCAGAATTTTCAAATTGTGTCATAACGGAAAATTAATGATTTATTTTAGATATAACAAAATTTATGTAGAGATCTCGTTGATTTTAGTAGATTTTTAACAAAATTTAGTTTACGATGTTAAAATCCATATTTATTTCAAATCTTTAGGACTATTCAAACTTAATTAATTGGAACATTAATAGTTGGAAGAATATGTTCTTATTTTGAAATACCGTCAGATTTATTTTATAGGACTTTAATAACTAGATTTTTAAGTATTCCAAGTCCTTTTACTAAATAAAATTTTCTATTTTTCCAAGTTAAATTCAGAACCTAAATAAATTGGGATTTGTTCTGAAGCAGAATTGGTTGTTACAATTGTAATTAATTATAAGTCCCTACTTAAAACGAAATTTTATGCGACGGTATTGGAATGGATTTTTAGCGGTATTTTGTTTAACATTGTTTACTTCTTGCCTTAGCGAAGAAAAGGAGGGTAATGAAGTTTTAAATAAACTCATAGAGGAAACAAAACAAGAATTTGCACCAGATCAACGAGTAGCTTTATTAAATTTAGAGCTTGTACCGATGGGTTCTAAAACGCTTATTAAGGGAGAAAGCAACCTTCCTGATGCCGTAAATGCCCTGAAGGAAAAATTAAAAGAGAATAATGTTTTCTATACAGATAGTATTCAGTTATTGCCATCTGCAGAATTACAGGGGAAGACGTATGGTCTTATAACAATTTCTGTTGCTAATTTACGAGGTAAGCCTTCTCATTCTTCGGAATTGGTAACCCAGGCCACCTTAGGTACTCCGGTGGAGATTCTAAAGGAAGAAGATAGTTGGTATTTAATACAGACGCCAGATCATTATCTTTCATGGGTAGATGGAGGGGGAATTTCTAGCTTTTCCAAAGAAGATTTTTTAAAGTGGAAAGCGACCAATAAAGTGATTTTTACAAAAACTATGGGTCAGGCCTTTTCTGCTCCCGATCAAAATTCACAAGTGGTTTCTGATATGGTAGCCGGTGGGATATTGGAATTGATAGGAGAAGAAAATAGTTTTTATAAGGTTAAATTTCCAGATGGAAGAATGGCTTTTATAAATAAAAATGAATCCCAGGATTATGACGCCTGGCTAGCCGCTTTAGACCCTTCCCAAGAATCATTGGTAAATACCTCCATGGACTTAATGGGCGTACCTTATCTTTGGGGAGGAACCTCAACAAAGGGAGTAGATTGTAGTGGTTTCACAAAAACCATTTACTTTTTAAACGGCATGGTGCTGCCTAGAGATGCTTCTCAACAAATACACACTGGGGCTACAGTGGATAAGGATAAAAATTTTGATCAGCTACAACCTGGTGATTTATTGTTTTTTGGAAAGCCGGCAACAGAGACTTCCAAAGAAAGAGTTGTTCATGTGGGGATGTGGATCGGTAACAATGAATTTATACATTCTGCAGGTAGGGTTCATATTAGCAGTGTAGATAAAGAGGCCGACAATTTTGATGAATATAACCTAAACCGATATTTGCGTTCCAATAGGTACCTTAAAGAACCAATGGACGGGTTGATAGAATTGGCAAAAACGCCGGTTTTCAAAGATTAGTCGACTAGATTAAAATTAAGGGCCTCATTACACTTCTGAAAGATGGTAATGAGGCCTTTTTTAATGTGCAAAAATTACAGATTTGATCTTGAATCCGTTAGAAAGAATGTAAATGGATTCTATATAGTATTCTGATTATTATAAAAGAACGGTTTTTCCTGTTCGCACCGATTCATCCGCTGCCAATACTATTTTCAGACTGTTAACGGCATCGTTTAAATGATCTGTAAGGTCTAAATCTTCTTTAATGGCTTTTAATAAATATTCCTGTTCCAATAGACATAATCCATCATGATCGGGCTCGTCCTCGGTTGGAATCATTTCATCTTTCTTTGAAAATTTACCTGCAGCATCTAATTCGCTGTAATGTAATTTTAGACTGTTGGTTTTGCTATGGCCATCTATATCTTGGGACTCACCTTTAGCTTCATCTATTATGGAGACAGCTCCTTTTGGGCCAATTACATCTTTTACAAAAAATGCGGTTTCACTCATCATAGGACCCCATCCTGCTTCGTACCAACCTACAGAGCCATCTTTAAATCGTACTTGTAGCTGACCATAGTTATACATTTCAGAGTCTATTTCCTCGCTTAAACGGGCTCCTATGGCGCTTACGCTAATAGGCTTGGATTGAGTCATAAGGCACATAATATCTACATAATGGACCCCACAGTCTACTATGGGCGACATGGAGTTCATTAATTGTTTATGGGTATACCAATGGTCTCCGGAACTTTGTTGGTTAAGGTTCATTCTCATAACCAATGGTTTTCCTAAACCACGGGCAACGTCTACAAACTTGGTCCAGGATGGGTGTACTCTAAGAATATACCCTACCACCATTTTTCTTTTTTTCTCTAAAGCTAAATCTACTAATTCTTGTGCCTCTTCAACAGTTAATGCCAATGGCTTTTCTACGAAGACATGGGCCCCTGCCTCTAAACTCATTTTGGCATATTCGGCATGGGTATCGGGATAGGTATTTATAGATACCACATCTGGTTTTGTTTGCTCCAAGGCAGTTTTAAAATCTGGAAAAGTAGGATATCCTCCCAATTCCTTGGATAGCTTTTCCCTGCTCTCCGCACTTCTACTTACAAGTCCCACTATTTCAAAATCGGAGAGTTTATGGTAGGCCCTAGCATGGGAAATGCCCATATTACCACAGCCTACAACAAGTGTTTTTAATTTTTTCATTATATAGTTTTAGTTGTTCACAATTATAATCAATTGTTGAAGTTACCCATTAGGGCCTCTTCAAATCAACTTAATTTCAATTTATTACCGATGTATCTTTACATTTTAAAATTACTTCATTAGCCTATTAGGTCATCTTTAAACTGACCATTGTTACATTAATTAAATGACTCATCTTCCTGCAAATTAAGAAAAGTATGTCTATTTAAGAAAGTTTCATCAAACTAGTGATTAAACTTTGGGAAAGACGTATTTGTTACTGTATTTATAATTACTAAATTGTATGCTTTTCGTATGTGTATTCACAGAACAAGAAAAAGTGCCAACAACCAAACCTATACTTTATACTATTCCATATAGGATAGTATAGCAAACCAACTTTATCGACTTAAAATGAGCAAAACCGCACTTCCTATTACCCAACGTTTGTTTTCTTTGGATGTATTTCGTGGTTTAACCATGTTTTTATTAATTGCTGAAGCAGCCGGCTTTCATGGGAGCTTTGTAGAATTGGTATCAGGAAATAAATTATTAGAACCAATAGCGCAACAATTGCGTCACCATCCCTGGAATGGGCTGCGTTTTTGGGATTTAATTCAACCTTATTTTATGTTTATCGTTGGGGTGGCCATGCCTTTTTCCTTAAGAAAACGACTAGCAACACAATCTAAAAAAGAGGTAAATGCACATATTATTAAACGATGCATACTATTGTTTGCCTTTGGGGTACTCTTGCATTGTGTGTACATTCACGCCTTGGTATGGGAACTGTGGAATGTATTGGTACAATTAGCATTTACTATTGCCATTGCCTATTCTATTATGTCCTTATCTCACAGGACTCAGATTTTTATTTGCTTTGGAATTTTACTACTTACCGAAATAGTATACAGAGCCTATAATCCACAAGATCCTTTTGTAATGGGAAGCAATTTTGGATCGTGGGTAGATATGTTGTTGATGGGGAAATTAAGTGGTGGAGGATGGGTAACCATTAATTTTCTTCCTACCGCTGTTCACACGATTATGGGGGTACTTTGTGGACAATTATTGCTCTCTGGAAAATCGATCAAAGAGAAAATAAATCCACTATTACGATGGGGAGGTATCTTACTGGTATTAGGATATGGTTTGGATATAACGGGAGTTACCCCAATTATTAAACGAATTGCTACCACTTCCTTTACCTTGGCGTCAGGAGGTTGGGCATTACTTACCTTAGGCCTATTTTATTGGTGGATAGATATTAAGGGGCATAACAATAAATGGTTACGGATATTTTCCGTAGTAGGCACCAATTCCATTTTCATCTATTTGTTTGCAGAAACAGTAGGCTCCCAATGGTTTAGGGATTTTGGACTCATTTTTACCAAGGGTATTTTAGCTCCAATGGGTGTAGATACCGGTTTAATAATGGTTATTAATTCCCTATTCGTCTTATTTATGTTTTGGTATATCACCTATTTTCTAGATAAGAAAAAGGTGTATTTTAAAATATAGGTCAGTCTATAATTGTATATAGTTTAGTACCCTAAGATTTCCTTGTATTTTGAATTATCCTTTAACAATGCCGTTGCAGTTAGTATTGCTTCGTCATGGAGTAAGTGATATTCATAAAGTCCGTTTCTATAGAAGTATCTTTTGAGGATTTCGTCTTCTAAATTCTTTTGAATCTCTTTTCTATATTTTTCCAAGGCAGCAGTCTTATCCTTGTTCATGGCCATCAAAAGGGATTTGTAATTATCGGTCACCTCCGAGCTGTATAAGTTGCTTTCTTCGCTTGCCATCACTTCCTTTAATGCCTTCTCTGCCTTGGTTTCAAACTCAAAACTACTTTTAGCAACATAAGACTTAAAATTTTCATATTCACTTTCGCCAATATTAAAATCGGATACTTCATCAAAAGTATTTTTGTAAAAATAATCCGTTGCAAAATCAAAAATCAGATTATCGTTAATCAAGGATTGGGTAAGCGCATTTGTTTTAGATGTGGCAATTTCGATATCTGGCAAAACACCGCCACGATCCTGAACCTTTCTTCCGTTTTTGGTGGTAAAGTCTTGAAATTTGGTGTTTTTAAGTGCATTTCCGTCTTCGTCCCTGTTCCAATAATCCAAAGATTGGATACATCTCCCTGAGGCCGTATAGTATCTAGAGATGGTAACTTTTAATTGGGTACCATAGGTAAGTTTTAAAGGACGTTGTACCAATCCTTTTCCAAAACTCCTTGCTCCAACAATAACTGCCCTGTCTAAATCCTGTAAACTTCCCGATACTATTTCACTAGCAGAAGCACTTCTCCCATTTACTAAAACTACTAAGGGTATTTCTGTATCAACAGGCTGATTGGTGGTTTTGTATTCCCTATTAAATTTTTTCACTTTGGATTTGGTAGTTACCACAAGTTCCCCTTTAGGGATAAATAGGTTGGTTATGTTAATGGCTTCGGTTAATAATCCACCAGGATTATCCCGTAAATCCAGTATTATATTGTTAGCTCCATTATTCTTAAGATCTAAGAGTGCCTCCTTGGTTTGTTTTGTTGCTTTTTGATTGAATTTAGATAAGACAATATAGCCAGTATTGCCATTTATCATTTTATAAAAAGGTACGGCATCTACCTCTATGGCTTCCCTATTTATGATGGTGGTCTTGGTCTGACCTTGTCTTAGATAGGTAACTTCTACACTAGTATTGTTAGCCCCTTTTAGAAGTTCATCTGCATTGTCCTGAATTTGGGAAACGGTAAGATCACCAATTTTAATTATTTCGTCCCCTGCTTTTAAACCAGCCTTATCCGCTGGATAATTCTCATAAGGTTCTATAATGAGAATTTTATCCTTAAAACTACGGACCACGGCCCCTATTCCAGAATATTTTCCTTGATTATTTATTTTGAAGGTTTCTACATCTTGTTCGTTGAGGAACTTGGTATAGGGATCCAATTCTTCTAGCATGTTCTTAATTGCAGTGTCCATCAACTCAGCTGGATTGGTTTCATCCACATAGTTCATATTTAATTCTTTGAATAGTGTGGTGAAAATTTCGATCTGCTTGGCAATTTCAAAAAAATCGCCTTTAAAACTACTTCCTGCAATTAAAAAAGCAATGGCAATTACGGGAATAAGCACTCGCTTTAGTAATATCCTTTTCATAGGTAGCTATTTATTTTTTTATATGTAAACTTATCTAATGGCATTCATCGACTAAACCTCTTACCTCCTAGTCATCAGCTTTCGGTTATGCGTAATTCACCTGTATTATTCTTTTTTATCTGCTTTAGTATGTTCCGCTGCAAACTTTGTCATCAACCGAATCATAGTATCCGATATTTTTGTCTGTACGGGCATCTCTTTACCAAGATATAAAAACATAAACGCAAATTGGTTTTCGTTGTTGTTAAAAATCAGGTGTTTATTTAGTCTATATCCTTCCCGCATCAATCTTTTTATACGATTTCTTTTTACCGCACTCTTAAAATTTCTTTTGGAAGCGGTTACTCCTACCTTACAATGGGCATCATCCTCAAAATCAATTTTCAGGTATATTAGTCTAATGGGATATTGGGTAATGGATCTACCCTCGGCAAATAACTTTTCAATTAGTTTTTTGCTCTTTAGTTTCTCTTTTGTTGGGAGGGAAAATTTCTTAGGTTCCATACTTAATATTTTCTCTAGTGGCAACAGTGTTTCCTTATGATTACTTTTAATATTAAAAGACTTAATTTTCCAAGGTATTGTAGGGATTATGAGTGCTCCCAATTTACCGTATAATGGTAGACTTATCCCCTATCGATGCTAAAAATAATATAGGGATAAGTTTTTTATCCATATTAATTGGTAAAAATGCTTATCCCTATAAAAAATAATGTTGGTACTAATTTCTATTAGAAATTCTATTCAACGTTTTGCGTTGCCTGCCAGAAATTATTTTCAAAATTAATGTCCGCCATCAACTGGGATGGATCTATAACAATCGCTTTAATACTATTTAAAGGCTTGTTTAGCTCAAAACTGTAGTTTGGGTAAGCCCAGGGCCAGTTTTGTAATACAGTCCTTTTAAGAGTTGGATATGGGTTTTCCTTCTCACCGTACATCATCCTAAGCGGTGCGTAAAGTGTTTCTTGGGTACCATCATTATAGATTACAAAAATGTCTATGGGCATAGGCATGGACCCAATGCGTTCCAAACTTATCTTAGTCTTATCTCCTTCTGCTACAACTTCCTTAATACCATAGTCTATAGTGTTTGTGGTCTGTGTCCAATCTGTAAGGTACCAGTTTAATTCCATATGGGACACTTTTTCGGCTGTTCTAATAAAATCGGTTGGTGTAGGATGGGTAAATTTAAAATCCTCATAATATTTACGCAAGGTTTCCATAAGCTTGTCCTGTCCAATTATATAGCCCAATTGGGAAAGGAAAATTGCACCTTTACTATAGGCAGCTACACTATAGGAAAAATTAAGGTCGTATCTATCGGCATGTGTTGTCTGTGGTCGCTCTTCCCCTGCTTCTATAAGTCTATAATAGCTATTGTAAGATCCTTCAAAAGGATTTTCCTTTTTCTGATCCATAATCAAGTTCATGCACAAACTAGAAATAAAGGAAGTAAATCCTTCATCCATCCATTCATGTTTGGTCTCGTTAGTGGCCAATACGTGCTGAAACCAAGAGTGTGCCAACTCGTGAACCATGACCCCTACTAGGCTTCCAATTGTTCTTTCTCCTGTAATAAGTGTACCCATGGCATATTCCATACCACCGTCTCCACCTTGGATAACAGAGTATTGATCATAGGGATATTCTCCTAGGTTATTATTGAAAAACTCCATCGCTTCCACCGTTTTTGGCTGAAGGTTTTTCCAGTTTTCCAAAATTTCCTTGTTGTCCTTATATAGGAAATGTAGGGTTGGACCGTTCTCCATTTGCACGATATCGTGAATATATTCTGGATCAGCTGCCCACATAAAATCGTGTACTTGCGGGGCTTTAAAATGCCAAGTAAGGGTTTTTCCCTTTACTCTTTTCACCTTAGATCCAGGCGTTTCATAACCATGACCTACTTCTTGTGCGTTTTGCAGGTAACCGGTACCCCCAACAGTATAGTTTTTGTCTAGGGTTATCTTTACGTCATAATCTCCCCAAACCCCATGAAACTCACGTCCAATATAGGGAGTAGCATGCCAGCCTTCAAAATCGTATTCTGCCATTTTTGGATACCACTGGCTCATGGAGAGCGCTATGCCTTCACTGCTATTTCTACCGCTACGTCTTACTTGTTCAGGAACCTGCCCAGTAAACGACATGTCAAAAGTAGCCTTGCCTCCTGCTGGAATGGGCTTGTTTAGGCTAACCACCAAGATAGTCCCTTCTTCCTTAAACGTAACAGGTTGCCCATCTTGATTAAGTTGTGATACGCGTAAGTAACCAATCTCGTCTGGACTTAGGGTAGCGATTCTACTTTTCCCTTCGTGCATCATTCTACGGTCTGGATCTGGAATACTTTGTAAGCGTACATCCATTTCACTACCTGGTTGAAAGGCGTTAAAGTAGAGATGGTAATATACTCTCGTCAATTCGTCCGGAGAGTTATTGGTGTATACCAATTTTTGAGTTCCAGTAAATTGATAGTTTTTCACATCCATGGATACGTCCATGGTATAATCTACATGTTGTTGCCAATAGGAGGTGTTTCCCTGCGCCTTAATTGTGGAGGTCAGTCCACAGAGCGCAATGATTAAACCTGCTAAAAGTCCTTTACTATACTTCATCATTCTTATAATTTTAATTTGCCTTTAGAAACAGCCTCGGCCATTATAAGGGCGTTATAGGCATTTACCATTTTTCCGGATTTAGAAATATCTTTAAAATCCATAGACTTATTATCATCGCCACCTACCGATACTTTCGATTTAGAGGAAAGACCAGACTGCATAATTATTTTCTTCACCTGCGAAGCAGATAAATCGGGATAGTAAGACATAATTAATGCTGCTACTCCGGCCACAGCGGGAGCTGCCATGGAAGTACCGCCTTGAAAATCATATTTACTTTCTGGCATAGTAGAATAAATAGCACTTCCAGGGGCAAAAACGTCTACGTTTATTGCACCGTAATTGGAAAATGAAGCTACCATTTCCGATCCGTACTTGCTGGTTAACGCTCCTACAGTAATAACGTTATCGGCCATTTCTGGACCGTTGTTTATTTGGTCGTTAGGAAAGTTAGGGTTTTTTGGATCGTCTAAGTCTTGACTAGAATTTCCTGCGGCATGTACAAAAAGCACATCGTTTTCTGCTGCGTATTTAATAGCATCATATACCCATTCTGCATTTGGTGAAAAAGATTTTCCAAAACTACCATTGATAATTCTGGCACCGTTGTCTACTGCATATCTAATCCCTAAAGCAATATCCTTATCGTATTCATCTCCATTAGGTACTGCACGGATACTCATTAATTTCACATTGTTAGCAACACCATTGGCTCCTTTTCCGTTATTTCTTTCGGCTCCAATAATACCGGCCACATGGGTACCGTGACTTTCATCTTCCAACCTGCTTTGAGGATTTCCGTCTCCGTAGTTGGTATCGGTAATATCATAAGGATCGTCACCAACTATTTCTCTACCGTTAAAATCTACGTTTAGGTTATAATTCAACTGGTCCGAGAAATAGGTAATACCGTTGTTCAAATCCTTTAATACCTCGGAAATGGAATCCTTAATAGTTAACATTTGGGTTAATATTCCCACATTGCCCATCATAGCTTCATTTTCTGGCTTTATTGTCGCTAGGTCTTTTTTGGTGTAGGTATCTTTTCCTAACAATTCCTTTACGTCAGAATCTGCATTTTTAACAGCCTGATAGATTTGCTCATATCGCTGTTTGTTTTGTAAAGCTTTATCGTAATCCTTCTCCAAGTTTTCCTTGGCTCTTGCTTGTAAAGCTGCATCACCTAGGTTAAGGGCAACAATTCTAGCCATTTCTAACTGCTCGTTATAGGAATCTCCTAAAAAGTTATAGCCGTGAATATCATCTACATAACCATTATTGTCGTCATCAATATTATTACCGGGAATTTCTTTTTCGTTTACCCAAAGTACATTTTTAAGGTCCTCATGAGTTAAGTCCATTCCCGCGTCCAATACAGCTACAACTACTGTTTTTCCTTTTTTATCTTTAATTATCTCAGCATACGCCTTATCTACACTCATTCCTGGGATAGTATCTGTAAGCAGATCTAAATGTCCCCAGTTCTTTTTCTCCGCCTCGGTTAGTTCAGCGGTTTTTAGTGGGAGGGTATCTATATTTTCAATTGGGGTTGAAACAAGGGCGGTTCCACCGCAACCAAAAAGGAGAAAGGAGGCCATTATGGCCAACATAGATTTGTTAAATGTCATCGTCATTTGTTGTTAAGTTAATTTATTCGTTTTTATTGAAGGATCTGCCAGGATATTCCGCTCTAAAGGTTTCTATACTACCACGATCTGCCATGGTTACAAAGCAGGTTTTACCGTCTTGGCCTCCAAAAGCAATATTGGAAGGTTTTTTTCCTTTCAGTTGAATTTCCGATATTATTTTTCCGCTTTTATCTACTACCACCACGGAGCCTTTATCGTATCGGGTAATGTATAAGTTCCCCTTAATATCGCATCGCATCCCATCCATACCAAAATCATCGAAAGCAAGAAACTCCTTTTTTTGGTGTATGGTGCCATCCTCTTTAATATCATATTCCCAGACCTTCCGCTGTACCGATTCGTTCACATATAGCTTACGCCCATCTGGACTCACCTCTATGCCGTTAGTAGTTCCCATATTATCTTCTAAGAGTTGTATTTTTCTATTCTGGTCTACCATCCAAATCCTGCCACTGCCTTCTTTCCAATTGGGATCGCTAAGATAAATGGTGTTATTTGGTGCTATGGCTAAATCGTTAGGCTGATTAAGTATAGAATCTTGAGCCCAAACTTCAGGTGTTTTGCTTCCTTTTTTTACCCGATATACTTTATGGCCTTTATAATCTGCAATAAACATATTCCCGTGGGTGTCAAAACGGATTCCGTTTCCTATACTTCCCTCGGGTAAGGTTAGGTATATTTTTCCTTTTCCATTTTGGTCTACGATTCCTATAGTACCTTCTTCCTCAAAATTAACGGCAAAGAGATCACCATTGGCATTTACTGCGGGACCTTCTATCCCTTTGGTAAATACATATTCTGCTGTAAAATCAGTACTGTGTTTTTGTTTTGGATTACAATTAGTAAGTACAAAAAGGCAAGTAATGGTAAAAATGGTTAGGCGGATCATATTATTCAAAAATATGGGCAAAGTTATGTGTTTCTTTTAAACGGACTCCTTTTTCTGTATGCTGCAAAGTACAGACTTGGTTATGGGCGTCGTGTTCCATAAATAGGTAATACTCATTTTTTACGGCGGTATCCAAAAAACGAGCTTTTTCTGAAAGCGTTAATAGGGGCCGGGTGTCGTACCCCATAACATAGGCAAGAGGAATATGGCCTACGGTAGGGAGCAGGTCTGCAACAAAGACCAATGTTTTTCCCTGGTAGGATATATGGGGTAACATTTGTTTTTCGGTATGTCCGTCTACAAATAGTATCCCAAAATCGAGTTCCGATTTTTCAATAAAATCAGTTTCGTTTCTACTAACGAATCGCAATTGCCCACTTTCTTGCATAGGCAATAAGTTTTCGGTTAAAAACGATGCTTTTTCCCTAAAGTTGGGTTTGGTAGCCCAGTCCCAGTGAGCTTTATTAGACCAGAAAGTTGCATTTTTAAAGGCAGGTTCATAGCCTGTTCTGTCCTTGTTCCATTGCACGCTTCCTCCACAATGGTCAAAATGAAGGTGGGTCATAAAAACATCGGTAATATCATCTCTGTGAAAGCCGTGTTTTTTTAGGGAACGGTCTAAAGTATGATCGCCCCATTGGTAATAATAGCCAAAGAATTTTTCTGATTGCTTATTACCCATTCCAGTATCAATTAGAATTAAGCGGTCGCCATTCTCTATCAGGAGGCATCGGGCTGCAAGATCAATCATGTTATTGGCGTCGGCCGGATTGGTTCTGTTCCAAATTGATTTTGGAACAACACCGAACATGGCCCCACCATCCAACTTAAAATTTCCTGTTTCTATGGGGTATAGTTTCATCGAAAATACTTAATCCGTGCAAATTAACAAAAGGAGTAAGTATATTGTTGAAAACCCTATTTTATTAGTGGTTTTTTAACATTTTTCAAGAAATTGAGTATTGTAAAACCTACTATTCCAGATAAATAACCTTTTCATTGGCACTAATATTATCTTTAAAATGGAAGGGACGCTTATGACCATTTTCATCTACAATTAAAATAGGAAGAATATCTTTATTTTTACCGCGTTCCTTTACCCATTCCCTTGTGGTACTATCGCTTTCCACAGTTTCTATGTTTTCCTTAAATTCATTGGCCGATATTTTATATGCCCATGGAGCCATATCGGTTTTATTGGCAAATAGAGAAGAAGCGTCCATAGGATCTAGAAGATTTACTCCTGCTGCGTTTTCATCTGGCGACATCAACACTATTTTATTGGGGATATAAAAGGAATTATTTGCTAGTTGGGTAGCAAGCAGATTGATCTCGCTATTCCCAGTGAGCGCAATAAAGGTATTTTTATCAATGGCATTGGCCATTTCAAAAGTATCTTCTTTTAAAGCATTTCCGTGTATTGCGGTTACCCCCTGCTCATTGGCCTCGTGTATTAGCTCTTTATTAGAATCTATTAAGACCACCTCATGGTGTTCCTTAAGTTGTTTAGCAATATATAGTCCTAAGGGATTGGCGCCAAGGATTAAATATCCTTTTCTAGTGTCTTGTTTTACCAATTCCCCTCTTTTTCGTAACCAATTAGTAGTCCATGTTAAGAATAAGGGAACTGTAAGTGTGGTAGAAATGGCCATGAATACCAATATGGAGAATATTTCTGTGGTGATAATTCCCATTTGGAGGCCTATACCTGCTATGATAATTTCTACGGCTCCCCTCCCGTTCATACCTGTTCCTATGGTGATCCCCTCTCGCCATCCGTAGCCGCTAGGGAGATAAAACAAGGCGGTCCCTACAATCTTTCCAATCACGGCTCCTGCAATAATTAATATTAAAAGAACAAGATCGGTTTGGAAGACCTCCAAGCTAACGTGAAACCCAGCGGTAACAAAGAAAATAGGAGCTAGAAATCCAATGGACATGTCATGGAAGACAATGGTTACATCCTTTAAAACGTTTCTAGAAAACACCCCTTCCCTAATAAAGAGACCCGCCATAAAGGCCCCTAGAATACCATGGAGACCAGCAATTTCGGCAAGTTCAGAAAAGGCCAATACAATGATGACCATTATAGTAAAATGAAATGTACGGTTAATTGTTTTTGTTTTGGACAACAATTTACCTAAGAGTGGAAAACCATAGATCCCTATTAAGGTGGCTGCTGCAAAAAATAGAATTGCTTTTCCTGCTACCCAAGTCAACCCGGCAGCGTCTACACTTCCTACATCTACAAAACCAATTATCCCAGCAAAAATTACCAAAGCCAAGGTGTCGGATATTAACGCTCCGGCCATAAGTACATAAGCTATTCTAGTATCCAGAAGTTTAAGGTCTACCAAAATTCTACTTTTTGTGGCCAAGGAGGTTACCCCAACAGCAATACCTACAAAAAGCGCGGCAATCTGGGTACCATCAAAAATTATAATGGTATAATAACCCAGCGCAAAAGGAACTACAAATCCACCTATGGCAGCAAGTAATCCTGCCCATGAAGCTTTTCCTAAATCTTTAAAATTGATTTCCATTCCGATATAGGCCATCAGAAAAAGAATACCTACTTCTGCCAAAGTATTAAGGGCTTCCGAGGTTTCTAAAATGCCCAGTAAAGCGGGACCAAGTAAAATACCAATTAACAATTCACCTAGGATAGGAGGAAAACCTACTCGTTTTGCAACCATTCCACCTACCCAGGCGGCAATTAAAACAAGAAGAAGATTTAAGATTTGTAGTTCTGCCATAAGATAGAAGATATGAAAAAATTGGTCGGGAAAATACCTAAATAATGCTAATTCACAAAGTAACCATACAAAATAATGGATTTCTTCTCCATAATTTACACTTCATTATTGGGTTCAAAATTATTGTCACTTTTACGAATTTGTTGGCGTTGATCCATGTTTTTTCCCTTTAGACTAATATTTTTACCATTTTTAAACTTATATTGTCCCAAACAGATTTATGGTAGAGCTTGCAGGAATAGTTGTTCTAGGTATTATAGCACAGTGGGTAGCATGGCGTTTTAAATTACCCGCTATTTTGCCACTGATTCTTATTGGACTCTTAGTAGGTCCAATAGCTACATTGTTTACAGAAGATGGCACTAAATTAATTAGACCTATATGGAATGAGAAGGAGGGATTATTTTTAGGGGAAAGCCTATATCATTTTGTCTCGCTGGCCATTGGTGTTATTCTTTTTGAAGGCGGACTTACCCTAAAACGGTCGGAGGTAGCAAGAGTAGGTCCCGTAATTACAAAGTTGATTACGGTGGGAAGCGCAGTAACCTTTTTCTTAGCGGGCACCGCAGCTCATCTTATATTTAATTTATCATGGCAAATTTCATTTTTATTTTCTGCATTGATTATTGTCACTGGTCCAACGGTTATTACACCTATTCTTAGGAATATTCCGTTGAAAAAAGATCTATCAGCAGTATTGAAATGGGAAGGAATACTGATAGACCCTATAGGAGCATTAGTGGCGGTATTGGTATTTGAGTTTATAAGTATTGGAGAAGGACAGGGTTATACCCAAACAGGTTTGTTGGAGTTTGTAAAGGTTTTGTTGTTAGGCTTCACCTTTGGTTTCACTTTTGCACACGCCTTAACTCAGGTCATAAAGAGGAATTATGTTCCGCATTATTTATTAAATGTGGTATCCCTATCCGTAGTACTTTCAGTTTTTGTGATTGCTGAGCTTTTTGCGCATGAATCCGGCCTACTTGCCGTGGTGGTTATGGGTATGGTAATGGGAAACACGCAGTTACCCAATATAAAAGAATTGCTCTATTTTAAGGAGTCCCTTAGCATACTCTTAATTTCTATGTTGTTCATTCTTCTTTCAGCAAGTATGAATATATCGGAATTGAAGTTATTGTATACCCCTCAAACATTGCTACTTTTCGCCATTGTAGTTTTTGTGATCAGGCCTTTGGGAGTATTCTTGAGTACCATGGGGTCTAATCTTAAAGTAAAGGAAAAGGTATTTATTAGTTGGGTAGGGCCAAGGGGAATTGTTGCTGCAGGAATCGCCTCGCTATTTGGATCAAAATTAATTTTAAGAGGAGAACCTGGTGCGGAATATATAACACCTCTGGTATTTATGATTGTATTGGGAACGGTATTGCTAAACGCTTCCACTGCCCGCCTTATGGCTAAATTATTGGGAGTGTATTTGGAGAAGTCCGAAGGAATTTTAATTGTTGGGGCATCTTCGGTATCTAGATTAATAGGTAGTTATCTTAAAAAGAACAATAGGCATGTGGTTTTAATTGATAATAACAAAACCAATATTGATAGCGCTAAAGGTCTTGGCCTAGAAGCTTTTGTAGCCAGTATTTATTCCGATGCGCTTACTGACGATTTAGAATTGAGTGATATTGGTTACCTCATGGCACTGACCGGCAACTCGGACATTAACAAATACGCTGTGAATACCTTTAAAAAACAATTTGGGGAAAATGGTGCGTTTCGACTCATTAATTCCGAGGAGATGAGCAATCCGGACAATAACCCCAAAGAAGGATTGTTTTCCCATACCGATGATTATGTTAAGTTAACGGAAACAGCAAGGAGATATCCGGTTATAAATGAAATTGAGTTAAAAGATAAAGAGCATTATGAGGGATTAATTGAAATCACCAAAGCGGATAGAGATATTGTTCCATTATTCTTTAAAGGGCTTGATGGGGATTTAAAGATTATTTCATCGTTTAGCACTGATTTTGAGGATATAGCAGAGGGAAGCAAACTGGTATATCTTGGGAAAAAAATGGAAGTGGATATGGAGCCGGAAGAGGATAAAATAGATACTGATATAAATTAAGGCTTAAATGCGTAATTGCCAATACTAGATACATTGAACCGATTATGGTTTTCTATTTTATAAAGACTGTTTTACAAAGGTTAAAATCTAATAAACGGGGTGTGTTTTTAAATAACAAAGAGCTTACTGATATACTTTCACCCAATCAATAATCATTTGTACGGGCAAATCTTTTGGGTCTACTTTCCCTACCCAAGATCCACCTAACTGCATATCTAGCATAAAATAAAAGGGCTGATCAAAAGGCCATTGACTTGGGTCTACATCCTCTAGTTTAGGGTAAATAAAAGTCTCTTTTCCATTAAGGGTGAACACTAATTTATCTGGGAACCATTCCATCCCATAAACATTATATTTTTCTGGGTTTACAGCTACCGTGTTAGAATGTGGCGGAATAGATTTTTGTTTAAGTTCCAAGGTGTAGTAGGAGTGAACAGTCTGAAATATTTTTTCTTCAAAACTTAAACGCTCCATAAGGTCTATTTCCCCATTTTTGGGATAGGCCCCATATTTTGGTTGGTCTGCCAACATCCATAGTGCAGGCCAAGCACCTTGGGCACTTTCTAACTTAGCTTTTATTTCTATTTTCCCGTATTGATAGGCAAATTTACCCTTTGTAGATACTCCCCCTGTTAGGTAGGGCACGGTATCTATACTACGATCTGGATTAACGATACCGCGTAGATAGAGTTTACCATCCTTTATATGGATGCAATCCTCATGAGGGGACATATAGTTGCCCCAGTCCGCTGAATTCCTTTCTATGACGTTCCATTTTGCCGCATCCAAATAATCATCTTTTTCGAAATGTTCTTCCCAGATCAGTTTCCAACTGCTCTGCTCTTCTGTGGCATTCTTGGATCCGCCACAACCTAAAAATAAAAATAGGCCACAAACTAATAAACTATAAACTTTACAGGTTGTGGAGGTCATAATTATTAGTCGTTTAATTTAAGTACGGCCATAAATGCCTCCTGCGGGATTTCCACATTACCGACCTGTCTCATTCTTTTCTTACCTTTCTTCTGCTTTTCCAGTAATTTTCTTTTTCTGGAAATATCCCCACCATAACACTTGGCGGTTACGTCTTTTCTTAAAGCTTTAATAGTTTCTCTGGAAATAATTTTAGCTCCAATAGCCGCCTGTATAGGAATATCAAATTGTTGTCTTGGTATTAGCTCCCTAAGTTTCTCACACATTTTCTTGCCAATATGGGCTGCGTTATCGGCGTGTATTAATGCAGATAGAGCATCTACTGGTTGTGCGTTCAATAAGATATCTACCTTCACTAATTTGGAAGTCCTCATTCCAATTGGAGTATAATCAAAGGATGCGTATCCTTTTGAGACTGTTTTTAACCTATCGTAAAAATCGAACACGATTTCAGCTAAGGGCATATCAAAATTAAGTTCTACCCTATCTGTAGTTAAATACGTCTGATTGGTAATCTGACCTCTTTTGTCTATACAAAGTGACATTACGTTGCCCACATAGTCGGACTTAGTAATAATGGTGGCCTTAATATACGGTTCCTCTACATGGTCCAAAGTAGAAGGATCGGGAAGATCCGATGGATTATTAACAATTACAGCTACTTCTGGATCTTTACGGGTATAAGCAAAATAACTAACGTTGGGAACCGTGGTAATTACGGTCATGTTGAACTCCCTTTCCAATCTTTCCTGAATGATTTCCATATGAAGCATTCCTAAGAATCCACATCGAAAACCAAAACCTAGGGCTGCACTACTTTCTGGCAAAAAAACCAAGGAAGCATCGTTAAGCTGGAGTTTTTCCATGGAAGAACGCAGATCTTCGTAATCTTCTGTGTCTACGGGATAGATACCAGCAAATACCATTGGTTTCACATCCTCAAATCCTCCAATAGGATTTTTTGTAGGGCTTGCAGCATCAGTAATGGTGTCCCCTACTTTTACTTCCCTTGCCTCTTTTATTCCAGTGATTAGGTAACCCACATCCCCAGCTTTTATACTTTGTTTAGGATGTTGTACCAACTTTAAAGTCCCCACCTCATCGGCAAAGTAATCCCTATTAGTTGCAACAAATTTTATTTTTTGACCTTTTTTAATTTCACCATTTATTACTCTAAAATAAGTTTCTACGCCCCTAAACGGATTATAAACAGAATCGAATACCAAGGCCTGTAAAGATTCGTCCACATTTCCTTTTGGTGCTGGGATTCGCTCTATTATAGCAGTTAATATTTCTTCTATTCCCAAACCAGATTTAGCCGATGCGGGGATAACCTCTTCTGGCTTACAGCCCAAGAGTTCTACAATATCGTCAGTTACTTCTTCTACATTAGCACTAGGAAGATCTACCTTGTTCAATACAGGGATAATTTCCAAGTCGTTTTCTAAGGCCAAATATAGATTGGAAATGGTTTGGGCCTGTATACTCTGTGCTGCATCTACCACCAATAAAGCTCCTTCACAGGCCGCAATGGAACGGGACACTTCATAAGAAAAGTCCACATGCCCAGGCGTATCGATCAAGTTGAGGACATATTTTTCACCCTTATAAACATAATCCATTTGAATGGCGTGGCTTTTAATGGTAATCCCGCGTTCCCGCTCAAGATCCATACTATCCAAAAGTTGATTTTGTTTTTCTCGTTCAGTAACGGACCCAGTAAAATCCAATAACCTATCCGCTAGTGTACTTTTTCCGTGATCAATATGTGCAATAATGCAAAAGTTCCGTATGTTCTTCATCTATGCCTAATTTACATTCGCTGAATTTGTCTCAACGTTTCATCATCCCATTTCCCTTGGTCTGCCATTAAGATGGTGCTCCAAGACTGGAAGTCATGGCAAAGATAGACTTTATCAACGATTTTTAAATTAAAAATAATACAGAGCTTTAGGAGGTTGTACGATCAGTATATATTACAATTCCGTATTTTTGATTCCTTCATCTATCTTTTGGACCAGTGTTGACTTTTACTACAAAAAGCAGCGTTAAGCCTTGCTGTATATAAATATAAAGTTAACTTTATTTATTTTTAACTTGGGAAACTTTGTTTCGTGAAAAATTATATTCTCTCTTTTCTCTTCTATCTTTTATTAAGTGTTCCTATCCGTGCACAGGAGTTTAAGGTTTCCGGTACAGTAATCCATACTGACAATTCCGAGATCTCGTTTGCAAATATTCTATTATATACTGCGGCGGACACTAGTTTTGTGAAGGGTTCAGTAACCGATGAGATTGGATTCTTTTCCGTTGATCAAATACCTGCAGCTGCCTATCTATTAAAAGCAAGTTACATGGGAAACCATTCCCAATTTATAAAGATAGACGTGCAATCAAACATAGATATAGGGTTGGTTTCCGTAGATAGTGAGGCCCAGGCCCTTGATGAGGTGGTAGTAGTCTTTCAAAAACCTACCTTGGAACAAAAGGTAGATCGACTTGTTTTTAACATTGGGAATACGGCACTTTCAGAATCTAATATTTGGGAGGCATTAAAAAGTACCCCCAGTGTATTTATTATGAACAACGAAATAACCGTGAAGGGTGAAAAAGGGGTTCAGGTACTAATTAACGATAAGAAAGTAAATCTACCGCAAGAAGACATCCTAAACCTCTTAAATGGCACCTCTGCCAATGGAGTTCAGGCAATAGAAGTGATAACAGCTCCTCCTGCAAAATACGATGCTGAAGGGGGCACCATGATTAATATACGCATGAATAAGAATTTGATTGCGGGCTATAATGGTGCAGTTTTCAATAGGTATACCCAAGGAAATTTCCCGCAACATACCCTGGGAACCAATCATTATTTTAAAGGGGAAAAATTAGAAACTTCTTTTAATTACAGTTTTAGCCAAAGAAAGGAACTTACCAATTATACGGATATTACAAATTATATGGAAAATGGAGCTATCACTGATATCTGGACCTCGGACCTAGAAGTTATAGATCGCTCGAGAAGACATAATTCCAGTATTTTCTTGGATTACAAAGTAAATACCAATAATACTATCAGTTTTTCTTCCATCACCACTTTTACCCCAAAATTTGTTGGAAGAGACTATTCAGAAACAGTAATTCGCGAGACGAATGATCCCAATAGTACAGGTTTTTTTACTAAAAACGATTCAAAATTTTCTTCAGTAAATACCGCGTTTTATTTAGATTATGAAAACAAGTTAAATGATGAGGGGGCTCTAATAGCCTTTAATGCCCACTATACTTTTTACGATTACGATAAAAATCAGGAGTTGGAAACCGATTTTTATGATGAAAGGAAAACAATTGTGAATGAGAATGCTTTTAGTACCACAAACCAACAACGTACAGATTTGTATAGTATACAGACGGATTATAGTACCCCATTGGGAGAAAGCTTCATTTTGGAGTCGGGCTTTAAATATGCGCTTACGAGTTCTGAAAGTGATATTTCTCAACAAGGATTTAATCGGGAACAACCGGGAATAGATCCTATGGAAGATGGCCAGTTTTTATATGATGAAAATATATATGCCGCTTATACCAGTGTAGAAACCAAATGGGAGAATTGGTCCTTTAAATCGGGTTTAAGGGCAGAATATACAAAAACCAAAGGTGATTTTAGCCTCGATAAAAATGTTATTGGAAAAGATTATTTAGAATTGTTCCCCACGGTATTTTTTCAATTTACACCCACTGAAAAGCATCGATTTGGATTAAATTATAAAAGAAGTATCATAAGGCCCGATTATAGTACCATTAATCCTTTTCAGGTTTTTCAGAGTAGTAACTCTGTAGTTGAGGGGAATGTGAACTTAAGACCTTCATTCAAAAATTCTGCTATATTTAGTTATACGTATGATAAAGATTACACCCTTGAACTGTTTTATCGATATCATAAAAATGCTATCAGCCTATTTACTTACCAGGATAATGAGAGCAAATTATTACGTTTTATAACGGACAATTTAGATCGCGAACTGGCTTATGGTCTGGATTTCATCTACAGAAAAGAAATAGTCAAAGCTTGGGACGCCTATTTGCTGACTTCTTATTTCTATGCTTCAGAACGTTTTAATGATAGGAATACTAATAACCAAATAGATAATAATTTGTGGACGCTATTGGTACAGTTTAAAAACAACCTTACCTTTTTAGAAGATAGATCACTTACAGCAAATCTAAATTTCACCTATGTTTCCCCAATTGTGGTGGGTAACTCCAGACAGAGGGAATATTCTGATTGGGAAATTGCCCTAAAAAAGAATATATGGAGCAAAAAAGCGAATATAAGCCTTACGGTTAGCGATATATTTAATCAGTTTAAATTACACAATACCCGGGATTATGGAGATCAATATAATATATCCTATTACAGACCAGATAGTCGCACTTTCACCTTAGGGTTTAGGTACAATTTTGGAAATATGGGTATTAGGGACAATTATAAAAATAAAGATACCGAAGAAAGGGAAAGGTTGTAGTTATCTATGCTTTAATCCTAAGGCTCCTAATTTCTGTTACGAATTTGTAATATAAAATCGCTTGGTTTTATTCCGATAAGTAGCGGTTTTTTGCCGAGGTCAAACCAACTACCAACAATAGTATGGCAGATACAACCAATAATGCCAATGGCACGTACCAATTGTTCGAAAGGCTAAAGAGTGCACCAAATACAGGAGGTCCACAAGCGGCTATAATGTAACCAACGGTTTGCGACATTCCGGACAACTCTGCAGATTCTGAGGTGGTTTTAGTCCGCAACACCATAAACATCATAGCGAGGGTAAACGCCAAGCCCAAGGAAATACCGATACTGATTACCGAAGGGATAACAAAACTTGTCTTTCCGAAAATGATCCCTGCTAATCCTAACATCAGTAAAATAAAAGTAACCCAAACCAATGAGATCTGGTCTTTCATTCTGGCGGCTAGTATAGGGCCAATAAGCATAATGGGCAACTGGGCCATTTGTATAAAGGAGAGCATCCACCCAGAGCGATCGGGAGACATTCCCCAACTTTGTAATATTGTAGGTAGCCATGCGGCCAAGCAATAGAATAATAGGGATTGAAGTCCCATAAATACAGCAATATTCCATGCCAACGAGGATTTCCATAGCGCTTTGGAGGAAGTCCTTTTGCCTTGGGCAGTAATTACCGGGGATTTTTTAACCTGAGGATACCAGATAAATAAGGATACAACGGCCAATATCCCCCAAATACCAATAGAGCCTTGCCATCCCATACCACTAACTTGCCCTATACGAATACTAAAACCGGCAGCTAAGGCCGAAGTTAAATTCATGGAGACCAAGTACATCCCGGTAACAATACCCACTTTGTTAGGAAATGTTTTTTTTATATAGGCAGGCATCAATACGTTACCTACAGTAATGGCAGCACCTATAAGAGCGGCACCAATAAAAAGCAAGGGAACATTCCCAACCGAACGGGTAAATAATCCCAAAGCTAAAACCATTAAAGAGTATAGCAGCAGCCTTTCCAAACCTGTTTTTCTAGCTACCCTAGGGGCAAAGGCAGATAATAGGGCAAAAGAAATTAGAGGTATAGCAGTAAGTAGGCCTACAAAGGCTGGGGAAAGACTTAGGGAATCAGATATTTCGTTGATTACAGGGCCAACTGAAGTGATGGGAGCCCGTAGATTAGCAGCGATAAATAGGATTCCCAGTAGTATTAAAATGAGCTCTAGATTTAATCTGTTACCCCATTTATTAGCTGATCCAGCATTGGTTTGCCCTTTCATGTCTAATTGATCAATAATTTTTAGATCCTGCAAATGTAGCCCTTATAAAATAGCAGATTAGTTAATGCTTCCTTAAAGCAGTTGAATTTTTTAATAGCCTAATAGTCTTGCCCTAGCGTATTTAAGGGCCAAATCTCAGCTCCTACTTCCAACTGCTACTGTTCACCTTAGCTGTTAATTGTCTCTGCCTACTGATTTCCAGTCCCCTAGTGTTAGAGTAGCGTTTTTTTTCTGTAATTTTGCAATCCAAAATTTAATAGACAGTCATTGTGCCGAAAATAGGAGACATACAATTACCGGAATTCCCTTTGTTGTTAGCGCCAATGGAGGACGTAAGCGATCCCCCATTTCGTGCCTTGTGCAAGGAACAGGGTGCAGATGTGGTGTACACAGAGTTCATATCTTCGGAAGGCCTTATTCGTGATGCTGCCAAAAGTGTCATGAAATTGGATATCTATGAAAAGGAGCGTCCCGTTGGGATTCAAATTTTTGGAGCTAACCTGGATTCCATGTTACAATCAGTAGAAATTGTTGAAAAGTCGGGTCCAGACATTATAGATATCAATTTTGGGTGTCCCGTTAAAAAAGTGGTTTGTAAAGGAGCAGGAGCTGGAATTTTAAAGGATATAGATCTTATGGTATCCTTAACCAAGGCAATGGTAGAGCATACTAAACTACCCGTAACTGTAAAGACAAGATTGGGGTGGGATCACGATTCTATCAAGATTGTTGAGGTTGCCGAAAGGTTACAAGATGTAGGTTGTAAAGCTATTTCCATTCATGGGCGAACAAGAGTTCAAATGTATAAGGGAGAAGCAGATTGGAGGCCTATTGCCGAGGTAAAGAATAACCAGCGGATGCATATTCCTGTTTTTGGGAACGGCGACGTAGATAGTCCTGAAATGGCCATGAAAATGAGGGACGAGTATGGTTTGGATGGTGCTATGATAGGTAGGGCCAGTATTGGGTACCCATGGTTTTTTAAAGAAGTAAAGCATTATTTTAAAACAGGGACTCACGCAGCCCCTCCAACCATGGAAGAGCGTGTGGAAGCTGCTAGGCGCCACCTACAA
Organism: Arenibacter certesii DSM 19833; assembly: GCF_000429545.1. Classification (GTDB taxonomy): domain Bacteria; phylum Bacteroidota; class Bacteroidia; order Flavobacteriales; family Flavobacteriaceae; genus Arenibacter; species Arenibacter certesii. Next base: position 62,436 of record NZ_AUCB01000026.1, read on the forward strand.
ATGGCGATTGATTGGAAGGGTGAGCAGTTAGGAGTATTTGAGACCCGTAGGCATTATACCAATTACTTTAAGGGAATTCCTAATTTTAAGGAATTTAGGATGAAAATGGTAACTAGTGACCACTCAGAAGACGTTTTTGCTGCTTTTGATGAGGTTTTGGAAGTTTTCGGGGATTACGAGTTTGCTACTCCCTAACCCTATTCTAAAATTATTATTGAGCGATTAGTTTCTTATTGATCCTACTACTGGCGATCAATGAGGCTATAATTCCCAATACAAAGATAGTTCCAAGAACGACCAGTACATTTATTGAATTGTATTCTACAGGATAGGCAAGAGTTGGCGTAATTTTCAACCATCCCCACTGCAATTGGGAGACAATTAATATTGAACCTAGGAATACGCCAATAAATCCGCCCAAGCCAGTTACCAATAATCCTTGGAAGAAGTAAATTTGCCTTAACGATTTTATGGGGGCCCCTAAATTATATAGGGTTCTGGAGTTTTGTTGCTTGTCTAAAATCATCATTATTATTGCTCCTACAACATTAAAAAGGGCAATAATAAGTACCAATGTAAATATGAGATAGGTAGCCAAATTCTCCGTATTCAGCATCCGGTGCAAGGTGCTATTTAGTTCTATACGGTCTTTTAAGATTACATTATCTGGAAAGATTGCGGTGATTTTATTTCGCAACTCGGTAATATCGGCATTATATTGTAGTTTAAAATTGATGCCCGATAGCTGGGTACTGTCTTTCTCCAATAACGCCTGTACCATAGGAAGTTCTGCAAATATATATTTCCTATCTAATTCTTCTTCTATTTGATAAATTCCACTTATCACTAAGGAAGCTTCGTTATAGGAGTCTTTTAGCTGCCGTTGTCCCAATAATCCATCTCCTGGTTTTGGAACCCGTATTAGTAAAGGACTTCTAAAATTGTTGATGCTCAATCCTAAAAGGTTGACTACCCCCTGTCCGGCAACGCCCTGAAGGGCATTAACTTCCCAATCTCCATAAAAATAAGCGCTACTATCTATGGGCGTGGTTTTTAGGTAGGTGGAGTCTATTCCCTTAATATAGGCAATATGCGATTTATGATCATGGGTAAGATATACTTTTTCCTCCAATTCCTTAGAATAGGCAATTACGCCAGGAAGATCTTGTAATGCCTTGTTCTGTTCCTCTGAGATGTTAAAAAACTTTCCGGTAGCGGGCAGGGCTTTTAGGTCCGGGTCTACCATATTGGTGTAGGAAAGACTAAAGGTTTTTAATCCAGCAAAGCCCGATAAGACAATGAATAGTGCTGCCGAACCAATAACAATAACCAAAAACGTAATAAAATTGATGATATTCACCGCATTTTGGCTGCTCTTAGAACGTAGATATCGCTTTGCGATGTATAAGGGAAAATTCAATCTTAAGACTTTTTCCTTTTTTCCAATAAATCGGGATTCTTAACCGGATTTTCTTCTCCTTTTAAAGATTTTTCAATACCATCTATATATTCTAGGGAGTCGTCTAAAAAGAACAACAATTCTGGTACGCGTCTCAATTGATTTTTGGTACGTTGTGCTAGTTCGTGCTTAATTATAGGTTGATTGGACTTCATTCCTTCCAACAATTCCTTGCCTTTATCGGCAGGAAAAATACTAACATATACTTTGGCAATAGAAAGGTCTGATGTGACCGATACTTTGGATACTGAAATAAGGGTGCCCTTTAAACCTCCATCGGTTGCGGCACGCTGTAGAATATCAGCGATATCTTTTTGTATAACGCCACCTATTTTCTTTTGTCGTTGTGTTTCCATACTGCAAAAATACGATATAATTAAATAGATTGGAACACTATATTTGGATTAGCTGCTGTGGGGGAGAGATGTTGTCAGAATGCTGACTAGATTAGTTAATCCACTTCTATACGATGGCAATTGCGTTCTAAATTTAAATGGATATTTATTATTAATAACCTATCCATATTGGTCGTATTCCCACTCTCCATCACAATTTAAGGATGTTAGTATGGAATGTTGTATTTTTGTTAGTAGGAAGAAACAAAAGCTGAGTAATTAAAGTACTCTGGGTGAGTGAACGGTATTAGTAAGCAAATTCACGAAAGGATGAAGAAGATTGAACATTTGGGAATAGCAGTCCATAATTTGGAGACTTCTAATATGTTGTTCGAAAAACTTTTGGGAGTTTCCCATTATAAGATCGAAGAAGTTGCATCCGAAGGGGTAAGAACATCATTTTTTAAATCGGGTCCCAACAAGATAGAATTACTTGAAGCGACTGATTCCGAGAGTCCCATTGCCAAATTTTTAGAGAAGAAAGGCGAAGGTATCCATCATGTGGCATTTGCTGTAGAAGACCTGGAAGCAGAAATTGCGCGACTTACCAAAGAGGGATTTACGGTGCTTAATAAAACGCCCAAAAAGGGGGCGGATAACAAATTAGTAGCTTTCCTACATCCAAAAAGCACAAATGGAGTACTTATAGAACTTTGTCAAGAAGCTTCCTCACCTCCCGTAGAATGGGGGATGGAATGATTTTTAATACATCTTAATGAAAAAATATTTTTACTCTTTAAAGATTTTGTTGCAGTCTAGAAAAATAAATAGTAATATTGCATCCGCAAATTGCGGTTCCTTATTGGACCATTAGGAGATCAGCATCCTAGTGGAGAAACAAGAAAGGAAATGGTCCTATAACTCAGCTGGTTAGAGTATCTGACTCATAATCAGAAAGTCCCTGGTTCGAGCCCAGGTGGGACCACTTAGAACCCCTGCAAACCACTGGTTTACAGGGGTTTATTATTTCACAGGGCTACCAATAGGGCTACGATTATTTTAGATAGGTATCCGTACTATATCAAACCTTCAATTTCTAGCTTGTTTTAAAACTAGATTTTCTTCCGGAGTGAGTAAGGTACCCGCTAATTGTTTTATGATAACTATAAAACGAATGACTTCAATTCTATCCTTAAATTTAGGATTGAAAGTACCTCTAGTTGTAAATAAAATGTTTACACCATCCACACCACCGTCCTCCAAAGCCTCATAGATTTCATTAATTAGGCTTGGCGAAACTTTGGGAGCATCGTCCAATATCTTCTCAATTTTCTCCTTTGACCATTTTTGCATATGTAGATATTTATTGATTTTTAACGGTCATATGCGATTCGCATATCTTCATACTTATTTGTGACCAGTTTGCAGTGATGCTCATTTCATCATTAATAAAGTTAAGAAAATTAGCCCAGTTTCTGCGGAAGTAGAAAAAAGCCCATCAATTGTACCTTCTGTTTCGACCGAATTAAATCCAAGTCACATTCTAAAAGCCTCTAGGTTTTGTTTTTCAACATCCTCAAAAACCCAAGCAAGAGCATATCCTTTCGGTATTTAGGTTTAGGGAAAATATCTGCGATAATCAATTAGGGTCAAGGTGTAGTTTCTATCGGGGAATGGTTCCGAAAGTTATGCACTTGCCGAGACTTTAAGCACATATAAACTAATTCCCTATATTGAAGTATTGAATTCAAACCTATTATTGACCAGTGGAAAGAACCTATAAAATTAAAACGAGAATTGACGAACTAGTACTTGATGAAGCGGGTAGTTACCAGGACATAGAAAGTGTTAGGAAAGATTTCGTTAACGCGGATGATATAGGAGAAACATATATTAAGATATGGCATGAAGGGAATACTGAAATAGTTGAATTTAGGCCATTATTTGAATTACCTGAGAGCTATTTTTGGGATCTAATCCAAGGGGAAACTTTTGGAAGTCCTCCCGAAACAAATGGATTTCTAACGAATTTAAAAAAAAGAGCTCCTTTTGATCGGATTGTTTTGATTTTAGGTCATTTGGTTGAGATTAACCAAATTCAGAAAATCTATAATCGAGCTAATGCGATAGTTAATAACGAGATACATGAGTTAAGAATCTCTAATAAATCTCACAATGACAAGAGCATGAAATTGGACGACTTGTACTGTTACAAGAACAAATGCGAGACTTTTCTTCATGAATACTACACAAACATAGATAATGAGCTTCAGACTTCAATTCAGGTATTTAAAAGTATAAATCTTTTAAATAGTGTAGAGTATCTTGTCGATGCCAACATGCCAATTATCAATCAGAATGATGACTGCTTGATGCTATCGCCAATTCTATTTAATTTTGAACAATGGAAGCAAATGGTGAAAAGAGAGCTTTATTTAATTGAACATCCTAAGCTTATAAATAGTTATGTTCAAAAGTTTATTTATTTAATTAAGGAATTGAATAAGCGGACTAGCTATAATAGATTTCCCACAATTGAAAGTTATTTCTTTGGTTATTCTTCCACTTATGGAGAGTCATACCAGTCAACATTTAATGCATATTTGGGTATTGATAAATACAACAACAAAATATCGGATTATTTAGATTTTTTATCCTCAATTTCTTTAGACAATATAAAGGAAGAAAATAGACAGCATTTGGCTGCTAAAATTATAGAAGATGAAAAAAGGAAGGAATCTGTTTTGCAGAAGATAAAAAATTCAAGGATTGAAATATTTAGGAATAAAAACCAAATTAAAAAGGGGTTTAAATATTTGTTGAGTAAATCCAACGCCGGCATTGATCTTAATATATTGGATAAAGTTTCAGGTAAGATCATGACCGAATTATTTCATTATACATCAAAAACAGATGAATTTATAATTCCTTCTACAATTACTTTTGGCAACCAACTTCTTTTGGAATACCTGATTTTCCTTGAAAAGAAGGGGTATATAAAGTATAATTTTAGAATTTCCGTTCCTAAGGTAATATCCCAAAATTGTTCTCTCAAAATTAAAGGGATGACCCAAAGCAACCTATACCACATATTAAAATCCAAACTGGCCTATCACCCTGATAACGTCCAAGATATTAAACTCACTTTTGAAGGTTTGACCAGCGAAATTGCATTGGTCAATGAAATGAAAAATTAGAACCTACATTTCTGAAACTATTTTCACCATACTATTAAACCTTTGTAATTCAGTCTATTGGCTGGTGTGAAATTGGATTTACTGCCATTCCAATTCTCGTTATCCTTGCTTTTATTGAGTTTAGCATCAAGTTAAACTTAAATGAATTGACATGGGTAACGTACTATTTTACACACACAACAAGGAGGATTTAAAACGTATTGTTAAAATGGTGGTCGAGGAAATACGAAAGACCGAACATATTAACGACAGCGAAATCAATATCAAGGAAGATAGATTGAGTCAAAGAGAAGCAGCTGCTTTTTTAGGGATATCTATAACTAGTATCATTTCTTGGAAAAAGCAGGGTAAAGTTCCATACTACCAAATTGGCAGGTCTATCTTTTTTTCAAAATCTGAACTCTTAAAAATCGCCAGAAGAAACCGGGAGACATTAATATCAAAGCGCAAATAATGGATCGCTCTGAACCCTCATATTATTCCATTTTGCCAGCTCCGGTAAGATACGATAAGCGGCTAATCCCAAATGCAAAAATTTTATATGCCGAGATCACATCATTAACCAATCAATTGGGTTTTTGCTATGCGAGCAACCGATATTTTGAGGAACTGTATAAAGTTTCTACCCAGTCAATAAACACCTGGCTCCAACAGCTGGAGAAATACGGTTATATAGAACGTTTCATTTATCGGGATTTAGGTACTAAAGAAATCTTGAATAGGTATATCGTAATATTTGAAAAGCCTACTCAAGTAAACTTGAATAGGCCTATTAAAGAAATCTTGAAGGATAATAGTAAACAATTAAATACTAAATCTAATATTTCTTTTAAAAAGAAATCTAAAAGATTTCAAAATGTAAATCCTAGAAAAAATGAAAAATAGCGCAGGGCAAAGATTGAAGATTCGCATTGGATTGGCAAAAGAAAAGGAGGGGAGCGAAAGAGTCGCGAATGATAAAAAGATAAATGAAAAGGTAATCCATTATTTCGATGAATTATACGCTAAACCAGAACAACAAAAACAGCGCGGTATGGAGACAGCGCAACTGAAAATACTTGTATGGAATTTTGGAAAAAAATACTTTGAAAGTATGAATAGGGAATTTATTGTCGATGACCAAAACCGACAATTCTTAGATGTTATATGTAGATATTTTTCAAACGATAGATCCTTTGAAAAAGTAACGGACGGAGAATTGAGGAAAGGTCTATTTATACATGGACCCTGTGGGACCGGGAAAAGTTCTGTCCTTGATATTATTAGAAATATAAGCAGGTATTATCATTTAAAACAATTGTGGTTTAGTAATGTTTCAGTGCATACCGTTGTAAAGGAATTTAATTTGGACGGAGAAATTATGGTGGACAAATACAGCCGAGGAACTGTTCATTTTGACGATTTGGGAACGGAAAAAAAGGCGCAATCCTGGGGTGTAAAAGAGAATCTATTTGAAAGGCTTTTACTGATAAGGTATAATGCTTTTAAAGAGAAAGGAACAAAGACCCATGTTACAAGTAACCTTCCGATAAGGTCATTGGAAAAGATATATGGAAAACAGGTTTACGATAGGTTGTTTGAAATGTTCAACTTCATTGAATTGGACGGAAAAAGCAGACGGTACTGAGTCTTGAAAAGAGCAAGTCGGACAGGGGCTGGGCCCCTATCTCCGACTTGCCCTACGGGGCTAAAACCCAACAACCATAGAGGTTTGATGAGTTTTTAAAATTATAGCTACTTATAATCAAATTATAAAATACACCATAACTAATTGATTTTCAGCAACTAAAATTATAAAGATGAAAAAGAAAAGCATCATAATCAAGGAAGTCAGTCATCGAGAAATTAAGGTGCTTTCAGAAACTTTTGGAATTCCCATAGGTGCCTTGGTAGAAAATATGATAAGATATTTTAAAAGGACCGGAATTAATCCCAAGGATGCATTGAACGAGAACCCTTCGGCCATGATCAAAGTACTTGACAAAAGAATTGTTTCTTTTTTAAGAGTTCAAGAGCGGGATATTCTAAAACCAGTGAGGGATGAAGTGTATATGAACGGAAAGAATCAGGTTCTAAAATTAGAAGAACTTACAAATAGTCTTAGAGAGGTATTGGGGAAAATGAATAGTGCTGACGAAAAACGGACACTATTAGTGAAGTCTGAATTATTAAAACAAAAGAACTGCCTGATTGAAATTGCATCCTATTTGGACAATAAGGATAGATCTGGATTAAACCAGCGGATAAAAGAAATTTTCAGCTAATGCCCATAAGCAAACCACATAGTAGCATGGCTTCCAAAAACAAGGGAAGTTCATCAGCTTTGGTTGATTACCTGGACAAGGAAAACCAAGAGTTGGAGAAGATGGCGCTTTCAGTCCCCCAAAGGGAAAAGGAAATCGAAATAAGAAGTAGACAACAGCATTTTTTTAATTCCTATTCCGATAAGATACGTGGCCATGAGGTGACGGAAAAAATAGATGCCAACATTTCAAAACTTGGGAAAAATGATGCCAAGTTCTTTGCACCAACCATCAATTTTAGTAAAGGAGAATTGAAGTTTTTGGCAAGCAAGGCTACCGATGGGAGAAGTATAGAAAATACTTGGCAAATGAACCCTAAGGAGTTCGAACGTTTTAACCAGTATTTAAAAGAGTATTCTAGGAAGGTCATGGATAATTACGCCCAAAACTTTATGCGGCAGGAAAAGGGGTTGAATGATGGCAGCGGGCTGGTTTATTTTGCAAAAATCGAACATATAAGAAAATATAAAGGCACGGATAAAAAGGTGCAACAAGGGTTCGTAAAGTCGGGTGAAAAGAAGGAGGGGTTACAATCCCATATTCATATCATTGTCAGTAGAAAGGATAAGACTCAAAAGATGAAATTAAGTCCACTTTCCAATGAGAAATCGAAAATCAGGACCATAGGGAAGAATTCATATAAGGTGGGGTTTGACAGGAAGAAATGGATTGTTGAAAATGAAAAAAGATTTGATAAAATGTTTCATTATAAGAGACAGGAAATTGAAAAGTTTGAAGTTCAGAACGCCTTGAAAAACGGCTCCATGATGGAAAGGGAAGCGACGAGAAAGAAATTATCGAAATCACAAGAAAAAACTCATAACAACCACAAATCTTTAGAACGATGATACTTTTTCTCTTTTTCAAAATGATCAAATATTTTATCTATTGTGTGTTGGCACTGTACCCGATTGTTTGGTTGATAACTGGTGTTTTTCTAACTTTTTATGCGGATTCTTTGGGAATGGATACAGAATGGGGAATTTATTTCACCGTTAACCCTATACTTTTATTCATTATTCTAAAAAGGCTGATAAAAAGGTGGTCAAAGGCATTCCTAGTGTTAAGTATATTGTTATTGGTGCAGTTGAGCGTGATTAACACATTGTCACAATTGGAAGCTACGGGCCGGTTCGGGGAAGAAGAACTATTTCAAATTATTGATATAGGATATTTTGGACTTATTCTTATGTTAACTCTACCAAAATTAAAAAGACAAAGGAATGGCATAAAAGGAGGTAAAGCGAAGTTGGCGAACGATTGTATTGTATTTAAAACTAAGCAAGCAAAGATTTATTTGGAAAATCCGATGCGAGGAATTTACATCCAGGGTGGGGCAGGCTCAGGAAAATCCGAAAGTTTATTCAAACCTATTATAAAGCACGTTGTTGAAAAATCGATAACTGGAATTCTGTACGATTTTAAGAGTACGGAACTTTCTAAGTACTATTACCATTTTCAAAAAGCAGGAGTTAATAACCTGACCCCATATTTCGTTGACTTTCTAAACCCCGCCAAAAGTCATAGAGTAAATCCTTTGGCACCGGAATACTTAATAAAATCGCCCTATGCTTTTGAGTATAGTGAAACCATAATAAACAATCTGTTGCCAGAAACGATTAAGGAACGAAAATTTTGGGACAGGGATGCCCAAAGCATTTTAACAGGGATAATATGGTACCTCAAAAAGCACCACCCTGATCAATGCAGCTTACCTCATTTAATAAGTTTGGTTCTAGAGGCCGACACCCAACAATTACTAGATAAGGTTGGCTCAGATCCCGAAACAGCTGGAATGGTGGTAAGTTTACGACAGGCCATGAAAAGGGGGGCGGAAAAACAGGTTGCCGGGGTAATATCCACTTTACAAACTGCCTTGTCAAGATTAAACAATCCTGAAATATTTTGGGTACTGTCGGGTAATGACCTGAGTTTGGATCTCAACAACCCAGATTCTCCAAAGTTTTTATGTATTGGCAATGATAGCTCCCTGCCCCAAACGTATTCCCCAGCAATTTCCTTAATAATATCAGTAGCAACTAAACTGATGAACAGACCGCATAAATTACCGAGTGCGATCATTTTAGACGAGGCACCAACCCTTTATATTCCAAACTTCGAGCAAATACCTGCTACGGGTCGGAGCAATAAAATTTCCACTGTATTTGGAGCCCAGGATTATAGTCAAGTCGTTGAAAAATATGGTAGCGATAAGGCACAGGTAATCTTGGCAAATTTGGGGAATCAATTTTTTGGACGAACCTCTAATACCAAATCGGCTGAAATAATCCAATCAATTTTCAGCAAAGAGGATAAGGTGTACTGGTCATCACACCATAATGTGGGATCATCTGGTAAGATGGTCCATTTAACATCAAGCGATGGCAAGGGAAAAAGTCAGAGTATACAAGAACGAGAACGATTAAAGATCAGTCAAATAATGAGAACGGATACGGGTCAGTTTTATGGTGTTATTGCCGAGGGCAGTCCAAGGGAGTTTATTGGGTATCAGTTCGATTATGATAAGGAAAAAGTGGATGTTTCGAAAGGCATGAATGCTATACCCGAAGTTGATTCTGAAACGATCATGAACAATTACCATAGAATTATATCTGAAGCTAGAAATATTATTGAACCGAAGAGTAATACTGCCTTATTGGATATATAGGGTGTAATTATTTCTTTTCAAATCACCTTTATTTTTTAAACGCGATTTGGAAAGAAATAATTATGGGTTTTAAATTGATGGAAAATGGAAGGGGTTATGTGCGTACTTGTACTGCTTTAATCTTAATAAGGGAAATACCGCCCCGAAAATAAAGGTCATTGAATTTGTAGGTAATTCGTGAAAAAGTACGTGATATCATCTTCATTATCAAATCCATAAGTTTGATAAACATAGCGACCCTATCCTTTTTATTTTTTTTAGATATAGATTGATTGCTGGTTTAAAACTTTACTTTTCAATACGCCTTAGATTCATTGCCATTTTCAACTCACAGAAGGGCACCCTTTATAAAATAAAGGGTTACATTAGTGACTGACAAAAATATATCTATAGTTGCAAGTTAATATACACAAACTGTGGCATAAAAAAACTGAATCCAAAAATGAACTATATAATCAACCAAATTAATAGAAAGATTAATCTCTTAAAAGGACTTGATAAGAAAAGCGAATTAAAGGTACATTATCAGTCTAAATTAGAATTTTATCTAATACTAATTTTAGGATATTTATGGAATAAAAATTTTGAAGATATTACAGAGGATGAGAAAGAACAAGTAATCGAAACCATATTAAAACCGTCAATTGGAAGTATAATATCTGCTTCAAGAACTTTAGATATTAAATCCGACTTTTTTGGAAATAAAAAAATGAAAGATTTTCTTAAGGCAATTAATGATTACCCAAAAATAAGGAATGAAAAAATAGGTCACGGTTACTCATATGAAGATACTATAAGTGAATATCTCGAAGTTTTTGAAAATCTGATAAATAAAATAGAAGAATCGGACATTTTCTTATTTAAAGATAAAATAGATATCATTGTTACAACTAGTAAATCAGGTGAAATACATAAAGGAATTCAATACAAATCAAATGGCTCAGATTATCTAGCTTGGTCTTGTCCAGACGAAGTATTTTCATTCAAAGAAAACAGTATTTACATAAAGAATGAAAGTGATTATTTCAGAGTTTCTCCTTTTATTTTTATTGAAAACGAAAATGATTTTTATAGCTTCTCCTCAATTGAGGAAAAACTAACCGGTAGAGTAAAATTTAATCAACTGATTAGGACAGGTAAGATATATGTTGAATTTGAAGAATTAGCAAAAATTGATATTGCAAACGATGGATTAAAAAGAAAAACCTCTAACGGAACAATTATTAATGAATTTTCCAAAAATTACAAAAAATATATTGATGTTGGTGTATCTAATAAGGTTATTAAGTTTTTAACTAAAAACAATTCTTCAGTTTTTGCAACATTATGGGGACATGGAGGAATTGGAAAGACTGCAGCTATACAAAATGTTTGTGAAATATTGGCAAACCAAGAAAGAAAGAAATTTGACTACATTATATTTTTGTCTGCCAAAGACAGATATTATAATTTTTATAAAGGTGTAATTCAAGAACTAAAAGATAGTATTAAAACTTTAGCAGAAACTATTGACTTTATTAATAGTATTGTATTTAGTGATGATAGCTCAGGTGAAGAAGCAATCATAAATTACGAAGGCAATATGCTTATTGTAATTGATGATTTTGAAACATTCTCAAAGGCGGAAAAAAATAAGATAACTTCATTTATTAGAAAGCTTGACATAAATCATCATAAAGTAATATTAACTACTCGTTCTGCGACATTAATCACTGGTGAGGAAATAGAAACTAATGAATTAGATGAAAAAAACACCATAGCTTTTTTAATTGAAGCATTCAGAAATGAAATACCGTCTTATAACGTTGAAAAGGATATAAAATCATTTAACACCTACTCAAACCTAATTCACAATGTAACATCAGGCAGACCACTTTTTATTCTACAATTTGCAATTTTATTAGCCCAAAAAGGGTCATTAGAAGAAACTCTGTTAATTGATATAAAGTCTACAGAAGAAGCGAAGAATTTCTTGTACGATAGAATCTATGATTATTTATCGCAAGATGCTAAAAATATGTTTTTAGCAATAAACCTATTAGTTAACAAAGATGACCTTACAGGCCTATTAAATAATTTAAGATTTCTTCTTAATAAGGAAGATAAACTAGAGGAATTTGAGGATGCTTTAAATGAACTTGTTAAGCTGAAAATTATAATATTAGAAGATAAAGATTTCTTTAAAGTTTATTCATATGAGATATTAAAAATAATGCAATCTTATTATGAAAATAAGGGTTCGGATTATGATTCATCAATTACAAATAGATATACTCAAATAAGTAGCGATGATAAATTAGATACAGATTATGCCTTGTTAAAAGTAGCAGATTCCAATAGGATTGTTGCATCTGAAAGTGAGGTTGAAAATCAATATCGTAGAATTATCAAAAGAGAAAATGCTGATTTCAAATTACGAGTCCGTGCGCTTTTAAATTATGCAAACTATTTGTTTTCTCAAAAAGGACAAGTAGATAAAGCCTTAAAATTATTTGATGATTATTGGCATTGGTTCAACAATACATCAGAGTTTATAATTATGCAGGTTAGATATTGTTGGGCAGAAGGCACAAAAGAATCTAAATACAAAGCCATAAATACATTAAAAGGATACTTAGCTAAAAAACCAAAAATTGATGAAGAAATTTTACTCGAGATTATTGGAACTTTAATGACTTATTCAGGCATAATGATTGTAGCAGAAAGAGAAGATATAAAGGAAAAGAAAAGATTTAAAGACATTTCCGATAAAAAGTACGAAAGCCTTAATTCTGAGCAAAGAACAAGGTTTAATGAACTTTTTAGATATCCAGGGTTAAAGTTATATAATACTGTAAAAGATAGAGATTTAATGAGCTTTTCTCCGAAGTGTAGAAACTTTATTTTGGATGGTTTAACTCATTTTAGTGAAATTTGTATTAGGGTAAACAAAAGAAAAATAGCTAAAGACGTATGTGCGAAAATTATAACCGAGTTACCTGCTGATTACCATAAGCCATTTTTACATAAGATTAAGAAAATCAATTTTATTGAAAACCGAAAACCTTCAAAAAAGATAGTCGAATCTGATTTGGCGTCAAAATTGAAACAGGCACTGAATAAATAACACCACGTAACAATACATATAAAAAATAGCGTGAGAAGTCGCAAACACAGAGGTTCAGGCATGTTTTCGAGATTATCAAATTTTTAAATTTGACTAATTGAGAAAAGGGAAGTAATTATAAAAATTAAAAAATTCGGCTTGTGCCTAGCCGAAACGAAACTGCATATTTTCAGCACTACGTTTTATTTACAAAACCGTTAGCTGTAAGGTAAAAATGACGACAGAATGGAAGAGAAAATTTTATTAGCAACCTACATTGTGAAGATTGTCGACAATAATAAGAATCAGCAAATGCTGAGTTACTTTAATGGTTCGGACGACTTTCTTTCATTATTTGAGTCTTTCACTGAATACATATTCGAAAACGTAAATCAACTTCCTGACCTATCAGGAAGAAGAACTATACATCTTACTTTAGAAGAACCAGCTACCAAGGAAGATGAAAATAGATGCATTTATGGTTTTTTCTCTAGTGGTGTAAGTGGAGAGCGATACAAAGTAGTTAATACTACCACTAATGAAACAGAACTAAATGTTGATACGCATCATGCAGCATTTAGAAACGTATTCTTTTACTTTTTTATCCCTAGAAATAGAAATGTGGGTTATCTGATTCTTCAACGAAAAGCAAATTTTGGTATTAAGACTAAACTACTGCCTGCTATAAACTCCTATATAAGACAAGAAGGTTATCAGGTTTATAGAGTTTTAATTAATAATCTCGTTCACAATTCGGTTTATACTAAAATGATGAGAGAAGGGAATTTAAAGAAAGTGGAACTCGTCAAAAGAAGGATCCCACGAAGCTTAGAGAATTATATAAATAACAATGAAGAACCAGAAGAAATAAAAGGCACGTTTAAATCATCTTTTACGAGCAGAACATCACTTCCTCAGAATTGGAAAGACTATATCGACGGAGTATTTAGACAACATAATTCTAATCATGCAACACTCGATGTGGAAGGCTTAGATGATAGTTATTCTGATTTAGAATTTGAGCTTGAATTAAATGGTAAAAAGAAAACCTTTTACGTTGTAAACCGACAAAGAATTCAGCCAGACATAGATGTTACAAGAAATATTGACTTTGAAGATGGCGAACCGACAATTGACTCTCTGAAAGAGCAATCTATTGAATTAATACACGATATGCTTGACATAACACCTGATAATGCTTAGTCGAATAAATTTCATGAAAATTATAAAGGGTCATTTTGGGACCCTAAGAAGTCTTAGCCAAACATCCGATACAATCTATTGGCAGGATTTTATTTTGTTTATTCTTTTTCCAATCATTGTCGCTAGTTGTATCACATATTTTAATTTAGAATTTCAAAGTCAGATTACGAACTTGATAGCAGCTATATCAATTTTAGGTGGTTTTCTATTCAATCTTTTGGCAATTATTTACAACTCTATGGAAAACCTAAAAAAGGATTCTAGGAAGAGTAGGATTAAACAAAAATATATAAAAGAAATCCATTCAAATATTTCCTATAACATTCTACTTTCCATCTTCACAGTAATATTTTTAATAATTTATAATATCGACTTTGATTTGGGATGTATCACAACATATATCAATAAGGCTCTGACATTATTAAACTCCTTCTTAATAGTGAGTTTTTTACTAACCCTACTTATGGTTTTGAATAGGGTTTACATTTTGTTGAATAAAAATATTGAAGATAAAAACAAACCCAGCAGCTAACGATGGATTTAAAAAATCGGCAAAATAGTGATAAATTCAAGACTGTTAGCTCGTATCAAACTATGTGCCTTAACGAACATGCAAAAAAATCCACATTGCGATGTTAATGACACCAGAAACTAAAATTAAATTAATAGAAAGTGCAGAGAAAAGACTGGACCTACTAACCATAGAATTAGAATCGCTTAGAGGAACTTACAAAACGATTGAAGCGAGTGAAAAATTTTCGCAAAATCAAAAATTGAATGTGAACTTTGAGGGAATTAAAAATTTGATTAATTATCGCATTTTTATTGGAATCTTGACCGCAGATTTATGTTGCGTTACAATTGACTATTTAAATGCCAAATACCAATATCAAGGTCTATTTTCTGCCCGGCAAATCGTTGTTATTACAGGCGAGGGATATAAAAAAATCTATAATTTCACATTGGAAAATAAGCAAGGAGATTTGATTTCTAAGCATAGAAACAACTCTTTTTGGATTAAAGAAATTGGTTTTATTACAAATGAATTGCCTGAATTTAAACCCAGATACGATTCACTAACTCAGAAGCTGGACAACTATTTGAAGGTGAATTTTGAATTACTAAAGGAGCAAAGGGACCTGTCAATACATTACGACAAGGAACCCATGAAAGTTATTACCATGTTGACAACATTCGATATTGAAGAAACCTTTAAAAATATGGCTCCATTTCTACAAATACTAAATGAAATGTTTTCATTTACCTTAGATTTAAGTCAAGGCTATTTAAAGAAATTGGACAGTTCAAAAATAGTATTTAGTGAGAAACTTAGTAAAGTAGAAGGGATAATAACTAAATCAAAATAAATTTAATATTAATTAAACAGCTATCATGTTAACACCTATTTTGCTATCCGTTTTTCTTGCTTGGGTTATACTTTTTCTGCCAGTGCTGTTTATATATAGACCGCCAAAAGATATTGATAGTATATATGGCTATCGATCGATGAGATCAATGTCGAGTGATGAATTATGGTATTATGCGAATTCGTACTGGCCAAAGTTGTTATTAAAGCTTAGTATATTGACATTGTTCTTCCAACTTGTCTTACTTGTTTTTTTTGGTTTTATAGTTTCAATCTTGGGAGCTACAGCAATTTGGGTGTTCTTTCTACTAGTATCAATTATGCTTACTGAAATGAAACTTAAAGAGGTTAAAAAGTGTAAAGAATAAACTTAGTTTTTGTCATAGACATCTTAACGGGCTGTTGTTCCAATCATTTTAAGGCGTTCTGGGCCACATTAAGGTCTGCGGTAGCTTCTTAGGTCGCTTCCTCTGCCAAATTTGCTAGGAACCTCATTAAATGGATTTTTACGCTATCCCTGATACATCCCTTCCACGTTCCTACGGAAGTCGCAAAAAATATCCGCTGATCGATGAAGGATCGGACGCTCCCCTTTTTTCCGACCCCCTCGGAACCGCGCACAAGCGCATGGGGAAAAACCATGCCCTTGCCCTGCCCGGTCGACCCACCGATCGGAATGGTAAATAATAAATTAGAGTAAGTAAGGTAAAAAAAGCAAAAATTGGCTATCATATCTATTATTGATCTTAAAAACAGAACAGGATATGGAAAAAGTATTGGACAGGATAGACCTAATGCAAGGTGTATTGGAGAACAAGATCAACGGCCTTGATATTGAGATCAAGGGCCTTAATGTTAAGTTCAACGTTCTGTTAGGGGCCATTAGCCTTCTTGGGATAATGATCGCGGTACTTAAATACTTGGGATAGCCTTATTTCTTAAACATATACACTTCTGTATAGTACTATACATTTTTGTAACCCGATATTTCATAAGGCTATCTTACTCAATATCTCCGTTTATCGTTTCCATTATCTCTCTAAAACTATGGAGTCCTGCTTCAATATTTTCAATGATTTCTGCGGCTAAAACATCCGGATCGGGTAGATTATCTAAATCGGTTAAACTCTTATTGGATATTCTGGTGATGTTGACCCCCTATTCTGGCCATACTGACCCCCCTAAGGATTTTGGTCAAAAAGATAAGTTAATGACAATATTACAGTTTTTTTCTTAGACTTTCTCCCTTTAATTCTATCCGGTGAGAGGTGTGTACCAGTCGGTCCAATATCGCGTCAGCGATGCTTGCTTCTCCAATAATATCGTACCAGCTTCCCACAGGAAGTTGACTTGCAATAATGGTAGATGATCTTCCATGCCGGTCCTCAATGATCTCCATCAGGTCCATTTGCTGTTTTCTATCCAAGTGAGCCAGTCCAAAGTCATCCAGGATCAACAGTTTCGCCTTCGCCAAC
>NZ_AUCB01000027.1 GCF_000429545.1 Arenibacter certesii DSM 19833
CGATATTGAAGAGCAGATCCGTGAGGTCTATAATTTTGAGGTATCCACTTCCACCATATCTAGGATCACGGAAAGCATATCGGGTGATATAGTCGCTTGGCAAAATCGCCCTTTGGAGCCTGTCTATCTCATTGTCTGGATGGACGGTATCGTCTTCAAAGTACGCGAAAACTCCAAGGTCATCAACAAAACGATCTACATTGCCGTTGGTCTGCGCCGAGACGGAAAAAAGGAGGTGCTGGGCCTATGGTTGGGCAAGAACGAGTCGGCTGCTTTCTGGATGAGCGTACTGACCGACATCAGGGCCCGTGGGACCGAGGACATCCTGATTACTGCCACCGATAACCTTAATGAATTTACGGATACTATCAAAAATGTCTTTCCGGAATCCAAGACCCAGATCTGTGTGGTCCACCAGATCCGAAATACGTGCAGGTACGTCGTATGGAAGGACAAGAAGGCCTTCACCGCGGACATGAAGCATATATACAACGCCCCCAACCAAGAGGCCGCCAAGATGGCCCTAGAGGATTTTGCCCAGAAATGGAAAGACAAATACTCCTATGCCATAAAGAGTTGGAGGGACAACTGGGAAGAGCTCACGGTATTCTTTGAGTTCCCCATAGAGATCAGGAAAATAATCTATACTACGAACCTTATCGAGAACCTGAACGGGAAAATAAGAAAGTATACCAAGAACAAACTTTCCTTCCCTACGGACGATGCGGTGATGAAATCCGTATATTTGGCAGTGAGGGAAGCGACCAAAAAGTGGTCTATGCCAGTAAGGAACTGGGGAATCATTCTAAATCAGTTCCTAACGATCTATGAAAAAAGGGTCAGACTTTAAATAAAAGTCCAACCCCTGTTATTTTAAACTTACACAGTTTACGGGATAGTGTCTTAAAAAACAAATTATAACAGCACAGCTATTTATCACTCTTAATCCCCCTTCCTGTAATTAGATACTTTAATGTTTTACTGCTGAAAGTTTAATCACAAACCCTGTGAGGTTGACCGTCTCTAATCTTTTACTCTCCCTCCTGAATACTAGATCGGTTTGTATTTGTTAATTTAGTTTTTTAACAACACAACTTTTCTTATTCAAACGTTGACAACAAGCATTAAAAAAATGAAAAAACAGTTTATTACAGTCTTATTAATAATCCTAACATTCCAAGTTTCTACTGCGCAATCTGAAAATTTACAATGGTTAGATATTGAATTATCTAATTATAAATATCCTTATCCTGTTGCCTCAATCCAATTAAATATACAAGAACAGAATTTAAAAATGGCTTATATGGATATTAAGCCAGAGCACTATAACGGTAAAAACATTGTACTACTTCACGGAAAAAATTTTAATGGTGCCTATTGGAAGACCACAATAGAAGCCTTAACTAATGAAGGTTATCGTGTAATAGTTCCAGACCAAATAGGATTTGGGAAATCGTCTAAACCCACTCATTTTCATTACACATTTCAGCAATTAGCACAAAATACCAAGGCCTTATTAGCCACCTTAAAAGTAGATAAAGTCTCTGTATTAGGACATTCTATGGGTGGGATGTTAGCTACTAGATTCGTTTTAATGTATCCTGATATTAGTGAAAAACTTATTTTAGAAAATCCAATTGGTCTAGAGGATTGGAAATTAAAAGCGCCCTATAAACCTGTAGAATGGTGGTATAATAATGAACTAAAAATAACCTATGAAGACATAAAAAAATATCAGTTAGTTAATTATTACGATAATAAATGGAAACCCCAATACGACGAATGGGTAAATTTACTTGCTGGCTGGACACTAAACTCCAATTATAATACCATTGCCTGGAATAATGCCTTAACTTTTGATATGATTTTTACGCAACCTGTGGTATATGAGTTTAAAAACATTAGCACACCAACATTACTCATTATTGGCACTAGAGACCGAACCGCGCTAGGGAAACCCTTGGTTACTGAAGAAGTGCGAAAAACTATGGGATTGTATAACGAATTAGGAAAGAAAACGCAAAAGGCAATACCTAATTCAGCGTTAGTTGAATTAGAAAACGTGGGACATTTACCCCATATAGAAAAATTTGAAAGCTTTATTAATCCCTTAATACGATTTTTAAAAAAATATCGATAACCGACCTAGGCCTAGATAGTACCAACAAAAAATGCCTTTCTTGGTAAATATTTTTCCTCATTCTATTTTATCCAAACGCTTCAGAAATAATTAGAAAGTGTAACCGATATAAATAGTATTAAACCTTAATAAGAACAGGATAGGAGATTATCCTATTAAGCCCTTAAAACTAATTGTAGTGAATTTACACCTACTTTATACTTTTTCAGTCTAAATTTAAAACAAGTTCCATAAAAAAAATGATTTATCATATTAAAAATGTGTCCGAAATTTAAGGTAAACTAACAATGCTCAAATCATGCCTATTATGGAAAACAACTATAAGACTTAATAGAATCCTCGGAAGATTTTATTCTCATTTAGTAAGTACCTATCAAATAATATAGCAATTAATAAACTAGAAGGTAAAACAGTTTTAATTACAGGTGGCGCTTCTGGAATTGGTAAAATAATGGTTCGTTTACTATTAGAACGAAATGCCAAGGTTATCATCTGGGATATTAATCAAGAAAAAATAGATGAAACAATAGCGCAATTCTATAACATAGGGAAGGTTTTGGGTTACCATGTAGCTGTTTCCGATATAGCGCAAATACAAGAAACAGCTAAAAAAGTTAAACAGGAGATAGGTATTGTTGATGTATTGATCAATCATGCTGGAATAATCGTTGGTAAATATTTTAGTGAGCATACGGTATCTGATATTTCTAAAACAATGGAAATTAATTCAAATGCTCCTATGCATATCACCAAGGTATTTCTTGATGATATGATGGAACAGAATTATGGTTACATTTGCAATATTGCTTCATCTGGAGGGCTCGTTTCCAATCCTAAAAAGTCTGTTTACGCTGCAAGCAAATGGGCGCTCATTGGTTGGTCTGATAGTTTGCGATTGGAAATGAAACAATTGAATAAAAAGGTGAATGTTACCACCATAATGCCTTACTACATCACTACAGGAATGTTTGATGGTATACAATCAAAAATACCAATACTTGAACCAGAAGCTACAGCACTAACCATCGTGAAAGCCATTGAGAAGAATAAAAAAATGTTGAGTATTCCTGGGTATATATACAGGTTTACACGCTTTGGTCAGGCTATAATGTCGATAACTGTTTTTGATTGGTTTGCGGGAGATGTTCTCGGAATATACAAAACAATGGAGCATTTTAGAGGTCGTAAAAAGTAGTAATATTTTAGGGGGCATTGGAAAATTCACCTGATACTTTAGAACTACACTTTTACTTTTAGCCGGCTTAAATGCGGACTATTGTGGGAATTTATATTACAATAAGTAACATACAAAATATTATTTTTGTGGCGTCTTTTAAACTAGGTATTTCAATACAAAGGTGTTAGACCTAGTTATCATTAAGAATGCATATAGTGAACTCTATTTAAGTAAGCTCTTCAAACTCAATATACTTAATTTTTATGAAATACATATTTCACTTATTAATCCTTACAACCCTTACTATTGGCTGTAAAGACACTTCTAAGCAAAACGAAATTGAAAAGCCATCACAAATTAAGCTTGAGAAAAGTGAAGAAAAACTAACGGATAGCATTCAGATAAAAAACATTCAAATAGGTTCGGAAACCACTTATGACAAGAATAGATTTCATTCTTCTTACCCAAGCACTACCTATCCTTTCATTAATGATCACCAGGAAGAATTCACCCAAACCTACTTAAATGAATTTAAAAATGCAGCAAAAGAGGAAGATGATAATGCTGTTGCAGGATTAGATTTTGGTCAACATTTTGAAGTAATAGCAAGTTCACCTTCCATTGTTGCTTTTTTAATAGAGCGTTATACTTCTTATGGGAACAACTATGACACACAATATTTTACACACATTTATGATTTAAAAGAAAAAAAGAGACTTCAATTCTCGACTCTTTTTTCTCCACAAGAAAACTTTGATAAGCTTGCTGAAATTGTTAAATCGAAAACAGAAGATATTTTAAAAGAAAAAATCAATTCAATGGAAGGTCTAACAAATAGTGATAGAAATACTATTTGGAAAAGCACCCTAGACATGATTGATGAAGGAACCAAACCTACCGATAAAAACTACCATGCCTTTTCATGGGATAAATCTGGTACCCTAACTATTTATTTTGATAAATATCAAGTAGCATCAGGTAATCATGGGAATATTCAAGTAACACTTTCTCCAAAAACCTATCAACATTTAGTGTCTGAAAAGTATCAATCTGTATTTCATATACAACCGGAAAAAATAGACACATCCGCATCATCCATAGCGCGCGACAGTATTTCCAAAGAAACGTTTGAAATAGACTGCAGCAAAGAACCTTGTATAGCGATAACCTTTGATGATGGTCCAGCCAAACACACTACACAACTTTTAGACATATTAAAAAAGCATAATGTAAAGGCTACATTTTTTGTTATAGGTAAATCTGCCAAAGTGCAAAGGAACACCCTGTTAAGAGCTTACAAAGAAGGACATCAAATAGGAAATCACAGTTGGGATCATAAGGATCTAAAAAAGCTATCGGAGGAAGAAATTGCTAATCAAATAATTAAAACTAATGATGTAATATCAAATATCACAGGGGAAGAAGTGCAGATCTTGCGTCCGCCTTACGGCTCTATTAACGACATGGTAAAAAATAAAGCCAATATGCCCATAATTTTATGGAATTTAGATCCATTGGATTGGAAGGATCGAGATGCTGATACAGTAGCAAAAAGAATAAGTGAGGCTAATTTAAATGGAATAGTATTGGCCCATGATATTCATAAATCCACCGTAGAAGCTATGCCCGAGGTCATATCTCATTTTAAAGAAAAAGGATATCATTTAGTAACCATAGACAATCTGTTTGCTGATAAAAACCTAGCAAATGGAAAAGTTTATGATCGTAGACGATAATAAAAAAAGGGAATATTTTATTTTTCTTCTAAACAATTCAATTGATCACGGAACGGGCTAATGGTAGAATTCTATAATCTCACTTTTTGAATAAAAGAAAACTATGAGCAAACACAATTTTACGGAACAAACAAAAAAAGCTTTTCCGTGGCTGATAATGATTTTAATGTCGTCCGTGACATTTGTAGGAATTCTGTCCGAGTTGATGCCTTCGGGTGTTCTTCCGTTAATGATGTCCGATTTGAATATCAGTGAAGTGCAAACGGGCAACCTAGTGGGATACTACGCTATAGCTTCCGCTATTTTTGCAATTCCGCTCATTTCTGTGACCATGCATTTTAACCGTAAATATTTATTGTTGCTTTTGCTTGCTGGCTTCGCTATTTCCAATATTATAGACGGACTTGTTCACAATTATACGATCATTATAATTCTTAGAATTATCGGTGGAATTTGTGCTGGGGTAATGTGGCCAATGATTGCCGCTTATGGGATGAGATTGGTAGGTGTAAAGCATCATGGGAAGGCTATCGCAGTTATCATGGCAGGGACTACATTAGGGATTAGTGTTGGGATGCCTATTATGACCACCATTGGTAATGATTATGGCTGGCGAACAGAATTCATAGGGCTTGGTATTGTTATTATCGGTATTGCTTTAATCAGTTTATTTGCTTTACCCTCAATACCCGGGGAGAAACTAACTAAAAGCTCCTCCCCCTTTACACTATTAAAAATTCCAGCAGTTTTAATTGTGCTGCTGCTTACGTTGCTTGGCGTAATTGCACATTATGGTGTCTATGTATATATCACAAGCCTTGTGGATGAAATTCAGCTAGTTGGTGGGGTTGAACGGGCGTTATTATTTTTTGGGATTGGGTCTTTAATTTCTGTCTTATTAGCTATAAAATACACCGACAAACACCTTAGATTGCTCACTATCCTAATGTTTGGCTTGCTGATTATCGCCATGATTATTTTTCTAACATTAAGTAAAACAACTATAATGGGATATGCTGCCTTTTTTTTATGGGGACTTTCATTTGGTCCCTTAGTAACTTTGTTGCAGGCAGCGGTGAGCAGACAGGTAGATACTGCCAAAGACGTCGCTACCTCTGTTCAGTCTTCTGTATTTAACTTCTCCATTATGATGGCATCTTCCGCCGCGGGAATGTTGCTCGGAATGTACTCGCCCATGAGTTTAATTTATCTTGCCATTGCATTGTCCATCCCAGGTATAATTATTTCATTTTTATCTAAAAAGGCGTTAAGCTGACCTGTAGATACTCTATTATCTTTAAATTAAATCAGTCTTTTAAAGAATAAGATGAAAAAGGGTTTATTGGTTAAATATCAATTCTTTAAATAAAGAATACAGAACCTTTAGATTATAATTGGTAATTTTAAAAAACATAAATTCTAAAAAATAAGACGAATGAATTATAAGAATATTACCGTAGCGGGAAGTGGTGTTCTAGGCTATCAAATTGCTTTTCAAGCTGCTTTTCATAATTTTAATGTAACAGTTTACGATATTAATGATGAAATGTTAAACAAGGCAAAAGCTAAATTCAGCATAATGAGTAATGCCTTTAAAAGAGATTTAAATGCCACTGAAGAACAGCTTACTGCTGCTTATGCCAATTTAAAGTATAGTTCTAATCTAGAAGAAGCCGTAAAAGAGGCCGATTTATTAATTGAAGCTGTTCCGGAAAACCCAAATATAAAAATAGATTTTTACCAAAAGTTAGCAAAGGTTGCCGTAGAAAAAACAGTATTTGCTACAAATTCATCTACGCTTTTACCAAGTCAGTTTGCCGAAGTAACTGGTCGTCCTTCTAAATTTTTAGCACTTCATTTTGCCAATGATATTTGGAGGAACAATACTGCCGAAATCATGGGGCATCCAGGAACAGATCCTAATGTCTTTAAGGATGTAATAGCTTTTGCTAAAGCTATTGGCATGTTAGCATTGCCCTTACAAAAAGAACAACCGGGTTACATTTTAAACTCTTTATTAGTGCCTTTTTTAAGTGCTGCAACAAGTATTATGGCTAATGAAGTAGCAGACCCTAAAGTAATAGACAAAACATGGATGAAAGCGACTGGAGCTCCATTAGGCCCTTTTGGGATTATAGATGTTGTAGGTATAAATACGGTGTATAATATCAATAAAATGGCTTCTGAAGAATCAAAAGATCCTTTAAAATTGAAAGCGACCAAATACTTAAAAGAAAACTTTATTGACACCAACAAATTAGGAGTTTCCACCGGGGAAGGATTTTATAAATATCCTAATCCAGCTTACCAGAAAGATGATTTTTTAAGTTAAAATAAGGATTTGTTTATTAACTCCTAACACGGAGCTATTGGATTCTAATCTAGAAATTAAAACATATCAAAACAAGGAAACCCGGGAAGTAACTTTTTTGGGTTTCCTTGTTTTGTAAATGAAGGGATATTACTAAGCGGTAAACACCTGCATTAATAGTATAAAGGCACTTTAGCTTTTATCTTAAAATACGTCCATCCTCCATTTCGATTATCCTATCGGTACGCTTAGCAAAATCCTCGTCATGTGTTACTACTAAAAGGGATAATCCTTCCTCTTCTTTTAACCGTTTAAAAATACTAAATACATTTTCCGAATTATGGCTATCTAAATTCCCCGTAGGTTCATCGCCCATAAGAATAGATGGATTGTTAATTAGCGCTCTAGCAATGGCTACACGCTGCTTTTCGCCCCCCGAGATCCTAGATGCCTTTTGTTGGGCCAAATGATCTATATGCAGCATCCTAAGCTTTTCCATGGCGTCTTGCTCTATTTCTGCATGCGACTTATCTGCTAATTTCTTGGCGGGCAACATTACATTTTCCAAAACACTGAATTCTGATAGCAAATAATGAAATTGAAATACAAAACCGATATGTTTGTTACGGATACGCGAAAGATCTTGCTGCGGTTTCCCCGTTATCAGCTCCCCATTTAAATAGAGCTCTCCCGTATAATCCGTATCCATGGTAGAGAGAATATAGAGTAAAGTAGATTTTCCGCATCCAGACTTCCCCATAATAGAAGCAAACTCCCCCTGCCCTACCTTAAAGGAAATATCCTTAATCACATGAAAATCCTTAGGCTTGTAAAAGTGTTTGTTAATATTTTTTGTCTCTAGAACCAGTTTCATTTTTTCATGTATTAAGTTCCGCGGATGATTTGCACCGGATCTATATGCTTTGCCTTGTATGAGGGCAACCATCCCGCAATAAATGTGGATAGCAATGCAAAGCATATTCCTATAACGTAATAGGATATTTTAAAATTGATGGGATAAGTCGTTATGGTAGGCAATGCCTCGGTCCCAAAAGGCACCTGGTCTATTATTACAGAAAGTACATAGCCTAAGATCAATCCCAATAGACCACCTAAAACTCCAATGATCATTGCCTGACTCATAAAAATCAATTGCACGTCTCTACCAGAAAATCCAGTAGCCTTTAGAATGGCAATATCCTTCATTTTCTCATAAATGAGCATGTTTAAAATATTATAAATTCCGAAGCCAGCTACTATTAAAAGGGTAATAGATACGGCATATGTAATTAAGTTTCTGATGTTAGACCCAGTTTCAAATTGGGCGTTGGCCTGATTGATATCTGTAGCGGTAAGCTTAAACTGACTCACCAAACTCTGGGCCATGGCAGGCGCCATTTCCAAATTGAATAACTTTACATTTATATCCGTGATATAGTTTAAGGGTTCTCCCAAAATACGTTGTACCGTCTTTAGGTTGGCATAACTTTGAATATTGTCTATATCGGCAATTCCACTTTGATAGATACCTACGATTTTTAGAGGGAAAACGTCTCCCCGCACTGTACTTATCTGTACCCTATCCCCCACCGTAAGTGACATTTTTGAAGCTAACCCAGACCCCAATAAAATACCGTTTTCTGTATTCTTAAGCGCCTCGGGATTTCCTCCAATAATATAATCACGCATATTGGAAAGTCGAGTTTCCTCCATAACATCAACCCCTACCAAATTCCCTCCCAGTTCAATGGAACCAGAGAGGTAAAAAATCTGTGCTCGCAGTTGGGGAGTTACCCCAAGTACCCGTTTATCATTCTTTAAATAATGTAAAATGGGAAGGGCATTATGGATTTTCTGCTGGCCTTGCTTTGGTTTTATCGAATGTACCACATTCATGGAATTTTTAAACTGATCGTAAAGAGCCACAGGTTGGTTGGCACTGGGTTTTATTTCGTTATATAGATGAATGTGGGGTGTCTGATTTAAAATAAGGTTATCTAACATTTCATTGAGTCCTGTCATAAAACTGACCAAGGTGATATAGGCCGCAATACCAAAAGTCACACCCAATGAAGCCGTGATCGTAGATTTCATCTTGGTCAGCAAGTGGGTCTGGGCAATTTTCAGTATTACTTTCCAATTGATCATTCCTCTGGTTTTATAAGCGCGGTATTTTCATTGATACCTTCTAGTATTTCTACGCGATCTAAATTTTGTAATCCTACCGAGACCTCCACCCTCCCATTGGGTGTGTTCACTGTATTGCCATCTATAAGATAGGCTTTGGGGATGGTTAAAATATTTTCCTTTTCAGCAATAATTATATTGCCCTCACCCGCCAACCCTGGATATAAGGTCTTAGGAGGGGCGTCAAAAACGGCTTCAATCTTAAAAGTTTGGGAACGCTCGTCTTTTCTGGGATAGATTTTCTTAACTGTTGCCGTAAATATTTCCAAAGGATAGGCATCTAAGCTGATAAGGGCTTCTTGCCCAAGGGATAGTTTTACAATATCTACCTCATCTACCAATAATTCAATCACAAAAACCGAAGCACTACCCACTGCTGCCAAGGGTTCCATTGTACTTACAATTTCTCCTGGCTCCTTAAAAAGCGCATACACTTTCCCATTAATCTTACTGCTTACGGTAAAGTCCTTGGTATTTATCCTTGCCGATTCATAATTATTACGTGCCTGTTGCACATGGGTATGCAACTCTTTCTTAGAGCGGGCGTACCTACTTTCTAAAATATTACGATTATTTTGTGAAAGTTCATAGGCCAAACGTCGGTTATCCAATTCTGCCTTTGATCCAATCTGCTGCGCCCATAACCGCCTTTGCCGAAAAAAGTTGATGGAATCATTTTTTAAATTTAAGGTTGCTGCCTGTATTTGCTCTTCTAAATCTTTTAATAGCGCTGCACTACCATTATAATTCTCCTCCGCCAACTGAAGGGAAAGTTTTGCATTTTCTGTATTTAGTTTCGGGGCGATATTTATGATCTGCAATAAGGGTGTTCCTAGTTGCACTATATCCCCTTCTTCCACTAAATTTCGCTCTAAAATTCCACTTACTGCCGCATAAACCCGATACAAGCTATCTGGTTGAACCGTGGCGGAAGCATAAACCGATTCTGTTAATGATGATTTTATTGGAAGTATTTCCTCCTGAGATCCTTTGCAGGAACCCAAAAAAAATGCAGTTAGCACAAGTAATAAATAACGCATGGTTCTTAAATTGGCAATAGTAAAATAACATTAATTTGAGCTGTAAAGACATGAGGAATGTCATTATTCCCTTTAAATTTTATCACAAACTTTAATAATCCTTTCATAATTATTAGTTTTACGTTTTTTATAAGGTATACCCCTTGTAACTAGCTTTTTATGACCAAGGTCATGTAAGCTATATTTAATTTTAATCTAGTACTTACCTTTTTCCTACTGACCAATATCATAGTTTAAACAAGTAGGTGGATCTATTTTTATAGAAACCGATAATTGGAGGACTTATGAAAAAAATATTAATTCCCACAGATTTTTCCGAGAACTCCAAAAACGCCATACGTTATGCGCTTGATTTGTTTAAGGAGACTCCTTGCCATTTTTATGTACTGTATGTTAATGTAGATGGTTTAAAGCATTTTGAAAAACCAGCTTATAATTTGGGTACTAACATTTTGGTAGACAGGAAGCCTAAAATGATAGAGGAGAAATTAAAAGATGTAGAGAGCTTTATAAATTCCGCTTCCGCCAAGGATTCGCAGCATCAAATTACTACGATTTGTGAAGAAGGTTTTTTTCTTAAAGCCATACGAAGACATATTTTGGAAAAGAATATAGAACTTATTGTTATGGGAACCCGTGGAGCTACGGAAATTAAGGAGTTTTTTATGGGCAGCCATGCCGGGGATGTAATCACTAAGGTAGAATGTGATGTTTTAATTATCCCAGATAAAGCGCGTTATGCAGCGTTTAAACAAGTAATCTTCCCAGTAGATTTTGAATCGCCCCTAAGTGAAGAGATCATTAAAACCACCCGACAGTTAATCGGTTCGCATAAAACTCACATTAAACTACTCTATATCACCAAATCTGGAATCTCACTAATTAAAGAGATAGAAACATTACAAAAGCAGTGGATAGAAAAGCTAGCCACAACCTTACTCAATCCTACTAGCTTTCACAGGGTAGTCGCCAGTAAGATTGAGCACGGTATTGACCATTTTGCCAAAAGCACCAAAGCCGACCTCATTATTATGATTTCCAAAGATTATGGGCTACTACATAGACTGTTTTTAGACACCACGGTAGAAGAAATCGGCTTTTGCACGAAAATTCCTCTTTTATCCATTCAAGGTTCCTAACTTGAACAATTTTAAGCTGACTTTTATCATGTTAATTGAAAATTGGCTATTTTAATTTTACTATATTATACTAAATTCAACACTATGGTTCGCATTCTTTTACCCACCGATTTTTCTGATAATTCTTTTCAGGCTATTCAATACGCTACGAAAGTCTATAACAAGACTGAATGTATTTTTTATTTATTACACACCTATACCCCAGCCGTATATCAATCTGACTACCTAATGGGAAGTCCAGAACAAATAGAATTGGGAGATATATTGCAAAAAAGCAGTACCAATCAATTAGAGAAACTAAAAAGTAAATTGGAGGATTCCAATGGGAATCCTAAACACAAGTTTATTATTCACTCGGCCTTCAACACCCTTTTAGGTGAAATTTCATATATGGTAGACGAAGAGAAAATTGACTTGATAGTAATGGGTACCAAAGGCGCTACAGGTGCACAAGAAATTTTATTGGGGACCAATGCCGTACACGTTTTAAAACGAGCTAAATGTCCAGTATTAGTAGTACCTCCAAATTATGAATACGAGGCTCCCAAGGAGATTTTGTTTCCCACCGATTATGAAATCACCTATGAAAAGGAAAAAATGAGCCCACTACTTTCCATAGCAAATCTTCATAATTCTAGAATAAACGTAATGCACGTGCGAGCAGGCTACGAGCTTAATCCTACTCAGGAGAAAAATAAGGCCCAACTAGGACAAGTATTAGAGGAAAAAGGACAATTCCATGACGTGCCCGATAACGAGATTATAACAGCTATAAACGAATTTCAGGTAACGTCCAAATCTAACTTTTTGGTTATGGTCCAGAACAAACACACTTTTATAGAGAGATTGTTTATGCAGCCCGTCATTAAAAAAATCGGTTTTCATGTTACTATACCATTTATGGTTTTACCGCAACTTTAAGCTTAAATACACACCAAGCTATATAAAACGCATAGCGCTCGTAACAACTCCGGGGGGATATCAGTCACTTATTATAAAAAATAAGCAGGCAGGTATCCCTCAACTTATTCTTAAAAGCATCAACTGACCATTGTCATAGTTATCCTGCACCTGCTACTTTATATTTACATAAGCAACTCCTAAAAAAGGGAACTCATGATCAAAAGAATACTAGTTCCTACCGACTTTTCAAAAAATGCGCTTAATGCAGTGCGATATGCCCTAGATCTTTATAAAAAGATAAACTGTGAATTTTATTTACTAAATGTTTTTAGGCTAGACAGTTATACTACAAGTAACCTTTTGGTTCCTGAACCTGGAAGTACGGAGTATGAAAATGCTAAGGCAGAATCTGAGGAAGAATTCACAAAACTATTAGAGATGATAGCCCTGCATCAAGATAATTATAAACATACCTATTACACCATATCCTCTTATAATTTTTTATCGGAGGCCTTAGAACAGACCATTGCCAATAAAGATATCGATTTGGTGATTATGGGAACCCAAGGGGCCTCAGGAACGAAGGGGGTTATATTTGGCAGTAATACGGTCAACACCATGGAAAAAGTCAGGGAATGTCCAGTATTGGCAATTCCAAAAAAAGTGCAGTTTACAGCGCCAAAGGAAATTGTTTTTCCTACCGATTTTAAATCCCGATACAAAAGAACGGAATTGAAATATCTCTTAGAAATTGCCAAAATACACCAAGCCATCATCAGAGTAATCTATGTGAATAAAAACATGGATTTAAATGAAACTCAAGAGAAAAACAAACAATTATTAAAAGAGATCTTTGAGACTGTAGACCACAGTTTCCATACCATATCCAAAAAAGATGTAGCCGATGGAATTACCGCTTTTGCAGATAGTAGGAAGAGCGATATGATTGCTTTTATCAATCGGAAACACTTTTTATTTGGCAGCATATTTTCAAGGCCGTTAGTTAAAGAGATAGGTTATAATGCTACCATTCCAATTTTGGCGTTACCCTAAAAAAATATAAAAAACTATGAAAAATTTTAGAATTTGGATGGACAAGAAAAAAGCGCACATTGTGAGGCTTGCTGGGCAACACGAAGGGTTTGGAAGTATCCTATCTGAATTTGAATTTTATAGACCATCTGGTGGATCTGGTACTAAATCCGCAAAATGGAGACCCCCAAGATGTAATACAAGACAACAAGTTACTTGAAAGGGAAAAGCATCCGTTAAAGATGTACATCATCCAGCTTGGAGATGCCATTATAGAGGCAGATGCCTTAGCACTTTTTGATCCTAGAGATACGAACGAAAAGTTTAAAAAAGAAATAACCAGCAATTACAAGTCTATAGCTACAAAACTAAAAACGGTCATCAAATTAGATAGCATGACAGAAAACCAAGTGAAAGCTTTGGTGCGAAACTATTTTAATGAAGGGAAGTAGTTGATTAAAACATAATAGAACACCGCTAAAAGGCTACGTTTTTTTGGCGGAATAATAGGTCACATCATATGATAGAATTACTCGACTTTTTTGATAATCCCATTGTTACAAGGGTTACAAAACTTATACTATGGGTGGTCTTCATTGTTCTAATCATAGGATTTTTGAGGAAGCTTTTAAAAAAGCGGATAAGTGATGTATCTATACGGTATAAAGCCCAAAAAGGAGTGGAAGTATTTGGGTATCTGCTTATCGGTTTATTAATATTGCTATCCTTTACCGTAGAAAATATCGAAAACTACACCGTAATCATTGGTCTTTTTACTGCTGGGATCACCTTTACGCTGCAGGAACTTATCCTTAGTATAGCAGGCTCTTTTTATATCTTCTTTGTTCGGGTTTACAAACCTGGAGACCGGATAGAGATTAATGGAATTAAGGGAGATGTTATTGATATAGATAGTATTTACACCACTATGATGGAAATTGGCGAATGGGTAAGTAGCGATAATTATTCGGGTAGAATAGTGAAAATAAGCAATGCTTTTGTCTTTAAGGGTCCCATAAAGAACTATTCCATGGATTTCCCATTTGTTTGGGACGAATTGGATATCCTAATCACGTTTGATTCAGATGTGGAATTGGCTAAAAAAATAATGTTGGATACCGCTACAAATCTGCTTTCGGAATATACGGAAAGCTATTTGGCAAAATGGGAGGAAATGGTAGCTCACTATTATATTGAAAATGCAAGACTAGAGCCAACCTTAGCCTTACGTTTAACGGATAATTGGATTGCGATAAATTTAAGATATATCACAGATTACAAGTTGAGGAGGGTAACAAAGAATAATTTATATTACCATATATCACAGGCAGTTTTGGGTACCTACGGGAAGGTAACCCTAGCATCAACCACACTACAATTACTAAAAATACCCGAATTGGATGTAAACATTAAAAAATAGCTTAGGGATTACGAGTGATCTATTTTAATTTTTAAAAACATGCTAAATGAAATTACTAGTCTATAGCGCCAAAGAATTTGAAATCCCATTTTTGGAAAAAGCCAATAAAGGAAAGTACAAGGTTTCTTTTTATAAGGAAGCCTTAGATACCCATACCGCAATTAAGGCTGTTGGTTACAATACCATTTCCATATTTTCTGGGGACGACCCCTCCCTCGTAGTATTAGAGAAACTATGGGATTTGGGGGTACGCAATATCACCCTTCGCGCTACGGGTCATAACAACATACAAATCCACACTGCAAAACGCTTTGGGTTTAAAGTTGCCAATGTACCTAACTATTCGCCCTATGCTATTGCGGAACATGCTACTTCTTTGCTGTTAACGCTAAATAGAAAAGTTATCTTGGCAAATTTAAGGGCCAAAAACTACAACTTTATTCAAAATGACTTATTGGGCTTTGACCTTAATGGAAAAACGGTGGGTATCATTGGTACTGGGAATGTTGGAGCTGTTATGGCAAGGATTATGCACGGATTTGGTTGCCATATTTTAACCCATGATATAAAACCTAATTTAGACTTGGTTTCTAAATACGGGGCACGATATGCAGGTTTGGAAGAACTTTATTCAAAATCAGATATAATTAGTCTTCATGTGCCTCTAACACAAGAAACGCACTACTTAATTGGTAATTCTGCTTTCAAGATCATGAAAAACAATGTCATTCTGATCAATACGGCCAGAGGCGCAGTGGTAGATACCACTGCCTTGCTAAAGGCCTTAGGGAACCATTTAATTGGGGCCTATGGCACTGACGTGTGCGAAAATGAAAAAGGAACCTTCTTTAGGGACAACTCCAAAACTGGCATTAAGGATGAGCAACTGAAAAAGCTTCTTTCCTTTTCTAATGTACTTCTTACTCCGCATCAAGGTTTTATAACAAGGGAAGCACTTACCAACATTGCAGAATCTACTTTTTATAATTTAGACTGCTGGGCTGAGGGAATAGCTTGTAAAAATGAATTGGGATGGCAGATAAATACATTATAACAACGGACTAAAGACTTTTCCAAAACCTTCTTTTAATTTTTCAATCCAGGGTCTTCCCACATATTCTTGATAGGAAAGCATTGTGCTAATATTGGCATCTTTAAGAAAATCGTTACGGAGCAGCTTTGCAAATTCCCTATCATAAATAATCGCATTTACCTCATAGTTTTGTTCAAAACTACGATCATCCAAATTGGCTGTCCCTATGGTAGAAACCGAATCGTCACTAACAATTATCTTGCTATGGAGGAAACCCTCTGGAAAGAGATAGATTTTTATACCTGACTTAAGCATCGATTCAAAATAAGAGCGCACGCACCACCCCACTATCTTGCTATCTACCTTTTCTGAAACCATAAGACGTACATCTACCCCACTCCGTGCCGTAGTCTGTAACGCCTGCATAATTGCTTGCCCAGGAATTATATACGGATTGGTAATATATAGGTAGTCCGTTGCTTTATTGATAATGGTAAAGCAGGCCTGTTCTAAAGAGGGGAAATCGTCATCGGGTCCACCAGAAACAATCTGCACCAAGGAATCATGCCCTTGTATAAAGGTGGTTTGTGCTACTACCAAGGGGTCTAATATTATTTGGCTGACCAAATACCAATCCATCTCAAAAATAGTATTCAGGTGACTTGCTGCTTCCCCTTCTATTTCAATATGCATTTCGTGCCAATTGCCCAAAGCCGGGTCTCCTTTAAGATATTTATCGGAAATATTTATCCCTCCTGTAAAGGCAATTTTTCCATCTACTACAATTATTTTTCGATGGTTCCTATAATTGAGGGAAGATAGAAAGCGTCCCAACTTAAAAGGAAGAAAAGGATACACCTCTACCCCCACGGCCAGTAATTGTTTTAGGTAGGCCTTACGCAATGAAAAACTCCCTATTCCATCATAAATCATCCGTATTTGAACCCCATGGGAAATTTTCTCTTTAAAAAGCAACAATAAACGTTCTGCAAGCTCCCCGTCTTCAAAAATATAATATTGTAGGTGTATTTGTTTTTGGGCATTGCCCAATGCCTTAAAGATAGCCTCGAAAGTAGTTTTCCCATCTTTTAGAAGATGAATCCCATTATATTTCGTAGGTGGGAAAAAGGAGTTTTTATAAACCAATTTCATTAATTTTCCATACTCCCCATCAAGGGTGGACATATGGGAGGCTGTTGGTTTCGGTAAATTTAAAAACGCTTTTTTTTTTAATTTGAGTAACTTGTTCTTCCTCCTATTTCTTCCCAATAACAAATACAATAAAATACCACCTACGGGAACAGTAAATATGGCCAATAGCCAGGCTAAGGATTTAGACGGTCTTACCCCATGTAGTAGTACCGCAATTACAATAGCAGCAGCAAATAGAAAGTAAAGTGAAACCAGAATTATATACCACATAGTACCCGTATTTAATCGGTGTACTTCAATTTAAGGACCAATGCTAACAATTATCATGATTTTGGTCAGTTTTACAAAAGCCTTTGCGCATTGGGCAGTCCGTATAAATTTGAGATCCTGGGGTAACGAATCTATAAGGGAATCTTTACAAGATTGGGATAGCTAACAATTTCAACCATTTTCTAGTCCAATTAGCAGAAACTCTAATCATCTTATTTTTAACTAGGTATAAAAATAATTTTGCTGATAGGATATCTTTATCGTAATATTACAATCAATTTATATAAAATGGGAGTCACTAAAACTGAAATATTTACAGAAGAGCAAAATACCATTGCCTCATTTGCTAAAGTCCTTGGACATCCTGCAAGAGTTGCAATCTTACAGCACCTATTTAAAATTGACTCTTGTGTTTGTGGGGATTTAGTAAACGAAATAGGACTCGCACAGCCCACCATTTCACAACATTTAAAGGAGCTTAAAAATCTAGGTCTCATTAAAGGCAACGTAGAAGGTACTAGCGTTTGCTATTGTATAGATACTGATAACTGGACCAAAATGAAGGAGATTGTTTTACAGTTTTTAGATCAGGACGTTACAAAAAATACTTGCTGCTAAAATTTTGTAAGAAACTCTTTAGAAAATACAACAACCGTGTACAACTTTTGGGCTTGTCTTGTTGTACACCTCCTCAGCAATACTTTTATTCTCCTTACTACAGTTAACGGCTATACTCCTGCCACCACTTTTTCTAATTTTTGGGTTACATCAGTAGCCAATTCCTTTAAACTATCGTTATCAATTGCCATCATAGATGCTTTTGGGTTTACGGCGGCCACTTCTATCTTGCCCTCGCCTTTCTCTTGAACAATAACATTACAGGGCAGCATAGTACCCACTTTATCTTCTGCCAAAAGTGCGTTATGGGCATATCCTGGATTACATGCTCCTAGAA
Organism: Arenibacter certesii DSM 19833; assembly: GCF_000429545.1. GTDB lineage: Bacteria > Bacteroidota > Bacteroidia > Flavobacteriales > Flavobacteriaceae > Arenibacter > Arenibacter certesii. The sequence goes on from NZ_AUCB01000027.1 coordinate 18,496, forward strand.
TGGTATATTTTCTAAAGTCAACATCCAATTTGTTTTTTAAAGTATTTTTAATGTCGATTTCGGTCAACACACCAAAGCCTTCTTTTTTTAATTCTTCTTTTACCTTGTTAACCACTTCATCAAAATTGCCTGTTACTGTTTTACTGATATGATATTTCATCTGATCTTATTTAATTATTTAGTTATATGTATTTCCTTTTATTAAAATGTAATTTTTCATAATCGCCAACTTTTAGATGCTAGTTTAAAAAGTAAAGTTATGGCTTAAACCAAACATCTGAAATGATCTTTATCAGGAGTAAATCTGATTTATATTTCTCCTTACTGGCTCATGCTCTTTTAAATTCAACGCTTCTATTAAATTACGATTTTTTGATTTAAAATAACTCAATTTAAAAAAATTGATCCAAATCAATTTGTATCATTACTTCCTTAAGCTGACCAAAATCATATTAATCAACAGTATTAGCTCGTAATTTTGAAATCATCCTGTTCTATAAAGTAAAATCAAGTGTAGAGGTGATGTATTTACTTATTAAGTGCGGCTTACATGATTCGATCCTAGTTACAAAATGGTAACGTTAATTTCCATTCGAAGCTTTATTGGTCTGCCTTATGATAATTGACTTAGCTACGTATTTCACATGTTGTATCCGTATTGGAGAATTAGGTAGTCGAGCAAAAATGATATTTAATACTATATATAAATGAAGAACATACTTGTTGCCACCGATTTTTCTAATAATGCATATTGTGCTCTATTTTATGCAAGCCAATTACTTAAGTCACAGCCATGTACTTTTTATTTATTGAACACCTACAATGAGCTTTCCCTTTTAGAAGGTGAAAAATTACCTGGTTTTGGTGGTAAAAAGGTGATGAAGCAATTGAAAGCAGCATCCGAGGAAGGCTTAGCACGGACATCTTATAGAATTGTTTTGGACACTGGGAATCCCAATCATCAATTTAAGACCATTTCCAAAAAGGGTGATTTAGGGAGAAGAATCCTCAAACTAATTGATAAAAAAGAAATTGATTTGGTTGTAATGGGAAACAAGGGACAAACTCAAGCTGGAGAACTTTTCTTTGGTAGTAATACTATTAAAGTTGTAAATGAGATGACTACCTGCCCCGTACTGGCCATCCCAGGTGAAATGGATTATATATCTCCAAAAGAGATTGCTTTTGTAACCGATTTTAGAACAGGGTGCCAGGCAGAGACAATTTCCCCATTATTAGATCTAATTGCTATAACAGACGCTACAATTAAAATTATGCACATCAATGAAAATAAAGTTCTGAGTGATATACAGGAAACTAATAAGGAAACCTTGCGTACTTGTTTTAACGGAATAGAACATTCCTTTCATGAGATTTATGAATTTAGTGACAAAGCCAAGACTATTGACTCATCTTTGGATAAATATAAAATAGATCTGTTTTCTATGGTACATAATAGACGGAGCCTATTTGAACGATTAACACGTGAACCTGTTATTAAAGATGTAAGCATGTATTCTGATGTACCCTTTTTGGTACTCCCAAATAAAAGTGGTAAATAGTACTTACGGTAATCATTAAAACTTAAAGCCATGGCAGAATTAACTATAAGTGAAAGCACGGGTATACTTAGAAACAATTATAATGGGCACTTATCCTATATATCGCAAGGAAAGCCTTTTGTAGTTCCCATAACGTTTTATTTTGATCCTTCGGATAATAGTATAATAAGTTATACAGGCGAAGGTCACAAAATAGATGCCATGCGAAAAAATCCATCGGTTTCCATGGTGACCGAACAGATTCAGTCGTTAGTAAACTGGAAGTCGGCCTTAATTCAAGGGGAGTTCGAAGAATTGGAGGGTAGTTATGCCAGGCAAAAATTGCATGATTTTTTTGAAGGAGTTAAGAGTATTATCCAAAGAACGGAGAATAAGGAAGTTAACTTTATTAATGAATTTTCTAGCAAGTCCTATGGTAGGGGCACTCCAATTGTTTATAAGATAAAAATCCAAGAGATAACTGGAAGGAAACGGGAGGCGTAAGGCGTATATAACAATTTTATCTTCACAGTCAATGCTTAAATACTTTATGATAGAAATATTAGAATTTAGAGGCACTATTAAGCAAAAAAACTTTATTCGTGATAATAAATACCGCAAGGACAGTTGAACTTAAGGAATAATACGTAAAGACCCATTTACTATAAAACGAATTTAGAATGGCTTGTAGCATGAAAATAGCACAATTTTATAGTTTACTTCTTTTTTAATGCTTCAAATCCCGCGATCACATCAAACAACTCCTCATCTATGGTACTTTGTCTAAGTCGGTTATACCTTAGATTTAACTCACCTAATACTTCATCAATATTCTTTTCCGCTCGCTGCATAGCCTCTAACCTACTTGCATTCTCGGCCGAGAGCGATTCTGCACAAGCTTTATAAAGAGAAACAAATAAGTATTCGCTTATGAGCGTTCTTAACGTACTTTCTTCATCACCTATTAACTCTGGTAGATTTTTTGAAGGCCATTTTATCTTATATATATCTCTATTCCACTCTTCCTCTGGCGGATAAAGTTGTTGACACTCTTGCTGGTACCCCACCATTGGCAAGGGCTTGTTGTGTAATATATAAAAGTGATATGAGTTATTTTTTTTGCGGTATTCTTCACTTAAGATTAAAATGTGGTTTACCAGTGGTGTAATGGCAGATACGGAATTAGGAACATTAAATAGTCGCTTAGGCGTATACCCTTCATCTACAAGCAAGAAATAGGCCCGTTCACCGACGGCCCATATTTCTACCTCCCCTTTTAAGTCTTTTAATGTATCTTGAGCTAAAGCAGCTATAGTTTCATTAAATCTACCCACAAGTCCTTGATCGGACCCAAAAACAACTGCTACAGTTAACTGCTCGTTGTTATTCTCCTTAGTGGCCGCAACGGAAAGTTTTTCGCGTTTTAAAGCTGTATGTAAACCTAGGGAAATGGTACGATAATACTCTTGTAGCGATTGAACCGCCATTTCATATTGAGTAATATTGGAAGTTGCCATGGCTTTCATGGTACGTACGACCGATGCAAGGTCTCCTGCACTTTTTTTTCTTCTCTGAATGCTTATTAATGTATCACTCACCGTTATTAGTTTTAATTTGCGTATCCCTTACTAGACTACCAAGGGCCTCATTTGCCATAGCTAAAATAGTTTCTTCATCTGTTGCACTTAAAGGTTCAGAGGAGATAATACGTCGTAATAAATCGCTAGATAATTGAGTCGCTTTTTTTCTTACCAAGTCTTCGGCCTCTGTAATGCGATTAAGAGGAACTGCATCAAAAAGACCTTTAGTGAGTGCTACAAGAACAAGAATTTGCTCTGTCACGGAAACGGGCTGCATTTCAGGCTGTTTAAAAAGCAGACGAATCCTTTTTCCATGCTCAATAATTTTTTGGGTATCCTCATCTAGGCGGGTTCCGAATCTTGAGAATGTTTCCAATTCCTCCGATTGAGCATAGGCCAATTTTAAATTTCCAGCAATTTTTCTATAGGCCCTCAACTGGGCCTTACCTCCTACTCGTGAAACAGACTTTCCGATATCTACAGCAGGAAGCAATCCTAATTCAAAAAGCTTGGGTGACAAGTAAATTTGTCCGTCCGTAATAGAGATTAGGTTAGTAGGAATATACGCAGAGATATCTTGCGCTTCAGTCTCTACTATGGGAAGGGCAGTTAACGACCCCCCGCCATGATTATCATTTAAGTGGGTAGCTCTTTCAAGTAAGCGCGAATGGATATAAAAAATATCCCCAGGGAATGCTTCTCTACCTGGCGGCCTACGCAATAGAAGTGAAAGTTCTCGATATGCCCTAGCGTGATTGGTAAGATCGTCATAAACAATCAACACATCTTGTCCCTGTTCCATGAAATATTCTGCGATACTTGTGGCCGCATAAGGAGTAATATATTGAAGGCCTGGAGAGCTGTTGCCTTCAGAAACTACCACAATGCTATACTCCAAAGCGCCTTTTTCAGAAAGTTCTGATACAACTTTAGCAACGGCTGCGGTACGCTGCCCTATGGCGCAATATATACATAGCACATCCTTATCATGCTGGTTAAGAATAGTATCAATTGCTATAGATGTTTTTCCTGTTTGACGATCACCCATTATAAGTTCGCGTTGCCCACGTCCAATAGGGATAATCGCATCTATCACTTTTAAGCCAGTTTGCAAAGGAACATTTACCGCCTCTCTACTCATTATAGGTGGTGCAGGTCGTTCTATTGGGTAGTATTCATCATAAGATATTGGGCCTTTATCATCAATAGGGTTTCCTAAGGGATTAATAATACGTCCTATAAGACCTTTACCAACAGGTATGTCTGCCACTCTATGGGTTCTTGTCACTTTGTCCCCGGCTTGTATTTGGTCGTCCTCACCTAAGAGCACAACACCAATATCATCTTCATCCAAATTAAAAGCAATACCATAAATATCATTTGAAAATTGAAGCAACTCTTCAAAGCCTGTACCAGGTAACCCAGAAACTGTAGCAATTCCCGCAGAAACGTTCTTAACCGTTCCCATCTCCTGAAGCTGAGGGCCGGGTTTATAATTCTCTCGTTTATCCCTTATTTCAGTGAAGGTATCATCTAATATTTTATTTAAATTAAGCTGATTCATTATCATTATCTTTGGTAATGCTATTGTTCTTTAAAACCTCTAGATATGCTTCAATATTCCAAGACAGCTGGTAACTTTTTGTATTAATTTCTACACCACTAATCAATTCTGGATCTATGCTATACTGAAAATCTGTTTCTAGACCAGTTATATCCTTAAGGGTTTTTTGAAGGACAGATTTGGAGATAGGTGAAAGTTCAAATGCACTGGTAACGTTTATTATCTCATTATTATTAAACGCATTTTTAAGTTTTGATAAGTTATCCTTATCCAAATTCTCAATTTTATTTATAAATACTTTTACAACTTGCTGGTCTAACTTCGTATCGGCTAGATCGGCTAGTGTTTTCTCTGTGATTGCAAAAACCTCTTCTTTAGTTCTGCGTTTAAGCTTAACAGTTAGGTCCTTTTCTCGTTGTTTAAGGGACGCCTCATATTTTTTTCGCAAAGCGGTAGCCTCCTCTCTTATTCCATGGTACAGGCGCTGTTTTTCCAAATCTGCTTCTTCATATACGCTATTCATTTGTGCTGCACGCTCTTTGTCGAATATGTCATTTTTTTGTAAAAACTTGTCGTATTCTTTTTCTGCCTCGGCTTTTTTTGCCGCGGCATTTTCAAGTTGGGAAGCAATCTTTTTATCTCGCTCATCAATAGCTGTTAATACAGGCTTATATAAAAACCTTTTTAACAACCAAACAAGAACTAAAAAATTGATTATCTGTGCTATTACCGTAAACCAATTTATATTCATTTTTATTTTATTTATATACTGTTTAGGACATAGTATTGCTTAAAATTATATCCAATTTCCACTTATTCTCATTATAATTATTTCATACATCTATTTACCTCTCCCTCGTTTTGAAAATTAAAATAGATAGTCCTACGTCATAAAATTCTTTCTAAAATCCCAGAGAGCGTTATACTTCTAATACTGAAGTAACTCCAGTCTTATCCTAGAAAGTGATTCCAAAAAGGATTTGCAAAAATGAGTATCATTGAGAGTACAAAACAATAAATAGCTGTTGATTCAATCATAGCCAATCCCACAAAGAGTGTCCTAGTAATTGTTGGTGCAGCATCTGGTTGTTGGGCTATGGACTCTAATGCTTTGGAAACTGCTCTTCCTTCCCCTATTGCAGGCATCATACTTCCTATAGCGGTTGTAAAGCCTGCCGTAATAATTGATGCCATTGCTATAATCGTTGTATTATCCATAATTTTACTGTTTATTTAATTTTTAATTACTGAATCTTATCTGATTTAATTTCTAGGGTAAAATATTTTACATTTAGCACTATATAGTCGGTTATAATTCATCATACTCAATTGTTACCGGACCTAGGTGCGTTGGCTTGCACTTTTTTCACCTTTGCATCTTGGGTAGCAGCCGTTATATATACCCCTGCTAGGATAGCGAATATATATGCCTGTATCATTCCGGTTAAAAGCCCTAAAGCACTCATTATTATGGGAAAGAAAAACGGCGCAATGGAAAGCAATACAGAAACAATTAAACCACCACTCATAATATTTCCAAATAACCTTACCGCCAGTGCTAATGTCCGTGAAATTTCGCTAATAATATTAAAAGGCAGCATTATAAAGTTAGGTTGCAAATACGATTTAAGATATCCCTTTAATCCGCCTTCGGCAATTCCAAAAACAGGTACGGCAATAAACACACTAATGGCCAACGCTACTGTTGTTGAAAGAGAACCTGTGGGGGGTTCATACCAAGGAATAATAGACAAAAGGTTTGATGTTGCAATAAATAGAAATAACGTTCCAATAAAACCTATATACTTTTCAGGGTCTTTTAGACCTACTTCTTTAATTTGATCCCTGATCATTATGATCAACATTTCTAAAACACTTTGCCACCGTGTGGTTTTGATATTCGATTTTAAACCGCGAGTAATGGCCCATGCCCCGAGTACCATGAGCAACATTAGTGCCCATGTGGTAACAATGGTAAGGTTTAACTTTACAAACCCGTACTCCCAAAAAATCATTTCATCGGGACTAAGTCTCATCGCTCATTTGATTTATAATTGGAGTTTCCAAACTCTTCTGTTTGTGGGTATATCGGGTAATTACTACTCTAGCTATTAAAAAGCCAACTAGGCATGCTAACATCTTTTGCCAACTGTTAGCACCTATATAGTAAAAGCCTAGAAGTATAATTAACATCCTTAAAATTAAGCTGCCCGTAAATATTAATCCTGCTTTTGAAGAACGTAGTCCAACCCTTACAGTATACCAAAGTCCACCAAAAAAAACAACTCCAAGTACGATCCCTGCAAATAATGCTGGAATTACGATTATAACGTCATTCATTTCCATCTTTATTCGTGTTATGTATTTCCTTATCTTCTTTTCTAACCCAGTTCCAAGCGATTAAACAACCTAGTATTAAGCCCATAAGCAACAAGCTAAGGGTCCAAGAAAAATCTTGATCAAAATTTTTATCGAGCCATATACCAAAGGCTGCTCCTAGTATAGTAGGAACCGCAATTGACCAACCAACTAAGCCGAAGAGCCCCAGGCCTGCCCATACGCTTTTATTGCTACGCTGAGCCTGTAATTTTCTTTCTTCCTTATCTCCCACTATATTGCTGAGAGACTTGTTCTTAGGTCTGTTATTTTTCGCCACTTTATTTTCTTAATTTCTGAAAACTTCGCATAAATCCAGTTTCCAATTTAGCCATTACGCTTCGGGCGTTTATTTCTAATTCATCCAGTTGCATCATTTCCTGTTCTACCAAATTACGTAGTTTTCCAAGCGGTGCATCTCCCATTGCATTCCTAACGGATACTGACACTTCACTTCCTGCCTTAATTAATATCCCATTGTCCAAGGCAACGTATTTTATCCCTTCAGACTCCGTTTGGTACATTAAGATACCTGGCACTAATGCTGCTGTACAATCCAATCTTCGAGGTAAAATTCCGTATGCTCCCGCTGTTGTTTCAACTACAATTTTTTTAACGTTTTTAATATCTGCAAATACTTTATAGGGCAACAGAATTTTTAAATGCATTGTTGTCTCCATCGTTTAAGATTTAACTACTGTTCTCTCTTTAATTTCATCAATTGATCCTATCATATAAAAATCACTTTCTGGATAATCCATAAATTCATCATTTAAAATTCGTTCACATCCATCCAGTGCATCCTTAAGACTTACATTCTTCCCTTTATACTGTGTAAACTGTTCTGTAGTATAGAATGGTTGAGTAAGAAATCGCTCTAATCTACGAGAACGATTCACCGTACGCTGATCTTCAAGGGAAAGTTGTTCTAACCCCAACATGGCTATAATATCTTTCAGCTCCTCATAATGAGCTAAGGTTTGGCGAATATTTTGCGCAATAGTATAGTGTCTTTCTCCTATAACATTAGGCGCCGCCATCTTAGATCCAGAATTTAAAAGGTCTATTGCTGGATACATGCCCTCACTAGCTCTTTTCCTAGACAGTGTAATTGTAGCAGACAAATGTGAAAACGTATGTACAGCTGCTGGATCTGTTAAATCGTCTGCAGGTACATAAACCGCCTGTATTGATGTAATAGCCCCAGCTTTAGTATTGGCGATACGCTCCTGCAACTGAGATAATTCGGTGCTCATTGTTGGCTGATACCCAAGTCTAGAAGGCATCTGGCCCAACAATCCAGACACCTCCATTCCAGCTTGTATAAACCTAAAAACATTGTCTATCAACAATAACACGTCTTTATGCTCATCATCACGGAAATATTCTGCCATTGTTAATGCTGCATGGCCAACACGAAAACGCGCTCCTGGTAGTTCGTTCATTTGTCCGAATATCATTACCATTTCAGAAAGTACTCCTGCATCCTTCATATCATGATAAAGTTCCAATCCTTCTCTACTACGCTCCCCAATACCGCAAAACATACTAACCCCATTATGGTTTTTAACCATATTGTGAATTAGTTCGGTAAGCAAAACTGTTTTCCCCACTCCAGCCCCACCAAATAGTCCTGCTTTACCTCCCCGTTCTAAAGGCAGAAGCACATCTATGGCCTTTATACCAGTTTCAAAAACTTCAGAGGTAGTAGAACGCTCTGTCAATCGAGGGGGTGAATTGTGAATGCTGCGTCTTTCCATATTTTCTGGTAGAATGTAATTGTCAAGTGTGTTGCCAAAAACATCAAAAATATGGCCTAGAGTTTCCTTCCCCACAGGTACTGTTAAAGGGGCATAGGTAGCTATAGCTTTCATTCCTCTTTCTAGACCCTGTGTAGGATTCATAGCAATGCATCGTACTTTTTTATTGTTAAGCTGCATGTGCACCTCTAAAATAATCTCTAGACTTTTCCCTGATTTCACAACGGTATTGATTGGAGGGAGATTTGAATCAAAATAAACATCCACAACACTACCGCGAACCGCAATAATTTTTCCAGCTAAGGGAGCATCATCAACATTCTTTAAAACATCTACCATAAACCAATACTTGTATAAATTTTAAAAGAGTAAATATAGGAACACAGGAATCAACTAAGAATGACCAATATCATGTGAGGAGAAGAATAGTAAAATAATAAGTACAACAGTTTAGGCAACCAGAACGAAACACAATTAATTAAATATCAATGCCTTAAAACCTTAATAATTAAAAATTACTCTAAATCTAAAATATAATTTGTAGATTTGTTAACCATATGGTTAAACCTAATAGTTAAACTGAGAAGTTAATAAAATGAAAAAGCCAAAAAATCAAGATACTGAAGCGCTAATTTTGGAGTCGGCCAAAGAAGTGTTTCAGAAAAAAGGCATGGATGGCGCACGGATGCAGGAGATTGCGAATAAGGCGGGCATAAATAAAGCCATGCTCCATTATTATTATAGAAGTAAACAAATGCTATTTGAGGCGGTGTTTCATAATGCTTTCTCACTCCTTGCTCCAGAGCTCAACAAAGTTTTAAAGGACGACTCCAGCATAGAGGAAAAAGTGAGAAGTTTTACCCATAATTATATTTCCTTTATTATGAAGCACCCCTATTTACCCAATTTCATAATTCAGGAATTGAACCGAAATCCGATTTTTTTTGAAACACTACGGAAAAATGCCGCATTCCCTAGTTTAGAGAAATTTGAAAATCAAGTAGCCTACGAGGTGGAGCAAGGCATTCTAAAACCTATAGATGGGAAACAGCTATTTATTCATATTCTTTCCCTCAATGTATTCCCTTTTGTGGCATCTCCACTCATAAAAGGCCTTTTACATATAGAAGATAACGGATTTAAGGAATTAATGGAGGAAAGAAAAACAGCTGTTGCCGAATTCATTATTGCATCCATAAAGAAGTAGTACTATTTATGAATAATACAACAATAGCACAAGGAACACCTGAAAGGGATTAAACGATACTATTATGAAATGAGCATGACCGAAAACTCGTCGCCAGCCCGAAAGATGCATTCTGGCGGGCAAACACAAATGTAGACCTGCGAATCGCATCCGCCATAATTACGCAGTCGGGCAGGTATGACCGTTAAAAAACAACAAATATGTCCATATGAAAAGTCATCTATTACTCCTATTCATCTTTGCTTCTCTCTCTGCTTTTTCACAGCAGGTATTAACGTTAGAAGCTTGTTATGAGCTCGCGGAAAAAACATATCCTCTAGCCAAACAGAGTGTTCTGTTAGAGGCAAGGTCCAGAATGGAGGTAGGTGTAATTAATAAGGAGCGATTACCAAAATTAGATTTGAATGCCCAGGCAACCTACCAATCAGACGTAATCCATTTCCCAATCGCACTACCAAATATTAGTATAGCATCTCCCAACCAAGATCAGTACCGTGCTACCTTAGATGCCAATCAACTTATTTATCATGGTGGAAGTGTTGATGCGAATATCAATCTAAAGGAAGCAGAACTACAAACGAAACAACAGCAAGTAGAAGTCACTCTTTATGCTTTACGAACACGTATTAATCAGAGTTACTTCCGAGTGCTTTTCTATCAGGAACAAGCCAAACTCCTGACTTCAAAAATGCAGGAAGTAGAGACAAGACTAAAGGAAATTGAAGCCGGCGTAAAACACGGTGCAATACTAGCTTCTGCACAACAAGCCTTACGAGCAGAAAGCCTAAAATTGGAACAACAATTTTCTGAATTAAATTATGATCGTAAAAAAGCGTTGGCAAGTCTATCAGCCTTAGTCTCCAAGGATATGGACAATAACACTATTCTTCAAAGACCTAGTACCGACATTTTATCTGAAACTAATTCCGAGCGACCCGAACTGAAACTTTTCGATTTACAACAAAGTCAATTAGAAATCACAAAAGAGGTCATCTCCAAATCCAATTCCCCTCAATTAATTGGATTTGGACAAGTGGGATATGGAAATCCAGGCTTAAATATGCTAGACAACTCTTTTCAAGACTTCTATATGCTAGGAGTGAAAATGAAATGGAATGTTTTGGATTGGGGAAAATCGAAAGAAAAGAAACAAATAATAGCGATTTCAAAGGAAATCCTTACTACCGAGAAAGAAACTTTTGTAGTGAATAATTCTATTGAATTAGAGGAAGCCAAAAGCGATATAGCCAAGTTTGAAGAAATGCTACGAACAGATGATGAGATCATCCAATTGCGAGAGCAGGTTTTAAATGCTACGACCTCACAATTTAAGAATGGATCTATACCTTCTTCAGCATATATTACCGAATTAAACAATCTATACGAAGCAAAAATCACCCAGGAAATACATATAACGCAGCTAAGCTTAGCAAGAGTTAATTATAAGCTAGTTATAGGAAATTTATAATCAAGATACTGAGATGAAATCAATCAAATTACTTATTCCAATAAGCTTCATAGCGCTACTACTGTCGTGCTCTAATGACAAAAAAGCAGATGGTTATGGCAATTTTGAGGCTACAGAAATCACTATTTCATCGGAAGCCAATGGAAAACTTCAATTCCTAAACATAGAAGAAGGGCAACTAGTGGAAAAGGGTGCTGTATTAGGATTGGTAGATACCCTCCAACCCTATTTAAACAAACAGCAACTGCTGGCAACCAAAGCTACGGTAGCCTCTAAATCTGGTGGAGTATGGTCGCAAGTAGAAATGCTACAAGAAGAATTAAAGAACATAAAAATTGAACAGCAACGCGTACAAAACATGTTTGCTGACAATGCTGCCACCCAGCAGCAATTAGATCAAGCTAACAGTCGAGTAGACGTTTTGAAAAAGCAGATTAAAAATGTAGAGAGTAAAAATTCACCTATTATAAATGAAGGTAAAGCCATAGCCGCACAGGTGGCACTGGTTGAGGAGCAAATTACAAGGAGCAATATAATTAACCCAATTAATGGTACCGTCCTCGCCAAATATGCCGAGCCTGGAGAACTAGTTTCCTTTGGCAAACCCTTGTATAAGGTTGCCAATTTAAATCTCATGGAGTTGCGGGTCTATCTGAGTCAGACTCAACTATCAAATATTAAAATTGGTCAGCAGGTCACTGTAAAAGTCGACTCTGGAGATACAATGAAAGAGTATACGGGTAAAATAAGCTGGATATCCTCTTCGGCCGAATTCACTCCCAAGATTATTCAGACTAAAGAAGAGCGCGTCAATTTAGTGTATGCCATAAAAATTATAATCGAAAACGATGGAAGTCTAAAAATAGGAATGCCCGCTGAGATGTGGATCCATGGTCAGTAGATTCTCATTTATTCGATGAAAAGGAAAGCTGACCACAAATCATAAAACCTTCCCCTATGGCGAGAAATTTATAAACTCAAATTAAAATACGCATTATGAAGAAAACAATTTTAACAACAGTAATGATTACAGCACTATTTATTAACTGTAAGGATTCCCAGGACAAAAGTAATGTCTCTACAAACGTGGAAAGCACTGAAACTATTCATGAAAGCGTACACGAAGATGATAAAATGGTATTAAACAATTCTTGGGTAACCGAAATTCAACTAAATAGTGGTAACAAATGGGAAGCCAATATAGAAACCACGGAAGGAGTTGAGAATATGTTGGAATTGATTAAAGAAAACAATTACAAATCCGTGGGCGATTATCACCAACTAGCATCAAAATTAAATGATGAGAAAAACTACGTGGTAAAGGAATGTACTATGACAGGACCCTCACATGATAACCTACACGTTTTTCTGCATCCCCTTATTAAGAAAATTGATGCTTTAGGAAACGTAAATTCTGTTGAAAACGGGAAAGTAACCATAAAGAGTATAAAAGAAAACTTAGACGGGTATTACACTTACTTTAAATAAATAAAACTATGGATAAACATGAATTTAAGGTCAATTTAAAATGGGTAGAAGAGCGAAAAGGCGTACTTACTTCTCCTGAACTTTCGGCAGGTGAAAGTGCTACAGATAATAGTATTGAAGTGGCTACCCCACCGGAGTTCCCCAAGGGCATGCCCCATATTTGGTCGCCAGAACATTTATTTACAGCTTCTGTGAGCAGTTGCTTGCTAACTACTTTTTTGGCCATCGCCGAGAATTCCAAATTGGAGTTTACCTCCTTTGAATGCGAGGCGGTTGGAATCGTGGAAAAAGTAGGAAAAAAGCTATTGATGACGGAAATAATCCTAAAACCAAAACTGATAATCATACACGAAAAAGACAGGGATAGAGCTGAACGAGTTCTTCTAAAGTCTGAAGAGGCCTGCCTAATATCAAACTCAATAAATACCAAGGTTTCCATGGAAATAACTGTAGCTGTGGTCTAAGAATCTAGCCTGCTCAAGGTAATTAATGCCCATGACTGGAAAGAAAATATAAGACGCTGATAATACAATAAATACATAATTCAGGGCATTGGGTTTACCTGATGCCCTAAATATAAATCACAAATAATGGGTATTTCCTTAAGCAATATCGACAAGTCTTACAAGAAGCAAATTGCAGTACGGAACATTACTTTTGATGTAAATCCGGGGGAGTTATTTGGACTTATTGGGCCAGATGGCGCGGGAAAGACCACTATTTTTAGAATTTTAACCACACTTTTATTGCCAGATAATGGGAAGGCAACCGTAGCAGGATTGGATATAATTAAAGATTACAAAGCCATCCGAAATTCGGTAGGATATATGCCTGGGCGTTTTTCCCTCTATCAAGATCTTACTGTAGAAGAAAACCTCAACTTTTTCGCTACCATCTTCGGAACTACTATTGCCGAAAACTACGATTTAATCAAGGATATTTATGAGCAGATAGCCCCTTTTAAAGATCGCCGAGCAGGTAAACTATCGGGTGGGATGAAACAAAAACTCGCCCTTTCCTGTGCCCTTATCCATAAACCTAAGGTGCTTTTCTTGGATGAACCTACCACAGGAGTAGACCCCGTTTCTAGAAAGGAGTTTTGGGAGATGCTCAAAAGACTGCAAAAACGGGGAATTACCATCTTGGTATCTACGCCATACATGGATGAAGCGGCCCTATGTGACCGTATAGCCCTAATCCAAGATGGCGAGATATTAGCTATAGATATGCCCCAAGCTGTTGTAAATAAGTTTCCAAAAGACATTTACAACGTTAAGGCAGACAATATGTATAAGTTGATACAGACCTTACAACGCTATGAACATACCTATAGCGTATTTCCCTTTGGCGAGTTTGTACACTACACCGATAAAAGGGTCATTTTTAAAACGGCAGAATTACAACAACATTTAGAATCCTCTGGTCTCAATGGCATTACCATTGCCCCCACCCATGCCGATATTGAGGATGCATTTATGGAATTAGCGAAAAAATGAAAAACGAAAACGTCATAGAGGTAGAAAATTTAACCAAAGCATTTGGTGCTTTTAAAGCGGTGAATGCCATAAGTTTTGAAGTTAAAAAAGGAGAGATATTTGGTTTTTTGGGTGCCAATGGTGCAGGGAAAACAACCGCGATAAAAATGTTGATCGGAATTTCCCATCCCACTTCGGGCAAAGCGAAGGTGGTGGACTTCGATGTGTATACCCAACCCGAGGCTATTAAAAGAAATATCGGATATATGAGTCAGCGATTCGCACTCTATGATGACCTTACCGTACAAGAAAATATAAACTTTTTTGGAGGGATCTATGGTTTGTCACGTAAAGCCATTAGGCAGAAGAGTAAAGACTCGCTAGTAGAATTAGGCATGCATGAAATTTCGAGCAAATTGGTAGGTTCCCTGCCGTTGGGATGGAAACAAAAACTCTCCTTTTCAGTTGCGCTGCTTCACGAGCCAAAAATTGTTTTTTTGGATGAACCCACAGGTGGTGTAGACCCCATTACCCGACGGCAATTTTGGGAAATGATCTATAAAGCTGCAGACCAAGGCACCACCATTTTTGTCACCACACATTATATGGATGAAGCCGAGTATTGTGATAGAGTCTCCATCATGGTAGAAGGGAAAATAGAAGCATTGGATACACCAAAAAATCTAAAACAACAATTTAAAGTTGCTTCCATGAACGAGGTGTTTTTAAAATTGGCTAGGAATATTGAATAAGGAAAGATGATCTCACACAGATGAAACGATTTATAGGTTTTATAAGAAAAGAATTCTACCATATCTTTAGGGATAGGCGCTCGCTTTTTATCTTGTTTGGAATGCCAATTGCCCAGATATTGCTTTTCGGATTTGCCATAACCAATGAGATCAACAACGTAAATATTGCTATCCTGGATCATTCTAAAGATACTTCTACCCTAGAAATCATCAATAAAATTTCCAACTCCAAATACTTTAGTATTAAGCAGATAATTTCTCGGGAAGCGGAAATTGAAAGCGTTTTTCAAAAAGGAAAAATAAAAGCGGTCTTAAATTTTGAGAAAGACTTTGGTAGAAATCTCATCAAAAAAAAAAGCGCTCAAATTCAAATAATAACCGATGCCACCGATCCTAATACCGCCAATTCTATAACCAATTACATAAACGCCATCCTTCAAAATTATCTACAAGAAAAAAACAAGAGTATTCAATTAGACTATCAGATTATTCCGCAAACTCGCATGGTCTATAACCAAGAGCTAAAGAGCGTATTCCTGTTTGTTCCTGGAGTAATGACCATTATTTTAATGCTGGTTTCGGCAATGATGACTTCTATTTCTATCACTCGAGAAAAAGAATTGGGGACCATGGAGATTCTCCTGGTTTCTCCTTTAAAACCGTTCCAAGTGATTATAGGGAAAGTGGTCCCATATATATTCCTATCTATAATCAACGCAGCTGTCATTGTACTTTTAAGCATATTTATATTTAAAATGCCAGTGGAGGGTAGTTTAATTTTGTTAGGGGCAGAAAGTGTTTTGTTTATCATTACCTCCTTAGCACTTGGAATTTTGATTTCCACTATTTCAGACACGCAACAATCTGCTATGATGATTTCACTAATGGGGTTAATGCTTCCCGTAATACTTCTTTCGGGCTTTATTTTTCCCATTTCTAGTATGCCAGCACCACTACAAGTAATCAGTAATATTATTCCCGCCAAATGGTTTATCATCATCATTAAAGGTATTATGCTCAAGGGTGTTGGACTGGCATTTGTTTGGAAGGAAACTCTGATTCTGATAGGTATGACTGTTTTTTTTATTGCCGTAAGCGTCAAGAAATATAAAATTAGGCTGGACTAATGAGAACTATAGGCTATATCGTACAAAAGGAATTTAAACAGATCTTTAGAAATAAAGGGATGTTGCCAATTATTTTCATCTTGCCCATCCTTCAACTGGTCATTCTCTCCAATGCTGCTACCTATGAGGTGAAAAATATAAAATTCGCCTATATCGATGCTGATCGTACCTCCACTTCTCGTTCCCTAATCGAAAAATTTAATGCCTCCTCTTATTTTGATGTCTTAATGGACTTCCCATCCAATAAGATAGCGAATTTCGCTATGCTTGCTGGTGAAGTAGATGTGGTCTTGGAAATACCAATTCATTTTGAACGGAATTTGATAAAGGAAAAATCTGCTACACTTGGTATTAGCATCAATGCGATAGATGGCGCAGCAGCAGGATTAGAAAGTGTTTATATCAATCAAATAATTCAAGGCTATAATCGTGATATTCGGGTAAGCCTTATGGATACTTCCCATCGGAGTATTAAGCCAATAAATATTAGTAGTAGTCCTTCTTTTTGGTATAATACAAGCTTGGATTACAAAACTTTTATGGTGCCTGGTATTTTGGTGTTGTTGGTGACCATGATCACCCTCTTCCTGTCTGGGATGAATATAGTTAGGGAAAAGGAGATAGGTACGTTAGAGCAGATTAATGTAACCCCAATTAAAAAAAGTCAATTTATCATGGGAAAGCTATTTCCATTTTGGATTATTGGGATGGGTTTATTAACGATCGGCCTGATTTTAGCAAAATTAATTTTCAATACGCCCATGTTGGGCAACATTCCATTGCTCTATCTCTATACTTCTATTTACATTCTGGTGATATTGGGAATGGGATTACTAATTTCAAACTTTACCGATACCCAACAGCAGGCTATGTTTATTGCGTGGTTTTTTATAGTCATCTTTATTTTAATGAGTGGCCTATTTACCCCAATAGAAAGTATGCCCCAATGGGCACAAATTTTCACCGAAATTAATCCAATAAAATATTTTGTTGAAGTAATGCGGATGGTGCTTTTAAAAGGCGCTGGTCTTCAGGTTATACTACCCCAACTACTAAAAACTTTGGCTTATGCGTTAGTGATGAATGCGTTAGCCGTATGGAGTTATAAGAAAGTTAACTAATGGAAAAAGAAATCAAATATCACTTACAAAAAAGCGAATCCAAATTTTTAAAAGGACCGCGTTCTAGGTTTAAAGAATTGAGTTTTTCCTTTAAGGTTTTGTATCAATTTGTACGTGGATTTCGAAAGATGCACTTTATAGGTCCTTGTGTAACCGTTTACGGTTCTGCTAGATTCCGACCAGATTCGGATCACTATAAAAGTGCAGAAAAAATTGGGGCAGATCTCGCTAAGTTAGGGTTTTCCATTATGACTGGTGGTGGTCCCGGTATCATGGAAGCTGCAAATAAAGGAGCGTAGGAAAACGGTGGTAATTCGGTTGGAGTAAATATTATCTTGCCTTTCGAGCAAAAGCCCAACCCGTATTTGCATAAATGGATTGACATCCCGTATTTTTTTGTTCGGAAATATTTATTGATGAAATACTCCTACGCCTTTGTGATAATGCCTGGTGGTATGGGAACTTTGGACGAATTATTTGAGGCAGTTACTTTAATTCAAACCCGGATGATTGAAAATTTTCCGGTCGTTATTTTCGACAAGGAATACCACAAAGAATTAATTCAGCATATAGAATTAATGACAAAAAGCGAAAGCATAAGCCATGAAGATATGAAATTGATCTTTACGACAGATTCTGCGGAGGAGGTTGTAAATCATATAAAAGTCCATGCTATAGATAAATTCGATTTGGTAAAGAAAAAATAGGAACCGAAATGGTGGTATGGGGAAAACCGTAGAAGATTTTAAAGCCTAAGTCGTGAAGAAAAACCAGCTGTTTAGATACGTTACTGGTACTGCATTAATCATTTTTGCAATACTAACCCTGTTTATGAGTGGTTCGTTTATATTTGATTGGTATGGAATACGCAATCAACAAGGGGCCTACGTTCCATTTATAGTATGGACCAATTTCATTGCCGGATTTCTGTATCTATTAGCAGTCTATGGATTCTTTAAAGCAATGAACTGGACCTATTGGGTTTTGATCGGGATAACTATTCTTCTGATTTTTGCTGCTATTGCGTTGATGATTTATATAAACCAAGACGGTATTTTTGAAATTAAGACGATAGGTGCTATGAATTTTAGGATTATTCTTACCTTAGTTTTCTCAGTACTGGCCTATTATAAAATCAGAAAACATTAGCATAAAAATCATGGAAAACAATCCAATATATATTAAGAAATTTAATGGAGAGATTGAAGAATTTAAAATCGAAAAATTAAAAAACTCTCTAAGAAGAAGTAAGGCATCCGAGGCGGAAATAGATATGATTGTGGAGTATATTACCCCAACACTTTATGATGGCATGCCTTCCAAAGAAATATATAAAAGGGCTTTTTCCATATTAAAAAAACACAACCGCGTCTCCGCTTCCAAGTACAGTTTAAAGCGTGCCATATTGGATCTAGGACCAACAGGGTTTCCTTTTGAACGATTAATTGGTGCTTTGCTCCGTCAAAAAGGTTTTGAAACGGAGGTTAGTGTAATTCTGCAGGGGGAATGCGTTACCCATGAAGTGGATGTGCTAGCCGAAAAAGACGGTAACTCGTATGCAGTAGAATGCAAATTTCATTCAGATCCTAGAACCGTCAGCAATATCAGAGTTCCATTATATATAAATTCACGCTTTCTAGATATTCAAAATCGTTGGAATAAGGACCCTTTAAAAAAATCGCACCTCAAACAAGGCTGGTTGGTTACCAACACTCGATTTTCTTCAGATGCCATAGCTTATTCCAAATGTGTGGGACTGCAATTATTAAGTTGGGATTACCCAGAAAACAATGGAATAAAACACAACGTAGATCACTATGCACTTTATCCTATAACCACCTTAACTACGCTGTCTAAAAAAGAAAAACACCAACTTATTGAGAACGATATTATTTTAACCCTTGAGCTTTTTAATGCTCCTCTAGCACTGGAGAAAATTGGAATTTCATCCTTAAGAAAAAGAAAGGTTATGAACGAAATAAAGGATTTATGTGATCTGTAATTTTACAAACAACATAGTAAACAAATTAAGGTTTAAGCCATTTCTACCCTTATTTCTTTATTTGGGTGATTTTGCTCAAATCCACTAATCGAACAAGCTTTGATGGGAAAACCTATTCGCCATAACTCTCGTTGCGCCTCCTCAAAAACGACAGAAGTGGAATATAGAAAGTTGATGGTACTTGTTTCAATATTGACCTCAAGAACCCTGACATTCATAATCCGACTTAGATTTCGAATAATAATTTGTTTATCTGCATTGCAGTTTAAGTTTTCCAATTTAGCCCTAGCTTTCATACGTCTCAATTTTAATATTATACCATATTCTCGAGACCGCATTTACCCCTTTAATTTGATCCTGAGATCAACAAATTTAATCTACCCCTTTCTCTTTTGGAATGATATATATCACCTTAGCCTTTTTTGCTGAAAAATTCATCTTAAACCATTGGAGTCGCCTTTTTACTGATTTATTTTATAGATATTTCATCCATAAAGATCCATGCATCTCCTTTTCTCAAATGCCACTCTGGTAATGTTCCTCGATTCTTGGCAGTAATTTTAATATAGAAAACCGTTTGATTAGCAAAATTAGCCTCTATTTTTTTTATAATGGGTTCTCTCTCCTCTACGGTTTCTATGGCTCCGTTTAAAACAGTCTTATAGTCGTGTCCATCTTTCGAAATGGATATGGTGACATGTGTAGGAAGCATTACGGAAGTGGCCCCTATGTCCTGATAGTAATTAAGCCCTACGAAAGACAGTTCCTTGGCATCACCAAGATCTACCACTACTTCAAAATCTTTTTTCGGAATACCCTGCCAATTAGGATCGTCTCCACGGGCAGTGGCAAATTTATTATTTACAAGTGCCCTATCCCCTCCTCCACTATAGGTCTCGTCATAGGGATTGGTATAAGTTATTGTTGCCTGATCTCCAAAGCCAGTAGAGAACATTTTAATTAAGGGAAACCCAATAGCCTTACCATTCCTAAAAGATTGAGCATTTAATTCAATAGTAGAAGCATATTCAATTGGCGCTGAATACAGTTTGGATTCCATTGATGGCTCGGAACCATCCAAGGTGTATCTAATGTCGTATAGATCTAGTTCGTTAAACAGACTAAGGCTAAATACCTTATTCCCCTTATTATAACTTACCTCATAGTTGGGAGATATGGCACTCCCAGCAAAATTATAGCCCAAGTCTTGAAATCTATCTAACTGAAAATCTAATTTTTCTTTAAAATATTCCTTTTCCTTATGATCAGATTTTGTCCAAAGTGCTTCGGAAAGGGCGGTGAGTCTAGGCAGCATCATATATTGAACATGGTTTAAGGTTTCTATCTGCTCTGTCCATAGATTGGCTTGTCCGCCTAAAATATGGTGCCTTTTATCTGCCTCAATAGCTGTGGGAATAGGATCAAAGTTGTACACTTTTAATAGGTTATTATAACCGCCCCAGGAGGGAGGTTCAAATTCACTTTTACCTTGACTATGATCAAAATATAAAGGGTCTCCCGGTGACATTACTACATCATGTCCGGCATTAGCTGCTTCTATTCCGCCTACAACCCCTCTCCAAGACATCACCGTGGCTCGTTCTGGCAAGCCTCCTTCTAGAATCTCATCCCATCCAATAAGCTTCCTATTTTTAGAATGTATAAACTTTTCCATTCTTTTTACAAAATAGCTTTGCAGTTCTTCTCCATTTTGCAAGTTTTCCTCTTGCATTCTTATTTTGCATTTATCACAATTTAACCATGAATCCTTTCCCACTTCATCCCCACCAATATGCAGATATTCATTAGGAAACAATTCTACTACCTCACTAATTATATTTTCTAAAAATTGAAAGGTTCCATCGTTACCAGCGCAATACACACCAGTAATATCTTTGGTATCACAAGAGAATTCTGGGTAACATTGTAAAGCGGCTTCCGAATGCCCTGGCATTTCTATTTCAGGAATCACATCTATATACCGGTCCTTTGCATAGGCTACTATCTCCCTAATATCCTCCTTGGTATAGTAACCTCCATACACTTCCTCATCTGCATTTTCTTCAGTCACTTCAAAATCTTCCCATGGTTTCTTGTTTTCTTTTACTTTACGCCATGCCCCTTTTTTGGTGAGCTCTGGGTAAGCATCAATTTGAATTCTCCATCCTATCCCATCTACCAAATGCCAGTGAAATTTATTCATCTTATGCATTGCTAGTACATCTATCACTTTTTTTACAGCATCTTTAGGCATAAAATGACGAGATACATCCAACATCATTCCTCTCCATCCAAATTCTGGGGCATCTCTAATGGTTACGTAGTTTAGGACAGGTTCTTTTACGGCTGATTTTGGCGTTAGTAGTTGCTTTAACGACTGAATACCATAAAACAAGCCTTGGTAAGTGCCTCCTTTAATCGTCACCCCTGTTTTATCGATAGTCAGGCCATAAGCTCCTTCTGGTTCATCCTCATCAGAAAGGATCAATTGAATGGCATTATCCTGATTCTCAGAGGTTGCCTTAAGGTCTAAATTAAAATTGGCTCTTAAAAATGATTGCAATTCGGCTGTTAGCTTTTTACCCTCAAACGTACTATCAACGACAATTATAGTGCTTTTATTCATTTCAAAAGAACCTTTTTGATAGGTGATTTCATTAGGTTGTGGAATTATTCCTGTAAAAATGGGTTCTTTTTTTTTGCAGGAGGTGATAATTAAAATAAGAAGAAAAGGGAGTAATTTAAATACTTTCATCATTAGACCTAAATTATGTATTCGATAAAAATAATCAATTCCTTCAGGGTAGTATATTGGTTGTCTAACAAACGGGAATATACTCTAAACTTTCCCTAATAATCTTCCTGACCAATATCATAGTATCTAATTTAAATACAGGTTATTATTGGTTCTTATTATAGATAAAAAATGGATTGCATACGTATTTTACTCCCAACTGATTTTTCGGTGAATGCCTTGAATGCTATAAAATATGCTTTAGACCTTTATTCTAAGCAAAAATGTGAGTTTTACCTACTTCACACTTATGAGGTGGATGGTTATGCCCTTAGTGGAGCAACCAAGGTTGTAAAACCCAAACAGTTCTTGTACGAAACGGCAAAAAAAGAAGCCGAAGCGCTTTTTAGAAAACTAATGAAGGTTGTCCAATTACATTCCTATAATTACGATCATAGCTTCCATTCCATTATTACTTACGACACTCTAATTAACGCTACAAAGGATATTATAACCAAGAATAACATAGATATTGTAGTAATGGGTACAAAAGGAATTACTGGGTCTAGATTGGTAGTTTATGGCACCAATACCATTAGTCTTATGGAACATATTAGTGAATGTCCAATACTCGCAATTCCTGAAAACCAGAAATTTATCCTTCCAAGGGAAATCGTTTTTCCAACAGACTATACTATTTCTCATAAACCCGTAGAATTAAGGCACCTAATTAGCATCGCGAAGATGCACCATGCTATAATTCAGGTTCTGCATATTGTTACGAAGTCTGAAAAACTTCATAAAACACAACAGGCTAACAAAGCCCTTTTAACAACACTGTTTAAAGACATTGAATTTAGTTTTCACGAATTAGCAGGATCCTCAATTCACGAAGAAATCAATGCCTTTATTGATGGTCGTGATACGAATATGATTGCCTTTATTAACCCTAAACATAACTTCTTTAGTATGATGTTTTCTAGACCTTTAGTAAAGGAATTAGGATATTACTCCCGGATTCCGCTACTTGCTTTAAAAATTAAAAACTGAAAATAGGTAATTGACTATTTTGAAATACCTTCCCAAACTTTTGTGTTGGGGGATTTTTATTAACATCACTATTAAAAATTATACTTATGAAATGAGCCATAACAATTAAGTTGATACCAACCGAAATGTTTAATGGCGAATTACATCTGACCGATAAGAAACAATAAAAATTAAACAGATGAAAGATAACAACGAAGCATTTAGCACTGCACCAAAAATTGAAAAATTACATTGGCACATACAACATTGGAAATCAGACCTTCAGTTTATGGAGAACGAAACAAGTTTTATTCACCAATTGTTAAACTCCGATATTTTTAAGCCCAATACTCCTAATTTATTTGAAAGAATACAGAAATATTTAACGAGATTAGGAGAGTTTGAAGCTCGTAAATCAAAGCTAAGACAACTGATTTCGAAACACGAAAATCATCTTGGGGGTTTAGCACAGTTCAGAAAAGAAACCTTTGATGCTACGTTTTATCACAAACACGACGATCTGGAAATGGAAGTATTGGATTGTACAGATGATTTTAAAACCCTAAAGGCCGAGATTTATAACTATGTGAGCGGCACTATTAAAAAAGCTTAGTGTGCATATAGTACATATAGCAAGAAAGCATATACTCCTCTTTGAAGAAAAGTGGTAGGATAGGTACTGTTATAGAATCAACATAAAACCATTCCAAAGTAAGTTAATTTTCGACTTGGTTAGAGGTACTATTTTTAATTATTCCGTAGATTTAGACCTAAATTAATGGTTGGCATCTACAAAATCCCCAGCCTTTAAAGCAGGGCAACCATATTTATTCCGTAATTAAACCTAATCCAATATCAATTCAAATAAATTAAAATGAATAAAAGGAGTATAGCGTTTTCATTGAGTTTGTTATTTCTAGTTCCAATTCTTTTAATAGCACAACCTTCCAACATTAGTGTTATTCCGCAACCCAATGTCGTAGAACTTAAGAACGGAGTTTATTCTTTTGGAGAGGAGCTTCAGGTTTCTGGGGATAATACAACACTTAATCATTTATTAAGATATACTTCTAACATGTTAGAAGCGGATTTTAATTGGAAATCAGTAATAAGTACTGATAAGAGGAAATCAGATTTAAAATTACAGCTCAGCAAAAAAGCAAATCCAACCGATGGCGCTTACAGCTTAACGGTAGACAAAAAAGGGATCCTTATCTCTTCTGCCAATGAACAAGGATTGTTTTACGGTTTGCAGACACTTCGCCAACTTCTTGTACAAAAAGAAGGGAAGAGGGAATTAGAATATATCAATATCATAGATGTACCCCGCTTTGGATGGAGGGCTTTTATGTTGGATGAAGGACGTTACTTTCAAGGAAAAGAACAGGTTAAGAAGCTACTAAACGAGATGGCCAGATTAAAAATGAACGTTTTCCACTGGCATTTGGTAGATGATCAAGGATGGCGAATAGAGATTAAAAAATACCCGTTATTGACCCAAGTGGGATCCAAAAGATTAAGCACCCAAGTGGGTCCTAGAAAATGGAATAGCCCAATACAGTCTGGTGTACCTCATGAGGGCTTTTACACCCAAGAAGATATAAAAGAGATTCTGACCTACGCCAAAGAGCGATACATAACAGTAGTGCCAGAGATAGAAATGCCCGGACATTCTTCCGCTGCAATAGCAGCCTACCCATGGCTAGGTTCCTCTGGCAAACAAATAGAAGTCCCAATAAATTTTGGGGTAAGTAAGGATATTTTTAACGTGGTAGATCCTAAGGTCTTCTCATTTCTTACCGATGTCTTAGACGAGGTAATGGCCTTATTCCCTTCCGAAGTAATTCACATAGGTGGGGATGAAGCAAAATACGATCACTGGGAGAATTCCGAGCAGATCAGGAAATATATGAAAGAGAATAACCTAAAAACCTTCGCCGACCTACAGGTAGATTTCACCAATAGGATTTCTAACTACATTGAAAGTAAAGGAAGAAAAATGATGGGGTGGAACGAGATTCTAGGGACTAATGTTCATGAATATCAAGCTGAAAAGGATAGTGAAGCAGAAACCGAACTTTCCAAATCTGCTGTAATTCATTTCTGGAGAGGAGATATTAAACTTATGACAGAAGCAGCCAAAGAAGGTTATAATATTGTGAATTCGCTGCATACGGAGACGTATCTAGATTATTCTTATGGAGATATCCCATTAAATAGGGCCTATAATTTTAATCCCATTCCTAACGATTTAGACGCTAAATATCACAATAGGATAATTGGAACTGGAAGTCAGATGTGGGGAGAATGGATACCCACTAGCGGATATATGGATTTTATGACCTTTCCACGAATAGCTGCCTATGCGGAAGCAGGTTGGACCCATCCTCAGCAGAAAGATTTTGATCGTTTCCTAAATGCCCTTCCCAACCTATTGGAAATCTGGAAAAACAATGGTATTTATTACGCTCCGTTAGAAGAGGCAATGCCTAAATAACATGTTTGAATGTAGCTGGACTTTTGGTAGTCTACTGATTTATTCTTCCTCTGAACCAAGGATACTAAAAACCGCCAAAAATGGCGGTTTTCTACTTTTATAAATTATCGATCTTGGTTGGCCCCCTATTTTGGAAGGCAATTATAAGACGTATCCCAACAGATAATAGAGGATTATAAAAACAACAATAGTTCCTATACACCCACATTTACCTCCTCCTATTTTCTTTGCACCCCATCCGGCCAACAATGCTTTTATAATATTTTTCATGATTATGTTGATTATTTTTTATTCGTAATACAATTAAAAATTATTTTCCTCCAAGTTCAGCTCCAATATCAATTTTTGGGCTATATCGTTTATATCTTCTGCCTGCGACTGCAAAATTGCATTGGTGGCGTCAGGAATATTTTCATAATTTAATACCTCCTGATACTTTCTTATGAGATCTTGCTCCCGCTGTAATATTAGTCGGTCCACTTCAATAGAGGTTAGGCCTGTGCTATTCACTTTTTCAGCTACATTGTCAAAAATACAAGCTCCTTCTTTTTTCCGTTTGAACACCCCTCCCTCCTTCACGGCTATAATCTCGTCACTTAATATTTGTTCAAAATCCAGTCGCTGCTCAGCTTGCTCTTTAAAAAATTGACGTTTAAGCGGAATATCTTCCGTCAGTGATAATTTACTATAAGCTTCCTTTGAAGAAATTACCTCACAAAGCAGATCATCAAGTCTTGTTATCCAAATTCCTCTATCCGTTTCCATTATATATCGATTAAAAGATTACTATTCCTATTGGTGTTACAAGCTTCTTTATTAACCATTGGTGGTAAATCCTGGGTAACACGTCATACCACCATCTACAAAGATGGTTGTACCATTTATATACTCAGATTCATCGGAAGCCAACCAGCTGGCAACACTCCCAATATCCTCGGGAATCCCAATCCTTTTATAGGGAATAAGCTTTAACATTCCCTCTGCGCCTTCTTTAGTGCTCCAAACGTCTTTGTTGATCTCTGTTTTTATGGCTCCTGGGGCAATACTGTTACAGCGTATTTTATCTGGTCCATATTCTTGGCAGATGCTCTCCATCAACATCAACAACCCTCCTTTAGAGGCAGCATAATTAGCATGGCCTGCCCAAGGGATAACTTCATGTACAGAACTCATATGTATAATCTTACCCAGGGATTTGGAAACACCTTTTCTCATTCCCCTTCTTTTAAATTCGATTATGGATTCCTTGGCACATAAAAATTGTCCTGTTAAATTAACATCCAACACTTTTTGCCAGTCTTTTAAGGGCATTTCATGTAATGGATGATCTATTTGGATTCCGGCATTCGCCACGCAAACTTCTACTGTACCGAAATGAGCGATCGTTTTTTTAAACATGGCTTTCACCTCACTCTCTTTACTAACATCACATTTAAAAACAATAGCTTGTCCGCAATCGGAATTCTCACTTATCCAATGTGCCAATTCTTCGGCTTCCTTTTTACCAGAGTTATAATTTACTACAATATTACCGCCTTCCATGCCCATAGATTTGGCAACTGCCTTACCTATGCCAGAGCTAGCGCCTGTTATAATACAGGTTTGATTTTCCAATCTTCTATTTGGTTTTTGCATGTTTTTGCTTTATATAAATTTACAGAATTTCTAATTACAAAGGGGCTAATATTGCCTTAAAGGAAAAGTTTAAACGGATTGCGTTAAAATTTTAACCAACCATAAGCAAATCTATTATCAGCCCATTAAAACCCTTTAATGTAGATTAGCAATTCGGGGTAGTATAGTAGGTGTTAGCCTGCACCATAGAATAAAAATACCCCGCCACAAGACAGGGTATATAAAATTCAGGTATATGTTGATTACTTTAAAGGAACATAGGCTAGTCTTTGTCCACCTACAGATAAATCTGCCATAAGCCCTTTTTTAGGAATTACAAATACTACCACTCCATCATTATAATTTGCGTTGGCAGCAACTCCTTCTTCTAAGGCTATCGCTTTTGCCTCGGCAGAAAACTCATATTTACCTTGTTTAAAATGATTTAATGCGTCTTCGGTTTCAAAAAAGATAATTTCTGTAAAGGTTTGTCCACCTGCTTGAAGGCCCACATCCAATTTTTTAAGGTCGGCCATTCCAACCAATATACCATTCTCATAAACTGCACCATTTCCAGAAGCACCTCCTACAATAAAGGCACCCTCCCCAACATTAGGGAATATTACGTAGCCAGATGCATTATTAAAGAAAAGATCTAACCCTGCATCCATGTTTTCGGCATTCATTTTTGCTTCTTCTGCTGCGTTAATTATTTTTTGATTTTTATCATCCTGAGCAAAAGAAGTAAAGGTTACCAATAGGACAACCATAGTAGTTACACATTTTAAAGTTTTCATACAGTATATTTTTAGTTTAACATTTAT
Source organism: Arenibacter certesii DSM 19833 (assembly GCF_000429545.1). Lineage (GTDB taxonomy): Bacteria > Bacteroidota > Bacteroidia > Flavobacteriales > Flavobacteriaceae > Arenibacter > Arenibacter certesii. The sequence goes on from NZ_AUCB01000027.1 coordinate 46,655, forward strand.
TTTTAAAAGCTCTTCCGAAGCGGGTGTTCTCAATCCTCTTAGGAAAACTCTCCTGAATGTCAAATTTAAAATACTGTCTACAAGCACATTAACCCTAATCATAAAAGTTTTAGTGTGTTTGGTAATTATACTCGCGAAAAATTAAACCGAATCTATTTTCAAAAGGAAGACGAATTGGTACAGTCTAACTCCAAATCAATCAACTTGGGAAAATTATCGTAATAGCAATAAGAAAATCCGCTTTTAAAGCATTAAAAAAAATAAAAATTACGTAATCTTGCTTTCCACTTTATTAAATTAAAACAAATAAATATGGCGTCAGGTTTTTTTGCATTGCTGGATGATATTGCAGCTCTAATGGATGATGTAGCAGCAATGAGTAAAATTGCAGGTAAGAAAACTGCTGGTATTCTAGGGGATGATCTTGCTGTAAATGCCGAAAAAGCCTCTGGATTTGTTTCCTCTCGTGAATTACCGGTTTTATGGGCCATTACCAAGGGGTCCATGCTCAATAAATTAATAATTTTACCAGTTGCCTTTGCTCTTAGTGCATTTTTGCCCGTCGCGGTTACAATAATTCTATTGCTGGGTGGACTATATTTAGCCTATGAGGGAGCAGAAAAAGTTCATGAGTTTCTATTTCATCGCAATCATGGGGCAAAAGAAGTGGTGCATGAGGAGCTTACAAAAGCGCAGATATTAGCTCAAGAAAAGGATAAGATTAAATCAGCTGTCATTACTGATTTTATTCTTTCGGTTGAAATAGTGATTATTGCTTTGGGAACTGTGGTGAGTCAGCCGATTACGATCCAGATAATAGTAGTATCAATTATTGCCCTTATCGCAACGGTAGGCGTATACGGCATTGTAGCCCTTATCGTTAGAATGGACGATTTTGGCTTTAAATTAATTGATCTCAATGAAGAGGATGATAGTATTTCTGATAAAATAGGTCGGTTTTTGGTAAACGCTCTCCCGGTTGTAATTAGAAGTCTGTCCGTAATAGGAACTATTGCCTTGCTATTGGTAGCTGGGGGGATTTTTATGCATAACCTGGAATTCCTTCACCATTGGTTTACAGGTATTCCATCCATTATTAGTGAATTTATAGTAGGGTTGATAGTTGGAGTTATTTGTTTATTAATCGTATTACTAGTAAAAAGGGTAATAAAGCGATAAGGAATTAATGGCTAGAATAGTAAACCCTAATGACATAAATAAGGCCTAAGATCCTATGTACACTGATTGTTAAATTTTGTAATGGGGTAATTATGGTATTAAAAGCATTTGAAATTTACTTTTTATACTCTTGTCCCTTATCAATATTGCGGTTCGATATTTTAAATATGATCCGTAAAATCTCTTTTTTCAATTGATTTTCATCGATGGGTTTATTGATGATATATTCTGGATTCGCTTTTTGAGCTCTTTCTAAAGTAGTTTGGTCCGAATTTCCGGTGATAAAAACAATGGAAATACCGTATTTTTCATTGATCAACTCAGCAATTTCTATCCCGTTTCGTTCTCCATTTAATCCAATATCTAAAAGGACAAGATCTGGAACTTCCTCCTCCATAATTGCTAACGCCTCTTCACCATTATTAGCTGTTGTAATAGCTACATTCTCAATCTCATCAATGGTACATTCCAAAAACATTTGGATAACCATGTTATCCTCAACAATTAGTATTTTTGTCAACATAGTCTACAAAATTTCTTCTATTTCTTGAAATGTAATTATATAGTGAGTTCCAGGTTTTGATGAATCTTTTTCAATGTCTCCTTTAATCTGGACAACTAGTTTATGTATTAATTTTAACCCAAGGGATTTCGTATTTTTAAATTCCACCTCCTCCGGAAACCCAATACCATCATCGCCTATTTTAAGAATGTAATTTGGATATTTTAATTTTTCGATCTCTATATAAATATTACCTTCTGCTCCATTAACAATGCCATACTTTAATGAATTGGTAACTATTTCATTGATTATAAGACCCAAGGGAACAGAAGTATCCAAATTGAGATAAAGCTCATCAGCGTTAACGTTTAGATGTATGTTGGAATCCCCCCCTTTCATAGAAGCAATAAGATTGGTCACTAATCGTATTAAATATTCCCCATAATCTATTTTTGTTAAATCATCGGATTGGTATAGCATTTCATGAATTATAGACATGGAATTTATCCTATACTGTCCATATCTAAAAAGCCCCTTTGTCTTCTCGTCCTTTATAAAACTCGACTGCAAGCTTAATAAACCAGTAATAACCTGAAGATTATTTTTTACCCTATGATGAATTTCTTTAAGTAGCAGATCCCTTTCTCTAATCCGGATTTCCACCTTCTTATTTAAAACATATATAGCGGAATTCTTTCTGTACAAGCTATAGATTATGAAAAGAAATAAAACCACCCCAGTATTCAACAAGAAGGCATATAAAAAGGTCCTATTCTTATAGTCCTTCACTTTTTTGTCAATAAGCTCATTATTGATTTTAGTATAAAGTGTAAAAAGGGTTTTACCTTCTAAATTTACTGCACGATATGAATATATTGGATTCTCATTTCGATTTTTTTGAAGTAATTCCTCTTCAGAAATAGAGTACAATTCCCCGTAACCAACAGGTAAATCCTTTCTATTATCGGTTAGCAATCCAACATGTTGACGTTTAAAATGAGTAAGCCAATTTTGAGCTTTTAAATTCAATCCTACAATTCCCCTTAGTTCATCGTTAAGAAATAAGGGCGTAAAAAATCGAATGGTTGGCCTATACGGAATTTCTATTTCACCATGCTCCATATTAAGATCCAAATTAGAAACATATAAATCTCCCTGCTTTAGTCTTATGGACTCTTTAAAAAAATAGCGATTTCCTTTATACTGAATGATATCTGCATCCGATATTTTATTATCCTCAACACGAATTATTTCCATCCCCAAAGGATCTATAAATCGGGCTAAGAAATAATTGTCATCGGTCTTTAGAAACATACCTAGTTTTTCTTTAATTAATTCAATAGAAAGATCTGATTCTAGATCTAATTTGATAAGGTCCCTAATAAAAAACACATGTTTTTTACTAAAATCATATAAATTTTCTAATTGATAATTGGCAGTGGAAAGACGGTTAGCAGCTTTAATATTTTCTACCAGCTCTACATTACTCTGGTACACATCAACTCTTTGATAAGATATTCTCCAAATGGTAGCTGTTGTTACTACGAATAACGCTAAGGATATAAATACGAGTCTTTTTTCCATTATTTCATTAGCCTAATTTAAAATTTAATTTTAAAAATAATGGGGTTTTTCTAGACCGAATTACCATTTTTTGCGTTGTACAATGCCTTTTAAATTAAACAACTTGAACGCTATTAACCCTAATGTAAAACATAGAAATTTTATACTTACTCTATATCATTCTCAAGTATTAAACATGCATTCTACCGTCGGGCTTTAATGTAATCTGTTCATTACAGTGATCCTTACGGAAAACGATATCGGCATCAGTAGCCAGACGATTGCGCACCAAAATACTTGGAGAAGTAGTATGATAAAAATTTATGACCCGTTAAATGCGCCAAATTAGTCACAATTACTTACAAAATAAAATTTTGAATCTTACTTTTTTAATATTTTCATGAATTCCATAAAATAATCCAGATACCGTTTCCGTGTTCCACTACATCATAATAAGCAACAACTCCTAATTAGGTACATACTAATTTACTTGGGACTTAGGTTTAGGGATTACGCTACACTGGAATTACTGCAGCTGTTTTTTGGTCTACATTCTATCCATCAATTCCCTTAGGAAACAGGATTATTTTATGGTATTTTCCAGAATAATAACAGACGGGCTAGTAGAAAGCCATTTTTTTCCCAGTCCCGTAGTATCCCCTGCTGGGGTGAAATAAACAAAAGACCCCAAGGCCACGTCTACATCTCCGTCCCCGTCCAGATCCTCGGCATCCATAACGATCCACCTGCCATTTGTAGATTGAGGGAAGGTGTAGTCTTCAAAATCCAATTCCCCTTTATTTTCCAAATAAACAAAACTCTCTTCTGGATGGCTGATGTAGTCCGGAAAGAAAGATATAGCCGCGATATCCAGATCTCCATCTAGGTCAAAATCCCTCGCCACAGCCTTATACGCCCCATTGAGAGGATAAAAGTACGCTTGTTTAAATTGTAGGTCCCCTTCATTGATAAATATATAAATCCCGTGATAATTTTTCAGGAATGGGGTTTTATCCGCATTATCCCCACATACATAGAGTATATCATCCAAACCATCATTGTTAAAATCAGCCAGTTCTATATATTGTGATCCATATAAGGGCAGAAATGATAACAGTCGTTTTTCTTCAAAAGAACTGTCTCCCTTATTTTCATAATAGAAGACCCCTTCATCGCCTTGCGCCATCAACACTATGATATCCTTTAGCCCATCCCCATTCATATCCTTTATTACTGCTGAAATAGCTCCTGGCCTATTATTTAGTAACTGCTCTCTGTAACCTTTCTCTCCTTCATTAAAATAACAAACTAACCTTCCTGTTTGGTTCCCAAACTCACAGGAAACAATATCCTCTCTTCCATTGTTATTTAAATCTCCATATGCTATAAATACGGGACGTTGCATATTTTCTATGAGTACTTCCGTGCTATTTAATTGCATCCCAGGTCCAGAAGTGGTTATCTTTTGAAGGGTTCCCTCCGCTGCATCATTTGGAAAAATATTTTTACCTGCCGTAGTCACATAAAGAGTATTATTTATTTCACGGTATTGAACGGGACTCGTTTTTAATCGTACTACCTGTTCCTTTTCCAAATTAGGTGTCAGGAAGGTTAGACTATTTATATGTTGCTTTCCATCTGCATACACCACACCCTTTCCTTCTGGCCTAATTTTCACCATAGTGGTTAATGGAGGTCTTTGTGAATAAGCTACTTCCTTATAAATAAAATGTGTTAAGCCCATCCTTATTTTTTTAGAGTACGATATGGATGGCATAGCGTCTGGCGCACTATCAATATAATAATTCACAATTTTATCCCAGTCCGCCTTAGCCAATAGGGGTTGATCCGGAAAAATATTGGCATTTCTGACTCTATCTCCACCACTACCCTTTTCAAATAGGCTATCTGGTTGCTGATCACCATCAAAAATCCCCAACCGAAAAGCCATAGCCGGAAGCACGTCCTCCCTCCAACTAAACTTTGGCAAACTATCTGGGGGAACAAAAAGATGACAACGGGAACAATGGATACGTGCTAACGCCTCCCCTTGAAGTTTTGAAACTGGTACGTCTTTGATTTCTGAATTTTGAGTTGCTTTTTTTCTTTCTATACAAGAGGTAAACAGCATCAATAAAACACCTAATAGAACATATCTCCTCATACCAGTTTACCTTACTCAATACTACATATTGCACTCGTATAAATTAGAATGCAAACATGGATAGAACACAAAATAGCACTTTAAATCCAATGATTTCAACTTGAAATAGCATAAATGTCTGTATCCTACCCAATAATGACCCATCGAGAATCCGTTATTTCTATTATTACAAGCCGCAAACTACCTAAGCACCTTATATTTGGATCATTTAATTAATGTGTAATCCTGAAGCCAGTAGTCCTTGCTGTAACTAGAGCATACGCGTTAACAATACTGTAGCCAAGACCCATAAAATAAGGCTCAGTATTCCTCCTATGATAAAAAAATGTTTGAATTTATAGTTGCCAATACCGTAGATCAGGGTATTGGTCTGATATCCTACCGGGGTAAAAAAACTAAAATTAGCGGCAAACATTACTGCTAGTATAAACGGTTTAAAATCTAATTGCAGACCATGGGCTACTGCTATCGCAATAGGTGTCATAATAATCGCAGTAGCATTATTGCTAACCACCCCGCTCATAACCATGGTTACAAAAAAAAGCGTTCCTATGACCACCATTTGGGGCTGTCCCTCCAAGAACCCCAATAATTGTTCTGAGATCCATGTATCGGCACCAGTATTATTCATGGCGAGACCCAAAGGAATCATCCCTGCGAGTAGAAAGAATATCTGCCAATTCACTTTTTTATACACCCTATCAAGGTATAGTTGATTAGTCAGCAACAGCAGGGCCACTCCCGATAGTGCACTTACCATAATAGATAAGACTCCTGTTGCGGCCAAAGCAACCACCATTAGAAGGACTGCTAAGGAAAAGTATTTTTTAATGGGCGCATTGTTTTCTGGTCTATCCAATTGTTGAAGCAACACAATATTTTCTATAGCCTCTAAGGATTGCACATTTTCCCTACTAACATCTACCAATAATCTATCACCTGCTTTTAGAACCAGTTTATTTACACTACTTCGCACCATTCTTTGATGAATGTTGGTAAGCGTTTTCCGCTTTTTAATGGCAATAGGCAGTACATCTTGTTGCATATACCCTCTAAGATTACCCAATGTTTTTCCCAAGAGCGCTGCACCAGGCAACATTAGGAGTTCCACAAATACACGTTCATCCAATTTGGATCCTTTCTCTCCTTCTTCCGTTGGTTTATCAGGAATCATCCAATGATGCTGCTCATTTACACCCAGGCCCTGAGATTCATTTAATTTGGATAGGTTTTTTATATCGCACATAAGAAGCAATTCATCGTTCTCCTTAAGGGTAATATATTTTCCCGGTGCGTTATGCACTCGGTTGTCTCGTACTAGTTGTAGTAAGGACAGTTCTGGATTATTGTATAAAAAGGTATTTTCTATTCTTTTATCCACTAAATGGGATTCGCTCTTAATACGCACACTAGTGATATAGTTATCTAAACTATAATCCTCATTTAGATCCTTATCCTTACTCCATGGCAACCACCTCAGGGCCAACGTAAGGTATATTATAGAAACCCCAAGAAAAATAAGTCCTATTGCAGTAAATTCGAAGAAACCCAAAGCAGGAGCTCCCAAATTTTTACCGACTGCATTAACGATTAAGTTGGTGGAGGTCCCCATTAGGGTACAGGATCCACCCAAAATACCCGCAAAGGAAATGGGAAGCAATAATTTTGATTTTGGGACTTTAAATCGTTCGGAGAGCTGATTTATTATTTTAATAAAAACGATGACTACTGCGGTTGTACTGATAAAGGCCGAAATACTCGCAGTAACCACCATAAACAATGGGGCCATGACATAGATAGATAATCCTTTTAACTTTCCCAAGCCAGAAGTGAGCCATGAAATAACGCCGTTTTCCTCCATGGCAATGGCCAAAATCATTAAAGCCAAGACGGCTATAGTGGCACTGTTGGAAAATCCGCTGATAGCTTCTTCAGGAGAAATTAATCCTAGTAATGTTAGCGATACGATTATGAAAAAGGCAATTTTATCAACGGGGAATATCTCTAGTGCAAATAATACAATTACCGTTGCCAGTACTAGAAATACTAGGATTATGTCTACTGTCATTCCATATAGAATTAACTATTGATTGAGTAACCCTAGGTTTATGCAGCTAGAATCTTTCTACACTCTTCCATGCACTTAACACACGAATTGGCACAATCCTCACAATGTTTATGATCGTGCTGCCCACATTGCTCTGCGCACCATTGACATACTTCTGCACATAATCTACAATATTCCTTGGCAAAACTACTATCGGCCATTAAAAACTTCATAGTTGTAGTACATGCCTCTATACATAAAATACAACATTTGGGACAATCGTTCTTACTTTCCATCCCAGCCATCTGTATTAAACAATACTCACAATCCCTTATACACTTTAGACAGGCGTCTATACAATCTTGATACTTTAGCTCCATGGTGATCTTATTTTAGTTAACCTTAAAATTATAGTATTCCTCATCTAGAGATGCACTTTATTGGATAATTTATAGACACAAATGACCTTGATTTTATTGCATTACGAGAGCAATATTAGGGTCATTCCAGTTGCCGAATTGGCTTATAGAATTTGGGATCAAAAGCAGTAGAACATCTTGGTTTTACTTTTAAAAGGGGAATTACAAATTTGGTTAGGCATACTGCACTGTGCACTGTAGACTCTTATCCCATGCGCCTATGAAGGCCCATTTTTTCCCTAATTTTCTAAAAAACAGTAATCTCTTATAGGTTCGCTTTTTCTAGCTAAATCAATATCTCACAATAAATTCGGAATCCACTCCATACTTCTCCTCTAAGACGGAATTTATAGCTTTTTCCAAGGATTCCTTTAGTTGAGGAAAGGATTTAGGCTTTTTTAAGTATTTATTTGCCCCACCATCTTTAACTGCATCCACCATCTTAGGATCCAAGTAGGTAGAATAGATAACCACTGGAATAGCAGCCAAGCTTGGTTCCCTTCTAATATCGGCCAAACATTCCTCCCCATTCATCAAGGGCATGTTCAGATCAAGGAAAATGATATCAGGAAGCTTTTGGTTCCTGTCCAATAAACTGGCCATCAGGTCCACTCCATTATCAAAAGTAAGTATTATAGAATCTGGACGTTGTTCATTTAACGCCTCTGAAAACAGCATTCGATCGTCCTCATCATCATCTGCAAGAAAAATATAGTTTTTATTCATACTGCAATCTTATTAAACAATATTGGACATTAGTCTTCAAATTTAAGTAATTCACCTTAATAAAAAAGGCATCAATTGGACTTTCTTTTGTTCCTATGTATAAGTATCATTGTATTTTATAGTGAATTAAAATAGAGAAATTTTTTTGTGTATCTTTTTTCTTTTAATGATGAACCTTATAAAGTAATTTTATCCAAAATACCGGTTATGAAATGAGCATGAACGAAAACTTGTCGCATATTCGAATGAAGAAATGCGAACCTGACTGTCGTCAGGCAAGTTTACACCCGCCTGAACGAGGTAGTCGGGCAGGTATGACTGTTAAAAAACAATAAACATCTCCAAATGAAAAATACCATTTCCCATAGGGTTGCCGATTTTTTAAAAAACTTTCCCCCATTTAATCTGTTGAACAAATCCGATCTTCTAACGTTGTCTGAACAGATCACCATAATTTACAAAGAAAAAGGCAACCCGGTTTTTTTGGAGAACGACAGTCCACACGGTCATTTTTATGTCGTCTACAAAGGAGCCATCGCCCTAAAAAAAAGTAATGAAAAGAGCATGATGGACCTGTGTGACGAAGGGGATATATTTGGTCTTAGACCGCTTATGGCATCGGAGAATTACAAAATGGAAGCCAAGGCACAGGAAGAAAGTATTTTATATGCGATTCCCATAGATATTTTTAAACCTTACGCCCAACAGAATAATGAAGTAGGTGATTATTTGATAGCCAGTTTTGCATCAAATACCAGGAATCCATATTCTATTAACCACCGCGGAAAATTATACGAAGAGGTATTGGAGCCCGTGGCCCCTCATACGCCATTAATGGACCTACAATCGGTTCAGTATTCCAAAAAACTGATAACTTGTACTGAGGATACCCCGGTAAAGAAAGTCGCAGAAAAAATGACAGAAAATAAGGTTGGGGCCATGCTAATCTTAAGAAATAAACTGCCAATAGGGATAATAACGGACAGGGACTTACGCAATAATATTGTTACCGGGAAATACCCCATAACCATAGAAGCATCCAAGATTATGGTCTCTCCCGTTACCACGTTTAAAAAAAACATCACTATTACACAAGCACAGATGGCCATGATGAAGAGTAATATTAGTCATCTGTGTATTACCAAGGACGGCACATCTGACACCAAAGCGATTGGGATTTTGTCTAAACACGATATTATGGTCGCTATGGGAAATAACCCGGCGGTCTTGATCAAAGCCATAACGAGGGCCAAGAAAATAAAAAATATTAAACGGATACGAAAAAGTATAGATCATCTGTTGACCGGGTATTTGGAACAGAATATACCCATGACGCTCACTTCCAAGATTATTACCGAATTGAACGATGCTTGTATCAAGCGAATTATAGCAATTTCTTTGAAAGAAATGCCGAGTAAACCTCCTGTAAAATTCACATGGCTCTCTTTGGGAAGTCAAGGTAGAAGTGAACAGTTACTGCAGACCGATCAAGATAATGCCATATTATTTGAAAATGTTCCCGAAGAGGAACTTGAAGAAACAACCGATTATTTCCTAAAACTGGCAAAGATCATTAACAAAGGTTTGTTTGATATTGGCTACGAATATTGTCCTGCAGAGATGATGGCTTCCAATCCAAATTGGTGCCATAGCTTGGATGAATGGAAAACTAAAGTTTCTGAATGGATTACTAATCCGGGCGCAGATGAAGTGTTGTTATCTTCCATATTTTTTGATTACAATGTTACCTATGGTGATGTGGGCTTGGCCGATAAATTATCTGATCATATATTTGAAACTACACAAAACTACCCCATTTTCTATTTGCATTTGGCCAGTGGGGCCCTTCAGAATCCGTCTCCTACAGGTTTCTTTAGGCAGATGTTACTGGAGGCAGATGGAGAGCATAAAGATACATTCGATTTAAAACGCAGAGCATTAATGCCCCTTACCGATGCAGCAAGAGTACTTATTCTGTCCCATTCCGTTAAATTTGTAAACAATACTTTTGAACGTTTCGAAAAATTAGCCGAATTGGAACCTAATAATGAGGAAACCTTTTTAGCCTGCTCTTACGCCACTAAGGCCCTACTAAAATTTAGGACCAAACAAGGCTTAATGCACAACGATTCTGGTAGATATATTGCAATTGAACAGCTCTCCAAGGAGGAGCGTATAAAGCTTAAGCGGACATTTAAGACGATCAAGGATATCCAGGAATTGATCAGTGTAAGATTCAAGGTTTCAAATTTAATGAGATGATAAATATCTTTAGGAGAAAACCCGTGCAATATCCTAAGTTTTGGGAAGATTATGCACAAAGTTTTGAGCAAAAGTTGCCCACAGACCTCAACGAAATCCGTTTTGTAGTGTTGGACACGGAAACGACTGGATTTGATTATATACATGATAGAATACTATCTATTGGGGCACTCACCTTACAAAACAAAATGATTGAGGTCTCGCGAAACTTAGAACTTTATTTAGAGCAGGATCATCATAATGCCGATAGCATTAAAATTCATGGTATCTTAAAAAGTGAGGCAATATACCGAATAAGTGAGGAAGACGCGCTGCAACAACTATTAGCGTATTTGCAAAATGCCGTGATTATAGCTCACCATGCTGTATTTGACCTAAATATGATTAATAAAGCCTTGGAAAGAAACGGACTTCCCAAGTTAAAAAATCCGGCAATAGACACTTCCAATTTGTACAAACACACCCTTTTAACCACTAATCTGGTTAAGAAAAAGGACCATTATTCGCTGGATGAACTAGCTGATAAATTTGATATATCAAAAAAAGATAGGCATACCGCTATGGGGGATGCCTATATTACTGCTATAGCCTTTTTGAAAATAAAATCCCGTCTGAAAGAAAAGGATTCCTTAAAACTAAAAGATCTTTTAAAAATGGGCTAATATCTTATTTTTGAGAATCGGTTAAATAGTGGACCACATTGGTCTCTATTCGCTCCTGAATATTGGAAATATCACCTTTTATAAACTTCTCTCCTGTAATATTTTCATATAATTCAATATACCTTTCGGATACGGTTTGGATATACTCATCGGTCATCTCGGGAACTACTTGCCCTTCCAGACCTTGAAAATTATTACTGATTAACCATTGCCTTACAAACTCTTTGGACAATTGCTTCTGCATTTCTCCTTTATCCTGTCTTTCCTGATAGCCATCTGCATAGAAATAACGTGAAGAATCTGGAGTATGAATTTCATCTATTAAAACAATCTCTCCCGTTTTTGTCTTTCCAAATTCATACTTGGTATCCACAAGAATAAGCCCTCTTTTAGCCGCTATTTCAGTTCCTCTTTGAAAAAGTGCCCTAGTGTATTTTTCCAAGATTACATAATCTTCTTCACTAACAATCCCCCGCTCAAGAATAGCTTCTCTAGAAATATCCTCATCATGGTCTCCCATTTCCGCTTTGGTGGCAGGAGTAAGAATAGGGGTCGGGAACTTATCGTTCTCTTCCATCCCGTTAGGCATGGCAACACCACATAATTCGCGTTTCCCAAGTTTATATTCCCTTGCTGCATGTCCGGATAAGTATCCTCGGATAACCATTTCTACCTTAAAAGGTTCGCAGGCATGACCTACGGCAACATTGGGGTCTGGAGTTGCCAATAACCAATTAGGCACAATATCTGCAGTATCGGCCATCATTTTAGTGGCAATTTGGTTAAGGATCTGCCCCTTATACGGTATACCTTTCGGCATCACTACATCAAAGGCAGAAAGCCTGTCCGTAGCTACCATTACCAATAAATTATTTTCCAAGGTATACACCTCTCTTACTTTTCCCTTATAAACCTCTTTCTGACCCGGGAAATTAAAATTCGTATCTATTATTGTGCTGCTCATCAAAAAAAATCAATTATTATGCTCAATACCTTTATAGGCTTCTATTACTTTTTTTACCAATTTATGTCTTATCACGTCCTTTTCGTCTAGATATATAATTTCGATACCTTCTATATTCTGTAATACCAACAAGGCTTCTTTAAGTCCGGAAACAAAACGTCTTGGCAAATCTATTTGCCCGGGATCCCCATTGATCAGAAATTTAGCGTTCTTACCCATTCTGGTAAGGAACATTTTCATTTGGGCATGGGTCGTATTTTGCGCCTCATCCAGGATTACAAAGGCATTATCCAAGGTTCTACCACGCATAAATGCCATAGGTGCTATCTGTATGGTCCCATTCTCTATATAATGGGCCAATTTTTCAGGGGCAATCATATCCCTAAGGGCATCATACAATGGCTGCATATAGGGGTCTAATTTTTCTTTAAGATCTCCGGGAAGAAAACCTAAATTTTCCCCTGCCTCTACTGCGGGCCTAGTTAGAATAATACGTTTAACCTGTTTTTCCTTAAGTGCTTTCACTGCCAGGGCAACGCCGGTATAGGTTTTACCAGTCCCAGCAGGACCTACGGCAAAAACCATATCGTTTTTAGTTGCAGCATCTACCAGTTTTCGTTGATTGGAAGTTACTGCGCGAATGAGTCGGCCATTAGTACCATGTACCAATACTTCTCCACTAGCCTGCGAAGCCTCTACCTCTTCTTTACCATTAACGGTAAGTAAATGCTCTATACTATTAACATCCAGCTTATTGTATTTGGCATAATGTGAAGTTAGCATATCAAATCTACGATCAAACTCGTCCAGCTGTTTTTCATCACCGTAAACTTTTATTTTATTGCCACGCGCAACGATTTTCAGCTTTGGGAAATGCTTTTTCAACAAATCAATGTTCTCATTGTTCTGTCCAAAAAACTCTCTTGGGCCAATGTCTGTAAGTTCAATTATTAGTTCGTTCAAAAATTAGGTATATTAGAAAGGTTTAGAAAAAAATATAATATTTTGGTTCGATAATTTTTTGTGTAATTTTGTCTAACAAAATCAAAATTAAGTAAAAAACTACTTACCAAACCAAAAACATATCAACAGTCCTCTATGCCTATAATTACATTAACTACTGATTTTGGATATAAAGATCATTTTGTAGGCGCCATTAAGGGAACTATTTACAAGGAATTGGGTGATCCAAAAATTGTTGATATATCCCATTCCATAGCCCCTTTCAATATTCAGGAGTGTGCTTACATCCTTAAAAATTCGTATAAGAATTTTCCTGATGGAAGTATTCATATTGTAGGAGTAGATTCTGAACTTTCACCTGAAAATCAACATATTGCGGTCTTTGCGGACAACCACTATTTTATAATGGCCAATAATGGCGTAATAGGTTTAATAACTTCCGAAATAGTTCCAGAAAAAGTTGTGGAAATTCAATTACCTAATTCGGTAGATGGCGCGTTTCCAGTTTTGGACGTTTTTGTTAAGGTTGCCTGTCACATTGCTAGGGGTGGAAAGCTAGAGGTTATAGGGAGAGACTTTAAGGCATTAAAAGACCTTAGAAACGTTAAACCAAGGTTATCGGATGATGGTGCTACGCTCTATGGAAGTGTTATCTATATAGATAATTATGGCAATATTGTTACCAATATAGAACAAAGTGACTTTTTATTGCACGGAAAGGGAAAGAAATTTCAGCTTTTGGTACGCAACAAAGTAATTAAACAAATACACCGAAAATATGGTGAAATTGTGGATTATGAACAAGATAAGGAAAAGCGGAAAACCCCTGGAGATCTTCTCGCCTTATTTAATACTGCCGGTTATCTGGAAATTGCGATTTATAAGAGTGATCTAAATACGGTTGGTGGGGCTTCTACCCTATTGGGACTAGATTACAGGGATACCATAGTTATTAACTTCGAATAAGCGTCCTGTCCTATGATAGTAAGAATAGTTAAATTAACCTTTGAATCAGAAAACATCGCAAGTTTTAAATCCATCTTCGAAGCGCACAAAAAAGCCATCCGAAACGTGGAGGGCTGTACATTCCTAGAGTTGCTTCAGGATGTAAATGACGAACGTATATTTTTCACCCATAGTTATTGGAACAGCATCGCCGATCTGGAAAATTATAGGAAGTCCGACTATTTTGTTCAAGTATGGAAGGCCACCAAATTGCTTTTTGCGGAAAAACCGGAAGCTTGGTCTTTGCAGAAAAGTTAAAAACACGAATCAAAACAAATGATCGCTATTTTCAAAAAAGAAATCCAATCGTTCTTTACCTCTCCTATAGGCTATTTGGTTATTGGACTATTCTTAGTTCTCAATGGACTATTCTTATGGGTCTTTAAAGGACCTTTCAATATATTTGAGTATGGATTTGCCGATATGGGCCAGTTTTTTCTCCTTGCCCCGTGGGTGTTTTTATTTCTAATACCCGCTATTACCATGAAGAGTTTTTCCGAAGAGAAAAAGATGGGGACCTTAGAACTTCTTTTTATAAAACCAATTTCCCTTAGGGATTTGGTTTTAGGGAAATTCCTGGGGACTTTTATCCTCGCTTTAATCTCCGTATTGCCCACCTTACTCTATGTCTATACCATATGGGAATTGGGTACTACAGTTGGTAATCTGGACATGGGAATGATAATAGGATCCTATTTTGGCCTTTTGTTCCTTATTGCGGGATATACAGCTATAGGGTTGTTTGCCTCTAGCCTATCTGAAAATCAAATTGTGGCGTTTATCCTGTCTATGGTTATCAGTTTTCTACTATTTTACGGATTTGATGCAATTGCCACACTCATTCCGTCTGGCGATATGCACTTGATAGTAAAAAAGTTGGGGATGAAAGCCCATTTTGATAGTATTGCCCGAGGGGTTATAGACACTAGGGATATCGTCTATTTTATTGGGATTTGTGCATTTTTCCTATTCCTGACCATTAATCAGCTTAAAAATCAAAAGAGATAATGAGAAGCAGTTTATTATCCGTATTAAAGGCCCTAGTGGTCCTGATTTTGCTGAATGTAGTAGGAAATATTTTCTATACCCGAGCAGATCTTACAGAGGACAAAAGATATACTCTTTCTGTTCCTGCTATTAATGCTGTAGCGAAGTTGGGTTCTCCGGTCATGATAGACATCTTATTGGATGGGAATCTTCCGCCAGAGTTTTTAAGATTAAAGGACGAAACCCGACAATTGTTAGAAGAATTCGCCGCCAAAAATAAAAGTATACAATTCGCCTTTGTTGATCCCTTAAAAGATGCCGCATCCACAGAAGAAGTAATAGCGGAATTACATGGACTGGGCCTCACCCCTACCCACGTAATGGTAGACCAGGGAGGGAAAGTCTCCCAGGAGATAATATTTCCCTGGGCAATAATAAATTACGATCAAAAATCGGTGAAGGTCCCCTTGTTAAAGAACAAAATAGGAACCACTACCGAAGACCGGGTAAACAATTCCGTACAACATTTAGAATATGCCTTTGCCAACGCCTTTGCCCAATTAAACCTTACCGATAAAAAGCGTGTGGCAATTATAAAGGGAAATGGACAGTTAGAGGATTTATTCATAGCCGATTTCCTAACAACCATTAGGGACTATTACAATTTAGGAGCCATTACGCTAGACTCTGTTGCCAATAATCCGCAAAAGGTATTGGATCAGTTAAGGGAATTTGACCTGGCCCTTATTGCAAAACCCACCGAAGCGTTCACGGATGAGGAGAAATTTATCATGGACCAATACATCACTGGAGGAGGAAAGTCGCTCTGGCTAATAGATCAGGTGGCTATGGAGGTAGACAGTCTTTATAATGAGAATGGTACTGCCATGGCCTTCCCACGACAGCTAAACCTCAACGATTTTTTCTTTAGGTATGGGGTTAGGCTGAATGCCAATCTAGTTAACGATATGTACTTTACTCAGATTGTATTGGCTACCGGTGAGGATAACGATTCCCAGTATAACCCGGTTCCCTGGTACTACCACCCTATGGTCTTCTCTAAGAACGATCATCCGATTAATACCAATATAGAAGCGGTTAGATTCCAGTTTACAGGCTCTATGGACACCCTTCCCAATGCATATAGTAAAAAGATATTGCTACAAAGCTCGCCACTTTCAAAAATAGAAGGTGTACCTAGGCAAATCAGCCTCGACATTATCAATACAGCTCCGGACAAGGAATCGTATGCAAACGGCAATAAACCCTTGGCCGTTTTGGTAGAAGGGGAATTTAACTCTACTTTCACCAATAGGGTTAAACCCGTTGCCCTAAATGAAGTGTTAGATAAGGGTCCGGCCAATAAGATGATTGTTATAGCAGATGGCGATGTTATTAAGAACCAAATTAGGAACGGAAGACCCTTAGAGTTGGGATATGACAAATGGACAAATAACTATTATGGCAACAAAGAATTCCTAATAAATTCCCTTAATTACCTTTTAGACGATAATGGACTTATAAACATTCGTACAAAGCAAGTTGCGATTCCATTTTTAGATGAGGTGAAAATTGAAGAACAAAAAAACAAATGGCAGTTGATAAATATTGGCCTTCCGCTGGTTTTGACACTTATATTTGGGTGGGCAATAAATGCCTTAAGAAGGAAAAAATACAGCCGATAAGTGTTAATAAGTTTGTTTCCTTAAAAAGGACATTTAAAATATCTTTGTTTTTGATTGAGATGAAAGGAATCTTGCTGAATATAGCCTAATTAACCTAATGGGAAATTTGAAATTTAGGTTCCTTAAAAATAAATAAGAGACACATGAAATTTATAGTATCTAGTACCTATTTACTAAAACAACTCCAAATTTTGGGCGGGGTTATCAACAACAGTAACACCCTACCAATTCTGGACAATTTTCTTTTCGATCTAAATCAAAGGGAACTTACCGTTTCCGCCTCGGATCTAGAAACAACAATGAGTTCCGTTTTGGAGGTGGACTCTGACAATGAAGGAACCATTGCGGTGCCAGCAAAACTATTGTTAGAGATTCTAAGGACTTTTCCAGAGCAGCCCTTAACATTTGTTGTAGAAGACAACAACACGGTGGAGATTAGCTCTAACCATGGTAAATACGCTTTGGCTTATGCTGATGGTTCCGAGTTCCCAAAATCTGTGGAACTAGCTAACCCTTCCTCTACTACCATTTTGGGAGATGTATTGGCCACTGCCATTAACAAAACCATATTTGCTGCAGGGAATGACGATTTAAGGCCGGTGATGAGCGGAGTCTTCTTTCAGTTTTCACCAGAAAATCTAACCTTTGTAGCTACGGACGCCCATAAATTGGTGAAATACCAAAGAACGGATATTACCGCTTCTAAAGTGGCCGAGTTTATAATGCCTAAAAAGCCATTAAATTTGTTAAAAGGAATTTTGGCAGGAAGTGAGACCGATGTCGTTATAGAATACAATGAAAGCAACGCTAAATTTAGCTTTGAAAATACCATCTTGATCTGTAGGCTGATTGACGGGAAATACCCCAATTACGAAGCGGTAATCCCTAAGGAGAATCCAAATAAGCTTTCTATCTCCAGAACCCAGATATTGAGTTCGGTAAGAAGGGTATCTATCTTCTCTAACAAGACTACCCATCAAATACGATTAAAAATAGCTGGCGCGGAATTAAATATTTCTGCTGAAGATATTGACTATAGTAATAAAGCAGAAGAGCGCTTAACTTGTTCTTACCAAGGAGACGATATGCAAATAGGATTCAACTCTCGTTTTTTGGTAGAGATGTTAAACAACCTTACTTCAGATGACGTACAGTTAGAAATGAGTCTACCAAATAGAGCAGGTATCCTTACCCCTATTGACGGATTGGATGAAGGGGAAATGGTTACCATGTTGGTGATGCCAGTAATGCTTAATAGCTAAGGAATTTATTCTTTATTCAGTAAAAAATCCGCATCGTAAATTTACAATGCGGATTTTTTAATTTTTCGCATTACACAAACTTAATGCTCAGCGGATAATGAGGAGCTTCCCCGTTAGACACTTTAATGGCATTCACAATGGGAAATATAATGCACAGTAAGCCGACACCAATAATCCCTATGATTCCCAAACCACAGAGTAGGATTAGTGGAATACATGCTAATGCATACAAGATCATACTAATTTGAAAGTTAATTATGGATTTGCCATGTTCATCCATATCTATAACACTATCCCTTTTTGCTAACCACAAAATAAGGGGAACAAGTAACCCACCAAAACCAGTTACTAGATCTAGTAACTGGCTTAGGTGGGTAATCACTATAAGTTGTTTGTTTTCCGCTTTCATCCTATAATTTATATGGAACTAAACCCTGTTTAGAATGGGATCCATTAACAATAAACCGCTAAATCTAAATAAAGGTTCTAAAACTAAGACGACAAAAGCTTCTATTTGTTACAAAATTAATTGCATTATCTAAAAATCATGGTGTTTTACTGTTTGCTATACAGCTTTCTCACTTTTTGTTGATTTTTATCAATGCGGGAATTTAGCTTGTCAATTTTCTTGTGTAATTTTTCAAAATCCCGTGGTGACAGTTTTCCTTTGCTGTCATCCCGCTCCATTTTCTCTTGGATCTTTTCTACTTTACTTATATCCTTATCTATCTTTTTGTTGGTAGAATTAATTTTTGATGCAATCTTATTGCTTTTCTTTAATTCCTTTTCTGCTTTTTGCTGGGCTTTCTCCGCTTTTCTAGCTTCTTTTTCAGCCTTAGCCATACGCTTTTTTAAGTCCTTGGCTTCTTTAATCCGCTCCTTTTCCAGTGCTTGTTCTATCTTTAGTTCCTCAGCAGTAGGTACAGGGAGTGTTTCTGGCTCTTGTGCTTGCACATAAGAAAAGTTAACACACGCCAATAACAACAATAATCCTAAACTTTTTTTCAGTTTCATTTTCTATTTTTTAGTTTGGGCGGTTATACTTCGCACCCTTCAAGTTTTTTTTGATAAATAATGTAATTGCAGGTCTATAATACGGATGCTCTTAAAGTATTTTATCACTACAAAATTACCTATTATCTCCCACCCTATTATCAATAACTTTATAAATAATCACTCTCCTAACAAGTTATATCAAATTCTATGCCTTATCATCCCTTTCTGTCATATTATTCTTTAATTTTTCAAAAAGAGATATGCACTCTACAGTTCCACATATATTTACAGCGTCCTCTAGTTCGTTATCTAAGAGTGTCCTCAATAAATTGTATTTTTGCGGTGAATTTAAAAATGTCCAATACCTCCCATTTTTTTCGTCTAAAATAAGGGGCTTATAGATTGTATTTTATGATTAACAACGACAATATTATTGCTTTAGCTACTCCTTCGGGTGCTGGTGCCATTGCGGTTATCCGAATTTCTGGAAAAGATGCCATTACTATAGCCGGATCACATTTTAGATCCATTCGAGGTAAGGACCTAAAAAAGCAAAAAAGTCATACTATTCATTTGGGCCATATTGTGGAGGACAACAAAGTATTGGACGAGGTGTTGTTATCTGTATTTAAAGGTCCCAATTCTTATACAGGTGAAGACGTGATAGAAATCTCTTGCCACGGCTCCCCATATATCCAGCAACAGATCATTCAGCTCTTTTTACGTAATGGCTGTAGGTCTGCACATGCAGGGGAATTTACGCTAAGGGCCTTTCTACATGGAAAGATGGACCTAAGTCAGGCAGAGGCCGTAGCAGACCTTATTGCTTCTGATAACGAAGCTAGTCACCAGATAGCCATGCAACAGATGCGAGGTGGGTTTAGCAACGAAATAGAAAAATTGCGTGAAGAACTGCTCAACTTTGCTTCTCTAATAGAATTGGAGCTCGATTTTGCAGAGGAAGATGTGGAATTTGCCGATAGGAGTCAGTTTAAAATATTATTAACTAAGATCCAGGAAGTACTAAAGCGACTGATCGATTCTTTTGCGGTGGGGAACGTGATTAAAAATGGAATTCCGATCGCTATTGTAGGGGAACCAAATGTAGGGAAATCGACCCTCTTAAATGCCTTGCTCAACGAGGAACGCGCCATTGTAAGTGATATTGCCGGAACTACCAGAGATACTATAGAAGATGAAATAAATATAGGTGGAGTGGGATTCCGTTTTATTGATACCGCAGGAATTAGAGCTACTGAGGATGTGGTTGAGAGCATAGGTATTCAGAAAACCTTCGAAAAAATAGCTCAGGCACAAGTAGTTGTGCTCTTAGTTGATGCTTGGGAAATGGCCTCCGATCCAGGCAAGCTAAAATCCAGTACCATAGAATTAGAGAAAATAAAGAACAGGTATCCCCAAAAACCACTATTGGTGATTGCCAATAAGGTAGACCGACTGCAACCTGAGGAAATAGAGATTTTAAAAGGACAAATTTCAGACCTATACCTTTTATCTGCCAAAACCGGTTATGGCGTGGAAGAATTGAAGTCGCGCTTATTAGAATTTGTCAATACGGGGGCACTACGAAACAGCGAAACTATTGTGACCAATACCAGGCATTATAATTCTCTATTAAAAGCTTTGGAAGAGATAGAAAAAGTACAATTTGGAATGGACGAGGATACTCCTAGTGACTTATTGGCTATAGACATCCGGGAAGCGCTTTATCATTTGGGCGAAATTACTGGACAGGTGACCAATGATGAATTGTTGGGCAACATTTTCGCTAATTTCTGTATCGGCAAATAGACATTCATTTTATTTGATATCATATAATATCATTTGATTGCAAATAGCTGAAAATCAATAATTTGTTAATAACTTTCAAATTTATGCTTTCTCTTATTCATCCTTTTTTCGTACATTTTTGTATCCCATTTGTATCTCGTTAAGTTAAAATGATGTCGAGATACAAATTTTGTATCTCGTATGAAAATTCATCTCAGAAAGAAAAAGCTGAAAAGCGGATTGACCAGTCTTTATATAGAATACTATAAAGGTCATACCACAACGCCCAAAGGTAAAAGTAAAATTTTAAGGGATTTTGAATATCTAGAGCTCTATCTCACAACCGATCCCAAGACCGATGCTGAAATAAGGAAAAACAAAGATACCTTAGAACTCGCAGAAAAAATCTTAACTATAAGAAAGGCTGAACTCTATCAAGGGAAGTATAACCTTAAAAACGACACCAAAGGAAAAGTTAGTATATTAGACTTTTATGTTCAGAAGAAAGAGGAGCGCTACCAGTCTAAAGGAAATTATGACAATTGGGATGCTGCGCAGAAACATTTAGAAGCCTACTGCTCCCCTACTATAACTTTTGACGATATTGATGTCGATTTTATTAAAGGGTACAAGAAATACCTGGACACCGTTGCTGTTACACAGAGTAAAAAGAAGTTATCCCAAAACACCAAGAATTCGTACTACAATAAATTTAAGGCTTGTTTAAATGCCGCTTTTGAAGAAGGGTACCTAAAGGAGAACCTCATTAAGAAAGTAAAAGGATTTACAGCGGGAGAATCCACCAGAGAGTATCTTACTTCAGATGAGCTTCAAAAACTATCCCAGACCCCCTGCACCATTCCATTATTAAAACGTGCCTTTCTATTTTCCACCTTATCGGGGATACGCTGGTCCGACATTAATAAACTAAAGTGGTCCGAGGTACGTGATGAGGGTACGGACAATTCCGGGGATCTTATTTACCGAATTGTGTTTCAGCAAAAGAAAACAGAGGGCGTAGAATACTTATATGTTTCAGAACAGGCCAGGGAGCTATTAGGGGAACGTAGAGGTCCCAATGATCGAGTATTCAAAGGTCTCCGTTATAGTGCCCATATGAACCTCCAACTCCTTCGCTGGTGCATGTTTGCCGGTATTAACAAGCACATCACCTTTCATTCCGCCAGGCATACCAATGCGGTGCTGTTATTAGAAAATGGAGCGGATATCTATACTGTTTCAAAACGTCTTGGTCATCGCGAAATAAGAACTACGGAGATCTATGCTAAAATCATAGACAAGAAAATGAAGGAAGCCGCGAACTTACTCCCTAAGTTGAATTTGGATTTGATGTAACACTCGTTTAAGGTTACAATATCACGTGGCATATAGAGTAAGGTTCTAAATTCAAAGCGATTTTCAGACTCCTCTACTCCATTTTACAGCGATTTCATATATTTATAAACATCTGATTGTTAATTATTTTCCAATAACCGACTGGATATTTTGGGAAATAAGAGCTATGTTAGTTACCGATAAGATGGGGATATAGGTTCATATACCTATATCCGTACGTTACCTGCCATTAAAAAAAGAACATGAACGACACTAATTCGGAAAACTACTCAACAGATAAACCAATTATTGAGAAAGAATTAGATGCTTTTCAGCGTTATGGGTTTTCAAAGAGAATTGCCGAAACAATTGTAGAGCGGAAAAATCGAGACTCTCTAGTTTTTGGAATTTTCGGAGTTTGGGGAGAAGGGAAATCGACTGTTCTTAATTTCATTAACAAAGAGCTTGAAAGTCATGATGAAATCCTGACGTTAGTATTCAACCCTTGGCGATATGGCGATGAAGACACCTTGATTAAGAATTTCTTAAAAAAAGTTTCAGAACTGTTAGGAAAGGAACTCTCCTCAAATAAAGAGAAATTTGCAGGGTTCGTTGGAAAATATGGCAGCGTAGGGTCTATCATAGGAGTAGATTTTAGTGACGTAGGTAAAAACCTAGCTGATGTTGACCTTGAAAATCTTAAAAAACGGGTTGATGAATTCATTTCTGAGAGTGGCAAAAGATTAGTGATTTTTATTGACGATATCGACCGATTAGACAAACAAGAAATCTATTCGTTATTTAGGCTTGTTAAGCTGACTGCTGACTTTAAAAACACTACATATATTCTTTCATTCGACCAGGAAATGGTCGCTTCAGCCATTGGAGAAAGATTCGGTACAGGTGATAAAAAAGCAGGTGAGAATTTTTTAGAAAAAATTATCCAAGTGCCCCTGTCAATTCCTAAAGCTCAACCTGACGCACTAAAGAAATTTTGCTTTAAACTAGTCGATAATGCAATACTTAAAAGTGAACTGAATCTTTCAGAAGATGAAGTTCAAAGATTTGTCTATCAATTTACAACCAACATACTAGGAAGGTTAACAACTCCAAGGTTAGCAGTCAGATACGGCAATACTTTATCGTTCTCATTACCACTCTTAAAAGGTGAAGTAAATATTATTGACTTGATGTTAATTGAAGCCTTGAGAGTTTTCTATCCTGAACATTATTCATTCGTCAAGAATAACCCAGACTACTTTATCGGATCGTATTCTGAGACCTACGGGCATGGTAATAATCAGGCAAAAATCGATTCAATAAAAAAGCATTTTGAAAACCTCGAAATTAACCTTGGTGAAAAGGACAAATCTAAAGTACGTGATTTACTTTCAAACCTCTTTCCTCGATTAGACACGGCTTTCGGTAATTATCATTTTGGAAACGAGACTTACAATGAGTGGTTTGTTCAAAAAAGAATAGTCTCAACAAAGTACTTTGATAGGTATTTTTCATACTCTGTTATAGAAGGGGATATATCGGATATTGAGTTTGACCTTCTTCTTGAATTTATTGCACAAACAGACAATATTGACTTGATAACTGAAAAAGTTCAAGGCATAATCACTAAGACCTCAAAAGATAATTTCATGCAGAAATTAAGAAGTCTTGAAAAAGAGTATGATTGGGAATCTGCAAAGAGAATTTCTAAAGTACTTTGTGACATAAGCAGAGAGCTACCTAAGCAAGGTGGTATGATGAGTATGGGGTTTGAAACACCATTTGGTCAGGCAGCTATTTTTATTTTACAGCTTCTTAAAAACCATAAAGAGAAAGAAGACTTATTCGACTTTGGGAAAGAACTAATGACTTATCCAAAGCAGTTTGAATTTGCCTACGAAATCAATAATTGGCTAAGATCAAGCAAACAACCTGAAGAGAAGTTATTTAATGATGAGCAATATGTTGAGTTAGCTAAAATATTAACAGAGAGAGCTCTTGAAGAATCGAAAGACAAATCCATTTTTGAGCGTTTCCCAGAGCATATTGGATATATTGGACATACTTGGGCAGAAAGAGATAAGCCAGAATTTGACAAGTACGTAGAATCATTTCTTGATAGGGATGAAAAGAATATTTTAATTCTTCTTAAGTCATACACACCAACAGTAAGAAGTTCTGCTAAGCCAGAGCCTTTTAAGGGAGATTTATCCAGAGACAGATATGAGTATTTAGTCTCATTCTACGACAAGGAAAAACTGTTTGAACGAATCCAGACAGTTTTTAAGATTAAAGAAATTGAAGCCGAAGGACCTTTTTGGATCGACTATGGAACCCAAGATTTTACAGATTTAAACATGGTCAGACAATTCTATAAATGGTATCAAGAAGAAAAAAAATAAAAACGGCAGGTAATCGAGTGGATGGCTCCGCCATCTAATGACGGAGTGCACCCCTCACACCACCGTACGTACGGGTCTCGTATACGGCGGTTCGATAATGAAACTTAACGTTTGTAGTATTCCAATAAACTAACATAACCTTTCCTCTTTAACCGTTTTACGGTGATCGTAGTTCGCAGTATTGGGCTTTGGGCTACAGCCCATCCCCCCATTCTGGTACGGCTCCAAGCGTAGGCTTGGTCTTGGTCAATGCCCAGACGGATCAGGTTTTTCCGTTTCCGTTCGGGTTTCTTCCAATGATGCCAAATACAATACCGCAGTCGGTTGCGCAGCCATTCTTCCAGCTTTTTGAACTTGGCCTGAATAGATGCCGGCTTAAAGTAATTAATCCACCCTCGTACCAACAGATTGATGCTTGAAATACGTTCTTCAAAACTGGCGGGTATCGTCTTTTTGGTCAGATATTTAAGTTTTGTTTTAAATTCTTTCCACTTCGACGGTTCGGCCACCAGCTGATATTTGCCTTTTTCCCCTTTCTTATAGGTTGGTACAAAACCGAACCCTAGTACTTGGAAATCCAAAGGTTTGCGTATGCCACTTTTCTTTCTATTTATTGGCAATCGGAGCTTGTCGCGCAGAAACTTGTAGATACTGTTACCTACCCTTTTCGCTGACTTTTTACTTCTGACATAGATACTGAAATCATCAGCATATCTAACATAACGATGTCCGCGCTTTTCCAGTTCCTTATCCAGCTCATTAAGCAGGATATTGGAAAGCAACGGACTTAGAGGCGAACCTTGCGGGACGCCCTTTTTGCGCTTGTGTAGTTTGCCGCTGATTAGTATCGGTGCCCTAAGGAATGAGCGTAACAGCTTCATCGTGGGTCTACATTTCACCTTTTTATATATCAGTTCCAAGAGGACATAGTGTTCCACCTCGTCAAAGAAGCTCTTTAAATCGATGTCTACTATGCACTGGTACCCTGAATTAATATTCTTTAGGCTTTGTGCGACCGCTTGATGGGCGTTACGTTGTGGTCTGAACCCGTAACTGTGCTTTTGAAAGTCCGTCTCAAATATGGGCTGCAGTACTTGGTGCAGTGCTTGTTGAAACACCCTGTCGACAACGGTGGGAATGCCAAGCATCCGTTTCTTGCCGTTGCTCTTGGGTATTTCAATTCCTAATATTGGAGACACCTGATAAGACTCCCGTTCTATCTGTTGGGTATATCGCTTGGCATGGGTTCGGAGCAAGGATTTAAGTTCCATTACGGAAACTCCGTCCACTCCTGCACCACCCTTGTTGCGGAATACCTGTAAATAGGCGTCGTTAAGGTTCTTTTTACTTGTTAAACGTTTAATCATTAACACTAAAATTGTTTCGCTGTCCCGCTTAATCCATGGCTACTGTTTTACTGGAAAACTATCCGTAACACAAAACCGCTCCGTGGTTTATTAATGACCATTATCGTTCAGTCCTTCACCAACCTATCAGGTGGTTGGCTACTACGACGTCAGCTGACTTCTCCATTTAGCTACACGTAACTTTGGAGACCTCCCCAGGTAATGACATCTTCTTTCCCTCGATTCCTGCCAGATCTACTGCTTCGGCATTCACCTAAAAGTGTTTCGGACTTTACAATGATGTGCTTGCTCATCCATCCTCACAGCCTCATATCTGGTTCCTGTTTAGCCTGTCCAGAGCGCAGTCGAAGGATCAGTACCGAGTTTTGTAGTCTCGCTTCCTTCAGATGTAACCTCGCAGTTACCACCCTTGCGACTTACTAATGGTTCAAAAAGCCTGTCCCGAGCGTAGACGAAGGATTACCCCTGCCCATAAGGGACTTGCACCCTCTAGATTAATTATCTACTTTGCAGTAGATAAAAGATGCCCATGCTGGGCACACACAATATGTATAAGCAATGGCTTGTCCTCGCCTACTTGGAAAATCCTGCGGATTTTCCAATGGTAAGTACTTGTTTACAATTGTCCGTGACGAACCACGCCACTGCTCATACACGAAACGTTGGCAACAAGCTAAAAAAATCGCATCCACCGTATCCATTTGCTTTCGGATTAAAAAAAAAATTATTTCGATTACTCTTTTTGTAACGTCTTTTTTAAATTCATTAATTGTTTAATATATAAATTAAACAAAATGAATACAAAAAGTTTGACACAGCAAGAACTCATTAATGAGATTGAAACGACCTATCAAAATTTCAATAAGACACTTTCAAATTTTTCAGAGAAAGAGATTAACACCGTTCCTTTTGAGGGAAGTTGGACAGCAGGCCAAGTAGCAGAGCATATTATAAAATCAAATGGAGGCATACTACAACAGTTGTCAAACGGGAAAACAGAGTCGACAAAACGACGCTATGATGAACAAGTTAGCCTTATTCAAGATATCTTTCGTGGCAAGGACAAAATGAAATCAGCAGCACCTTTAGAGCCAGAACAACCCCCTCACAACGCTGATGATTTATTAAAAACCTTACAACAACAAAAAGAAAATCAATTAGAGACCATAAAGAGCAAAGACCTAAAAGCTCTTGTTTCAGAATTGGAATTTCCTCCTTCTCCAGATGGTTTGACACGATACGAATGGCTTCACTTAATGATTGAGCACGCTCAAAGACACAGCAAACAACTCGAAAGTATTCAAAAGAAATTGTAGCTATGAAAAAAGAAGCCTATAGTTTGCCAGATATTGTTTCAAGGGACGAATGGCTTAAGAAGCGTAAAGCTTTGCTCATAGAGGAAAAAGAATTTACAAAACAACACGAAAAAATTAATGCCAGACGACGCCAATTACCAATGGTCGAAGTCAATAAGGAATACATTTTTGATGGTCCAGAGGGTAAGGAAAGTCTATTGGAGTTATTTAAAGGACGTAACCAGTTAATTGTACAGCACTTTATGTTTGACCCAGAATGGAATGAGGGATGTAAAGGCTGTTCTTTTCAAACAGACAACATTGGGAATCTTGCCCATTTGCACGCTCGCAATGTGACTTTGGTACTTGTCTCAAGAGCACCATTGGAAAAGCTTGAGAAATTTAAAAAACGTATGGGCTGGACAATACCTTGGTATTCTTCTTTTGACAATGACTTCAACTATGATTATCATGTCACAATTGATGCCGACCGAGGTTCGCACGTTTACAATTATGAAGACATAAGTACATTGGGCGAAAACTGGAAGAATTGGAAAGGTGAGCAACCAGGAAATAGTGTTTTTATCCGAAAAGGCGACAGTATCTTCCATACCTATTCATCTTATGAAAGAGGTTGCGAATTATTAATGGGAACTTTGAATTATCTTGACCTCACAGCATTAGGAAGACAGGAAGATTGGGAAAAACCCGAAGGTCGTGGTAGTGACAAACCCGGTAGTTGGTGGGGTTTGCATGATAAATACTAAAATAAGAATGGAAATAATTGAAGAAATGAAACCACTAATGCTTTTTAAAGGTATGTGGAACGTACAAGGGAAAAATCTCCCAGGAGCACCTATAGATGCAAACCAACCACTTCATGGCACTCAAAACGTAACCATTCTGGGAAATAATTTTTTAGTGGCACATTGGAACTATAAATTTGTTGACAATGAACATTTTGGAATTTCTATTATAGGTACAGATAACGATAGCTCACAACCTAAATTACATTTATTTGACAATGGTGGTTCCTATAGAGCGTATGACTTAAAAATAGAAGGTAATCTGTGGACTATTACGGGCGAAACAGAGCGTTCCACAATGGTTTTTGACAAAGAAGGTAATACCTATAAAGAGCATTGGGAGATCAAACTAGACGGAAAATGGAATCCGCTATGTGAACGCTATGGGACTAAAGAAACCGTTACCAACAAAGAAAATACCATCTAAAATTAAAATGAAAGAAAACCACAGAATAAAACAAGCAATTATCGACTTTGTAAAAGGTGGAGATACTAGTGACGTTGAACTTTTGGACAAAGTACTTCACAAAGATTTTCGAGTTACGAATAACGGATTTATGGGAACTTCGGGAATTACCATAGTCACCAAAAACGAATATCTAAATAAAATTAAAAGTGGAGTTTTTGGTGGACTACCAAGACAACTGGAAATCCTTGAGATTGACCAAAGCGGAAAAATTGCATCCGTTAAATTGAGAATTGAAAGTGCTGAAAACGATTTTATTTCCTATAATTCATTCGTTTTAGATGCCGACAAGGAATGGAAACTTATAAATAACCTTGCAGTTGTAAAATCCAAAAAAAATGAACTGAAATAAAAACAATTAACAAAACGAATACAGTTAACAATGCATAGGATAGTACCAAATATTTACTCTGATGATATTGAAAAAAGCAAGAAATTCTATACTGATTTTATGGGAATGGAATTAGCAATGGATATGGAGTGGATTTTAACTTTTGTATCAAAAGAAAATAGAACAGCTCAAATTTCTGTTTTTCAGAATAAAGAAAATAAACCTTTAGATAATTCTGCTATTTTTTTGTCAATAGAAGTAAACGATATTGATAATTGGTACGAACGTGCTAAAAAAGAGAATATTGCAATTGTTTATCCGATTTCCAACGAGAGTTGGGGAGTTAGACGATTTTTTATAAAAGACCCAAACGGAGTAACTTTAAATCTATTAAGTCATATTAACTAAAATGGATTTATTAAAAAGCGGGATATTACCTTGACTTGAAATTAAATATTCGGAAACATGACAAAAATAACTGTAAGTTCTGATTGCGGAAATGCACCAAAAAAGGAATTTCTAAAAAAAATAAATATTGCATTTGCTAAAGGAAATTCTGAATTTTTGGCAGAGCGCGTAACGGACAAAATTGTTTGGAATATAATTGGCGACAAAAAAATTGAGGGAAAAGAAAAGTTTACGGAGGAATTGGAAAAGATGGAAAAGGAAAAAGCATCAGAATTAATACTCGACCGAATTTTAACTCACGGAAAAGAAGGTGCTGTAAGCGGAATTATAAAAATGCAGAACGGTAAAAAATATGCGTTTTCGGACTTTTATGAATTTAGTGGAGCAAAAGGAACGAAAGTAAAATCAATTACATCATACGTAATCGGAATTTAGCATTAGTTTAAAACCAACTATAAAAATCAAACAAATAAAATGAAATCAAAAAATCCTACAATAACTGTCCAAACTACTGTAAAAGCAGACATTAATAAAGTCTGGGATTTATGGACCAAACCTGAACACATCAAGAATTGGAATTTCGCCACAGATGAATGGTGCTGTCCAAAAGCTGAAAATGATTTAAAACCAAATGGTAAATTCTCTTGGAGAATGGTAGCCAAAGATGGAAGTATGGGGTTTGATTTTACTGGAGATTATGAAAAAATAATCGAAAAGGAATTAATCACATACAAAATGTCCGATGGGAGAATTGTGAAAATTGACTTTTCAGAAAATGGAAATGAAGTGACCGTAAGTGAAACTTTCGATGCAGAAGGAACTAATTCGGACGAACAACAACGAGCAGGATGGCAAGCTATTTTAGGAAATTTTAAAAAATATGTAGAATCGGAAAAATAAAAACCAGCTGCCAATCGAGTAGGTGGGTCCGCCATTAGATGACGGACTGCACCTCTCACACCACCCAGCGTACGGGTCTCGTACTGGGCGGTTCGATAATGAGACTTAACGTTTGTAGTATTCCAATAAACTAACATAACCTTTCCTTTTTAACCGTTTTACAGTGATTGTAGTACGCAGTATTGAGCTTTAGGCTGCTGTACATAAGGGACCTGTGTATCCGTTAGGCGAGCCCGCCTGAATGACATAGTCGGGCAGGCCCGCCTAGACAGATCGGGCAACCTTGCACCCTCTAGATTAATTATCTACTTTGCAGTAGATAAAAGATGCCCATGCTGGGCACACACACCGTATATAATTTATTGTTAGTTCTCACCTACTTACAAAAATCCTCCAGCATCTTCTATTCGGTTTTTATTTGTTAAATTAGGTGCTTAATCACACAACAAATCATATACAAATACATTTTACTCAAATTGAGAAAATGACCACTTCAGAAAAATTTTTAGATAGTTATAATGCGGACTTTATTGTTAAATCGAAAGGTCTGTGTATTTTTAAACTGACGCTAAGTCTTAAGAGTTTAGCTTTGAAAAAGAAAAAATAAAAATAAACCAAACCTAATGTAGCCGTTCGGTACAGGCGGGCAAAAGGAGTTAGCTTCGTGCACAGACGGAATTCGGCCAACGCGCCGACACAACCGTTGCTGTCGCAGACGGCGTGCCTCCGCAATATTCATACGAGCTTGGGTGTTATTTGCAATAGCTCAAAAAAATACAATTCAATTAGAGTCATTATCATATAAATGATAGAAAATATTATACATAACAATGAGAATTTAAACGTTTCTTTAGATACGAAAAAATTAGAGGTCAGGGGAGAATTTTCAGACGGAACTAAAGCTTTTATACTGAATTACGACATTTTTGGAACTAGTATAAAAATCTATGATTTTAAGGTATATAGAAAAAGAGAAGGCTTAGGTACAAATGTTCTAACTGAATTTGAATTATGTGCAAAGAAAAATGGTTTTAAAAAAATTTATGGAGAGCTAACAAACAGTCCTGATTATTCTTCACCAGACGTCTTGATTGAGTTTTATAATAAAATGGGGTATAATGTAAAACCTAAGAATCATGGAATGCAATATGCTGAAATTTCAAAAAACACTTAAAGAATAAAGAACAGGCTACAAGATTGGAAATCAATTTAGTGTAAAGGTTAATATATGACTTTTGTAACCATGTATCTTAACGAACACACGTGGTCAGTTCAGCGATAATTAGTGGATTGAAAGAGAATTAATAATGAAACAGTTTAATAAATTACTAATAAAGCAAAAAATCATCAGAGTTTTCAGCACAATCAATGTGATTTTACTTTTCACTTTTTTGTTGGGATGTGTTACTGGCTCTACAATTATTACAGGAACTGCGAGACAACCAATTAATCCAATAGAAGTAAAAATATACCTTGACCCACCAGTAAAATTCGAAAATATAGGAATAATTGAGGTTAGTAGCGACGTGGTACTTTCAAGACAATCTGCACAGGACAAAGCAATAACTGAATTAAAGTCACGAGCAGCAAAATTAGGAGCAAATGGTATCCTTTTAACCAATACAGGAAGCCTGGATATTCTGGTGATGTTGACCCCCTATTCTGGCCATACTGACCCCCCTAAGGATTTTGGTCAAAAAGATAAGTTAATGACAATATTACAGTTTTTTTCTTAGACTTTCTCCCTTTAATTCTATCCGGTGAGAGGTGTGTACCAGTCGGTCCAATATCGCGTCAGCGATGCTTGCTTCTCCAATAATATCGTACCAGCTTCCCACAGGAAGTTGACTTGCAATAATGGTAGATGATCTTCCATGCCGGTCCTCAATGATCTCCATCAGGTCCATTTGCTGTTTTCTATCCAAGTGAGCCAGTCCAAAGTCATCCA